>NZ_JAGEOK010000034.1 GCF_017573545.1 Actinomadura nitritigenes | reverse complement strand
ACCCCGGAATCAACGGCTCAACAATCGCCCACAACTCGTCCGGCACCAGCCGCAGCGCAAGATCCGACGACATGCCCCCAAATCATGCCGCACACCGGCGGTCGGATCCACGTGAGACACGCTCTAAGTTCGCGTGCTTCAGCTTCGTCCCCGCAAGGTACACATCCCTCAGGTCCGCGCGCTTCAGGTTCGCATGCTCCAGATTCGCGAACCTCAGGTCCGCGCCCCCCAGGTCCGCGTGCCACAGGTGCGCATTCCCCAGATCCGCGCCCTCGAGGTTCGCGCCCCTCAAGTCCGCGCTGCCCAGGTCCGCGCTCCTCAGGTCCGCGTGCTTCAGGTTCGCACCCCTCAAGTCCACGCCCTCCAGGTTCGCGCTCTCCAGATCCACGCCCTCCAGATCCGCGCCCCTCAGGTTCGCGCGCTCCAATCTCGCGTCCCTCAGGTGCGCCTCGCTCAGGTACGCATGCTTCAGGTTCGCGCCCCTCAGGTCCGCGCCCTCCAGGTCCGCACCCTCCAAGACCCCGCCCTCCAAGGCCAAATCGGCTAGGCGAGCGAAGGTCAGATGCAGGTCACTGAGGTCAAGGGTGCGGCGCTCTGGGCGGTGGGGCCGTCGGCCGAGCGCGGTCAACGCGGCCTGGACGTCGGAGTCGGGCCACTCGGGCAAACGAGGACTCCAGGCCAGGCTCGGCCCGTCGTCGCGGCGAACTTTGGGGGCACGGCGGCGGACGAACGCCTCCAAGACCTCCACGACATCGTCGTGGTGGGGACGAGAATCGGCGGCGACGTGGGCCAGGGCGTGGATGCCACCGAGCCGGGCGTCGAGGTCGTTCGAGCTGAGCCGTTCCAGGGCTTTGGTGAATCGGTCGGTGACCTGCCCGCGGCGGCTGAGCCGGTAGGAGCGGGCGGTGTACAGCAGCGACACCGCCACCACCACCGCACCGCCGGCCGACACCACCAGCAGCCGCGCGTTATGCCGGTCCTTGGGATCGCGCTGGTGCATCCAGTCGGGCATCCGCCACAACGCCACCGCGTACACCGCCCCCAGCGCCGCCAGGCCGAGCCCGGCCAGCACCGTCCCTAGACCACGCACGACCGGCCGCGCAAACTCGTACTGCCCCCGCCGGCGAAGCCTCGTCATCCGATCCATAACTGATCAGTCAACGAGTCCGCGCCGCGTCATGGCCACCAGATGGCCACAACGGGGCAAGCACCATCGTTTTTCGACGCTTTCCGATGTGGGGCAGGGCCCTCAGGAAGCGCTCGCCGGAGCGAGGTCGCGGACGAAATGCCACTCGCCCCCTTCAGACGGCTCGATCCACCAGCCCAGCGGTGACGTATGCCCTCCGGTGACATCCGCCATGGTGGCCGACGCCATATCAACCCCAGCCTCAAAAATCGCCCCGGCGAACACGGCGTCCCCGGGGAAGGCCGCCTTGCCGAACATCGAACGGCACGGACGCGAGCGTGGCCGAGGCCTCCTTGACCAGCCCGGTGTCCACGTACTTGTGAAAGGAAACGAGCCGCTTCGGTGTGAGCGGCTATATGGCGAGCCGCTTTGAAGCATCGAGGATGAACGCTGAGACGGCCGCTTCGAAATCCGCCTCAGCGGCCTTGAGGTCTCCCTCGTCGGTCGCGTCGCCGAGGGTGGCTATATGCGCGAATGCAGCGTCGGCAAGCGGCTCTGGCCGACCGGACACCAACAGCAGTCGGAATCGTGCCGCTTCGGCAAGCGCCCCCAGGCGGTCGGCCTCTGAGAGCGCGACGCGATGTTCGTCCGGATCCGACCGCCGGAGTAGTGCGGCCACGACTCCGCGTTTGAGGTCGGTCACCGCTGTGGCGAACGTACTGTAGGCGGCCAGCCGCTCCTGGCGGAGCAGTTCCTCACGTGCGGATGCTTCCATCCGAACAGCGGTCCGCTGCTGGAACAGATAGGTGCTGAAAGACCCCAGCAGAGTCCCGAAGACGGCGATCAAACTCGCATACACAGCGCTCACGGGACGAGTCGACCACAACCAGCGCTCCGGCACACAGGTCTGGAGCCCGCACCCCGGGCTCAGGACGGTTCCTCTGTGCCAGGGAGATCATCGAACGTGTGGCGGTCCGCGTCGCGCTCGATGGCCCTGCCACGACCGTCGAGGGCCACGGCATCGAACCGCCACGGCTGCGCCTCCGAGGGCCAGGGCAGGAGATCCAGGAAGTAGCCGTTGGGTTGCACGGCGACCTCGTGACTGTGGCCGTCCTCGAACTCGAGACGAACCGCCACCGCTCCGGGCCTGAATATGTGCCCGGCCACGAACCAGCGGCCGCGGCGCAGAGTCTCGTCGATCACGATGAGCATGGGGGGCACGCCGGGCGGCCGGCCCTCGGCGCTGTCGCCTTGGGTGCTTCCCTGCTCATCTCCGCCGTCGGCCGGGAGCTGACGTAGGTAGATGAAGGTCCCGCCGGCCTCGTTGGGAGCTTCCCACCATTCGATGACCTCTCCGTCGGGTGTCCGAAGTCGTGCCATCATGGCGGCCTGGTCGACGATGACCCGGAACATCGGTGACGTGCGATCCAACTCGTCCCGAACGAGTCCATCGCGGAATTTGCGGACGACGCCGGCGGGAATCCGGTCTGCGGGTTCTGACGTGGTCATGACGCCGAGCCTGGCCCCACTCCGTCGCCGACAACATCGGGAAGATCCCTGATACGACCCTGAAATCACCGACAAACCCACACCGCCCGGCGGGTGTGCGCTGTTCCCCCTGGTGGTCACCAGAGGGGTGAGCGGGAGTCCTTGGGCCTCCCCAGCTCGGATCCGAGCCTCGATCTGCTGCTTGGTCTCGCCGGCGGTGAGCCCTGCCCGGACGCCCTGGGCGATGGCCAGGTCGCTGACCCGCCGCTCCGGTCAGCCACGCCTCGGCCAGTTCCCGCGCCAGCGCGGTGGCGCGCTCGCCGACGGCCGCGCGACGACATGTCGCCCAACGCGGTCGCCGACCGCACCGCCGCCACCGAGGCCGCCGGCCGCCGGCCGCCGGCCGTGCGAGTATTGCGGCCGGCTGATCCCGCGCCGGGCGCGCCACACCGCCCGGTTATGCAGCGACGTGCACCGCAGCGCCAACGCCAAGGACGCCCGGCGCCGCGAGACCGCCGAGCTCGGCCCGGTCCGCACCCTGCGCGGCGAGACCCCGCGGCTGGTCCCGATGGTGGCCGCGCTCGCCGAGCACGCCGGCACTCTGAAGGAACTGCTGGACGGCGCGGTCGCCGACGCCCACGCCGACGCCGAGACCGCGCACGCCGAAACGCAGGCCGCGCGCCGCGCCACCCTCGCCGAGACCCGTGCCGACGAAGCCCGGGACGAGGCGCGCACCGCGCGCGGCGGCCACGATGAGAAGGTCGCCGCCGCGCGCCGCGCTGCCGCCGAAGCGGACCAGGCGCGCAAGGAGACCGGCCGCGCCGAGCAGGCCCGGCTGACCGCCGAGGACAACACCGCGACGGCCGAGCGCCGCGAGCAGCACGCAAGGGAGGCATACGCGGACGCCAAGGCCGCCCACGACGAGGTCACCGGCCGACTCACCGACGCCGAGCAGCAGAACGCGGTCCTGCGCGAGGCCCTGCAGGGCCGGGGACATGACACACCATGAGGAGCGGTGCGCTTGCCGAAAACTCCATCCATGCTGGTCAGGCGAGGCCACCGACGGGCAAGCCACAAGATCATCAATAACCCTGTCGGCTCGTTGTCGACTCGGCGCAGGTGAGAGGCGGCCTTGTCCGGCGGTCCACTCCATCGACACGAACCACGGGCAACTGACGCTGCAGCGGCCTCCGCCACCGAATATGATCTTGTTCGTCGTTGAGCACCTCCAACCTTGCGGGCAGCAGCAGGGGGAGCCAATTGGGGAGCCACCGTAGGCCGACTCTCCTGGATCCACCGCGACTCCCCTAGGGTGCTTTCGCAGGTGAGAGGCTCCCCGATCGTCTTCCATCGACTTGATCGACTGTTCTTTTGTGCCAGCATCTAAAGAAGCTCATCGACTTCGAACGCGCGACCGGCCGGCGCTACCAGATCCATAGCGATCGACACACTGAGAGCTACAAGCTGACGCCGAAGGGTTCCTCACCTTCCTCAGCGTTGGCTATTCGGCGTTGCTCAGCAGCTCGGCGATGGCGTCCACGGCGGTCTCAGCATCGGGACCCTCGGCACGGACGGTGACGGCGCTCCCTGCGGTGGCCCCCAGCGCGATCACGGCCAGGATTCCGCTCGCGCGTGCGGTGCGGCCCGCGTGTTCGAGGGTGATGGCGGACTGGAGGCGGGCCGCGGCCTTCGCGAGCTGCCCGGCGGGCCGTGCGTGCAGGTTGGCGGGGAGGGTCACGGTGACCTCGGCCGCCTGTGCGGCGTGGGCAGGGGGCTCAGAATTTGTGCGCAAGACGGGCCTCCTGGGCTGCGGTGATGACGGTGGTGAGGTCGGCGCCGCCGACGGCGGTGACGGCGGCACTGAGGGCTCCCTCGACGAAGGGCGCGTCGACCATGACGACGGTGGGGTCCGGGTGGTCCTCCAGGACCGTGCGTGTGGTGAGCACCGAGCTGCCGAGGTCCGGGAGCACGGCGACACCGGCCCCCTGGTCGACTTTGGCGATGGCTTCCCGAATCAGCGCGTAGCTGGTCCCGATCCGGCCGTCCTCGGTCCCGCCCGCGACGGCGATGGGCACGCCGCCGCCGCTGATCTGGCCCAGCAGGTCGGCGAGCCCGGCGGCCAGCAGGGGGCTGTGCGACACGAGCACGATTCCGACGAAGTTCTTCACGATCGGGAGTCTATATAGCTGAACACAAGTCAGCAATACCGAACACTCCGATCCCATCACCTTGCCCCCTCGCACTCGCACAGCGCCTGAAAGTACAGCGATAAGAGGACTTGACACGTTCACCTCGATCGACCTACCTTCCGAACATCGTTCATCGATTGTGAACTGCGTTACACTCGTTCGAGGAGGTGGGGCGCTCAGGCGGTTCGCCGCCGGGCGGGATCCATGGCAGAGAACAATCTGATCCAGAAGCTGTTGGCCGAGGGCCTCGGCACCGCGATGCTGGTGTTCATCGGAGTTGGTTCGGTTCCGGCCACGCGCATGGTCGGCGGCAGCGCGCCGTTCACGATGGCGGAGCTGGGCATGATCTCGCTCGCCTTCGCCACGGCCGTCATCGCGGCGGTCTACACGATCGGCCACATCTCTGGTTGCCAGATCAACCCCGCGATCACTCTGGCCCTGGCCGCCACCGGGAAGATGCCGTGGCGCGAGGTGCCCGGCTACATCGCGACCCAGGTGGCCGGGGCCTGCGCCGGAGCGGCGGCGATCATCGGAGTGCTGGGGCATAAGGCCGTCGACGTCGGCTTGGGCATCGCCGCCTACCAGCCGGGCGTGGGCGCGGGGCAGGCCTTCACGGCCGAGGCCGTCGGCACGTTCCTGCTCGCGCTGGTCGTGTTCGGGGCGATCGACCGTCGCGCCCCGGGCGGATTCGCCGGGCTGGCGATCGGCCTGGCCGTGTTCGCGATCATCATCCCGGTCGCCCCGGCTACCGGCGCCTCGATCAACCCGGCCCGTACGCTCGGCCCGATGCTGGTCGGCCAGGTCGCGGATGCCGGCGTGCACTGGGGCCAGCTTCCCGTCTACCTGGGCGCCGAGATCTGCGGGGCAGTCCTCGCCGGCGTCGTCTACACCTTCGCCCTCCACAGGGGCACGGCGGCCCGCAGCGCCGAGACCGTCGAGCCGGCCCACGCCGAGGAGGCCATGGCGTGAAGAAGTTCATCAACTCCCCCGACACCGTACTGACCGATGCGCTGGCCGGAGTGGCCGCCGCGCACCCCTCGCTCACGGTCGACCCGGTCGGCCGGGTCATCACCCGCGCCGCGCGAGCCCGCCCCGGCAAGGTGGCTCTGATCTCCGGCGGCGGATCCGGGCACGAGCCGCTGCACGGCGGGTTCGTCGGCACCGGGATGCTGGACGCCGCCTGCCCCGGAGAGGTCTTCACCTCCCCCGTGCCCGACCAGATGACGACCGCCGCCAAGGCGGTCGACAGCGGGGCCGGAGTGGTCTTCGTCGTGAAGAACTACACCGGCGACGTCATGAACTTCCAGCTCGCCGCCGAACTGGCCGCCGACGAGGGGATCAACGTCGCCACCATCCTGGTCGATGACGACGTCGCGGTCCAGGATTCCACCTGGACCGCCGGTCGCCGCGGCACCGGCGCCACCCTCCTCGTGGAGAAGATCGCCGGAGCGCTCGCCGAGAAGGGCGGGGACCTGGCGGCCGTCTCCGATCTCGGCACCCGGGTCAACGCCGCGTCTCGCTCCTTCGCCGTCGCGCTCACCGCGTGCACGACCCCGGCGGCCGGCAAGCCCGGTTTCGACCTGCCCGAGGACGAGATCGAGGTCGGTGTCGGGATACACGGGGAGCCCGGCCGCAGCCGGGAGAAGATCCGCCCCGCCGCGGAGCTCGCAGCGACGATGGTCGAGGCCGTCTGGAGCGACATGCCGCTTCCGCGCGGTGCGGAGACCATCGTCATGCTCAACGGTCTGGGCGCCACCCCGCTGATCGAGCTCTACCTGCTCTTCGGCGACGTCGCCGCCCGGTTGGCCGAGCGCGGGGTGACCATCGCCCGTAGCTTGGTCGGGAACTACATCACCAGCCTCGACAT
Organism: Actinomadura nitritigenes; assembly: GCF_017573545.1. GTDB lineage: Bacteria > Actinomycetota > Actinomycetes > Streptosporangiales > Streptosporangiaceae > Spirillospora > Spirillospora nitritigenes. Next base: position 116,210 of record NZ_JAGEOK010000034.1, on the reverse strand, counting down.
GGCCGGTGCGTCCCTGACCGTGTGCCACGCCGACCAGCAGATGCTCGACCTGTGGGACTCGCCCGTCGACACCCCGGCCCTGCGCTGGGGATGCTGACGAAGATACACCCGCGGAAGCACAGCCCCACGGTTCACACCTGACGGAGCACGGCAGCGCGCGGTACGGCGGGACGTACCGCGCGGGTCCGCCCACCCCATCGAACCGACGACCGCTAGGAATGCCGCTATGGACATGGACACCGACGCCGCCCTGACATGGGTGCGGGGCATCGCCTCCGCCGTACGCCGTGACGCCGACCAGCTCACCCAGCTCGACTCCGCGATCGGGGACGCCGACCACGGCGTCAACATGCAGCGCGGCTTCACCGCCGTCGAGACCGCTCTGGACGGCGCCGACCTTCCCACGGTGGGCGCGATCCTCGTCAAGACCGGCACCACGCTGGTATCGACCGTCGGAGGTGCGGCCGGTCCCCTGTACGGGTCGGCGTTCCGTGCCGCCGGCAAGCAACTCGCCGGGCCCGCCGCCACCGCCGAACAGCTCCTCGCGGCACTGCGTGCGGGCCTGGAAGCGGTCCAGAAGCTCGGCGCGGCCCAGCCCGCCGACAAGACGATGATCGATGCCTACAGCCCAGGGGTGGACGCCTTCGAGAAGGCACTGCGCGGCGGCGGTGACCTCACCGACGCCGCCCGTGCGGCCTGGACCGCGGCCGAGGAGGGCATGCGCGCCACCATCCCCATGATCGCTCGCAAGGGCCGCGCCTCCTACCTCGGCCCACGGAGCCAGGGCCACCAGGATCCCGGCGCCACCTCCACCGTTCTGATATTCCGGGCCTTGGCCGAGGCGGTGACGCGATGACCCTGGTGGCGTCGGACGGCACCGCTCTTGGTTTCGCCTACCGTACGGACCGGCCCAAGCCGGACGCCATGCCGGGACGCGGCAGCGGCGACGGCGAAGGCCCGCAACGGGTGGTCGCCGCCTTCGACGCCGTCGCCGAACGACTGGCCGCCCTCGCGGCGAAGCTGCATGCGCGCGGCAGACCCGAGGAAGCCGACCTGATGGAGGTCAGCAGCCTCATCGCCCGCGACCTCGATCTGCGCGGAGCGGCGATCCGCAATGCCGAGCGGGGCGAGCCGGTGAGCGTCGCGATCAGCCGGGCCGTCGGCCACTACGCCGACACCATCGCCGAACTGGACGATCCGACCCTCGCCGACCGTGCCGCCGACGTGCGGCAGATCGGCAAACGTGCCCTGGCGTGGCTCAACGGCGACGTGGGCGCCCCGCCCGACGGCCCGCTGGTCCTGATCGCGGAAGAGATCGGCACAGCCGACCTGCTGGAGTCCACCGCACCGGTCGTGGCCGCGCTGTCGGTCCGCGGCGGACCCAACTCCCATGCCGCGATCGTGGCCCGCTCGCTCTCCATCCCGCTGCTGACCGGGATCGACCTCGCCCTGCTGGACCTGGACGACGGCATCGAGGTGCTGGTCGACGGTGAGCGCGGCCTGGTCCGGCCCAACCCGGCGAGCATGGAACGAGAGGCCGCGCTGGCCAAAATGGCCGACATGCGGAGTCTCCGCAACAGTTATCGAAGAGAACGGAATCTGCCCTGCCGGACGCTCGACGGACACGAGGTCGGGCTGCGCGCCAACGTGGCGACGCCCGCCGATGCGCGGGCCGGTCTGGAGGCCGGGGCGGACGGTGTCGGACTCCTCAGGACGGAGCTGCCTTTCCTGGAGTCCACCCGATGGCCGACCGAGCTGCGGCACAGCACGATGCTCACCCCGATCCTGCGGGAGCTCACGGGCAGGCCCGTCACCGTACGGACTCTGGACTTCGCCGACGACAAGCTCCCGCCGTTCCTCGCCGCCGGGCGGCAGGGAGAGCGGCTCGGCCGAGGGCTGCCGCTCATGCTCGCCGAGCCTGCCGCCTTCGCCGACCAGTTCCGTGCGATTCTCTCTGCCGCACCGGTCGGCACCGATCTTCGCATCATGATCCCCATGGTCGCCTCCACCGGTGAGCTGCGGGCCTGCCGGAAGCTCCTGAACTCCGCCGCCGAGGCCCTCGGGATCGAGCCGCCGCCGCTCGGAGTCATGATCGAGCTCGTCGAGGCCGTCGAGCGGGCCGGCGAGCTGGCCGCGGAGTCCGCTTTCCTGTCCATCGGGAGCAACGACTTGACCTGCCAGGTCCTCGAGCTCGACCGCCGTGACCCCGCGGCCGCGCCCGAGATGGCCGCGCATCCCTTCGTGCTGGCCGCGATCGCCCGTACGGTGGAGGCCGCCCACCGTCACCGGCGGCAGGTCTCGGTGTGCGGGGACGCCGCCGCGCATCCGACCGTGATCCCGCTCCTGGTGGGTCTGGGTATCGACGTGCTGTCGGTCGCGCCCGCCCGCGTCGACGAGGTCCGCTACCGGATTCGGCGGCTGCGGCGTGACGAGTGCACTCGACTCGCGGCCGAGGCGCTCGAATGCCACACGGTCCAGCAGGTGGGGCAGCTCGTATGGGCAAGGAACCAAACGATAGGCTCGATTTCGGAAGGCCATTCAGCAATGCCGAACGGAGCGGGTTTGTGATCCAGTCGGTACAGCGTGCTGTCCAGATCCTGCGGGAGCTCGCGCGATCGGGGCGGCTGGGCGTGACCGAGCTGGCCGAGCGGATCGAGGTGGCCAAGCCGACGGCCCACTCGATGCTGCGGACCCTGGAGTCGGAGGGCCTGGTGGTCCAGGACCACGAGTCCAGCAAATACGCCCTCGGTCCCGGCCTCGTCTATCTGGGCAACGCCTACCTGGACGGCCACGAGCTGCGCACCCGCTCGTTGACCTGGGCCGACGGGCTCGCGACCCGGGTCAAGGAAGCGGTATGGGTCGGGGTCCGCGCAGGTGATCATGTCCTGGTCGTCCACCACGTGTTCCGCCCTGAGGGAGCGGTCCAGATCCTCGAGGTCGGCGCGACCATCCCGTGGAACACCTGCGCCCTGGGCAAGGCGATCGTGGCTTTCGGCCCCGAGCCCGTAGAGGCGGACCTGCTGAACGGGAAGCTGGCCGTCCTGACCGGGGCGAGCCTGACGGATCCGGTGACTCTCGGCGAGCAGCTCGCGGATGTTCGGCGCACCGGGTACGCCATCGAGGATCAGGAGTGCGCTCTGGGCGACGCGGGCATCGCCGCCCCGGTCCTTGACCGGTCGGGTGAGGTCGCGGGTGCCATCGGCGTCGTGGGGGCGGTCGAACGCCTCCTGGCCAAGGGCACGCGGGAGGCCATCGCCGTCGCCGTGCGAGAGACCGCCCGCAATCTTTCCCGCGACCTCGGTGCCGGCCGGGGCTACACTCGCCGGGCCGCGGGCTAGGCCTGACTGACCTGCCCGGATGGAGCAGTTCGTCACACAACGATCCTGGACGCCCTCGCCCCGTCTCCGCAGGCGCCCTCTTGAACCGACTATCCGGCATGGCATTACAATGATCAAAATCAGCACCCTCTCTGTCGAGGAGTAGAAGGTGGGCGAACGGCCTCAGGCCGTCAGAGGCTTCGATCCAGATGTGCCCAGCATCGCGCGAATGTACGACTACTACCTCGGCGGGAAGGACAACTACGAGGCGGATCGGCGCCGCGCCGAGGAAGCGATCGAAGCCGACCCGACGCTGCTGACCACCATCAATGGGAACAGGTCGTTCCTCCAGCGCGCGGTGCGCTACATGGCGTCGCAGGGCATCGACCAGTTCCTCGACATCGGCACGGGTCTGCCCACGCAGCAGAACGTCCACCAGATCGCTCAGGCGGTCAATCCCCGCGCCCGGGTCGTCTATGTGGATTACGACAAGCAGGTCGTCGCCCACGGGCGGGCGCTGCTCGCCGGCTCGGACACCACCAGGATGATCCATGCCGATGTGCGCGAGCCGCGGGACGTCCTGGAGCACCCGGAGATCAAGCTTCTGGACTTCGACCGGCCCGTGGGGCTCCTGCTGGTGGCAGTCCTTCATTTCATCTCCGACGAGGACGATCCGCCCGGCATCATGGCCGAACTGCGTGCCGCCCTGCCGTCGGGCAGCCACCTGGCGCTCACCCATGCCTCGGCCGACGGCATCCCCGACGTCGTCGCCAGGGTCGTCGAGGTGTACAGGCAGACCTCGGCGCCGGGGACGCCGCGCACCCACGCCCAGGTGACCGGCCTGTTCGGCGACTTCGAACTGGCCGAACCGGGCCTGGTCTGGGCCCCGCTGTGGCGTCCCGAACACCCGGTGAGCGCCGAGGAGGCCAAGCGGACCTGGTTCTACGGAGGAATCGGCCGCAAGAACTGACAACCGGCGGCGCAGGGACCGACCATTTGGTGGTCGAGCGATCATCGGTCTGGGAGGACGTCATGCGGGCGACGACGGTCGGGGTGGTCCTGGAGAACGCGGCCACCAGGGATAAGGCGTTCTTGCACAATGGCGATGAGACCACGACCTTCGCGGCCTTCGATGAGCTGACCGACCGTGTCGCGACCGGGCTGCTGGCGCGCGGGGTCGCGCATGGCGACCGCATCGCGCTGCTGGGCTTGAACACGCCGCAGTGGCTGGCCGTCTTCTTCGCCGCGGCCCGGATCGGCGCCATCGTCGTCCCGCTGAACGTTCGCTACCGCGAAAGTGAACTGTCGTACATGCTCGGTCAGAGCGGCGCCCGCACCGTTATCAGCGTGGACACCGCGGGCGGCTTCGACTTCGCCGCCTTCTTCGAAGGTTTCCGGGAACAGGCGCCCGGGGTGACCGACCATGTCTTCTTCGGCGACGGATTCGCGGGCAGCGGCACCTTCGACGAACTGACGGCGGCGCCGCCCGCCCCGTCCGCACTGGCCGATGCACGCAGGAGCGTGACCCCCGACGACCCCCTGATGATCCTCTACACATCGGGAACGACCGGGCGCCCCAAAGGCGCGGTCATCACCCACCGCAGCATCCTGGCCTCGGCGTCGGCGCAAGCCGCCCACTTCGGGACCGACGACGCCGATGTGCTGCTCGGGCACCTGCCCTTCAACCATGTCGGCGGCCTGACCTGCACCATCATGGCCGCGCTGGTCAGCGGCGCCGCGGTGGCGCTGCTACCCGCGTTCAGCCCGGACGGGGCGCTGCGCGCCATCGAGCGGCACCGGGTCACGTTCCTGAGCGCGGTGCCGACGATGTTCGTGCTGATGCTCGGCCACGAGACCTTCGCCTCCCGCGACCTGTCCTCGGTGCGGACCTGCGTGGCGGGCGGATCGAACGTGGAGCCCGCGTTGGTCGAGGCGATTCGGCGTGGCTTCCCTCAGGCTTCGCTGCATGGGCTTTACGGCCTGTCGGAGTCGTCGGGCGCCTGCGTGCTCTCACCTTTGGACGACCCTCCGGAGACGGTCTCGCGCACGCTCGGCAGGGTGATCGGGGATTTCGAGGCCCGGGTGACCGGACCGGATGGGGCGGCCCTCCCGCCCGGGGAGACCGGCGAGCTCCACATCCGCGGGGCCTGCGTGGCCGCCGGGTACTGGGACATGCCGGAGGAGACGGCCGAGGTGTTCCACCGCGACGGCTGGCTGGCCACCGGCGACGTGGTCAGGATGGAGCCGGACGGACACCTGGTCCTGTGCGGCCGCAAGAAGGAGATGTACCTCCAGGGCGGATTCAACGTCTATCCCGTGGAGATCGAGAACCTGCTGACCGCGCACCCCAAGGTCGCGCTGGCCGCCGGGATCGGAGTGCCCGACGAGGTCCTCGGCGAGGTCGGACGGTTCTACGTGGTGCCGCGGCAGGACGGCGAGCCGCCCACCGCCGAAGAGCTCACCGCCTACTGCAGGGATCGGCTGGCCGGCTACAAGGTGCCCCGCCAGTTCGTCATCACCACCGAAGTGCCGCTGACCCCGGTCGGCAAGATCCACAAGTCCCTGCTCAAGGAGCGCTACCTCGCTGGAGAGCGCCGGACCCCGTCACCGCGCCGCGCCTGAAGGGCCCGCGCCCGCGGTCAGCAGGGGATCGGGCCCTCCTCGCCGAAGAAGCCGCCGTCTGGCCGTCCGCGTTGACGAGCACGCCGTCCTTGCGCAGCTCGTTCGCGTACCGCACGGTCAGCGCGTTCAGCGCGCTCTTGGACGGCGAGCACGCCGCCGACGGCAGCAGCGACGCCATCGGGCCGGCCGGGTCACTGAAGATCGTCAACGAGGCGGCGTGGCTGCAGACGTTGACGACGCGTGGCTCCGGCTACCGCCGCAGCAGCGACAGCACGGCGTTGGTCACCGCGATCACCCGAACACGTTTGCACGGAAACATGCGGCCGGGCCACCGTCCCCCGGCGGCAACGGAGAACCGGGCCATCCTGCACGGCACGCGCGAACGCGCGAGGCCTGCTCCGTGTACCTGTCGAGGCGGCCGTGGTGGCCATCGAGGCGTCCACGACCGGCGCGGTTCTGCTCCTGCTGGCCCAACCGGAACAGGCGCGGCACGCCCAGCTGATCCAGCCACTGCGCGACATCGTGCTCGACGCCCTGACAGAGCAAGCGACACCCCTGCGCCGACGACCGCTCCCCCATCGCCGACCGTGCACAGTCACTAACTCGGGATCATCATCCCCGCCGGCAACGCCGACCCCGTGACCGCCGCAGGCTTCAACGTCTTCGAAGCCGTGTCCCTGCCGAGAACCTCGTCCGCGCAGGTCAAGCAGCATGTTCGTACTCGTTGAGAATCCCTCCCGGCCGTTGCCTTCTTCGGATGTTCAGGTCGCGATCTGGTTCGGTTCAATGATCGCTGAAGGCAGCGGCTGTAGCGGGCGTGCGTTGGTGATGCCCTGGTGAGGCCGATGCTGGTTGTAGAAGGTCTCGAACTCGCGGAGGGCGTGGAGCAGGTGACGCTGGTTCCAGATCAGTGTCCGGTCGAGCAGTTCACGGCGGCAGGTCTGCACCCACCGCTCCATCACCGCGTTCATCCTTGGCATCCGCACCCCGGTCAGCACCACCCGGATACCGGCATCGGCCAGGACCACGTCGAGCAGCTCAGGGAACTTGGCGTCCCGGTCACGGATCAAGAACCGTGCCCGGCAGCCGGCATCCTCCAGATCCATGACCAGGTTCCGCACCGCTTGGGTCGCCCACGCTGCGGTCGGGTGGGCGGTGGCGCCCAGAACCCGGATGCGGCGGGTGTGGTGCTCGATGACCGCCAGCACGTACATGCGGAGCTCGGCGTCCTTGTCCCGATCGGTCATCGGAAGCAGACGCAGCACCGCGAACGCGTTCGCGGCGGTCAAGTAGGCAAGTGGCAACAGCACAGCCGCACATCATCCCGCGACGACCGCCTCGCCGCGGCCCATCCCTGCGACTAATCAAGCCCTACGCCAGAGCCCACTCTCTGCACGTCCCACCTGCACGGACGTAGTTTCCGGCAGGCACAAGGCCGCGTCCGCGGCCGGCCAGGCCCACGCCGGGCGATGCGGATCTGATCCATCAGCGGGATGAAACGCGGTGAATCACTGTGCTGGCCGGGGCTGAGGATCCGGGCGATCGGCCGGCACCGGCGGTCGGCTCCCCATGTGGATCTTCGTGCTCAACCCGCCACGAGAACGCCCCAGCGCCTCACCACCCGGACCGGCATCGGGATTCTTGTCATTAGCCTGTGGCGCATCAGCGGCCGGGACATGGCGAGCGCCGGCCGCGTGCTGGTGGGCGCGGAAGATGGTCGAATCAGCGCTGACCGTCCATTCCTCGGCCTCGGCCTCATCGGCCCCAGCTCGCAAGCCGATCGACGATCTCTTCCCACGTCCCGTCCAGTGACCAGCGGCGATGCCGGTCATAGGCCATCTTCCAGTTCCCGTACTGAGCGGCAGGTCCCGCCAGGTACAGCCCGCCCGGCTCCGGAACATCACCCCGTTGATCATGGTGCGGTGATCGTTCCATCGGTGTCCCTGCCGCGGATGCGCGGGCGGAAGCGGGGCCAGCAGCTCCCACTCGGCATCAGTCAGATCATGGCGCTTCAGGCACGCATCAACATCCACCCGGCCGGTCTACAGAACCCAAAGATCAAGATCTACGGGACACTCCCTAGCCGTGCAGGTGCAGGGCGTGCGACAGCATGGCGTCGGCGGTGACGCCGGCGCCGCCGATGGTCTTGCCGCGGCTGCGGGCCGATTCGTGGCTTTCCAGGGTGCGGTCGCGGATGTACTCGGTTCCCTGCCCGCCAGGGCGGCCAGCACGGTGAACAGATCCCCGACGGGTCGTGCGAGCCCTGCAATTCGCCGGCTAGAGGAACTCCAGCCCGATGCCCGAAGCCTTCGGCTGCTCGGCCAGCGCGGCCAGTTCGATGGCGCGGCCGAGCCGCTTGTGCTCGTGCACCACGAGGGTGACCGCGACCCCGGAGGCCCGCATCTCTCGGGCCAGGGCGACGGCCTTGTCGAGCGCGGGCCACGTCCTGGCGCGGGTGGAGACCTTCTCGAAGAAGATCCGCGTGACGCCCGCGTCCTTGAGCAAGTCGAGCTGGGTGTCCAGGCACTGGCGGACGGTGGAGGCGCGGGCATACCCGATCCGCGCGTGCGCGGACGGCTCGACGGCGGCCGCCGGGCGGGGGCCTGCGCTTTGGGATCAGAACTCTTCGGGGAGTGGCAGCAGCCGGTGCATGGCCTGTTTGAGGAAGGCGCGGAAGTCTTCCAGGTCTGAGGCGGTGCGGTGCAGGCCCTGGGGATGTCCGGGGTGCTGCTCGGGGTCGCTGTGGATGATGCCACCAGACAGGAAGCCCTCTATCAACCACCTGATTGCCGTGAGGATGTAGTCGATGTCCAGATCCTCCGGTGCCGCATCACGCAGGAGGTTGGCGTACCAGCTGTACCCGGGCAGGAGGGCTTGCCCTTCTACGTCCCCCAGATCGCTGGCATCCCCGATCCTGTGCTGCAGCCACAGCTTCAACATCAGTGGGTTGTCGGCGTAGGCGTCCAGAGTGATGTCAATGGTTCGGGCGAGACCTTGCCTGGTCGGTGGGTCGAGGACGGCCGGAATCTTCGCCAGGCGATCCCGCACCAACTGCCGGGCGCGGCCTATGACCGCTGTGTACAGCTCTGTCTTGGTGCCCACCTTGGCGGTCAGGGCGTCCGGGGTGATCCCGCTCGACTCGGCGATCATCGTCATCGAGGTGCTGTCGAAACCAAGCCCGGCGAACAGCCTGGTGGCCACGTCGAGAATTCGGGCGTCTTCCAGATCCTCACCCCTCATGTTTCCAGCATAAGAGCACGGTCCGCGCAGTTGAATCCCGCCCCCGACCAGCGCCGTTCCGGCTCTCCTGGAGGTGTCACCGGAATACGGCAGATCTGCGGGTCGTAGATGTCATCGCAGTCCCGGCAGGTCCAGCCGTCGGCGTAGACGTTGCTGCCGCCATCGGCGCTGACGGTCAGATAGACGGTCTGGCGGTCACCTACGCCGTCGCTGCCGAGGAACGTTGATCATGCGTGACGTCGGCGCTGTCACGAGGAGGGGCCGGGGGGAGGTAGTTACAGGTCAGCGCACCCGTGACGCAGGGGTGTCATGACGCGCGCGTGACACGTGCCCGTGACACCTGCGTGACAAGATCATCGCGGGCGCGCGTTCGCTCCCACACGCAGCCGCACCTGCGCGACCCGAAAGCGTCGCGTCATGACGGCGAGGCAGCCCCGCGAGTGCGGGACGCCCCGAGTGCCGGGCGAGCGGGTGGAGCGTCAGGCGGGAACGAGCGCGCCGTCGTCGAGCGGCGCCAGGTCGACGATCATCCAGGTCTTGTTGCCGCCGGCCCGCGGCTCCTTCAGCACCCCGCTCGCGGTCAGCTCCTTGAGCACGTTGTACGTCCACGTCCAGCCGTGACCCGTCTTCTCACCTGCGTCAACATCGCCAGAGGCCCCCCGAGCGTCATGGCCACAGTCGTCTGTCCTTCCTGGTGCGATCATCCAGCCCCTGGGCGGCACTGTCAGTCGCGATTAGCTTCGAGGACCAGAACGCGGTCGAGGAACTCGCGGCGGGCTTCGGGGCCCACGGAGCCGTCGGTGAGGGCCATGGTGATGGTCCGTTCGGCGACCCGGCGGGGGATGCCGAGCGCCCGGTCGGCCTCGCCGATGATCTCCTCAATCGTGTGACCGGCTGTGCCGGGTTCGTGGCGGACGAGCCAGTCGAGCATCCTGGCGACGGGCAGCGCGATCCCGAAGTACCGGTAGTTCTCGTCGCCGGGGTCGCTGGTGGCGTGGTGGAACTGCTTGCCGATGGCGAACTCGTGCAACATCGCCTGTCGGACAGTGTCGGCCAGGTCCGGCACTGGGACGATCGAGCGCAGGCCGCCGGCGACGTCCCAGTCAGGCCATCGCGGGAGCGGCGGCGTTGCTCGGCCCATTCCTCGGCGACCGGCCGGAGCCAGGCGCTGCGGCCGTTCAGAGTCGCCTGGGGCTGCGGGACGTCGTTCTCCTCCCAGGAGATATAGGCGCGCAGGGTCGAGGCGGCGATCTCGGCGATCTCGGCGACGCCGACCAGCTAGTCACCCTTGAGCTCGGGGGCGGCGAGGGTCACCACGGCGGCCACCCGGTCCTTCGGGCTGCGCTCGGACGCCCACCGCGCGAGCTGGTCGATCCACCATCCTTGCGCCGGCGGCGTCTCGGCGTCCAGGTCGCCGATCTCCAGCACCCGGGCCTTGTCGGCGTCTCCGCCCTTGTGCCTGCCGAAAACCACGTCCGTGCAGGTGAGAGGCATAAGAGGGTGGCGGGCTCCGATGCGGGGCTTGGTCAGTTCCAGAGCAGGCAACGGCACGGCGTTCGGCGCGAGATGCTGAACGGTCGTCCTCTTTCGGCTGGCCTACCTGACCGTGGCGAACACGTTCGGTGCTGCGCCTGCTCCCGAAGATCGATCGGGAGAAGGACACTGAAATCTTGGTGCTGCGGCATCAGATCGCCGTGCTGGAGCGCCAGATTGCGGGATAGCTGTAAGTCGCTGGAGACCGTGCCCCTCACCCGCGCCCGCAGTTACGTGCTCACGGTCATCGATCACACCCGCCACATCTGGGTTCTTGGCGTTACCGCTCATCTGACCGCAGCTCGGGTGTCGCAGGCGGCCCGGAACCCGGTCATGGACTTTCGGGACGCCGGCTGCCGGGCACGGTTCCTGATCCGCGACCGCGACCGCGAGTTTCCTGACCTGGTCGACGCCGTCCGGGCCGATGCCAGCGTCCGGGTGGTGCTGACCGGGGTGCAGATGCCGAGGATGCGCGGTCATGGAGCGGTGGGTGCAGACCTGCCGCCGTGAGCTCCTCGACCGCACGTTGATCTGGAACCAACGGCACCTGCTCCACACGCTCCGTGAGTTCGAGACCTTCTACAACGAGCATCGCCCTCACCAGGGCATCGCCACCGCGCGCCCCTTGAAGCCGCCGCCTTTAGCGATCACCGACCCGAACCAGATCGCCCACCTGAGCATCCGAAGAAGGCAACGTCGGGGCGGGATCCACAACGAGTACGAGAATGCTGCCTGACCTGCGCGGACGGAGATTTCGGCAAGCGCAAGGTCACGGATCTCCCAGGAATGCTCATAAACGGTCTTGGGCCGAGACAGATTGTCCGACGCACACCACCGATCAAAAAAGTCACCGACCGTCACTTCACCGCGGAACCACCGGTACCGGGCGACCTGCTCATCCACCAGGACATCAACTGGCATGCCCAGGAACGTAGAATCCCACCAATCACGCTGGGCCCGCCGTCACCGAACCGTCGTCAACCCGGCCGGGCTACCGCCACAACCCGGTCCGATCCTCCTCGCGGGCCAACAGATCGGACGGCGGCCAACAAGGCGGTGTTCAGCCGTCCTACACGAAGCCCAGACGAACACGGCATCCTTCGCTCTCCGGGGATTCGGCGCAGGCCGGTCGCGCGCCGGTCGCCAGCCCTGCGCGGACGGCGGCCCGTGGATGATGCGGTGGATGGTGGAGTGGCTGACGCGGTATTCGGTGCCGAGGTCGGCGCGGCTGGTGCTGATGGCGAGGAGTCGCGGCATGCCCCACGACGAGCAGGGCGCTGGGCGGTTCAGTCCGCTGGGATGGGGTCGCCTCGACGGCGGGCCAGGGCCTGGCCGGCGGGAAACTCGTCCGCCATCGTGCGCAGCAGGTGAAGGGTCTCCTGGAGCGACTGGCCGGCGACAAGGTCCTCAAGGACACCGTGCATGTGGTTCTCGGCGGTCACCACCCGGCGCTCCAGCCGCCGTCCCTGCGGAGTGAGGGTCAGCGTGACATACCTGCGGTCGTCTGGGTCGATGGTCCGCTCGACGAGCTCCTGCCCTACGAGCCGGTCCACCAGGCGGCTGGGGCTGGCGGTGGTCTCGCAGACCAGCAGGTGACCGAGGGCCGACAGGGTGAGCGGCTGGTGGTCGTGCAGCACCCGCAACACCTCGGCTTGAGACGGGGTCAGCCCGAGCGGCCGCAACTGCGCGGCCAGGATCCGGTTACCCTCCCGCTGGAGGGCAAGGATCAGATACCGCAGCTCTTCCACCGGTCTCACGGTCAAACCCCTCTCCCACCGCAACCTTCCAAGTGCCCAGGTTACACGACACGTATGTTGCGACACCTATTTCCGTGAAACCTCTTGCCAAAGCTGGATGTCGTGTCATCTAATGTCGTGTAACGCAATCACAGGGAGGCAGCGTGAACACCTTCGACCCCATCACCGGAGTGTCGGTCATCAGCACCGGCACCGTCACGATCCGGCCCGAGCATGTCGGCCCCACCCACAAGAACACCTACCTGTGGCTGGCCACCTCCCGCCGCTGGACGTCCCCGCGGCCCATCAACGTCTACGTCGTCGAGCACCGCGAAGGCATCGTGCTGTTCGACACCGGTCAGGACCGCGCCTCGGTCACCGATTCCGGCTACTTCCCCGGCGGAGTCAACGGCCTGGTCTACTCGCGGCTCGCCAAGTTCGACGTCGGCCCTGACGAGACGCTGGCCGCCGGGCTGCGCGGGCTCGGACTCGCCATCGAGGACGTCGGTACCGCCGTCATCTCCCATCTCCACCAGGACCACATCGGGGGCCTCCCACTGCTCGGCCGTTCTGAGATCATCGTCAGCCGCCCGGAGTGGGACTCACTGCACCGACCGCTACCCGAGGCCCGCGGCCTGCTGACCGACCACATCAACCTGCCCGGCCTGCGCTGGAAGCGCGTCGCGATGGAGGACCTGGCCGACCCCGCGCTCGCCCCCTTCCGCAGCGGACACGACCTGTTCGGCGACGGCAGCTTGGTCCTGCTGCCCACCCCAGGCCACACGCCAGGCTCGATCTCGATGCTCGTGCGGCGCCCGGGCCGCCCGCCGCTGCTCATGGTCGGCGACCTCACCTACGACGACGGACTCCTGGCCGAAGGCAAGCTCCCCGGCGTCGGCAGCAAGCGGCAGATGCGCGCGGCGACACAGATGGTCAACCAGCTCCGCACACGGCTCCCCGGGCTGGTCGTCCTGCCCGCGCACGACCCCGCCGCTGGCCGGCGGCTGACCGCCGCCCTTGCCCCCCGCCCTGGACATCAACTCCCCACGCCCCAGGCAGGAGACGGTCATGAGCTTTGAGATCTCACTCGACATCCGCCGTCCGGCCGCCGCGGTGTTCGCCTACGTCGCCGACTTCCGCACCATGCCCCGCTGGTACGGGGCGGTCGAGCGCGTCACCGCCACGACCGCCGCCACGACCGGGAAGGCCGCACGATTCCACATGGTCCGCTCACTGCCGGGCGGCCCGGCCCACAACGACGTCGAGGTGACCGCCTACACCTCCGGCGAAGAGGTCGCGTTCTCCTCGACCAGCGGACCAACGCCGTTCCGCTACGACTACCGGATCGAACCGATACCCGACGGCACCCGGCTGACCCTCACCGGACAGATCAGTGGAGCAGGCCTACCCGGCCCCGCCGCACACCTCGGCGGCATCGCCGAGCGCCTCTTCGAACGGGGAATGAAGAAGAACCTGCACGTCCTCAAGCAACTACTCGAATCCTCCTAAGATAACCATGCCCGCCCCTGTAGCCGGCCGACCCGCGAGGAAAGGCTGACGCCTGTCAGTCCTGGTCTGCGGTGTCGGCGGCTTGGACCAGATGCTCGGCTTGGCAGGCGGCGCGCCGCCCGTGCCGGCCGTGGGCCCACGAGGCGACCGACTCCACCGCCGTCATGGGCTCCCGCACTCCAGACAGTGCTGCCCCAGCTCTCCTTGGGCCTCTGCAGGCAGTCGGGCGCACGCTGTTACCGGCCTGAGCTGCAGTGTTGGTGGTAGCGGAGTCTTCTCCGGCGACGCTTCGCGGGCGTCGGCCCCTACCTCGGTAGGCCCTGGGTAGAGGGGGCCGGTAGGGGCTCTGACCTCGACGGTAGGCGCTACCGCCGAGGTCTGTTAATGCTCGCTATCGACCCCGCCGACGGCGGCCTCGGGCACCGGCAGGCCTGGGAAGCGGGCGCGGCCTGCCAGTGCCCGAGGTTGCCACCCCTACATCACACACCGGAGATTGCCCATGATCGTCAACCCGAAAGAAGCCGATCCGCTGCCCGACATTGCGGAGGCCCGTCAGGCGCGCTCTGACGAGCCTGCCGGAACTCCAGATAACGATCAAGAAATCGGCCTTGTCCCTTGGTTGCGTCCACGGAGGTGGTGTTCGAGTTCCCGCTGGTGAAGAGCATGGCGTCGTGACGTGAGACGGCCACCGCGTAGATCCTTCGAGATGGATGATCAAGAAGAAGGAGAACGGGATGTCCGTGGACGACAGTGACCCTTTTTCATCCTGGGGCGGGATGGGGTGATCACACCATGATCGCGAGTTGACGGAACGCCCGCAGATGCAGAGAGGCCCCTGCTGAGACGGGTTGATCACCACACCATCTCAGCAGGGGCTTCTCTGCATGCTGTTCTACCGTGCCGCTGTGGATTTGTCGCGTCCGACGCTGAACTACGTGGCGGGAATCGTCCGTCGCCATCGCGGAGCGATCAGGTCTCGGTGGCGGCTGCCGAACCCCGGCCAGCAGTCGCTGCTGGTGCTGGTGCACCTGCGCAAGGGTGAGACGTTCGCCGAGGCCGCTGCGGGTTTCGGGGTGTCGGTGGCCACCGCCTGGCGCTACGTCGAGGAGATCGTCGCGCTGCTGTCGGCACGTTCCCCCAAGCTGCGGGCCGCGTTGCGCAAGGTCGACACCGACGGGCTGACGCACCTGGTCCTGAACGGCACGCTGATCCACACCGACCGGATGAAGGCCGACCACCCCCACTTCTCCGGCAAGCATCGGGTGCACGGGATGAACGTGCAGGTGATCGCCGGTCCGGACGGGACGGTCCTGTGGACCTTGGGGGCGATGCCCGGCAAGATCCACGATCTGACCGCCACCCGTGTGTGGGGCATCCTGCGCGCACTGCACAAGATGAGGCCGATGCTCGTTGTAGAAGATCTCGAACTTACGAAGGGCATGGAGCGGATGCCGCTGGTTCCAGATCAGAGTCCGTTCGAGCAATTCACGGCGGCAGGTCTGCACTCACCGTTCCATCACCGAGGTCATCCTCGGCATCCGCACTCCGGTGGGCACCACCCGGATGCCGGCATCGACCAGGGCCGCGTCGAACAACTCGGGGAACTTGCCGCCGCGGTCACGGATCAGGAACCATGCCCGGCAACTGGCGTCCTCCAGGCCAATAACCAGGTTCCGGGCCGCCTGCATCAGCCACGAGGCGGTCGGATGGGCGGTGGCGCCCAGGACGCGGATCCGGCGGCTGTGGTGTTCGATGACCGCTAGCGCGTACATGCGGGCGCCGGTGAGGGTCACGGTCTCCATGAAGTGCAGCAACGCCATCGCAAGCGCCCGGTCCCCGCAGCGAACCGCATCCTCTTCCCCAGCCGGCGCTCCGGCACGGCGACCTGATGCCGCAGCACCAAGATCTCAGCGTCCTCGTCCCGATCGGTCATCGGACGCAGACTCTGCACCGCGAACGCATTCGTCACCGTCAAGTAGGCCAGTCGCAGCAGCACAACCGCTCATCATCTCGCGACGACCGCCTCACCGCGGCCTGTCCCTGCGACCGCCAGAGCCCGCTCCCTGCACTTCCCACCTGCACGGACGTGGTCGTCGGCAGACATAGGGGCAGCCGGATCCGCACCCAGGATCTCGATGCGGCCCGGGCATGGCCGGAGACGATCTAGTTCAGATCGTAGTACCGCATGACGGCGGCGAGCCCGGCACCTGGCGCAAGGCCGGAACGCCACCACCGCCGGTTCCGCGAGGGTCTGTGGCGAACTCGGCGACCAGCTCGAAGCGACCGCCTGCTTGTGATCCGGCTTTGAGTCGCCCCCCGGTGCGTTCGGCCAAGCCGGTCAGTCCCGATCCGCCGGGACCTGATTTCGGAATTGCGGTCGGGGGCTCGGCGGCTCCGTCATTGACGACGCGCAGTCGGACCGTCGGGCCTGCAGGGTTGATCGTGATGAGACAGGTGCGGGCGGTGCTGTGTCGTACGACATTGGTGACCGCCTCACGCAGCACCGCGGCGATCGCGGTGTCCACCTCGGGTGGCAGGGGGCCGGTCTGGACGGTGACGGCGGCTCGTATGCCGGCGGCCTCCAGGACGGCGTACGCCGCGGTCAACTCCTGGCCAAGGGACAGCCCCACGGTGGCGTGGGCCACCGAGTCCAGTTCGGCCAGTGCACGTTCGACCAGTCCGGGCAGCGCGGCCAGTTCGGCGCGGGCGCGGGCGGGGTCGGTCTCCAGCAGCCGCTCGCACAGTTCTCCCCTGAGCGCCACTGCCGAAAGGCTGAAGGACAGCAGATCGTGCAGGTCACGCGAGATACGGGTGCGCTCGCGGGTGAGGGCCTCGCGGGCCAGGTCCCGCTGGGCCTGGTGCAGCAGCACCACGAGATTCGACAGCCGGATCAGACCGTAGGAAACCCATGTGAGGATGGCCATCGATACCAGATACGCCGCCATCCCCTCGAGGTTGGGCAGCGGCGGCGGGTAGAAGAAGAAGGTGACGTACAGCGCCACCGCCGCACCAGTGATCAACAAGGAGCGCGGTGGCCGCATGCGGGTGAGCACAAGGCCGAGAAGGAAGGGCCACATGTTGCTGATGCCGCTGAGCTCCCAGAGCAGCCAGCCGAACGGCATGGCGGGGACTCCCAGCAGCAGCCCGAGGAGGACCATCTGCTTTCTTGACGGCTTCATCAACAGCAGGACCGCTCCGGCCGCGCACACCAACGGCACCGTCAGGAGCAGCGTCCATGGCCGGTGGTAGACCATCACCGACCCGGTCAGCTGGAGAGACGCGTCACAGATGTACAACGCGGCGAGGGTGAGGCGCGCCACCTTCGGCGATTCGATCGGCGTCGGCAGAGAGGGCGAGACGCGGTAGTCGGCGGCCGTCGCGCGGATGTCGGCCAGCACCTGCCGGACGGTGTCGATGGCCTCGCCGAGCCGGTCCCGCACGACCTTCCGCTCGGCGTCGACGGCTTGCGCGAGCTGCTCCAAGAGGGCCCGCAAGCGCGCGCCGACGACCGTGCCCAGTTCTCCGCCGAGCCGCAGCCGTTCCTGTAGCAGCTCCAACCGCGCCAGATCCCCCTGTGCCGCATTCAGCCTGGCCACCATCACCGACAGGGCGTACAGCCCGAAGATGATCAGGCCGTCGTTGGCGGTCTTCTGCGTCCTGGTGATCGCCAACAGTGCGTCGTCGCCGGCCCACATTCCGGCCACGTCCGTGGTGACCAGCACGAGCCCGAACAGAGGCCAGGCCACCCGCGCTCGGAAGGAGCACAGCGCCGCGACCGCCAGCGGCCACGGCAGCCAGTCCCAGTGCATCCCCGCGACGGCGAACGGCACCGTGTACAGCAGCACGAGGGCCACCAGCAGGCCGCCTCGGACCCGGCGGCGACGCGGCCCGGCCAGCAGCGCCACCAGCGGCGGGTAGGGAGCCATGGTGACGAGCGCGACCGACCATGCCAGCCCCTGCTCCCGCGCGGCCAGCAGTCGGTTGGCCATGATCAAACCGAGTGCGGTCCACATCATCAACCGCACCAACCGCATCTGCGAATCCCCAACGTCGTTCGACCCGTCGTCCACCGGATCGTCCTCCACCGCCGCAGAAGCCGAGATCCCCAGCACCCGTCTCTCCCATGCCGCTGGCATCACAAAATGTGATCAAGACCGACGTTAGTGGCGGCAGCCCACCACCACCACCTGCGGTTCGCCGCCGCTCCTTCCCTGGCTCGAAGCTCTTCAAGGGCCACCCGGCGCCGTCTTCCTCGCGCTCGAGGCCGAGGACGACCGGAGGGGATGACCGCCGACGCCCTGGGAGGCCAGACGACGAGATACTGTTCGGCGTGATCAGGATTCTGCTTGCCGAGGACGTGGCGCTGCTGCGTTCGGCGCTGGTGGAACTGCTCTCATTGGAAGCCGACCTCCAGGTGGTCGCGGAGCTCGCCTCGGGCGCGCTCATCGTGCCGACCGCACTGGAAGTCCGTCCTGACGTGGCCGTGCTCGACATCGACCTGCCCGAGGTGGACGGCCTGGCAGCCGCTGAAGGGCTCCGCGAGCGGCTGCCCGGGTGCCGCGTGCTGATCCTGACGGGTCTGAACCGGCCGGGCCACCTCCGCCGGGCGCTCACCGCTCAGGTGGCAGGGTTCCTGCCCAAGGATGTACGGCCAGCCGAGCTGGCCGGTGCGATCAGGATCGTCGCCTCAGGCGGCCGGGTACTGGACCCGGCGCTCACGGCCGCGGCGCTGGAGGCGCCGGCAAGCCCCCTGTCGCAGCGGGAGACGATGGTGCTCCGCATGTCGGCCTCGGGTGCCTCCCCTGTTGAGATCGCCGAACACCTCTTCCTCACACCGGGGACCGTCCGCAATTACCTGACGTCGACGGTGATGAAACTGGACGCCCGGAACCGCGTCGACGCCATCAGGATCGCGAGCGAGGCCGGCTGGATCTGAGCCCGGAAGGGACGCCTCCAGCAGGTGGTCGCCGCTGAGCGTGCCCACGCACGTCCGGTGATCCGTATGAAAAATTCACATCCCAACAGATGATGCACGCGCTATCGAGCGACATGTCGTGCTTGAAAAGCTTCTCCGCAGCGGCAACAACTGCATAGCCGCGGCAGCAAGCCCGGTGGCGTTTTTGCGCACGGTGCGGCCAGAAGCGTCGAGGACGAGGGCAACGCCGACCTGCCACGAGCACAAGGG
The DNA here is from genome assembly GCF_017573545.1 of Actinomadura nitritigenes. GTDB lineage: Bacteria > Actinomycetota > Actinomycetes > Streptosporangiales > Streptosporangiaceae > Spirillospora > Spirillospora nitritigenes. The sequence continues at coordinate 97,068 of NZ_JAGEOK010000034.1, read as the reverse complement.
GATTTCGTCATGCCGATTGAGAAGGTCGAGTTCAGTGGCGACGGGTACCGGCTGGTGGGTGACCTCCACCTGCCCGATGCCGGGACCGGGCGCGGCGCGGTGGTGCTGACCGGCCCGTTCGCCGGGGTGAAGGAACAGGTCACCGGCTACTACGCGGAGCGGTTCGCGCAGCGCGGATACGTCGCCCTGGCCTTCGACCACCGCAACTGGGGCGGCAGCGAGGGCGAACCGCGCCAGCACGAGGACGCGTCCGCGAAGGTGTCCGACCTGCGCAACGCGGTGAGCTTCCTGGCGGCCCGACCTGAGGTCGACGCTGAGAAGGTCGCGCTGTGCGGGGTGTGCCTCGGAGGGATCTACTCAGTGCAACTCGCCGCGTTCGATCCCCGGGTCAAAGCCGTGGCCCTGATCGCGGCTGCCTACAACAGCCCCGTGCTGATCCGTGATCGGTTCGGCGCAGCGAACTTCGCGGCGCTGATGACCCAGTTCGCGCAGATAGCGCAGCGGGAGTTCACCACCGGCGAGATCGAGTACTGGCCCGCGGTCAACCCCGCGGGCATGCCCGCGGGGAACCCGGGCCCGGAACCGTTCGAGTACTACGGGACGGAGCGGGGCGCCCGCCCCGGTTGGCGGAACCGCTGCACCGCGCTTTCGGTGCTCCAAGAGCTGACGCTGGACGTCGACTCCTTCCTGCCGCTCGTCACCGCTCCCCTGCTGATCGTGCACGGAAGCGGTGACCAGGCCATTCCCGTGACCGACGCTGAGGCCGCCTTCGCGGCAGCGCCCGAACCCAAGGAACTCCTGCTGCTCGACACCGGCAACCACATCGAGTTGTACGACGACGACGGCTACGTACTGCCGGCCATCGACCGGGCCGTCTCCTTCTTCGACAGGAGCATGTGATGCGATACCGGCTGCTCGGTCGCACCGGGCTACGGGTGTCCGAAGCCTTCCTGGGCACCATGACCTTCGGGAAGGACTGGGGGTGGGGCGCCTCCGTCGAGGAGTGTCGCAAGATGTTCACCGCCTATGCGGAGGCGGGCGGGAACGTGATCGACACGGCCAACCGGTACACCGAGGGCAGCAGTGAGCGGATCGTCGGAGACCTGCTCGGCGCCGACCGCGACCGCTTCGTTCTCTCCACGAAGTACACGCTGACCATGGACGGCACCGACCCCAACGCGAGCGGCAACCACCGTAAGAACCTGGTCCGTTCGGTGGAGGCCAGCCTGCAAAGGTTGGACACCGACCATATCGACCTGCTGTGGGTGCACACCTGGGACCCCAACACTCCCATCGAGGAGACCATGCGGGCCCTCGACGATCTCGTGCGGGCGGGCAAGGTGCTGTACGTCGGGATCTCCGACGCGCCCGCCTGGCTGGTCGCTCGCGCCAACACCATCGCAGAGTTCCGTGGGTGGACGCAGTTCGCCGGTCTCCAACTGCCCTATAGCCTCATCCAGCGCGACATCGAACGGGAACTGCTGCCCATGGCCGCGGCTCTGGAACTGTCGGTGGCCGCGTGGTCGCCGCTTGGCGCCGGCGTCCTGTCCGGCAAGTTCACGCGGTCCGGCACCGACGGCCCCTCCCGGGTCGACCGCTCCACCGTCTCCGAACACGACCTGACCATCGCGCGCACGGTGGACGCCGTGGCGGACGAAATCGGTGCGTCCTCTTCGCAGGTCGCCATCGCCTGGACGCGGGCACGCCGGCCCTCGATCCACCCGATCCTCGGCGCCCGCAACCTTGGCCAGCTGACCGACAATCTCGCCGCGATCGACTTGGAACTGCCCGAAGACGCGGTGGCCCGATTGGACAAGGCCAGCGCGATCGAATTGGGCTTCCCGATGGAATTCATCGCGGAGACCACGGCCGACTTCGTCTATGGGTCCAGCGGAAAGCAGGTCGACGGCCGCCGGGCCGGATGAGCCTGACCGCTCATCTGTCCCGTCCGCTGACGGAGACAATGAAGAGGAATCTCCACATGAAGTTCATGCGTCACGCCTTCCTGACGAGAGTCCACCTGCTGTCGGCAGCCGCCGCGGTCGGTGCCGTTCTGACCACCGTGCCTGCGGCCGGCGCGCATGCCGACGACTGCGACCAGGCCTGCCAGATCGACTGGGCCTGGACCGCGCAGCGGCAGAATTCCCTACCCCGCACCCCCTTCTACGATGCGCCCAGCCCGCTGCCATGGGCTCCGGTCGGAGCCCTGATCCGCGCGGAGACCACCTCCGACTACTTTGTGGCGAACAAGCCGGTCAAGGCCGTCCGCGTGCTCTACCACTCCCGTACCTCTCGGGGCCGGGACGTGGCGGTCTCCGGCGTCGCCCTGGTGCCGCAGGACCGCCCGCGCCCGGCGGGCGGTTGGCACGTGGTCGTGGATGCGCATGGCGCGAGTGGAATCGGGGTCGACTGCGCACCATCGCTGATGCGCGACCTGTACCACGGCGATCAGATCCTCCGATTCCTGGAGCAGGGGTACGTGGTCGTCGCCCCGGACTACGCGGGCCTAGGAACAACCGGCCGGCCGGAACTGGTGAACAAGACCGCCGAGGCCGAGGACATCGCCGGGGCGGTGCGCTCCGCGCGCCAGGCGGTCCCCGGTCTGTCAGGCGACTGGGTGCTTTGGGGACACTCTCAGGGCGGCGGTGCCGCACTCGGCTTTGCCGAACGCCAACTGAAGCGCCCGGAGCCGGGCTACCGGGGCGCAGTCGTCACCTCGCCCGCAGCCGACCTGCCTACGCTGGCCGCCCACGTCGCCACGACCGTCCCGTACGGCGGGTTCGCCCCGCTGCTCGCCCAGGGCGCCGCAAACAGCAACCCGAAGATCGACGTCGGACATCTGCTGACTCCCCTGGCCCTGGCCCGCCTGGACGCCGTCCGGGGAGGCTGCCTGGGCGTGGTCACCGCGGTGTACGGAGATCTGACCAAGTTGACGCTGGTCCAGCCGGGCTACTACAGCGACCCGCAGTTCACCCGATACCTGCGTGACAACAGCCTCGGCCAGCAGCGCGTCGCGGGCCCGGTGCTGTTCCTGCAGGGCGGCGCGGACACCGTCACTCCCGCATCGGTCAACGCCGAGGTCGCCGCCAGACTCCGCCGTGTGGGCTCCGAGGTCACCTACCGCGTCTACGACGGCCTCGAGCACGACACCTATGGCGCTGCGACCGGCATCGACGACGGCGCGATGCCTGACATCCTCGACTGGGTAGGCGCCCGCTTCGCCGCCCGCTGAAGTCCACCATGTGGTGGAGGCTCTCGGGGTGCCGAACCTGCCTTTCCAGTAGCGCGAACGTGTGGGTCACGGTCAAGTAGGCCAGTCGCAAGAGCGCAGCCGCTCATCGCGCGGGACCATCCCCGCGTGCGCGGGGAGCAGGCGAAGGGCCCCGGGTGCTCGATGTGCCCATGGGGTGCCCTCCGGCGCGTTGGGCAAGGTGTCCAACCACGCGCACCCACTGGCCCACCCCGGTGCTGGCCAGCAGTGGGTTGGGGCAGTGCAGCGGGAAAGCTTCAGTGCCGACCTACGATCCCGAGACTGGTCGGCCGACCGGGTCGGTCGGTGTCATGAGGTTGCGGCCAGGCTGATCGTGGCTGGATTTGTGTCGTGCGCACGGTGTGACCGACTGCGCCGAGTGCAGTCCGGAGGGCGCTGCGGCTGGATCTTGATGAGAGTGATCGTCGTGCGGCGCCGCGGCGGCCGTCACTCTTCGTAGGGCCCGGTAGCAACGACCGAATATCCAACGAGGTTGGTCTCGACCCTGTCCCTGCCGAAAACTTCATTCGTGCAGGTCAAGCGGCATGTTCGTACTCATTGAGGATTCCGCCCAGCCGTTGTCTTCTTCGGATGTTCAGGTGGGCGATCTGGTCTGGTTCGGTGATCGGTGGAGGCAGCGGCTTCAACGGGCGTGCGTTGGCGATGCTCTGGTGAGGCCGATGCTGGTTGTAGAAGGTCTCGAACTCACGGAGGGCGTGGAGCAGGTGCCGCTGGTCGCGGCGGGTGTGATGTTCGATGACCGCCAGCACGTACATGCGGGCGCCGGTGAGGGTCACGGTCTCCAGGAAGTCACACGCCAGCAGCACCTTGGCCTGGGAGCGCAGGAAACCGGCCCAGGTCGTGGTGGAACGCTCAGGAGCCGGATCGACGCCGGCGTCCTTGAGGATCTCCCCGACGGTAGAGGCAGCCAACTTGACGCCGAGCACCAGCAACTCGCCGTGCACCCGCCGGTAGCCCCGGCCCGGGTTCTCCCGCACCAGCCGAAGTACCAGCGTGCGGATGGAACGGACGGTCGGTGGGCGACCCGGCCGGTTGGGTTTGGATCGGGCGGCGTGCTGGCCCGCGACCAGGTCGCGGTGCCAGCGCAAGACCGTGTCCGGCCGTACCAACAGCCGCATCCGCCGCAACGCCACGAGAGGCAACCGGTGCAGCAACGCCGCCAGAAGCGCCCGGTCCGCCGCAGTGAACCGCATCCTCTTCCCGGCCAGCCGGCGCTCCAGCACGGCGATCTGATGCCGCAACACCAAGATCTCGGCGTTCTTGTCCCGATCGGTCATCGGGAGAGGTCGGAGGGCCGCGAAGGTGTTCGGCACGGTCAAGTAGGCCAATCGCGACAGCACAGCCGCTCATCATCTCGCTATGACCGCCTCGCCACGCCCCGTCGCTGCGAACCGATCAAGCCCCGCACCAGAACCCACGCCCTGCAGGTCTCACCTGCACGGACGTAATTTTCGGCAGGCAGGGCTCGGTGGGCCAGTCGGGCAGTTGCGCCCATCCGGTCTCACGGATGCGCAGGATCAGCTCGGCGGCCTGATCGTCGCCGGTTTCAAGAGAGACCTCGTTGTCGAGCACCGCGTCGACCTGTAGCCAGTCGCTGACCGGTAGCGTCACCAGGCGCGGGGGCTCCTGGGGTGCCTTCATATCCACGTTCCTGCCTGGACGGTCTCCCGCCGCCGCGCCCTGCGAGCGAGCGACGGGAGATCCATCAGGTGCGGTCATTGGCCGGCGCCGGCGCCGATGCCTGGACTTGCCACGGGCTAGACTCGGACGTGGAAGGGGTCGTTGTCGATGACGCGGTTCTGTTTGTAGAAGCCGGCGACAAAGCCTGCTTGGCGGTTCTGCTGGTCGGCGGGGACGAAGGCCCAGCCGTGGTAGAGGGCGGGCAGGGCGTTGCCGCCTTCCTTGGTGGAGGCGAAGGGGTACTCGTCGCAGGACTTGCCGGCCGGGCGGGGTCCGGTGGCCCGGATGTTGAAGGCTTCCTCGCGGGTTTCGCGTTGCTCGGCCGGGTCGGCTTCGCGATGCAGCGCGAAGGCCGGTTTGCCTGGCACGCCGTAGCCGCCGCGGGCCTGAATGCCACGGATGTTGTTGGCGATGTCGGGCAGCTGGGTCATCGTCGTCATGGTCGAGATATAGGCGGGTTGACGCAGCCGGCCAGCAGGCCCTCGAACTCGTCGTCGCAGCGGACCCTGATCTGCAGGACGCCGCGTCCCGGCTCGACCGTGTCGGCTTCGGGGATGCGCGGGGTGATGGTGACGGTCAGCTGCGGTTCGTGGTGGGAGGTGGTGGTGTCGGTGCAGGAGAAGGTGCCCCTGTAGCTGGCGCCGGCGGCCATCGAACCCGACAGGGGGCTGTTGGTGGCGCAGGGGTGGTCGCAGTCGGGCTCGAAGTCTGCCCCCGACCCCGCGGGCAGGCTTGAGGATGGACCTGGAGGGTCAACTTCACGGTGAACGCCGCGGAGTTGGCCTTGTTGGTCAGCTCCAGCGTGGAGCGGTAGTCGGCTTCACCCTGCGGTACGCCGTCGACCAGCCACAGCACCCGGCCGGTCCGAGTCTCACAGTCGGTGAACCGCGTCATCCGCGCAGGCAGCCGCGGACTGCGCAGGACCTCGGGCCTGCGCATGGCCTCGGGTTGGGGTAGGCGCGTCCCAGACGGCCGTGGCCTGGCGGGTGTGCCCGCCTGGGCCGGTCGCCCGGTTGGGACCGGGCGAGGGAGACGTGCGGCGGAGGCCGGTGGAGGCGACGTCGGCGGAGGGCGCCGCGCGGCGCGGCGGGACCGCCGAAGCTACGGGAGCAAGCACGCCGAGCGTCAGCGTGACCAGCCCGAGCAGCGCGATCGTCCGGCGTACCCGCCCAGATCTTGCGGACAGGGAGCTGTGCATCGAACCCCTTCGAGATTGAAGTAACGGGGTGTGAGCACACTGTGTCATCGAGAAACTACTGAATCCAGAGGCGTGGCAGTCACTCGTTGCTCTCCGAGCTCCTGCAAGCGCATGACCCCGCTATCGCTCGCGCGCGGGTTCGTCGTGATCATCGACGGCATGACCATGCAGTACCTGGCCGACCGTGGACACCGTCGCGCCCATCGCGAGACCTTTGCACAGCTCATCGACGGGCTGCTGACCAGCGCGGGCACCTGAACGCCATCGCCGCATCCGCCGGCCGGTGTTCACATGGCGTGGCGGATGTGGCGACGTCGTCGTCGGCGGGCGAGTCCCGTTCGCTCAGTGGTTACAGGACGGCGGTGAGCAGGCTTACGGCGGACTCCTGGCGGGCGATGTCGGCCTGGTCGAACGGGCCCGTCCAGCGCAGGCCGTACTGGTCGGCGTTGTTCCGGTCGTAGGTGAAGGCGGAGCGGGCCTGGGTCGTCAGGTAGTTCCGGTACGGGTGGCCGGGGAGCGCGCGGTCGAGTTCGGCGAGGTTCCGCGCGAAGATGCCCTTGAACGCCGCCTGGTCGGAGTTGCACGTGGCGGCGGCCTCGCAGGGTTCGGTGAGGATTCCGCGCGGTGACAGGCCCGGGTCGGTGGTCACGGCGTCGGCGATCCGCCGGGCGGTGGCGAGCAGGGACGGGTCGCCGGTGGCGCGGTGCAACTCCGTCAGGCCGCCCAGGATCACGCCCTGGTTGTACGTCCAGGTGGTGCCGCCGTTGTTGCCGCAGTTTCCGCTCTGCGTCGCCAGGCCGTCGTTGACCAGGTGGGATCCGTTGATCATCCCGCTGCGGGCGAACCAGCGCCAGGTCTGGCGCGCGTGGGCGAGGTACTCGGTGTCGCCCGGGATCCGGTTGTGCAGGGAGGCGGCCAGTTTGAGGTAGAGCTCGTTGCTGATGGCGTTCTTGTAGGTCTTCCCGGGCAGGTCCCACCAGATGCCGCCGCCGCAGGTGTCATCCCAGTACTGGCGCATGTACGCCTCGTCGGTCTCGGCGATCTTCAGGTACCTGGTGTCGCGGGTCAGGTCGTACATGCGGACCATCGCCAGCGCCCACCAGCCGGTGTCGTCGGTGGAGTCCGCGCGGAACTCGCCGCCGCCCTGCGGCCACCAGGGCAGCGGCTTGCGCTGGAGTTCGATGGTGTTCTTCACCTGGGGCAGGTAGCGGGTCGAGCGGGTCCGCGCCATGTAGTCGAGGAGCGCTTGGAGCGCGTTGCCCGACTGCCACCAGGGGCTCTCGGGCTGCCAGCGTCCGCTCGCCTGGTCGTAGAACCCCATCATCGCGTCGACGGCCGATGTGGCACGGGCCCGCGCGGTCCTGTTCTCGCCCGCGTCCGCGCTTGCGGCGGACGTGCCCACGGCGAACGCCAGCACGGCGCCCGTCACGAGGGAGACCAGACCCTTTCCCGTACGTCGCTTCAGTCCGGTCATCGCGCACCCTCCATGGCAACGAGGCGTCCCGGCCCATGGCCTCCGCCCGGGCGGGCAGTGCGCTGAATTGTGCCCCGGTGGGACGAGACGCGCAAGAGTCGGCAGGATCGTTCACACATGTGAGCGCTCTTGATTGAAATTGTCGGAGGCGTCGATTGGTTCGCCGTGACGGCGGGCAGGTGGGGAGCGCGCGTCGGCTCGTGCGCCCACGAGAGCCGACGCGCAGGAGCGTGATGGAGAATGTCTGGTGGTGATCGGTCTTGCGCGAGTACGGTCGACGCATGCTCCGGGACCGACGCCATGAGCTGATCCTCCGCGTCCTGCGCTCCGAAGGGCCGGTGACGGTGGAGACGCTGGCCGAGCGCTTGGCGGCGAGCCTCGCGACCATACGCCGCGATCTGCAAAAGCTCGACGAGGAGGGCCTGCTCAAACGGGTGCACGGCGGTGCGATGCCGGTCGAGGGCCATGACGACCCCTTCACGGACGTCGCCGAGGTCCGGCCCGCCGAGAAGGACGCCGTCGCGCTGCGCTGCGCCGAGCTGATCCAGGACGGCGAGACCGTGCTGCTCGACATCGGCACGACCGCGCACATGGTGGCGCGGCACCTGCGGGGCCGGGCGCTGACGGTCGTCACCAGCAGCCTCCCGGTGGTCGAGACGCTGGCCGACGACCAGCACGTCCAACTCGTCGTTCTCGGCGGCATGCTGCGCCGTGACTACCGGTCGCTGGTGGGCTACCTGACGGAGGACAACCTGCGGCAGATCCACGCGGACCGGCTCGTCCTCGGCACCAGCGGGATACGGCCGACCGGAACCGTCATGGACACGACGGTGGTCGAGGTACCGGTCAAACGAGCCATGATCGCAGCCAGCGGGCAGGTGGTCCTCGTCGCCGACGCCGGCAAGTTCCCGGGCACCGGCATGGCGAAGGTCTGCGATGCCACCGACCTGGACGTGGTCATCACGAACGCTCCGGTCGATCCGGACACGGGGGCGGCTCTCGCGGATGCCGGAGTGCAGGTGCTGGAGGTGTGAGGTGCTCGGCGTCCGCTGAACCACTGCGGCCGTTCAGACGTCGCTTTCCGGGAGCCGGACCGGGCGGTCGTCGGTGAGGGACTGTTGTGCCACGTCGCCGCGATGAGGGCGTGGAGCTCTGCGGGTGCCGAAAATGTCGTCTACGCAGGTGAGAGCCCATGCGGCTGGTGATCGATTAAGGGTGCAGCGCTGCTGGTCGTTCAGCTGCGAACGGCCGTACGGGAGGCGCTCACCGCGCCATGATGGTCGGCTGTGCTGTTGCGGCTGGCCTACCTGACGGCGCCGAACACCTTCGCGATGATGCGCCTGGTTCCGATGAGTGATCAGGACAAAGACACCGAGATTCTGGTGCTGCGTCATCAGCTCGCGGTACTGGAACGTCAGCTGAGCGGAGAGAAGGTGCGGTTCACCGGGCCCGGCCGGGCGTTCCTGGCGGCGGCTGCACCGTCTGACACCCGAGGCGCTTCGCGGGATGCGGTTGCTGGTGCGTCCGGAGGCGGTGTTGCGTTGGCACCGTGACCTTGTCCGGCGCCGGCATGCTGCCCGGTCCAGGCCGAAAACGGCCGGGCCGTGCCGCCGACCGTGCGTTCCATCCGAAAGCTGGTGCTGCGCCTGGTTCATGAGAACCCGAACCCGGGGGTACAGGCGGGTGCACGGCGAGTTGCTGGTCCTCGGGGTGAAGGTCGGCGCCTCCACGGCCTGGAGACCGTCACCCTGGCTGGGACCCGCCTGTACGTGCTGGCCGTGATCGAGCACCGCACCCGCCGGATCCGCGTCCTCGGCGCGACCGCCCATCCAACGGCCGCGTGGGTGACGCAGGCCGCAAGGAACCTGGTCATGGATCTGGAGGATGCCGGGTGCCGGGCGCGGTGGTTGATCCGGGACCGCGGCGGCAAGTTCCCTGAACTGTTCGACACGGTCCCGGCCGACGCGGGCATCAAGATCATGCTCACCGGGGTGCGAATGCCACGGATGAACCCGATCATGGAACGTTGGGTGCAGACCTGCCGCCGCGACCTGCTGGACCGGACCCTGATCGGAACCAACGCCACCTGCTCCACACGCTGCGCGAGTTCGAGACCTTCTACAACGAGCACCGGCCGCACCGGGGCATTTCCAACGCTCGCCCGTACACTCCGCTGCCGTCGCCGATCACCGACCCCGACCAGATCGAAGAGTTGCACGTACGAAGACACCAACGTCTCGGTGGAATCCTCAACCAGTACCGGCATGCCGCATGACCTGCATGGATGTGGTTTTTCGGCATGAGCAATGCTGGGTCGCCATGGTGTGGTCGCTGTTGTATGGCCTGACGCGCAACTCGTTGGGCGTGATGCTGCTTCGGCTCCGTGGGGATACGGCCAAGGACGCCAAGATCCTGGTGTTACGTCATCAGCTTGGGGTGTTGCAGCTGCGCCGCCGGGTCCACGTGCTGCGCGCCACCCGCAACCCGCCGGGCGCCTGGGTGACGCCGCAGGCCCGGAACCTGCTGATGGACCTGGACCAGAGCGCTCAGCGTTTCCGCTTTCTCGTCCGCGACCGGGACACCAAACTCACCGACGCCTTCGAAGCCGTCTTCGCAACGGCCGGCATCACCGTCCTGCGGACACCACCGCAAAGCCCACGAGCAAACGCCTTCGCCGAGCGGTGGGTCGGCAGCGCCCGCCGCGCGTGCACCGACCGGTTACTGATCTTCTCCCGACGCCATCTGGAAGCCGTGCTCAGGATCTACGCCGATCATTTCAATGGTCACCGTCCGCATCGCTCCCTGGGACAACGACCTCCTACTCCCCCACCCGAACCGACTCCCATCAGCAGCAACAGCGCCATCCGCCAGACACGACTCCTCGGCTGTGTGATCAACGAATACCGCAACGCCGCATAGCGATCACCACCTCTGAAGCGACACGGAACTCCAGGTCAAAGCCAGAATCCAGATATTGAAGCCCCACACGGCGAATCCGCATAGCGGTCACCGCCTGAAACGCCTGCTTCCGAACGTCACGTGGTCAGGATCGCGCGAGCGATCGCCGACAGGACCACTGCCTTGTGTGCCGGGTCGGCGATGGTGCGGGCGATGCCTTCGGCTTGGGCAGGGTCGACGGCCGCCACCTGTACCGCCACCTCCCGCAACGCCCAACCCTGGAAGTGGGGGTCGGTGATGGAACGGGCGATCCTCTGCGCCCCGTCCCGGTCAACGGCCGCCGTCTCGGCCGCGACCTCCCGCAACGCCCACGCCTGCAGGTGGAGGTCGGCGATGGAATGGGCGAGCCTCTCAGCCCGGGCCGGATCGGCGGGGGCCATCACCCCGGCCATCTGCCGCAACGCAAACGCCTGAGCGTGGGGATCGGTGATGGAACGGGCGATGCCCTCGGCCTGACCGGGATCAAGGGCCGCCACCGCTCTCGCCACCACCCCCTTCGCGTGCGGACCGACGGCATCTGCGATCTGGCCGGCCTCGGCGAGCAGGGCACGGGACCGGGCCGGGTCGACGTCCGCCGCCGCCATCGCCAACTCCGCCAACACCCATACCTGCGTTTTGGGGTCGGTGATGGTGCGGGCGATCTGCTGGGCCTCGGCGAGCAGGGCACGGGACCGGGCCAGGTCAACGGCCGCCACCGTCTTCGCCACCCGTCCCAAAGCCTCCGCCTGTTCGTCGGGGTCGGTGATGGTGCGGGCAATGCGTTCGGCCTCGATCGGGTCCTCGGCCGCCATCGTTTCCGCTATCGCCCCTAACGTGTGCGCCTGCATGGCAGCATCGGTGATGGCACGGGTGATCCTCTCAGCCTCGGACAAGTCGACGGCCACCATCACCAGCGCCGCCCAGCCCAGCAAAGCCCCCTGCGCGCCGGAGTCGGTGAGGGTGCCGGCGATCTGTTCGGTCTCGGCGAGCAGCGACCGGGCTCTGGCCGGGGCAACAGCCGCTATCACCGCCGCCACCTCCAGCAACGCCTCTGCTTGGCTGCGAGGATCGGTGATAGTGCGGGCAATCCGTTCGGCCTGGGCGTGGTCGACGGCAGCGGCCGTCTTCGCCGCCCCCCGCAATGCCCTCTCTGCTCCCCCGAATCTGCCGGTGACGGTGCGAGCGGTCTGCGCGGACTCATCGAGCAGCGCACCAGACCGGGCCGGGTCAACAGCCGCCATCGCCCCCGCCACTCCCTGCAACGCCCACGCCTTGGCTTCGGGATCGGTGATGCTGTCGGCCGCGTGCTCGGCCTCGTCGAGCAAGGTGCTCGCCTTGCCGTAGCGGGTGGTCAGGTCGCGTAGGCGGTGAGGAACGCGGCTGGTGCGCGGGCGGTCGGCTGGGGTCTTGGCGAGAAGTGCGGCCAGGAAGGTGTCCACCGTCGCGGGGAGACTCGGACGGAGGCTACTGGCAGCAGGGGGTGGCTTGTGCAGGTGCTGCCCCACGATGGCCATCAGGTTGTCGCCGGTGAACACCACCCGTCCGGTCAGCAGGTGGAACAGGGTCGCCCCAAGGGAATAGACGTCGGCAGCAGGGGTGACGGGGTCCCCGTTGATCTGCTCGGGCGGCATGTAGTGCGGGGTGCCGAAGCCGCGGCCGGTGGCCGACAGGCCGGCGGTGGCACCTTCCAGGCGCGCGATGCCGAAGTCGCAGACTTTCACCTTGCCGTGCCTGTCCAGTACCAGGTTGGAAGGCTTGACGTCCCGGTGCACGATCCCGGCCTCGTGCGCGGCCGCCAGCCCCTCAGCCGCCTGAGCACCGTACTCCAGCGCCTGCTCGACCGGCAGCCCGCCCGGGTGCCGCTCGAGGAGGCCGGCCAGGTCCGGGCCGGGCAGCAACTCCAGCACCAGAAACGGCTGCCCGGCGTGCTCGCCGACGTCATGCACCGCGGCGATGTGCGGATGGTTCAACCGTGCCGCGGCCCTGCCCTCGCGCCGGAACCGGACCATCGCAGCGTGCTGGGCCTCGCCGGCCCAGTTCGCCAGCATCGTCTTCACTGCGACATCGCGCTCGAGATGCGGGTCGGTGGCGCGCCACACCTCACCCATCGCCCCCCAGCCCAGCAACTCCACCAGCCGGTACCGGCCCACCAACTCCTCGCCCGCACGCACCCGGCCTCCGAACCGTCCGCTCTAACGCCCTAGGCAGCGCCCACCGTAGAGGTCGACGCCTGAAACCTGTGCCTTGTTCGGAGACGGTCTCCAGCGAAGCGGTTCAGCGGGAGCACAACACGGCTGGTCAGCAGCCCACCGGCCTGGGGACGCAGGAACCCGGCCCACGCGGTGGCGGAACGGTCAGGTGCCGGATCGATACCGGCATCGGTGAGCATCTCCCAGATAGTGGAGGCCGCGACCTTGACACCGAGCACCAGCAACTCACCGTGCACCCGCCGGTAGCCCCAGCTCGGATTCCCCACGCTCGGTGTCGGCTCGGCGGTTCCGAACCGGATCGGCACGCGGCGGCACCGTGCGGTACGAGAATCGGGCTCGATGCGGACGGATCGACACCGGCCGACACTGGGCAGGCCGCTCCGGTACGGCAGTTTCGGACTTTTAATCCGCAGGGTGTCGAGCTCCTGGGAGCCGCCCGTCAGCATCCGCATCCATCCAGGTGGCGGGCGCTAACGCCTGGCAGTCCACTCCATCGGCACGGACCACGGGCGACTGACCCTGCAGCGGCCTTCGCCGCCGACGACGATCTTATTCGTCGTGGAACACCCCGCAGATTTGAGGGGAGCTACGGGGGAGCCAATTGGGGAGTCACCGTTGGTGGACTCCCCCGGACCCGCCGCGACTCCCCCAGGGTGTTTCTGCAGGTGAGAAGCTCCCGATCGTCTCCCATCGACCTTGATCGACTGGTCTTCCGCGCCTGGGGATCAAGGGGTCGTGGGTTCAAATCCCGCCGTCCCGACAGAGAAGTACCAGCTCAGAGGCCGTTTCCTCCGCACGGAGGACCGACCTCTCGATCGCTTGTTAGCCGTTCGTTAGTGAACCCAGCCGCCTCTGGCGGCACTCACCCGGTTCACACAGGACCAGAAGAACCGGCCCCGGCCCGCTCCAGCCCACCGGATGTTCACACGTCCGGTCCCACCGCTCCCCTGTGATCCTCATCCGATCCGGAGCACCATCGACCACCAACGCCGGCGGCCGGGCCGCAGCACCATCAGCCACAAGCGACGAGCCAACGCCCCGCCGTGAGTAGCAGGTTCGTCCGCCGCCAGCCTCAGCGGCGCATCTATCCGCCTCCAGGCCGCCCGACAGTCACCCCTCCGCGAGCTTCGGAGACATCCAGTCCGGCTGATCCCGAGACTCCCCCGGTTGCCTCCAAGCATCCGGCAGGGGCCTGGTCGGCCACTCGGTCGCTCGGGTTGATCTGCTGACCTAGCGGAGCTGCGCCTCGATCTGGGAAGCCGTACGGGACTCCGGTGCCGTATTCACCCCCGAGTGGGCGACGGGGCCCTCCCGCTGGGACCTCAGAACCTCTTCTTGGTGGCTGGGATCGGCAGGTCGAACTGGTGGGTGGAGTCAGGTCGGCCTCCGTGATGGCGGATGCCGCGGAAGCCGCTGCTGAAGAAGACCATCGGGTCCCTCGGCCCCGTTCTCGACGTGCAACGTGAGGATTCGGAGCACGACGATGGTGTGGTCGCCGGCGGGGTGCTCTGCTTCCAGCACACAGTCGAACCAGGCGTGCGTCTCCTCGAGCACCACGGCACCGGAGGGCAGCGCCTGCATGCCGACTCCCAAGAAGCGATCGCCCTCCTTCGACGGCAGCCGCTGCACGTACTCCTTCTGTTCCCGGCTGAGCACGCTGACTCCCATGGCGCCGCACTCGCGCAGCCGCGGCCAGGTGTTCGAGCCGTTTTGGATGCAGACGCTGAGCAGCGGCGGGTCGAGGGATACGGGCATGTCATCCCGACCGGTTCGTCGCCGTCGAGCGCACCATACCGCGACCACCCCGTCGGGAACTTCCCGAAGGCGTTTCTCAGGGTTCTGCCGTCGAGAGCGTTGTTCTCTTGTTCCTGGGGCATCTCTGTTCCTCCAAGCGATCTCGGTCGCTGCAACGCGTGTACCGACGCTGTCGGCACCCGCCGATCCCGAGTCGTTTTCCGAGCTCAGGCACCGATCGGGTCGGCTGCGAGCGGCGCGACCTGCGAACCTGTCAGCTCCCAGCTACGGCGCCAGGCCTTGGCGTCGGTTCTGGCGTGCGAGGCGCCGATGAGCGTCCCGAAGCCGCCGACGTGCTCATAGAGGTCGCGGATCTTCCGTACGACGGTCTCGGGCGAGCCGACGAGTGCGAACTCGTCGAGCCACCACTCCGGCGTGAGGGTCTCGGCGCCGGCGTTCGGACCGGCCAGCAGCTCGGCGATCCCGATCGATTTCAGGACCGCGATGTGTATGCGCCGATCTTCGCCAGCGAACCGTTCAACGCCAGTTCACGGGCCTCGTCGGTGTCGGCGACGAACCAGTCGCGCACGATGCGCCAGTCGGCCCGCGACGGCGCGGTGGCGTAGGTGTCCCCGTGCATGCGCACGAGGTCGGCGTGCACGGCCTGGCTGACCGGGCTGATGCCGCGCCGCCCGGCCTCGGCCAGCGTCGGGGAGTTCGGCTGCATGCCGGTCATCAGGAATTCGGGCCCGCCGTCTCGCACGAGCTTGAGGCGGGGACCGGAAAGATGCTCGTCGAACGCGGGCATGTCGGCGTTCCAGTACTTGCCCTCGATGCGCCACAAGCCGAGCGTGTGGTGCTCGGTGAAGTACACCTCGTCGAGGCCGTACTCGTCGGCCCATGCCGCGGTCTGCACGCCCCAGTCGATGACGATCCGCCGGAGCGGCGTCCAGCACCACCACGCACCGGAACCGCCCCCTCCTCCAGGGCCTGCGCCATCTGCGCGTTGAACGACTCGGCGTCCACGGAGCCGTCGCCGACTTCGGCGACGACCGCCTCCGCGATCGAGGCGTGACCGCCCCTGGCCAGGTTGAGGCCGCAAGAGTCGCTCGAAGGCATCGGCAGAGAGCCCGAACAGGTAAGAGGCGTAGCCGAGCGTCTGCGTGAGCACCTGCCGGCGGTCGGCGTTGGAAGCGAGCTTGGCCTCGATCACCACGGGCCGTCCGGTCTCGGCCTCGATCGCGATCAGGTCCGCATAGCCGTTGCCCAGCTGCACTTCCCGACCCAGCAGCACCACCGTCGGCTGGCCCGGGAGCGGGAGCATCGCCGCACCGTGCTCGATGCTGTCGTGCAGGACCTGTTCCCGCTCGAACGGCTCGGGCCGCAAAGCCACCAGACCGCCGCCGGTCTCACGCCAGATCCCCACCACCGCGGCAACTCCGCTCCTCAGATTTCACCGCGCACCGAATACGCATCGAAACCTGGAGCCGTTTCCACCGTGGGAGGCCGATCCGAATGCGGTTCACGACCTCATGAGCGAACACCGCTGCCGAACCGGCTTGCGACCGGGTCCCTCAGCAGGACCCGGCATGGAGCCGTTCGAGCGACGATCCCCACGTCGTCGCCGCGCCGCCCGTTGCGACGTCCCATCGCCTCTCATATCCCGGCGGGGACGAATAGGGGTTGCTGGCCCCGTCAGGATAGTGATCGCCCTGCAGGTAGGACCATTGCCCGTAGACGCCGTCGTACGGCTCGAGAGGGTCCTCCCATTCCTGGACCGGGCTTCCCGCGAACCACAGCCGCCACCAGTAGCAGCCCGCGGTGATATCGATTCCCTGGCGGCCACGCCCCACGCCGCGGGTCAGGTGAGGAGGGTGCGGGCGGCGCGGACGACGGCCTCGTCGACCAGGCGGCCGTCCTCGCCGACGAACACGGCGGAGCCGGAGGCCAGGGCGGCCTCGTGGCGGGCGAGCAGGGCGCGGGCCCGATCCAGCTCGGACGGTGTCGGAGTGAAGACCTCTGCGGCGACCGGGAGCTGGGCCGGGTGGATGCAGGCGCGGCCGCGGAAGCCGAGCCGCTTGAGGCGCAGCGTGGTCGCGCGGAACGCGTCGAGGTCGCGGAACTCGGTGGAGACCGGAGCGATCGGCGGGCGGAGGCCGGCGGCGGCGGACGCCGCGACCACCTGGGACCTGGCCCAGAGCAGCTCGGACTCGTCCGGGCCGGGGGTGACACCGAGGTCGGCGGCCAGGTCGGCCTCGCCGATCTGGAGGCCGGCGACCCGCGGCGCGACGGCGATCCCGGGTGCCGCCAGGATCGCCGCCGCGGACTCCAGCAGCGGGACGACGGGGACGCCGGGCGCGCCCGCGAGGGCGGTGTCGAGGGCGTGCAGGTCGTCCGCGCTTTCGACCTTGGCGGCGCACAGGCCGTCGAGACCGGGGCCGGCGACCGCGCGGGCATCGGCGCGGCCGAGTTCGCCGGGATTGATGCGGACGGTGACGTGCGGCCGGTCGGCGGGCAGCGTGCGGAGCCAGGCCGCGACGGCGGTGCGGGTCTCCGCCTTGGCGGCGAGGGGGACCGCGTCCTCCAGGTCGACGATCAGTTCGTCGGCGCCGAGCGTCAGGGCCTTGGCGAGGCGGTCCGGGCGGTCGCCCGGGACGTAGAGCGCGGTCGTCCTCACCCGACGGTCTCCTGACCGGAGGTCAGCGCCTTGGCGATGACGGTGCGCATGATGTCGTTGGTGCCCTCGCCGATGCTCATCAGCGGCGCGTCCCGGTAGAGGCGCTCGACGGTGAACTCCTTGGAGTAGCCGTAGCCGCCGTGGACCTGCATCGAGGCGAGGGCGCAGTCGACGGCGGCCTCGCTGGCGAAGGTCTTGGCCATGCCCGCGTGCATGTCGACGCGGTCGCCCGCGTCGGCGCGGGACGCGGCCCAGTAGACCAGCAGGCGGGCGGCCTGCACCTTGATCGCCATGTCCGCGATCTTGAGCTGGATCGCCTGGAAGTCCTGGATCGGGCGGCCGAACGCCTCGCGCCGCGCCGCGTACCGCAGCGCCTCGTCGTAGGCGGCCTGCGCGATGCCGAGGGACCGGGCGGCGACGTTGATGCGGCCGGTCTCCAGGCCGGACAGCACCTGCTGCATGCCGCGCCCCTCGGCGCCGCCGAGCAGGTTCCCGGCGGGGACGCGGACGCCGTCGAACACGATCTCGCAGGACTCGGTGCCCTTGTAGCCGAGTTTGGGCAGGTCGCGCAGCACCTCGAAGCCGTCCTCGACGAGCAGGACGGACATGCCGCGGTGCACGGGCGAGGCGGACGGGTCGGTCTTGACCAGCACGGGCAGCGGGCCGGCGTGCCGGGCGTTGGTGATCCAGGTCTTGCGCCCGTCGATCACGTAGTGGCCGCCGTCGCGGCGCGCGGTGGTGGCGATGCCCTGCAGGTCGGTGCCGGCGCCGGGTTCGGTGAGGGCGATGCCGGTGCGGCGGCGGCCGGCGGCGAGGTCGGGCAGGAACCGGGCCTTCTGCTCAGCGGTGCCGTGCCGGGCGATCATCCAGCAGGACAGCGAGTGGCTGCCGAGGATGCCGGCGATGCCCATCCAGCCCTTGGAGATCTCCTCGAAGACGAGGGCGAAGGAGACCATGTCGGCGCCGAGGCCGCCGTACTCCTCGGGGACGGTCAGCCCGAACAGGCCGAGCCCCTTCATCGTCTCGACGATCTCGGCCGGGTACCGGTCGGCGGCCTCCCATTCCCGGGCGACGGGCCGGATCTCGCGGTCGACGAAGTCGCGGAGGGTGTCGCGGAAGAGGCGCTGCTCTTCGGTGAGTTCGAAGTCCATCAGGCGTCCTTGGTGAAGACGGGGAGGTGGCGGCCGTCCGGGAGGGGCCGCCAGCCGAGCCGGACCGGCTCGTCGCAGGTCCAGGGGCCGGGGCCGTCCAGGTGGGTGAGGATGATCGGGCCTTCGGCGAGCCGGACCCGCGCGACGGTGTAGGGCACCTCGGCGTCCGGGGACGGGGCGCGGTGCACGACGGTGAACGAGTCGACGGTGCCGCGACCGGAGGCGTCGGCGAACTCCAGGTCGGTGCCGCCGCAGCGGGTGCACAGTTCGCGCGGGTAGTGCTGCGCGTGGCCGCAGGGGCAACGCTGGACGACCAGGCGCCGGTCCCGGGTGGCGTCCCACCACCGGTTCTCGATCACCGGTCGGCTCCCAGCAGGACGGTGGCGTGGCTGGACAGGATGCCGCCGGTTCCGTGCGCGAGCGCGACCTCGGCGCCGCGGACCTGCCGGTCGCCGCATTCGCCGCGCAGCTGCCGGACGGCCTCGACGAGCAGCAGCAGCCCGTACTGCCCGGGATGGCAGTAGGACAGGCCGCCGCCGTTGGTGTTCAGGGGGAAGGCGCCGCCGGGGCGGGTCCGGCCGCCGGCGACGAATCCGGCGGCCTCGCCGGGCGGGCAGAACCCGAGCCCTTCGAGGGTCAGCAGGACGGTGATGGTGAAGGAGTCGTAGACCTCGGTGACGTCCACGTCGGACGGTCCCAGCCCGGCCATCGCGAACGCGCGGCGTCCGGAGTCGAATGAGCCGGGGCGCAGCAGGTCGTCGGCCGAGGTCATGCTGGTGTTGGTGGTGGACTCGCCGTAGCCGAGGACGACGACCGGCGGCCGCCGCAGGTCGCGGGCGCGTTCCAGCGAGGTGAGGACGACGGCGCCGCCGCCGTCGGTGACGAGGCAGCAGTCGGCGGACGTCAGCGGCGTCGAGATCATCGGCGCGTCGAGGACATCCCCGGCGGTGAGCGGTCCCGCGCCGTACCGGAACGCCTTCGGGTTGCGCAGCGCCCATTCCCGCGCGGCGACGGCGACCTCGGCGATCTGCTCGCGGTCGGCCTTGTAGGCGTGCAGGTAGCGCTGCGCGGCCATCGCGTAGTACGAGATCGGGTACAGCGGCGCGTACGGCGACTCGAAGATCGCCTCGGGGGTGTGCGGGTCGGCGGCGCCGCCGAGCGACCGCGACCGCGCGGACCGCTGGTTCGACGCGAACGCGATGAGGACGGTGCGGCACTGCCCCGCGTCGATGGCCTGCGCGGCGCGGGCGACGAACATCTCGAACGCCGATCCCCCGGCGAACGTCGAGTCCGTCCAGGACGGCCGGACGCCCAGGTAGTCGGCCAGCTGGGTGGCGGAGAACCGGGAGACGCCGGTGGTCGCGACGCCGTCGACGTCGCGGAGCGCGAGCCCGGCGTCGTCCAGCGCGCGGGTGATCGCCTGCGCGTGGAGGGCGAGGACGGACGCGCCGGTGACGCCGAGGTCGGACTCGGCGGCGCCGGCGATCGCGACCGTCACAGCCGCACCTCGCAGCCGGCGGGGGCGACGGCGATGCGACCGTCCTCCACCACCTCGACCTGCTGCTCGATGGTCACCAGGCCGCCGTCCACCGCCGTGACGGTCCCGGTGCAGCGGACGGTCTCGTTCGCGAACACCAGGTTCTTGAACCGGAACCGGAGGGTCGCCAGCCCCGCGGACGGGCCGAGCCAGTCCTGCACCTGCTCGGCGAGCAGCGCGCCGAACACCTGGCCGTCCACGACGGGTGCGGGGAGCCTGCGCTGTTCGAGGAACGCGGGGTCGTAGTGCATGCGCTGCCAGTCCCACGTCGCGCCCGCGTAGGCGATCATGTCGGCGAGCTCGATGCGCCGCACCAGCTCGGGGACCGCGTCCCCCACCGCGACGGCCGTCATGCGATCTCCACGTAGATCAGCGTCTCCTCGTTGGTGGCGAGCGGTTCGCCGCGCTGGTCGGTGTAGGCGGCGGTGGAGGTGACGATGAGCATCGCCTGCCCCCTGCCGTTGACCCGCTCGGTGATGTCGCTGATCCGCCAGGTCGCGGTGATGACGTCGTCCGGGCGGACGGGACGGTGGAACGCGTAGGAGTTGCCGCCGCGCACCAGCCGCGTGCCGGGGACGTCCAGATGCCACAGGTGCCCGGCGTACCCGTCGTCGCCGCGCGGCAGGCCGGTGTACTGGTTCGTCTCCATGATGAGCGTGGGCGGGGCGATGACGCCGCCGTACCCGTGCTCGCGCGCGTAGGCGTCATCGGTGTAGAGCGGGTTGCCGTCGCCGACGGCCTGCGCGAAGTACCGGATCGACGCGCGCCCGAGCTCCTCCGGCGCCGTGTAGACGACCTCGCTCCCGATGAGCGCCTTCATCTCCTCGGTCAGCAGGCTCATGCGCTCTCTCCCGCCGGGGCGAGCACCGCCGTCGGGACGACCTCGATCATGAAGTCGGGGCGCAGCAGGGCCGAGCACACCACCGAGGACAGCGCCGGGGAGTCGCCGAAGTACCTGTGGCGGATCTCGGCGACGTCTCCGTAGCCGGCGACGGCGTCCGGGGTGAGGTACTCGACGAGCCGGACGACGCCGCCGTAGGGCGGCCGGTCGCCGAGGCCCGCCTCGCGGAGCGTCGCCGCGATGGAGGCGTAGACGTACTCGGCCTGGGCGAGCAGGTCGCCGTCGAAGATGCCCTTCTGGGTGGCGGGTTCGAGCGCCCCGAACCCCGACATGAACAGGGTGCCGCCCGCCGCGACGCCCGGCTTGTAGGTGAGCGTGTCGTACCGCTTCCAGCCGGGGTTGACGGTCTTCAGCGTCGCGGTCGACGCGATCGCGTCCAGCGACACCATCGCGCCCGGCACGACCGGCCGGTCGACGATGATGCCGGCGGCGCCGGGGTACACCCCGTCCCCGGTGCCGAGGAGTTCCTTGCGGACCCGGCCGCAGCGCGGGTACTCCGACCGGGTCGCGCTCGCCGTGTAGTCGGTCGTCTGGACGAGCGCACCGAGCCCGAGCCCCGCGGCTTTCAGCAGGTCGGCGGCCTGTTCGAGGCACTGCCGGTACTGGGAGCGGAAGTCGCCGCCGCGCGGGTGGAGGCTCGGGAGGTAGACGGTGCCGCCGGCGACGCGGACCGTGCCGCGGTGCATGCCGTCGTCGAGCGCGGCCTCGATCAGCTCGCCGCCGCCGGGGAAGGCGGTGAGCTCGACGGCCAGGTCCTCGCCGCCGGGCAGCGCTTCGACGGCCACCGTCGCGACCGGCGCGCGGTGGGCGCCGAGCGCGTCCCGCCGGGCCGCGTCGACCTCGGCGTACGTCGCGAGCGCGGTCCCGGTGGCGTACTCCACGACATGGACGACGTCGCCCGGCCCCGCACCGGCCTTCGCCAGCTCCGCGAGGGCCCGCCCGTAGGCGCCCCGGACCGTCCCGGCACAGGCGGACAACCGTAAGGTCATGCTTCCTCCGTTGCTGGTCACCGCGCCTCCAGGACCGCGAGCAGCGGCCGGGTCGACGTGCGGTCGGGCAGGGCCAGGATCTCGGTCACGTGCCCGGGGTCGCCCAGGTTCGCGAGGGCCTTCTCCCGGACGGTCCGGTCGATGCCGGGATCGTCCGGGCCGCCGCCGCTGCGCGGGACCTCGGCGCGGATCTCGCGGCCGTCGCGGGTGACGGCGCGGAGCCGTCCCGGCTGGTCGGCGGCGGCGCCGCCGAAGTCGACGACCTCGGTGCGGACGCGGCCGGCGAGGTCGAGCACCTCGGGACGGTCGATCGCGTCGTAGGTCGCGGTGGTCACCGAGCCGTCGATCACCATGGCGGCCACGCTCCAGGGCAGGCTGAACTTCGCGTCGTAGGGCGTGCGGGGCCGCTCCCTGCCGGGCGCGCAGACGATCGGCGCGGCGTCCGGGTGCACCTCGGCGGTGATGCTCTCGACCCCGGCGCCGTGCAGGCCGCGGGCGGCGTCGAGCTGGGCGTGCAGGAGCTGGCAGGCGGGATACGGCTTGACGGTGATCCGGGTCAGCTCCCACCGCTCGCCGAGCCCGTCCGCGACCGCCGCCGGTTCGACGCGGCGGCCGAGCAGCGCCCCGTACAGGCCGTGCTCGCCCTCGATCACCGTGCCGGGCCCGGTCGCGCCGTGGGACGCGAGGGTCGCGGCGAGCACTCCCGCGCGCGCGGCGAAGCCGGCGTGCAGCTGTTTGGTGGACGCGCCGGTGTTGAGGAACTCCAGCAGGCCGCCGGCCTGGCTCCCGGCGATGCCGAGGGCGTGGACGGTCTCGCCGATGGTCAGCCCGCGCATCCGGGACGCGGTGAGCGCGGCGGCGAGCACCCCGCAGGCGGCGGTGGCGTGCAGGCCGCGGGCGTGGAAGCCGTGCGGGGCCGCGGCACCGAGCCGGCAGATGACCTCCAACCCCACCATGGCGCCGAGCAGAAGGTCGGGTCCGCCGAGCCCGAGCCCTTCCGCTTCGGCGAGCGCTACGGGCAGGACCGGCGCCGACGCATGCACGAGCCCGCCCGCGTGGGTGTCGTCGAAGTCGAGCGCGTGCATCAGGACGCCGTTGGCGAACGCCGCCTCGGCCCTCGTCACGCGGCCCTGGCCGGCGGGCTGCCCGATGATGGTCGCCTCGGGACGTCCGCCGCCCAGCTCCAGCGCGGTCAGGACGGCGGCGTCGGCGGCGTTCCGGCGGGATGCGGCGACCGCGCAGCCGAGACCGTCCAGGACGTGCCGGAGCGCGGCGCGCCGCACGGGTTCCGGCACGTCCCCATGGGTGAGCCCGAGCGCCCATTCCGCCAGTGCGCGGGCGGCCGTCACGCGGGCACCGGGCCGAAGGCGCCCGCGGCGGCGAGTTCGGCGACGCGTTCGGCGGTGTAGCCGAGGACTTCGGCGGTGACGTGGGCGAGGTCCTCACCGCGCTGCGGGGCGCGCCTGTAGGCGGGCGGCCGGTCGCCGGCCCGGACCGGCGAGGCGAGGTTCTTCACCGTCCCGTAGCGGGGGTGGCCGGTCTCGACGACGAGGCCGCGGGCGGCGGTGTGCGGTTCGGCGAGCGCTGCGGCGACGTCGTTGACCGGCCCGCACGGGATGGACGCGGCGTAGAGGGGCTCCAGCCATTCGGCGACCGTCCGCGTCAGGAACAGCGGTTCGAGCAGGTCGAGCAGGTCGCAGGCGTTGCTCTGCCGGTCCGCGAACGTCGCGAAGCGCGGGTCGCCCGCCAGGTCCGGACGGCCGAGGACGGTGGTGAGCCGCCGCCAGAACTTCTCCTTCGCGCAGCCGACGACGAGCCAGCCGTCCTTGGCGCGGAAGTTCTGGAACGGCACCAGTGACGGGTGCGCGGAGTGCCGGGTGCGGGACGGGACGAACCCGGCGTTGAGGTGCCAGACGCCCGGGTAGGTGAGCATGGAGATCGCCGTGTCGTACAGCGAGACGTCGCAGTCCATCCCGGCGCCGTCGCGGCGGGCGGCGTGCAGGGCGGCCAGCAGCGACAGCACGGCCACGTAGCCGCCGGAGTAGTCGACGAGGGACAGCCCGGACTTGGCGGGCGGCCCGTCCGGCTCGCCGGTCAGGTCCATCCAGCCGGCGAGGCCCTGCAGGATGTAGTCGTAGCCGGGCTCCTTCGAGCGCGGGCCGGTCATGCCGAAGCCGGTAAGCGAGCAGCACACGATCCGCGGGTTGAGGTGCTTGAGGTCGTCGTAGGTGATGCGCAGCTTGGCGGGCACGTCGCCGCGCAGGTTGGAGTAGACCGCGTCGGAGACCCGGACGAGCTCCTCGAACACCGTCCGGCCCGCCTCGGTGGACAGGTCGAGCGACACCGACCGCTTGTTGCGGTTGAACGCCTCGTGGAACAGCGAGTCCTCGCCGTCGGCGTACGGGGGGACGTAGCGGCCGACGTCGCCGCCGGTCCGCGGGTCCTCGATCTTGATGATCTCGGCGCCGAGGTCGGCCAGGTGCAGCGAGCCGAACGGGCCCGCGCCGTACTGCTCCAGCGAGACGATCCGCACGTCCTCCAGCGGCCTCATGCCAGCTCCTTGATCAGGTCGATGATCCGGGCCTGCGCGGTGCGGATCTCCGCGGGGGCGAGCCCGTGCACGGGGGGCGTCAGCTTGATCGTCGTGGCGTGCCCGGCGTAGTCGGCGATGCGGTCGGCGACCTGCCCGGCGGTGCCGCTGAGGGTGAGCGCGTCGACCATCCGGTCGGGCACGGCGGCGGCGAGGCCGTCGGCGCGCGCTCCGGCGCGGAAGGCCTCGGCCACCGCGTTCCGCTCGGCGGCGAGGTCGTGGAAGGCGAAGAAATCGGCGTAGGTGCGGACCGACGCGTAGAACCCGGCGACCCCCGCGGCACGCCGGCGCGCCTCCGCCGGGTCGTCGTCGATGGAGCAGGCCGCCGACACGACGATGTCCATGCCGGGGCGCAGCAGCGGCAGGGCGCCCTCGCGCAGCCACCCAGGCGAGCACAGCTCGTGCGAGATCCAGCCGTCGGCGACATCCCCGGCCAGCCTCGTCATGACCGGGCCCGTCCCGGCGAGGTAGACGGGGAACGGAGTGGCGGGGAAGGGCCGCCGGTAGCCGCGCACCCGCAGGCTCGCCAGCTCCCCTTCGACGGTCATCGGCTCGCCGGACGCGGCGTGCGCGGCGAAGTGCCGGATGATCGCGACGGTCTCGCGGAGCCGCGCGGCCGGGCGCTCCCAGCGCACGCCGTGCCAGTCCTCGTTGAGCCGCTTCACGCCGGTGCCGAGGCCGAGGACGAAGCGTCCGCCGGACAGCTCGGCGAGGTCGAGGGCCTCCAGCGCGGTGGTCATCGGGCTGCGGGCGAAGGCCAGCGCGATCGCCGTGCCGACCTGGGCGCGGCGGGTTCCGGCGGCGACCGCCGCCGCCGGGACGGTCGCGCTGCGGTGCAGTTCGGGGAGCCACACGGCCTCCGCGCCGGCGTCCTCGGCGGCCCGCGCGGCCTCGACCAGCTCGGCGAGGGTCTCGCCCCACGGCCCGTAGGTGATCCTCATGCCGTCATCGGCCCGGACTTGGCCTCGGGGAAGTACTTCTTGTCGTGGGGGGCGTCCCGCTTGTAGACCATGACGGTGCGCGTCCACGAGACGACCTCGTCGCCGTCCTGGTTCAGGCCGCGGGTGTCGGCGGTGACGATGCCGGCGTAGGGCCGGGACGCCGACTCCCGCATGCCGGTGATCAGCGACTCGGCGTAGAGGGTGTCGCCGACGAACACCGGGTGGGTGAGTGTGATGTCGGTCCAGCCGAGGTTCAGCAGCGCGGTCTGGCTGATGTCGATCACCGACAGGCCGAGGACGAGCGCGACCGTCAGGCCCGAGTTCACGATGACCCTGCCCGTCGGGGAGCGGGCGGCGAAGTCGGCGTTGTAGTGGTTCTGGTTGGTGTTCAGCGTCAGCAGCGTGAACCAGGTGTTGTCGCTCTCGCCGATGGTGCGGCCGAACGGGTGCTGGAACACGTCGCCGACGGCGAAGTCCTCGTAGTACCGGCCGATCCGGGCTTCGTGGACGGTCATCCGGCCTCCTCCGGTCGCCCCGGTGCGGGGCTGCCCCGAAGCTAAAGGTCGGACTTTTTGCCGTCAACCCCTCCGTCGCGGGCGGCCGATCGGTCTCCCGCCATCGGTCCGTCCCCACCAGGGCGGGTCCGGTCGATCGCGGTGTAGGTCTCGCGCAGGTTCTCCAGATGCGCCCGGCACGCCTCCCGCGCGCCCGCCTCGTCCCGCGCCTCGACGCGGGACAGGATCTCCCGGTGGTCGCGGTCGACGCCGTGCCAGAACCGCGGCGGCGCGTTCTCGCGCAGGAACCGCTCGTCGAGCACCCGGAACACCGGCTGCGCGACGACCTCCAGGAACGGGTTGCCGGCCATCCTCAGCAGCACGGTGTGGAAGTGCCGGTTCGGCGCGAAGATCTCCGCCGGGTCGAGCCCGCCCGGGTCGAACAGGGAGCCGCGCAGCTCGGCCCGGCCGCCCTCGCCCCCGCGGGCGGCGGCGAGCCCGGCGGCGGGCACCTCCAGCATCTCCCGGATCTCCAGCAGCTGGTCGACCGTGACCCGGTCGTCCAGGGCGAGCAGGTTGAGGCTGGTCGCCAGGTACTCGGTGATCTGGTCGGGGCGCGGATGCGACACGAAGCTCCCGCCGGCGACGCCGCGCGTGGTGGTGACCAGGTTCTGGCTGGCCAGCAGCCGCAGCGCCTCCCGGACGGTGCCGCGGCTGACGCCGTGCTCGGCCGACAGGTCGGGCTCGACGGGCAGCCGGTCGCCCGGCCGGAACTCGCCGGCGAGGATCCGCGCGCGCAGCCCGGCCGCGATCTCGGCGTACGCCGGCACGGGAGCGGCGGGCCGGCCGGCGGGCTCCTCGGCGGTCACGCACGGCATCGTACCGGCAAAGGTCGGACTTTCCCGGAGCCGGGCATTGACGCGCCGCACGGGCACCGGGCAAGCTCTCGGGTATCCCAGAACGAAACCAAGTTTCTGAATGCGGAACACGGAGGTGGGTGCGTGGCACTCCTCCCCGGCGGAGCCCCGCTCACGATGGCGGGCGGCGTGCGCGAGTTCGCCGCCTCCGCGCCGCACGCCGCCGCGGTCGTCGACGGCGACCGCACGCTCACCTACCGGGCCCTGGACGAGCGCGCCAGCCGGCTCGCGCAGGCCCTGCTCGCGGGCGGGCTGCGCCCCGGCGACCGCGTCGCCGTCAGGCTCGGCAACCGGCTGGAGTACCCCGAGGTCATCGCCGCCGCGGCCAAGGCGGGGCTGGTGCTCGTCCCCGTCGGGACCAGGCTCACCGACGCCGAGGAGTCCTTCGTCCTGGAGCACTCCGGCGCCCGCGCCCACATCTCCGACACCGAGCCGCCGGTCCCGGTCGAGGTCGTCCTGCGCATCGGCGGGACGGGCGCCGGCTCCTACGAGAAGGCGCTCGAGTCGGCGCGGGCCGCCGACCCGATGGCGCCCGTCGGCGAGAACGCCCCCTGCTGCCTCTACTACACCTCCGGCACGACCGGAAAGCCCAAGGGCGTCCTCAGCAGCCACCGCGCCCGGACGCTCATGTGCTACCTGTCCGCCATGGAATGGGGTCTCGGCGCCCGCCGCGTCAGCCTCGCCGTAGCGCCGATCTACCACGGCGCCGGGATGGTCTTCGACTACGCGCCCGTCGTCACCGGCGGCACCGTGGTCATGCTGCCCGAATGGGACCCGGAGCGGATGCTCGCGCTCGCCGAACGGCACCGCGCCCAGTCGGTGTTCCTCGTGCCGACCCACGCGCAGACGCTCCGCGCGTCCGGCGCGCTCGGCCGCTACGACGCGTCCAGCCTCGACACCCTGTACTTCAACGCCGCGGCGCTGCCGGCCGTCCTGAAGGACTGGGTCATGGACGCCTTCCCGCACGCCGGGGTGCACGAACTGTACGGGTCCACCGAGGCCGGGATCGTCAGCAACTGCCGGCCGTCCGACGCCGGCCGGACCGGCTCGGTCGGCCAGCCCTGGTACATGACCGAGGTCCGGGTCGTGGACCCGGCGGGCGTCCCGGTCGGACCGGGCGAGCGCGGCGAGCTGTTCAGCCGCTCCCCCTTCCTCATGAACGGCTACCTGCGCGACGACGGCGCCACCGGCGGCTGCACGACCGAGGACGGCTTCCTCACCAGCGGCGACATCGTCGTCAGCGACGAGGACGGGTTCCTCTACGTGGTGGACCGCAAGAAGGACATGATCATTTCCGGTGGGGTGAACATCGCGCCGCGCGAGGTCGAGGACGTCCTGCGCACCTTCCCCGGCGTCGCCGACTGCGCGGTCGTCGGGCGGCCGGACGAGCTGTGGGGCGAGCGCGTCACCGCGTTCGTCGTCGCCGGTCCCGGCGCGTCCGTCGACGCGGCGGCGCTGGAGGCGCACTGCCGCGAGCGGCTGTCCGGCCCGAAGGTGCCCCGCAGCGTCGAGTTCCTCCCCGCTCTCCCCCGCAACGCCGCCGGCAAGGTCCTCAAGCGCGAGCTCCGCGACCGCTGACCGCTCCCGCAACCCGGAAGAGGTGCCCTGTGCGACCCCACGTCGAACTCATCCAGGAAGACGACTACATCTGGCACGCCGCCGAACTCGCCGGCGGCGAGGGCCGGGCCAGCGAGCGCCGCTTGTCGGTGGACGAGGAGGACGGCTCGTGCTCGCTGCGCGTCGACTTCCACACCGACTGGGGCCGCGGCCCCGGCATCCACCACGCCGACACCGAGTACCACGTGCTCGAAGGATCGATGACCTACAACGGCAAGGAGATCGGCAAGGGCGGCTACGTCTACGCGCCCAAGGGCGTCCCGACCGAGGCCATCACGTTCGGCGAGGGCACCCGGATCCTGCACTACCGCGAGTACGGCGACGCCGGCTTCGACCCGGTCGAGAGCACCAGGGCGCCGCGCTGGAAGGACACTCGCGAGGACGTCATCGTCCTCGACAGCGAGGCCATGGCGTGGGACGCCGTCCCCAACCCCGGCCCGATGCCCGGCATGTTCATCAAGTACCTGCACGTCGACCCGGTGACCGGCTTCTACAGCCGGCTCGTCCACGCCCAGGAGGGCTGGACCGACCACCGCCTCGCGCACCACCCGTGCTACGAGGAGGCGTACACCGTCCAGGGCCACATGGAGTACAACTTCGGCACGCTGGACCTCGGCACCTACTTCTTCCGCCCGGCCCGCGTGAAGCACGGCCACTTCACCAGCCTGGAAGGGGGCGCGACCTGGCTGCTGCGCTCCGACGGCGAGCTGTTCAACTGGTACACCCAGAGCGAATGGGTCCGCTGGGGCGGCGAGGCCATCAACTGGGGCCCGGGAGGGACCCGCATGCGGTGGTCGGCGTCCTCCCACGACCTGGGCGCCGGGTCGCCCGGCCGCAGCGAACGCGACCTCGCCGACCTGCGCGCCTCCGTCGAGTACCAGCGTGAACGAGGCGAGATCGACGAGGAGTACGTGCAGCACGGCACCGGCACGGACAAGAGCCTCATCGCGATCGCCAAGGCGCTGGACGCCGCCCGCCTCCAGGGCGGCCACGGCGACCACGACGGCCATGACCACGAGCACGGCCCGGTGCACGCCGACTGGGGCGCCGACCCGCGCTCCCTCGAACACCCCGACGAGCGCACCGACGCCCTCGCCCACGTCCCGGGCGCCGGCCGCGCCTGGAAGAAGGGCGACCCGATCCCCGCCCCGATCCTGTCCAGCCGCCCCGTCCGCAGCCGCACCGCCGGCCGCTGGAACGGCGACGGCATGTGACCGCCCGGGAGGAGGGAGCGAGCGTGCCCGCGGACCGGCGGTACGACCTCGTCGTCGTCGGAGCCGGCACCGGCGGCATCCCCTGCGCCGTCGAGGCCGCGGCGCGCGGCGCCCGGGTCCTGCTGGTGGAGAAGGACTCCCGGATCGGCGGCACCCTGCACATCAGCGGCGGGCACATGTCCGCGGGCGGCACCCGCCGGCAGCGCGAGCGCGGCATAGAGGACTCCGTCGCGGCGCACCTGGCCGACATCGACCGGATCAGCGGCGGCACCGCCCGCCCGGACCTGGCCGCGCTCGCCGCGCGCCACGCGCCCGGGACCGTCGACTGGCTCGACGACCACGGGTTCGACTTCGCGCCCGAGTCGCCCCGGCTCGTCTACGGCCACGAACCGTACGGCGTCCCCCGCACCTACTACGGCAGGGACGCCGGGCTGTCCATCCTGGCCGTCCTCCGGCGCCTCCTGGACGAGCAGATCGCCGCCGGACGGGTCGAGCTGTGGCTCGGCAGCCCGGCGATCGGCCTCGGCGAGCGTCCCGGCCGCATGCCGGACGTCACGGTCCTGCGCGACGGCGCCGACGAGGTCGCGGTGGCCGCCCCCGCGGTCGTGCTCGCCACCGGGGGGTTCGCGTCCGACAAGGCGCTGTTCGAGGAGATCGAGGGGGCGACCCTCGTCAGCGCGGCGTACCGCACGTCCACCGGCGACGGGCTCGTCATCGCGCGCGAGGCGGGCGCGGGCGTCGGCGGGCGCGGCCGGTACCTGCCGACCTTCGGCGGGCTCCCGCACCCGACCGCGCCGGGCCGGGCGTACCCCGGCGACCGTCCGCTGCTGACCGCCGCCGAGCGGCTCCCGTGGGAGATCTACGTCGACCGCGCCGGGCGCCGGTTCGTCGCCGAGGACGAGCGCAGCATCGACCGCAAGGAGCGCGCCCTCGCCGCGTCCACCGACGGATCCTTCTGGACCGTCTTCGACGACAGGGCGCGGCTGTGCTCCGTCCCGATGGTCGTCGGCTGGAGCCCTGCGGACGTGCTGGCGAAGGCCGGGACGCGGACCGGCGTCCACACCGCGGGCGACCTGGCCGGGCTCGCCGCGCTCGCCGGCATCGACCCGGGCGGCCTGTCGGCCACCGTCGACCGCTACAACGCGGCCGTCGCCGCGGGCCGCGACGCCGAGTTCGGCCGCACCCACCTGCCCGCTCCCATCGCGGAGCCCCCGTTCTTCGCGATCGAGAACCACGGCATCACGCTGATCACCTTCGCGGGGGTGGACGTGGACGGGGACCTGCGGGTGCGGCGCGCCGACGGCACCGTGATGGACGGCGTCCACGCGATCGGCGAGCTGATCGGCGCCGCCGCCACCTGCGGCAACAGCTTCTGCGGCGGCATGCTCATCACCCCGGCCCTCGCGTTCGGCCGCCTGCTGGGCCGCCGCCTGGCGCCGACGTGCCGGGACACGCCGGGTCCGCCGCGCGGTGCGGCCGATGGATGAGCTTCCCGTAGTGCAGCGGCCGCCTCGGTGGCGGCCGACGATCGAGCCCGGAGGTACCTCGACATGATCCGGCACACCGCCCCGGCCGGTTCCGGACGCGGCACGGGGCTCCGGTCCGATGGGTGAGGACGCCGCGGCGGACCTCGCCGACGACTACCGCGAGGCCGGCTTCGGCGGGCGGCTGGGCCCCGGCGACAGGCCGGCGCTCCTCGTCGTCGACCTGGTGCGCGCCTACCTCTCCCCCGAAAGCCCTCTCTACGCCGCGCCCGCACCGGCGATCGTCGACCGTGTCGCCCGGCTGGCGTGCTCCGCCCGCGAGCACGGCCACCCGGTGGTGTTCACCTACGTGTCCTTCAAGCCCGGCGGAGTGGACGGCGGCCTGTTCTACCGCAAGGTGCCCGCCCTGCGGCTGTTCGACGAGGGGTCGCCCTGGGCGCTGCCGCCGGACGAGCTCGTCCCGGAGCCGGGCGACCTGACGGTGCGCAAGCAGTACCCCAGCGCCTTCTTCGGCACGCCGCTCGCGAGCACCCTCACCGCGCTGCGCGTCGACTCCGTCGTGATCACCGGCGTCAGCACCAGCGGCTGTGTCCGGGCCACCGCCGTGGACGCGCTGTGCCACGGGCTGCGTCCGACCGTCGTCGCCGACGCGGTCGCCGACCGCGACCCGCGCCCGCACGAGGCCGCGCTGTTCGACCTCGACGCCAAGTACGCCGACGTCCACGACACCGATCAGGTGCTGGACGGGTGGGCCACGAAGATCCGTCGCCCCGGAGCGACACGTTGAAGGAACGCTGTTTCCCATGGGAGGTTCGCCGTGCGGTACCTGATCGTCGGCTGCGGGAACGTCGGGATGGAGCTGGCACGCCGGTGGACGGCGCGCGGGCACAAGGTCACCGGGACGACCACGTCCGCCGGGCGCACCCGTGAGCTGGAAGGGGTCTGCTCGGACGTCGCCGTCCTGCGCGGCTCGGACCAGGACGCCCTGGCCGAGGCGGCGCGCGGCGCGGAGGCCGTGGTGCTGACCGTGAGCCCGCGCCTGTCGCGCTCCTTCGACGCCGCCCAGCGGGTCGCCGAGTACGCCGACACGCTCGCGGGCACCGCGCGGACCGCCGCCGCCGTCCATCCCCGCGTCGTGTTCACCAGTTCGGGGTCGGTCTACGGCGCCGGCGGCGGGACGGTCATCGACGAGACCGCCCCGACGACCGCGGACGAGGACGCCTCGCCGCGCGCCTTCATAGCGGCGGAGCAGGCCGTGCTGGCGTCGCCGCGCGGCGCCGTGCTGCGCATCCCCGACGTGTACGGCCACCCCCGCGACATCGACTATCCGGCGCGCGTGAGGTTCGCCCACGAGCACCTCGGCGGGAGCGTCCCGTTCGCGGCCGACGCGCTGCTCTACCGGATCGACTACCGGGACGCGGCCGCCGCCCTCGACCACGTGGTGAGCGTGGGGCTGACCGGCGTCTACAACGCCTTCCCGGACGCGGAGGTCCCGCCGACGAACGCGGGGGCGTTCGGGGAGATCTGCAAGGCCGAGGGCCTGCCGGAGCTGGCCTTCCGCGCCGAGATCCGGACACCGGAGGTACCGGTGACGTCCGCCAAGCTGCGCGCGGCCGGCTTCGCCTTCGCCCACTGACACGTCGAGCGTGGCGTGTCGCCCTCATGAGGACGGTCATAGGAGCGACACGCCACAAGCCCACGGGAGGGGGTCAGCGGACGTGCTGGACCGTCACGGACGGGTCCACGGCGTCGCCGACGCCCCACAGCCAGACGCCCGACCACGCGTCGCCGAGGACGGTGCGCAGGAACATGGCGCTCCAGCGCGCGGACGCCTTGACGCTGGTCTCCTGGGTCACCGTCTGAGCGGACGGATCGGGAGCGGCCCCGGCCGGGTTCTGCGCGTCGGTGATCCCGTAGTGGTTGGCGCCGGTGACGGACACCAGCATCTTCGGCTGCGCCTGGATCGCCTCGTAGGTTCCCTGCGCCGCCGCGGGCGCCGCCAGGCCGTCCGCGGTCCCCTGCACGAGGGCGACCGGGACGGTGTTGGCGACGGGCGGGTTGCCGGAGCCCCCGGGCGGGCTGTTGTTGGTGCCGAAGAACGCCGCGCCCTTCAGTTCGGCGGGCGCGGCGGCGGGCGTGGCGCAGAACGGCGGAGCGCACGCGCCCGTGGTGAGGGCGAGTCCGGCCGCGCCGCCGAAGGAGTGTCCGAGCAGGACGAGGGAGCCGGTGTCGATCCTGCCCTTGAGCGGTGAGGCGGCACGCGCGTCCTCGTCGCGGGCCCATGCGACGGTCCACGACGCCTGGGCCTCTTCGGGAAACAGGCCGCTCTGCCCGTAGATGACACGCCGGTGGTCGGGCACGACCACCACGAATCCGTATCCGGCGACCGCGCGGGCGTAGGCGGAGTACGCGGACCTGCTCACGTTTGCGCCCTGCAGCAGCAACGCCACCGGCAGGTCGGTCCTGATGTCGGACGCGGCGGGCGCGTACACGTCCGCCGGGTCGCCGTTCACGGTGGTCGCGAAGGCGATGGGCGCGTCCTCGTCGGCCGCGGCAGAGGCGGCCGGGAGGACGGACGTGGCCAGTGCTAACGCGGCGGCCACGGCGGTCGTGGCGCGGACCGCCCTCACGAGCGGCCCTTGCGGCGGCGCGGGAGGATCAGCAGGGCGGCGCCGCCCGCCATGACCAGCGCCGAGGCGACCAGCGCGTAGGTGGGCAGGCCGTCGGGGCTGCCGGTGTACGGCAGGTCCCCGTTGCCGCCGGATCCTCCGCCGCCCGAGCCGCCGCCCGAGCCGCCGCCGGAACCGCCGGACCCCCCGCCCGAGCCGCCGCCCGGGCTCCCGCCGCCGGTGAAGGTGAGCGGGATCTCGGCGGTGTTCGGCCCCTGGTTGCCCGGCGCGGTGACGGCGATGACGCAGGCGCCCGCCTTCGCCGTGCAGGTGGCGCCGCCGGCCTTGGCCACGAGCTTGATCTTCGCGTCCTTGGACTTGGCCTGGGTCACGAAGTTGCCCTGGGCGTCGGAGGCGCCGACGATCGCTCCCCCGGTGCTCTGCGCGGCGCAGTCGGTGGGCAGCTTCGGCCCGGGCCTGCACTCGCCGAGGGTCACGAAGGTCTCGTTGGGGGTCAGGCCGGTCACCTGGACGGTGATCGTGTCGCCGGCCTTCACCCCGCTGGTCTTGCTGGCGGTGATCTTCGGGGCGGCCAGCGCGGGCGGTGCGAGCGCGAGCACGCAGGCGCCGGCGAGTGCGGCGACGGCGCCGGCGCGCCTTCTCATTCGGGACACGGGCGTTGCTCCTTCGGTCATCTGCTGCGGCGTTGGACGACGGTGACGGCGGCCCCGGCGAGCACGAGCAGGCCGGCGGTGGCGGCCCAGAGCGGCGTCGACGGGCCGCCCGTGCCGGGTCCCGCGCCGGCGGCCGGAGCCGCCGACGCGCGGACGGCGGCGCCGCCCTTGAACGGCGAGCCCTTGAAGCCGACGCGGACGATCGCGCTGTTGGCGGTGACGACGGAGGGCGGGACGGTGCCCGGCAGCGGACCGGCGCCGATGACGCACTGGCGGGTCGTGCAGTCGAGGCCGTTGAACTTCGGTCGGGCCTTCAGCCTGACCTCGGGGAGGTCGCCCTTGGCGTCGATGTTGACGAAGGTGGCGCCGCCGCCGAGGTCGCAGTCCTTGAGGCCGTTGGTGTAGCCCTCCCGGCACATCCCGACCGCCACGGACCTCAGCCCGGGACTGAACCCGCTCCCGGTGACGGTGATCGTCTCGCCCTCGGTGAGGTCGGTGGAGCGGCTGACCTGGAGCCGCGCCGCGGCGGGCGCCCCGGCGGGCGGGGCGAGCGGGGAGACCGCCAGCGCGGCGAGCACGATCGCGATCACTGGGCGGCACCTCCGGTGCTGCGCGCCACCGGTGGCCGCAGCGGGCCGCCGGGCGCCGGGACGGGGACTTCGGTGACGCGGCCGGGCTCGACGGTGTAGGCGCGGCAGGCCAGCGCGAGCGTCTCCGGTGCGGCCGGACCGGCGACCACCACGGCGGTGCCGGTGGCGGAGAGCCGGCGCAGCACCGCGGGGACGGCCGCCGCGCACGGGCCTCCCGCGAGACCGTCCACCAGCAGGAGCCGGGGCCGGGTGAGCAGCGCCTCGGCCAGCGAGAGCAGGCCGCGTTGCGCGTCGGTGAGCGTTCCGGCGGGGTCGGCGGCGAGCCCGCGCAGCGGGGGGAAGACGTCCAGGACGGAGTGCGCGGCGGCGCCGGGATCGGCGTGTCCGAGCGCGCGGGCGTGCGCCGCCAGCCCGGCCGCGACCGGCAGCCCGCCGGGGGCGCGCGGGTCGGGGCCGGCGAGGTGGCAGAGTCCGAGGGTGGTCCGCTGCCCGGCGTCGAGCGCGGTCAGGTCGGCGCCGCCGAGCGCGACCCTGCCCTTGCACGGCGTGTGCCCGGCCAGCGCGGCCAGCAGCACGCTCGCGCCGGTGCCCGACAGCAGGATGGTCTCGCCCGCGTCCACCCGGAAGCCCACCCGGTACAGCCTGACCGGGCCACGCGGCACCGACAGCGCTCTGACGTCCAGGAACGGCGGCGGCTTCACGATCTGCGGGCCGCACACGCGCAGCGCCAGGAGTGCGCCGAGGATCGGCGGCAGCGCCGTCAGCGTCAGCGCGGTGCCCTCGGCGCAGGTCCCGCGCAGCGCGGCGGCGCAGCCGTATCCGGCCAGCCCGCCGGTCGCGGCGGTAACGCACGTGAGACCGGCCGCCGCCAGATGGCGCGGATCTGGCAGCGGCCGGAGAACGGTGGTGTCGAGGGCGGCGACGGCCAGGCAGGCCGCGGCCAGGGCGACGGTGAAACCGGCGGCGAGCAGGACCGGTCCGGGAGCGCTCGCCATCAGCATCGGCGCGGCCGCCGCGGCGAGCAGCAGCCAGGGGACGGTCTGCGCGGCGCGGGCCGTCCGGTGCCCGACGACGACCAGCGCGACCGCCGGAAGCAGCGCCCAGGCCAGGTACCGGACGGGGCCGGCGCCGATCAGGTTCCACCGGAAGGTCAGCAGGTGCAGCCCGCCCATGAGCGGGGCGCCGGCGGCCCATCCGGTGAGCAGGTAGACGGGCAGGGCCGCCCGGACGTCGCGCTCGGCGAGCACGTCCCGCACCCGGGCGGCGCGACGACCGGACGCGCCGGACGCGGCGGGCGGCGCGTGCGGGACGGCGACGGCGGCCGCGGCGAGGACGGCCGCCGAAACCCCCGCGATGACCAGCGCCGTCCCCGGATCGGCGGGCGAGAGCGTCGCGATCCAGGCCGCCGGGCGTGCGGAGCGCGCTCGCTCTCGGCGCGGCGAGCAGCGGAGCCGCGAGGATCCCCGCGGCCATCAGGGCGGTGGCGAAGACGGGGACGGCGGGGACCAGCCCGGCCAGCGCGACGACGGCCCCGGCCAGCGCACCGCCGACGGCCGCCACCCGGTACGGACGCAGCCGTCCGGACAGCCACAGCGCCGGGACCAGCGCCGCGCAGGCGAGGACGAGCGCGGTGAGCGCCATATAGGTCACGACATCGCCGGGGACCCGCACGACGCCGCCGAGGGCGTCCGAAAGGAGCAGCACGGTGCCGCCCGCCAGCGGCCCGGCCGCGGCCGCCGCGAGCCGGGGCGCCGCACCGGCGGCCGTGCGGCGGGGCGCAGGCGGGGTCGGAACCGTCATCGCGCCTCCCCCTCGGGCAGGGCGAGGAACCGGTCCAGCGCTTCGACGTCGACGGGTTGCAGGGTCTCGCCGCTCCGGCGTTCGAGGTAGCCGATCAGCTCGTCGCGGTCGACCACGTACGCCCCGGACGGCGACGGCGCCACCGAGTCCAGGTAGCCGATGACGTCGGCGAGCTCCACCGCGGGCGCGGTGCGCGGGGCCGCCTGCCGATGAGCCGCGGCCACGGCGCCGTGCGCCGGGAGCCCGAACGCGCGGCGCCGGCGGCGCCGCGCCCTGGCCCAGCGGCCGAGCGTCAGCCGGATCCCGATGAGCAGCAGCAACGCGGCCAGCGCGTTCACCCCGAGCAGCCCCCACGGGTAGGCGTTGAAGCCGGTCGTGAAGGGGACGGACCCCGCGTAACGGCCGCCGACCACGAAGTGGCCGAAGGCGGCCGGGGGCAGCACCACCGGGATCCGATACGTGGCCGTCTGGCCGGGGCGCAGCGTGCCGGTCCCCGGCGCGTCCAGCGGGCTGTCCGGGGTGCCGCCGGATCCCCAGCCGACGACCAGCGGGGCGTTCTCGATGGGGTCGGCGCCGGAGTTGCGGATCCGCAGCACCAGCGTCCGCCGCGGCCGGCCGCCGAAGAGTTCGCCGCGGTCCGGGCTCCCGGTGATCTCCAGGCCGACCACGTCCGCGCGGACCGGGGCGACGCCTCGGTCGATCCGCGCGGTCGGGTGTCCCTCGACGGTGAACGGCGCGGTGTCGGTGACCGGCGCCCCGACGGCGCCCGGCAGAGTGCCGGCGCGGACGACGCACGGGCACGCGGAGGGCGGCTCCCCCACGGTGAGGCCCGCCTCGAACGTCCCGGTGGGGGCGACCATCGCGGTGACGGCGTGCTCGGTGTCGCAGTCCGCCGAGCCGTGCACCGCGTCGGCGCCGCAGATCTGGACCTGGACGGTCGTGCCCGGCGTCCACGCGCTGCCCCGCACCCATGCGGTCGTGCCCGCGGCGGCCCTGCCGGGCTGGACGCTCACACCGGGTGGCGCCGTCCCGGCGGCGGCGACGGCGGGGACGGGGTGGCCGCACAGGGCAGCGGCGGCGGCGAGGAGCACGGCGGCCGACCGGAGCCTCACAGGAAGACCCCCGTCTCGCGTGCCGCCAGGCCCGCGCGCTCCCGCCAGCGGCGGATCAGCCGGGGCAGCACGGACCACAGGACGAAGACGATCCCCGCGACCGTGAGCAGCGCCGGCCAGGGCACCGCGGTGAAGCGGGTCTGCGCGCGGACGTCGATGCCGCCGGCGGCGACGAGCTCCACCCGCACGGTGACCGCGTCCAGCGCGGGCGGGTCGTCCCAGGGCAGCGTGATCTCGGTGCGCTCGCCCGGCAGGATCTCCGGGAGGCGCTGGTCGGGCCACCGCTCGATCTCGTGGCCGAACACGCCCGTCGCCCGGACGCGGGCGGTCGGCGAGATCCGCTGGTTGCCGGTGTTGACGACGGTGTAGCGGATCGTCCCCCGCTCGTGCCGCGCGAACGGGACGAGCGGCTCGGTGCGGGCGACGCCGAGGCCGTCGGCGCGCAGGCCGGGCGTCAGCGGTCCGGCGACGCGCAGGTAGACGCGGGCGGCCACGGCCCGCCGGATCCCGACGCGGGCGCCCCCGTCGCGCTGGACGCTCTCGATGGCGGTGTTCAGCGCGACGACGCCGCCGATGTGCTCGCCGGGGGTCGCGTTGGCGGGGACCTTCAGCGTGAACGGGATCTCCTTCGCACCGTGCGCGGGGATCTTCGGGGACGAGGACTTCAGGGAGATCCAGGCGCCGACGTCGCGCGGCCTCTCCTCGGGCGGGCGCAGCGCGAACCCGGCGTCGCGGGGCGTGTTGTAGGCGTCGGCCCCGTACACCCGGAAGGTGATGGGCGCACCGGTCAGGTTGCTGATCCGCACGGAGTCGCGGACGGTCGCGCCGGGCGGCGCGTCGAAGGCGAACGAGGGGCGCGCGGCGGGGGCGCCGCTGCGGTTCGCGGGCTCGACCGACCATGCCCCGTTCCCGGTCGCCCGGCCGGGCGCGGCGGCGGCAGGGCCGGGCGCGGTCAGCGCGGCGGCCAGGCCGACCGCCGCGGCCGCGGCGGCGATCCGGTGTCGGGGGCTCATCGGTCACCTCGAGTCGAGCCGGGCGGTGGGCGGGCGCCCGGCCGCGGGGTTCGGGACGGTCAGGACAGCGTCAGGGTGAGGACGGCGGTGTAGCGGCCGGCGCCGGTCGCGGCGGGGACCTTGAGGCTGACGCCGGCCCCGGCGCCGAACGTGCCGCCGACGATCTGCCCGGCCCCGTCGGGCGCGCTGCACAGCGTCGCCGCGGTGGTGGTGTCGAGCGGCCCGGCGCTGCCGGGGGTCACGGTGCCGGAGCCGGACGCGGCGGTGCAGGCCGGTGTCCAGGTGAGGTTCCCGGCCGGGATCTTCGTGCCCGCCGCGGAGCCGAAGTCGGTGAGCGTGCCGGTGAGGGACCAGCCCGTGGTGCCGCCGCGCGCGTCGATGACCTGCACCTTCTTCAGCGACCCGGTGGCGGTCTGGTCGGATCCGTTGAGGGTGACGGGGGTGAGGTCGACCTCGCCCGGCTCCTGCGACATGGTCAGCGGGCCGCCGTCGACGGTCAGGTTGATCTTCTGCTCGCCGCACCGGTCCGCGGGCGCGCCGGAGCACTGGCCGGTGGGCGGCTGCGTCTTCGCGGTGACGGTCAGCGGCACGGCCCTGCGCACGGTGCCCTGGGTGACCACGATGGTGCGGGCGCCGGCGGCGGCGGACTCGGCGACGGTCGCCGACGCGGTGAGCTTCCCGGCGGCGTCCACCGAGGCGGTCGCGCCGGTGAGGTCGCCGGCCTTGCAGGCGGCGCCGTTGGCGTCGCACAGGGCGATGCCCGCGGCGCCGGGCTGCCAGCCGGAGCCGGTGACGCTGACGGCTCCGCCCTGGACGACGGTGGACGGGCTGACGGAGGCTCCCGGCCCGCCCTCGCCGACGCTGATCGTCGCGAGCGTCGCGGGGGTCTGCTTGGGCGTGCAGGTGATGGTGGCCTGCGCGCCCGCGTCGGCGTCGATCGTCAGGCCGCCGGGGGCGAGGTCCACTTCGCCGGTGCCGGTCAGGGTGAGCTGCCCGGTGACCTCGCCGATCGGGACCGCGCCGTGCGCGGGCACCGGCCCGGTGCGCTTCGGAGCCTTGACGGGCACCGTCCCGGACTGCGCCCCGGAGACGGCGAGCGTCCCGGAGGTGGTCCACGAGTCGATCGGCAGCGGCGCGACTCCGGGCAGATCGGAGAAGTCGGCCTTGACGGTGACCGTGTCACCGGCCTTCGCCGAGGCCGGTGCGGTGACGGTCACGGTCGCGTCGTAGTCGAACACCGTGCTGAAGATCGTGCACTGGTAGGGGACCCGTCCCGCGGCGGCGTGCGCGGTGCCCGCCGCGGCCACCGGCACCGAGACGGCGCCCGCCGCGGTGACGACCGCGGCCGCTCCGCGCAGGGCCGTGCGTGTGCGTCTCATCGTGCGTCGCTGCTCCTTCCGCCGACCGCTGCGCCGAACCGTTTCCCATAGGGAAACTAAGTTTCGCAGCGTGGACATAGCGAAACCGCATCGGAGCGGCACTGTCAAGGGGCGGGCGCGGGTGGCAACGGAATCGTTTCACTCTGGGGATCGCCGTTTCCCTACCGAAGGGTTACCGTTCCCGACCATGCGCACGGTGCTGCGAAGCCTGGCCGAGCTGGCGATGACGGCCGGCCTCGTCTTCGGCCTGTTCGTCGCCTACCTGTACTGGGGAACCGGCGAGTACACCCATCGGCAGCAGGGCGACCTGCACGACGAGCTGGAACGGCGCTGGAACGCGGCGCGGGTGCACAGGCTCGCGGCGGACGAACCGCGCCGGGAGAAGAGCGGCGCCACTGCCGCGCCCACCGACGGGCAGGCGTACGCGCTACTGCGCATCCCGAAGTTCGGGTCGTCCTACGAGTACACGGTGGTGCAGGGCACCGGCACGGCCGACCTGCGCAAGGGGCCGGGGCACTACCCGGGCACGGCGGGCCCCGGCGAGATCGGCAACATGGCCATCGCCGGTCACCGCACCACCTACGGCGCCCCGTTCCGGCGCAACGACGAGCTGGCGCGCGGGGACGAGATCCTCATCGACACCGCCACCACGACGTTCGTCTACACGGTGACGAGCCGCACCGTGGTGCGGCCGAGCCGCACGGACGTCGCCGCGCCCGTCCCGGAGCACGCGGGGGCGCGCCCCCGCAAGGCGATGCTCACGCTCACCACCTGCCACCCGGAGTTCTCCGCCGCCTACCGGCTGGTCGTGTTCGCCGAGCTGGCGGGACGGCGGCCGCGCGCCACCAGAACCTGATCCCCGTGTTACCGTCTCCCGCACCGGAACAGTGTTTCCAAATTCGGGCTTCCGAGTAGAGGAGGCGGTCGTGGGGCCGCACGCGCACGGCTGGTGGATCCTGCTTCACCTGGTGCTCTTCGTCTTCTGGCTGGGCGGCGACCTCGGGGTCTTCTACTCCAGCCGGTACGTCCTCAAGCCGGACCTGACCCCGGCCGCGCGCGCCACCGCGCTCAGCGTGATGAGCGGCCTCGACCTCGGCCCGAAGATCTGCCTGGTGCTGTTCCTGCCGAGCGGGGTGACGCTCATGGCGCTGGACCCGCACGGCGCCGAGCTGTTCGGCGCGCCCGCCTTCAGCTGGTGGCGGGTCGCGCTCGTGTGGGCGTTCGCGCTGGCCTGGCTCGCGGCCACCGTCGCCGACCACCGCACGCACGGGCGCTTCCCCTGGGTGCGGCGCGCCGACTGGGCGGTCCGGCTCGGCCTGATCGCCGCGCTCGCCGCCGTGGCCGCCTACACCCTGCTCGCCGACCGGCCGTTCGGCGTCACCACCGAGCCGCGCTGGCTGGGCGGCAAGGTGGCGCTCTACACCGCCGCCATCGCCTGCGGGCTCGGCATCCGCCTGACGCTGCGGCCCTTCGGGCCCGCGTTCGGCGCAGTGCTGAACGGCGGCTCCACGCCGGAGATCGAACGCGTGCTCAGGCGCTCGGTGGACGGCTGCCTGCCCTACGTCTTCGGCATCTGGGCGGCCGTCCTGGGCGCGGCGGCGCTGGGCGTGCTCAAGCCCGG
Organism: Actinomadura nitritigenes; assembly: GCF_017573545.1. Lineage (GTDB taxonomy): Bacteria > Actinomycetota > Actinomycetes > Streptosporangiales > Streptosporangiaceae > Spirillospora > Spirillospora nitritigenes. The sequence goes on along the minus strand of NZ_JAGEOK010000034.1, from coordinate 55,254 downwards.
CGCCGACCTGTGACCCGTGGACCCGGTGCCGCCCGCTCCGGCCGCGCCACCCGCCGGAGCCGCGTCACCCGCTGTGGCCGAGCGCGCCGGACAGGCGCGCGGCGGCCTCCACCAGCGGCGGCGCCAGCTCGGCCATCCGCGGCTTGAACCGCGACAGCGGACCGGCCACGCTCAGCGCCGCGATCACCCGGCCGTCGTGGTCGAAGACCGGCGCGGCGATCGAGGCGGTCCCCTCCTGCCGCTCGCCCTGCGAGGTGGCGTAGCCGCGCTTGCGGATCGCCGCCAGCTCCTTGCGCAGCCGCGCCTCGTCCACGATCGTCCGCTCGGTCAGCGCCTCCAGCCCGTGCCGGCCGATCAGCCCGTCGACCTCGGCCTCGTCGAGGAAGGCCAGGATCGCCTTGGACGAGCTGCCGGCGTGCAGCGGGTACGGGATGCCGAGGCTGACCTCCACCCGCAGCTCGTGCGGCGGGACGACCTGGTCGACGTACAGCCGGGTGTCCCCGCGGCGGATCGACAGCGTCGCGGTCTCGCCGAGCTGCTGGGCGAGGCGGCGCAGCTCCGGGGCGGCCACCGCGCGCAGGTCCATCCGGGCGAGGTAGGCCCGGCCGAGCGCGATCGCGGCGTGCCCGAGGGCGTACCGGCGGGTGACCGCGTCGACGCTGATCAGGTCGCGGCTGCGCAGCGCGGTCAGGATCCGGTGCACGGCGGCCTTGGTCAGGCCCAGCTCGGTGGCGATCTCGGTGACCCCGAGGTCGGGCCGGCCGCTGCGGCCGAACAGCAGCAGGACGTCCATCGCGCGCTCCACGGCGGCGATCGACCGGCTCTGCCCCTCGCCGTCCTCGGCGGGCGGGGCGGGGACGCTCTGGGAGGTCGCACGACGCGACACGGCGGTTCCTTCCGACGGACCGGGCTCAGCCGCAGTCTAGGCCATCGCGTTTCCCTTGCCGAAACGCTCGTCACCGATTCGGGGCGTTGACACTCGCTCCGGGCGATCGTTACCGTGAGCGGTACAGTGTTTCCTGAAGCGAAACGAAGGACGCGATGCCGTGGCGGTCGACGCACAGACCTTCCGGGCGGTGCTCGGCCAGTGGCCGACGGGCGTCGCGGTGGTCACCACGACCGCCGAGGACGGCTGGCACGGCATGACCGCGGGCTCGTTCTGCAGCGTCAGCCTCGACCCGCCGCTCGTCCTGGTCTGCCTCGCCCGCGACATCCGCACACACGGGCTGATCGAGCGCAGCGGCGTGTTCGCGGTCAGCTTCCTCGGCAAGGACCACGCGGCCATCGGGCACCGGTTCGCCGGCCGCGAGCCGGGCGACCGCTTCGCGCGCGGCACCTGGACCGCCGCGCCCACCGGCGCGCCGGTGCTGGCGGAGGCGCTCGCCTGGCTCGACTGCCGGGTCGCGCACGCCTACCCCGGCGGCGACCACACCATCTTCGTGGGCGAGGTGCTCGCCGCCGAGACGCCCCGGCGCACCGCGCCGCTGCTGTTCCACTCCCGCGCCTGGGGTCAGCTCGCCGACCCGCTGCCCGACGAGGTGACGATCGCCGACACCGGGCTCGCCGCCGCGCTGCACCGCAGGCTCACCGGCTCCGGCACCGCGCCCGCCCGCGTCACCGGGGACGGCGCCGCGCGGCTGCTGGACGCGGTCCGCGCCGCGGGCGTCCGGGTCCGGCTGCCACTCCCGCCCGTCCCCGGCTCCGGCGGCCCGGCGGGGCCGCCCTGGTCGGCGCTGGTCGAGGACACCGCGTCCCTGGCGCGGGTCCCGCACGGCTCCCCGGTGACGGCCGAGATCGCCGACGGGCCGGACGCGCCCCGGCTGATCGCCGCCGCCCGGGCGCGCGGGCTGCCCGTCGCGGGCCGGGTGCGCGACGTCTTCGACCCCGCCCGGCAGGCCGCGGTGCTCGCCGCCGTCGACCGGCTGCTCGCCGCCGGCTGCACCGAGATCGCGCTCGACGAGGGCGCCGCGGCCGCCTCCCCGCTGGTCGTCCGCAACGTGCTGCAGGAGGCCGTGGCGCTGGCCCGGCCGGTGCCCGTGCGGGTGCGGCTGCGCGAGGCCTGCGGCCTCGGCCTGGCGAACGCGCTGACCGCGATGAAGAGCGGCGTGCGCAGCTTCGACGTGACGCTCGGCGGCGTCGACGGCGGCCTGTGCGCCGAGGACGTGCTGTTCCTGGCCGCCCGGCTCGACATCGTCACCCCGATCGACCGGGCCGCCCTGGTGGCCGCCGCCACGGACCTGGAGGCCGTCTGGGGTTCGGCCCTGCCCGGCCGCACCTACCGGGCCGCGTCCTGACCAGCTGAAGGGATCCAGCCGATGACCCAGCCGACGACGCTGACCGGTGAACGGCTCGTCGAGACGATGACCGATGCCGAGCGGGACCGCGCCGCGCGCGTGGAGGCGGTGCTGCCGCGGCTGCGCGAGGCCGCCGCGGCCGCCGACGCGGGCGCCGCGTTCCCCGCCGGGCACGTCGCGCTGCTGCGCGAGGCCGGGCTGCTCGGCCTGGTGGTGCCCGCCGAGTACGGCGGCCTCGGCGGCGGCCTGCGCGACCTGGCCGCCGCCACCTACGCGATGGGCACCGCCTGCCCGTCCACGGCGCTGTCGTACTTCTTCCACAACACCAGCGCCTCGCGCGGCCTGCTGCCGCTGGAGGCGGTCGAGGCCGGCCTGTTCAGCGGCGATGGCGAGGTCAAGCCCGTGCGGGCGTTCGCCGAGAAGGTGCTGAACCGGATGGCAGCCGGGACGTGGATGGCCAACTTCGCCAGCGAGGAGGTGAAGTCGTCGAGCGCGAACATCGCGATCGCCACCACCGCGACCCCGTCCGACGGCGGCTGGCGGCTCAACGGCGTGAAGTCGTTCGGCTGCGCGACCGGCGTCGCCGACACCTACCTGGTGACCGCTCGGCTCGACGGCACCTCCGACGCCGACGGCCTGGCGCTGTTCCTGGTGCCGCGCGAGGCGGCGGGCGTCGCCTCCCGGCAGCCGTGGAACGGCCTCGGGATGCGGGCGTCCAACAACCACGGCGTGACGCTCACCGACGTGTTCGTCCCGGCGGACGAGGCGCTGACGGTGCCCGGCGCGTTCGTGCGGATGCTGCGGATGAGCCGGGGCAGCTTCGTCGGCAACCAGCTGGCGATCTCCGCCTGCTACCTGGGCGCGGCGCAGAACGTCTACGACTTCGCCGTCGAGCGGCTCACCCGCCGGACGTTCGCCGACTCCGGGCGGCCGATCGCGTCCTCGCCGATGCACCAGGTGATCATCGGCGACATGGCCGAGCGGCTGGAGACGGCCTACCTGTGGATCCGCCGCCAGCTGGAGCTGGAGACCTCCGAGCCGCCCCTGCGCCCCAAGCCCGAGGTCTACGCGCAGTGGCGGATCGCCAAGGGCGACATCGCCGAGGCGTGCTTCCAGGTCGTGCTGGGCGCGTTCAAGGCGTGCGGCACCTCGGCGGCCACGATGGACGGCGTCATCGGGCGGGCGCTGCGCGATCTCGCCATGGGCCTGGTGATGACGTTCCCGGCGGAACGGGGCAGGCTCGAGGCCGCGCAGATGGTGACCGAGAGCAAGGAGAACGAGTTGTTCGCGAGCGTCCCGAAATGAGCCCGCCGCACCGCGACCTCGTCGCCGGGACCTGGGCCGCGTCGCCCGGGGACGGCCCCGCCCTGGAGGACCCGGCCACCGGCGGGCCGGCCGGCCCCGCCGGGGTCACCGGCGGCGAGCGGGTGGAGCTGGCGCTGGCCGCGGCCGAGGAGGCGGCGGACGGCTGGGCCGCGCGGCCCGCCGCCGAACGCGCCGCCCTGCTGGACGCGGCCGCCGACGCCCTCGAACCGGTGACGGGCGAGATCGCGGCCCTGGAGGCGTCGGCCACCGGCGTCCCGATACGCCAGACGACGCCGCTCGGGATGATCGTGCCGGGGTCGTTCCGGCTGGCCGCCGAGCAGCTGCGCGGCGGGCTGGACGCGACGCTCACCCGCGAGGACGGCCGCGCGGCCGAGGTGCGGCGGCTGCCGTGGGGCCCGGCCCTGTGCCTCGTCCCGTGGAACGCGCCCGCGCCGATGGCCGCGCACAAGGTGGCCAACGCGCTCGCCGCGGGCTGCCCCGCGATCCTCAAGCCGAGCGAGTACGCCCCGTACGGGAGCCAGCGGTTCGCCGAGGTCGTCGCGGACGTGCTGGCCGGCGGCGGCGTGCCGGGCGGGGTCTTCCAGCTCGTCCACGGCGACGGCCGCACCGGTGCGCGGCTGGCCGCCGACCCGCGGATCCGCGCGGTCTCGTTCACCGGCGGGGCCGTCGGCGGCGCGTCCGTCGCCGCTGCCTGCGCCGTCGGGATCAAGCCGGTGCAGCTGGAGCTGGGCGGCAGCAACCCCCTGGTCGTCATGCCGGACGCCGACACCGGGCGGGCCGCGCGCGCCGCCGTCGACCTCCTCACCACGCTCAACGGCCAATGGTGCCGGGCGCTCGGCCGGCTCATCGTGCCCGAGGGCCGCCAGGACGCGCTCCTCGACGCGATCGGCGAGCGGCTCGCGGCGCTGCGCGCGGGACCGCCTCTGGACGAGGCCACCGACCTCGGGCCGCTGGTCCACTCGCGGCACCGAGCCCTCGTCGCCGCACAGCGCGACGCGCTCGGCGGGCGGATCCTCTCCACGACCAAGGTGCCGGACGAGGGCAACCACCTGGCGCCCGCGCTCGTCACGGGCGTGGACCCCGGTGACGCCACCGAGGAGATCTTCGGTCCGGTCGCGACCGTCCACCCCTACCGGACGCTCGACGAGGCCGTGGCGCTGGCCAACGGCACCGCGTACGGGCTCGAAGGGTACGTGAACGGCACCGACGAGGACGCGGCGCTCGCCGTGGCACGGCGCATCCGCGCCGGGGAGGTGAAGGTCAACGGGTCCAGCGTGATGAGCCTGCACCTGTTCGCGCCCCGCCCCGCCTGGGGCGCGTCGGGGCTGGGCGAGGAGGGCACGGCCGAGACGCTGCGCTTCTTCACCAACGCGCAGGTCGTCGGCGTCGAGGACGGTTTCGCGCTGCACTCCCGGGAACCGTGATGGCGCCGGTGCTGGTGGCCGGGGCGGGGCCGGTCGGGCTCACCGCCGCGCTCACCCTGGCCCGCCGCGGCGTCCCCGTCACCGTCCTGGAGGCGGAGCCGGAGCTCGCCGCCGAGTCGCGCGCGTCCACGTTCCATCCGCCGTCGCTGGAGATGCTGAACGGGCTCGGCGTGCTGGACCGGTTGCTGGAGCGCGGCCTCGTCTCCCGCGCCTTCCAGTACCGGGACCGGCGCGGCGGCGTCATCGCCGAACTGGACCTGTCGGTGCTCTCCGGCGACACACCGTACCCGTTCCGCGTCCAGTGCGAGCAGAGCAAGCTCACCCCGATCCTGTGCGACGAGGTGCTGGGCGCGGGCGGCGAGGTCCGGTTCGGCGCGGCCGTGCGGACGGTGCTGGCGCACGGGAGCGGCGTGGAGGTGACGACCGCACGCGGCGAGCGGTTCCGCGGCGCCTGGCTGGTCGGCGCGGACGGCGCCGGATCGGCGGTGCGGCGCTCCCTCGGCGTGGAGTTCGCGGGCATGACCTACCCCGAGCGGTTCCTGGTCGCCTCGACCACGACCGCCGTCGAGGACCTGCTGCCCGGCATCGCCGCGGTGAACTACGTCTTCGACCCCGACGAGTGGCTGGTGCTGCTGCGCACCCCCGACCACTGGCGCGTCCTGTTCCCGACCCCGGAGGGCACGCCCGACGCCCGCGAGCTGACGCGGCTTCCGGAACGGCTGCGCGGGGTCGCCGACGCTCCGTGGGACGTCGCGCACGCCAGCCTGTACCGCGTCCACCAGCGCGTCGCCGGGACGTTCCGCGCCGGGCGGGTGCTGCTCGCCGGGGACGCGGCGCACGTCAACAACCCGCTCGGCGGGATGGGGATGAACAGCGGCATCCACGACGCCGTCCTGCTGGGCGGCGCCCTCGCGGACGTCGTGGCCGGCGGCCCGGAGGCGGCGCTCGACGCCGTCGCGGCGGCGCGCCGCGACACGGCGCGGTCGTTCGTGCGGCGGATGACCCACGGCAACTGGGAGCGGATGCGCGATCCGGCCGGGTACCACGACGAGCTGCGGAGGCTGGCCGCCGATCCGGCCGAGGCGCGGCGGCACCTGCTGCGCACGTCGATGATCGCCTCGCTGCGGGACGTCGCCTGATGCCCGTGGGCGAGATCGTGCGGGAGAACCCGGCCCGGCCGGAGGAGATCGTCGGCCGGGTCCCGGTGGCGGACGCGGCGGACGTCGACCGGGCCGTCCGGGACGCCGAGGCGCGGCAGCGCGACTGGTGCCGCGTGCCGGTCGAGGACCGCGCCGCGGCGCTGCTGCGGGCCGCCGACGCCGTCGGGGCCATGCCGGGCGTCCCCGAACTGCTGGCCCGCGAGTCCGGCAAACCGGTCGCCGACTGCGCCGGGGAGATCCGGTTCGCCGCCGCCTACCTGCGCTGGGCCGCCGAGCACGCCCCGGCGGCGTACGCCGACCGGGAGACCGACGACGCCGCCGGACGGCTCGTCCTGCGGCGCCGCCCGTACGGCGTGGTCGCGGCCATCACCCCGTGGAACGCGCCCGTCATCCTCACGCTGCTCAAGGTGGGCCCCGCGCTCGCGGCGGGCAACACGGTCGTGGTCAAGCCGTCGCCGCTCGCGCCCCTCGCGGTCGGCCGCGTGCTGGAGGCGTTCCCGCCGGGGCTCGTCCGGGTCATGCACGGCGGCGCCGCGACGGCGCGGGCGCTGGCCGGGCATCCCCGCGTGCACAGGGTGGCGTTCACCGGCGGCGCCGAGGCGGGCCGCGCCATCGGGACGGCCGCCGCCAAGGCGATCACGCCGGTGCTGATGGAACTCGGCGGCAACGACCCGGTCGTGCTGCTGGACGACGCGGACCTCACCGACGCGGCGATGGACCGCCTCGTCATGGCGTCGTTCGCGACCGCCGGTCAGGTCTGCATGGCCGCCAAGCGCCTGTACGCGCCGAGGCCGCGGCTGGCCGAGGTCCGCGAGGCCTATCTCGCGGCGGCGGAACGGACGCTGGTGCTCGGCGACCCCCTGCACCGGGGGACCACGGTCGGCCCGGTCATCTCGGCCGGCGCCGCCGGCCGTGTCCGGGAGCTGATCGCCGATTCGGCGCGGCGCGGCGGCACCGTCGCCGGGTTGGGCGCCGTGCGGATCGACCTGGAGCGCGGCTACTTCGTCCGGCCCGCCCTGGTCACGGGCGTGGACGACGACGCGCCGGTCGTCGTCGGGGAGCAGTTCGGCCCCGTCGTGCCGCTGCTGGCCTACGACGACGAGGACGAGGCGCTGGCGCGCGCCAACGCCGGGGACCTCGGTCTCGGCGCCTCGGTGTGGTCGGCCGACGAGGACCGCGCGTTCGCGTTCGCCCGCCGGTTCGACGCCGGCTTCACGTTCGTCAACACCCACAACCGCACCGGAATGGCGCTGCGCGCGCCGTTCGGCGGGGTGAAGCGCAGCGGGCACGGCCGCGAGTACGGCTTCGAGGGCCTGCTGGAGTACGTGCAGACCTGCGCGGTCCACGCGCCCGCCGCGTTCCGCGCGGGCGGCGCCGGGACGGGCGCGGGCGCCTATCCCGCGTGACGGCCGGCCGCGGCGCCGCCTCGCGCATCGTTACCCGATCGCGGCGCCGCCCCATTGCCTTCGTGTCTCCCGGCGTGCTTAATGGGGGGGCCATATTGGAAACTCCGTTTCTCTAGAAGAAACAGAGTGGTCGCCCTCGGAGGCAGCATGCGCGCCGTCCACGCCGTCCGGACCCTCGCCGCGGCCAGCACCGCCACCCTCGCCCTGACCGCCCTCGGCCCCCTCTCCCCCGCCCACGCCGCCGTCACCCGCGTCCAGACCACCGTCGAGATCCGCTGCGCGTTCACGGTCCTGAACCAGAGCGCGGACTGGTACTTCCCCGCCGGCGCCCCGCAGGGCCTGGTGTGGCTCCAGCACGGCTTCGCCCGCTCCAACGACAACGTCGCGGACCTGGCGTCCAAGTACGCCGCGGCCGGCTACCTCGTCTTCGCCCCCACCCTTCCCACGGCGAACCTGTACGGCTGCACCCTGCAGAACCTCGGCAACAACACCGACTTCCTCGGCAACGTCGCCGACCTGTTCGCCAAGATGTCCGACCCGTCCGACAAGCTCGGCCGCAGCTTCGCCAAGGCGAAGGCGCAGGCCGGACGGTCCGACCTCGCGCTGCCGGGCGCGCTGGTCTTCTCCGGGCACTCGGCCGGCGGCGAGGCCGTCGGCTACGTGGCCGGACGGCTCCGCACCGACAGCCCGGCGGCGTGGGCGCGGCTGCGCGGCCTGGTCCTGCTCGACCCGGTGAAGTCGTTCATCGGCAACAACCTCGACACCGGCCTGAAGGCGGTCGACGGCACCGGCCGCATGGTCCGCACGATCTCCGGGCCCGACGGCACCTGCAACAACAGCGGCAGCGGGACCGACGCCGTCCAGGCCGACGTGCACGCCCCGTTCGTCGGCGTCCGGCTGACCGACGGCGAGCACACCGACGCCGAGGGCGCCAGCACCGACGCCGTCGGGACCCTCGCCTGCGGCACGCCGCAGGCGAAGAACGTCGAGGCCCTGCAGACGTTCGCGGTCGCCTGGGCGAAGGACGCCTTCAGCGGCACGCAGACCGCCGCGTACCTGCCCGGCGGCTCGTACTACCAGAGCAAGCTCGGCGCCGGCCTGATCGAGACGCTGGCCGGGGCCTCCTGACCCGCCCCGTCCGGCGCACCGCCCGCCGGGTCCCGCGGCCGGAAGTTTCCGCCCGCGGGATCTGGCGGAGGGCGCGCCCCGATTGTAGGGTTTTGGAAACAGCGTTTCGCTAGAGGAACCGGGAGGCCCGATGGGTCCGGTCCGGGTGGCCGCCGTCCAGTTCGCGGTGGGCCTCGACACCGCCGCCAACCTCGCCACCTGCCTGCGCATGGTGGACCGGGCGGCGGCCGAGGGCGCGGGCCTCATCGTCCTCCCGGAGTTCTGCAACCGCCTGTCCTGGTACACCGACCGCGACGACGCCCGCCGGCACGCCTGCGCCCCCGGCGGCCCGTTCCTCACCGCCGTCGCCGCCCGCGCCGCCGCGCACGGCGTCCACGTCAAGGCCAACGTGACGCTGGCCGGCGCCGACGGCCGGGTGACCGTGAGCAGCCTGCTGTACGGCCCGGACGGCGCGCTGCTCGGCCGCTCCGACAAGCTCACGCTGATGGGCGCGGAGGGCGACCACCTCGATCCCGGCACCACCGCCGGCCCGGTCATCGCCACCCCGTGCGGCCGCCTCGGCATGTACGCCTGCATGGAGGGCGTCACCAGCGACGTCCCCCGCGACCTGGCGGTGCGCGGCGCGCAGGTGCTGCTGAACAGCCTGAACTCGTTCGCCACCGACGAGGCGAGCCTGCACGTCCCGGTCCGCGCCGCGGAGAACGGGGTCTGGGTGGTGGCGGCCAACAAGGTCGGCCCGCTGCTGCCCGCCGCGCTCCTGCCCGCGATCGCCGAGCGCCTCGGCGTCCCGCCGGACCTGCTGGACGGCGCGGGCGAGAGCCAGATCGTCGCCCCCGACGGGACGGTCGTCGCGAAGGGACCGCGCACCGGCGAGGCCGTCGTCGTCGCCGACATCGACCCGTCGCTCGCCGACCGCAAGACCCGCCCGGACGGCACCGACACGTTCGCGGCCCGGAGGCCCCGGCTGTACGCCCCGATCATCGAGACGCCCCGCCCCCGCACCGCACCTCCGGGCGACGAGAAGGCGGACGCGGCGGTCGTCCGCTCCCCCGACCTGGTGCGGCGGGCGGCGCAGGCGGGAGCCGAGCTGATCGTCCTGCCGGAGCTGGCGTTCGGTCCCGGCGCCGATGCCGGCGGCGTCGTCGAGGAACTCGCCGCCGCGCTTCGCGGCACCACCGCCCATGCGGTGACCAGCGTGCGGGCGGGCGCCGCGCACGCCGCCTACCTGGTGAACGCGGACGGCCTGGCAGGAAGCCAACCGCAACTGCACGCCAGCGCCCGGCATGCCGACTGGGCGACCGAGTACGGCGAGCGGCTCGACGTCTTCACGCTCCCCTGGGGACGGCTCGCGCTCGTCACCGGCGACGACGCCCTCTACCCCGAGGTCTTCCGGCTCGCCGCCATCGCCGACGCCGACGCCGTCGCGGTCCCGTGCACGCCCGCGCAGGACTGGGAGACCGCCCTCGGCCTGCCCGAACGCGCCGCCGAGAACCGGCTGAACGTCATCGCCTCCGGACCGGAGGACGGCCTGATCCTGGCGCTCCCCGCCGACTTCACCCTCTGGACGCCCTGGGAGGGCCCGTTCGAGGGCCGCATCAGCCATCCCCTCGTCACCCGCGCCACCGGACCGGTCACCGTCGCGGCGATCCACCCCGCGCAGGCCGTCAACCGGCTCGTCTCCAAGAACACCGACCTGGTCGGCGGGCGTCCCGCGCACGCGGTCGCCGCGCTGGCCGACGACGCACCGAGCGGAGCGCTCCGTTGAAGGAAACCCCCGAACCGAAGGAGAGCCTGCGGCACGTCGAGCAGATGGTGGACGAGTCCCCCGCCATCGACGTGACCGAGACCTTCCACCGTTACAAGGCGATCCTCGCCGGGCTCAAGGCGAGGATCGACGCGCGGTTCGACCTGGCACGCGACCCGTCCACCGAGGCCCTGGAGTCCTACGGGAACCCGCCCGAGAGCCCCGGCGGGAGCCTGGCCGCCTACAGCGGGCCCGAGGTCGACTGGATGGTCCACTCCTGGCTCGGCAACCCGGCGGCCGGGTTCGCCAACCTGCACCTGACGGTCTGGCTCGGCCCGCACGTCCGGGTGCCGCACCTCGGCATCGCGCTGCTGGTCTGGCCCGAGGGCTGGTTCTACGTCGACTCGGTGCCGCGCACCAACCTCCTGGCCGACGGCGCCTACTACGACGCGTACTACGAACCGCTCAACAGCGGCTGGCTGGCCGTGCGCGAGGACAACCCGGAACTGGAGTGGTTCACCAGCCGGGCGGGGTTCATCAGAGCGAGCCTGTCCCCCACCGCGCACTGCTATTCGTTCCCCCGGTCGGACAAGAACATCGACCTGGTCGAGCGGCTGCTGACCGAGCACGTGGACCGCTGGCTCGGCTGGGTCGACGCGGCCGGGCCCGTGCCGGAGGCCGACCAGCCCGCGCTCGCCGCCGCCGACCTCGCGACCCGCCGCAACATCGCCGAACGCGACCCCGCGAACGTGATGGGCGTCCGCTACTTCGGGCAGGAGACCACCGACCGCCTCGTCCGCGCCCTGTGGGGCGGCGACCGAGAGCTGCCGCGCCCGTGAGCGCGTCCGACGGCACCGGCGTCCGGTCGCTGTGGTGGTCGGCGGACACCGGCGGCGGGCCGGAGAAGGCGCCGTTCGGCACCGCGCACCTGAAGGTGTACTACCCGGCCCGCGCGGAGGGCACCGACGCCGAGCGGCTGTCCGGCGAGTTCCCGCCCGCCCCGGCGGGCGCCCCGTACCCGGTCGTCGTGTTCTGCTCCGGCGTGAACGTCGAGCAGGCGGTCTACCGGCCGCTGGCGTCCGCCATCGCCGCCGCCGGCTTCGTCGCCGTGACGTTCGACCGGGTCGCGGAACTGTTCGGCGGCCGGTACGGCCTCACCCCCGGCGTCGATCTGGACGCCGCGCGGCCCGACGCCTACGGCACCCGGCCGACCTGCCCCGCCATCTCCGCCGTCCTCGACGCGCTCACCGGCATCGACCTGCTCAAGGGGGCGATCGACCTGGACCGGGTCGCGCTCGGCGGGCATTCGGCGGGCGGCACCGTGGTGCTCCAGTCGGCGCGGTTCGTCCCCGGCGTCCGGGCCTGCTTCGCCTACGGGACGCACACCATGGTCGCCACGATGCTGGGCTGGCCCGCCGGCACCGTCCTGCCCGCGCAGGTCAACTGCCCCGTGCTGCTGGGCGTCGGCACGCGGGACGGCGTCATCATGGGCAGCTCCGACCGCTACGGCCAGGACGCCCCGTCCGATCCCGTCAGCCGCACCTTCACCGAGGCATTGCACGACCCGCGCGACCTGCTCGCCGTCGTGCGCGGCGCCAACCACTTCGCCGTCGCGGACCCGGTCGACCCGACCGCGGCCCGCGCCTTCCTCGACCTGGAGCCCGAGACCGACCCCGCCGAGGCCCGCCGCGCCTTCACGGACCTGGCCGTCGGCTTCCTGCGCGCCCATGTGCGCGGGGACGACGTGGTCCCGTCCGCCGACCCCGCGCTCATCGACCTGCGGCGCCGATAGGAGCCACCATGCTCAAGAACTTCTGGTACGCGGTCGAGTTCGCGCACGCGGTCACCCGGGCGCCGAGGCGGGTGACCTGCCTGGGCCAGGACTTCGTCCTGTACCGCAAGCGCGACGGCGAGGTGGTGTGCCTGTCGGACCTGTGCGTGCACCGGGGCGCGGCGCTGTCGGCGGGCAAGCTGACCGGCGACAGGATCGCCTGCCCGTACCATGGATGGCAGTACGAGCCGGACGGCGCGTGCAGCAGGATCCCCGCGAACCCGCCGGGGCGCGGCATCCCGAAGAAGGCCCGCGTCGACTCCTATCCCGTCCGCGAGGAGTACGGGCTGATCTGGGCGTTCCTCGGCGACCTGCCGGAGGACGAGCGCCCGCCCATCCCGCACTTCCCCGAGCACGACGACCCGTCCTTCGCCACCGTGTACGTCGAGATGGTCATCGAGGCCAACTACGAGCGGACGTTCGAGAACGTCGTGGACGCCTCGCACACCCCGTTCGTGCACGGCACCCGGTTCGGCAACCCGGACAGGCCGGAGATCCCCGACTACGAGATCGTCCAGGACGACTGGTCGGCGGTCGCCGACATCGGCCTCAGCCCGCCGCCCGCGAGGGGCCTGTGGAAGCGGCTGTACAAGGAGAAGCCGGAGGAGGTGCTGGTCACCAACGGCTGGTACCTGCCCAACATCGTGAAGCTGCACGTCCGGCTGCCGTTCGGGGACATGATCCTCTACGACCACAACGTCCCCCTCGACCGGAACCGCACCCTCGTCAAGATCGTCGGGTACCGGAACTTCTTCACCGGCCGGTGGGCGGACCGCGACGCCCGCAAGCGGATCCTCAGCATCCTGCTGCAGGACAAGCCGGTCGTGGAGAGCCAGCGGCCGGAGCTGCTGCCCTACGACCTGGCCGACGAGCTGCACCTGCGCAGCGACTCGCTGCAGGTCGCCTACCGGCGGCGGCGCCGGCAGCTGATGGCCGCCGGCTGGTGGGTCGGCGACGAGGCGCAGCTGCCGGTCAACGGCGCGCGCGGCAGCGCGACCGTGATCCCCTCCCCCGCCCGGCGGGAGAACCCGGAGCTGGCCCGCGCCTGGCAGCACCGCGCCCGCGGCGGCGACCCGGCACCCGCGGGCGACCCGGCGTCCGTCGACGCCCCGGCGCCCGCGGCCGAGCCGGTGCCCGCCGGGGAGGCCACCGCCACCGAAGGAGAGAGCGAGTGAGCGTGTCTCCGCCCAAGGCACTGAGCGACCGGACGCTGGCGGCGCTGGCCGGCGTCGAAAAGCTGACGACGGTCCTTGAGAAGGACCTCACCGGCCCGATGTCCCCGGAGCCGGTCGGCGCGCTGACGGTGCTGCGCGGCGAGCGGATCGCCAAGGTCGTCCGCATCGGGCTGACCGTCGCGCAGATCGGCATGGACAGCCACATGATCTTCGCGTTCACCGGCGCGGACTCGGCCGTCCCGCACTTCACGCTCGACTCGGTGCAGGCCGGCGGCTACCTCGCCTACCACATCGACCTCGTCCCGCGCGCCGACCTGGGCGCGCATCTGGAGTACGTCAACGCGGTGTACCAGCCGCTCACGCCGGTGTACGAGGAGGTCCGGGAGCGGTTCGGGCCGTCCACCGCCGCGATCGGCCCGCGCCAGCACGCCATGATGTCGCCCTGGATGCTCGTCAACAGGGCCGACGAGGAGCACTTCGCGGCCATGGGCACCTACCTCGACCGCTACTTCGAGCACTGGCGCGACCTGCTCGTGAAGGGCGTCCCGGACGACGTCCGCGCCACGCTCGCCGGCACCGGCCTCGCCGCGCGCGACGCCCGCAACCGCGCCGCCCTGTTCAGCCCGGAGGTCGACCCGGTGTGGGGGAACGTCGCCCGGCTGCTCGGCGACGAGCAGGCCGAGGAACTGCGCGCCGAACTGCTGACCAACGACCTGCCGGAAGGGGAGCGCGCCGATGCCTGAGCCCAGCGAGTGGCAGAGCCGGATCGAGGGCGAATGGCACGGCCGCCCGTCGCTGTTCGACGCCACCGGCACCTGGCGCGGATACGAGGACATCCGCCGGTCGTCGGTCTTCGAGGACGGCGTCACCACGTACTACATGGACGGCGGCCTGGAGGGCGGCGGCCCGCTCGCCGGGCGGTTCCGCCTCGGCGCGCCGTTCGCGTTCGGCGTCACCGACTCCGACAGCGACCGCGTCTACACCGGTCCGGACTTCCACGGCACCGGGCAGCCCTACGGCGGGTTCGTCGACGCGCACTACTACGGGCCGGGCTGGCAGGCCGACCTCAACACCTGGAACCACGTCCTGCCCGACGGTGAGACGCAGGTGTACTCGTCCACGCTGTACCAGGGCTGGGCCCTGATCGGCTGCTTCAACGGCGTCTACAAGCGCAGCACCGACTACGACACCAACGCCGGGACCAGGGACGCCATCGACCGGTTCCTCGCGGACGAGACCCGCAACGGCCCCATCCCGTACATCCTCCCGACCAAGCAGCGCGGCGTGTACAGCGGCACGTGCGAGCTGTGGGGCGCCGACCAGAAACCGGCCGGCGAGGTCGCCGTCTCGATCGAGCTGCAGCCGATCGACCTGCTGCGCACCCGCCAGCACGTCACCTGGACCGGTGCCGTCGAGCGGAGCTACTCCGTGGTGGCCCGGCGCGACGGGTTCCGCTCCTTCTACGAGGGGCCGGACGCCTGGGGCAACGCGCAGGCGTTCGGCCGGGCGAACTACCCCGTCCTGCACTTCACCGACGTGTGGAAGACCAAGGGCCGCGAGTTCATGATCGACACGTCGCCGGGGATGAGCGCCGGCGAGACCCTCACCGTCGTGTACGAGCTGTTCAAGGGCAACGTCCTGTACGGCGTCCTGCACGGCGTACTGACCTGGGAGGCCGGCGCGTGACCGGGCCGGCGGTGGTCGTCACCGGCGGCACCCGCGGCATCGGCCTCGGCCTCGCCCGGGAGTTCCTGGCGCGCGGCGCCCGCGTCGCCGTCTGCGGCCGGTCGCGGGAGTCGGTCGACAAGGCGCTCGCCGGACTCGGCGACGGCGCGGTCGGCGCCGTCTGCGACGTGGCGGACCGTGACCAGGTGCAGTCGCTCTGGGACGCGGCGGCCGGGGCGTTCGGGCGCGTCGACCACTGGATCAACAACGCCGGTGTCTCCACGACGCGCCGTCCGCTCGCCGACCTCCCTCCCGCGCAGCTCGAAACCCTGGTGGCGGCCAACCTGCTCGGCGTGATGCACGGCAGCGCCGTCGCGGTGCGCGGGATGACCGCCCAGGGCGGCGGCACCGTGTGGAACATGGCCGGGCTCGGCAGCGACGGCCGCACCGTCCCCGGCCTGATCGCCTACGGGTCGACCAAGCGCGGCACCGACTACCTCACCGCCGGCCTCGCCAAGGAGCTCAAGGGCGGCCCGGTCAAGGTCGCGCACCTGTCGCCCGGCATGGTCGTCACCGACCTGCTGACCGTCGGCTACTCCCCCGAAGAGATGGAGAAGGCCAAGAAGGTCTTCAACGTCCTCGCCGACCGGGTGGAGACCGTGACGCCCTGGCTGGCCGACCGGGTGCTGGCCGGGACGAAGAACGGCGGGACCGTCGCCTGGCTCACCACCCCCAAGATCATGGGCCGGTTCCTGCTGGCCCCCGTGCGCAGGCGCGACCTGTTCGGTGCCTCATGAGCGACTACCCGCCCGCGCTCGCCGCCGAGGACTTCGTGCCGGTGGCCCTCACCGCGCTCGGCGTGGCACTGCTCCGGCGCCGGCATCCGCTGGTGCCCGCCGCGGCCGCGCTGATCGTGGCGGGCGGCTTCGCCAAGGCCGCCTGGAAACTGATCGTCGCCGTGGACGGCCCCGACCTGCCCGGGCTGCACGGCGCCCTGTTCCCGCTGCTGGCAACCGGCTTCACCGCGCTGGCGTTCGCGCTGTCGCGGGAAGCGGCCCGCCCGCCGCACCCCGCCGGGTTCGCCGTCCCGCTCGCGGCGGCGCTCGCGGCCTCGGCGGCCCTGCGCGACGCCTGGCCCGCGATGGTCTGGACGATCATCGCCGTGACCGTCGCCGCCGTCCTGCTCCTGCGCTCCGCCGCGCGCGCGGGCGACCGGCTCGCGGCCACGCTCTTCGGCCTCTGGCTGGCCGGACAGTACCTGCTCGGCCCGATGGCGGCGGGGGCCGAGCAGTCCATCGCCCTGCAATGGGCGGAGCAGTCCTGCAACACGCTCGCCCAAGCGGCCTTCGCGTTCGCCGCCTGGCGGCTCGTCGCCACGGCCCCGAGCAAGGAGGGAGTCGCCGCATGACGGACGCACTCGGCTGGCGGCGCAAGTTCGGCGTGATCGCGCCGTCCACCAACACCATCGTCGAGCCGGACTTGCACCGGATGGGCGTCCCCGGCGTGACGTCCCACTTCTCCCGCATCCACATCCGCGACCAGAACATGGCCGGGGACGCGGGCATGGAACGGCTGCTGGAGCAGATCCGCGACGAGATCGGCGCGGCCTGCGAGCGGGTCCTGACCTGCGAGCCCGACTACATGGTGATGGGCATGTCCGCCGAGACGTTCTGGGGCGGCGTCGAGGGCAACAAGCAGTTCGTCAAGCAGATCCACGACATCACCGGGCTGCGGGTCGCGACCGGCGCCGAGGCGTGCGAGCGGGCGCTGAAGCTGTACGGGGCGCGGCGCATCGGCGTCGTCACCCCCTACCAGCCGGTCGGCGACGCCAACGTCCGGCGGTTCTTCACCGAGATCGGCTTCGAGGTCGACCGGATCATCGGGCTGAAGTGCCCGACCGCCGTGTCGATCGCGCACGTCACCGAGGCCGAGCTGCGCACCGCGTTGCGCACCCTCGCCGAGGGCGAGGTCGACGCCCTGGTCCAGTGCGGCACCAACCTGTCGATGGTCACGACGGCGGACGAGGCCGAACGGTGGCTGGACCTGCCCGTCATCGCCATCAACGCCGCCACCTGGTGGATGGCGCTCCGCGACAACGGCATCGACGACAAGGTGTCCGGCGCCGGCTCCCTGCTCCGCGACCACTGAGCCGGCCATGACCAAGGGCGGCTATGTCGACACCGCATGGGGCCAGGTCCACTACCGGATCAGCGGCGAGTCGGGGCCCTGGATCGGCCTGTTCCACGAATCTCCCCTGTCCTGCCGCGTCTACGAGCAGGTCCTGCCGCTGCTGGGCAGGCGAGCCCGGGCCGTCGCCTTCGACACCCCCGGCTACGGCGCGTCCGACCCGCCGCCCGGACCCGGATTCGAGATCCCCGACTACGGTCGCGTGCTGGCGGAGGCGGCGGCCGGGATCGGGATGGAACGCCCGGTGCTCGGCGGCGTGCACAGCGGCGCTTCCCTCGCGCTCGCGACCGCCGCCCACCTCCCTGCGGCGGGCCTGATGCTGAGCGGCGTCCCGCTGCTCACCCCCGAAGAACGGGCGCGCTTCATCGCCGGCTGGACCCCCAAGGCGCCGCTCGACGACCGGGGCTCCCAGTTCGCCTGGGCCGTCGAACGCTACCGGCGCATCTGGGGCCCCGACCTCCCCGACGAGCTCCTCCACCTGGCCGTCGTCGAGCTGATGCGCGTCGCGGACCGCTACGACTGGGGCTACCAGGCGGCCTTCCGGAACGACCCGTCCGAGGCGCTCGAAGCGGTGGACGCGCGAATCCTCCTGCTGAACGCCGAAGGGGACAGGCTCGCCGCCAAGGACGCCGCCGCCCTCGAACTGGCGCGCGACGCCCGCCTCGTCGTCCTGCCGGACCTGCCGGGGCAGCCGCACCTCCGCGCCCCCGCCGCCTTCGCCGCACACCTCCTGGCCTTCACCCAAGAGGTGAACAGAACCACCCCAAGCTAACCCGACCGCCGTGCCATCCCGTCATTCCCTTCCGTGCCGTTCTTCCAGCCAAGCGATGATGTGGTCGGCGGCGCGGTTCCGGTGAACGCGCACCAGACGGTGCGGCACCCCCGACAGCCGGTTGAACACCTCATGCGGTCGACGCGGACGAAGGCGTCCATGCTGGCGGGCGCTTCGTGTGCGGATGGGCGACCGATGGCCAGCGCTCCGGTCCGGAGGACTTTACTTCCGGCTCCTTCGACCTCGCACAGAAGACCGTCTACCTGTGCGGCGATGTATCCCGGATCAGCGACCGTCGACTGGATGCGGCGGCCCGGCTATTCGTTATCCGGAAGCTTTCACACGGGTATCGCGAGGATGCCGACTCCCCTTGGCCGGTGGTCGACCCCGGTCAGGTTCCCATCCGCGTCCACGGCGCCGGCGTGTACTATCGCCGTTTTTTCGACCTCGGCTCCGATCATTTCGAGCGGATCCGTGCGGAGCATGCATTCCAGTCCCTGACGGAGTCCACCAAGCCCGGGACAGCCCATCGCAGCGGGATATATCTGACGCCGGTCACGCGGAACGGCGACGAGCTGTATTTCCGCCTACTCCGGTGCTCGACGAATCTCTCGGGCCGACCGAGAGCCTTTCGGCCGACCGACACGCGCATCGTCGAGGCGCTGAACCGCGAGGCCGCCGCCATCTTCCGGAACCAGGCGCCGCTCAATCACGTCCCCGCTCACATCTACCACAACACCCCCGCCACGGACGAGCGCAAGCAGTCCAAGGCCAAGATCTCGGCCCATGCCGACAAGACCAAGGACATGCCCGCCAACGGCGTCATGGCCTTCTGTGCGCTGCTGCACCGGGGCCCGTTCGACCGATCGGCCGACGAAACCGGCTCGGCGTCCCGAATCGGTGGCGGGGCGGCATTCAGATCGCGGTTCGCTGCATCTTCGCCGCATTCACCACCATGTGCTGGAGCACCTCGACGGTGTCGGCGTACTGTTCTGCGGTCACCCTAGCCTGATCTGGCGCCTCGCCCAGTCGACCTTCTGTGCCAGGGCGGCGTGCGCGGCCTCGCCTGCGGAGGTGAGACTGTAGGACTTCCGCCTGGTGATCCAGCCACGCCGCCCCAGTTCCTCGATCGCCTCGTCCACGTCGACCGAATTCTCTGACCAGAAGGGCCTCAGCCTCTCCGCGATCGCCTCCTTCGTAGCCGGTCCGCGCCGGCCAGCACGGTCGAAGTCGGGCCCTGGCGCGAGGAGGTTCATCGTCTGCCAGTGGCGACGGTGGAGTCCCTCCGCCGCGAGCAGTTGAGGTTCTCCTCGATGAGCTGGTCGAGGAGCTTCAGCCAGTAGCCCAGCGGCCGACGCTGTTGCATGCTGGTCCTCTCTTCGGCGACCCAGAGTGTTCTGGGCCCGGCCGCAGCCGCGGGCCATTGCCGCAGCTGCGGCCTTTTGCGGTGCCGCCTGCCCCTATTCGGCGGATGCTCGGGCGGCGAGGACGCGCTTGGTCCAGGTGATGATGCTGCGGTAGGCCGTGGCGGCGTTGCGGTGCAGGTTGATCGCGTGTCCGGCGTGCGGGATGACGACGGCGTCCACGCGGGCATGCGGGTAGAAGGGCCGCTCGGCCGCGGCGAGGGACGCCGCCGAGGTGCAGTCGGTCGCGTCGGGGGCGCAGGCGAGCGCGTCGTTGGCTCCGTCCGCGATGAGGATGGGGACGGCGATCCGGTCGGTCAGGCCCGATGCGTTGGCGTCGCCGATGGTGAAGAGCTCTCCGAGGGTGTTGGTCTCCTTCGTGGCGATGTCCAGGGCGATGACGCGGGGGTCGGCGTCGGCCACGTTGTACATGCCCTTGGGACGGTGCGCGTCCTGCACGGTCACGTAGCCGTTGTCACCCTGCGGCACCTCCGCCGCGAGGCGCGGTACCTGGTCGACGGGCTGGCCGAGTTGCGCGAGGAGCTGCTGGGTGGTGGGTGAGATGGTGTGCGCGCTGCCGGTCAGGACCAGCGCGTCCAGGTCCCGGTCGACCGCGGCCTCCAGCTTGGCGATCTCCGAGCCGTACGAGTGGCCGACGAGCATCACGGTGCGGAAGGGGCGGCCGGAGACCGTGCCGCGGCGGAGCGCCGCCACCACCTGGTGGACGGTGTAGGCGTTGGATTCCAAGGTCACGTCGGCGCTTGCCGGGTGGGAGCTGCGTCCGATGCCGATGCGGTCGAGGTCGAACGTCGCGTAGCCCGCCCGGTTCGCGTGGCGAACGTAGGAGTAGTGGCCGGGCTGGAACGGGAAGTCCCAGTACACGCGGCCGTAGTTCAGTCCGGGGATCAGCACCTGGACGGTCGAGGCAGGCCGGTTCGCGGGTGTGCAGAGCCGACCCCAGATCGTGTGCTGGACCGGTTGGCCCGGAGCGAGCGAGACGGGGACGGTGACGTCCCGGCAGTGCGCGGAAGGCTCGGACGCGTTCGCCGTGACAGGGGCGGCGGCCAGCAGGCCGGTCATTAGCCCGGCCGCGATGGCGGCGCGCAGGATGCGGCGGAACACGGTGGTCCTTTTCGGTGAACGGTGGCGCGGGGTCATGGGTGCAGGACCACCTTTCCGGTAGTAGCGCGGGACTCCAGGGCGGTGTGGGCGGCGGCCGCGTCCGCGAGGGCGAACCGCTCGCCGATCACGGGGACGAGGCGCTTTGCGTGGAGGGCGTCCAGTGCGTGGCGTTCCAGCGTCCGGGTGCCGCCGGGGCGTTGCAGGATGCGTGCGCCCACGGCGGATGCGGCGCTGATGCCGCGGCCGAACAGGTCGCCGGCCGATAGTTCGGTCAGGGAGCCGGAGGACGATCCGAACATCACGAGCCGTCCGGCCACGCCGAGCAGTTCCAGCGCGTTCCGGCCGATGGGCCCGCCGACCCCGTCGAGGGCGAGCGTCACCGGCCGTCCCGCCAGCGCGTCGCGCACCTCGTCGGGCCAGTCGGGGCGGGTGTGGTCCACGGTGTGGTCGGCGCCGAGCCGACGGACCAGGGCCGTCTTGTCGGCACCGCCCGCCGTGCCCACGACCGTGGCGCCGGCCGCGCGGCACGCCTGGACCAGCAGGGTCCCGATCCCGCCGGCGGCGGCGGTGATGAGGACGACGTCGCCTGCGGTGGGCGTCGCGAGTTCGAGGATCGCCATGGTCGTCCGCCCGGTCCCGACCATGGCCACGGCGGAGTCGGCGTCGGCGCCGTCGGGGAGGGAGTGGACGGCCGCCGCGGGCGCCAGTGCCAGTTCGGCGTATCCGCCGCTGGCCAGGCCGAGGTCGGCGACGACGTGCCGGCCGATCAGGGCCGCGTCGGCGCCGGGCCCGGCCTCGTCCACGATCCCGGCGACCTCCCGGCCGGGTGTCATGGGCAGGCGGGTCGCCACGCGCGGCCCACCGCCTCCCTGGCGGATGACGGTGTCCAGCAGGTGGACGCCGGCCGACTCGACCCGGATCCGGACCTGGCCATCGGCCGGGTGCGGGTCGGGCACCTCCTCCAGCCGGAGTTCCCCCGGGCCGCCGAACGCGTGTTGCCGTATCGCCCGCATCGCGCTCAGCCCTCCCCACCGGAGAGCAGGTCGTGCCCGCCGAGCCAGGCGACCAGGGACGCGGCGATGGCCTCGGGCTGGTCCTCGGGGGTGTGATGGCCGGCCGGCCCGTGCTCGGCGATCTCGAGACCGGAGATGTTCTCGGCGCACCAGTCGACGAGTTCCGCGCTCAGCATCGCGCCCGGTCCGGGTTCGAAGGCGAGCAGGAGCTTGGGGACGTCCGGGCTGTCCGCCAGCCACTTGCCGTAGGCGTCGATCCTGGCGACGACGTCGGCGGGCTCCCCGTCCAGCGGCATCGCGCGCGGCCACTGCAGCAGCGGCAGCCGGCTCTCCCTGGTCGGGTAGGGCCGGCCGTAGACCGCGAGGTCCTCCTCGCTCAGGCCGCGGGCGACGGTCCGCGGCAGCGCCTGCTCGATGAACGCGTTCTGGTCCAGGATCATGGCTTCGCCCTCGCCGGGCGTCCGCATCCTCTCGAACATCGGGCGGGCTCCGGCCGGGAACTCGTCCCAGGACATCGGCTTGACGATCGTCTCGGTGAACGCGATGCCGCGCACCCGTCCGGGGTGGCGGGCGGCCCAGTCGAAGGCGAGCGCGCCGCCCCAGTCATGGCCGACCAGCACGACCCGGTCGAGTTCGAGGGCGTCGAACCAGGCGTCGAGGTACCGGGAGTGGTCGTCGAAGCCGTAGGCGATGTCGGGCTTGCCGGACTCGCCCATGCCGATCAGGTCGGGCGCCAGGCACCGGCCGGACGCCGCGGCGACGGGCAGGATGTGCCGCCACAGGTAGGACGACGTGGGGTTGCCGTGCAGGAAGACCGCCGGGATCGGCCCCCTGCCGGCCTCCCGATAGAAGATCGTCGAGTTCAGGACATGTGCGGTGGGCATGGCGGGCTCCGATGGTCGACGGCATACTAGACAGGAACCTGACCAATATGGAACTTAGACAGGAGCCTGTCAATATGGGCGGAGATCCCTCGGGGAAGCGGCTGCGGTTCTCGCTCCTGCTGCGCCTGCTGCACCGCGAGTACGCCGTCGGTGTCGAGGCGGCCCTTGCCGAGGCCGGCTTCGGTGACATCCGGTCCGGGGACGCCAAGGTGTTCCCGTTCGTCCCGCCGGAGGGAATCGCAGTGCGCGACCTGGCCGTCCGCGCCGGCGTGCGCAAGCAGACCATGGCTCAGTCGGTCGACCAACTCGAGCGGGCCGGCTATCTGGAACGCCGCCCCAATCCCCGCGACGGCAGGTCCCGGCTGATCGTGCTCACCGAACGGGGAAGAGCGGTACAGCCCCTGGCGGCCGGCGCGGGAGACCGGATCGAGCAGCGATGGGCCGAGCTGACCAGCCCCGAGGACTTCGAGACCATGCACACCCTCCTACACCGCCTGCTGCACCGCATCGGCGAAGCAGACCCCGATGCCGCCGAACGCCTGACCTCGATCGACGAGAGCCGACTCGACTGATGCGAGAAGGGGCAAACGACCGTCCTGCAGGGCTGCGCTTGCCGAAAACTCTATCCATGCCGGTCAGGCAGGGCCGCCGACGAGCCAGCCACAAGATCGCCGACGGTCCATGTCGGCTCGTTGTCTGCTCGGCGGTTCCGAACCGGATCGGCACGCGGCGACACAGTGCGGCATGAGAATCGGGCTAGATGCGGACGGATCGAAACAGGCCGACACCGAGCGGGCCGCTCTGATACGACGGTTTCGGACTTTTGAGCCGCAGGGTGTCGAGCCGCTGGGGGCCGCCCGCCGGCCTCCGTGTTCATCCAGGTGAGAGGCGGCCTTTTCCGGCAGTCCACTCCATCGACACGAACCAAGGACGTGGGAAGAAAGAGCTTCGATATGGGTACCTGGAGTGATCTCGTCCTTTCCTTTAGGACCGCAGCCCGTTCCGAGATACTGCAATCGGATGCCGTACAGCGATGGCTCTGGCCTGTTATCGCGAATCTCACAAGCAAGATGACGGATCCCGTCGCACGTGCGAGGTCTACGGGGAGCCGGACGGCGAGACCGGCCAGGAGTGGATCAGGACGCTCTGTCCCGACCGCGCCCAGCGGGACTGATCGAACGGGACGGGCCGATCCGGAGGGCCGGCAGAACTGTGTTCAGTGGTCCATGCGGTAGTGGACGACGGCGTCAGGGCGACCTCGATGACGAGGCCGCCCCCGGCTGCCGCGGGACGCCGTCGCACGGGCGAGGCGCGGCGGCAGGTCCTTGTGAGGACCTGATTCACAGACGCCGGCCTGTCGTGAGGTTCGGCGCGACCGGGATGAGGAGCCGGGTGCCGCCGTCGCCCACGAAGACGGTCTGTTCGGCGACCACGAAATCGTCGGGCGTGGCGTCCACGGGCTCCACCATCGTCTGCGGGTTCCGGTCGAACCGGGGATGGTTGGACGAGGCGATCTGCAAGCGGAGGCGGTGCCCGGCGGGGACGACGTGGGCGAGTGAGCCCAGCGGCAGCATGTACGACTCCCGGCGGCCCGGTTGGAGCGGGGCGGGGTCGCCGCCGTGCCGGTACCGTGCTCGGACGATGCCGTCGACGAGCCCGGTCGACCGGCCGTCCGCGTCGACCTCGGTGAGGCGCGCCGTCCAGTCGCAGTCCTCGGCGGACGACGCCGCCTCCAGGTGCAGGCGCACCTCGCCGGCGATGGTGAGATCGGACTCCAGCGGCGCAGAGGTGAGCACCAGCACGTCCTGGCGCGCTTCGATCTCGGACTGGTCCCTGGGCCCGGAGTTGCGGGCGACGAGCAGGCCCGGCAGGAACGTCGCCCCACCGGCGGTCGGGACCGGGTTCGCCGGATCGGACCGGTAGGTCAGCGTCGCCGGATCACCGGTGCCGTCTCGTGTCAGGCGGCCGCCGGCGTCCAGGGTCCAGGACGTCGGGGTGGTGGCGGGCGGTGGCCAGGACGGCAGATCATGCCAGGTGTCGGGGCCGGTGAAGAAGATGCGCGCCTTCGGCAGGTTCGGCTCCCGGCCCTCGGCGAGGGCCGAGAAGAACTCCAGGTGCATCGCGGTCAGGTCGGCCTCGGCGCCGTATCCGTGCCAGCCGTCGCCCTGCCAGGCGCTGACGTTGCCGTGTGACCACGGGCCGACGACCAGGTACTGCCGGCGCCGTGCGTCGTCGGTCGCGGCCTCCGCGCCGAGCCGCTCGAAGTTCCGCAGCGTCCCCTCGAGGAAGATGTCGTTCCAGCCGCCGATGTGGAGTGCGGCGACGTCCATTCGCCCGTAGGCGCGGGACGGATCGATGGCGTCCCAGAACTCGTCGCGGGCCGGGTGGTCGAGCCAGTCCCGCACGTAGGGGGCGAGCGCCTGGAGGTCGGGACGCCGCAGGGGAAGCCGGTCCATCATGCTCCAGGGGTCCTTGCCGAGTTCGGCCAGAAGCTCCCGGGACGCCTCGGCGGACCCGCGCCGGTCCAGGTCCGGCGGCGCGAGCGACTCGATGATCCACAGGAGTACGAACCCCAGTTGCAGCGCGCCCCCGCGATAGGTCCAGCTCTCGTAGTAGTCGGAGGCGGTCAGCTGGGGGGCGATGGCGCGCAGGCCCTTGGGCGCGACCGACGCGGCCAGCAACTGCGTGGCGCCGATGTAGGAGGCGCCGTACATGAACACGCCTCCGTCGCAGAAATCCTGCTCCAGGAGCCAGGCGATGGTGTCGCGGCCGTCATCCGCTTCGTATGCGAACGGGATGAAGACGCCCTCCGAGGCGTATCGGCCACGGGTGTCCTGTACGACGACCGCGAAACCGGCGTCGAGCGCGCGCACGATCTCCAGCCCGATGATGTGCTGAGCCATGAACGACGACGACTTGTCGTACGGCATCCGCTGCAGCAGCACCGGAAACGGGCCGTCGCCCTCGGGCAGCCAGATGTCGGTGCACAGGTTCACGCCGTCGCGCATCGGCACATCGACGTCGCGGCGCAGGGTGTAGGCACGCTCGTTCATCGGCGAGCGCTCAGCAGCTTGGCGCGGAACCGGTCGAACGCGACCGCCAGGATCAGCAACGAGCCCGTGGCGACCTGCTGCCAGGACGAGTCGACGTTCATCAGCGTGAGCCCGTTGCTGAGCACGCCCACGATGAGCAGGCCGACGATGGTGCCGAGCACGCCGCCGGTGCCGCCCTGGAGGCTGGTGCCGCCCAGGATCACCGCGGTGACCGCCGCGAGTTCCAGGCCTGTGCCGGTGGTGCCGGACGAGGAACCGATGAGGGAGGTGTTGAGCAGCCCGGCCAGGGCCATGCACAGCCCGGAGATGACGAACGCCAGGAACAGGTTGCGCTTGACCCGGATGCCGACCAGCCTCGCGGCGTTGGAGTTGGCGCCGATGGCGTACATCTCCCGCCCGTAGACGGTGAAGCCCATGAACAGCGCGAAGACGGCGGCCACGGCGAGGAAGACGAGCGCCGGCGCCGGGATGTCGAGGAAGGGCCGGGCCAGCGCCCAGCCGAAATCGCCGGCCGCGATGTTCTGGCCCTTGCCGATCGCCAGCGTCAGGCCACGGAAGATGGCGAGGCTTCCGAGCGTCGTGATCAGCGCGTTGATGCCGAGCACGTTGACCAGGAAGCCGTTGAGCAGCCCGATGGCGACGCCGCCGGCGACCGCCACCAGCACCGCCTGGGCCGTGCCGAGTTCGGGCTGGAGCTTGACCAGCAGGAGGCCGACGAAGCCCACGCCGCTGCCCACCGACAGGTCGAACTGCCCGGAGACCAGCAGCAGCGTGGCGCCGGCCGCGAGCACACCGGTGATGGAGATGGCGGTCAGGATGTTGGTCGCGTTGTCCCAGTTGAGAAAGTACGGGGAGTTCGCACTGAAGAATGCGATCTCCAGGATCAGGAAGACCACCAGCGCGGCGCTGTTGGGGATCCGGGCGAGCGCGGATCGGTCGGCCCTGCCCTCCGGCGCCGGGTTCCTGTCCGCGGCCACGGCCGCGGATCCCGGCTCGACGGTGCTATCGGACACGGAGAGCTCCTCCTGCGGATTCGGTGAGTCGGTCGGTGGTGATCTCGGTGCCGCCGAGAACGGCGACGATCCGCCCACGGACCATGACCGCCGCCTGATCGGCGACCGCGATGATGTCCTCGTAGTCGGAGGACGCGACGAGAACGGCGGTGCCGTCCGCGGCGAGGCGGCGGATCGCCTGATAGATCTCCTGCCGGGCGCCGACGTCGACGCCCCGTGTCGGCTCGGACAGCACCAGGACGCGGGAGCCGCACTCCAGCCAGCGGGCCAGCAGCACCTTCTGCTGGTTGCCGCCGGACAGGGTGCCGATGCTCTGGTCGGGGGTGTTGCGCGAGCGGATGGACAAGGCCTCGTGCCAGCGCCGGTAAGCCCGCGCCTCCCGCCCGCGGGTCATCAGGCCGCCGCGCCCGGCCAGGCGCCGCCAGCTCGGCGCGGCGAGGTTCTCCGCCACCGACCGGGACGGCAGCACCGCCTGGCCCTGCCGGTCCGAGGGAAGGAAGCCCACGCCGGCCCGGATCCCGTCCGCCGGGGTGCGCAGCCGGAGAGCCTCGCCGTCGAGGCGGAGTTCGCCCCGCGCCATCCGGCGCATCCCGAACAGCGTCTCGGCCACCTCGGACACGCCCGAGCCGACCTTGCCGTACAGTCCGATCACCTCGCCGGGGGCGATGGACAGCGACACGTCGGTGAAGTCGTCCCCGGACGCGTCACGCAGGGTCAGAACCGGGGACTCGCGCGTGGACGGCCCGTCCTGCGACCCGGCGAACCGGCGGGCGACGACCGTCCGGCCCACCATGGCCTGCACCAGGTCGGCGGTGGTCACCTCGGCCACCGGCCGGTCGAGCGAGATGCGGCCGTCGCGCAGCACGCAGGCGCGGTCGGCGATCCGGAAGACCTCGTCGAGCCGGTGCGTGATGTACACGATCGCCACGCCGGAGTCGCGCAGATCGGCGATCAGTTCGAACAGCCGTCCGGCCTCCACGTCCGACAGCGCCGCGGTGGGTTCGTCGAACAGCAGGCACCGGCTCTCCCCGGCCAGCGCCCGGGCGATCTCGACGATCTGCCGCTCGCCCAGCCGCAACTCGCTGACCGGCCGGTTCAGCGGGACGTCGGCGCGCAGCCGGTCCAGCAGCCCGGCCGCGCGCCGGCGCGTCTCCCTCCGGCTCACCACGCCCATTCGCCGCGGCCACGCGCCCAGCACCACGTTCTCGGCCACGGTGAGCGTCCCCGCGTCGGCGATCTCCTGCGAGATCAGGCGGATGCCGGCGGACCGGGCCTCGGCCACCGATCCGAAGCGGCGGTGCTCGCCGTCGATGAGGACCTCGCCGCCGTCCGCGCCGTGGTCACCGGCGAGGATCTTGACGAACGTGCTCTTGCCGGCACCGTTCTCGCCCAGCAGCGCCACCACCGAGCCGGCCTCCGCGGTGAAGTCGATGCCGTGCAGGACCTCGACCGGGCCGAAGGACTTGGTGATGCCGTGGGTGCTCAGGAAGGACATCGAGGGACCCCTAGCAGGCGTACGACGGGTAGTACCGCTTGACGGTGTCCTTGGTGACGAACTCGTGCGGCACCAGAAGCTCGGCCGGCAGCTTCTCCCCCTTCATCGCCTTGATCAGGTTCGGCACGAGGATCTGGCCGTACTTCTCCGGGAAGTAGGCGACGCTGCCCAGCCAGTGCGGGGCGGTGTAGATGACGCAGTTCTTGGGGTTGAGGTTCTGCACGCCCAGGTAGAGATCGTCAAGCCGGTTCTGGGCGCGGGCCGCCGCCAGGGCGCCGATGACGACGTCCTCGTTGATGCCCACGACGATCACGTGCTTCGCGCCGGGCAGCGCGGTCAGCGTGTCGGTCATCTGCCGCTGCGCCGGCTCGCTGAGGCCACCGGGCCCGGTGTCGAGCGTCCGCAGGTTGTGGATCTTGCCGCAGACGCTCTCGAACCCCTTGCGGATGCCGCCCATCCGCAGCTCGTTCACCTGGCCCACGGCCTTGGACTCCAGCGAGACGAAGGCGTCGTACTTGCACTGGTTCTGCTTGGCGAAGTACAGGCCGACGTTGTAGCCGACGAGCTGGCCGGCGTACTCGTTCGCGGCGCCCACGAAGGTCGTCTGGCACGGCTTCTGCTCGATGTCCACGGCCATCACCGGCACGGACGGGCCCGCGGCGCAGATCCGCGGCGCGGCACCGGCGTCGGCCTGGAAGGTGATCAGGCCCTGGGCCTTCTGGGTCTTGAACTGCTTGGCGCAGTCCAGCGCGACGGCCGCGTCGGCCTTGGAATCGCAGGTGATCAGCTTGGCGCCGGCCTTCTTCGCCTGCTCCTCCACGCCGCGCTGCACGTCCTGCGGGAAGCCGACGGAGAGGTTCAGCTGGGTGAAGCCGATGGTCAGCCCCGCACCGCTGCCGGGCTTGGCGTCCTCGAACTTCGCCACCCCGGCCGGCGGGGTCGGCGGCGGCGCGTTCACGCCCGCGCCCCCTCCGCCGCCGGCACCGGCCGCTCCCGCGTCGTTGCCGTTGCACGCGGCCAGGGAGGCCAGCAGCGCGAGCGATGCGCCCGCGACGGCGATCGCACGCGATCGACTCAGAACGAACATGGGCCCTCCAGATGTAACGTTCCACGGGTGAGTGGAACGCCTCATGGACTGAAAGCGGGTCCCCGTCACAGCGGAAGCGGAGCCGGGTACCGTGATCAACCTGAGGGTTGATTGCTGCCGGGTGACGCCCGACACGTTTTGGAAACCATCACGCAGGCGACGTTTCCGGTACCACCCGCCATCCGTCGGCGGTTCCCCGCCAGCTGTCGGGTGGCCGCGCGGCGGGAGCGGTCGCGACGATGGGGAGTCATGACGGAGATGGGCAGCAGCCGGGCGCGCGTGATCGGTCCGCCCCCGCCGTTCGACGCCGAACTGGCCGCCGGCCTGGCCGTCGTGCAGGGCGGCGCACCCGTGTCGTTGACCCCGGACCTGATCGGTGCCCTGCGTACCGGTCACGTCGCCGCCCACGCGGTCGATGACGAGGGGCTGCGCCGGGGCGGCGCCTATACCTTCGCCGATCACCGCGTGCCCGGCCCTGCCGGCGCTCCGGACGTCACGCTCCTGGTGTGCACTCCGACGGCGCTGGACGCGCCCGGCCCGGTGATCTACCACGTGCACGACGGCGGCATGGTCGCGGGCACGCGCCGGTCCGGCATGACACCGATGCTGGATCTGGCCGAGCCGCACGGCATGGTGGTGGTGTCGGTGGAGTACCGGCTGGCGCCCGAGCATCCCTTCCCCGCCCCGGTGGAGGACTGCTATGCCGGGCTGAGCTGGATCGCCGAGCACGCCGACGAGTTCGGCATCGACGCGGACCGCATCGTGATCGTGGGGGTCAGCGCCGGCGGCGGCCTGGCGGCGGCCGCCACTCTGCTGTCCCGTGACCGCGGGGGGCCCGCGCTGTTCGGCCAGATGCTCGGCTACCCCATGCTGGACGACCGCAACGACAGCTGCTCCACGCTGCAGATGCGGGGACTGGGCGTCTGGGACCAGGTCTCGAACGAGACCGGCTGGAGGGCCTTGCTGGGTCCGGCGTACGGCGAGCCCGACGTGTCCCCCTACGCCGCGCCGGCGAGGGCCGCCGACCTGTCCAGGCTGCCGCCCACGTTCATCGACGTGGGTTCGGCGGAAACGTTCAGGGACGAGGCCATCGCGTACGCGGATCGGATATGGCAGGCTGGCGGCGACGCCGAACTGCATGTATGGCCCGGAGGATTCCATGCCTTCGACGCCTGGATGCCGCAGGCGGCGCTGTCGCAGGCCATGACCCGGGCCCGGCACGATTGGCTGCGCCGGCTGCTCGCGACCTGAGTCGGCCCTGAGCACGATGAACAGATGAGAGAGCTGGTCGGCCGCCTGGAAGCGCTGGACCCGGACGCCGGGGCCGCGCTGCGGGTCATCACGTTCTTCGACCAGTTGATCGAGCGTCGCGCCGGACTGGAGAACGTGGTCCGCGGCGCCGCCGTCCTCTCCGGTCATCCGGCCGTGCTCGTCGACACCGACCGCGGCATCCGGATACGTGTGACGCCCGACGGGACCCGCACCGAGCTCACGCCGTCCGCGCCCCAGGCCGAATGGTGCCAACTGACCGTCGACTCCCACATCACCGTGTGGCTGGAACATCCGGGACCACCCGGGCCCGTCGAAGCGATGGTGATGGAGCGGGCCACGATGTCAGTGCGCACGATCCTCGACCGCACTCGCGGCCGGGCCCGCCCGCACCCGCGACGCGACGCCGAACTCGTGGAGGTGCTCCTGGACGCCACCGCGTCGGTGGAGGACCGGTCCCATGCCGCCAAGCTGCTGCGGCTGGAGCCGTCGGCACTCGCCCGCGTCGTCGCCGAGACCGACGGCTCGCTCCACGTCAGCACCGCGGCCCCGGAAACCCTGCTCACCGAGTCACGGGGCGGCGTCGGTCCCGCGGTGCCGCTGCTGGAACTGCCTCGGACGGTGGCCGCGGCACGGGCGGCCGCGCACTTCACCGCGGACGGCACGCCGGCCGATCCCGGTCCGAGGATCGTCTACGCCGAGGAACTGGGCGGCCTCATCTTGCTGGCGGCCGTGGCGGACGCACCACCCACCGACGCCGTGCCCGACGTCGCCGCCGTGGAGCGAGCGGCGGCCACCGCCGCCTGGATGCTGCAGACCCTGGACACGCTGGCCTCCGGCGGGAGCCTGCGCACGGCGGCCGCGGCCCTGAAGGTGCACCACTCCACTCTGCAGGAGCGGCTCACCCACGCCGAACGTCTCCTCGGCTGGTCGCTGCGCGACCAGACCGGACGAGTCAGGCTCACTGTCGCTCTCTTGCTGCGCAGGCTCTACCGCAACAAGGCGCAGAACTCCTGAACCGGAGCTGATTCCTTGAGGTGATGCCCGATTTGGCGAAGACCGCGAAGGCTCCGCGCTTGTCCCCAGGACCAGCGCCGTGTCCTCTCGCACGTCAACACCCGTTCGAGGACATCCAGCACCGCTGATAGCACCGCCTTCGGCACGCTCAATCGCCCGGGAGCTCAGAGCCTGGCGTGGGCCTCGTCGCGAACGCGCGTGAGGCGGTCGTAGTCGTGGCCGATCCTGTCCAGTTGCTGGCAGGCCCCCTCCAGTTGCCTTGATGAGGCCACCTTCCACAGGTACTCGAGCTGTGCGACTGCTCGTCGGCGCCGTTCGCTGGTCGCCGAGTTCGACGTGCGTGACACTGGGCGCGCCGGGGACGTCGTACGGTCGGCGGTCGACCGGTTCGGTAGGCGCGGCGCGAAGCCGTCGAGGCCGTCGAGCACGGTGAGGGTGCGGGCCTCGTTGACGGCTGCGTCGTCCCCTACGGGAAACCGGCGCAGCACCGCCCGGCCCGCGCCGGTCTCCAGCAAGTACGTTTCGGCGTGCGAGCCCCCGGCCAGGCGCCGAACGACCTGGACAGGAGAATGGTGGGCCGCAGTGCGGTCCCGCTTTTCGGGTGAGCCGTGGTGTGCGTCAGCCGACAGCGTGCTCTCGGGCCGAGTCAGGAGAGAGCGTTACTCCCACCGCAAGCCCTGAGGGTGTTGCTGAAACTCATCAACACAGCAACCGGACGATCAAGGGGTTCATCAACCCCACCGACGAACGTTGCCGCTAGACGCGGACGAAACCAGCCAGTGCTCGGCGTCTTCGATGGCGCCCCAGATGCTGGTCGGCACATTCGCCGCCCGAGTTTCGAACGGGGTCGTGAGGCGATGGCGGTGAACCATGCTTGAGCGACATCTCGCTTGGGCTGGTGGCCCAGCCACGGAGCCGACGAGCGTGGGCGGTCTGTCCTGCGGTGCCGTCGTGGCGAACCGCTCGGGGAGCTCGCGGCAGCCGCCGAGGCCATCCAGGCTCCACCCGTCTGGGGGCGGCCCGGTTATCTGCGGTAGCGCGCTAAGCGCACCTCGTGCCCCTGTGCCTCGCACTCCGATGCCGCAAAAGAGAACGCCCCCGTCGTCTGACGGGGGCGTTGGCGGGTGAGAGCGCTGCGCAGGGGTCACCGCTTGAGCGCCTTGACGAGCCGGGCGCGGCGGGCGTTGCGCGCCTCGGCCTGCCGCTCGCGCACGCGGTCGGCGATGATGACCCGACTGATGTCCATGCTGTACATGTCCTGCTCCTTGTCTCCGCCGGGCCCTCTCGGCCCGACATGTACAAGGTTCGCCCTAAGGCCCCTGGCCCCACATCAGGACGACGCCCTATTCACGCGCCTTAGGACGCCTTAGTTCCTGGCGGCTGCTGCTGTGCTTCGCCTTAGCGAAGACGCGAGCGCCGCCCGACCCGCCGTACACCGGGCGTCCCACCGCCTCGGCAGGCTCCGAAGACCTAACGCCCATCCCCCACCGGGACCCGTGGCCCGGCTCCGTAGAAACGAACTTGGGACGGCAGCGTCGCCGACGGCCCAGCGCACTGACAACTACTCCGCGTTCCCTCTCACATTTGCTCCGCGCTCAACATCGGTTATCCACAGACGCCGAAACAGCGGGCTTCGCGTCGCCGGCGGCGGCACCGCCCACGGCATGACGAGCGCGAAGACGGGAACCGTCGCGTCGGCAACGAGCACCAGGCCGTGGACGGCGCGCGAGCTGGACGCCGCCGACCTCCCGCGCCTGGCCGCCGCGCTCACCGCCTTGTCAGGCCCGGCACCGTCCTGGCGGCCGGCCCTGCGCTTGCCGAAAACACCATTCATGCTGGTCAGGCGAGGCCACCGACGGACAAGCCACAAGATCACCAATGTCCCTGCGGGCTCATTGTCGGCTCGGCGGTTCCGAACCAGATCGGCACGCGGCGGTGCCGTGCGGCACGAATATCGGGCTCGATAAGGACGGATCCACACAGGCCGACACTGAGCAGGCCGCTCCGACTTTTAATCCGTAGGTTGTGGGTTCGAGTCCCACGGACCCGCCACCCTGACCAGGGCGAACAGCTGCCCTCATGCACGCCGGGGATCATGCCTTAGGCCCGACTGGGGCCGGCATGAGGCGGTCGATGCTGGGCGGCTATGACGCCCCCGATGCACGTCAGCGAGCAGGTCGAGCACTCGGCCGCTGCGGCGGTTCGGTTACAGATAGCCGGACCAGGCAGGTTCCCCGTCCGACGACGCGGCATTGGGCAGGCCCTGACCGCCGCAATCTCGCGGTGGTGGCGGTCAGTGTCCCGCTGTGGCGCGCAGGGCGGAGGTGAAGGTGCGCAGCGCCCTGCGAGCGGCTGGCTCGGACGGGCGTGAGTGCAGGACGACGCTGCGGGTGGGCAGCGGGGGGAGGCCGAGTGATTCGCCCATGTCCATGGTGCCGGGTGGGGCCACGCGCGGGCTGAGCGCCGCCACGGCCAAGCCTGCTGCCGCGGCCGCACCGATGGTCGCGAGGCCGCCGCCCACGAATACCTCTTGCCAGGCGATGCCCGCTTCGTTCAGCGCGGTCACCGCCATCTGGTGCACATGGCATGACTCGGCCTGCAGGGCGAGGCGCAGAGGCTCGCCGGAGCGGTGTTCGAAGTCGGATGAGGCCATCCAGCCGAAGGACTCCTCCGCCAGGACCTCACCGTCGGTGCGGCGGCCCTCGTGGCGCAGCACGATGACCGCGTCCAGCGCACCGCTGTCGAACAGGTCAAGGAGCTCCCATGAGCTGGCGATGCTCACCTCCAGCGTCAGGTCCGGCTCTGCTCGCCCTATCTGGCGCAGGAGGTGGGGCAGTTCGGCGCCGACGACGTGGTGGCTCATGCCGATCGAGAGGCGTTGCCGCTGGACGCCGAACGAGCCCAGCGCGCCCGCGTGGGCGGCCAGCAGTTCACGTGCGGGCCCGAGGAAGGCGGCGCCGTCCTGCGACAGGCGGACCAGGCGGGGCGTACGGTCCAGCAAGCGGCGGCCCAAAGTGTCCTCCAGCCGCTTGATCTTCAGGCTCACGGCGGACTGCGTGGAGTCCATCGCCTCCGCCGCGCGCGTGAAGCTCTTCATCTCGGCGGTCAGCACGAAGGCCTGCACAGCGTCCAGGGCGAGCATCTTCATCGTCACACCGATCATTGAAATATTTAATGGCTGAAATATCCTAAGATGACTTTTTTGAATGATCAAGTGATGGCTACGCTGCGAACCGTCCCGAGGAACGGAGTCAGACCATGCCCTTGGTCCAAGTGTCGTTGCGGCGAGGCAAGTCCGCCGAGTACCACCAGGCCCTCTTCGAGGGCGTCTACCGCGCCATGCGTGAGACCTTCGACGTGCCGGAAGACGACCGCTTCATGACGATCACCGAGCACGACGGCAGCACCTTCAGCGTCAGTTCCACCTACTACGGCGTCGAACGGAGCAACGAGGTGGTCATCATCCGGATCACCGCCAACAACACGCGCGGCCTCACCCAGAAGCAGGCGCTCTACCTGCGCATCGTCGAACTCTTGCAGGCGAACCCCGGCGTCCGCCCCGAAGATGTGTTCATCAATCTTGTGGAAGTACTGCCGGAGAACTGGTCGTTCGGCCATGGCATCGCGCAGTACGCGGTGCAGCAGGGCTGAGAGTAACGGTTCGCTCCGCGCCTTCTGTGTTCCGGCGACATGTGACGGCGCTTGGTCAGAGTGAGCCCGCCACCGTGCAGCGCAATGCCAGGCTTCGCGCCGCAGATCGGGGGTCCGCGGAACGGGGGAAGCTCAACGCGGCGCTGCTGCGGGCGTCGATGGCGGCCGTCACCGTTCGGATATTGGAAGCCGCCGGTCACACCCGACGTGATCTACCCGCGGTACGAGATGCGGCCGCGAGTCGGCTCTGCAGGAGATTCCTGGTCGAGGCCGCCTCGGACCGCTTCCACCTCGGCCGGCCGCCGCTTCTCGCCGTGGTTAGGGGTGCACAAGACAGAGCGCAATAAGGCGTTCTTCGACAGCGTCCCCGGACAAGCACGCCTCGTTCGCCGCGGGAGCCGGCTCGCCGGGGCTCAGCATCCGGTCGTCGACGCGCTCGCCTGCGGAATTCTCGGCGCCCTGGCGACCTACAACTCGGCCTTCAACCAGTGGCCATTGCAGGGGGTTGCTGCACTCTGGAAGCGGCACCCGCACAGGCGCATTCTCTCTCGGAAGGTGAAGGTGAGGGTGTGAAGGCGAATCAGCGGCTCTCGCTGCACCACGGCGAGCTGACCGCCGGGCCGTTCGGGCCCGCCGGTGACGCGCCCATCGTCGTCCAGCGGCTGCTGGACGCGGGGCCGCCGCGCCGCCTGCTGTCCGCCGACCCGGAGCGCGACCTGGCCTACGTGGTCTCGGACTCGCTCTTCGACGACGTCGTGCGCACGGGGTTCTGCGCGCTGCGCCCGGACGCGTTCCAGGCCGTCAAGGTCACCGCCAAGGGCGCGGTTTTCCGCGGCCACATCCCGGCTCGGACATCGCTTCGGCTCTGGCCGGAGATGGCCGACCGGGCGGTCCGCTCGCTCACTGGCCTGCGGAGCTTCTTCTACGGCACCGGCTCTCCCGATCCCCACCGCGAGGACGAGAACCGCGTCGGCACCCTTGCGGCCACAGCCGGATCATGAGGCGACTCGGAGGTCACAGCTGATCGCCGTCCGGATACCCACCGAGGGCCGCGTTCTGCCGGGCCAGAGGGGCCCGGCAGAACGCGCACGGCGTTGTCGGTCCTTGCGGTGCTGTCGCGTGCGCGAAGGGTCTACTTCGACTCGACACGTCCGACGGGTGCTGTGCCGCCGGTGAGCGCTGCAGTGGCCCGCGCCCAGGCCGGATCTTCGGGGTAGAGCTCGCTACGCAGATAAGCCCAGATGAGCGCTCGTACGGCAGCGACACGGTCGGGGTTCTCGTCGGTGGTCTCGGCTGCGTCGAAGGTCGAGATACCGCCCAGCCCATGCTCCGCGTCGAAGATCTCCAGCAGAGTCTTCGGCGCGGGGGCCGCGGTGTAGGCGTCCCTTCGCCAGTCCTGCCGGTCGGAGAAGAAGGCGAGCCAGTCCTTCTCTCCGGTGACGATGAGGACCTTCGGCGTCATGCCGTCGAAATCGGTGCTGGTGAGCGCCGCGTAGGGCTCCGCCGCCGGGCCGTTCATATCCTCGCCGCGACCGGGAGCGGCAATCATGACACGGGCGCCGAAGCGTCCGTCGACGGCTCCCACCGTCGACCCGTCGCTGGGGTCGGTGATGGTCTGGCCCGAGATCTGGCCGACCGTGTGACCGCCGGCCGAGTGACCGACAGCGGCGATCCGGCCGGCGTCCACACGTCCCGCCAGGCCTGGAACGGTGCGCTCGATATCGCCGAGGTGGTCCACGATCTGGCGAAGATCTTCGGCCCGTGACTTCAGGTACAACGGTGCATCCGGGTCATCGGCCTCTCGTAGGCCGAGGAACGTGGCGTCGAGGTGCGTGGGCTGTATCACGACGAACCCGTGTGCGGCCCAGAAGTTCACCATCGGACCGTAACCGTAGAACGAGGGAACGAAGTTCGATGGGCCGTGCCCGTGTGAGAGAACGATCACCGGCAGATCACTGCCGACGGCCGGAGCCGACACGCGGACCGCCAGCGGAATCGGGCGCCCCGGAACGTCGATCAGGACGGGATGGTAGGAGGAGACGGGCGTAGGGCTCGTCACCGGAAACCCGGCAGCATACGTCGACGGGTCTTTCGCGGAATCGTTGCGTTCCACGGAGTGCTCCTTTTCTCGTTGTTCGTAATGTCCAGGCGGACGGCGCGTTCAAAGGCGGCGCGGCACGGGAGCGGTCCCGCGTTCGAGACGACTTCGAGCCGCGTGATCGCGAAGATCGGCGGCCGCGCGGCGGCCGGCTCGGTGGACCGCGCATCCGCCCGCACCGTGATCGCTGACAGGGGTCCGAGCGGCTCCCACGGTGCTGGCCATGGCTCCAGTCTGCGCTCGCCCGGTTGAACTGAGAATGCTTGACAGGACGCATTTTCTTCGCGAGAGTTCAACCATGGCCATCGATCATCTATCCGAGGTGTTCGACCTCGTCGAGGTTCGCGGCCAGATCTCCGGCGCGTTCGCCGCCCGCGGACGCTGGGTCACGCAGTCCGTCATCGCGACCCCGCTGAAGCTGTCGGTGATGGTTCGCGGCCGGTGCCGGCTGTCGACCGACGGGCTCGATGCCCCGATCGAGATGGAGGCCGGCGACGTCGCGGTCCTGACCGGACGCTCGTGGCTGCGCGCCGAGGGCGGCGCCGGTGACGGTCCGCCCGTGGAGTTCGAGCCCGAGGCGGGAGAGTTCGCCCTGCGCGTCGGCGGCGCGGACTTCGCCGTCGACGACGTCGTCCTCGGCGGCCACGTCGAGCTCGCCCCAGCCGGTGCGGCGCTGTTGACGCAGGCGCTGCCGCCCGTGGCGCTCATCCGGGCATCCGACTCCGCCGCGGCCGCCCTGCGCGCGTGCGTCGATCGGCTGGTCGAGGAGGTGACGGGCGAGCGGATGGGTGCTGCCTTCGCGGTGCGCCAGCACGCCCAACTGTTCCTCCTGGAGCTGTTCCGGACCTGCGTCGACCAGGCCGAGCTGCCGCCGGGATGGCTGCGGGCACTGACCGACGACCGGCTGCGTCCCGCGCTTGACCTCATGCACGGCGACCCCGGGCGGCCTTGGGGACTGGAGGAGCTGGCTCGTGCGGCGGCGATGTCGCGGACGTCGTTCGCCGTGCGCTTCCGCTCCGTGGCGGGTGTCCCGCCGCTGACCTATCTCAACTCCTGGAGGATGCTGCTGGCCCAGCGGGCGCTGCGCGACGGCGACGTCCGGATCGGGGCCCTCGCCGCGCAGCTGGGCTACACCTCGGAAAGCGCCTTCAGCACCGCCTTCAAACGCGAGGTGGGTGAGGCGCCCCTGCGCTACAGGCATCGGCTCCGGCAAGCGTCGTGACCATCGGCGCCAACGGCGGAACCCGTACTGCTCGGAGCATCCGTTGGCGGTGTGAACTGGGATTCTGTGGTTGGGGCGCGGCGGTCACTGCGTCCATCGCCCTGCGGCTGAACGCTCCACCAACTCCGCCACTCCGCACTGCAACATCTGGCGGCCGCCGGACGCACCACAGCCGATCTACAGGCCAAATCCCGCCACGCCCACCTGGCCGGCCTCGGCGCCTACGTCCCCCTCGGCGAACAGACCTCCACCCGCGTCATCACCGACGCCGATCCCGCTGGTGACCGGCGGCTGCGTCCGGCAGAACCCGGTGGTTGGAGGTCGGCCGTGCCGCGTCTGTCAGGGCCTCACCCTGGGAGGGCCTGCGCGTCACGCCGGGGAGTGATCAACTGATGTCCGCACCGCGACCGGCACCCGCGCCGGATCAGACGGCCGGCAGCGCCGGCCACTGTAGTGCGTCGCTGGATCGCGCACCCGCGCTTCCGCTGGGGCACCCCGGTCGGCGACGTCTCCTGGCCGGCTGGACGACCCGAGGCGGCGGTGACCGAGGTTCACTGCGTGTCCGCGGGCTGGGAGGGTGTCCGGGGGCCGGGGGCGGTCCAGCTGCTCAGCAGCCGTAGCGCTTCGGCGGTGGCGGAGCCGGGTTCGGCGTTGTAGACGCACAGGATCTGGTCAGGGTCGCCGGAGGGCTGGAAGGACTCGTAGGCGAAGTGGAGATCGCCGACGACGGGGTGGTGGTAGTGCTTGGTGCCGTGGGTGCGGCGCAGGACGCGGTGGTCGTTCCACCAGGTGGTGAATTCGGGTGAGCGCAGGGTGAGTTCGCCCACGAGGTCGGCGAGTCGCCGGTCGTGCGGGTGGCGGCCCGCTTCGAGGCGGAGCATGGCGACGGTCTCGGCGGCGATCTGTGCCCAGTCTCCGACGCGGTCACGGGCATCGGGGTCCAGGAGGTAGTAGCGGGCGAGGTTGCGCTGCGGGACAGGCAGGGCGTCGAAGTCGGTCAGGACCTCGCGCGCCAGGTGGTTGGCGGCCAGCACGTCGGTGCGTCGGCCGAGGATGAAGGCGGGGACATGCTCCAGGGTCTGGAGCATGAGGTACAGGCCTGGGCGGACCCGTTGCGGAGCGGAGGGGGTACGGCGCGCAGGGGTGGGCCGTACCAGCAGGTCGGTGAGGTGCTCGCGCTCCGCGGGATCAAGCTGGAGAGTGCGTGCGATGGCCTCGACGACCTCCGGGGACGGGGTTCCGGCGCGGCCTTGTTCGAGCCGGGTGTAGTACTCGGTGCTCACACCGGCGAGGCGCGCGACCTCGTCGCGGCGCAGTCCGGGCACTCGCCGGGCGCGCCCGTCCTCCGCCAGTCCCGCCCGATCGGGGGTGATCCGGGCACGGCGCGAGCGCAGAAAGCCGGCGAGTTCGCTACTACGGTCCATGTCACCAGTGTGGTCCGCCCGCGGGCGGCGCGCCCCCGGGTAAGTGGCCCTCTCAGTACCTGCCTTCACGGTACCGGCCCGTTCAGGGCCTGCTCGCAGCGGTTGTGGAGGGCACCGGAGTGCTGTGCTGGACATGGGCCCGCTGGGACGGGCTCCTCTCTCACTCTCTGTCTCCTCGGAAAGAGGTCCATCATGTCCTCGGATACTTCTGCCAGGCCGCTGACCTTCCGCTCCGCCCAGGTCACCGAGGCCGGCGGCCCGTTCAGCGTGGTCGATCGCGAACTGCCCGAGCCGCACCGGGGCCACGTCCGCCTGACGGTCGAAGCCTGTGGCGTCTGCCGTTCGGATTCGGCGTTCGTCAACGCCGCCTTCCCCGACGTGCCGTTCCCGCTGGTGACCGGACACGAAATCGCCGGACGCATCGACGCGATCGGTGACGGTGTCGAAGGCTGGGGTGTCGGCGAGCGGGTGGCCGTCGGCTGGTTCGGCGGCAACTGCGGAACCTGCCTGGCCTGCCGCGAAGGCGACTTCATCCACTGTGCGCGTATCCAGATTCCTGGCTGGGCCTACCCGGGCGGCTACTCCGAGGCCGTGGTCGTTCCCGCGTCCGCGCTGGCCCGCATTCCCGATGAGATCACCGCTGTCGAGGCAGCGCCCATGGGCTGCGCCGGCGTCAGCACCTTCAACGCGTTGCGGCGCAGTCCGGCCAAGCCGGGTGATCTCGTCGCCGTGCTCGGCCTGGGAGGGCTCGGGCACCTGGGCGTGCAGTTCGCCGCCAAGCTCGGATTCGAGACCGTGGCCATTGCACGCGGCGACGACAAGGCCGACGCGGCCAAGAAGTTCGGCGCCCACCACTACATCGACGGTAACGCCGGTGACGTGGCCGATCGGCTCCAGTCCTTGGGCGGCGCAAAGGTCGTGCTCGCCACCGCGGCCAACTCCGACGCCATGAGCGCCGTCATCGACGGGCTGCGTCACAACGGCGAGCTCATCGTGCTCGGCGCCACGCCGGAGCCCATCCAGGTCAGCCCGTTCCAGCTCATCGCGACCAGCAAGTCCGTGCATGGCCACCCGTCCGGCACCGCACGCGATGTCGAAGAGACCTTGCGCTTCGCTGCCCTGACAGGCGTCCGGCCCACGACTGAGACGCGCCCTCTGGACGAGGTCGACGCGGCCTACACCCGCATGATGTCCGGCGACGCCCGCTACCGCATGGTCCTTACCACCGGCAGGTAACCGGGGTGGGCCGCAGCACCGACACCGTTCCCCTTCGATGTCGACGACCTAGCCAGCCGGGCCGTAGGGCTGTACGACCAGAACCTGCGCCAGCCTGACTTGGTCCGGCCCTCGACCCTCCTCAGGCCAGGCCCCTCGCCACTGCGGCGAGGGGCCCGCCCATTCCGCGCCTCAACGCCCCAGTCAGAGCTCGGGATGTTCGGTCAACGGCGAACGTTGGCCCGTACCGCAAATTGCCAGGGGTGGGAAGGACAGTGGGCTGTGGAGAAAATGCACTGAGTGGCGGCCGAAGGCAGCTGGCGTTCATCGATGGCTTGTTTCGCAAGTACGCCGGGCGGCTCGTTTCTGGGCCGTCGGCCGAGGGGTCGGGCTGCGGCCACTACCGGGAGGGCGGTCAGCGTGGGCGGACCAGGGGGAGGAACACCAGGTCGACGATCTCGGTGATGGTCTCGTCCGGGACCGGCTCCGGGCCGTTCAAGAGGTGCTCGTTGCGGAGCAGCGCCACGGGCAGGGTCGCGATGCGCGGGACGAGGGACTCCTGCCGCGCCTCCCCGCGGGCGACGGCCCGCGCGAGGACGGCCAGCATCGTGCCGGGCTCACCGCGGGCGAGTTCGTCGCGCAGGGCGGCCATCGTCTCCGGTTCGCGGCGCGCGTCCATGACCAGGCCGCGCAG
This sequence comes from Actinomadura nitritigenes, assembly GCF_017573545.1. Lineage (GTDB taxonomy): Bacteria > Actinomycetota > Actinomycetes > Streptosporangiales > Streptosporangiaceae > Spirillospora > Spirillospora nitritigenes. The sequence continues at coordinate 13,482 of NZ_JAGEOK010000034.1, read as the reverse complement.
GATCTCGGCTCCGGCCGGGGAGCTCATCCGGTCGGCCGCCGCCCGGAGGAGGGCGATGACGTCCGAGCGGAGCGCGCCGGTGTCGGGCGGGCTCTCCGGCCGCGCGACCAGCTGCCTGTAGGCGGCGAGGGCGAGCGAGGTGCGGCTGGGCCAGCGCCGGTAGATCGCCGTCTTGTTCGTGCCGGCGCGGGCGGCGACCCGGTCCATCGTGAAGCCGTCGTATCCCCGGTCGGTCAGTTCGTCGACGGCGGCCTGCAGGACGGCGTGCTGGACCTGCGCGGCACTGCGCCTGGGGCGCCTCACCCGGCCGCCGCTGCCGCGCGCCGGGTCCCGCGCGGCGTCGTCCGGTGCCATGGCCGCCCTCCAGAAGACTCGTCAGTACCTTTTCGTCAGCCCAGGCCGTAGGTTACGCGGCACTGCAAGGGACTATGAGTACCTTGCAGAGGGGACTCTCAGTCCCTTAAAGTGCGTGGCGCACGGCCGGCGGGCCGCCATGGACCCCGCACGCGCCTCTGCCTGGGGGAACGATGATCCGGACGGTCTTCAGCAGCGACGAGTTCGCGCCCGATCGGCGGCTGGCCGCCTTCGACGACTTCCAGGTGACCAGCGCGCCCCCGATGCGGGTCGTGAGCGACGGGCCGCAGGGCTTCCAGGCGACGGTGCGGGCGCTTGATCTCGGGGCGGCGGACGTGGTCGAACTGACCTGCTCGCCGGCCGAGGTGCGCAGGCCGCCGCCGCTCATCCGGGCGCAGGACCCGGGACTGTACTCGGTCGTGTTCCCGTTGCGCGGCCGACTCGTCGTGGACCAGGCCGGCCGACGCGCCGAACTGGGTGAACGCGAGCTCGCGGTCTATGACAGCGGGCGCCCGCTACGGGTGCGGATCACGGCGGAGGAGCGGCCGGCCAGGCTCGTGCGCGCCCAGGTGCCCCGCACCCTGGTGGCGCACCCGGAACAGGCCGACCGGGTCCTCGCGGTCCCGCTCCCGGGAAGGTCGGGGGTGGGGGCGCTGCTCACCGAGTACCTCCTCCGGCTGACCACGGACTCCGGCGCCTACCGCCCGGCCGACGCGCCCCGCCTGGGCGGCATCACGGTCGATCTCCTGAACGCGCTGATCGCGCACCATGCGGCAATGGAGCCGGTGGACCGCCTTCCACAGCGCGCGCTTCTCCCGCGCATCAAGGAGTACGTGTGGCGGCACCTCCACGACCCCGGGCTGTCACCGCGCTCCATCGCCGCCGCGCATCACATCTCGGTCAGCTACCTGCATCGGCTCTTCCAGTCGCAGGGCATCGCGGTCTCGTCGTGGATCCGCCGGCTCCGCCTCGAACGCGCGCGCCGCGATCTCGGTGATCCGGCGCTGGACGCGGTGCCCATCCACCGGATCGCGACGCGCTGGGGATTCAACGACCACGCCACCTTCACCCGTGCGTTCCGCGCGGCCTACGGCATCGCTCCGAGCGACCATCGCCGCCGCGCCCTCGAATCGGCACCGGGCCGGACCGCATAGCCGTTTCCGGAAAGGGCCGCCGCCCGTCAAGGCGGCGGAGCCGGAACGCGGGCCGCGCGGCGGGGGCGAGGGCGCCGCGCGGCCCGCCGCGAGGTCAGGGCAGGACGACGCCGCCGAGTCCGGCGTCGAGTCCCTGCACCCCGAGCGTGCTGGAGTAGAACGTTCGGCCTCCGGTGGTGGACACACCGGACGCGCCGCCGTTCAGCATGTACAGGGCGCCTCCGCCGCCGTTCTCGCCGGGTGCGCCGGCGTTGAGGTCGGCCTTGCCGTCCCCGTCGAGGTCGGCGAGCGACACCTGCGCGCCGAACAGGTCGTTCTCCTCGGCGTGGCCCGTCACGTCCCCGACGTTCTCGCTGATCAACTGGGCGCCGCTGCCGGTCACTCCGCCCGGTCCGCCGTACAGCACGGTGGCCGCGCCCGCCTTGGCGACGGTGTCGACGGTCTTGCCGGGGGCGCCGACCGCGATCTCGGCGCGACCGTCGCCGTTCACGTCGCCGGTCGCCACGGACGCGCCGAAGGAGTCGCCGTACTCGGCGGTTCCGGGGACGCCGTCGGTGTCCTGGTCGATGACGGTGGCGGTGCCGACGCCGGACGCGGTGCCCGGGTAGACGCGGACCTGGCCGCCGCGGTCGGTGTCCACGCCCGCGACCAGGTCGGCGCGGCCGTCGCCGTCGACGTCACCGGCGGCCAGGGACCGCGCCGCGATGCTGGACGAGGTGTAGGCCGCGGTGTCGGCGAGCCCGGTCGAGGAGCCCATGTAGACGTTGAACCGCAGCGAGGGGTCCTGCCCGTCGATGCCGCCCCAGATGTACGCGTACGCCAGATCTGCGTGACCGTCGCCGGTGAAGTCGGCGGTGGCGGTGGACACCTGGACGGTCTCGCCCTCCCCGTGGCCGACGGTGGTGGTCGTCCCGGTCAGGTCGCCCGACGCCAGGCTGCGGTAGAGGGTGAAGGAGCCGCGGCCGCCGGCGACCAGGTCGGGCTTGCCGTCGCCAGTGACATCGGCGGCGCTGACGGTGACGGCGCCGTGGGCGTAGGCGTCGCCGTCATCGGTCCCGAACCTCACCGCCCTGGACGACAGGCCGCTCGCACTGCCGTAGATGAGGGTGATGCCGCCGCCCTCCAAGGGCCCGTTGGAATCCTCGCCGGAGGCGACCACGGCGAGGTCGGCGTAACCGTCGAGGTCGAAATCGGCAGAGGCCAGAGAGGCGCCGAACCCGTCCGACTCCTCCGAACCGCCCGGAATCCCGGCGCTCTCCTGCGAGATGACCTGCCGGTGGGCCGGATCGGGACCGGTCGCGGTGCCGTAGACGACGGTGACGAACCCGGCCCTGGCGGCCCCGTTCGCGGTGCCGAACGGGCTGCCGAGCACCAGGTCGCGGTGGCCGTCGCCGTTGAAGTCGCCGGGCCGGGCGGGCGCCTTGGGGGCGGCGTGCGCGGGCACGGCGGACAGGCCCGCTGTGCCGGCGGCCGCTGCCGTGACCGCGGCGAGCGCGGCGCCGCGCAGGCACCGATTGCGTCGAGTCATAGGGGACATCCTTCTGACGGGGAGGATTTGCAGAGAATGAGCGAAGCAGGGGAAGGCGAATTAGGCGAGGGCCCTGGAATCGATTCGCCGGCGCCGGGAAGAAGGCGCAAAAATGGGAGCGAACAGACTCCGCGGTGATTCAAATTTCCCCGTGTTCACTCCAGAAAGTTAACAGGAGGCGGCGCGCCGGGCTTTGACGGCGAGCGGACACCTCTTGACGATCGCTCCACGCCTGCCGCCATCGCAGCCGCCGCCCTGAGGAGGAGCCGCCGCACGACGCCGAGAGCGATCGGATCTGGCTTCCGGCGATTCGGCAGCCGGGCACGGAGAACCGGCTCGGGACGCTGCAGCCCGGCGTGCGGCCGAGCCAGAGGCGTGACCGAACGAGGGCCTCAACCCAAGCAGTGGTGGAGGCCACGAGCCGGTGATCTGCGCAAGCCATCGGGTGAGCGTGATTCCGGAAGACGTCTGGATTTCAGGACATAACCTAGGGAGCGCCCGCACAAGGCATCCCGAAAGGCCTGAAAACGCTGATGCGCTTCACCGCCCGGACGTCGTCGGACGGCGTCACCGAACAGTTCTTCACCCTCGGCGAGATCCCCGGTGTGCTGTGGACGCCGGAAGGCGCCTGCGGTACTCGTCCCCTGATTCTGCTGGGCCACGGCGGGGGGCAGCACAAGACGGCCACCGGCATCGTGTCCCACGCGCGCCGCTACGCCGCCGAGGGTTTCGCGGCCGTCGCGATCGACGCACCCAACCACGGCGACCGGCCCAAGGATGAGGAGTTCGGCCGGATCGCGGCCGAGATGCGGGCCGGCATGGCCGCCGGTGAGGATCCGGGCGCGCTGGTCGCCGGCATGCACGGCTATCTGGCTGGTCAGGCCGTCGCGGACTGGCAAGCGATCCTGAACGCGGTCCAACGCCTCGACCAGGTCGGCGTCGGCCCGGTGGGCTACCACGGCATGTCGATGGGCTGCGGGCTCGGTATCCCGCTCATCGCCGCAGAGCCCCGGATCCGTGCGGCGGTGCTCGGCCTGCTCGGTGTGCACGGGCTGGCCGAGGACGCCGCGCGGATCACCGTGCCGGTGCAGTTTCTGGTCCAGTGGAACGATCAGATGGTGTCGCGGAACCAGAGCCTGGCATTGTTCGACGCCTTGGCCTCGACTGAGAAGACGCTGCACGCCAACCCCGGCAAGCACGAGGATGTGCCGTCGTTCGAAGCGGACAGCTCGCTGAGGTTCTTCGCCCGGCATCTGAGCTGACACGAGGTCGCAGTGCTCGGCGCGCTGGCCCGGGACTCGTTCCCGGCCAGCGCGTCCGGTCCAGTCCAGACTGTTCGGCCACCACGATCCGCAACCGCCGCGACGAACGGATCAACACCGGGGCATTCGCCCGGCGCAGGAAACGCGCCCTGGACGCTTACGCGCGGATCGTCGGTTCGCCGCTGGACGACGTCGCCGTGGACGGCTGCATCGTTAAGGCGCCGGGTGGTGGCGAACTGGCCGGGCGTCTCCGGTGGATCGCCGCAAGGGCATGAAACGATCGCTGCTGGTCGAGGGGTACGGCATCCCGCTGGGCCGGGTGCTTGCCCCGGCCAATCGCGACGACTCCCCACTGCTGGGCCCGGCTCTGGACAAGCTGGAGGAAACGCGCGGTGGGTGTGGTGGCGGTGAGCGGCGGCAACCATGCGATCGCGGTCGCGGTGATGGCCGCCGCGCTCGATGTCTAGGCGACCGTCGTCATGCCGCAGTCGGCCCCTGCGCGCGCCGTCGAGATCGCCGCGTCGACCGGGGCCGTGGTGCGGCTGACCGACACCGTGGACGCTGCGTTCGTGCTGATGGAGCGGCTCCGGGCCGAGGGGCTGACGGTCGTGCACCCGTTCGACGATCCGGACGTCATCGCCGGGTAGGGCACGCTCGGGCTGGAACTGGCCGAGGACGCCGGCGAGCTGACCGATGTGCTGGTCAGCATCGGCGGCGGTGCGCTGATCTCGGGTGTGGCAGCGGCACTGCGGGCGCGGCGGCCGGGTGTGCGGGTCTGGGGAGTGGAGACCCGAGGGGCCGAGGCGATGTCCTGCGAAGGTCTGGGCCGAGCCGGCGGCCGGTTGCCTGCTCCCTGCCGCCCGGCAGGTCCACGACGGGGCTCGGCTGGGCCTGGTGCTGGCGGCGCCAACGCCGAGCCCACCACCGTGATCTCGTGGGCCGAGCGCTTCGGCCTGCACTGACGTTCCTGCAGCACCGTCGGCGGCGCGTTGGTGCGCCGGGGGGTAACGGGGCGTGACCCACGCAACGATCTGCTCGATGCCGGACAAACTGGAGGCCGACCCGCGCGACCGCGTCGGTTGCCGGCCGCCGGCGGGCCGCTTCACCCGACGGCCGCGAGATCGATGATCTGGATGGCCCCCTTGACCGGTCGGACGAGGTACCGGTCGAGAGCCAGGGTGGAGTCGTCACGCCGGGCGCTCGGTATGCTCACCGGCCAGTTGTCCTCGTAGTTGGGCCCGAGATCCATCATCCTGCCCGTCGCCAGGTCGTAGAGGGTGTCGTGCTTGTCGCCGTTGGCCAGGGAGAGGAACCGGTCGTACATCAGCGATCCCTCCGGCGGTTCGCTGACAGGCAGCTCGTCCGCGGGCACGGCGCGCCCGGTGCCCGCGGCCAGTGGCAGGACGCGGGTGTCGGGGACCCGGTCAAGGGTGACGCCGAGTGGAGGGCCGCCTACGCACCAGCTGATCCAGCAGGTCCAGGTATTGGAGGACTTGGGGAGACGCACGGTGCGGGTCTGGCCCGTCGCCAGGTTCCACAGCCGCTTGAAGTCCACGTCCCCGGTGCGGCCGCTGCTGGTGCCCGGGGTACCGATCCACGGCCAGGACAAGATGCGGTAGCCGTCGGTTCCGGGGACCATCCGCACGGGCCCTCCGGCGAGCGGTACCTCGTACACGGCGGTTGCCCCCGAGGCGCTCCCGTGCTCGTCGTCGGCGGTCCCGCCGTTCGCTGCGCGGCTCCACCTGATCGTGCCGCCTCCCACGACCAGTCGCCCGATCCCCGCCTCCTTCGAGCCGGCGTCCAGCGAGACGACCCTGCGGGCGTTTCCGCCGTTCAGCGGGGCGGCCCAGATCTCGGTCACGGCCCGTCCCGCGACCGTGCCCTCCTGCGACCATACGGCCTGACCGTCGCCGGCAGCGAGGTTCCCGGCGTACTGCGTCGACGTTCCCTTCTCGACGACGTCGGTGACCTTGGTGGCCTGGTGGTTCTGTAGGTCGTACACCCAAAGCTGGTCGGTCACTTCAGGACGCGACTCCGTCGAGACCAGCAGAGACGTGCCGTCCAGTGCCACTTCCGGGTTGTACCGGCGCCCGTTCGGCAGCGTGTCCGGCTCGGTCCGGACCGCCGCCTTCGGGACCGGTACCGGCGAGGGGACGGTCTCGGTCGGCAAGCCGCCGGCGCTCTTGCCGGAGAGGGCACCGGACCCGGGCGCGTTTCCGGCGCGCAGGGCGGCCGACGTCCCGGCGGTCACCAGCAGCGCCGTCGTGACCGCGGCCGCCGCCATCGTCGCCCGGTTGCGCTGCCGCGCCCGGGCCCGGCCCGCCAGCTGGTCGAGCAGGTCCGGTGCCGCGTGCGGCGCGTCCAGCGACGCGGCCTTGAGCGTGGTCCTCAGTGCCCGCTGAAGGTCATCGGTCATGGTGGGCCCCCACTGCCTGGGTCAGGGACGGACGCCAATCCGCCCGGAGCTTGTCGAGAGCGCGGGCGGCCTGGCTACGCACCGTCCCTCGCGAGATGTCGAGCAGCTCGGCGATCTCCTCGTCCGGCAGGTCCTCGTAGTACCGAAGGACCAGCACGGCCCGCTGACGCCGCGGCAACGCCGCCAGCGCCCGCCACAACCGGGGATCCCGCTCGGTCTGCTCGAGGCCTCGATCCACGTAGCCGCCCTCGGGCACCTCGCGGACGAGTCGCTCACGTCTGCGCCGCCGCCATGCGCTGATGTGCAAGCGCGCCATGATCGCCCGCGTGTACCCCTCCGGATCGTCCTTCCTGACCACGCGGGGCCACGCGGTGCGCAATCGGAGCAGCCCTTCCTGCACGAGATCGGCCGCATCGTGCGCATTGCCGGTCAGTACATAGCCGTAGCGCAGGAGTGTCGCGGCTCGGTCGGTAACGAATCGCTCGTACGTCAAGCCGTCATCGTCCACAGGCCATCCCTTCTCAGTCACACCCCAGGACGCTGCGGCGCCTTGATCTGTTGCATCCCGAAGGCGTCCTCTCCCCCGGCCTACCGGCTCGTCATGCCACCGCTGTGCCGGCCTCGTGCGGGAGCAGGCAACTGAGGGCGCAAGTGGCGGCCGGCAGGGCGGCCGACCCACATGGTCGTGGCGAAGGCCAACTCGACGGCTCCGTGTCCGACCGGGGGGCTCGGACCGAGGGTGGGTTCGGCGTGCACGCGCCGGAGGCCAGAGCTGCCATGGGGCTCGGTGTGCACCCCGCGCACCTGCTCGGTGCCGGATCGCGCGCATCGGGGGTGGGCGCTTGCGCCGCATATGGAATCCCCAGGACGTTGCAGCAGACCTTGATGGGCAGCCCCTCGCCGGGCATCACTGCGATGGCTTCGAATCGCCCTATGGGGCACCGCCCGCTTCACCAGCTCAATCGCTCGGCTGATGACGGCCAGTTCGGTCTGCAGGTAGGCGATCTGATCTCGGGAGGCGAGATAACTTCCGGGCATCTTGGGCACTGGCACTCCTCGTGATCGAAGACGCCGTGACCGGAACCGCCTGCCCGTGTAACGTCGCCGCCACCGAAAACGACTCCAGAGCCCGGTCAGAGCGCGATGAGTCCCGCGTTCGTCGGCTCGAAGCCGCAGGCGCCGAAGTAGAAGGCCTGCAGGTGGTCATCGAAATCGACGTGCAGCCATTCGCACCGTGCCGCCCGGGCGCCTCGAACGGCTGCGGTGACCAGCCCAGCGCCGATCCCGGATCGGCGAAGGTCTCCCCTGACCACGGTGTCCAGGACGAATGCGTGGACACCACCGTCCCACGCGAGATTGACGAAGCCGACGAGCTCGCCCTCGCGCCGAGCGCAGACCCAGCCGAGGCTATGGCGGTGGACCTGTGCCAGCCAGTCGATGTCCAGGACCCGATGGTTGAAGCCCTCCGCGTGCAACGCGTTGACGGCTGCGTTCTCGAAGTCGCCTCGCCATTCGTACATGATCGTCATGCCGTGAGCGTAGAGACACCAGAGCGGCCCCCCGTGGCGGCAGACGACCTCTCACTCCCCGCCCCCGTTGGTCGAGCTTCTTGCGTGGGATCGGCAGCCTCCCAGGCGACCCGCCGCACCCGCCGCACCCGCCGCACCCGCCGCAGTCGACTACCTGATCGGCACCTGCGAACTCGCCCCCGATGACCGCCGGCAGGCCACCCCACCCTGCCCCCTCCGGGCGACGGTGCGGCTGCTGCGGCAACGGGCGGTCCGGCCCAGGTGGCCTTCTTCGGTCGGCCGACGGGTCCCGGTTGCGCAGTCACAACTGGCTGCCCCCGCTAACGCTGTCTGAATCCTCGCGAACCGTCTTCGATCGGCGCGTCCGGTCGTCGATACGGGCTGGCTCATCGCGCGGGCGGCCGAGCGTTATGAGCCGCCCTGGCCGAACCGCCAAACGCTGGGCCGAGCGGCACCACCACCTGGGTGCGGCAAGCGCCCGCTGCTCGATGTAGTGGCGGTCGAGGCAGGGGAAGGGCCGGGAACCGGCGGCCGCCGCAGCCGGCACGTTCGCGTGGTATTCGATGCTGATGGCCCCATGATGGCCGAGAGGCCGGAGGAGTTCGTGAAGCTGTCCGCGACTTCATCAGTTGGCGGGCGGGCCGAGGAGCTCTATTCCTCGTCGGAGTCTTCGAGAAGCTCGCGCACTTCGATGACCTCGGTCGGAGCGTCTTCTGTGGGCCAACTCGCGGCGAGAGCCTGGATCATCGGACGGTGCTCTTCGAACGTCTCGTCCCGTGCGAGGGCCAGGGCTGCGGCCGCCTGGATCTCCAGTTCGGGGCAGCGAGTCGCGCTCAAGAGGACGTCGAGGGAGTTGCCGCACCGAAACTCCTCCAGCAGGTACAAGGCCTGACTGCGCTCGCTCATCGGGACGGCCTCGTCGCACACGATGTCCCCAAGAGCCTGGACGAGCCGGGGGTGGGAGTGGCCGACGGACCAGAGCACGTCTCTCACGGTGTCGAGAAGCTGGTCGCGAAGCGAGTCGGCGCCCTCGAGCGAGTCGGCCAGGACGGAAAGGTCGTCCTCCGCGGCGATCCTCAAGGCCGACAGGGCGGTGAGGTGGGCGGCGCGGGGACCGTACTCGCGGCTGAGCTCAGGCGGAGACGGCGGTTGCCGCAGGATCTTCTGTATCAGCGTGAGGACGAGCGCCCTCGCCGGCTGCCGTGCCTCTTCGCCGCCTCGCGCGAGGGCGCCTTCGGAGTCCCACCAATGGTCCAGGGCGATGCCGACGGCGGCCACATCTCCACTTTCGAGCATCGTGCGCATGGCGTCGTGGTACGACTCGTCCGCCGTGGGGAGGCGCAGCCTTCTGTGCGCGCGATGCAGATCCGGGTCCTGTAGCCGGTGCCCCTGCCAGTGAACGCTGTGCGGCTTCCCGAAGACCAGGTCGACGGGGTTCTGGCCCCAGAAACGCGCCGGAGGACGCTCCTCCCAGCTATCGGCCAGGTCTTCCATGACCGCTCGGTGGCGGTCCAGGCCGCCGGTCTTCACCAGGTAGGAGACCGCGTGCACCTGCACGTCCGGCTCCCCCTCGCGGATCACACGCAGAAGGACGTCGTCGGCGCCTGCACCGAGCCCGTCGGCCAGGATCCGGATCGCCGTCTCCTTGGTGCTGCGGGAGGCGGAGGACGGGTCGAAGATCACGCCGCTCACCGCCTCGACGAGGCGGGCGTCCACGGTCTCGGTCTCGGTCTCGGTCTCGTCGAAGAGCCCGTACGCCATCCAGACGGCCTCGTGCCGGACGGTGTCGGAATCCGTCCGGCCGAGGATCTGCACCAGCAGGTCGGCGTCGCCCGGTTCCACATGCCGTGCCCCGATCATGTTCAGGGCGCTCACCTCGGCGGGCGGGATCGGACGACGGAGCACCTCGCGGGCCCGCTCCAGAACCTCGGGCAGGTAGGCGTCCGCCAGGTCGGAGTCGTCCAGGACGTGCCGCAGCCCTTCCCAGTTCTCGTAGTGGTCGAGCGCGATGCCCACGGCGAGCGGGTCGTCGCTGCGCAGCAGTGTGGTGAAGGCATCCAGGCACGTCTCGTCGGTCAGCGGGAACCTCAGCTCGTCGTGGGCGCTCCGAAGGGCCGGATCGTCCAGGTGGGCGTCCTTCCAGTAAGTGCTGTGGAAGCCCGTGAGCGCATCACGAATGTCCTTGGAAAAGGGGCCCGCGTCCTCCGGCCAGGAGTCGACGAGCTGCTGGAGCAGCTCGCGGTGCACTCGAACCTTCTTGGGCGATGACAGCTGCCCGGCGGCACTGACCTGGACCTTCAGGTCGCCGGACTCGGTGAGGCGGACGAAGACGGCCTCCACCTCGGGCATGTCGAGATCGCCCAGGGCATGGATCGCGGCGCAGCGATCCCGCGCGTCCAGACTCTCGTCGAGGGCGATCGCGCGGACGGCCGCCAAGAGCCGAGGGTTCGGTTCCTCCGCGTCCTGAAGAGCAGTGGACGCGGCCATCAGCCCTTCCTCCCGCAGTCCGGGGTCGGAGGTGGTTTCCAGGATCCCGGCGATCCGGTCGGCGTCCTCGTCTTCACCAAGGTGCCACACCATGGTGAGCGACCAGGAGAGCGCCCGATGCCGGTTCTCTTCGGCGAGCGTGGACGACCGGTCCAGGAGGTCGCGGGCGACGAAGAGAACCTCGTTGTTCAGTGGCCAATACGGGTTGTCCGCTCCCCACCTGGTATTGGCCTGTGCCTGCTGGTAATCGCTCAGCGCCTCGCACACGACACCGAGGTCGCCACTGTGCAGCCGCTGGCTGAACTCTCCGAGAAAAGACGCTTCATCGCCGTCCGGCATAGGGCCCCCTCCATAATCGGCTCACCAGACTGGCAGCCCCGTCTCCCCCATGTCCTCCCGTTTTCAAGGCTTCCCTCGCCCAGCCGAAGCCGTTTCGAATGCCAGGACCGCTGGGCAGCGCACGGCTTGATCCGCAGGTTCTGAGAGTTCTCTGCTCCTCGTAGGATGGGCGGCCAGCCCATCGGCGAGCCTTCAGCCGGGATTCCGATCCGGGCGGGTCGTCCGGCGAGCGGCGCCTCGAAGACAGAGGACACGCTCACCCGCCTGTTCCAGGTTCATGTCTTCCTGGGCGTCTGCGGCACGGCTCTAGCGGATCTGCCGTCCACCAAAGACCAACCGTTCGCTCTCGCCTGTTCGCCTGCGACCTGCATCGACAGGACCCTGCGGGCGTTTCCGCCGGTCAGTGGCGCGTCCCAGATCTCGGTCGCAACTTGTCCGCCGGTTTTACCCTCCTGCGACCGCACGGCGTTCAGCGCCTCTGGACCGCTCCTCATGACCAGAAGGTGGCCACGCACAAGGTCAGCCGCATCGGCGCCCGTGGTCGGTCAGAAGAGAGCAGCAGCGCAGGAATCGACTCAGGGACCCGAGCCGGTCCCGTTGCACGGCCAAGCGGACTGGCTTGACGCCCGTCTGCAGGAGGAAATGCGCCAGCGTTCCTGAAAACGGTCCTGCGCGTGCAACAGAACAGGAGTGCTGCGGCGTCCCGGGGGTGTGACACAGAAGGGATGGCCCGTGGACGACAACGGCTTGACGTACGAGCGATTCGTCACCGACCGAACCTCGGCGGAATGAAGGTCTTCTACGGCGCTCTCGCCGTGGCCCGGGGCGTGATCTGTTCACCCTGTAGTTGGCTCGTCGCAACGGCAGCCTTCAGCTATTGCCTGGTCGGATTGTCCCGGCAGCAGAATGTATTGACGGCCGCCTGTGACCTGGGGATCTTCGATCAGGCGGTACACGGGTGGGCGATGCGGGGCTTTCCGGAGGTGCCGATCAAAGGTCCGGGTTTTCATCACTGGGGCGATCACTTCATGCCGCTGTTCGCGCTGCTGGCTCCGCTGTATTGGATCCGGGATGCCCCGCAGACGCTGATCATTGCTGGTCACGTACTGCTCGCCTCGTCGGGGATCCCCGTCTACCGAACGGTGCGGCGACTGCTGGGCGATCGCCCGGCCGCGTACCTCACCGCGGCATACCTGACGTCGTTCGGCCTGCTCAATGACGTCGGCTACGACGTACATGAGACGATCTTCAGCGCGACTCTGCTGGCCTGGGCGTTGGAGCGCGCCCTTGCCGGGCGATGGAGCACCGCTTGTGCGTTCGCCTGCGCCACCATGCTCGCCAAGGAGGATATGGGCGCGACGGTGTTCATGTTCGGCGTCCTGGCGATGGCCTACCGCAAATGGCGGCACGCCCTGGTGCTGCTGCTCGCCGGCCCGCTCGTGCTGATCACCACCGTCCGCGTGATCATTCCGCACTTCCGGGGCGGCTCATATCCGCACTACGACTACTTGGGGCTTGGCGGCTCGACGAACCTGGAGGAGTTCGGCCGCTACGTGATCACACATCCCGCCATCACTGCGTTCACCCTCTTCGACAACTCCACCAAGCTCACCACCTGGGTACTGCTGCTGATCCCGTTCGGGCTCGGCGCTCTCCGCTCACCGGTGGTGCTGCTCACGCTGCCGACGCTGGCCGAGCGGATGCTGTCGACGAAACCGGCGATGTGGGCCTGGACGCTGCACTACAGCACGGTGCTGATGGTGATCCTGGTGATCGGGATGGCCGACGGCCTGGCTCGGATGCGTCGGCGGAATGATTCCGCGCCGACCCCAGGAGCCGCATTGGTCCGCGGTGGTCTTGTCCGCGGTGGTCTGGTCCGAGTCGCCACATCGCGGTGGCCGGAACTGGCTCTGGCGGTGGTGCTGATGGTCGCCGTCAGCCCGGCCACGCCGCTGCGGTCATGGCTCAGTGGGGGTACAACCCGGTCGGCGAGTTACCGGCAGGCCGTTCAGCAGGCAATCGCGCACGTCCCCACCGGCGTGACGGTGCAGGTGAGCAACTATCTCCTGCCCCAGATTCCCCGAGGCAATCGGGCGATTCTGATCGGCGAAGGAAAGGAGGACGCCAACTGGTCGATCATCGATGTACATTCCCGCACCTGTGCCGGCCGGCCGGAAGCAGACAACCTAGACGGATTGAGGATCCAGGGATTCACCAGCGTCTACGAGAAATCAGGGATCATCGTCCTACGTCGCGCCCCTTAAAGTACTAATCGAGTGCTGCGATTTAGAGCGTGTCTCACGTGGATCCGACCGCCGGTGTGCGGCATGATTTGGGGGCATGTCGTCGGATCTTGCGCTGCGGCTGGTGCCGGACGAGTTGTGGGCGATTGTTGAGCCGTTGATTCCGGGGT
>NZ_JAGEOK010000033.1 GCF_017573545.1 Actinomadura nitritigenes | reverse complement strand
GCCGACGACGACGGCGCGGTGTTCGGGCATGATCTGCATTGACGACCTCCCTCGGTCGCTTCCAGCGTCGCAGCCGCCCGGCCGCAAGATCAGTGCCGAGCGTCCCCCGCCACCGGGACCTTCGGCCAGGCAGGGACGGGAGCGGGGCCCCGTACGGGACTCACAGGAACTCGGCCCGGTCGAGGGCGAACCTGATGAACTCCCCGCGGTCCCAGCGCCCGGTCCCGTACCACCATCCGGCCCGCACGCGGGCGGGGAGGGTGTATCCGCCATGGGCGGCCTCCCCGCTGAAACGGGCGCCGAAGACATGCCGCCCGAACGCCCCGCCTTCCGGGGCGCCCCAGCGGTCGAGTGTCAGCTCGACGAGCGCGCCCTCGGGCGAGACGGTCAGGACGACCGAGTGCGCGGTGCCGCCGACGGTCAGGTCGGCGCGAGCACGGTGGGCGCTGACCGTAGCCCAGGACACGGCGGGAGACAGCGCCACGGCCGGGGCGAAGACGAACTCGCTCGCCAGCCGTCCCGCGGCGCTGCGGGTGATGTCGGGCCCGGAGGCGGACATCACGGGCAGCGCGCCGAGCATCCGCCAGCGCATCTCCCCGTCGCCGCCGCTGTAGCGGTCGAATCCCTTGACCGGCAGGCCGGCGACACGGGCGCGGGCGGCCCAGACGAAGCCGTGCGGGGGACGCAGGATCTGGGTCGCGCGGAAGGCCCGCCAGGATCCGAGCCGTATCCGCCCGCGCATGTGCAGCAGCGCCGCGGGCGGTAGCGGCGTGCCGGGCCGGATCGCGTGGTCCAACCAGCGGCGAGCGGGTTCGGGCAGGTGCCGGGTCATCTCCGGGTCGAAGGGCGTCCCGGACTCCGACACCGCCGCGAGGTCCGTCCAGTCGCGCCCGGCCGCTTTCGTCAACCACGGAGGCGGCGGGGCCGGACGGGGATGAACCGGAACCGTCTTGGGCCGACTCGTGTCCATCGCGCTTCTCCTCCGTCGACGACCGTTTACAGGAGATCGCGCGGACGTGCCCGGCCGGCACGGTCGTAGGTCCCCTGCCCGCGGAGGATGGTCCCGTTCGCCGGGCGCCTTCCGGGTGCGGTCCGGGCGGGTCCTTCGGCCCTGTGCGGTGCCTCCCCGCGGTGGTGTGCTGGTCATGGCGGCGAAGTGGCGCCGTCGATCTCGGATCGGGGCCGCCCCGCGGAGCATGGAGCGGCCCGCTACGGCGGGAGAGGTGAGCGCGGTGGGCGTCCTGACCGGGGAGGAGCTCGCTCATGAGCCGTTCCTGCGGGGCATGAGGAAGGCCGATCTGGCGAGGCTCGCGACGGCGGGCCGCCGTGTCACCATCCCGGCCGCGCAGCGGATCTGCGTTGAGGGGCGGCCGGCGGAGCGGTTCTGGCTCATCGACGGCGGGGCGGTGACGGTCGACCGGCTGCTACCCGCTCAGTGCGCGATCGTCGAGACCCTTGGACCCGGGTCCGTGCTCGGCTGGTCGTGGCTGTGCCAGCCGCGGCGCTGGGCTCACGGGGCTGTGGCCAGCACGTCCGTCGACGCCATCGAGTTCGACGCCCGGCTGGTGCGCACCCTCTGCGCGGTCGACACGGCCCTCGGGTACGAGCTGACGCGGCGCTTCGCGGAGCTCGTCGTCGCGCGCCTCCGCGCCGCCGGCGAGTCCGGTAGGACGACAGAACAAGGGAGCGGCACGCCATGTGCGAATACTGCGGATGCCAGGCCATAGAGTCGATCAAGCGGCTGACCGATGAGCACGATCTCGTCGTCGACCTGATCGGCGAGGTGCGTTCCGCCGGCCGCGCGGGCGACCGGGACCGGATGAGCGCTCTCGCCGCCCGGATCGCTGCGGTCCTCGGTCCGCACACCCTCGTCGAGGAGCAGGGGCTGTTCCCGGCGATGGCCGTCGACTTCCCCGACCACATCGAGGCCCTCGTCCACGAGCACCGCCTCGTCGAGGCCGCGCTCTCCGAGGCGGCCCGGGCGGTGGAGCCGGGCGGGGAGCGGCGGCTGCTGGACGCCCTCGACGTCCTGCGGCGGCACATCCTCGCCGAGCAGGACGGCGTGTTCCCCGCCGCGCTCGCGAACCTCGGAACCGCGCAGTGGGAGGCGATCGAGGAGATCCGCGGCCGGGCGGGCTCGGCGCTGCCTGGCCCTCCGAGCGCTTCCTGACCTCCGGGACGGCCCCGCCGCCCAGGAACACCGCCGCCCAGCGACCCGTCGCCCAAGAAGACTGCGGGCGCCGCCGCTGCGGGCGCCCGGTGTGTGCCGCCGTCCCCGGCCTTCGCCAGGCCGGTTCGTCGTTGGGTCGATGTGCTCTGTGATGACGCCCCAGGGGGATGCGGCGCCCGGTGCCCTCGGGGGCCGCGCGTCCACATCGTCACCGGCGACAACGGGACCACGGCGGCGGCCGTCGCCCGGGAGGTCGGTATCGGCGTGGCCGGACAGCGCGACCACGGTGTCGTACGCGCCGTCGTCGGCCGGCAGGGTGTCGCGCAGGTCGGCCGGTGCCGGGCCGCGCCGTCACCGAGCCCGCCGCCTGGCCGGCGTCCGCATCGCGGCGCGCGCGTCGACGCCGGTGACGTCGGCGCCGCGGTCGAGGCAGTGCGACGGACAAGGGGGCCCGAGCGGCAGCCGGAGTGCAGGACCCCGCGGCCGGACGGGCCCCAGAGAAGCGCGCTGGGCGCTTCGGGGTCAGGAGAGCTGGAGGTCTCGGCGCTTGTAGAGGACGCATGCCAGCGCGCAGAGCGCCCCCGCCATGACGACCGTGATGATGACCGTGAGGGCGTCCGGGGATTCGGTGGGCGCGGAGGCCATGTAGTGGAAGAGCGAGGCGTTCCTGAGCCAGTGGGTGGTGGGCTGCAGTGAGCCCAGCATGTCGGCGAGCAGGGAGCCGATGACGGCGATGTAGACGGCGACGCCGGCGGCGCGGGGAGCCAGGGCGAGCACGCAGGCGCCGATGCCGAGGACGAGGAGGGACGTCGGCACGAGGTTCAGGCCGGTCACGACCATCGAGCCGAAGCCGACGCCGGTGCCGCGCATCGCGGCGCCGAGCCATGCCGCGATGCCCGAGAGGAGGCCCGCGGCCGTGATCGTGGCGGCGGTGAGGGCGAGCCTGCCGGCGAGTACGGAGGTCCGGGACGCGGGGCCGGCGAGGACGTGGGCCGTCCGGCCGGACGTCTCCTCGGCCGCCAGAGCGGTGAGCTGGCCGGCGGGGATCAGGGCGACGATGGCGGTGACGAACAGGAACGCGACGCCCAGGTAGCGGTCGACCAGGGCGCCCTGGGGCGCGAACTTGTCCAGTGCGTTCGCCAGGGACCGGGTCGAGGTATCGGTGACCACCTTCGCGAGGGTGCCCAGGCAGAGGGCGGCGGCGCACGCGCCGGCGCACCATCCGGCCAGTGTGGGAAGTTCCAGGCGTGCGGCGAGGGCGGTGGGGGAGCTCAACCCGAACAGCCGCGGTGGCGCCGTGTCGCGCGACGCCAGAATGCCGGACCCGGTGTCGCGGCGGGCGGACAGTTCGAGCGCGATGGCCGTCAGGACCAGTGCCGCGGCGGCGGCCGGGAGGAGCGGGAGCAGGGTGTTGCTCGTGAACGGGCGGAGCAGCTCTGCCCATCCGAACGGTGTCAGCCACAGGATCCAGTGCATGTGGGGGCCGCTGTCGCCGAGCATGCGCAGGACGAACAGCACGGCGAAGGCGCCGAATCCCATCCCGGCCGCGCCCCGCCGGGTGGCGGCGAGCTGCGAGGTGAGCGCACCGACGGCGGCGAACACCACGGGATTGATCGTCAGGCTCAGCCCGTACAGCAGCGTGGCGCCCGTTCCGAGATCCAGCCGCGAGTCGCGACCCGTGAGCAGCAGGACGGCGGTCGCCCCCGTGAACACGATCCCGATGCCGGCCATGAGCCCCGTCAGCGTGGCGGACGTGGCGCGGACCGGGGTGGTCCGGCCGGACAGGAGCAGCTGCCAGCGGCCGGCGTCCTCTTCGCCGCGCAGCAGCCGGGTGGCGGCGAGCAGGGCCCAGATGGCGCCGATCGTGGTGAGGAAAGCGAAGTTCTTGTAGACGGTGTAGCCGCCGACGGTTCCGATGTCGGCCACGGGGCCGAGGAGGACCGCGAACCCGCTGTCGCGCCCGGTCGTGGACGCGATGGTCTGGCGTTCCGCCACGGTCGGATAGGTGCCGGCGTAGGTGACCGCGGACACCGCCGCGGATCCTCCGAACACCAGCGCCCACGCCGTGGCGGCGACCCACGTCCTTTTCAGCGCGCTGCGGGCGATGGCGGGCTCGGCGGCGCCGCTCCGGCTCGCGCGGACGGCGAGCGGTGTCAATGCGTCCTGCATCTCGTCTCCTCGGCGCCGGTCAGCCGGCCGTGCCGTACTGGGCGATGAACAGCTCCTCCAGGGAGGGCTCGCGGGTCGTCAGCTTCTCGAGGCCCGCGTCGGCGAGTGCGTGGAGCAGCGGGCGCATCGGCCCGGACACGTCGCATTCGACGAGGCGTCCGTCGACGACGACGTTGCGGATCCCCGGAACACCGGACAGGTCGGGGACGGCCGAGTCCAGGTGCGCCCGGACGTGGGTCGCCGCGAGCCTGCGCAGGACCTCGAGCGAGCCGGTCTCGGCGATCCGGCCCGCTCGCAGCATCGCCACGCGGTCGCACACCGCTTCGACCTCGCTGAGGATGTGCGACGACAGCAGCACGGTCTGCCCCCGGTCGCGGGCCTCCCGGACGCACTGCCGGAACACCTGCTCCATGAGGGGGTCGAGGCCGGTCGTCGGCTCGTCCAGGACCAGCAGCCGCGGCCGGGCCGCGAACGCCGCGATGAGCAGGATCTTCTGCCGGTTGCCGTGGCTGTAGGAGCGGACCTTCTTGTCGAGGTCGAGCTCGAAGCGGCGGACGAGCTCGTCGCGGTAGGCCTCGTCGACCGAGCCATGGACCGTGTTCAGGAAGTGCAGGGTCTCCGCGCCCGTCAGGGAGGGCCAGAGGTTCGCCTCGCTCGGCACGTAGGCGAGGTCCCGATGGATGTCCCGGGCCGCGCGCCGGACGTCGAGTCCGAAGACCCTCGCGGCACCCGATGTCGGGCGGATGAAGCCGAGCAGGAGGCCGACCGTCGTGGACTTGCCGGCGCCGTTGGGCCCCAGGTACCCGAACACCTCGCCCTGCTCGATGTTCAGGTCGAGCGCGTCGAGCGCGGTCGTCCGCCCGTAGCGTTTGGTGAGCCCCAGGGTCTCGATCACCGTGGTCATGCCGGGCGCCCGCTTCCGGTCCGCTCGCCCACGGGGAAGCGCCGGTCGAGGCCGGTGATGCGCAGGATCCTGCGCAGCAGCGGCGAGGCGCCGGTCAGCGTGAGGCCGCCGCCGCGCCGCACGGCGATCTCGTCGGCGGCGACCAGCGCCTGGAGGCCGGTGGCGTCGCAGAACGTGAGGTCACGGGCGTCGATCTCGACCCGCGGTGAGCCGGCCTCGGCGATCTCGGTCAGCAGGTCCTCGAGGCGTCCGGCCGTGAGGATGTCGAGCTCCCCGGCCAGGACGACCCGGCGCGGCGGCCCGGACCGGACCGTGGTTCGCAGCTGCGCGGACGGCGTGGGCCGTCCGGTCGTCATGTTCATCGCGATCGTCTCCTGTCCCGCTCGCTGAGCGGTTTTCTCAAGCCTCCGGTGAGGGGCGGAGCCGGCTCCAGGGACCAAAGTCCCCAGCGCGTCCGTGGAAGTCCGGGTCTTTCGGAGCGCCGGCCGCGGCGCCGCCTTGGTCCCGAACTGGAGCAGCATGGGGGTCGCCAGGCCGTCGAGCCGGCCCAGGGCGCCCGAGCACGCGATCCGCGTGTCGGCCGGGCCGGGATGCTCGCTCAGCGCGGGGATCAGAAGGCGCACCGGTGCGATCACCCTGCCGCCGGTGCGCCGCGCCTCCTCGCTCCCTCGGCCGGGAGTGCCTTCCTCATCTCCATTGCAGTCGGCGCGGTGAGGGGGACAGGGGCTCAGAACCCGGGGCCACCACGACCGTCGGCCTCAAACGACCCCTTGAGCGACCGTGGCGGGACGTACGTCCGCGCGGGCGGCGCCGTTCCCGGGACGCTCCTCGCGGAGCGCGTCCAGGACCGCGCCGCCGTCGACGGTCTCCTTCTCCATCAGCAGGGACGTCAGCCGATCGAGTGCCGGCCGGTGGGCGAGCAGCGCGGCCGTCGCCCGCTGCTCGGCGTCGCGGAGGAGGCGCGCGACCTCCTCGTCGACCAGGCGCTGGGTGGCCTCCGAGTACGGCGGCCGCGCACCGTCCTGGCCGGGACCCAGGAAGCCGGGGTCGCCGGTGCCGTAGCCGACCGGCCCGAGGGCGGGGGAGAGGCCGAACTCGCGGACCATCCGGGTCGCGATCCGCGTCGCGCCGGCCAGGTCGTCGGCGGCGCCCGTGGACCCCTCGCCGAACACGACGAGCTCGGCGGCGCGGCCCCCGAGCCGCACCGTGAGGAGATCGGTGAGGTAGGCCTCGCCGTAGAGGTGCCGTTCCGCCTCGGGCAGCTGCTCGGTGGCGCCGAGGGCCATGCCGGCGGGCAGGATGGTCACCTTGGCCACGGGGTCGGCGTGGTCGCACAGCGCCGCGAGGAGGGCGTGCCCCGACTCGTGGACGGCGACCGACCGGCGCTCCTCGGGCAGGAGGGCGTTGGAGCCGTCGCGGCGGCCGAGCATCACCCGGTCGCGGGCGGCGTCGAGGTCGCGCGCGGTGATGGTGACGCGGCCGTCCCGCACCGCGTTGATGGCGGCCTCGTTGAGGAGGTTGGCCAGGTCGGCACCGGAGAAGCCGGGGGTGCCGCGCGCGGTGCGGTCCAGGTCGACGCCGTCGTCCAGGTGCTTGTCGTGGGCGTGCACGGCGAGGATCGCGGCGCGCTCCGCCTGGGTGGGCAGCGGCACGATCACCTGCCGGTCGAACCGTCCCGGGCGCAGCAGCGCGGGGTCGAGGGTGTCGGGGCGGTTGGTCGCGGCCAGGACCACGATGCCGCTCGCCTGGTCGAACCCGTCCATCTCGGCGAGCAGCTGGTTGAGGGTCTGCTCGCGCTCCTCGTGCCCGCCGCCGGGCACCGCGCCGCCGCGCTTGCCGCCGATGGCGTCGATCTCGTCGATGAACACGATCGACGGAGCGCGCTTGCGGGCCTCCGCGAACAGGTCGCGGACCCGGGAGGCGCCGACGCCGACGAACATCTCGACGAACGAGGAGCCGGTGACCGACAGGAACGGCACCTCGGCCTCGCCCGCGACGGCCCGCGCGAAGAGGGTCTTCCCGGTGCCGGGCGGGCCCACCATGATGACGCCGCGCGGCGGCTCGGCGCCGGCGGCCGCGTACCGCTCGGGCGTGCGCAGGAAGTCCACCGACTCGCCGATCTCCTGCTTGACGCCCTCGTACCCGGCGACGTCGGCGAACCGGGTGGTGGGCCGCTCCGCCTCGATGACCTTGGCCTTGGAGCGGCCGAAACCGCCGGTGCTCGGCACCGCGGCGCCCTTGCGGCCCGTCCAGAGGAACAGCCCCGCGATGAGGACGAGCGGCAGCGTCCACATCAGGATGCCCGCCCACGGGCTGCTCCCGGTCCGGGTGGCGGTGATCTGGACGTGCCGTGCCTGCAGGCGCTGCGCCAGGTCCGCGGTGCTCAGGGCGGTGGGGACGCGGGAGGTGAACTTCGTCCCGTCGGCGAGCTTCCCGTCGACGCCGCCTTCGTCGTCGATGCTGACCGTCTTCACCTGGCCTGCGTCGACCTTGGCGGAGAAGGCGGTGTAGGGCAGCTTGAGCGCCTCATGCCGCGGTGTGAGCAGACCGGGGGCCAGCAGCACCAGGAACAACAGTATGAAGCCGGCGGGGACCGCGAGGCGCTGCCACCACGGAGCCGGACCCTGCGCTGGAGAGGGCGTGGGCGGGGGCGTGGGCGGCGGATCCTGCGGCTCTCGGGGCGCGGCCGGCTTCGACTGGTGACGCGCACCGGGGCGCAGACGCTCGAACATGGTTCCAGCCTCTCCTTGATCGTCCGCTGCCGGTATGCGCGGAGGTCCCGCGCGGCCTGGGACGTTGGGCCCTGCGTGCGAGCCCGGCGGGGACGTGGGCGGCGGCGAAGCCGGGACCTTCGGTCCCCGCGTGCGGGGCCGCGCATGCCCACGCTGAAGATGTCGGCGAGCGCCGGCCGACGGGCTGACTGAGGAGACGGCTTGAAGGCGAACAAGGGCGACCGGGTGATCGTTCGCGGCCACCAGGTGGGGGAGCCGACCGGCAAGGCGCTGATCCTCGACGTGCACGGCTGACGAGGGCCGCGCCTCCACGCCGGCACCGGCCGCGAAGCGAGCGCGGAACGAGGTGATCGCGATGCCGGAGGCACGCTCCTCCCGCGGAACGGTTCTGGATCATCCGGGAGGGCACGGGTCGACCTGGTCTCGCGCGTCGCCGGCGGACGGGCCGGTCGGCATCGACGTGCTCGGTCCCGGCTCGCTGGTCGGGTGGTCGTGGATGTTCCCGCCGTACTGGCGGCGGTTCGGCCCTGCCGAGGTTCCCTGCCCCAGCGCCCTCCGAGACGCGGCTTACCGGGCAGACGTGAGAAGGACGCGGGTGGCGCCGGGGACGGTGCGGGCCAGCACCTCGACGATCCGTTCGGCCTGCTCGTCGTGCCGCCCCCTCAGCCGGACCACGCCGTCCTCCACGGTGACGTCCCAGGGGCCGCCGTCCGGTGCGTACGCGGCGATGGAGGCCAGGACGTCGTCGCGGATGCGAGCGTCGCCCCGGGCCAGCGTCGCGATGAGGTCGCGGCGGCTGACGACGCCCACGACGGCGGAGCCGTCGACGACGGGGACGCTCTTGATCCTCGTCCGCAGCATCATCTCCGCCAGTTCGGCGACGTCGGTGGTCGGACGCGCCGTGCGGACGTCCCGGGTCATGACCTGCTCGACGCGGCCGGGCTCCGGCCCCCTCGGCGCACCGCCGAGCGGGCGGGCGAAGGCGCGGGGGTCCGCCTCGAACGCGCCGCGCAGCAGGTCCATCTCGCTGACGATCCCGACCAGCCGGCCCGTCTCGCCGACGACCGGCAACGCGGTCACGTCGTGCTCGAGCAGCACCCTCATGGCCTGGCGGACGGTGGCCGACGGCGCGATCGTCACCGCGGGCGCGGTCATGGCTTCGCGGACCAGCATGGACGTCTCCTCTCGGCGGTCGCCGGGCGGCCGTCAGTAGTCGGTGAGATCGGCGGTGCGGGGGCGGTGGCGGTCGTCGACGGCGGCGGTGAGCCGGTTGTCGACGGCGACGACACCGTCGATGGCGGAGGCCGTGCGGGTCGCGAAGGGCACGTCTTCGGTCGTCGGTACTTCGCCGGTGAGGGTCGCCACGCCGTCGACGACTTGGACGTCGATGAGTGCGGGTGGGATTCCCAGGCCGTTGGTGAAGACCTGTTCGATGATCTCCCGGTGGATGTCGGCGTCGGGGCGCAGGAACGCCTTCAGCAGGTCGCGTGGGGCGATGATGCCTGCCAGGCCGCCGTCGGTGTTCACTACCGGCAGCCTGCGTGCTCCGGGCTCGGTCATGAGCCGGGCCGCCTTCGCGATCGTGGTTCCGGCCGGGACGGTGGTGGCGGGCGCCGACATCACGTCGCGCGCCCGCGTGGTGGCGGCCTCGGCCGCGTGCGGGTGGAGCCACCGCCGCACGCGGTGCGCATTCTCCCGACCGGGCAGCAGGTCCTCTTCCGATACGAGGCCCACGACCTTGCGGTTCTCGTCCAAGACCGGCAGGCAGGCGATGCCGTGCTCGGTCATGAGCGAGGCCAGCCGCTTGAGGGGCGTGTCCTCGCGCACCGTCACGACATCGGTCGTCATCACGTCATCGACTTTCCGCTCGGACATGACCCGTCTCCTTTCGGCCGGCCGGACGTGGCCGCACGGCCGTTTCGCCTTTCACACTGGGCGCCGAAGGCCGTTCCCGGTAGGGACCAAGAGCCCGTCCCCGGGCCACCACTGGTCCCGTGGGCGCGGGGCCCGCCCGATCCGCGCCGCGCGCCGGGCCCGGTCACGACATGGTCCATCCGACGAGGACCCCGTAGACGATGATGTTGTCGTTGTAGCTGCGCTTGGTCGGGTTGAAGGTTCCGCCGCAGGTCATGAGCCGGATGGTCGGGTCGGGTCCCGCACGGGACCTTCGGCCCGGCCGCTTGTGACCCCCAGCGGCCGGGCCGAGCGCCCTCGGCTCCGCGGGACGCGGCGGTCGGGACGGTCCGAGCTCGTCCACGGCGCCGGTCCGCGCGGGGTCGTTGGTCGTCCGGGCAAGGGACGTTCGCCCCTGAGGCGGCCCGCGGGCCCTCGCCGACGATGGTGTGGAAGCCACCCAGGTGAAGGGGTATTCACCATGGAGACCAAGCAGTGGAGCGTCGAGCTCTACATCAGCGAGGACGCCACCGACACCGACGCGCGCGCCGTGCTGTTCACCGGCGGCGAGCCGAGGATCACCGGGCACGGGCACGCCCGCCGAAATCCGGCCGACCGCCGGATACCGGAGATCGGCGACGAACTGGCCGCCGGCCGGGCGCTGGCGGACCTCGCCTACCGGCTGCGGGGACTCGCGAGCGAGGACATCGCGCAACTTGCTGAGCCGGTGTGAAGATCGGCGTGAGGACAGTGATCGCGGGAACGCCCGGAATCGGGCACGGGCCGCCCGCGCGGAGAAGGCCGCGCCGGCGCTCGCCGAGCAGATCGCCGGACCGGGCCTCGGGACGCGCGACGCCGCGCTCGCACGCCGTCCTGCGGCTGCACTCCGCGCAGGAGGAGAGCTACTTCGTGCTCGCCGACGAGCCCGCTCCGACGGAGCGGTGGCGGGCCCGGACGGCGGCCGGGAGGTGACGGCATGAGTGTTCTGGTGGCGTACGCGAGCGTCCACGGGTCGACCGAGAGCATCGCCGAGCGGATCGCGGGGGTGCTCGCCGACCGGGGCGTGGCGGTGACGACCTGCCCGATGGCCCGGGCCGGCGACGCAAGGCAGTACGAGGCGTTCGTCCTCGGCAGCGCGATCCACAACCGGGCGTGGCTGCCCGAGGCGACCGGCTTCGTCGCGCGCAGCCGGGACGTGCTCGTCCGCCGCCCCGTCTGGCTGTTCAGCGTCGGCATGCCCGCCGCGCTGCGGGGGCCCTGGCGTTCCTTCGCGGGCAAGGAGGCGGCCGCGGTGCTGGCGGGGCCGCTGGCCGGCCTGGGCGCACGCGACCATGTGCTGTTCTCCGGCGTCATCGCCCCCGAGCACATCACGCGTACCGGGCGATTGCTCTTCAAGGCGATGGGGTGCCGGTACGGGGACTACCGGGATTGGGCTCTCGTCGACGCCTACGCGGCGGGCGTGGCGAACGCGCTCCGGTCTCCCGGGAGCCGCCCCGTTCCGCCACAGACAGGCCGCATGGAGGAAGACCGGCGGGACCCGACGTCAAAGCTGCCTGACGGATGACGTGATCGGGGTGGTGGACTGGTCGGCGGTGTGCGTGGACTCCACCATCGTGCGGGCCCACCAGCATGCCGCCGACGCCCGCAAGAGGGAGAACAGTCGGGGACGAACCCGGCATCACCGGCGGCCGGGCAGGCGCTCGGGCCGTCCCGCGACGCATTTGACCACCGAACTTCACCTGGCCTGCGAGGGCCATGGCCTACCGCTTGCGTTCGCCATGACCGCCATCAACGCCCGCACCCGGCCCGGGCCGCTACCGGCGCCTGCGACGTCGTCGGAGGCCGCTTCAACCAGCTCAAAGCTTCTGCGGCCTGGCCGGCCGACTCGAGGAACGGTCGCCTGCTCCGACCTTGGTCGTGACTCGAAACAGGCTCGGTCCCTGCGGGGTGCTCTTCTAGGGATCCCTAGGCCGCCCGGCCCGCGGCGGCGGAGGTCGTGGGCCGCAGCCTGCTGCGGCGGATGAGCATCTGGACGTCCGCGGTCGTGACGATCCCCAGCAGATGGTGGTCGGCCACCACGACCGCGATGAGGTCGCCCATGAACGGCGCGTGGGCCAGCACCGCGGACGCGGGCTCGTCGGGGCCGACGACGCGGCCGGCCTGCAGCGGCACCGTGAGCGTGCCGAGCGCGACGCCGGCGTCCTCGGCGGGCAGGCGCATGAGCCGTTCCACCGTCACGACGCCGACCGGGTCCCCTTCGGTGTCGACGACGGGGAAGACCGCCTGGCGCGACGCCACGGCGACGGTGTCGATGAAGGCGCCGGCGGTTTGCCACGTCCAGCCGTGGTCGGGATGGGACGTCATGATGTCCGCGACGCGCCGGCCGCCGGCGGCCTCGCGCAGGTCGGTCCAGCGGTCCTCGGCCTTCGCCGAGCTGGTGATGAACCATCCGACGAGGGCCAGCCACAGCCCGTCGAACCAGCCGCCGACCAGCAGGGCGGCCAGGCCGCCGCCGATCATCGCCCGGCCCATCGCGAGCCCCGCCCGGTCGGCGGCGTGCGCGGCGCCGACCCGGTCGCCGCGGCGGCGCCACAGCAGCCCGCGCAGGATCCGGCCGCCGTCCAGAGGGGTGCCCGGCAGCAGGTTGAACACGGCGATCGCGGCGTTCGTGACCGCCAGCCAGGCCAGCGGCGTGGTGGCCAGCGGCGGCGCGCCGAGCGCGGCGGCCGCCGCCCACACGGCGGCGAAGGCGGCGGCCATGGCGCCGCTCGTCGCCGGCCCCACCGCGGCGATGCGCAGGTCCGCGCGCGCGGTCGGGGGCTCGCCCTCCAGCTCGGCGACGCCGCCGAGCATCCACAGCGTGACGGAGTCGACCCGGACGCCGTGGCGGCGGGCGACGAGCGCGTGGGCGAACTCGTGCGCGGCCAGCGACCCGAGGAACAGCGCCGCCGTGACGAGCGCCGCCGCCCACCGGGCGCCCGCGGGCGCGGACGGGTCCGCGCCGGGCAGGACCGACTGGGCGAGGATGTCGGCGACCAGGATCACGGTGACGACGACCGACCAGTTCAGGCCGACCGGGACGCCTCCGATCGTGCCGAGCTTGAACGTCTGCTTCATGGCGACCTCCCTGTGACGCTCCCAGCGTCGTTCGCCCACCGGCCGTTGATCAGGGCCGAAAGGCCCCTTCGCGCGGGCCGGAGGGCGTCCGGGGGCCGGTCCGGGCACCGCCGTCCGGAGGCGCGGGCACCGTCACCCGGAGGCGCGGACGATGGTGACGGGGCAGTCGGCATGGTGGATCACGCCGTGCGACACCGAGCCGATCGGCATGACGTGGCCGCGCGATCCGACGACCACCAGGTCCGCGTGCGCGGATGCCATGACCAGGGCGGCGACGGCGTGGCCGACGTCGACGTCCTCGACGACCTCGACCTCGGGGTAACGGTCCCGCCAGGGCGCCAGCGTCGCGGCGAGATGGCTCTGGAGCGTGTTCGCCGCCGCGTGCAGGTCCACGCCCGCGGAGACGGCGAGGGGCGCGGGCTGCCACGCGTGGAACGCGTGCAGGCGGGCGCCGCGCGCCTCCGCCACGGCGAAGGCGTGACCGAGCTGCGGTGCGGGGTCCTCCAGCAGGTCCAGGCCGACGATGATCTCGCCCACCGGTTCGACGTCCCGCCCCCGGACGATGGTCAGCGGGACGGGCAGTCGCCCGGCGAGGTGGAGCGCGGTCGAACCGAGCAGCAGCTCGGTGAACCCGCCGCGGCCGCGATGGCCGATCACCACCTCCGCGGCCCCGGCGGCGTACCGCTTCAGGGCGGCGGGCGCGCTCCCGTCGCGGACCAGCACGGCCTCGACGGCGAGGTCGGGTCGGCGGCGCAGGGCGACCTCGCGTCCCGCGCGCAGGACCGGGTTCCAGGACTCCACCAGCGCCTGGACGCCGGCGCCGCCCTGGCCCGGGACACCGGCGGGGGCGCCTACGACATGGACGACGCGCAGGTCCCGGCCGGTGCGCGCGGCTTCGTCGGCCGCCCAGCCGATGGCGCGGCTCGACGGATCGGAACCATCTGTTCCGACAACGGTGAACGCTCGCTCTTCGGGCATCGCTGCTCCTTCGAGAGGTCAGCGGGAACTCGGCGGCTGCGGCAGGAGCAGTTCGCGCGCCTGCCGGAGCGCCGACCGCGCGTCGTCGGACAGGCCGGAAGGCGTGTCCTCCACCGCCATGGCCATGACCCGCAGCGCCTCGGTCAGGGCGGCGACATGGCGTTCCAGCACCTCGACGCGGTGTTCCAGGGTCCGTACGGCGATGTCCGCGGACCCGAAAGTGATTTGCCTGGCCATTGCCGCTCCTCTGCATGGTCGTGGCGCCCCCGACAGCGGCCACGCTTCATGCTTCAAGGGTTCGTCAGGCGTCCGGTCGCATGTAGGGACCTTCGTCCCGGCGGCGGCGCCGACAGCCCTCATCCGCCCGGGCCCCTGGCCATGGCCGCGACCGGCGCGCACGGGTGCGGAGGGTTTCCAGCCGGTCGAGGCCCGAACTGAGGACTTACGCCCCTGGGGGGCCGCAGCGGCGCCCGGCCACCCTGATCGAGGAACCGCATGCGAAGCGCGGGGGCACCGGAGCCCGCGACGCTCACCGAGGAGGGTGACATGACCGAATCGATCGTCGTCGGCGTCGACGGGTCCGAGTGCGCGAACCGCGCCCTCGACTGGGCGGTCGCCGAAGCCGTACGCCGGAACCGGCCCCTGCACATCGTGCACGCCGTGGACAGCCGCCCGTACCGCGCGCCGCTGTTCACGCCTCCGGAGACGGTCGAGCGCATGACGCGGCTCAGCCGGCGCGTCCTCGAGGACGCCCGCGAGCGGGTCCGGCAGCGCCGCCCGGACCTGGAGACCGCGACGACGCTGGCCGCCGAGTCCACGCCCAAGGCGCTGATGGCGGAGTCGGAGAACGCGTACGAACTCGTGCTCGGCAACCGCGGGCACGGTGGCTTCGCCAGCATGCTGCTCGGCTCGACGAGCCTGCGGATGGCGGCCCGCACCACCGTCCCGCTCGTGGTCGTCCGGGGCGACACCGACGACCGGGGCGAGGTCGTCGTCGGCCTCGACCTGACCAAGGACGAGGAGACGACGCTCCGCTACGCCTTCGACGTCGCGGCCCTGCGCGGTGCCCGCCTGCGGGTCGTCCACGCATGGCTGATGTACCCGACCTACGTCGAGGCGGGGTACGCCCCCGAGGACGAGAAGGTCGACGCGGAGCTCCGCAAGGAGATCGCGTCCGTGATCGCCCCGTGGCGTGCCAAGTACCCGCAGGTCGACGTGGTGGAAGAGGTCCTCATCGAGCACCCCGTGGTCGCGCTGACCAACGCCTCGCGCAACGCCTGCCTCGTGGTCACCGGGGCGCACGCGCGCAGCTGGAGCGCGCCGCGGCTCGGGTCGATCAGCCACGGGGCGGTCCACCACGCGCAGTGCCCGGTCGCGGTGGTTCCCCGCCGAACCGGCGCACCGGATCGAGAGCGGCTCACGCAGGGAGGACGAGATGAACGGTGAACGAACGCCGGTCCGCGTCGAGGGCCGGTTGGACGAGAGGCCCTCGCGGTGGCTGTGGCTGGTGAAATGGCTGCTGCTGATCCCGCACTACATCGTGCTCTTCTTCCTCGGGATCGCCTTCACGGTGCTCACCGTGGTGGCCTTCTTCGCGATCCTGGTCACCGGCCGCTACCCCCGGCCGATCTTCGACTTCAACGTCGGCGTGCTGCGCTGGGCCTGGCGGGTCGCGTTCTACGGGTACGGCGCGCTGGGCACGGACCGGTATCCGCCTTTCACGCTCCGGGACGACCCGGACTATCCCGCCCGGCTCTCGATCGACGCTCCGGAGCGGCTCTCGCGCGGCCTGGTCCTGGTGAAGTGGTGGCTGCTGGCGATCCCGCACTACCTGGTGGTCTCGCTGCTCATCGGCGGGAGCGGGGGCGAGCATTGGGGCTGGGACACTCCCGGGCTCGACGCTCTGCTGGTCCTCATCGCCGCCGTGGCGCTGCTGTTCACGGGCAGGTACCCGCGGGGCCTCTTCGATCTGGTGATGGGGATCGCGAGGTGGACGCTCAGGGTCGCGGGCTATGCGTTCCTCATGACCGACCGGTACCCGCCGTTCCGGCTCGACATGGGCGGCGCCGAGCCGGACTCCCGCCCGGTGACCCCCGAGCCGGTGTGACCGGCGCGAAGGACGGGCCGGTTCCCGATTGAAGGGAGCCGGCCCGCCGGCGTGAAGCGCGATCCACTTACGGCAACGCGGTCACGATGCCCGCGCCGGCTCGTCGTCGGAACAAGCGGAGGGCTGGTTCGGTGTATCCGGGCTTAGTCATGAACCGGTTCCACGTGAATGGGATCGGCTCCGCCCAGGTAGAGCATGCAGCCCGCGTCTTCCACGTCCTTGGTCTCCAGCGGTACCACATAGATTCCTGCGGTCGGCGCGGGAGCCCAGCCGAGATTGCGCGGAGGGTCGTACTCCTCGTAGTGCCCCACGTAGAGACGTGTCGGCGGGGTGGAAACCGTGCAAACGTCTCCTGCGTGGAGGGCGGAAGCCGGCGGTTCGAGGCGGTAGGGGATCCACGCCAGAGGGGAACCGCCCCTTGGGAGGGCGAACTGGCCGTTCCATCGAAATTTCGAGGAATTATCAATTGCTCGCCACGGCCATTCTATGATGATGTGGCGCGAATCCACTTCGGCCACCCGCGCGCTCGCCGGCTCGCAGGAGACGATCACTTCGTCGCCGCGCCGAATGATAATGTCCGATCACCTCTTATTCTGGCAATGATTGGCCGAGTGTAGCGCAAGCCATGTACGAGAACTGGTTGACCATGCCCTTGTTTCGCCGGTCTTGGTGGCGCAGTCGTTTGAGCTCCTCGCGTTCGGCATAGGCCAGGTGGGCCTGGGCCTGGGTCTGACGCTGGCGCACCCAGGTGCGCAGCGACTCGCGGTGGAGGCCCCTGCCGGCCGAGATCTGACCGGCAGGGGGACTTCACCAGAGCCGGTGCGGCTTTGACCGCCCGCCGGGGCGGCGCTGCGGGATGCGAGCAGAGGGTTCGGAGTCGAGCGCGCCATCGGCCGCCTCGGCCGCTGATTCCTTGACGACCTCTTAGGCCGCGGTGGAATGCGATGCCTGCAGGAGTTCGTCGATGCCGGCCCGGATCCCCGCGGCCAGGACGTCCAGGTCGGGCACCGCGTCGCGGTCGCCGGTGAGGCCGAAGGTGAGCGCGCCGTCGTAGGAGACGACTCCGATGGAGATCCGCTCCCCGGCCGCGATGGGGATGTAGGGGGCGAGTTCCAGCACTCTGCGGCCCATCCCGAACAGCGGGAACTGCGGACCGGGGACGTTGGTGACGATCGTCTGGATCAGGGGCTGGCGGAGCCGGAGCGCGGTGTGCGCGGTGACGGCCAGCAGTGCGGGCGCCCCGCCGATGAGCTTGATGGCGCACTCGGGGGCGGTGGCCCGGCCGCCCTTCTTCATCCCCGCCATCTGCTCCCTCAGCAGGTGCAGGCGCCGGACCGGGTCGGGCTCGCCGCACGGCAGGTCGGCGAGCGCCGCCGAGACCCGGTTGGAGAGCCCGCCGCGCTCGCCGGGCGACCGGACGGAGACGGGCACGAGGGCGCGGACGGCGGAGTCCGCGGTCAGGGCGCCGCGCGCGGCGAGCAGATCGCGAAAGCCGCGCGCCGCCGCGGCCAGCACGACGTCGTTGACCGATCCGCCGAGGTCGCGCCGGATGCGGTCGATCTCGTCCATCCCGGCGTGCGCCCGCGACCACCGCCGGTGCGGCCCGGTCGGCCCGTTGAGCGACGGCGTGCCTGGGCGCGCGAGGCGAGCGGCGTACGAGGGGACGGCCCGGGCGATCGACACCGAATCGCGCAGGGCCGGGGAGAACAGCCGGACGGCCTGCCGGCCGTAGCCGGCGAAAGCATTCAGGACGCCGGCACGGACCAGTGCACGGGAGGCGGGCTCGGGTTCCGGAGCCCACGGTTCGGGCTCCGCCGGCGACCAGGCGGAGTCGGCGTCCAGCAGTACGGTCAGCAGGTCGATGCCGGCGAGGCCGTCGACCATGCAGTGGTGGATCTTGCAGATCACCGCCCAGCGGTCGCCCTCCAGCCCGCCAACGGGCCAGATCTCCCAGGGGGAGCGGGTGAGGTCGAGGGGCCGGGCCATGACGCGGGCCGCCAGCTCGTGCAGCTCGCGCGCACCGCCGGGTGCGGGCAGCGCGGTGGTGTGGCGCACGTGGTGCTCGACGGCGAAGCGCTGGTCGTCCACCCACACCGGGTGCGCGAGGTTCAGCGGGACGGTGCGGACGCGCTGGAGGCAGCGCGGCGCCAGCGGAAGTCTCGCGAGCACCTGCTTCACCAGGTCCGCGTGGTCGGGCGCGGGGCCCTCGAAGATGATGACCGTTCCGATCTGCAGGGGCGTCGTGTCGTTCTCGGCGAAGAACATCCCGGCGTCCAGCGCGTTCATGCGTTGCATCGTTCACCGTCCTCGGTATGGACCCCTTTCAAGGCAACGCCCTGCCGGTGCCGGTGCCCACCGGCGTTCGTCCCGACAGGACGTGCCCGAAGCGCCCCGGAGCCGGAGACTTTGGTCCCTGCCGAGGAGCCAGGCCGTGCTGGGGAGAGGAGAGGACGGCCGGTCAGTGGACCGCTGCCTGAGCGTGGGCAGCCTCTCGGACGCCGTGCAGGCCGAGGACGCCGGCGACACGATCACCCATTTCAACCTAACCGCACCGCCACCGGTGCAGTCATGTGTCGGATGCCTTGGCGGGGCTGCGTGTCCGCACGATGGGGGGAGGACTCGACGAACGGAGAAATCGATGGCCGTCCGGCTGCCGGCGAAACGTGTGCGGGATCGGCTGGAGGCCGGCGATCCCGGGCTCGTGCGGACGCTGTCAGCGCTCAGGGCGGTCATCGGCGTGGCGCTCACCCTGGCCGGCCTGGGCCTCTCGGGCGCGCCCGCCGAGTTGCTCGTCGCGGGCTGCTTCGCCCCCTTCACCGTCGCGTTGGCCCTCGGTGACGGCGCTGCCCGGGATCAGGCGTTCGTGGTCGCCGCAGCGGTGCCCGTGGTGTCCAT
The DNA here is from genome assembly GCF_017573545.1 of Actinomadura nitritigenes. GTDB lineage: Bacteria > Actinomycetota > Actinomycetes > Streptosporangiales > Streptosporangiaceae > Spirillospora > Spirillospora nitritigenes. Next base: position 110,719 of record NZ_JAGEOK010000033.1, on the reverse strand, counting down.
CGTCCTGCTCATGGGGGGTGCGCTGGCGCCCTATCCGGTGCCGGCCGGGAGTGTCTTCGTCCTGCTGATCTTTTGGGCGGTGTACGTCCGCCGGTACGGGGCGCGGGGGCAGGCACTCGGGATCCTGGCCTTCATGGCCTACTTCCTGCCCCAGTTCCTCGGCGCGCGGATGAGCGACCTGCCAGGCCTGTACGCCGCCGTGGCCGTGGGTTTCGCCGCCGACGCGCTCGTGCGTTTCGGGCTGCTGCGTACGAGCCCCGGCGGCACGCTGCGGCGGCTGCGGCGCGCGTTCCGCACCCAGCTGGGGCGAGTGGTGCTCGGCACGATCGACTTGGTACGAGCGGGCCGGGACGACGTTCGCGCGGCCCGAGCCCTGGAGCGCAGGATCGTCCGGCTGCACCGCAGCGCGTTGATGATCGCGGACGTCCTCGGCCCCCGCGTGCCGGGCGGGACCGGGGAGCCGGGGCGGATCGCACAGGCCGAGGTGGCCGCGCAGCGGCTGGCGGTGCTGGCCGTCCGGTCCGCCGCGGACCCGGCGGCGTCCTCCCGCCTCCGGGAACATCTGGTGCTGGAGTTGCGGGCCGTCCACGGCCATCTGGCCCGGACACGGAACGGGCGTGACGGGGGTGGCCTGGATGCGGCTCACGACCGGCTGAGCCTGGGACCCGCTACACCGGCCGCGCTGCTGGACGTCCACGATGCGATCGGCGAACTGATGCGTGCCGTGGCCGGGCTCCGACCGGCCGGCGACGGTGCGATCCATCCTCCGGAACACGGTCCGTGCCGTCCGGTGATCAGCGGCGCGGCGCCGCAGGCCGAGGGCGCGTCTCCTGGGCGCGGCGTGCTGAGGCCGGCTACGACGTGGCGGGCCGTGCAGGTCGCTGCGGCGGCGGCCGGCGCCGTGGCGGGTGCGAGCGCGCTGTCCTCCGAGCACTGGTACTGGGCCGTGCTGTCCGCGTGGGCGGTCTTCGTCAACACCGAGAGCTCCGGGGACGTCCTGGTCCAGGGGCTGCAACGTCTGCTGGGCACCGTTCTGGGCGTGGCCTGCGGGCCGGCGGTCGCCGGGGTCGGCGGCGTCCCGGTCGTCCTGTGCGTGTCATTGGTGTGCGTCTTCGGCATCTTTTGCACGCCGCCGGACGCGTACTGGGCGGTGAGCTTCTTCATCACCTGCATGATCGTCACGGTCTTCGCTCTGCTCGGTGTCTTCTCCACCGAGCTTCTCGCGGTGCGGGTCCGGGAGACCGCCCTCGGCGTGATGTGCGGAGTGCTGGCGGGGGCGCTCGTGGTTCCCACGACCGTGCGCCGGGCCGGCGGGGAGCGGTCGCTCGTGGTGCTGCGCGCCCTTCAGCGGACGCGCCCACCGCGGGGCGTCACGCCGCTCGGTACCCGTGAGCTGGACCGGGCCCTGGAGGAGCTGCGCGGCTCCCTCCGCCCGCTCGTCCACCCGCTGAACCCGCGCCGCACGCATCGCGCCGGCGCCCGGCATCTGCTCGCGCTGCTGGAGTCGTGCGCCTACCATGCTCGCAGCCTCGCCGCCGTCACGGCGGTAGGGGCACGCCCCGCTCGGCCGGGCGGGGCGGGGTGTGCGGATGAGGCGGCCGAGCGCGTCCGGGGCAACCTCGACGAGGCGATCCGGCTGCTGCGGGCTGGCGCGTGGCCCGCGACCGGCGGCCACTCGCGCACGCTGGAGCGGATTGCCGCAGACCCCCGCTGGCCCCGGGATCACACGCCCACCGGGGACCGCGCGCTGTTCCACCTGTGCCGCATGGAGGAGGCGACGGCCGAACTGGCGCGGGCCCTCGGCGGCCCTGCGGCGGGTCACCGCCGCGCTCGCCACCGGACGGCGATCAGACCGGGCCGCCCGCCGCGTCGACCACGTCCCGTAGCTGGGAGCGGGCGGTGACGCCCAGCTTGGGGAAGGTGCGGTAGAGGTGGGAGCCGACGGTCCGCGGTGAGAGGAAGAGGCGTTCGCCGATCTCGCGGTTGCTCAGCCCGCGCGCGGCGAGACGGACGATCCGCTGCTGCTGCGGTGAGAGCCCGGCGAAGGCGCCGGGGACGGCCGAGTCGGTGTCCAGACCGGCCGCTCGAGACTCGGACTGTGCGCGTTCCGCCCACGGCCGCGCTCCCAGCCTGCGGAAGGTGTCGTTGGCCGCGGTGAGGAACGGCCGCGCCTCGGTGATGCGGCGGCGCCGCCGCAGCCATTCCGCGTACTCCAGCAGCGTCTGGGCGTGCTCGAAGGGCCAGCGCTCCAGCGCGGGTTCGGCCAGGGCGGCCTGGAAGTCCGGCTCGGCGTGCTCGGGTTCGGCGAGCAGCGCACGGCCGCGGTGGACGAGGGCCCGCAGGCGGGACGAGCCGCTGCCGGCCAGCGTGCGAGCGGAGCGTTCGATGATCGCGATCGCGTCGGCGTGGTGGCCGCTGCGCGCGGCGGACGCGGCGAGTTCGGCCAGCGCCGGGTACGAGGCGTGGTAGTGGACGGGGTCGCCGTCCGCGTCGAAGACCGTGCGCGCGTACTCGTAGGCGGTCTCGTGGTCGCCGTCGGCGATGGCGGCGCTCGCGAGGGCGCGGTGCGCGTACACGGCGACCGACCGGCTCTCCAGCGGGTCCACCAGGCGCAGCGCCTCGCCGGCGAGCGCGCGTGCGGCCGCCGCGTTGCCCTGCGCGGCCAGCACCATCGCGTCGACAGCGCGCGCACACGCGACCGCGTGGTCGAGGACCGGCGCGGCGGGCAGCGCGGCGAGTTCGGCGCAGACCGTCCGGGCCTGCTCCCAGCGTCCGTTCTCGAAGTAGGCCATCGCGACGACGCCGCCCAGACCGTCCGGGAGGGGGCCGGCGGCGCGCCACGCGTGGACGGCCTCGTCGAACGTGCGGACGGCCAAGGGGGTCTCGTCCAGGATCCAGGCGGCGATGGCGAGGGCGGTCGACCGTTCGGGACGTCCCCAGGCAGCGGCGATCAGGTCCGGCAGCCGGGGCGCGAGCGCTCGGCCGCCGCCGAAGGGGTCCGACACGGCCAGCGTCCACTCGCGCAGCGGTCCGGCGGGCAGGCGCGGCAGGATCCGTTCGATCTCCCGCCGCTGGGACTCCTCGCCCGAGTAGAAGCGCAGCACGGCGGCGGTGGCGAGCGCGTCCAGCGCGGTGGCCGGGGCCGCGGCCGCCAGGTCGGCGGCGATCGCGGCGAGGCCGGCGAAGGCGCCCGCGTGCCGCCCGGTCAGCGCGGCCAGCCGTCCGGCGTGCAGTGAGGCGGTGGCGCGCACGGCGGGGTCGCCGGTCCGGGCGCGGGCCTGGGCGGCCAGCTCCTCGACCCAGGGCAGGTCCCCGGTGAAGGCGGCCAGGCCGGCCGCGTCCGCCAGCAGGCGGGCGCCGTCCTCGCGGTCCGGGCGCAGCTCCGCCGCGCGGGCGAGCGCTCTGGCCGCCGCCGCGTGGCCGCCGCGCCGGCGCGCCCGCTCGGCCGTCCGCTCCAGGGCGGCGGACACCTCGGCGTCCGGGTGGAGGGTCGCGGCGGCGAGGTGCCAGGCGCGGCGGTCCGGTTCGTCGCGCAGGGCGCCGGCGAGCGCGCGGTGCGCGTCCAGGCGGGCGTCCAGCGGTTCGGCGTGGTAGACCGCGGAGCGGATCAGCGGGTGCCGGAACCGCATGTGCCGGCCCTCCCTGCGGATCAGACCGGACTCTTCGACGGCGGTCCACGCCTTGTCCTCGGGATCGGGCAGCAGCGCCGGCACGGTGTCGGGGGGATCGGCCGCGTCGGCGGCGGCGAGCAGCAGCAGGGCGCGCCGGCCGGCTTCGGGCAGTTCCGCGAGACGCGCGGTGTAGATCCTCGCCAGGTGCTCGCCCACCGGCAGCGGCCCCTGCGCCTCGCCGGCGCGACGGCCCCGCGCCGCCTCGGCCAGCTCCAGCAGGGCCAGCGGATTCCCCGCGGCCTCATCGAGGACGCGTTCGCGCAGCCCGGCCGCCAGACCGGGCGAGCGCAGGTCGAGCAGCCGCCGGGACTCGGCCCGGTCGAGCGGGCCCAGCACGAGCTTCGGAACGCCCCGGTCGAAGCCTCCGGCCGGCCCCCGGCCGGCAGCGTGATCGTCGCTGTCGCGCCCGCCGGCCAGCACCGCGACCGAGTCGTCGTCCAGCCGCCGGACCGCGAAGGACAGGACGTCGGCGGACGCCGCGTCGATCCACTGGACGTCGTCCAGCACGACCAGCAAGGGCGCCCGTTCGGCGACCTGGGACAGCAGGGTCAGGACGGCGACGCCCGTCAGCAGGGGGTCGGCGTCGCCGGGCTCGAACCCGAAGGCGCCGAGCAGCGACCGGCGCTGCCTGTCCGGCAGGTCGCCGGCCTCGGTCAGCACCGGCCGCAGAAGCTGGTGGAGAGCCGCGAACGGCAGGTCCTGCTCGGATTCGTGACCGGCCGCGCGCAGCACCCGCCGGCCCGCCGCCGCGGCACGGCGGGCCGCGTCGTCCAGCAGGGTGCTCTTGCCCGTCCCCGCGGCCCCGGAGAGGAGCAGGGCCCGTCCGCCGCCGGACAGGTCCGCCACCAGGGCGGTAAGCCGCTCGATCACGGCGTCCCGCCCGACGATCGCGTCGCGGGACGCCCCGTCCCGCTCCGCGGAGCCGTGAACGCCGCCCCCTCCGGTCGGTGCCGCAGTGCCGCGTGAACCCGACGGCCGCTCGTCCAAGCGAACCTCCACAAACAGCCGCCCACTCCCCGAGGCGCAGCGTCATCGCAGGCCAGCGTACCTCTCGGTGTTGCTCCCTCGCCGCGGTCGCGCGCGCCCGCGGCCGGTGCAGTCACCTGACGCATACCGCCCGCCCCGGCGTCCGCGCACGATGGAGCGAGCGGCGGTTCTCGACCGCACCCTCACCTCTATTGATCAAGGAGTGCCCATGCGCACCGCTCCCTCGCCACGCTCGGATGAGATCACTCTGGGCGATGTCACGATCACGCGGGTCTGGGAGTACTACGGATCCGTCGAGATGACGCCCGACACGTTCTTCCCCGAAAGCTCGCCCCGTACGTGGGAGGAGCACGCGCCCTGGCTGGAGCCCCACTTCGTGGACTCCGAGACACGGACCGTCAACTCGGCGATCCAGACCTGGCTGCTGCGCAGCGAGGGCAGGAACATCCTCATCGACACCGGGGTCGGCAACCACAAGGACCGGCCCTACTCGCCGGTCTGGAGCCGTCTCGACACCGACTTCCTGGACAACCTGGCCCGCGCGGGCGTGCGGCCCGAGGACGTGGACGTCGTGGTGAACACCCACCTGCACGTGGACCACGTCGGCTGGAACACCTACCTGGACGGCCGCACCTGGGTGCCCACCTTCCCCAACGCCACCTACCTCATGCCCAAGGCCGACTTCGACTTCTGGAACCCCGCGAACGAGCACAAGCCGCGGCTCGGCCGGGGCAACCAGAACGTGTTCGAGGACAGCGTCGCACCCGTCCACGAGGCGGGCCTGACGCGGCTGTGGGAGGACGGCCACACCATCGACGCCAACCTGCGCTTGGAGGCCGCGCCCGGCCACACCCCCGGGTCGTCCGTCGTCATGCTCGAATCGGGCGCGGACCGCGCGGTGTTCGTCGGCGACATGCTGCACAGCCCCGTCCAGTTCGTCGAGCCGGACGCGAACAGCTGCTTCTGCGAGGACCCGGCCGGGGCCCGCGCCACCCGCCGCAGGTTCCTGTCCTGGGCCGCCGACCACAACGCCCTGGTCGTCCCCGCGCACCTGGGCGGCCACGGCGCCGCCGAGGTGGTCCGCGACGGGAGCGGCTTCGCTATCAAGGGATGGGCGCCGTTCGCACCGCACACCGAGACCCCGAAGGACGCCCGATGAGCCAGCACGCAGAACCGGTCGTCGCCACCGCGCAGGGCGCCGTGCGCGGCCTGCGCCGCGACGGGACGGCGGTCTTCCTGAACATCCCGTACGCCGCGCCTCCGGCGGGGGCCTCCCGGTTCGCCGCTCCCTGCCCGCACGCCCCCTGGGACGGAGTGCGGGACGCCACCATGCCCGGCCCGACCGCGCCGCAGGCCGAACGCAGGCTCGGCGACGTGGACATGACCCCGTATTTCGGACCGGGCTGGATCACCGGCGAGGACTTCCTGACCGTCAACGTCTGGGCCCCGGAGGCCGGCGGCGCGCGCCTGCCCGTGATGGTGTTCGTGCACGGCGGCGGCTTCGTGGCGGGCTCCACCCGCTCGGAGATCTATGACGGCGCCGCCTTCGCCCGCGACGGAGTCGTCCTCGTGACGCTGAACTACCGGCTGGGCGTCCAGGGGTTCCTCGACCTGCCCGGAGCGCCCGCCAACCGCGGCCTGCTCGACGTGATCGCCGCTCTTCGCTGGGTGCGGGAGAACATCGCCGCTTTCGGCGGCGACCCCGACCGCGTCACGCTGTTCGGCCAGTCCGCGGGCGCCACGATCGTGGGCGGCATGCTGACATCGCCCGAGGCCGCGTCCGCCGGTCGGCGGCTGTTCCGGCGCGCGATCGTGCAGAGCGGCAGCGGCCTGGGCGCCTTCACACCCGAACAGGCCGCCCGCGTGACCCGCGCCGCCGCCCGGGCCCTCGGAGTCGAGCCGCACGCCGACGCCTTCGCCGCCATCCCCGACCGGCGGCTCGTCGAGGTCACGGGCGAACTGTCGGGCATCGATCTGCGAACCGAGACGCACACCGACCCGCTGATCGGGCTGAGCCCGTTCAGCATCGTGCTCGACCGGCAACCGGCCGAGGCCGTCGCTGCGGGCGAAGACGCGGACGTCGACCTGCTGGTGGGCACCAACACCGAGGAGGGCAACCTCTACCTGGCGCCCTTTGGGAACCTGTCCACCTCCACGCCGGCGGACGTGGACGCCACCGCCGCGCGCTCGCATCCGCGACCGGCGCAGCTCGTCGAGACCTACCGCAAGGCCAGGCCACGCGCCTCCGCCGGGGAACTGCGCTCCGCCATCATGGGCGACGCCCTCTTCGGCGCCGGAACCCGGCGACTGGCCGACGCGCACGCGCACACGTCCGGCGCCACCTACCGCTACTCGTTCGCCTGGCGCTCGAACGCCCTGGGCGGCGAACTCGGTGCGACCCACGCCGTCGAGCTGCCGTTCGTCTTCGACGTCACCGGACTGCCCTCCCTCCACGGCCCCGCCGCCATCCTCGGACCGGACAAGCCGCCGACGGACCTGGCCACCCGCATGCACGCGGCCTGGGTGTCCTTCGCCGCGACCGGTGACCCCGGCTGGGACCGCTACGACACCGAACGCCGCACGACCATGCACATCGACGACGAATGGACCCTTGTGGACGACCCGCACCGCGAGGAACTCCAGGCATGGCGTTGAAGCCCGATCCCGCCCGTCCGCCCAAGCCAACGGAGGCCATCGCCATGACCGGCAGAACCATCATCAGCACGGACCACGCGCCGAGCCTCGACGCCCCGCTCTCCCAAGGCGTACGCAGGGGCCCGCTCGTCCAGGTGTCGGGCCAGCTCCCTTACGACCCTGGTACCGGCACCGTCGTCGGCGCCACCGTCGCCGAGCAGACCACCCAGGCGCTGCGCAACGTCGCCGCGGTCCTCGACGCGGCCAGAGCCACCCTCGACGACGTCGTGATGTTCCGCGTCTACCTCACCGACCCCGCCGACCTGGCGGCCATGAACGACGCGTACGCCGCCTTCGTGGGCACCCCCTTCCCCGCCCGCACGACCGTGTACATGACCCTGCCGCCCGGCGTCCTCGTCGAGATCGACGCCCTGGCCGTGCCGGCGGCCTGAGCCCCGGAGCCGGAGGGCGGCAGGACCGTCCGCCCTCCGGCTCCGGATGCCATGCACGCGACCTGAAAGACCCCGCTGCGCGCAGGACACGACCTCGAAGTCGTGCGGGAGACGCTGGCCGGTCAAGGATGCGCGGGCGGGGCTACCCGGTGAGGCGCTGGAGCAGGGGAGTGATGCGGTAGCCGACGAGTTGGCGCATGACCAGTGCGGTGCTGGTTCGTTCGACGCCCGGAATGGCGAGGATCTGGCCGGCGATCCGGTAGAGGTCGTCGGCGTGAGCCGCGACGACCTGGATGAGCAGGTCGGTCGATCCCGAGACGCCGTCGACCTCCAGGATCTCCGGGATGGCCGCCATCGCGGTCGCGACGTCGTCGAGCCTGCGCTGGGTCACCTGGGCGGTGATGAACGCCTTCAGCGGGTAGCCGAGCGATCGGGGGGAGATCCGCCGCTCGAACGCGCCGAGGGCGCCGTTGCGTTCGAGCCGCGTCAGCCGGGCTTGAGCGGTGTTGCGGGCGATGCCCACCTGGTCCGCGACCGCGACGGTGGTCGCCCGCGGATGCACCGAGAGCTCGAGAAGGATGCGGGCGTCGACGGGATCGACGGGCTCGGGGTTGAGCATGATGCTTCACGTTCTCCCGGGGGACCGGCTCGTTTTTGGGCAGATTGCTCAATCTCAAAGTCGCTGCTTGAGCATAACAGCAGGTCGTTGCTTGAATCCTTGGCAGGTTCAGCGCGGCGAGGACGTGAGATGAGCAATCCAGAGGCGGGTCGGATGCCGGCGGACGGCGGGTACGCGGTGCTCAGCGAGGTCGAGGACCGTGTGCTCTGGCTCGCCAGTGCGATGGTTCACCATGCCAACCGGGTGCGGCCCAACCCGTCCGGGCTGAAGGTCGGAGGGCACCAGGCGTCGTCGGCGTCGATGGTGTCGATCATGACCTCGCTGTGGTTCGGGCACCTGCGCGCCGAGGACCGGGTGTCGGTGAAGCCCCATGCCTCGCCCGTGCTGCACGCGATCAACTACCTGCTCGGCAGGCTCGACGCCTCGTACCTGCCCCGGCTCCGCGAGTTCGGCGGTCTGCAGAGCTACCCGAGCCGGACGAAGGATCCCGACCCGGTCGACTACTCGACGGGATCGGTCGGCATCGGCGCCACCGCACCGGTCTGGGGCGCGGTCACCCGTCGCTACGTCGACGCCGCGTTCGGCGGGGTCGGCACGGGCCGGCAGTACTCCCTGCTCGGCGACGCCGAGCTCGACGAGGGCGCGGTATGGGAGGCGGTGCTGGATCCGGCGGTCGCCGAGCTCGGAGAGCTCGTCTGGATCGTCGACCTGAACCGGCAGTCCCTCGACCGGGTCGTGCCCGGCATCGCCGCCGACAAGCTGCAGGGCATGTTCGCGGCGGCGGGCTGGCAGACCATCACGTTGAAGTACGGGCGGCTGCTGGAGGGGCTCTTCGACCGGCCCGGCGGTGAGGCGCTGCGACGCCGGATCGACGGCATGCCGAACCCCGAGTACCAGCGCCTCCTGCGATGCGGGGCCGGTGAGCTGCGGGACCGGCTCGCCGGCGACGGTCCGGACGCCGCCGCCGTCGCCGCGCTCGTCCGTGAGGTCGACGACTCCACGTTGCTCGCCGCGATCGGCAACCTCGGCGGCCACGACCTGGAGGACCTGGACAAGGCGTTCTCCTCGATCGACGACACCCGCCCCACCGTGATCTTCGCTTACACGATCAAGGGCTACGGCCTGGCGACCAGGGGCCATCCGCAGAACCACTCGGCCCTGCTGACCGATGCCCAGATGCGCGAGCTCGCGGACAGGACCGGTTGCGACTACGACGACCCTTGGCGGAGATTCCCCGAGGGCAGCGCCGCCGGCGCACGGTGCGCCGAGACCGCGCAGCGGCTCGATCGCGTCGAGGCGGGTCAGGCGACGCCGCCGGACCTGCCGTCCGACATCGGCCGGACGCCCTCGGGAACCGCCACGACCCAGGCCGCGCTCGGCCGGGTGCTGCTCGACCTGACGCGCCAGGCTCCCGAAGCGGCACGCAGGATCGTCACCGTCAGCCCCGACGTCAGCTCCAGCACGAACCTGGGCGGATGGGTGAACAAGGTCGGGGTGTGGTCACCGCGCGAGCGCCAGGACTGGTTCGCCGACGACGGCGACACCATCCTGCATTGGCGCGAGACCCCGGCCGGGCGCCATATCGAACTGGGGATCGCCGAGGTCAACCTGGTGAGCCTGCTCGGCGAACTCGGTGCGTCGTGGAGCCGGTGGGGTCAGCCGCTGCTGCCCATCGGCGTGGTCTACGACCCCTTCGTCGAGCGGGCACTGGAGCCGTGGTCCTACGGCATGTACGCGGGCGGGCAGTCCATCCTCGTGGGCACGCCGTCCGGCGTGTCGCTGGCTCCCGAGGGCGGTGCGCACCAGTCGATCAAGACTCCGTCGATCGGTCTGGAGCAGCCCGGCTGCGTCGCGTACGAACCGGCCTTCGCCATCGACACCGAATGGGTGCTGCTGGCGGCGCTCGCCCGGCTCGGGAGGCCCGACGGCCGGTCCGCCTACCTCAGGTTGTCCACCCGTCCGGTCGACCAGAGCCTGGCGGCGGTGCCCGCCGACGCCGACGCCCGGGAGCGCCGACGCCGGGAGGTCGTCGCGGGCGCATACGCCCTCGTGCGCTCCGCGGCCCCGGCCGTCACCATCGCGGTGCAGGGCGCCGTGGTGCCCGAGGCGCTGGACGCCGCGCGACGACTCGAGGCCATGGGAATCGGGACGGACGTGATCTGTGTGACGAGCGCCGACCTGCTCTATCGCGCGGTGCGCGCGCGGCAGGGCAATGACGACGCCGACTCCTGGATCCTGGACGAGGCGTTCCCGGCCGACCGCGCGACACCGCTCGTCACGGTCCTCGACGGTCACCCCCACACCCTGTCCTTCCTGGGCACGATCAACCGGGTGGCCACCACCGGGCTGGGCGTGACGCAGTTCGGGCAGTCGGGCTCCCTGGAGGACGTGTACCGGCACCACGGCCTGGACGCGGAGAGCATCGTCTGCGCCGCACTCGACCTGGTCGACTGAAACACAGCCCCTTTGCGGCGGCACATGAGCCGCACGCCAGCCCACCCATCGGCCCACACCCGACCCGACGTACGCCCAGCACGGCGCCCCTGATCCCCGCCGGTCTGAGAGGCGGCTCGGGCTGATGCCGGTCGTTGATCAACTGCGCCCTGCGGCATCACTGCCGCATCGCCCGGGAGGCCTCGAGGGGCACACCCATGCCCGCCGGGACGGTTTCCCGCACCCGCCCGCTGCGGCCGGGCTGGGCGGCGGGCAGGGGCTTCAGGGGGTGGTGGGGCTGCCTTGGCCGATGATCGCGCGGACGCGGTCGGCGGCGTCGGCGGGCGGGATTCCGGTGGCGATGAGGGCGGCGGTCGCGGCGGCCTGGCCGGTCGGGTCGGTCCAGCCGGGGGAGTCGTTGGTCTCGACGAGGGTCAGCAGGAACGCCTCCAGCGCCTGGGCGAGGACGGGGGCGGGCAGGTGGTCGGCGAAGAGGCCCTCGCGCTGGCCGCGGTTCAGGATCGAGATCGTTTCCTCGCGGGCCGGGCTGAGGACGGTCCGGACGCCCTCCTCGCCCAGGTCCCGGCGGGCCAGGGAGATCAGCATCCGGTAGCGGTCGCCCACCTCCCAGACGGCGAGGGTCATCCGCGCCATGGCGGTCGCAGGGTCGGCGTCCGGTCGGCGGGCCCGGGTGAACGCCTGCTCCAGCGCGTGCCGGGCCTCTTCGGCCAGTGCGGCGATCAGCGCCTGGCGGCTCTTGAAGTGCCCGTAGAGGGTGCGGCGGACGACTCCCGCGGCGCGGGCGATGTCCTCGATGCTCGCTTCCGGGTCGCGGCTCAGTTCCTGGCGGGCGGCGGCCAGGATGCGGGCGCGGTTGGAGCGCGCGTGGCTGCGCTGCGGAGTGCCCTCTGTGAGGTTCGCCATGCCTCCCATACTTGCACATCGGTGTGCACGTATCTAAATTTGCACATGGATGAGCAAGTTTCGTGGGAGGGAAGACCGATGCGAGGGATCGCCTCGACGCCGGTGAAGCGGATGGAAGCGCCCTACGCCCGCAGGTGGTGGGCGCTCGTGGTGCTGTGCCTGAGCCTGCTGATGGTGCTGATGGCCAACACGTCCCTGCTGGTCGCGGCGCCGGACATGACGCGGGATCTCGGCCTGAGCAGCAGCGACCTGCAATGGGTGATCGACGGCTACACGGTCCCGTACGCGGCGTTGATGCTGGTGCTGGGCGCGGTGGGCGACAAGTACAGCCGCCGCGGCGCGCTGGTCACCGGACTGGTGGTCTTCGCAGGAGCCTCGGTGGCCGGCAGCATGGCGCACAGTGCCGCGGCGGTCATCGCCGCGCGCGCGGTGATGGGGGTCGGCGCGGCGGTGGTCATGCCGGCGACGCTGTCGCTGCTGGTGGCGATGTTCCCGCGCGGGGAGCGGGCACGGGCGATCACCGCGTGGTCGGCGACGTCGGGGCTGGCCATCGCCGCCGGCCCGCTGCTGGCCGGGTGGCTGCTGGAGGGCCACGGCTGGGGCTCGACGTTCCTGATCAACGTGCCGATCGCGGTGGTCGCCGCCGTCGCCGTGCTGGCGCTGGTGCCGCCGTCGCGCGCCGCCGCGATGGGACGGCTCGACCTGGTCGGCGGCCTGCTGTCGGTGGTCACCGTCGGCTCCCTCGTCTACATGATCATTGAGGGGCCGCACTACGGATGGGGCACCGCCGCCGTCACCGCGGCCGTGGTCGCCGCCGCCGGGCTGGCCGCGTTCGTCGCGTGGGAACTGCACCACCCGCGTCCGCTGCTGAACCTGGGACGGTTCCGGGACCGGGCGTTCAGCGGAGCGGTGATCGCGGTGCTCCTGTTCTTCCTGGGCGCCTTCGGCACCATCTACTACAGCAGCCAGCACCTGCAGTTCGTCCTCGGCTACGGCCCCCTGGAGACCGGGGTGCGGTTGCTGCCGCTGGCCGGCGCGGTGTTCGCCGGCGCGGTGGTGACGGGACGCCTGACGCCGCGCCTGGGCATGAAGCCCGTCGTGGTGGCCGGGATGGTGCTCGGCACCGCCGCGATCTTCCTGCTCACCCGGGTGGACGCGGGCTCGACCTACGCCGACTTCCTGCCGACCCTGCTCCTGCTGGGCGCGGCCATCGGGCTGAGCGCGTCGCCCTGCACCGACACCATCATGGGCGCCTTCCCCGAAGCCGAACTCGGCGTCGGCGGCGGCGTCAACGACACGGCCCTGGAGTTCGGAGGCTCGCTCGGCATCGCCGTGCTCGGCTCCGTCCTGGCCACCGCGTACAAGGACAGGCTGGGCGGCGCGCTCGCCGGGCACCTGCCGCCCGCCGCCCTGGACGCCGCCAAGGACTCCATCGGCGGCGCGCTGGGGGTGGCGGAGCAGGTCGGACGGAACCCGGCGGGCGGCCCCGAGCAGGCCCACGCCCTCGTGATGGCCGCCGACAGCGCCTTCGCCCACGCGGTCGCGCAGGCCAGCCTGGTCGGCGGCATCATCCTGGCCGTCGGGACCGTCCTGGTGGCCCTGATCCTTCCCGGCCGCCGCCCCGTCCCGTCAGAGCCCGAGCACGAGCCGGAGGCCTCCGTGCTGTCGGCCCGCTGACCGCCGAGAGCGAAGCGGCCACCGGCCGCCCGCCAATGAGCCCCGCCCACCGGGCGGGGCTCCCGGCCGTCTCCGGCCAGGCGCAGGAAGAGAGCGAGAGCGTTGATGGCCTCGGCCGCGCCGCACGGCGATGGGTCCGACACCCTCGCCCGAACTCGCACGGCATTGCGAGAGGTCGTTCCCTGCCCCGCCGCACTTGTGTGGAACGTCCCCGACCCCCACACCGTCTCGGTCGGTAGATGGACGGCGGCGATATCGCGGCTCACCTCGCCCAGGTCTTTCGCCCTGGACGCCGATGCGGTCGCCCGTCGTCAAAGCCACCGGCCGCTCGTGGCCGATCCGGCGTCACCACGCCCGGCTCGCATCGAGAGCGTTCTCCCACTCATCGCGGCACTGCCGCCCACGGCCTTGGTGAACAAAGAAGGGCCCGATCCTTCCGAGCCCGCTTCGGTGCGCGCTTGCGCGGCGGCGGCCGCACGCTGATGGTCTTCGACCGCGGTTCGCTGACGCCCGACGACATTCGCGCCGGGCGGGCCGCGACGTTCACAAGAGCGTTTCAACGCTTTTGCGCTCCGGAGCCCGGATTGGGGAAGCCCGGCATAGGATCCCTGCGAATTCGATCCCCTGGAGAGAGAGGACGCCCATGCGCCGATCGGTCGGGCTCGCCTTAGCCACGCTTCTCATGACGGTCGGAGCCGCCGGAACGGCCGAAGCCGCCCCTGCCCGCCTGCCGGCCCTCCAGGACGCCGCCGTGACGACGCGGCTGCACGCCACGTCCTCACACGCGTTCGTCGACCCGGCCGGAACCCCGCATCAGCTTGTCGGCCCCAACATCCAGCCGCTCTGGGACGCGTACGACACCGACACCTGGGACCAGGCGACCTACGACTCGATCAAGGCGAAGGGATTCACCTCGGTCCGCATGGTCCTGTTCTGGGACATGTTCCAGCCGACCGAAGGGGAATGGAACGAGACGGCGTTCTCCACCCTCGCGACGGCGGTGACGCGGGCCAAGTCCGCCGGGCTGTACGTCATTCTCGACTGCGTTCACATGTCAGGGAGCCCCGACGGCCAGGAGCACGTGCCGCAGTGGGCGCGGGTGACGCCCACGGACGACGGTTCCGTCGAGGGCCTGGACGCGGTCGTCGAGAACGGACTGGGCTTCTTGCAGACCATCGCCAACCGGTACCGGGACGAGCCCGCGGTCGCTGCGTACGACCCGGTCAACGAGCCGTTCCGCTCGTCCACGAAGTCCGCGCGGCTGCTGTCCGACTACACCCGGATCGTCGATGCGATCCGGGCCAAGGACAGCGCCACCAACATCATGCTGGAACCGTCGTACGGCGACGCGAAGGTGCCCGCCTCGTCGTTTTCGTCGTTCACTCCGACTAACCGCAGCAACCTGATCTGGTCCGTCCACGACTATTACAACGGTGATCCCGAGAGCGGCTACACGAACGGCTACGACGACGACACCGGGCTCGGGCTGGTTCCCAATCCCTCCGACGGGTCGACCGGCTACGACCCGGCGAACAAGACCGCGCTCGCCTCCCATCTGCAGGTCCAGCTCGACATGGCCCAAGCCGAAGGGCTCCCGATCTGGATCGGCGAGTTCGGTATCGGCAACGGCCTTACCGGCCATGACCAGTACATCAAGGACAAGGTCGCCCTCTACAAGTCCAAGGGTCTCGGTTACGCCTGGTGGGAGTACTACTCCGAGGGCGGGAACGGCCCGTTCAGCATGGTCGACGCGAACGACGGCTGGCGCTCCTGGGTCAACCTGCTCTTCTGACCCGCCGGCAGTTCCAGGAAAAAGGCCGTGCGATCAGGTCTGGCCGGCCCGGTGACGGATCCCGGGCCGGCCGGGCCGCTCCACGGCTCACGTGCACGGCGGGCGGGTGGCCGGTCAGGCGAGGACGCAGTGGGTCCGGGTGAAGATCGTCGGCATGCACTTGTTGCAGTGGATGCACAGTGACCGGGTGGCCGGCTCCTTCTGGATGCGGTTGATGAGGTCGGGTTCGCGCAGCAGTGCGCGCGCCATGGCGACGAACTCGAAGCCCTCCGCCATGGCCAGGTCCATGGTGGAGCGCTGGGTGATGCCGCCGAGCAGCACCAGCGGCAGGTCCAGTGCGGCGCGGAACTGGCGGGCGCTGTCCAGCAGGAACGCCTCCTGGTAGGGGTAGGCGCGGATGAAGCGGTCGCCGACCAGGTTGATGCCCAGGCGCAGCGGCTGGCCGAACGTCGCGGCGAACTCGCGGACGGGTGCGTCGCCGCGGAACAGGTACATCGGGTTCAGCAGGGAGCTTCCGGCGGTCAGTTCCAGGGCGTCGACGCTGCCGTCCTGCTCCAGCCAGCGGGCGACCTGGAGGCTCTCATCGAGCCAGAACCCGCCCGGGACGCCGTCGTCCATGTTGAGCTTGGCCAGGATCGCGACGCGGTCGCCGACGGCGTCGCGGACGGCGCGCGCGGCGCCGAGGGCGACCTTGGCGCGGTTGGCCAGCGAGCCGCCGAACCCGTCCCGCCGCTTGTTGATCTTCGGGCTGAGGAACGAGCTGGCGAAGTAGTTGTGCCCGAGGTGGATCTCGACCGCGTCGAAGCCCGCCTCGACGGCCAGCTTCGCGGCCTCGCCGTGCGCGTTGGCGACGCGTTCGATGTCGGCGGCGGTGGCGCTGCGGATCCGCTGCATGCTCATCGGGCTGAACGAGGCGGACGGCGCCAGGGCGGGGACGCCGTTGGACCTTCCGTTGGCGACCGGCCCGGCATGTCCGATCTGGGCGGACGCCGCGGCGCCTTCGGCGTGCACGGCCTCGGTGAGGCGGCGCAGGCCGGGCAGCGCCTCGGGGCGCATCCAGACCTGGTCGCGCTCGGTGCGCCCTTCGGGGGCCACCGCGCAGTAGGCCATCGTGGTCATCCCGACGCCGCCCGCGGCGTGCCGGCGATGGAACTCGATCAGGTCGTCGGAGACCAGCGCGCCCTTGGTCATGCCTTCGAAGGTGGCGGACTTGATGATGCGGTTGCGCAGGGTCAGCGGCCCGAGCCGGGCGGGCTCGAACACGTCCGGGATGCTCGCTTCGGTGGTGGTCACATCGTTGGTGGTCACGTCGTCCTCCTCGCGGGGATCAGAAGGTCATCGCCGTCGGCTGGGCGTCGGGGCGCATGGCGGCGTCGGTGCCGCCGTCGACGAACAGGACCGCTCCGGTGGTGAAACGGGCCTGCGGCTTGAGGAACTGGTGCACCCAGAACGCGATGTCCTCCGGGTGGCCGAAGACGCCCAGCGGCATCGGCGTCGGGAACTCGTCGGGGTCCATCTCGGCGGCCGCGCCGGTCGATCCGAGCATGAGCGGCGTGAGCACGGCACCGGGAGCGATCGCGTTCAGCAGCACTCCGCGCCGCGCCCAATCGGCTTGGACGGCGGTACGGCGCACCCAGCGGGCCAGGGCGAACTTGGACGTGGCATAGGCGCCGATGCTGGGCGCCATCTCGATGATCTCCGGGGGCATGGCGCTCTGCGCGGCGCGGGCGCGTTCGCGGGCGGCGTCCTCGTCGCCGGCGAGGGCGAGTTCCGCCAGGTCCTCGTCGATCAGGGGTACGGTCGTGGCCGAGTTCGACCCGATCACCACGGCGCGTCCGGCGCCCGAACGCACCAGCGCCGGATGAAGGCCCTCCAGCAGCGCCACCGGGCCGAAGTAGTTGATCGACATGACGGCGGCCGCATCGCGCATGTTCGGCCCGACCCCGGCGATGGCGGCGACGCCGTCGAGCACGCCGTCGGCGGCGGCCAGGATCTCCTGGACCGCCGTGCGCCGCCCCTCGTCCGTGCCGAGGTCGGCCACGATGTCCGCGTCGTGGAGGTCGACACCGATCACGGTGTGCCCTGCGTCCCTCAGCAGCGCGGCGCTCGCGGCGCCCATGCCCGAGGCGGATCCCGTCACGGCGAACGTTCCCATGATCCCAGACGTCCCTTCAATCGACTTTCAATCAGTGATTGAATTCTGATTGCAGCATATGTGATGCAATGAGGCCATGCCAGACGTCTCCGCGACCACCCGCGACCGGCTCCTCGACGCCGCCGAACGCCTCTTCCTGGAGAAGGGGGCCGAGCAGGTGTCGGTCCGGGCGATCAACTCCGCGGCCGGGCTGAACCCGGGCGCGGTGCACTACCACTTCGGATCGCGCGAGGGTCTCGTCACCGCACTGCTGGAACGCGAACTGCTGCCCCTATGGGCGGAGCGGCTGGAGACGATCGCCGAGCGTTCGGCGACCGACCCCGATCGCGGACCGGGCCCCGAGGTCAACGACCTGGTGGCGGCGATCGTCGAGCCGTTCGAGGAGCTGTCCACGACCGCCAAGGGCCGCATGCTGTGCCACTTGCTGGCCCGCTTCGTGCTCCCTGGCCTACGGCCGTCGAGCGTGTCCCCCTGGTTCAGCCAGGTGCCGTTCGAGGTGATGCTCGCACGCGCCATGCCCGAACTGCCGGCACGCGAAATCGCCGACCGGTGGCGGCTGGCCTTCACCCTCCTCCTGGAGATCTACGGGCACCCGCTCACCCCCACACCCGCCACCGCGAGCACGCCACCCGAAACCGGCACCGTCATCTCGTTCCTCACCGCAGGCCTGACCGCCCCCGGGCCCCCGAAAGCCTCCTGACCCTCCCCGGACGGCACCGCCGAACTGCCGACTTCGTTGATCGACGGCGCTTCAGGGGCATGAGATTTCTGCCCAGCAGGCACCTCCTGGCGACTGTGCCAGCCGGTGGAAGCCCCGCGACGCCTTCGAAGTCGTGCCACTGCCACGAGTGGTACATGGTCTACGGCCGCTGGGTGCGGCTGTGCGTCAGCAGGATGAACGGCATTCAGCACGGCTGGGCGCACATCAGCCACCGCACGAAGCGGGGGACGCAGTCTGGACGGATGTCACCCGAGGTGGCGGCCGGTCGCGCCTGCCGAAAACCACGTCCGTGCAGGGGACGGGCTCGACACAGGGCTTGATCATTCCCAAGGACAGACCGCCGCGAGGCGGTTGCCGCCGGATGATGCTGCAATCGCCTTCAGAACGCCTGGGCGACGGTGTTGTCAAAGGGGCCGCCGACTCACCCGGGAAGGGAGGAGGTCGCTCTTGGCCGCGAGGTCCCGACCTCGGGTTTCGGGTTCGTGTGACCGGCTCCGAAGCTGCTAGACATCTGCCGTATGGAACGACGAACCGTGCGCTGTTACCGCTATCTGTCGATCATGACAGTGCTGGTGGTGTTCCTGGCCGTCAGTGCCGGCCTTCTGGGGCGAGCACTGCTCCGAGGTTTGTCGTACCTGGAGACGCTCGGCGCGATCATCCTTCTGGCCGTCCTCGCCGCGGCCCTCGTGACGGCCGTCGCCGCGCTGCGCAGCCGCGCCATCGTCGACGACCAGGGCGTCACGATCGTGGGTGCGCTGCGACGCTGGCGCTACGCCTGGAACGACGTCACTGAGATCTCCCTGCACGCATCGCTGCGCTACTGGGAGGTGTACCTGCGCACGGCCGACGCCGAACGCCGGATCTTCTTCTACCCGGTCGGAGTGTTCGCGCCTCCGGCCGCCGGGGAGCGCCACTCCATACCCCCGCCCTACACCCCGCCTGGCCTGGCGAGGCTCTATGCGCGCCTGACCGGGTTCCGTGACTGAAACCCGGCGCCGCCCAGCGGAGGACCCGCCGCTCCGCAAACGTGGACGAGCGGACGGCTTCTGACCAGTGCGGAGGTCGTTCCTCCCCGAGTCGTCGCCCGATATCGGGGCCGCGGGTGGTAGAGCACCGGACGTCGAACTCGCGTCAGCCCATAGAGCCTCCACCGAACCCGGCGCGCTAGTTGGCCGGGTACCGGTCGCCGCAGGTGCGGTTGCACGACCTGCGGCATGGCGCGGCGATGCTGGGGCTGGCTGTGGGGGAGTTGAAGGCGATGCTCAGGCACTCCGGCATCGTGCTGATCGTCGGCACCCACACCAGCGTGCTTCCCACGGTCGCGCACGCCGCTGGCGAAGGGACCGCCATCCACGTGCTGTGGGGCGGTTGGTGAGTGCCCGGCACCATGCAGCGTCGACGACCATCGAGCCCCAAGCGACGGTCCGCCGCCACGGAGGCCGGCGGCCGGTCGGCCAGGGCGTTGGCCGCGCGAACAAATGGGCTTCGAGCCCTGAGTCGTCTCCCCTGAAAGAGTTAACCGAACAATGGCGCCGCGCCCGCCCGAAGGAGGTCGGAGGCGCGTCCGATCCTGCTCCCCGAGTACGAGTGTCTTCCCTGGTCGTGTTCGCGTTGGGAGTCGAACCACAACCTACAGACTGACGGCGGCGGTGCAGTCGGCCGGAACTCGGTGCTCGTCCGGGCCGTCTCAAGATCGAATCACCGTCGTGACGAACCGGAGCCCCTTGGTGGACACCACCGACTACCCGAGCCTGGCAAGCGAGATCGCCTCCATGGCACACGGCTACCCCTACGCCGATCCGCCCGAGTTGCTCGGCCGGATCGGCAGCGAGGTGAGCGCCGACCCGGGTGGGCCGCACGGTCGAGCCATGCTGGCGGCGCTGTGGGCGAGCCGCTGGTACGTGCACTGGAAGATCGCGGACCGTGAACTGGTCACGGCGCTGGCCGAGGCGGCCGAGCGGGCCGAGGCGGCGCTCACCGCCGCGGGCTGTGCGGGCGGGCACGAACATCCCGAACTCGCCGACGCCGACGATCCGGAGGAGATGGCCGCTCTGATCGAAATGATCGGCGCCCCGGGCGCCCGGGGGACCGCCGAGGCCGCCGCTTGCCCGGGCCACCTCGCGCTCCTGGCGGCCGACACGGCCTCCGCACTGCGATCCGCTCTCCGCCAACGGTTCGGCGTTCCCGAGACGGACCACCTCGACGCGCGCTACCTCACCGCCGACGGTCGTACCGCGTTCGACGCCCTGATCACCGACCTGGAACGGCAGCGGCGCAGCCAGGTCGACCAGCAGGCACAGAGCGCGGCGATCTGGTCGGCGCGACGGCTGCTCGCCGCTGCCCCCGAAGCCGAACGACCCCGCCTGGCGATCGCCGTCTGCCTGCTCGCCAAGCACTGCTACTGGAGCTCCACCGCCCCCGGCATCGTCGCGCTCTACCGGAAGGCACTGGCGACCGTCGACCTCACGCCGCGCGAGGAGCCCTGCTCGCACCGCGAAGGCCACCCGGGCGTCAAACTCGCCGCCCCGCCTCGCCCGGCAACACCGGACGAGCGCGGCGAACTCTGCCCTCGTCGGGTCGCCGAGCAGGTACACGCCATCCTCGCCTACACCGATGACTACATGGCGTCCTAGGAACCTGCGCCAAGACGGGGGCGGCTGGAAGCGCCACGGCGTCGGCCACCCGCCGCAGCGCGCGAGTTCCCAATGCGGCGTTCCGGCCCAGGCCAGTTCGAGTCGAACCCGGCGCCCATGCAGAACCTGCACGCGTTGACCCGCCCCTGTGCAGACCGTGGCCATGGTCGGCCTCGCCCTCAGCGCCACGCGAACACCGGTGGAGGCGCTGGGGGCGGCGGGCAGCCGCATCAGCCAAATGAGGTTGGTGAGCCGCCTGAGTGATACGTCCCGACCTTGTGGAGGCGGCGATCGCTGTCTCGACGGTCGAAAGCTGGGACGTCCGCCCGAAGGGTTCGAAATCTACAATGTAAAGGCCGTGGGCCCTTGTAAGCCCGTCGGATCCTCATTGATCTCAGCCGGCCAAGGTGCCGCCGAAGATCTGCCAGGCCAGGGCCGACTTTGCCGTCAGGCTCAGCACGATGTAACCCTTCTCGCCGAAGAGGTAGTCGGCCCAGCGTCCCTTGGCGCGGTACTGCAGCCATTGGTTCAGCGCGAAGATGTTGAAGAGGACGAACAACGAGGCGATGATCCCGTACACGAAGCCGGGCGGCTCGGCCTGCGACGGTGATTTCGGCGCGATCGTGTAGATGACGATGGCGATCCAGGGCACGGTCCCGGCGATGCAGCCGAAGGTGAACGGCAGCCACCCGTGAGCGCCGGGTTCCTCGTACTTCTCCTGGAGCCAGCCGAAAAGGATCATTGCCGCGTTCACGCCGAAGATCGCGATCAGTGCCGCGACGTCCGCGATGCCGACGAGCTGGGAGATCAGCACGATCATCAGCGAGGCGGACAGGGAGTACTCCACCCAGCGGGCGCTGTTGCGCCGCCGTTCGAGGTCGAGGAGGTAGCGCCGCCACCAGACCGTGCAGACGAGTAGATGCGCGACCCCCGACAGAGCCAGGAAGACGGCCACGGCCAGGCCGGTCGGCAGGTCGAACAGCACCACCCTGTCCTGCGGAGCCGTTCCTGGCGGCCCGGACAGATAGGCCGCGGTGACCGGCAAGGAGAAATCGGTGGCCAGCACGACGATCAAGACCGCCTGGGCGGTGTGCAGCACGGCGGCCACCGCATTGCCGCCCCGCAGGCTCCGTTGCTGACGCCGATCCATGCATTCTCCCGGGCGAGTGAGGTTGCGCTCGGTCACCTACCCGCTGGGTACCAAGGGACTCTCCAAGCCCGCTCATGGGACCTTTCCCGGAAGGGTCAGCGCGTCCCGGGTCGCCGGAGGAGTGCGGCTTGGCATCGGACGGCAGGTCCTCGCCGAAATCGGTCATCCAGCCGCCCGCTCCGGCCTCGGCGACGCCGGTGGTGACGGCCTTCGCGTACCAGAGGTGCGCGTACGGATCGGTGAAGTCGGCCTTTCTGAGCAGGAAACGCAGCGGACCTGCCCGACTCTTGCTCGACGTGGCCGGTTGCGGCGGACAGGGTCGCTCGGCCCCCAGCGCTACACCGACCTGCGCAAGGGCCTGCCCGCCATCCCGCCCAACATCCTGTCGGCCCGCGTCGAACAGCTCAAGGAGTCAGGCTTGGCCACCTGCCGCGCTTTGCCGCACCCCGAGCGCGCAGTCGTCTACGAGCTCACCGACTACGGACGCGACCTCGAAGCGGCACTGATCGCGCTCGGCCACTGGGCGCCCGTACCATGACCGAACTCCGCGACGGCGAGGTCGCCCCCCGAGTCGGTGGTGATGGCCTTTCGCGCACACCTCCCGGCCATAGGCGGCTGGGGGGAACGACGGTCGGCTACGAGGTTCGCATGGGCGACTTCACCCTCCGCCTACAGATCACCGACGGGCCCTGACGGTCGGCATCGGCTCGCACCCCGCCTCCGATCTTACGATCGAGAGGATGACGATCAAGGAATTCACGCGCTGATGACCCGCGCCAAGACCCCCAACCAGGCCCTGACCGACGGCAGCGTGCGCATCGAAGGCGACTCCGCGCTCCTTGGGACTGCCCGGGGCGACGGGCTCCAGCCGGTGAATCCGCGTGCGGCCGCGGGCGCAAAGCGTTGATCAGAGCTCGCCGGTACCCGAACGGCGGCGCCATGGCGCCCTGCCTACGGGGCGGTGTGCCGGTCGTCAACGGCCGCACGGAGGTCATCAGGGCGCAGGCCCGCGCGCCACTCGTCTTCGAGGATGCCGAGGATCTCGGAGTCCCGCCATCCGTCCCGGATCAGCGTGGTGTGACGATGCCGCCCCTCCCAGGTCATGCCCAGCTTGGCCAGGACCCTCGCCGAGGCGAGGTTCCGTGGATCGCAGGTGGCGAAGATCCGATGAAGTCGCAGGCGCTCGAAACCGAGTGAGAGCAGTTCCCTCCCGATCGCCGTGCCCGCACCATGACCCCACATACGCGGGTGCACGACATAGGTGATCTCGCCTCGGCGTTGCTCGAAGCTCCGCACATGCAGTTCGCCCATGCCGACCGCCTCGCCTCCGATACGGGCCACATGAGCGAACCTTTTCTGGGGCACATGCGACCACGCCTCGACCGCAGCCGCCACGAAGGCCCGCGTCTGCTCCTCAGTGTTCGGTCCCCAGGACTGGAAGCGGCAGACCTCGTCCAGGCAAGCCCAGGAGTGCACGGCGTCCCAGTCGGCGAGCCTGATCTGGTCCAGCGACACCGAGGGCTGCTCCATATTGAAATCCTGTCAGGCGACGCTGGGGCGGACAGCTTCCAGCGCCAAAGACAGACTGGTGAGCTCGCGTAATTGGCCGTCGCGTATTCCCTGAAAATAGGGGCCTGTGACCACTGCGGGTGGCCACGGCGGCGTCGTCGACGCCGCCGTGAGGCGGGCCGACGGTCGCGCGCCGGTGGCGGACGCGGTCGCGGTGGGCCGAGGAGGCGGGGTCGGCGCCGAGATGTCCGGGAGTCGTCCAGCAGTCCGTGAAGTAGCCGGGGCTGACGGTCATGATGTGGGGTTGAGGGTGCCGAAGGCGTGGAAGCCCATGGTGCGGTGGCTGAACCAGGGCGGGAAGCCGTTCGGCTGACCTCGGTCAGGGCTTGGCGCTCTACTTCGGTGAGTCCCACGTCCGGTGCGCGGCGGGAGCCCGCGTCGGCCACGCGTTGTAGGACGCGTTGTAAGACGCGCTGGGCGTGCATGCGCACGGTGAAGACGTTCGCGATGGCGATGGGACTGCCGATGACGGAGGGGACGACAGTCAGTTGGGGGTGGCGAGCCGGCGGGCTCGCTCCAAGCCGCGGGCGGCGCTGAGCGTCAGGGGCTGGTCGGGCCCGAGGACGGCCTCCAATCTGCGCGCGACGTGCTCGTAGCGGGTCAGCGCCTCCGCTGTCCGCCCGACGGCTTCGTAGGCGGACGCCAGACCGTGCACGGTTATCAAGGTGTCGGGGTGGTCAGCCCCGATGACACGTTCCTGGCGCGGCACGACATGCTCGTACACGGCGATGGCCTCCTCGAAGCGTCCCGCGTGGAGGTAGGCCCACGCCAGCCGCCCCTCGTCAACGAGAGCCTCAGGATGGTCGGCGCCCAGCGCCTCCGCCCTGTCGGCGACGAGTGACTCGAACAGCTCCGCCGCCCGGTCTGGCCGCCCGGTCTCCACCAGCGCGGAGGCGAGGAAGAACCGCGAGCCGAGAAGGTGGGGGTGGTCGGGGCTCAGCGTCCGCGACTGGGCGGCGACGACGGTCTCCAGAAGCTCGACCGCCTCGTCCGCGTGGCCGGCCGTGCTGAGCGCCGAAGCCAGCCCCGCCCGGGCCCGCAACGTCTCGGTCGCGTCCTCGCCCCGGATCCGGGACCACCGAGCGACCAGGTCCGCGAACAGGTCCACGGCCGTGACCGCCTGACCTGCGAACTCGTAAGCGTGCGCCAGCGTGTAGACGGCGTCCAAGGTCTCGGGGTGGTCAGGGCCCAGGACCCGCTCCCGCCCTTCCACGGCGGTCTGCGCGACCGGGACGGCTCGAGTCCCGTCATTGACGTAGAGGAGATGCTCCGCGATCACATGGCGGATCCTGGACAGGGCTTCGGCGGCGGCGCGGGCTCCTGCGGCGTCCTCATCCAGAAGCGGTTTCAAGGACTCCCATAGGGCGGCGGCATGCTCGTCCACCGCGAGGATCATGGGGAGCTTCCGGCCAGTGTCCTCATCGGCGATCCGCTCGACGAACATCAGCCGCAGGGCGGCCGTCTCGATCAGCGATGCCAGGCCACCGTCACGCGCGGCCTCGTCCCGGACCGCCCGGCGTACCAGGCGGTGCGCCAGCACGGTCGATCCATCCTGCGAGAAGGCCAGCAGTGACACCGCGCCCAGTTCGGCCAGTGCACCGGAGGCCTCTGGCCCCAGGAGCTCCAGGCTCACCCCCGACGGCGAAAGTACCGCCAGTTCACCGAGAAGCCTCCGGGCATGGGGGCCGACGCCGTCCAGCGCCAGCATGATCGTCTGCCCGACGCCGCGCGGATACGGTTCGCCTCTCGGTCTGTCCAGCAGGACCTCCACAGGAGTGGAGCGGACCCGCCTCAGGTAGGCGGCGCAGCCGATGCGCGGCGGGCCGACGAGCGCCGCGGCGGCGATCGCCAGGGCCAGCGGAAGCCGGTCCAGCTCGTCGATGAGCTCATCGACCGGCTCCGCGTCGCCGATCACACCCACCCGATCGTGCAGGTACCGGCGTGCCTCACCAGGGGTGAACCGGGTGACCGGCAGCGGTGCCGCGATCCGCTCGAAGGCGAGGTCATTCGTCGTGATCAGCACCCGGGCGCCGCCCCGGGCGGGCAGGAAGGGGGTCAGGGCGTCGGGGTCGTCGGCGTTGTCCAGCACCACCAGGTAGGGCTCCCGCCGCTCCTCAAGCCAGGCCCTGAGCTTGCGGACGACCGCCGAGGAGTCATCGGCTGCGCCCCGGAGCCCAAGCTCGGCTCCCATCAGGTGCAGCGATGCGGCCAACTGCCCCGTAGTTTCGGCATGCAGCCAGGCGACGGGCACTCCCCGTCGGCGCGGTCCCTGGCATAGGCTGCGGCGATCTGGGTCTTTCCCACGCCCCTCGCCCCGACCAGGGCGCAGACGGCCGCGGCTCCGCCCTCGCGGAGCACCTCCTCGATGCGCGCCAGCAGATCAGCACGCGGCTGGAACGCCCTGGGCTCGCGTGGGACGTCGCCGATGGTCGCGGGCACCGGGCGGGGCCGTTGGGTGGGAGAAGCCTCCGTTTGACCGGCCCAGATGACCAGAGGCGTCCCGGGCACCAGCACGACCAGACTCACTACGATCCCGGCGGCGTTCAGGTCGACACCGACCATCGTGCACATCCACCAAGCCAGAGCCCCGGCGGCCAAAGGGAGAACCGTGGCGATCGTGACCTTCTCCCACCGCGGCACGACACCCTCCCTCAAGGAGCACGAAGCGAGTGTCACACGAACGCGCACGGCTGTCTGCCACTGGGCCGCTGTTGGAGCGGCGACCTCGACTTTGAGGACCTTCACCGGCATCCGTCTCGGCCGCACCGGACGCCGACCGCCGTCCAGCAGTGCCGCGATGTCCAGTGTCTGCGGCCACTCGGGTGACGCGCCGCCCGCCCAGAGGACCAGCCGAGAACGTCCGGATCGTGAGCTGGCAACCGGCCGATCGCCTGTGCACCCGACCTGCCTTGGCCGAGCCGCCGAACGAAGACCGAGCTGGTTGGTCGGCCATCGTTCCGTTCTCCGGTCCGCAGGGCTTGGTCGGATCCACGAACCGGCGGGTCGCTCGTGGTGGCAACGGACGAAAAGCGCGGTTCCCTCCAGCTCTATGCTCGTCCGGAGTCGAGCGAGGAGGACACCAGTGCCGGAGCTGGCTGAGATCGGCGCGTGGCTGCGATACCGGTTGCCGGACCTGCTCGCCGAGAACCGGGTGCCCGGGGCGGCGGTGGCGGTCTGCGCCGGCGGCGAGACGGTCGACGCCGCGGCCGGGGTACTGAACACGGTCACGGGCGTGGAGGCCACGGTCGACTCCCTCTTCCAGATCGGTTCGATCACGAAGGTGCTGACCGCGACGCTGGCGATGCAGCTGGTCGACGACGGGATGCTGCACCTCGACGCTCCGGTGCGGACCTATCTGCCCGAGTTCCGCATCGGCGACGAGCGGGCAGCGGAGCGGATCATCGTGCGGCACCTGATGTGCCACGTCGCGGGGTTCGAGGGGGACGTCTTCACCGACACGGGCAAGGGCGACGACTGCCTCGAGAAGTACCTGGGCGTCCTGCACCAGGTGCCGCAGCTGTTCGAGCCCGGCGAGATGTTCTCCTACAACAACGCCGCCTACTGCGTGCTGGGCCGGATCGTCGAGGTCGTGCGGGGGAAGCCGTTCGACGCCTGCATGAGGACGCACCTGTTCACGCCGCTGGGCCTGGCTCACGCCGCGAATGATCCGTACGAGGCGATCCTTCACCGCGCGGCGGTGGGGCACATCGAGCGGACGCCGGGTGCCCGGCCCGGCCCGGCCGGCGTATGGGCGCTGGCGCGCTCGAACGCGCCGGCCGGGTCGATGCTGGCGATGAGACCTCGCGACCTGCTGGCCTTCACCCGCATGCACCTCGCCGGCGGGGTCGGCCCGGACGGCGGCTCCGTGGTGAGCCCGGCGAGCGTCAGGGCCATGCAGCAGCCGCAGGTCGGACTGCCCGACATCGACCTGGGCACCGGCTGGGGCCTGGGATGGGAGCTCTTCGACCTCCCGGGCGGCACGGTCTTCGGCCACGACGGCAACACCATCGGCCAGTCGGCGTTCCTGCGCGCGGTGCCAGAGCACGACGTGGCGGTGGCGATCCTCACCAACGGCGGCTCGCCGAAGCCGGTGCAGGCCGAGATCGGGGGCCGTGTGCTCCGCGAGCTCGGCGGTGTCGAACCGCCGGCGCAGCCGATGCCCGATCCGGCCGCGCCTGCGCTGAACGCGCCCCGGTACGTCGGCACCTACAAGTCGAGCACGTGCGAGACCGCGGTGAGCCGGGACGCGGACGGGCGGCTCTGGCTGGAGCGCACTCCCACTGGAATCACCGCCGAGCTGGGCGACGCGCCGTACCGGACGGAGCTGGTCGCCTGGCGCGGCGACGCGTTGCTGCCGGTCGAGCCCGAGCGCGGCGTCCGTGCGCCGCTCGCGTTTCTCGGTGACGACGGAGAGGGACGCGCGCTGTACCTGCACACCGGCCGCGCCGACAGGCGCGTGTCGCCGTGACCGACCTGCACCGGCGCGCTTTCGTCGCCGACATGCACAACGACCTGCTGTGCGCGGTGGTCGCCCGGCCGGTTCACCGCTGGGCCGCGTTCTTCCGAGAGCGCTGGCTGCCGCAGCTGCGGGCCGGCGGGGTGAACCTCCTGACGCTTCCGGTGTTCATCGAGGACCCGTACCGCCCCGAGGGCGCACTGCGCCGGACGCTTCGCATGATCGAAGCGGCGCACCGGCTCGCGGCCGGCAATTCCGACGCCGTCGCTCTGTGCAGCGATGGTGCGCAGGTCGACGGCGTCCACGCGGAGGACCGGATCGCCCTGGTCCTGGCGCTGGAGAGCGCTCCCGGCGTGGGCGAGGACGTGGAGTTGCTGGAGACGCTGTTCCGGCTGGACGTCAGGATCGCGTCCCTGGCGCACTTCGGCCGCGCTGCACTGGCCGACGGCAGCGGGGAGGACCGGACCGGCGGCCGGCTCACTCGCGCCGGGGTCGCGGCCTTGGCCGAGATGGAACGCATCGGCATGCTCTTCGACGTCAGCCACCTGGGTGCCGCCGGCGTCGAGCACGTCCTGGAGCTGGCGTCGCGGCCCGTGATCGCGACGCACTCCTCCGCGCGGGCGCTCCTGGACCACCACCGGAACCTCACGGACGAACAGATCCATGGCATCGCCGCAGGTGGTGGCATCGTGTGCGTCAACTTCTTCGCTCCGTACCTCCACGAACACGACCACTCGATCGACCGGTTGATCGACCACATCGAGCACGTCGCGGGCGTGGCCGGTGTCGAGCACGTCGGCCTCGGCCCCGACTTCATCAAGGAGGTGCTCGCCGACACCACTCCTCCGTGCTGCGAACACGCCTTCGTGGAGGGGGTGCCCGCCGACGCGTACCTGCCCGGTTTGGAGGGGCCGGCCGGGTTGCCGCTGGTGACCGAGGCACTGCAGCGTCGTGGCTGGCCGGAGGACGACATCGTCGCGGTCCTCGGTGAGAACGTGCGGCGACTGCTCCGAACCGAACTCGGCTGGCCCGCCGCCCTCGCCACCGCCTGAGCCGCGCCCCGCGCGCGGAGCGCGCATTTCGGTGTGCGCGGCTCAGGCGGTTTCGTGCGCTTCCCGCCGCCCTGACCTCAGATGATCACTTCGTGCGGCCGGACGAACGCGGTCCTGAATGTTCGAAGCGCACGACGAACGCCACCAGGGGCCCGCGGCCCACTATCGTCGGGTGGCTAAGGAAAGCGCTGCCGCGCGTACGGCCGATGGTTCCGAGAACGCGCGAGGTCCCGCGAACGGCGACCGGGTACTGACGATCCGCGATCTGTCGGTCGAGATCCGCCGCGGCGATCGGGTCGTCCGCCCCGTCTCGGACGTCGGCCTGGTACTGGACCGCGGTGAGACCCTGGGGATCGTCGGTGAGACCGGGTCCGGCAAGTCGATGACCGGTCTCGCGATCATGGGCATGCTGCCGGCCGGGGGCCGGGTGACCGGCGGATCGATCGACCTCGGCGGCGAGGAGCTCGTCGGGCTTCCCGCCGCGCGGTACCGGGCGGTTCGCGGCAACGACATCGCGATGGTGTTCCAGGACTCGATGACGGCGTTGAACCCGACTCGGCGGATCGGTGAGCAGGTCGCCGAACCGGTGCGTCTGCACCACGGCGCGTCGAAGCGGGCCGCGCGCCGGACCGCCGAGGAGATGCTCGCCCTGGTCGGGCTGCCGCGGCCGGCCGAGCGGATGGACGACCATCCGCACCGGCTCTCGGGAGGCATGCGGCAACGCGTGATGATCGCGATGGCGCTGGTGTGCGAGCCGCGGGTCGTCATCGCCGACGAGCCGACCACGGCGCTCGACGTCACGATCCAGGCGGAGATCCTCGACCTCCTCGACGACCTCAAGGCCCGGCTGGGCATGTCGATGATCCTCATCACGCACGACATGGGGGTGATCGCCCGGCATGCCGACCGTGTCGGGGTGATGTACGCCGGTCGCCTGGCCGAGTCCGGGCCGACTCCCGTGCTCTTCGGCCGGACGCGGCACCGCTACACGCACGCGCTGCTGTCCTCGATCCCGTCGCTGACCCACGACCGGCGCGAGGAGCTCTTCAGCATCCCGGGCGCGCCGCCGGACCTGACGGTGGCGCAGGCCGGCTGCCCTTTCGCGCCGCGTTGTGACGCCGCGACGGATCGGTGCCGTGAGGAGCACCCGGCACCGACGGCGGACGAGGACGGCCATGCCCATGCGTGCTGGCATCCGCCCACCGGCCCGGCGGCGACGGTCCGCGCGCGGTTCGCCGCCCCGCCGGCGATCCCCGCCGAACGAGGGGCGGTGCCACGGCTGCGCGTCGTCGACCTCGAGCGCGAGTACCCGGCGGGCGGTGCGGGTCTCTTCGGCGGGCGCCGCACCGTGAAGGCGGTCTCCGGCGTGAGCTTCGAAGTGGCGGCCGGCGAGACGTTCGGGCTCGTCGGAGAGTCGGGCTGCGGCAAGTCCTCCCTGGGCAGGATGCTCGTGGCCCTGGACCGGCCGACCTCCGGCGAGGTGATCTTCGATGGCGAGCCGGTCACCGGGCTGAGCGCACGCGCGCTCGGGCCGCGCCGCACTCGGCTGCAGATGATGTTCCAGGACTCGAACGCCTCACTCGACCCCCGGATGCGCATCGGCACGATCCTGCGCGAGCCCCTGGCGATCCAGGGCGTCGGCAGGCGCACCCAGAGGACCGCTCGCGCCCGCGAGCTGCTGCGGGACGTGGGCCTGCCCGCGAGCGTCATGGAGCGCTACCCCCACGAGCTCTCCGGAGGGCAGCGGCAGCGGGTGGGCCTGGCCCGCGCGCTCGCCCTGGACCCGAAGGTGCTGGTCGCCGACGAACCGGTCAGCGCGCTGGACGTCTCCATCCGCTCCCAGGTCCTCAACCTGATGCGCCGCGTCCAGCTCGAACGCGGGCTCAGCAGTGTGGTGATCTCACACGACCTCGCGGTCGTGCGGTACCTGGCGGACCGGGTCGGTGTCATGTACCTGGGCAAGCTGGTCGAGACGGGCACCACCGAGGAGGTGTACGGCGCCACCGCGCATCCCTACACCGCGGGGCTGCTCGCGGCGGTCCCGGAGGCGCACCCGGAGGCGCGGCGTCCGCAGGCGGGTGCGCGGGCGCGAGGCGAGCTGCCGAGTTCCATCGATCCGCCCAGCGGCTGCCGGTTCCGCACCCGGTGCGCGCTGGCGACCGATCTGTGCGCCGAGACGGAGCCTCCCTTGAAGCCGGTCACCGGCACCCACCAGGTCGCCTGCCACTACCCGTTGCAGCCGAAGCGGTCAGCGGAGCCGACGACGCGATGACACATTCCAGGTACGCACCGGCAGGGACATGCTCGCATATCTCGCGGAGAGGGGATTCGCACAGATGACTTGGTACGTGGTCCGGCGCGTGGCGATCTCGCTTCTCGTCCTGCTGGGGATCTCCGCCGTGGTGTTCTTCCTCCTGCACGTCGTCTCCGACAGCCCGGGGCGCGTCGTCCTGGGGCAGCGCGCCTCGCCCGAGGCGGTGGCGGACTTCAACCGGTCACACGGGTTCGACCGCCCGGTCGTCGTGCAGTACGTCAGGTACCTCGACCAGCTCGCGCACGCGGACCTGGGGCGGTCCTACAAGCTGAACGCGGATGTGGGGACGCTGTTGCAGCGCAACGCCGGCCGCAGCGCGATGCTGTCGCTGGCCGGCCTGGTCCTGGCGCTCCTGATCGCCGTCCCGCTCGGCATCCTGCAGGCGGTCAGGCGCAACAGCGTCATCGACCGGGTCGCCACGGCGGCGTCGTACGTGCTCTACGCGACGCCGTCGTTCCTGCTCGGACTGATACTGATCGCCGTCTTCAGCCAGTCCCTGCCGATCTTCCCGGCCGAGGCGTCCCAGTCGCACTCGCCATGGGTGATCTTCACCGATCCGCGGGCCATGGCGCTTCCCGTCATCACGCTCGCCGCCACCAGCGTCGCGATCTTCTCCCAGTACCAGCGCTCGTCCGCCTTGGACCAACTCGGCCAGGACTACATCAGGGTCGCGCGGGCCAAGGGACTCCCCGAGCGGCTGATCCTGGTACGCCACCTGCTGCGCAACGCCTGCCTGCCGCTGATCACGCTGGTCGGCACGCTCGTCCCCACGCTCCTGGCGGGGAACCTGATCGTCGAGTCGCTCTTCAACTATCCCGGCCTGGGACTGCTGTTCCTCAACAGCCTGCAACGCGAGGACTACCCGGTGCTCCTCGCCTACACCCTCATCGGCGGCGTCCTGACCGTGGCCGGCAACTTAGTCGCCGACCTCGTGGTCGCGGTCGCCGACCGCCGAATCGAGCTGAGAAAATGACCTCACGACGTGTGGACGCCATGACCACCGCGACGGACGCCGCGGCAGGGTCCGAGCCCGAGGTCACGAAGGCGGGACATCCCGTCTTGGCGCGGTCGGTGCTGCGCCGCCTGCGGCGGAACCCGCTCGGTCTCACCGGCGGGCTGCTGCTGGTCCTCCTCGCCGGGGCCTGCTTCCTCGGCCCGCTGCTCTACCGCACCGACCAGACCGCCGTGGACCCGCTCAACGCGGCCCTGCCCCCCGGCCCGGGACACCCGCTCGGGACGGACACGAACGGGTTCGACGTGCTGGGACGGCTGATGGAGGGCGGCCAGGTGTCCCTGCAGATCGGGCTCCTCGCCGCGCTCTTCGCGACCACGATCGGCACCGTCTACGGCGCCGTCGCCGGACTCGCGGGGGGAGTGGTCGACGGGTTCCTGATGCGCCTGGTCGACGTCATGCTCTCGGTGCCCTTCCTGTTCTTCGTCCTGATTCTGTCGGCGCGGTTCCACGCGAACGCCCTGTCGCTCAGCCTCGTCATCGGCGGGTTCTCCTGGCTCGTCTCCGCCCGGCTGGTCCGCGGTGAGGTGCTGACGCTGCGGGTACGGGAGTTCGTGCTGGCCGCACGGGTGATGGGGTCGTCCCGCCGGCGGCTCATCCTCACGCATCTCATCCCGAACGCGCTCGGCGTGATCATCGTCAACATCACCTTCCAGGTCGCCGACGCGATCCTCGTCGTCGCCGCCCTGGGATTCCTGGGCTTCGGCCTGACGTACCCCACCGCGGACTGGGGCAGCCAGCTCGCCAGCGGCGTCACCTACATCTCCGCCGGCTACTGGTGGCTGATCTACCCCGTCGGCGGCTGCATCGTCCTCACGGTGCTGGCGCTCAACCTGCTCGCGGACGCGCTCCGGGACGCGGTCGGAAGACGGGCCGACTGAGGGACGGACGCAGCCCGGCCTGTGCGGCGCGACGGATGCGGGCGCCGGAAATCGTCGGGTCCACCGAACCGGCACCGGATGCCGGTGAGGCATCGTCGACCCACATCGCGGAGGCTCGGCCCCGCATCGCCTTCCCTTCCCTTCCTCATCCCTCGGCGCATCTCCATCCCCACATGCAGGGAGCCTTCAATGACGCAAGTGTCCGGTAAGCAGCGAGGACGCATCTTCGTGGCGCTCGCCTTGGTCGCCGTGCTCGTCACGGCATGCAGCGGCGCGGGCAGCGCGACGAAGGACGCCGCCCGCAGCTATGACACCCTGCCGGAACAAGCGGGCCACCCCAAGAACGGCGGGACGGTCACGGTCGCGCTGACCCCCGGCCTCAGCCCCAATTTCATCTACCCCTACCCGCCGGCGTCCGCCAACGGGACCGTCATCGGCCGCGGGCTGATGTGGCGTTCCCTCTACCGGCCCAGCGGAGAGGGAGACAAGATCGTGGACGCCGGGTCGAGCCTGGCCGAGGACCCCGCCTACAGCCCCGACCGCAAGACCGTGACCATCAAGATGAAGCACTACAAGTGGTCCGACGGCGCGCCGGTCACGGCCGGGGACGTCGTCTTCTCCCTCGCCCTGCTCAAGGCCGCGCTCGCGGAGAGCCCGGCCAACTGGAGCTTCTACACCCCGGGCCAGTTCCCCGACGGAGTCACCGCGAAGGCCACCACGCCGGACACGCTCACTCTCGGGCTGAAGACCGCGTACAACCCGTCGTACCTGCTCTCCATGCTGACGCTGCTGTACGTGATGCCGTCCACCCAGTGGAACATCGCCCGCGCCGGGGGGCCGCACCTGGACTACACGAAGCCGAAGAACGCGACGGCGATCTACAAGTACCTCACGAAGGAGTCCGGGGCCCAGTCGACGTTCGCGAGCAACCCGCTCTGGCAGGTGGTCAACGGCCCGTACCGCCTCAAGAGCTTCGACTCGACGACCGGTTCGTTCTCTCTGGTCCCCAACAAGTCCTACAGCGGCCCGGGCACGTCGCGGCTCGACCAGATCGACTTCAAGGCGTTCACGTCGGCCGCCGCGGTGCTCAACCAGTTCAAAGCCGGCAACCTGACCGTCGGCACGCTGGACTCCGGCTTCATCGCCCAGATACCCGCGCTGAAGGCCAAGGGATACAACGTCTACGGTGCCCCTGCGCCCGCCAGGTTCGACTCGTTGACCATCAACTTCAAGAACACCGTCGACAACTTCGGCAAGGTCATCTCGCAGGCGTACGTCCGGCAGGCCCTGCAGCGCCTGATCGACCAGCGGGGCTACATCGCCAGCAGGGGCATCTACAACGGTGCCGGCTCCCTGAACTACAGCACGGCGGGCAGCGACTCCCCCTACCCGCCCCGTTTCGGTGACAACCCGCCCTATCCGCACGACCCCGCCGCCGCCGAGAAGCTGCTCACCGACAACGGCTGGAAGGTGGTGCCGGACGGATCCACCACCTGCGTGCGCCCTGGCACCGGGCCGGGGGAGTGCGGCGCCGGAATTCCGCAGGGGCAGACGATCAGCTTCACCCTGGCCTCCGCGAACACCCCGGCCTATGTCGGCGCCCGCGACGTCGCGTTCGCGTCGGCCGCCAAGAGGCTCGGTATCGAGGTCAAGATCGTGACCAAGGCGCTCAACTACATGTACGCCAACTACGGCAACACCTTCGCGCCCGCCAAGAAGAACGAGTGGGCGATGCAGGACAACGGATCGCTGTACCTCGCGGCCGGGTACCCGAGCAGCAACACGGTGTTCAACACGGGGGGCAGCTTCAACCTGGGCGGCTTCCAGGACGCCGAGGCGGACAAGCTGATCGACGCCTCGACGTTCGGAGCGGACGCGAAGGTCCTGTCGACCGAGGTGACCCGCCTCGCCGAGGACCTGCCCGTGCTCTTCCTCCCGACCCCCCACACCCTGGTCGTGTGGAAGGACACCCTGTCCGGTCCGCCGGCGTCGTTCAAGGCCCTGCTCAGCTTCCTGTACGCGCCGGAGCAGTGGTACTTCCACGGCTAGCCCGACCCCACCGGCTTCAAGGAGCACCCGTGATCCCCGACGTGGGCGCGTTCGCCCGGCCGATCCGCCGGATCGACCCGGACGCCGTCGACCCCGATGATGTCGAGACGGTGCGTGACCTGGTCGGCGACGCCCGGGTGGTGGCCGTCGGCGAGGGCGCGCACAACATCACCGAGTTCTACGAGCTCAAGCACCGGCTGTTCCGGATCCTCGTCCGGGAGCTCGGGTTCACCGGCTTCGTGATGGAGTCCGGCTTCGCCGAGGGACTGGCCGTCGACGAGTGGATCCATGGCGGACCGGGACGGGTCGAGGCCATCGCCCGCGACGGCATCACCTACCGGTTCGGCGAGTGCGAGCCGGTGCGGCGGCAGCTGCGCTGGATGCGCCGCTGGAACTCCGCGAGCTCGGCGAAGGTCGCCTTCTACGGGATGGACCTTCCCGGCTCGTCCACGTCACCCGGGCCGGCGGTCCGCGCCTGCCTCGACCGGATGCCGGGACTCCCGGGTGACGAGGAGCTCCTCCGCCTGAGCGATCTGGGAGGCCGGACGGAGGCGGCGGTGCGCTTCGAGGCCATGCCCGGCGCCGCCCGCGCCCGGTTGCTCGAAGGTCTCCGGGGACTGGGGGAGCGTGCGCGCTCGCTCGACGACGAGGTCGTGCGCCGGTGCGCGGATTCGCTCCGGGCGTTCGTCGAGGAGCTGGACGCGCCCCCGGCGGGGCCGTTCCCGCGGGACGTGTTCATGGCAGAGACCGTGAGCTGGATCCTCCGGCGAGAGCGGCGCATCGTCGTGAGCGCGCACAACGCGCACGTCCGGCGTTCGCCGTTGCTGGGCCGGCCGATGATGGGCGGCCTGCTCGCCACCTCCCTGGGAGCCGACCTCGCCGTCATCGGGATGACCTACGGCTCGGGTCCGGAGGTCCGGTTCACCCAGCGCTCCCCGCGCCCGTTCGACTGCGACGTCTCCCTGGGAACGCGGAGGCTGCCGCCGAACTGCATCGAGGCGCGGCTGGACCGCATCGGCCCACCCGTGGCCGTCGTGGACCTCCATCGTGCGCCGAGCGGGCTCTTCGACGGCGCCGACGGCACGCTCGCCAACGGCGGTCTCGATCCCGTCGACGACTTCCCGGCCGCCTACGACGCGTTCATCCACGTCCGCCGGGTCACCCGGGTCCCCGGTGCGTTCGAGCGGCTCCGCGCGGAGTTCGACGCAACCGCGGGGCCAGACACAGGCGCGGGGCCGGGCGCAAAGCAGTCCGCGCACCACGAGGAGACGGAGGCACCGTGACCCTTTCCTATCCGCCCACTCGCACGGTCGGGGTCGTCGCGGACGTCGCGGGCGTCCGCGTGCCGGACCCGTACCGCTGGCTGGAGCGGGAAACCGACGAGGTGCGGCGATGGCAGTGGCGGCAAGCCGAGCTCGCCGCCGCCGTCATCTACGACGGGCAGGACCCGGCGGCCGTCCGGGACCTGGTCCAGGCGTACCACGGCGGGTCCCGCCCGGCCCTGCCGAGATGCGCGGCCGGCCGCTGGTTCCGCGCCGTGACCCCGCCGGACGGCGCGGCGCCCTTGGTGGTCGTCGCCGACCGGCCGTTCGGCGCCGGACGGCCGGTGGCGGACCTGGCCGGGTTCGGCAGCGAGGAGAACCCGGCGTTCCTGTCCTGGCTGGCCCCGGCGCCGGACGGCCGCGTCCTGGCCCTGGGCATCTGCGCCGACGGCAGCGAGCACAACAGCATCCGGCTCATCGAGGTCGCCTCGGGGCGGGTGCTCGACGGCGCGCCGGAGCAGGTCCTGCACAGCGCGTGGACCGGCGGTGTCACGTGGCTGCCCGACAGCAGCGGCTTCTACTTCTTCGCCCTCACCGGCTCACCGCGGGAGTTCCGGCAGGCGGTCTTCTTCCACCGGCTCGGCACGCCGGACACCACCGTGGAGCCGATCCCGGTCGGGGAAGGCTCCCGGGAGTACACGCTCGTCCAGATCTCGCCGGACGGCCGGTGGGCCGTCGCGAGCCACCGAGTGGGCAGCCCCATTCCCGTCGCGGTTCGCGACCTGTCGGAGCCCGGGGCGGCGTGGCGTCCCTTCGTCACCGACTGCCCCGGGACGGTCGCCGGCCACATCGTCGGCGACCACTACATCGCCGTGACCGATGTCGCCGCCCCGCGCGGGCGGGTGGTCGCCATCCCGCTCGACGCGGCGGACGCCGACGACCCGGCGGAGTGGACGGAGCTCGTCCCGGAAGGCGACACGGTGCTGCGGTCCCTGTTCCCGGTCGGCGAGCACCTGTACCTCAGCGAGTTCGACCGGACGTTCGCCAGGGTCCGGATCATCGATCGCTCGGGCGCCACCACCGGAGAGGTCCCCCTCCCCGGCCGCGGGGCGCTCGCCGCCCCCTTCTTCCCGCTGACCGCCCTGGCCCTCGGCGCTCCCGCGGACGATTTCGTCTTCGCCTTCTCCACGCTGACGAGCTCCTGGGGCGTCTACCGGCACCGTCCGGGCGAGGCGGAGCTCGAGACGCTGTCGGCCCCGGCGGTCACCCTCGACGCCGAGCTGGAAGCGGGGTGCGCCGTCGTACCTGACGGCGTCGCGGTCCCGTACCACGTGGTGCGCCCGGCCGGAAGCGACCCGACGCGCGCGGCGCCGACGCTGATCTCCGCATACGGCGCGGCGAACGTGCCCCTCCTGCCCCAGTACCAGCCGGACATGGCGGCCTTCGTCGCCGCCGGCGGCGTCCTCGTCCAGGCGTACCTGCGCGGGGGCGGCGAGTTCGGCCGGGACTGGTATCGCGCCGCGCATCGGGAGCAGCGGCACGTCCGCGACGCCGACCTCGTCGCGGTCGCCGAGCACCTCATCGCCGAGGGCGTCACGACCGCCGGCCGGCTCGCGCTGACCGGCGGGTCCGACGGCGGACTCATGTGCGGAGTCGCCGTCACCACGCGGCCCGACCTGTGGCGTGCCGTGCTGCCGCGGGAGCCCCTGCTGGACCTCATCGGCGGCACCCGCGACCCCTATCTCGACTTCGTCATCCGCAAGGCCTGGGCGGACCCGGACGATCCGGCGGAGGTGCGCCGGCTCCTGCGGCTGTCACCGTACGAGCTGGTCGGCCCCGGTGTCTTTCCGGCGGTGTACATCCAGGCCGGGGCCACCGACCCGCGGTGCCGGCCCTGGCACGCGCGCAAGTTCGCCGCACGGATGCAGGCCGCCCAGGAGGGGGAGGCGCCGATCCTGCTGCACGTCTTCGACAACGCCGGCCACGGCGCGGCGACCTCCCATGACGTCGCGGTCGCGCAGGACGCCGAATGGTTGGCGTTCCTGGTCAAGACGCTCGGCCTGCGGGGCGTCTCAGTCGTCCGGGACCGACCTGATGGACATCAGGCGCAGTTGCAGCATGGCTGAGAGGCGCGCGTTCGGGTCGTTGAGGTCGATGCCGCCGACCTCGGCCGCGCGCCGGAGCCGGTAGCGGAACGTGTTGGGGTGCACGAACATCGCGGCGGAGGCCACCGCGACGTCGCCGAAGGCGTCGAGCCAGGCGCGCAGCGTGTCGACCAGACTGGTCT
This sequence comes from Actinomadura nitritigenes, assembly GCF_017573545.1. Lineage (GTDB taxonomy): Bacteria > Actinomycetota > Actinomycetes > Streptosporangiales > Streptosporangiaceae > Spirillospora > Spirillospora nitritigenes. Next base: position 71,989 of record NZ_JAGEOK010000033.1, on the reverse strand, counting down.
GGTGCTCCTTGTCGTAGACGGCGATGCGCGCGATGGAGCCGCTGGGGAGGTCTCCGCGTGGAACGAGATCGGCGAGTTCGAGCAGCAGCGCCTCGACGTGGACGTCGTCCAGCCGGGCCACCTGCTGCCCGGCGGCTCCGGACCGCAGGACGCGCAGCGCCCGATCGGCCCCCGAGCGCGATCGGGCGAGCGACGAGCTGTCCGGGGCGAGCCGTCCCACCCCGATGAGCGGGCGCAGGCGGGACCCGACGCGGGCGAGGAACTCGGTGGCGATCAGGACCGCGCGCTCCTCGGCCTCCTGCCGGCTCTGCGGAAAGGGGAGGATGCCGTAGGAGACGTCGCCGATCAGCGCGGCGGCGGCGCGCGGGTGCATGGCGGACAGGTGCATGGCGAAGGCGTCGGCGAGCCGCTTCCGCTCGGTGGCCAGCTGGGCGGGCAGGGGATGTTCGGTGGCCGAACCGACGACGGTGAGGGCGAGGACGACGGCGCGCTCGTCCTTCAGGCCGAGGCGGCGGACCGCCTCCAGCGACTGCGGCCCGCCTTCGAGGGCGGTGCTCAGCAACTCCGCCCGCAGCCGCCGCTCCATGTCCGCGTCGGCGCGGTGCCACACCATGTGCATCGCGACGAGCTTGGACGCCTCGTAGAGCGCCTGGCCGCGCTCCTCGCTGAGGGGCTCGGGGACCATCACCCAGATCGTGCCGAGGATCTCGTCCCCGGCGCGCACCGCGATCGCCGCGCGGGGCAGCGCGGGCGGCTGGTCCGCGTCGCCCGTCCTCGGCAGCGGCGCCACGAAGACGGGGCCGTCGCTGCGGTAGATCGCCTGGAACACCCCGCGCTCCTCCAGGATGCGGGTGTACCGCTCCGGGACCTGCCGGCCCAGGATCGTCTGGACCCGGGACAGGTCCGCGTCCTCCTGCCGGCTCGAGAAGGCCAGCAGGCGCGAGTTGCGGTCCTCGATGGTGACGGGCGCGCCGAGCAGCGCGGCGATGGCGTTGGCGACCGCGAAGAGATCGCCGGACGGGATCCGGCCGAACGCGTGGGCGTCGGTGTCGTGCAGGCCGCTGTCGGCGGTCAGGCTCCGGAGCATCCCCGCCAGGTGCGTCCACGACGCGCCCCGGGCGAACGCGAGGACCGCCACCCCCGACTCGCGCGCCGCCGCGGCGAGCCGTTCATCGGGTGCCACGGGCGCGCGGACCACCAGCCCGGCCGCGCCGCGCCGCCCGAGCCGGGTCACCACCCGCGCGATGTCGGCGGGGTCGTGCAGGCCGACGCCCAGCACCAGCGCGTTGTCCGGCGGCTCCGGCTCGTCGAGCGGGTCGTGGATGACGACGCCGCCGATGTCGCCGGCGAGTTCGACATCGCCGCAGACCACGTCGAGCAGCGTGGTTCCGAGCTCCTCCAGGACGCGCGCGAGGCTGGCTCGCGGGAGGCCGGTCACGGGTGCGGGCATGCGCCCGAAGCTAGCGCGGCACGTGGAGGTCGTCGTTCGTTCTGCATGACGAAATCACGCTATCCGATCTGTCGGATCGAACAAAAGGGAATCATCCTGCGGGAATCGACACCCATTTCGTCGTGACCGTCACGGCGTCCAGGACGTCCGGGATCGGGGTGACTCCGAGTCCCGGTCCGGTCGGCACGGCGAGGTGCCCGTCCTCGAGGCGGAACGGCGGCGTGATGTCGGTCCGGTAGTAGCGGTCGGACGCCGAGGTGTCGCCGGGCAGCAGGAACCCGGGCAGCGCGGCGAGCGCGACGTTGGCGGCGCGCCCCAGTCCCGTCTCGAGCATGCCGCCGCACCAGACCGGGACGCCGTGCGCCGCGCAGACGTCGTGGATCCGCCGGGCCTCGAGGTAACCGCCCACGCGGCCCGGCTTGATGTTCACCACCCGGCAGGCTCCGAGCGCGAGCGCGTCGGCGGCGGCGCGGGCGGAGACGATCGATTCGTCGAGGCAGATCGGTGTGGTGATCCGCGTGGCGAGGTCCGCGTGTCCGAGGAGGTCGTCCTCCGCCAGCGGCTGCTCCAGCAGGAGGAGGCCGAACGGGTCGAGCCGGGCCAGGTGCCGGGCGTCACCGCGCTGGTAGGCGGTGTTGGCGTCGACCTGCAGCAGGATGTCGCCGAACCGTTCGCGCACGGCACGGACCGGCTCGACGTCCCAGCCCGGTTCGATCTTCAGTTTGATCCGCAGGTAGCCCGCGTCCAGGTATCCGGCGACCGTGTCGAGCAGGGCAGGGATCGACTCCGTGATCCCCACGGACACCCCGCACGGCACGGTGTCGCGGACGGCGCCGAGGGCGTGGCCGAGAGCGACGCCGCGGGCGCGGAGGTCCGCGTCCAGGACCGCCATCTCCAACGCGGCCTTGGCCATGCGGTGGCCTTTGTAAGGGGCCAGGGCCGGGGCGACCTTGTGCGCGTCCAGGTCCGGCACCCCGGCCAGCGCCGGCACCAGGAAACGGCTCAGGACGTCGGCGGCGGCGTGCGTGTACTCCGAGGAGTACAGGGGCGCCGTCCCGGCGCCGCATTCGCCCCATCCCTCGGCCTCGTCGGTGACGACGCGGAGCAGCAGCGCCTGCCGCACGGTCTCCGTGCCGAACGACGTCCGGAAGGGCGATACGAGCGGCACCTCGATGGTGCGGATCTCGACTCCGGTGAGCTTCACTCCGTCTCCCGCCTGTCCAGGACGTACCAGCCCGTCCGGTCGAATCCGCGCACCCGCGCGCCGTCCGCGATCAGCCCGCCGAGCACCTCCCGTACCGCCGCGCGCCACTCCGCGGCGCAGGCCGGGTCGCTCGCCCGCAGGGCCTCGACGTCGCCGGGGACGCCGACGATCACGGTGCGCGCGTCGGCACGTCCGGCGACCGGGCCGCCCGCGGCGGAGGCGCTCAGCGCCACGGACGCCCCCGCCGCGCGGGCGGCCCCCGCATCGGTCGTCCTGGGCCCGCCGTCGCAGGCCGCCTTGACCTCGGGCGCCTCCAGCCGCCACCGGACCAGGACCCGGTCGGTGGCGTCGCTGCGGTTGATGTCGTCGTCCATCGGACCGTAGAAGTTCGCCAGGTACTCGGCCGGATCGGCGGCCAGCTTGGCGATGTTGAAGTACGCGTTGCGGCGCACCAGGGGATCGTAGGTCCAGCAGATCTCGCCGACGCCGCGCAGCATCGCCCAGGCACGCTGGTGCAGCTTCAGCGCGAAACCGACGTTCCGTCCCTGCACGTGCGCCAGCACCCCGGCGATATGACTGTGCAGGGCCTCGCGCGCCGGCGGGGAGAAGAAGCCGAAGCAGGCTCCCACCAGCTCCCCGTCGTCGAAGGCGCCGCTCACGTAGCTGCCCGCCTTCGTCATCGCGCGCAGCAGGTCGGCCGTCACCGGAGGGTTGTTCTCGCCTGTGCGCCAGATGTGCTCGTACAGGCGGCGGACGGCCTCGAGCTCGCCGACCGCGTCCAGCGGGCGGATGCCGACGCCCGCGGCGTGCGCGGCGGCCTCGGCCGCGGCGCACGCCGCGTCGACGGGCGGGGACTCGCGACGGTCGCGGATGAGATCAGTCACGCCGGCCATGCTCGCAGCCGGCCCCGTCCCGCGGATGGTCCGCGAGCACCGGACGGCGGGGCCCGGTTCGTCCGGGCGGACAACTCTCCGCCGCCAGCAGTTCGGCGACCAGCGCGGTGAGCAACCGCGTCCGCTTCGGCAACTCCGCCACGACCAGGTGCTCGTCATCGGCGTGCGCGCCGCCGCCGACCGCTCCCAGCCCGTCGAGGGTGGGCGTGCCGACACCCGCGGTGAAGTTCCCGTCGGAGGCGCCGCCGACGGCGACCGAGGCGAGCGGGCCGACCCCGAGGTCGTCGGCGAGCCGGAGCGCCCGCTCGAACAGGTCCTTCGAAGCCGCCGCCGGGAGCGGCGGTCGGTTCGGGCCGCCCCTGACCTCCACGGCGGCGCCCGGCAGGTCCGGCCGCAGGGCCTGCATCGCCGTGTGGGCGCGGTGCTGCTCGGCGGCCGACCCTGCCCGGACGTCGACGTCGAAGCGTGCCGATCCGGGAACGGTGTTCGCCGTGGTGCCCGCCTCCAGACGGGTCGGCGTGACGGTCGTGCCCAGCGCGGGATCGCTCAGCGCCGCCACGGCCGTGATCTGGTGGGCCGCCTCGACCGCCGCGTTCACGCCGCGCTCCGGCTCCAGGCCGGCGTGCGCGGCCCTTCCCCGCACCAGCACCTCATAGCGCGAGACGCCCTTGCGCTCGGTCTTCAGGGCCCCGCCGGGCCCGGCGGCTTCCAGCACCAGTGCGGCCGCGCACCGCCGCGCCTCGTTCTCGATGAGCCGCCGTGACGAGGGCGACCCCGGCTCCTCGTCGCCGGTGACGAGGAGGGTCACGCCGTCCAGGTCGTCCAGCGCCGCCAGCGCGTGGAACGCCATCGCGAGCCCCGCCTTCATGTCGAAGCATCCCGGTCCGCGCAGCACCCCGTCGCGGACCTGGAACGGGTGCGTCTCCAGCGAGCCGATCGGCCACACCGTGTCGTGGTGGCCGATCAGCAGGACGCGCGGTTCGGCGCCGAAACGCCAACGGAGATGGGTGCGCCCGTCGATGACGACCCGCTCCGCCTCGGCCTCCAGGTGCCGGGCGCCGATCTCGGCGACCACCTCCGCGCTGCGGGCGACCGCGGCCAGATCGTCGGACGGGGATTCGCAGCACACCAGCCGTTCGATGTCGGCGATCAACGCGGCCTCGCGCGCCTGATCGCGGGCCGCGGGCCGAGCCCCGGCCCGTCGCAGGTCGCGGTTCGCCGCGGCACGGCGTTCTGTCACGGTGGACACCTCCGGTCGACGCATCGCCCAAGCATCGCGAGCCGCACCGCGGGCGAACCTGTCCTGTCGGCCAACGTCGGCGCGCGCGGTTGGGACGCGGCGATGAATCCGGGCAGGGGCATGGGCCGACCTCGGGCGCCGACGTCCGTTCCGGCCCGCCAGCGTCGCGGCGGGAAACGAGCGTGCTGCTTGACCTGTGCGGACATAGTTCTCGGCAAGCGCGATGCCACTGCGCTGCTCGGGTAGGGGAGCGGTGATGCGGCTGCACGGGGTCGGATTCTTTCGATTCGCCGAGTTGTCGGAGGTGCAGGGCTTTGTCGTCTGCTGAACAGGTCACTGATCCGGTGACCTTTCACGGGGAGGGGCCGGTCTGGTCATCGCGCTGGGGAGAGTTGCGATGGGTGGACATGCTGGCCGGTGACGTGATGTCGCTGGGGGCCGATGGGACGGTCGGCCGGCGGCATGTCGGCGGTGTCGCGGCGGCGCTGCGGCCTCGGCGTGGGGGCGGTGCGGTCATCGCGGTCGAGCGGGGCTTCGCGCTCGAGGACGCCGACGGCGCGATAACGGTGCTGCCGGAACTGTGGAGCGATGATGGCGTCCGCATGAACGAAGGGGGGTGCGACCCGGAGGGCCGTTTCTACTGCGGTTCCATGGCCTACGGCAAGACGGCGGGTGCGGGTGCCCTCTACCGGCTCGATCCCGACGGCTCCACGGTCGTGGTGCTGGACGGCGTGACGATCTCGAACGGGCTGGACTGGAGCCCGGATGGAGGCCTGGCGTACTACGTCGACACGGCCACGCAAGAGGTCGTGGTCTTCGACTTCGACGGGGCGGGGGGCCTGACCGGGAGACGGACGTTCGCGTCGATCCCGCCTGAGGACGGTGCTCCGGACGGCCTGACCGTGGACGCGGAGGGCGGGGTGTGGGTCGCGCTGAACCAGGGCGGGGCCGTGCGCCGGTATACGCCGGGCGGCGCCCTGGACGAGGTGGTCGAGGTGCCGGTGCGGGGAGTCACCGCGTGCGCCTTCGGTAGTCCGGGCCTGGACGAGCTCTTCATCTCCACTTCCCGTGAGGGTCTCCCTGCGGGCGACGATTCGCCTGCCGGGTCCTTGTTCCGGGCGATGGTGGGCGTCAAGGGCAGGCCGGTACGCGAGTTCGCGGGCTGACCGCCATCGCCGCTCGCCTACCCGTCCCTGGGGGCGGGGCCGCCGGACCCGGCCGGGTACTCCTCGAGCGGCACGAGATCGTTGGACCAGGCGGACATGACCGGGGTGAGGACCCGCCATGCCTCTTCGGCCTCGTCGCCCCGGATGGACAGGGCGGCGTCGCCCCGCAGGACGTCCAGTAGCAGCCGGCCGTAGGCGGGGAGGTCGGCGGGCTCCATCTGGGCGGTCATGGTGAGGGGAGTGAGGGTCTGCGGACCGGAGCCGATTCCGGTGAGCGCCAGGGTGACGCTCTCCGGGTCGAGTCCGAAGCGGAGCACGTTGGGCACAGCCTCTCCGCTATGGCCGAAGGGCAGGTGGGGGACGGGCCGGAAGCGGACCGCGACCTCCTTGCGGTCGTCCTTGAGCGCCTTACCGCTGCGCAGCCGGAAGGTGGTGCCGGACCAGCGCCAGCTGTCCAGTTGCAGTTCCACCTCGGCGAAGGTCTCGGTGCGCCCCCGCGGGTCCACGCCGTCCTCGTCGACGTAGGCGGGGACCCTGCGGTCACCGATGCGGCCGGCGAGATAGCGCGCCCGGCGAGTGCGTCTCAGAACGTCCTCGTCGGTGAGCGGGCGCACCGAGCGCAGCACGTCGATCTTCCGGTCGCGCAGGTCGCGCTCGCCCAGGCTGAGCGGAGGCTCCATGGCCACCAGGCACAGCACCTGGAGGAGGTGGTTCTGCACCATGTCCTTGAGCGCCCCGACGCCGTCGTAGTAGCCGGCCCTGCCTTCCAGGGCGAGGGACTCGTCCCACACGATCTCTATCTCGGAGATGTGCGCGCTGTTCCAGAGGGGTTCGAGCACGCGGTTGGCCAGGCGGCTGCCGAGCAGGTTCTGGACGGTGGTCATGGCGAGGAAGTGGTCGACGCGGAACACCGCCTGCTCGGGGACGACCTCGGACAGCAGCCGGTTCAGCTCCTGCGCGTCGGCCAGGTTCTCGCCGAAGGGCTTCTCCAGGACGATCCGGCTGCCCGGTGGGAGACCCGCGCCGCGCAGGGCGGTGACGGCACCGGGGAACACCGCCGGGGGGAGGGCGAAATAGAGCGCGACCGGCCCGTCACCGGTGATGAGCGAGGCGAGGTCGGTGGGGTCGGTGGCGTCGGCTCGCTGGAAGCGGGTGGCTCGGGCGACCCATCTCCTCGCGTCGGCGGGGGAGGACCCCGCGTGCCGGTCGAGCTGCTCGGCCACCCAGCCGCGGAAGCCCTCGTCGTCCCAGTCCTTCCGGTCGGCGCAGACCAGCCGGAAACCGTCGCCGAGGTGCCCGGCCGCGCGCAGGGCGGCCAGACCCGGCAGCAGGTAGCGGGCGTTGAGGTCTCCCGTGGCGCCGAAGACGACGAGCCGTTCGATCACCCTGTCCGCCCTTCCCTCGCCCGGGCGAGCGTGACGCCGCCGGCGATGACACCGATGTGGCTGAACGCCTGGGGGAAGTTGCCCATGAACGTGCCCGACGACGGGTCGATCTGCTCGGGCAGCAACCCGAGCGGACTGGCCCGGGAGCACAGCGAGGCGTACAGGTCCTCCGCCTGCTCGACCCGGCCCTGCAGCGCGAGGTTCTCGACCAGCCAGAAGCTGCACAGCAGGAAGGCGCCCTCGTCGCCGGCGAGGCCGTCGGGCGACTGGTCGTGCAGGTAGCGGTACAGCAGGCCGTCGCCGGCGGACAGGCGATCGGCGACCGCGTCCGTCGTGGCGATCATCCGCGGGTGGTCGGCCGGGACGACCTTCCGCAGGGGGAGCGCGAGCAGGCTCGCGTCCAGCCCGCCGCCGCCGTCGAGGTGCTCGCTCAGGCTCTGCGCGTCCTCGTCCCAGGACCGCTCCAGGATCAGCCGGCGCAGCTCGTCGGCCGCGTCGCGCCAGGTGGCGAGCGGCCCGGGCAGGCCGAGCCGCTCACCGATGGACGCGGCCCGGTCCAGGGCCACCTGGCACATCGCGGCCGAGTACGTGAAGACCCGGCCCTCGCTCCGCACCTCCCAGATGCCCTGGTCCGGCTGGCGCCACGCGCTCTGAGCGGTCCGGGCCAGCTCCGCCAGCCGGGACCACAGGGCGGGTTGCAGATCGCCGCCGCCGTGGAGCCACTGGTCGGCGCAGTCCAGGACCTCGCCGTAGATGTCGTGCTGGCGCTGGTCGGCGGCGCCGTTGCCCCACCGCACGGGAGCGGACCGCCGGTAGCCTTCCAGGCCCGGATCCTGGACCTCGTCGGGGACGGGATCGCCGCGGAGGGTGTACATGATCCGCGGCCGCCGGCCGCTCTCGAAGGCGTCCAGGACCCAGCCGAGGAAGGCGTCGGCCTCGTAGCCGAATCCGACGCGGCGCAACGCGAACACGGTGAAGGCCGCGTCCCGGATCCAGGCGTAGCGGTAGTCCCAGTTGCGGACCCCGCCGATCGGCGCGGGAAGCGAGGAGGTGGGCGCCGCCACCATCGAGCCGTTGATCCAGTCGTCGCACAGTTTCAGCGTGATCGTGGCGCGCCGGACCAGCGGCTCCTGCGGACCGGCGTAACCGAAGTTCCGCATCCAGCGGCGCCATGCCTCGGCGGTGTCCCGCAGCACCGCCTCAGGTTCGAACCGATGGTGGCGATGGACGCGGCCCCAGGACAGCGTCATGGCGAGACGATCGCCCTGTTCCAGGTCGTGCACGGTATCTAGGCCGGTCAGCGGCCGGCTGGAGCGCAGGTGCAGGCGCAGGTCCCGCCGTCTGGGCGCCGTCACCTCCAGACCGCTGGCGAGGGCGCGGGTCTGCGCACCGCCCCAGGGCCGCAGCTCCGCCCGCAGGCGGACGGTCCCGTCCAGGACGACGGCGGACCGGACGAGCTCGCCCCGGCTCGCGCCCGCGTCGTCCGACAGGTCCGCGTCCGCGCGGAGGCCCAGCGCGTCGGTGACCCTGACCAGGCCCGTCGGGCCGCGCATCTCGGTCACCAGCACCGCGGTGTCGGGCTCGTAGTACTGGCGGGCCTCCCGCAGACCGTCCACCGTGAGGGCGAAATGGCCGCCGCGTTCGTGATCCAGCAGGCCGCACAGCAGCGGGTCGCTGTCGAAGCGGGGCAGGCACAGCCACGGGATCGAGCCGTCCGAACCGACGAGCGCCGCCGTCGCGCCGTCCCCGATCAGGCCCAGATCCTCCAGCCGCTGGTAGCCGTCCTCGCGGCGGACCGCCCGGAAGGGCGGGTCTGGATCGAGCATGGCGAACGTCTCCTCCTCAATTCCGTCCGGGCGTCGGGCCGATCCGAAGGGCCTTACGACTGGGAGCCGGCCATCACGTCGTTCACGGGGAAACGCGCAGGCCGCCCCGTCAGGACCCGCACGGCTTCTTCGGCGGCGATGCGCCGCACCGTCCTGACGGCCTCCTGGGAGTAGTAGGCGGCATGCGGAGTGATGATCGTGTTGGGCAGCTCGAGAAGGGGGTTGCGCGGACGCCAGTCGCGTTGCTTCGCGGGCTCCTCTTCGAGGTCGTCCAGAGCGGCGCCGGCGATCCACCCCTCGGCCAGGGCCTGGTGGAGCGCCGCGTCCTCCACGATGGGCCCGCGTGCGGTGTTGACGAGGATGGCGGTCCGCTTCATCCGGCGGAGCGTCGCGCGGTCGAAGGTGTGGTGCGTCTGCGGGGTGAGCGGCGATTGGACCACCAGGTAGTCGGCGCCTTCCACGAGGTCGTCGAAGGACACCGGCCGCACGCCGCGCGAGCGGATCTCGGCCTCGTCGATGAACGGGTCGCATGCCCAGACCTCGACGCCGAACGCCTGCGCGCGTTCGGCGATGAGCCGCGCGATGGCGCCGAAGGACAGCAGCCCGAACACCCGCCCCCGCAGCCGCCAGATCGGCCGTCCGGTCTTCCAGTGCCATTCGCCCTGCCGCGTCGCCCGGTCGTACGGGCAGATCTTTCGAGCGGCGGCGAGCCAGAGCGCGACGGCGTGATCGGCGACCTCTTCGGCGCACCACTCGTTCGGCGCGTTGGTGACCTGGACGCCCCGCCGGGTCGCCGCGTCGACGTCGACGATGTCGACGCCCGTTCCGTAGCGGGCGATCACCCGGCAGCGGGTGAGGGCGTCGATGGCGCGGGAACCGACCCGCGCGTACTGGGTCAGGACGCCGTCGGCGTCCCGGCCCTTCTCGATCACCTCGTCCTCGCTCTTGCACTGCGCGGCGACGAGACGGAATCCGGCGTCCTCGATGATGGCGCGCTCGATGTCCACGTCGCCGAAGTCGAAGTCGGCGATCAGGATCGTGCCGTTCGAGTCAGTGCGAGTCACGCGGAATCCCCTTGGTGTTGGTGAGGTCCTGGTACGGCACGGCGAGTTCCAGACAGCCCCCGCTGTCCAGCTGCCCGACCGTGGAGCGGTAGATCTCCTGCCACGGCGTCTGGTTCTCGAAGGCCGGCGGTGCGTGCTCGGCCCACCGCGCGGCGATCTCCTCCTCCGGCAGCAGGACGTCGACGCGCGCGTTGTCCAGGTCGATGCGGATCCGGTCGCCGGTGCGCAGGATGGCGAGGGTGCCGCCGATCGCGGCCTCGGGGCTGGCGTTGAGGATGGACGGTGCGTCCGACGTGCCGCTCTGCCGGCCGTCGCCGAGCGTGGGAAGCGACGCGACGCCCCGCTGGACGACCGCGGACGGGAGCTCCATGTTGACGACCTCGGCCGAACCCGGATAGCCGATGGGTCCCGTGTAGCGGATGACGAGGATGCAGCGGTCGTCGATGTCCAGCTCGGGATCTTCGATGCGGGCGTGGTAGTCCTCCGGTCCGTCGAAGACGATGGCGCGAAGGTCGACCGTCTGCGGCTCACCGGGTTCTGGAAGGTAGCGGGCCCGGAAGTCGTCGGTGATGACCGACGTCTTCATGACCGCGGAGTCGAACAGGTTCCCGGACATGACGAGAAGCCCGCCCCGCGGTGCGACGGGGTCGTCGAAGGGGCGGATGACCGCGGGGTCGGCGGGTGGGACGCCGTCCAGGTTCTCGGCGATGGTGCGGCCGGAGACCGTCATCGCGTCGCCGTGCAGACGCCCCGCCGTCAGCAGCGACCGCATCACCGCGGGGACGCCGCCGGCGCGGTAGAAGTCCTCGCCGAGGAACTCCCCGGCAGGGGCGGTGTTCGCCAGGACCGGGACGTCGGCGCCGACCCGCTGCCAGTCGTGGTTGGACAGGGCCACCCCGGCGTGCCGCGCGATGGCGTTGATGTGGATGGGGACGTTGGTCGACGCGGCGATGGCCGAGGCGACCGCGATCGCGTTCTCGAAGGCCCGCATCGTCATGATCTTGCGCGGTGTCACGTCCTCGCGCACCAGGTCCACCGCCCGGCGGCCCGTGTAGTAGGCCATCTGCGCCCGCTCGCGATAGGGGGCCGGGATCGCGGCACAACCGGGCAGGGACATCCCCAGCGCCTCGGCCAGGCTGTTCATCGACAGCGCGGTGCCCATCGTGTTGCAGTGCCCGATGCTGGGCGCGGACGCGCACACGCGCGACATGTACTCCTCATAGTCGATCTCCCCGGCGGCCAGGAGCCGCTTCGACCGCCAGATCACCAGCCCCGAGCCCGTCCGCATGCCGTTGTGATAGCCGTTGAGCATCGGCCCCCCGGACAGGACGATCGCGGGGACGTTCACCGTCGCCGCCGCCATCAGGCACGCGGGCGTGGTCTTGTCGCAGCCCGTCGTCAGGACCACTCCGTCCAGCGGATATCCGTAGAGCACCTCGACAAGCCCGAGATAGGCGAGATTGCGGTCCAGCGCCGCGGTGGGGCGCTTGCCGGTCTCCTGCAGGGGATGGACGGGGAACTCGAACGGGATGCCGCCGCCGTCGCGGACGCCGTCCCTGACCCGGTCGGCCAGGTCGAGATGGTGCCGGTTGCAGGGGACGAGGTCGTTGCCCGTCTGGGCGATGCCGATGATCGGCCGTCCCGCCTGGAGTTCTGCGGCGGTGAGGCCGAAGTTGAGAAAGCGTTCGAGGTACAGGGCGGTCATCTCCGGGTTGGCCGGATCGTCCCACCAGGCCTGGCTGCGCAGCTTCCCCTTGACGTGCTCCGTCGGTGGCATGACGCTCCTCGCCGGCTCGTCCGGACGCTCGCGTGACGAGTCCGGCACGACGCCCTCCTGCGCGCAGAGCTACCCGGCACCCGGCCCGATATCCGATCGACGTGCGAAAACAACGGCAAAGATCACCTACACCGTCCCCGGCGCACCGGTGGGCGCCGGACGTCCAGCGCGCCGACGGTCTGCTCGAGGTTGGCCTTGCGCCGGGAGCCGACGATGGCGACCTGGACGGCGGGGTGCGCCAGCACCCACGCCACCGCGAGCTGCCCGACGGTGGCTCCCCGGCTCTTGCGCGAAGCGACGAAGCTCGTCGACCACCCGCAGGTTGCGGCGGAACGCGTCCCCGGTGAAATCCGGGCTGGCCGACCGCCAGTCGTTCGCGGGAAAGGTCGTGTCCTCCGTGAGCCTGCCGCCCAGGAGCCCGTGCGCCAAGGGGCCGTAGGCCAGTACGCCCAGGTCGTGCTCGGCGGCATAGGGCAGCGCATCGGCCTCGATATCGCGCAGGAGCAGACGGTAGGGCGATTGCAGTGCCTCGACCTGCCGTTCGGCCGAGAAGGCACGCAACTGCCCGGCGTCGACATTCGAGACACCGACATGGCCGATGAGCCCCTCGTCGACCAGGTCCCACAGCGCCGCCGCGGTCTCCGCCGGCGGTGTCCTCGGGTCGGGCCAATGGACCTGATACAGGTCGATGGGGTCGATCCCCAGCGCGTCCAGGCTCTCCTCCACACCGCGCCGGATCCATGTCGGGCTGGAATCGCGGACCAGCGTGTCGCCGTCCATGCGCAGCCGACCTTTGGTGGCTATGACCACCTGGTCCATCTCACCGGCCAGCGCCCTCCCCAGCAGGCGTTCCGCGGTCCCGAACCCGTATCCCTGTGCGGTGTCGAAGATGTTGACGCCCAGGCCGCGGGCGTGGTGGATGCTCTCGATCGCCGACCGCTCGTCGACCTCGCCCCATTCCCCGGCCGAACTGCCATGTGCCGTACGCGATCGGCGTGACGCGCAGCCGAGTGCGGCCAAGCTCTACCGTCTCCATCCTTTGCGCCCTCCGGTGAGTCCCACCTGCGGCGCCACCTACCCGAGCTGCTCCGCGGAACCCGCCACAGCCCGAACACGGCAGGTCATCGGGCCGGAATGCTCCCCGAGGGCCGGCCGGGCGATCGGCATGGGCGTGCCGTCCAGGGTCACAAAGCCTTCCGAGCCGCGGCTCGGTCGCTTCGGTGACGTATCGGGAGCGGTCGCGAGATCACTCACGCGTATGCGGGACGCACGCGACAGATCCGGGGTCGGCAGAACGTTATCGGAGTTCCTGTCGTCTGCACGGATTGCACCGATCTGCACCAAGAAACATCACGAAAGTACTAAATGATGCCAAAAACTCGTGGGCACTGGGCGGCGGGAGATGCCGAGGTAGAAGAAGTGCTCGGCGGGAAGGATGCTGCTCATGATGGAAGTGTTGGCCGGTGAACTGGCCGCTCACATTACGACTCTCCACAAGGTTTTGATCGCGATCGGGGTTGTGGTGCTGCTGCTCGTGCTCGTGGTCGCGCGGATCGTCGTGGTCCGGCGGCACGGCCGACATGGCCGGTGATTCACACCGAAGAGGCCACCGGTTCGACCCGGTATCGCAAACCCCGAGTTCATTCGGTAGATCGCGCCAAGAAGGGCAGCAACCTCCACGTCCTGTCCGCCGCCTTCCTGACGCTCCCCGCAGCCCAGATCTTGGTAGATGACGTGCTGCTCTGAGGACGCCGGCCACGAGACGGCCGGACGTGCCGCCGTCAGCTACCGGTCGCCGATATCGCGTGGGTGGCGCTGGCGAGGACGGAGGCCGGGCCGGTGGGCGGGACGTGGGTGGCGAACTCCCACAGGCGGTCACCCGAGAAACGGGTGTAGTAGCGCTCGGGGCCCAGCCCGAAGAAGACCTGGTCGGGCCGGAACCAGACATCGGGGCGTATCGCCGTGTAGGTCTCCGACTGGATGGAGATGCTCACGACCAGAGCTCCGCCGTCGGCCGTCTTGAGCGCGTAGACGGGCTGGGGGCGGGCCTTCCAGCCCGTCCCTCCCGACCACCGGTGTCCGCCGTTGGTCCTGTTCACCGACTTGGCCCAGCTCTTGCCGAGCTGCGAGGTGAGCGGCCCCGGGGCGAGCCCGGCGGGATGCTTGCCGAGCGCCGCCGCGCTCAGGTAGTCGGAGACCTTGGTACCGACACCGAGGGCGGCTCCCGTCGTGACGGCCGTCGCCGAGCCGTCGGCGTTGCGGGCGATCACCGGGAACTTCTGGCCCTTCGCCAGCCATGGGCCGGCGGTCGCCTTGTAGGAGCCGCCTCCGGTGTCCACGAACACGAGCATCTCGGTCTCCCCGCCCTCGGTCGACGTCGCCGTGACGACGAACCACGCGGGGCCCGTGGTGTGCGGGATGAAGAAGTGGGCGTTCCGGTAGAAGAAAGCGGGAATCTTCTTTTCCTGCTTGGCCCGGATCCGCTTGTTGCCCGCCAGATCGACCTCGAGCATGGGGCCGGTCTCGTTGGAGCGCAGCAGCGCGTCGGAGACCTGCGCGTTCGCCCGGTTGTTGACCTTCTGGTAATTGGCGAAAATGGCCTTTGCCTGCGCTTCGGTCACCGCCGTGACCGCGGGCTGCCGGCTCGGCGAGGTCCGGGGGCCGGTCGTGTGCTCGTGCCCGTCGGCGGCACTGGCGCCGCATCCGGTGGCGAGCGTTCCGAGGACGGCGGCCCCCATCAGGACATGGAGTCGAACCCTCGGCGGCTGCTTCGTGTCTGGCATCTCGTGCTCCGGTCTTGCCGGGCCGCACGTGGTCGACGGCCTCCAGAGATGACAGTGCGCGTGTTGGAGTAGGTCGCAACCGGGCGGGGCCTCGCGGGCTCCCTCACGAACCGGTCCTCGTCGTCCACACCGAGCCCATGAACGACGCCGGCCAACTGTTCACCCCGCCGCCCGATCGCTTGCAAGCATCGATGTGCGTTCGTGGTCAGTACACCGTGCTGGTCCGGTCGGTCCGCCGGGCCGTGTCGGGTTTCGTGGTCTTCCAACTGCTCCAGAAGACCATCGGCTTACGCCGTCGGTTGGCGGGTACGCAGCCCTCGGCGGCTCACAGCGAGGTCATCGACGCGTTCCCAAGCCTGGCCTGGCGCCGTCGGCCCATGCAGGACCCACCCGTGGTCCAGGTAGCTCATCGGCGATACCAGCCGGGTCGTCTGGAGGCCAGTGACCCGGGTGTCGGCCTGGCCCCCGTCCCAGGGGAGTCGGCCAGGGTTCTTCACGGGCGCGACGTCGGCCCCCGGAGGGCGAGCCTCGAATCAGGCACGAGAGAGCGGAAGAGCCGCACGGCCACCAGTGCCGGTGCTTCGAACAGCTCCGCCCACGTGGGCGGGTACGAGAAGGAGAACGTGATGGCGAAGGTGCTTTTCGTGGTGTCAGGGGCGACGTACCTGGTGCTGAAGGACGGAACGAGGTACGCCACCGGCTACTGGGCCGAGGAGTTCGCGATGCCCTACAAGGCGCTGACGGACGCCGGCCACGAGGTCGTGGTGGCGACCCCCGGAGGGACGACGCCGAACGTCGACATGATGAGCCTGCGTCCCTCGATGGCGGGCGGTGAGCAGGGGGCTCTCGAGCTGGAGGAGATCATCCGGTCCGCCGAAGTGATGCGGCGGCCGCTGAAGCTGTCCGACGCCCGCCTGGAGGACTACGACGCGGTCTACCTGCCCGGCGGCCACGGCCCGATGCAGGATCTCGCCTTCGACGCCGACGCGGGTCGGCTGCTGACGGCGGCGCTCGCCTCGGGCAAGCCGCTGGCGATCGTGTGCCACGCCCCGTCCGCGATGCTGGCCACCCGGATCCACGGCGAGTCGCCCTTCAAGGGCTACCGGGTGACCGCCTTCACCAACGAGGAGGAGGAAGCCGTCGGGCTGGCCTCCCGATGCCAATGGCTGCTGGAGGACGAGCTGAAGGAGAAGGTCGGCGTCGAGTTCAGCCGCGGCCCGATCTGGGAGCCGTACATGGTGGAGGACCGCAACCTGATCACCGGGCAGAACCCCCACTCGGCCCAGATCCTGGCGGACCGACTGCTGAAGATCCTCGTGTGACGGCGTCCGCGACCGGCCAAGGTCCCCCTGCCGATGGTGTGGAGTTGGCCGAGGCCGGTCGCGGGCGCAGCGGGGGCTGCGTCGCTGTTGCTCCCGGGCCTGACCCGGTTGCAGATGTCGAAGGTCTGGCCCGAGGAAGACGGCAGCCCGACCCACGCTGAGACGTGATCACGGTCGGAACGTGGGCCGAGCCGGGCCCGGGATCGCACTGGTGCAGTGGGCCGTGCCCTGGAGGGAAGCCGGCACCCGGGCGGAGGCAGTCCCTCTTCGAGGCGGAGGTTCGCGACGATGAACACTCACCAGCCGGACGACCAGGCGGTCCTCATGCCGGTTCTGCCCGAGGACATCGACTGGAGGCCCTTTCCTGCGTTCCCGCCGACGGCCCGCCTCGCCGTCGTCGTGGGTCGTCCGGCGGAGCCTGCACCGTACGTGGTCCGGGTCAAGGTGCCGTCCGGCGTCAGGCTGATGCCCCACAGGCACCACGAGGACCGTGTCTACACGGTTGTGTCCGGCGTGTTCTACATCGGCCTAGGCGAGAGGTTCGACGCCGGGAAACTGCGGGCGTACCCGCCGGGAGCGGTCATCGTCCTGCCCGGCGGCACGCCTCACTTCCACTGGGCGCGATCCGGCGAGTACGTGACTCAGGTGACGGCGATGGGACCGATCAGCCTCGACTACGTAGACCCCGAAGACGACCCGCGGCGCCGGTGAGCCGTTCTCGGAAGACCCTCGCGACCAGGCGCAGAAAGCCAGTCGATCAGAATCGGCGAAAGTCTCGCCGTGGTCCGCGTCGATGAAGTGGAGTGGCCGGCGTCGCAGACGCAGCCTCCTCCCGATGAGCGGTCTACCGATGCGGCGGTGACGGTGGGCGGATGCGCGTCGCGATGTTGTGGCTTTCCTGCGGGGGAGACGAGCAGGCCGCCGTGCGTCTCCGCGCCTGGGGCGCCCGCGAGCGCCCCAGGCGACAACTTACCTAGCGAAGCGTTTTGAAGGCCGCACGAATCTCCTGGCAGAAGAGCTGCGGCTGCTCCCATGCGGCGAAGTGGCCGCCCTTGTCGACCTCGTTCCAGTAGATGAGGTTGCCGAAGGTCCGATCACCCCAGCTCCGTGGCGCGCGGTAGATCTCGCCGGGGAACACCGTGACCGCGACCGGGACAGTGGGGATGTCGACGGCGTTGAACGGGCCGCCGCCGGCCTGTGCGCCTTCCCAGTACGACCGGGACGACGATGCCCCGGTGTTGGTCAGCCAGTAGAGCGAGATGGCGTCGAGCATCTCGTCGTAGGTGAGGACCTTCTCGGGCTCGCCGCCGCTGTCGGTCCACTCCGCGATCTTGTCGTAGTAGTAGGCCGCCATCGCGACCGGGGAGTCGGCGAGGGCGTAGCCGATCGTCTGCGGGCTCTGGTTCATCATCGCGGCGTAGCCGAAGCCGTCGCGGTAGAAGTGCAGCAGCCGGTCGTAGGCGATCTTCTCGCGGGCCGACAGCGTGGCGGGTGCGGGGTCGAAGTTGCGCAGGTGCCGGAGGACGTCCGCCGGCACGGTTCCGGGCATGTTGACGTGGATGCCGAGGAGTCCCTTGGGGCCCTGGGTCGCGAGGACCTCGGAGATGATCGCGCCCCAGTCGCCGCCCTGGGACACGTACCGCGGATAGCCGAGCCGGAGCATGAGCTCGTGGAACGCCTTCGCCATCCGGGCCGGGTTCCAGCCGGTCGTCGTCGGCTTGCCCGAGAAGCCGTAGCCGGGCATGGTCGGAAGGACCAGGTGGAAGGCGTCCTCGGCGCGCCCGCCGTGGGCCGTCGGGTTCGTCAGCGGTCCGATGACCTTCAGCAGTTCGATGATGGAGCCCGGCCAGCCGTGCGTCATGAGCAGGGGCAGGGCGTCGGCGTGCGTGGAGCGGATGTGCGCGAACTGGATGTCCAGCCCGCCGATCCGGGTGATGAACTGGGGGAGGGCGTTGAGCCTCGCCTCGACACCGCGCCAGTTGTAGCCGGTGGCCCAGTACTCGACGAGCGGGCGGAGCTTCGCGAGCTGGGCACCCTGGGACCGGTCGCCGACGGTCTCCTTGTCCGGCCAGCGCGTCGCCCTCAGCCGCCGCCGGAGGTCGTTGATCTCCTTCTGCGGGACGCTGATGCGGAAGGGACGGACGCCGGTGGCCTGCTCGTCGAGGTCGAGGGCGGCTCCGGCCGCCGCCGGATCGGGCGCTGCGGCCAGAGCCCGCCCGGGCATCCCGAGCTGGGCGCCGACGGCGACCCCGGCGGCGAGCCCCAGGAACACGCGGCGGTCGGTGCTGATCTGGTCGCTCTTCTCGTTCGTGGCCATGGGAACTCCTGTGAAGGGGGGTGGGGACGTGGTTCGAACCGCCGAACCTGACGCGAGGCCCCGTGCCTCCGCTGGGCAGGCCGGCCGCGTCCTGACACTGATCACGGTCGCGTGGCGATGGGGTGCGTTGCGCCGGTGAGCGTCCCTGGGGCCACCCTGGCCGTCCCTGGGCCCCTACTGGGGCGTCCTCGGGCCCTCCTGGACCGGCTCCTCCTGGGCAGGGCACGGCGGCTGCGCCGTCCTCCGCCGAACGGCTCAGCCCGTTCTCGACGCCGGTCGAAGGGCGAAGGCTATGCCGACGGCAACGCGCGCTTCTGCTCGGCCAGAGCGGCGCCGAGTTCCCGGCGGGAGGCGATGCCGAGCTTGCTGAAGATGTTGCGCAGGTGCCATTCGACCGTGCGGGCGCTGATGAACAGCTGGGTTCCGATTTCGGAATTGGTGCGGCCTTCACGCGCCAGCCTGGCGATGAGGGCCTCCTTGGCGGTCAGGGCACCGGCGGCCTCGACGGTATGCCGTACACGTTCACCGGTGGCCAGCAGTTCGCGCCGGGCGCGTTCGGCGAACGCGGCCATGCCCAGGTCCGCGAACAGCTCGTGGGCGGTGCGCACCTGGGTGCGGGCATCGGCGCGACGGTCCTGGCCGCGGAGCCACTCGCCGTACAGCAGGTGGGCGCGGGCGAGCTCGGGGCGGAGCGGGGTGCGGGCGAGCCGCTCGATCGCCTCGGCGAAGAGGTCTTCGGCGAGCTCGCCCTCGCTCAGCAGCGCGCGGCAGCGGGCCTCGAGCCCCAATCCGAAATCGGCCCCGACCGCACGGGAGGCGGCGGCGAATCGCGACAGCGCGTCTCGTGCGATCCCGGTCTCGCCGCTGTGCGCCGCGGCCTCGACGAGTTCGGGCAGTGCCCAGAGCGAGACGTACAGGCCGGGGGCGTCCTCGCTGGACGCCGTCGCGGCGGCGAGCGCCTCGCCGTACCGGCCGAGCCCGTTGTAGAGGATGGCGGCCGTCCAGTTCGCATAGGCCACCGCGATGCCCTGCCCGCCCGCGGTGGCCTCGCTGATCACCGTTTCGATCAGCGGGACGGCGTTGGCCTCGTCGCCCCGCATGCACACCAGTGCCAGCGCCGTGTAGGGGGCGGCGGGACTGCCCGTCGCCTCGCACACCGCGTCGGCCTCGGCGTCCAGCAGCTCGGCCGCAGCGAAGTCGCCGCTCCACACGGTCGCCGTTCCGAGCGCCCCCAGCATGACCGGAAGGCGGTCGAGCGCGCCCACCTCGCGGCAGACATGGACCTGCCGTTCGAGGATCGTGCGCCAGGGGGTGTAGTCCAGCAGGGCGCTGGCGGTGGCTTGGGCGAACCAGCCCCACTGCAGATCGTCCTTGGCGGGGATGCCGGTCGCGGTGAAGCGCTCCACCACCTCCCGGAGGACGGGCGCGGCCGTGGCGGGCCCCCGGGTGACGAGGAGGGTGAGGGCGGAGAGGAGGATCTCGGGAAGCCCCAGCGGGTGCGCCGGCGGCGTGCGGGCCTGGACGGCGGCCGACACCTCGGCCAGATCCGCTGAGGTCGCCGACCGGCCGGCGAGGAGAGCGGCGAGCCACGCCGTCAGATACGTGTCGCTAGCCAGATCGGCGTCGAGGGGCTCCAGGCGCCGGGCCGCCTTCAACAGCAGCGCCGGGGCCTCGCCGCCCAGCCCGGAGGCGAAGTCGATCTCCGCGTACAGCAGGTCGATCCGGGCGCTCTGCAGCTCGTCGAGCGGATCGACCCGTGCCATCGCGAGCAGTTCCAGAGCCGTGCCGAACTCGCCCGCCTGCACGTGGGTCTGTGCCGCCGCCAGCATGCGGTCGGCACGACGGGACGGGTCCACGGTCAGCGCCGCCGCGCGCTGCAGGAACGCCGCGGCCGCCGAGAGCCCGCCGCGTGCCTGGGCGCGCATCGCCGACTGCTCGAGGTCGTCCGCCAGCTCCTCGTCCGGTCCCGTCGCGGCTTGGGAGAGGTGCCAGGCCCGGCGATCGGGATCGATCGTCCGGTCGGTGACCTCGGCGAGGGCGAGATGCGCCGCGCGGCGGTCGTGCTCGGGGGCCGACAGGTAGGCGGCCGAGCGCAGCATGGGGTGCCGGAAGCTCACCTGCGCGCCGAACTCCGCAAGCCCCGCCGTCTCGGCCTGGATCGCGATCCCGAGCCGATCGGCGGCGCGCCATACCAGCGAGGTGTCGCCGGAGGGTTCGGCCGCCGCCAGTTGCAGGAGCCGGCGCGACTCGGGTGGTAGCGCCTCCAGCTGGCGGCGGAAACTGTCCTCGATCCGCGCCGACAGCGACACGACGCCCGGCAGCCCGAAGCCGCCCGCCAGCTGAGTCTGGGTGAGGCCGCGCGGCAGTTCCAGCAGCGCCAGAGGATTGCCGCGCGTCTCGGCGACGATCTGGTCGCGCACCTGCTCGTCCAGCGGCCCGTGCAGTGCGGACTCCAGCAGGATCCGGGCATCGGCCTCCGGCAGACCGGTCACATGCAGCTCGGGCAGGCCGGCCAGCTCGTCCCTGGGACTTCTGGTTCCGAACACTATTCCGACGGGGTCCGCTCCCAGCCTCCGCGCGACGAATCCCAGCGAGAGCGCGGAAGCACGGTCGATCCAGTGCTGATCGTCGACCACGCAGATCAGCGGCTGCTCCTCCGCCGCCTCCGACAGCAGGCTGAGGACCGCCAGTCCCACGAGGAACCGCTCCGGCACAGGGCCCTCGGCCAGCCCGAAGGCGACCTGCAACGCGTCCCGCTGAGGAGCCGGCAACCGGTCCAGCCGGTCCAGCATCGGCAGGCAGAGCTGATGAACGCCCGCGAACGCCAGCTCCACCTCCGACTGGACGCCCGCCACGCGCATGACCCGGCAGCCCGTGGCCTGCTCGCCGAGGTACTCCAGCAGCGCGGTCTTGCCCACCCCGGGATCCCCGCGGAGCACCAGGGCGCGGCTCTCTCCGCCCCGAACGGCCTTGAGGAACTCGGCGAGCACTTCCCGCTCGTCCTGGCGGTCGACCAGACGAGTCTTGCGGCGGAGCCGCCGATCCCGGCTCATGTCAGGTGATGGCCGCGGGCGCCGGCGGACGGTGGCTGGCGGTGCGCTCCCGCGTCCGCCGAAGAGCAGGGTGCCGTTCCGCCGACGTCAGGCTCGCCATGTCCCCCACAGGGCCTCCCTGCTCCTTCGACCCATCGGATCGCGAAGTCACGGACAACGGTTGATCTTTACATGGGGCGTGCTGGTCGGCAAGGCGCCGGAGGGCGATCGGCGCCGGTGGCCGTGGGTGGACAACCGGTCCCGTCGCCCGCGTGCACCGCCATGCGTCCCAGGGCCCGTGCCAGGGACGGTCACGGGCGCGATGAGCCCGGTGGAGATCCGATGGTGGTACCGGCCCAAGCCAGGGATCGAAGCCTGGCGGGACGAAGCAGCGAACCCGGCCTAAGGAGGCCCCTCATGGACTTCACCCCTGACCGACGGCACTTCCTGGGTGTCGCCGCCGGCGCGGCGGCGCTCACTCCTTTCGGTCTCGCCGACCCGGCCGCCGGGCGACCGCTCGGTGCGCCGGCGCCGGCGAGGCGTGCGACCCGCGGGTCCTTCGGCCCGGTGAAGCAGATCAAGGCGGGCGTGTTGAACGTCGGGTACGCCGAGGCCGGGCCCGCGAACGGTCGGCCGGTCATCCTCATGCACGGCTTCCCGTACGACATCCACAGCTACGTCGACGTCGCGCCGTTGCTCGCGGCGGCGGGCTACCGGGTGATCGTGCCGTACTTCCGGGGCTACGGCACGACCAGGTTCCTGTCCGCCGAGACGCCGCGCAACGCCGACCAGGCCGCCTTCGCGCTCGACATCGTCGCGCTGATGGACGCGCTGCACATCCGCAAGGCGATCCTGGCCGGTTACGACTGGGGGTCCCGGACCGCCGACATCATCGCCGCCCTGTGGCCGCACCGCTGCAGGGCCCTGGTGTCCGTCACGGGCTACCTGATCACGAACCTGGCCGCCAATCTCGAGCCGCTGCCTCCCATGGCGGAGAACGCGTGGTGGTACCAGTACTACTTCGCCACCGAGCGGGGCGTGACGGGACTGACCCGATACCGTTACGACTTCGGCCGGTTCGTGTGGAAATTCAACTCGCCGACATGGAATTTCTCCGAAGAGACGTACCAGCGGACCGCGGCGGCGTTCGACAACCCCGATTACGTCCCCATCGTCATCGGCAATTACCGCTGGCGCCTGAGCCTCGCGCCGAGTGAGCCGGAGTACGCCGACCTGGAACGTGTCTTGCAGCGGGCTCCGGCGATCTCCGTTCCCGCGATCACGATCGACGGAAGGGACGACCCGTTCACCCCGGCAGGAAGCGGCTCGGCGTATCGCAGTAGATTCACCGGCCCCTACGACCACCGGGAGTTCGGCGTCGGCCACAACGTCCCGCAGGAGGATCCGGAGGGATTCGCTCAGGCCGTCATCGACGCCGACCGCCTTGCCGTGAGCGGCTGAACGGCGCAGGAAGCAGTCTGACCCCTGGGGAGTCGGGCGGTCCTGGGGATGCCCCTGTCGGCTGATGCCCGGGCATCGGCCAGGGACTTCCCCCGGCGCGAGGTCATGGGACGGTGAGAAGACTGGTGAGCATGATTCCCTACGCTGATCTCCACACGCCGCCGCTCTCACCCGAAAAGGCCGCCTTCGAGGCGACCGCCCTGGGCCTGCCCGATCCCCTTCCGGGCATCTCCGAGGTCAGGGACGGGCTCCTGCGCATCGTCACGCGTGCGAGCCCGCTGCTGATGCACCTGGAGGGCGAGGCCGACCTTTCCGGGCGCGACCTGCTCGCCACCGCCCTGCAGGCCGCCATCGCCTCCAGTGCCCAGGACCTGCACGTGGACCTCGGCGGTCTCGACTTCATCGACGTCGGCAACCTGTTGCTCCTCCGCCAAGCCGAACAGGAACTGATCCGCCGCGGCCGGTCCCTGTGGATGTACGAGGTTCCGGCTGTCGCCCGCAGGGCCATGCGCCTGGTCGGCTGGGAGATGCCCGGAGAGGAACCGTAGCGGCGCCCATCGGCCGTCGAGATCACTGTCTTCTGGTAAGGCGGCCGTACGTGAACAATGGGGTGTTCTGGAGTTATCGCTTGGCTCCGGCTCGACCGGGGTGTATGCAGAGTGAACTGCGACGAAGGCGGGTGGGTGGTGGCTTCAGGTAGGCGGGGCGCCGGGCGCGGTGACGGCGTCGGGTTGCTCGGGCGCGGGTCGGAGTGCGCTCAACTCGATCAGATGGTGGCGGCTGTTCGTACGGGTGAGAGCCGCGTGCTGGTGGTGCACGGTGAGGCCGGAGTGGGGAAGTCGGCGCTGCTGGAGTATGCGGGGGGTGTGGCGGCGGGGAACGCGCAGGTGTTGCGGGCGGTGGGTGTGGAATCGGAGATGGAGTTGGCGTTCGCGACGTTGCACCAGCTGTGCGCGCCGTTGCTGAACCGGTTGGGTGCTCTTCCTTCTCCGCAGCGCGATGCGTTGGAGACGGTGTTCGGCATGCGGGCGGGGGCGCCTCCGGAGCGGTTCCTGGTGGGGCTGGCGGTGCTGAGTCTGTTGTCGGACGCCTCGGAGGAGCGTCCGCTGCTGTGCGTGGTGGACGATGCGCAGTGGATGGACCGGTCTTCGGCACAGGTGCTGGGGTTCGTGGCGCGTCGGCTGCTGGCCGAGTCGGTCGCGCTGGTGTTCGGCTCACGGGAGCGCTCCCAGGAGCTTCTCGGGCTCCCGGAACTGGAGGTCACCGGTCTGAACAGCGCCGATTCCCACCTCCTGCTGGACTCGGTGACCCCGGCCCGGCTCGATCGGCGCATCCGCGATCGGATCATCGCGGAGACCAAGGGCAATCCGCTCGCTCTGCTGGAGTTGCCGCGCGGTTTGAGCCTGACCGAGGTGGCCGGCGGATTCGGTCTGCTGAACACCGATCCCCTGCCCGGTCGGATCGAGCAGAGCTTCCTCGACCGGATCCGGAGTCTCCCCGAGCGGGCCCGGCTGCTTCTGCTGCTCGCCGCCGCCGAACCGACCGGCGACATCGCCCTGGTGTGGCGGGCCGCCGAACGGCTCGGCATCGCGCCGTCGACCGCTCTGCTGAGCGAGATGGACGGGCTGCTGGTCTTCGACGTACGCGTGGTCTTCCGTCATCCGCTCGTACGGTCGGCGGTCTACGGGTCGGCGGAGCAGAAGGACCGCCAAGCGGTGCATTCGGCGTTGGCGGAGGTCACCGATCCGCAGGCCGACCCGGACCGCCGGGCCTGGCACCTCGCGTCCGCCACCGCCGGACCGGACGAGGCGGTCGCCGCGGAACTGGAGCGATCGGCCGGCCGTGCGCAGGCGCGGGGCGGGCTGGCCGCGGCGGCGGCGTTCCTGCAGCGGTCGGTGGCCTTGACGACCGAGACCTCGCAGCGCACCGAGCGCGCCCTGGCGGCCGCGGACGCGAGCCTCCGGGCAGGCGACCTCGACGCCGCACGCAGGCTCGTCCACATCGCCGACCGGAATGCCCAAGACGACTTCCAACGCGTGCGGGCTCACCTGGTCCGAGGGCACATCACGTTCGCGGCCGGCTTCAACAACGAGGCGCCGCCGATGATGCTGGCGGCCGCACAACGGCTCGAACCCTACGATCTGGACCTCGCGCGGGAGACCTATCTCCTCGCGTGGGGCACCGCGGCGTTCGCCGCCGGGGACCGGGACAGCGTCATGGCGATCTCGCGGGCGTTGCGGAGACTCCCCCCTCCAGAAAACGGTCCGCGGCCCCTGACCCTCGTCCTCGAGGGTTACGCGCTGCTGGTCACTGAAGGCCGTAGTGCCGCACTGCCCACACTGCGAAGGGCGATGGCCGCGCTCCGGGATTATCCCGTGCAGGATCTGCTGAAGTGGGGTTGGGCGGCCTGCGGTGTGAGCTGCGTCATCTGGGACGACCGGGCGATGCACGAGACGTACGCCCGGGCGGCCGAGGTGGTCCGCGCGGCCGGTGCGCTCACCGTGCTCCCCATCTACCTGGCATCGTTGGGGATCATGACCCTGTTCGCCGGTGAGTTCGCCGCGGCGGCCGGGATCGTCGCCGAATCCGAGTCCGTCGCCGCCGCGACGGGCATGCCCATCGCGCAGCACACCAAGCTCGTGCTGATGGCGATGCAGGGCAAGGAGACCGGGGCGAAGGCGCTGATCGCCGACACGATCGGATGGGCGGGCGCGGACGGCCAGCTGAACGGGGTCGTGGTCGCCCAGTGGGCGGCGGCGATCCTCTACAACGGACTGGCCCGCTACGGGGAGGCGCTGCCGGCGGCCCGGTCCAGCGTCAGCGGCGCCGACATGTGCACCGTCCAGTGGGTGCTGCCCGAGCTCGTCGAGGCCGCGGCGCGGGCCGGAGACGGCACGACCGCCCACGGTGCGCTGGAAGAGCTGGCGGACGCGACGGAGCCGTGCGGCACCGACTGGGCACAAGGGGTGCTGGCCCGCTGCCGGGCGCTGTTGAGCGAGGGCGCCGACGCGGACGGCCTCTACCGCGAGGCGATCGAGCGGTTGGAGCGGACGCTGCTGCGCCCGGAGCTGGCGCGCGCCCACCTGCTGTACGGCGAGTGGCTGCGGCGGAACCGCCGGCGGGCCGAGGCGCGGACCCACCTGCGCACGGCGTACGAGATGTTCGCGGCGATCGGGATGGAGGCGTTCGCCGAGCGCGCCCGCCGCGAGCTCCTCGCCACCGGCGAGAGCGTCCGCAAGCGCAAGAACGAGGTCCCGGCGAACGCGGAACTGACGCAGCAGGAAAGGCAGATCGCTCTCCTCGTCCGGGACGGCCTGTCGAACCCGGAGGTCGGCGCCCGCCTGTTCCTGAGCCCGCGCACGGTCGAGTGGCACCTCCGCAAGATCTTCACCAAGCTCGGGATCGGTTCCCGCAGGCAGCTCCGCGACGCCGACCTCGGGGGCGAGCCCGAGTCCGTACCGCAGTGAAGGCTCAGGGGATGAGCTGCTGGCCGCCGTCGACGTCGTAGGTCGCCCCGGTGAGGGCGGTATTGGCCATGAGGTGCAGGGCGAGCGCGGCCACGTCCGCCGGTCCGACGACCCGGCGGATCGGGAGCGTGGCGCGCAGCTGCTCCCGGCGCCGCTCCAGCCCGTCGCCGAGCAGGCGAGCCGACAGCGGGGTGTCGACGAACCCGGCGGCGATCGCGTTGACCCGGACGGGGGCGATCTCGAGGGCGGCATTCGCCGCTATGGCGGGCAGCGCGGCGGCCGCGATGGCCGCGAGGCTCAACCCCGCGCCGGGGCGGCGGGCATGGGTGCCGCTGATGAGGGTCAGCGATCCGCCGGGACGGACACGTGCCGCGCACTCCCGCACGATGCGCAGCGATCCCAGCAGATGCTCGTCGAGTACGTCCCGTGCCCGGTCGAAGTCCATCTCGGCGATCGGGGCGTAGAACGGGCCGCCTCCGCTGACCAGCACATGGTCGACCGGTGCGGGCAGCTCGCCGAAGAACCGGGCCGGCCCCTCGGCGTCGCCCAGGTCGAGCACCGCGGTCGCGGATCCGAGCTCGTCCCGGACGGAGCGGAGTCGTTCCCGGTCACGGCCGGTGATGACCAGCTTCCCGCCGACGGCGTGCACTCGCCGCGCGGTCTCCAGCCCGATGCCCGAGGTGCCACCGATGATGACGACGGTGCTCGCCGAAAGATCGTTCACTGCTCTCTCCTTGCGGACGTCGTGGGCTCCGGCACGGCGCAGGCGTGCAGCCGCGGAGCGGGGGCGGTGTGCCGTCCGGTGATGCGGCGGCTCGGGACGAACACGGCGGCCAGGACGGCGCCGGCCGCGCCGAGGCCGGCCATGACGAGCATCGCGAACCGGTAATGCGCGGCCAGCGGCCCGGCCAGGTCGTGTGCGCCGCCGGCCCCGAGAAGGACGGGGACGAGCGCGACCAGGACGACGCCGCCGACGCGGGACGCGGCGTCGTTGACGGCCGCCGCTTCGCCCAGGTCGCCGTCGTCGACGGCGGCGAGCACGCCCGCGGTGAGCGGGGCGACGGTCAGCCCGATCCCGAGGCCCCAGAGGACCGCGCCGGGCAGGATCGCCCGCGCGTACGGCTCGCCGGGCCCGGCGGCCGACAACCAGCAGAACCCGCCGGCCACCACGAGAATGCCGACGGCCATCGGCCACCGCGTCCCGACCCTGGCGACCAGGCCGCCGACCAGGGGGGAGACCAGGAGGAACACCGCGGATTCGGGGATCAGCGCCGCTCCGGCCGCGGTCGCGCTGTAGCCGAGCCGGAGCTCGCACTGCAGGACGACCAGATAGGCCGCGGCGGCCAACGCGCCGTAGAACAGCACGGTCGCCGCATTGATCGCGGTGAACGGCCGCGACCGGAACAGCGATGTCGGCAGCATCGGCCGTCGCAGGCGCCGTTCGACGGGCGCCAGCGCTGCCGAGCACACCAGCCCGAGCACTCCGGATGCCACCACGGGCGCGGTCGTCCACCCCGACTCCGGCCCCGCGGTCAGGGCGTAGATGACGCCCCCCAAGCCGACCACGGCGAGCAGCGCGCCGACGATGTCCAGCGACAGGGGCCGTAGAGCGCCGGTGCCTGCGGGAACATGGCGCAGCACCCACAGCGCGGTTGCGATGAGCGGCAGGTTGAGCAGGAAGACCCAGCGCCACGAGGCATGGTCGATCAGCCACCCGCCCCCGTAGGGCCCGACGGTGGTGCCGAGCGTCGAGATGCCGGCCCAGATCCCGATGCCGCGAGCGCGGTCGGCGGCCCGCAAGGTCCCGTTGAGCAGCGCGAGGCTGCTGGGCACGACCAGGGCTCCGCCTGCGCCCTGTACCAGCCGGGCCGCGATCAGCGCCGGCGCCGTAGGTGCGGCGGCGCAGCACACCGACGCGACGAGCATCACCAGGAGTCCGGCCACCAGGACCCGCCGCCGTCCGAAACGGTCGGCGAGCGCACCGGCGAGCAGCAGCAGCGCGGCGACCGTGATCAGGTAGCCGGTCAGCACCCACTGCAGTTCGCCGACGCTCGCGTGCAGGTCGCGGCCGATCGCGGGTACGGCCACGTTGATCATGTATGCGTCCAGGAAGCCGACCATGGAGGCGAGCACGGTGGCGGCGATGAGCGCCGTACCGGCCGTGGTGCGCAGCCGGACGGGTGCCACGGCGGCGCCCGGGCCCGCTGTGCCCGCGTTGAGGTCTGCGGTCATGGTCCTTCCCTCCTGGGGAACGTGGTGTGCATGAAGGGGGGTCATGCCGCCGGGGTGCCGGCCGAGCCGGTGGAAGCCGGGGGTTCTTCGGCGACGGCCGGGTCGCTGGGGTGGCGCGTCAGCGGCACGGTCTCGGTGGTGAGCCAGTCGGCCAGCGGAAGCGCCCGCAGGATCTCCTGCAGCCGGCCGGCTTCCACCGCCTGCCAGAGGCCGAGGTTGCGGCCCCGGCCCGGCAGCGTCCACAGGCGGGCGAGGAGGCCCTCCGCGGCCAGTTCCCGGGCGCGGGCCGCCTCGCGGGCGAGCATCTCGTCGACGATCCGCGGGCTCGCCGCGTCCGGCACATCGACGATGAACGTGACGAGGTACTCCGCACCGCCCGCCGCGCGCGGCACTTCGCCGCGTCCGGGGTCGTTGGGATGCGCGGCCAGCTCTGTGACCTCGTCGGTCCGCCAGACGCGCAGGGGCATCGAGGCCGGCGTCCGCTCCAGGTCGTCGGGGCCGTCGGCGGTGAACAGCCCGATCGTGCGCCACTCGCCCGGCCCGAGCGGGGGACGCCACAGGCGCAGGACCCGTCCCCGGGCGGCCAGCTCGCGGGTGTTCGCGGCCTCCCGCGCCCGAACGTCGGCCACCTCGTGCGCCGGCGTGCCCTCGGGCACGTGCGTTGTCATCTCGACCAGGTACTCGCTTTCCATGACCAACCTTCCCTTTCGTCGGTCCTTCCACGGTCGGCCCGGCGGGAGGTCCTCGCGCCAGGGAGTGTCCCTGGCTCCCCGGGACCCAGGGACACTCCCTGGCGCGACCGGGCGGCCGGTCGCGCGAGCGTTGCGTTGTGGAGATCCCCATCGAACGCAGGAGGCGTAGATCATGGACATGAAGCTCGAGGTCGTGGTGGTGCCGGTCTCGGATGTGGACCGGGCCAAGGACTTCTACACGGGGCTGGGCTGGCGGTTGGACGCCGACGTCGCGACCGGCGCGGACTTCCGGGTGGTGCAGGTGACTCCGCCCGGGTCGCCGGCGTCGGTCATCTTCGGGACCTCGGTCACCGCGCAGGCGCCGGGCTCGGCCCAGGGCCTGCACCTGATCGTCGACGACATCACCGCCGCGCACGAGGAACTCGCTCGGCTGGGCGCCGCGCCGAGCGAGGTGTTCCACGACGCCGGTGGCGTCTTCCATCACGCCGGCACCGACGCCCGGGTGCCCGGTCCGGACCCGCAGCGCGGCAGTTACGGCTCGTTCCTGTCGTTCAGCGACCCGGACGGCAACGGCTGGGTCCTGCAGGAGATCACCACCCGCCTCCCGGGACGGTTGGACCCGGCGGTCACCGCGTTCTCCTCGGCCGCGGACCTGGCGGCGGCGCTGCGCCGGGCCGCCGCCGCGCACGGCGAGCACGAGGCGCGCATCGGCGCCGAGGACCCGGACTGGCCGGACTGGTACGCCGACTACATGGTCCGCGAGCAGGCCGGAACCGGGCTGCCGTCATGACCACGGGCGCCTACCGTGCCGTCACCGTCACCGGCCGGGGACGGTTCGAGATGGTCGAGCGCCGGCGGCACGAGCCCCCGCCGGGCCAGGTGCGGATCGGCGTCGAGGCCTGCGGGGTCTGCCACACCGACGTCCTCGCCGTCGAGGGGCGGCGGCCCGACCCCTCGGCCCCGGTCGTTCCCGGCCACGAGATCATCGGGGTGATCGAGGCCGTCGGCGACGGCGTCGGCCCGGCGTGGCGGGTCGGCGAGCGCGTCGGCGTGGGGTTCCTCGGCGGCCAGGACAACGCGTGCGACTTCTGCCGGCGCGGAGACTTCGTCAACTGCTCCGACCAGCCGCGCACCGGCACCGGCGTCGACGGCGGGTACGCGGAGGTGACGTACGCGCGGGCGACCGGCCTGGTGCGGATCCCGCCCGACCTGGAGGCGGCGGCCGGCGCGCCGCTGCTGTGCGCGGGCCTGACCGTGTACAACGCGCTGCTGTCGGCACCGGCCCGCCCGGGCTCGCTCGTCGCGGTGCAGGGCATCGGCGGCCTCGGCCACCTCGGTGTCCAGTACGCCCGGGCACTCGGCCACCGGGTCGTCGCCATCGCGCGGGGCACCGGGAAGGCGCGGCTCGCGGCCGAACTCGGCGCGCACGACTACATCGACAGCACCGCGGCCGATCCGGGTGCCGCCTTGCAGGCGCTCGGGGGAGCAGCGGTCATCGTCGCCACCGCGGCGTCGGGCGCTTCGATGTCGCCTCTGATCCCGGGACTCGCGCCCCGGGGCCAGCTGGTCGTCGTCGGAGCCGCGCCCGATCCGATCCAGGTGGCGACGACCGATCTCATCTTCGGCGGCCGCACCGTGTTCGGCAGCGTGACCGGCACGGCCATCGAGAACGAGGACAACCTGCGGTTCGCCCTCGAGCACGGCGTCCGCTCCCACAACGAGGTGTTCCCGCTGAGCGAGGCCCCGAAGGCGTATGACCGCATGGTCTCCGGCGAGGCCCGGTTCCGTGCCGTCCTCGACACCAGAGAGTGAGGCAGTCATGTCCGATCAGCCGCTGGACGGAGCCGTCGCGCTGGTCACCGGTGCCAGTAGCGGCATCGGCGCCGCGACCGCGCGCCGCCTCGCCCGTGAGGGTGCGGCGGTCGCCCTGGTCGCCCGCCGCGGCGACCAGCTGGACCAGGTCGCGGACGACATCGCGAAGCTGGGCGGCCACGCGGTCGCGGTGCAGGCCGACATCACCGACCCGGACCGCGCCGAGGACGCGGTGCAGAGCACGCTGGACCGGCTCGGCCGCCTGGACGTCCTGGTCAACAACGCCGGGCTCATGCTCCTCAACCCGGCGCTGCACACCACCCTGGAGGAGTGGGACCGCATGGTCTCGCTCAACGTGACGGCTCTGCTGCACGTCACCCACGCCGCCCTCCCGCACCTGATCTACGCGGCCTCGACCTCCCCGCGGCAGGTGGCGGACCTGGTGAACATCAGCTCGACCGCGGGCCGGGTCGCCCGGCCCGGCAGCAGCGTCTACAACCTGACCAAATTCGGCCTCAACGGGTTCGCGGAGTCGCTCCGCCAGGAACTGGTCGGCGAACGTGTCCGGGTCAGTGTCGTAGAGCCCGGCACCACGGACACCGAACTGGTCGACCATCTCAGCGACACCGTCCGGGACGCGGCGCGCCGGCAGGTCGCGGGCATCGAAGCGCTGCGGCCGGAGGACATCGCCGACGCGATCTGCTACATCGTCACGCGCGAGCGGCGGGTCGCCGTCAACGAGATGCTGGTGCGCGCCGGCGACCAGACCTGGTAGCCCGCGCCTGCGCGAACGCGCGTCCACGAAGCCGGATGCCGGCGGCGAATGAGCCGCCGCCGGCATCGCCGAGGTCGGTGATCCCCGGCCCCCGGTGCGAGCACCGGGGGCCGGTATGTCCCGCTCCGAAACGAACAGAAGGCAGAGCAATGAGCAACGACTATGACGTGATCGTGATCGGCGGTGGATCGCCGGGGGAGCATTGTGCCGGCGCTCTTGCCGAGGGCGGTCTGCGCGTCGCCCTGGTGGAGCGGGAACTGGTCGGCGGTGAGTGCTCCTACTGGGCGTGCATCCCCTCGAAGACGCTGCTGCGACCGGGCGAAGCGGTCCACGGTGCGCGGGAGGCGCTCGCCACCGCCGAGGTCGACGCAGAGAAGGCCCTGGCCTGGCGTGACTTCATGGTGTCCGACTACTCCGACGCGGGCCAGGAGAGGTGGCTGGCCTCCAGCGGCATCGACCTGCTGCGCGGCGTCGGCCGGCTCGCCGGACCGGGCGCCGTCGAGGTGGACGGTGCCCGCCACACCGCCGATCACGTCGTCATCGCGACCGGCGCGGCCCCGATCATCCCGCCCGTTCCCGGGCTGCGGGAGCTGTCGGGCGTCTGGACCAACCGCGAGGCGACCGGCATGAAGGCGGTCCCGCGGCGGCTCCTCGTCCTCGGCGCCGGCCCCGTCGGTGTGGAGATGGCTCAGGCGGTACGGCGCCTGGGCGGCGAGGTCGTCCTGACCGGGCAGGGCGGGCACGTCCTGCCGCGCGAGCCCGCACCGCTGGGGGAGGCGCTCGGCGAGGTGCTGCGCCGCGACGGGATCGAGGTCGTGCTCGGCCCGGCGGCCGTCGGCGCCCGGCGGGAGGGGGAGGACTACGTCCTCACCCTCGACGACGGCCGGGAACTGCGCGGCGACAAGCTGCTCGTCGCCACCGGCCGGCGCCCGCGCGTGCACGACATCGGCCTGGAGACGGTCGGAGTGAGCGCCGGGGACCACGGCATACCGGTCGACGCGCGGCTGCGCGCCGCCGAGGGGATCTGGGTCGTCGGCGACGCCACGGGCCTCTGGATGCTCACCCACGTCGGCAAGTACCAGGGCGAGGTCGTCGCGGACAACATCCTCGGCGACCCCCGCGAGGCCGACTACACGGCGGTGCCGCGCGTCGTCTTCACCGACCCGCAGGCCGCGTCGGTGGGCGCGACCGAGGCACGGTTCAGCGCCACCGTCCCGATCTCCGAGGTGGCCAAGACCGCCACCTACACCCGTGCCTACGCGGAGGCCAACGGCTTCCTCACGCTCCTCAGCGACGGCCGGGTGCTCACCGGCGCCTACGCGCTCGGCCCCGAGGCGGGGGAGTGGTTGCAGCAGGCGACCGTGGCGATCCGCGCCCGGGTCCCGGTCGAGGTGCTGCGCGACACCATCCAGCCGTTCCCCACCTTCTCGGAGATCTACGTCGCCGCCGTCAAGGGCCTGCACGGCCGGATCGCCGCGGCCGGACGGACGAACCAGCAGGAAGCACCCTGATGCCCCGCTACCGCACGGTGACCGTGGCCGGCCTCGACGTCTTCTACCGCGAGGCCGGCCCGGCCGGAGCCCCTGTCCTCCTCCTGCTGCACGGCTTTCCCTCCTCGTCGCGGATGTACGAGCCGCTGCTGGAGTGCCTGGCGGACCGGTGGCGGCTGATCGCGCCCGACTATCCGGGCTTCGGGCACAGCAGCGCACCGGCGCCCGCCGACTTCGCCTACACCTTCGACCACCTCGCGGACGTGACGGCCCGGTTCGTCGACGCCCTGGGCATCGAGCACTACACGCTCTACGTGCAGGACTACGGTGGCCCGGTCGGGTTCCGGATGGCCCTGGCCCGCCCCGACCGGCTGGACGCGCTCATCATCCAGAACGCCGTCGCGCACGAGGGCGGCTTGGGCCCGCTGTGGCGGACCCGGCGCGCGTTCTGGGACGACCGCGCCGCGAACGAACCGGCGCTGCGAGAGAACTTCCTCTCCCTCGCGGCCACCCGGACTCGGCACATCGGCACCGATCCCGCGATCGACCGCTACGACCCGGATCTGTGGACCGATGAGCACGCCTTCCTGAGCCGGTCGGGGCAGGCAGAGATCCAGCTGGAGTTGTTCTACGACTACCGCACGAACGTGGCGGCGTATCCCGTCTGGCAGCGGTGGCTGAGCGAGCACCGCCCCCGCACGCTGGTCCTCTGGGGACGTCACGACGCGTCGTTCCAGGTGCAGGAGACCGACAACTACCGAGCCGACCTCCCGGACGCCCAGGTGCACCTGCTCGACGGCGGCCATTTCGTCCTCGACACCTGCGCCGACGAGGCCGCCGGGCACATCAGGGCCTTCCTGGAGGAGCTGGTGGACGACGACCCGCGGTTGTGAAGCCACGTGGCGTACGTCCCGGAGGCGGGCACCGGCGGCGGCTACGAGCGGAAGGTTCCCTGCCCTACTGGGACAGCGAGACGAAGCCGCCGACCAGGGTGCCGTAGGCGATGTGGGCGACGAGGCTGACCGCGGGTGTCGCGAGGCCGTAGTTGAGCATGAGGAAGCCGGGTGTCTCCAGCAGCGCCACGTCGGGGGCGCTGGTGACGTCGGTGGCCATGTGGGGGTGGACGAGGGGCAGCAGGATGCTGACCAGTGCGGTGCCGGCGAACAGGGCGTGCGCGACCCCGAAGATCGCCCCAAGCCACCAGCCGCTGTGATCGATGGCGACGAACAGCGCGTAGTAGCCGAGGGCGAACAGCTGCCCGGAGACGAAGTGCAACAGGTAGCCGAGTGCCTTCGCGCGGGTGCGGTCGGTGGTGAAGGCGCTGCCGAGCAGGAACGGGAGGTCGATCCGGGTGAGCCTCAGCTCGCTGCCCGCCCGCACCATGGTGGTCAGGACGAAGGTGCCGGCGAACCCGCCCGCCAGGGCGGCCCACACGCTCACCGCTGGTCCTGCTCGTTGATCGCGCAGGCGGCACTGATCAGGGCGAGGTGGCTGAGCGCCTGCGGCATGTTCCCCAGGAACGCGCCGGTGACCGGGTCGATCTCCTCGCTGTAGAGGCCGACATCGTTGGCGAGGGCGACGAGCCGGTCCATCAGCTCTGCGGCCTGCTCGAGGCGGCCGCAGCGGGCCAGCGCCTCGGCGTACCAGAAGGAACAGGCCAGGAACGCGCCTTCGGTGCCGGGCAGGCCGTCCTCGCCGCCGTAGCGCTGGACATAGGGGCCGTGGAGGAGGTCGCGGCCGATGGCCTCGATCGTGCCGCGCATCCGTGCCTGGCGCGGGTCGGCATAGCCGTGCAGCAGGCCGAGCAGCAGGCTCGCGTCCACGTCCTCACCGCCGGCGGCGCGGACGTAGCTGCGCCGGCGGTCGCTGTAGCAGTGGGCTTCGACGAAGTCCCTGATCGCCTGCCGTTGCCGCCGCCAGCGGTCGGCGTGGCCGCGGGGGATCAGTCCTTTGTCGGCCAGGCGCACGGCACGGTCGAGCGCCACCCAGCACATCATCTTCGATTGGGTGAAATGCCGCGGCGGGCTGCGCACCTCCCAGATCCCGGCGTCCGGCGAGCGCCAGGTGCGGCACACCAGGTCGGCCATCTCGGCCAGGCGCCACGCGACGTCGGTGTCGAGCCGTCCGGCCGCCGTCGCGTACAGCCACGCGGTCTGCAGCAGCTCCCCGTAGGTGTCCAGCTGCAACTGACCGGCGGCGGCGTTCCCGGCCCGAGGCGGCGCCGACCCGCGATAGCCCTCCAGCGGCAGCGTCCGTTCGGGTACGTGCGCGCCGCCGTCCAGCCGGTAGAGCACGCGCAGGAGCGGGTGGGTCAGCTGCGTGGCGTGCATCAGCCACCAGAAGTAGGCGCGAGCCTCGCGCGGGCACCCCAGTCCCAGGAAGGCGTCCAAGGTGAACGCGGAGTCCCGGATCCAGGAGAAGCGGTAGTCCCAATTGCGCTCGCCGCCGATCTGCTCGGGAAGCGAGGACGTCGCCGCCGCCGCGACCGCGCCGGACGGGGCGAACACCAGCAGCTTCAGCGCCAGCGCGCTGCGCGCGACCGCCTCCCGCCAGGGCCCGCGGCAGGCGCGCCCGTCCAGCCATCGCCGCCACTCCGCACACGTACGTTCCAGGCGCGCCTCACACTCGGCCCGTGCGGGAAAGACCAGCGGATCCTGGTGGGCGAACGACACGTCGATCAACGCGTGGGATCCGGGCCGGGTCTCGAAACCGCCGCTGATCGTCTCCTCGGTGCAGGACGGCTCCCCGGCCTCCCACGCGCGCACCGCCAGCGCATCCGCTCCTGACGAGGCCACGGGTACACCTGACCGCCGACCTATGCGCGCACCCGCGCCGTAACCGAAACGCGGCGACAGGCACCAGCGCATCGGCACGCTTCCCGACAACCCCTCGATCCGGCGCTGCAGTTCGCGAAGCGGGGAGAGGCTCGTATCGGGCAGCGCCATCGCGTCGGTGATCCGGGCCACCCCTCGATCGGTCGTGAACGTCGTCTCGACCACGTTCGTTTCCGGCAGGTAGCGGCGCTCGGCCTGGTACGCCACCGTCGGCTCCAGCGCGAAACGCCCTCCGCGGCGCGCGTCCAGGACGGCGGCGAACACCGTGGGCGAATCCAGGTCCGGCATCGCCAGCCAGTCCACCGACCCGTCGGTCGCTACCAGAGCGACGGTTCGGCCATCGCCGATCGCCGCGTAGTCACGCAGCGGCACGTAGTCTTCACGGCGCCCCGGCGACCGGATGGTGCCTCGCCGCGTTGGAGACGCGCCCATCACCACCTTCCCCCCAAGCATCAACTCGCCCACCGACATGCTTTGGCGCCGCCACGCCCCCGGCGCAGACGCAGAGGGCCGATGCTCGCCCCATACCCCACAGCACCGCCTTCATCAGCGACATACCCAGGCTCGCCAGCATCACTAGGGCCGTCTTCCTGCAGACACGGCGTGGTGCTCACCGACGCATGACCCACCGGACACGTCCTCTGGACGAGATCTCGGCTGGACACCCTCCAACATCGATCTGCGTGAGCAGGCTGCCGCCGCCCCGGCCAAAGATTTGCCGCAGCGGGAGAGCGCTGGGGGGTGTGCCGAGCAACGGCGTGTCGGTCTTGCTGCGGTCGATCGGGGGCGGCGGTAAGACGGCCTTCGAAGGCGATGTCGTGGCCCCAGTACGGTGCGCATACTGCTTTACTCGTCTTTTCGGGTGCCGCCTTCCTCACACGGAATCCGCCCCTCGGGGGCTCCGGTATGCAGGTTGGGGAAACCTGGTCGACGCTCGAAGGTCTGGGCCCGGTGCCCGACGCGCGCTGATAAGGGGGCCGGGTGCGGGCCGGTGAGGAACTGGCGGGTCGGTACCTGCTGGTCAGACGTCTGGGCCAGGGGGCGATGGGCGAGGTGTGGCAGGCGAGGGATCTGCGTCTGGACCGGCACGTCGCAGTGAAGGCCATGCTGGTGCACGGGACCGGCGAAGCGGCGCGGCTCGCGTTGGCCCGATTCGGCCGAGAGGGCAGGGCCGCCGCGCGGCTCAGCCACCCG
Organism: Actinomadura nitritigenes; assembly: GCF_017573545.1. GTDB lineage: Bacteria > Actinomycetota > Actinomycetes > Streptosporangiales > Streptosporangiaceae > Spirillospora > Spirillospora nitritigenes. Next base: position 34,573 of record NZ_JAGEOK010000033.1, on the reverse strand, counting down.
CACATCGCCGACGTCCACGACATCGGTGACCATCACGGGCAGCCGTTCCTGGTGCTGCCATTGCTGCCCGGTCCGGACCTGGCCACGCTGATGGAACAGCACCCCGGCGGCCTGCCGGTGCAGCAGGCGCTGGAGTACTGCGCCCAAGCCGCGGACGGCCTGGCGGCCGCGCACGCCGCCGGGGTGATCCACCGCGATGTCAAACCCGCCAACCTCATCCTCGACCAGCAGGGCCGGGTCAAGGTGTGCGACTTCGGCATAGCACGTCTGGAAGGGGCCACCGCCGGTCTGTCGGCGACCGGGCTGGTGCTCGGTACCCCTCATTACATGGCACCGGAACAGGCCAACGGGCAGACCACCAGCCCCGCGGCCGATGTCTACGCCCTCGGCGCCACCCTGTTCCGCCTGCTCACCGGACGCGTGCTGTTCCCCGGAGACAACCTGCTCGCCATCATGGGCCAGCACTTGCACAAACCTCCGCCCGCCGCCAGCGGCCTGCGGCCCGCCATCCCCCACAGCGTGGACGACTACCTGTTCACTCTGCTGGCCAAAGACCCCTCCGCCAGACCGCTCGCCCACACCGTCCCTGCCCGGCTCCGGAGCCTCGCTCAACGCGCACTCGGCCTCCTGCCCGACGAGAGAAGCTACGAGTTGCCCCCGGCCTCCCTGCTGCTTCGCGGCCCGGGTACCAAGCCGCGCACGAAGGCCAACGACACGGTGGTCAACGCGCTCACCGGCGTGCTGGAGCAGTTCGACGTCGACGCGCAGGTCACCGGGTTCACCCGGGGCCCGACGATCACCCGCTACGAGATCGAGCTCGGCCCGGCCGTGAACGTCGAGAAGCTCACCGCGCTGACGAGGAACATCGCGTACGCGGTGAAGAGCGCGGACGTGCGGATCATCTCCCCGATCGCCGGCAAGTCGGCGATCGGCGTGGAGATCCCGAACACCGACAGGGACATCGTCAGCCTCGGTGACGTGCTGCGCTCCCCGGCGGCGACCAACGAGCACCACCCGATGGTGGTGGGGCTCGGCAAGGACGTCGAGGGCCGCACCGTGGTGGCGAACCTGGCGAAGATGCCGCACATCCTGATCGCGGGTGCGACGGGCGCGGGCAAGTCGACGTGCATCAACGGGCTGATCACGTCGGTGCTGATGCGGGCGACGCCGGACGAGGTGCGGATGATCCTCATCGACCCCAAGCGCGTCGAGCTGACGACGTACCAGGGCATCCCGCACCTGATCACGCCGATCATCATCGATCCGAACCAGGCCGCCGAGGCCTTGGAGTGGGTGGTCGGCGAGATGGACCGCCGGTACGACGACCTCGCCGCGTCCGGGTTCCGGCACATCGACGACTTCAACGAGGCGGTGAAGGCCGGAGATGTGATCGCGCCGCCCGGCAGCGACCGGGTCTACGCCGCCTACCCCTACATGCTGGTGATCGTCCACGAGCTCGCCGACCTGATGATGGTCGCGCCGCGCGACGTCGAGGACTCGGTCGTCCGCATCACCCAGCTCGCCCGAGCCGCCGGCATCCACCTCGTCCTCGCGACGGAGCGCCTCTCGGTGGACGTCGTCACCGGGCTCATCAAGAACAACCTGCCGTCCCGGCTGGCGTTCGCGACGTCGTCCCTGGCTGACAGCCGCGTGATCCTCGACCAGCCGGGCGCCGAGAGGCTCGTCGGGCAGGGCGACGCGCTGTTCCTGCCGATGGGCGCGAGCAATCCGATGCGCATCCAGAACGCTCACGTGTCGGAGAAGGAGATCCACGGCATCGTCGAGCACTGTAAGAACCAGGCGTCCCCCGTCTACCGGGAGGACATCCTCTCAGGTTCACCAAGGCGGAACGGCTGATAGACCTGAACAGCGCGCCGGAAGCTGACTGGACATGCCGGCCCCGGACCCGGGCTACATGAATGGCGGTCACAACCGCAACGACACACCGGCTTACCACGCGGCTCACGCCGTCCGCTCCAGCGCCTGGTTCGTACGGAGTCCTTCCGACCTCTATGCAGGGCACTTCTGGAATTGACAGAGGATGCGCCCGGTCCTTTGCAGTGGCTGGTCGACACACCGACGGCGCGGATGCTTGATTCGTTGAAAGGAGGCCCTGGCGGGGCGAGGCGGCAGCCTGGAATCCGGCAGGCCGATGTGACGGTTACGGGCCCGGCGTAATCGCTGGAGGCTGGCGTTTCCACTCGGCCAGTTGCGATGTCGCCCGAACTTTTACGCCAGCCAGTTGGTCCTACTGAGAGGCGGACGGCCAGGGGGGCCACCGCCAGAGGTCGAGGGGGATCACGATGAAGCGTTTGGTGACGGTGGCGGCCACCGCGAGCGCGGTTCTCGCCGGGGGCGCCGTGCTGTCGGCCGCGCACGCCGAGACTTTCACACCGGCCGGCGGGGGACCCGGTTACGTGAAGGGCAGGGTCACCGCCTCGCCGCACCTGGCGATCCGGAGCAAGCCCAGCACCAAGTCGTTCCGGGAGGGCTACTACAACAAGGGCGCCGTCCTCGCGCTCAAGTGCTACGTCAAGGGGCAGGGCGTCTTCGGCAACACCACCTGGTACCGGCTGGACCCGACCCACAATGCCAACTGGGACGGGGTCGGCTACGTGTCCGCGCACTACATCAAGCTCCTGGGCGCCAAGCCGCGCCACTGCTGACGCCGCACCCGGCTCTCGGCGGCCGCGCCGAACTCATCACAACGGGTCGAACTAGCGGAGGCTCGCCGGACACGGGGTCCGAACGGACCGCGTGTCCGGCGGGCCTCCAGCGTCGTCCCCTGCACGTTCCTGCGGTGCGCAGCGTCGCGCTGAGAGTCGAGTCGTCTTGCGACGCTTCTCTGACCGTCAGCCGCGCGGCGTCGGCTGCCGCTTGCGGACGATCTTCGGCTCGAACGTGGCGTCCCGGGGCCGGCCCAGATGGCCGCTGGTCCCGCCCTCAAGCGCGGACTCCAGCACCCGCTTGGTCGGCTGCCGCAGCAACCCGCCCTCGCCGGTCAGGCCGAGGCGCTGCTCCCGGGCCTGGGCCACCAGCCTGCCGACCAGCTCCTGCTCAACCGCGGCGCCGGGCCAGGCTTCTCCTCGGGCTCGGCCACCACGGCCGACGCATGCCTCATGTGCGGTGGGGGCCGTCTTTTCCGTCGCGAAGGTTGTCGGTCAACCGCTCCAACAGTGCCGATCCGCGGGTGTAGTCCAAGGCTCGGGCCTCGGCGACAGCACGAATGCGGTCGTCTCGGTCGAAGGCCGCGTCCAGTGCCTGCTCGGTGAGAATCGTCATCGCCGCGTCCATGTCGAATATGGCGAGCTTCTTGGCGATTTCACGCCTGGCGCTGGGTGAGAGTGCCGGGTCACGGCACTGCTCGAGGAGCAGCGCGACTCCTATGGCCTGGTCGACACCGGCCACCTCGCCGGCCGCTTCGAGCCGGTCGTGGCTTTCATCGCGCTTGTCGCGGGCCTGTTCGGTGAGTAGCGCGATGCCCTGCCGCAGGTCCCAGTCGCTCGCTGTCTTGGCGGCCAGCCGGCGATGGAAGGGCTCAACGGAGCGATCTTTAGCAAGTTCGCCGAGCAGTGCGACTCCGAGCGCCGAATCTCTTTCGGCCACCTCAAGTGCTGCTCGGCGGCGGTCGATGGCGTCGATGGTGCGGCTGCGGGCCCGCCGAACGAGGTTGCGGAGATCGGCCGGTAGTTCGCTGTCTCCTGGGATGGCGAAGCGGGAAGGTTCGCCGCTGGGCTGGGTACTGGTCGGCGTGACGTACCGGTCGATCGTTTCTGCGGCCGGACGTGGCGGCCGGTTCGCCGTGACGGTGTCGCCATCGGCGCTCAAGGCGGTCAGCAACTCGCCCAAAGTCGGGCGCGACGCTGGTCGCTTGGCGAGGCAGGCGGCGACGATGTCCCTGATGCCGAGGGGGACCTGGGACAGGGCCGGCTCGTCCTGCACGATCCGGAACAGCACTGCTTGAGGGTGGCCGACGCCGAAGGGAACCGTCCCGGTCGCGGCATACGCCAGGACCGATCCCAGGGAGAAGACGTCGCTGGGCGGGCCGATCTGCCGGTCGGCGAGTATCTGCTCGGGGGACATGTAGGCAGGGGTGCCTACGATCGCGCTGGTGGTGGTAGCGGAGGTGACCTCGAGCGCGCGGGCGATGCCGAAGTCGATGACCCGGGGGCCGTCCGATGCGATCAAGATGTTGCTGGGCTTGAGGTCACGATGGACGAGGCCGCATCCGTGGATGGCGCCCAAAGCTTCGACCAGGCCGGCGCCGAGGCGCGCCACTCGCTCCGGCGAGAGCGGGCCCTGGTCGATGACCGTCCGGTAGAGGGAGGGGCCGTCGACGTAGGCGGTGACCATCCAGGGCGGGTCGCCGTAAGGGTCGGCGTCCACGACGTGGGTGGTGTAGAACCCGCCCACGCGTTGGGCCGCGGTGATCTCCGTGGCGAACCGGCGCCGGAACTCGGGATCGTTGCCGTACTCGGCACGGATGACCTTCACGGCCACGGGGCGTCCGCCTGGTGAGAGGCCGAGGTAGACGGTTCCCATCCCGCCCGATCCGAGCCGCGCGGTCAGTGAGTATCGGCCGATGGTCCGCGGGTCGTCAGGGGCGAGAGGATCCACTCTGAGTCCTTGCCGGCATGGTGCACCGAGTCGTCGATCCGATGATCCCGCGTGCGCAGGCTCGGTGGAAGGGGGCGCTTGCCGAGGGTGCTCTCGTCGTGCGGCAGAACGACTGCCGGTTCACGCTCACTCTGGCGGCGGGGCGGCGGCCAGGTCGAGGGGCGGTTGCGGGACCGGCCACGCGACCTCGCGGCGGAGCCTGAGCACCGCGTGCCAGGCCAGTTGCGGGTGGTTCGCGATGAGCCCCCTGATCTCGGCGAGCCGATCGAGCGGATGCTGGTCCCGCGGCCGCTCGGCTTGGTCGCGCAACCACTCCGCCGTCTTCTTCGGGTGCTCGACGAACAGCCGGACGAGGATCGCGGTGATCGCCAGGTACGTCCTCGTCTGCGCGGCGAAGGTCCGCGCCGCGAAGCTCAGCTCGCCCGTCGGCATCGCGGCGATGCCCGTCTCGATGTCGGCTGAGGTGATGGGCATGTCGGCACACGCGGCCAGCCATTCCAGCAGGGCGACCGTCCCCTCGGCATCGGCGGCCGCCCCGCGCAGCTGTGCCTCCATGACGGCCGCGACGTCCTCGGCGATCATCTGGCGGGCCAGGTGCTCCAGCTCCTGCCGGGACCCGTCCGGCGACGGCTCCTCACGCCACTCGGCCGCCACGGCGGCGAGACCGCGCACCGACCGGACGAGGTCGCGGGCCAGCCCCGCGGTCATGACATGGCAGAGCCACACGTACGGCACCGGGAGCGGGACGCCGCGCCGGCTCAGCAGGTCCAGAGCCTCCCTGCCCCGCAGCGGCGGGATCTCCACGACCGTGTCGAAGGCGCTGTCGAAGGTGTCGCGGACCGACAGGCTGCGCCGTCCGAACGCGGCCAGGGCGTCCTCCGAGACGGTCACCAGGAAGTAGCAGCCGGGCACCCCGAAGATCACTTTGAGGTCGTTGAGGAACTGCTCCGCCTCGCCCGCCGTGGCGATCTTGTCGAGCTCGTCCACCCCGATGACGACCTTGTTGCGGCCGGCCCGGCGCTCGGTGCCGACCATCGTGAGCAGCTCCTGGAACCCGGCGACGAGGCCGGGCAGGCTCTGGGCCTGCTCGGTCTGCTGCACCGCGAGCTGCCCGCCGATCTTGGAGCCTCCCGGGATCGCCGTCTCGCCGACCGCGGTCCGGGTCACCGCCTGCTGGTAGCGCAGCCGCCGCAGGTGGGCGTGCGCGGCGACCTGCGCGCGTGTCATTCTCCGCAGCTGCGGCCTGCGGTTCACCACCAGTGCGACGGCCAGGCCCGACAGGATCAGCAGGCCGCCGCCCGCGAGCACATATGTCCGCGCACTGTCGGGCAGACGGTCCGCCAGGGCGCGCATCCGCCCTCGGTAGAGCGTCCCGACGATCAGTGCGAGTCCCGCGCCGGCGCAGACCCAGGGGAGCACGCGCATCACCAGCATCCGGAGCCGCCGGAGGGGCGCGGGCGGAGGGCCCTGGCTCCCGACGACCCGCTCGCATACGCGGACGAACAGGTGCGTCAGGAACTCGCGGGAGTCGTAGGCGGTCGGAGCGTGGACGAGGAGCCGCAGATCGTTGTCCGGATGCCGCTCCGGGTCGCACAGGTGTCGGAGCACCGTGCTCTTGCCCGCGCCGCGAGCGCCGCTCAGTCCGATGCTGGCGCTGCTCAGCTCGTCGATGAGCAGGGAGACGCGGCGGCTGGCGTCGGTCTCGACGAAATGATCGTCGCGGTCGTCGGTTCCGCTGAGCGGTTCGAGCTCCAGGCCGTGCAGCTCGGTCGTGTACGCGGGCGGCTCCTCGCCGAGCCGCTCGGTCAGCATCGGCAGCAGGCCGTCCCGGGCCATGGCCCGGATCCAGTCCCTGTAGGTGCGGTCCAGAGCGAGCCTCAGGTGCGGTAGCTCGTCCAACTGGAGCCACTCGGCCGGATCGCGCGACCGCAGTGCCCGGCGCTGCGCCGCGTTCCTGCGGAACGACAGCCACAGGAACACGGAGAGAAGCAGGACCACCGACGAGGCGAAGGTCGCGTCGGGTGCCCACGACCACCAGTGCTGGGCCGCGAACAACCCGACCAATGCGGCGCCCGCCGCCCCTGCGGCGATGACGTAGGCGGTGACGAACCGGCTGAGGAACGGCAGGGCCGCCGCCTTCTCGAAGGCATCGAGCGCCTCGTCGAACCGCTGCCCGCGATCGCGGGCGGGTGCCTCCACGGCGAGCGGGTCGTGGTCGAGCAGCGATGCGGCCAGCGTCCGCAGCCTCGCCCGGGAGGCGACGGGGTTGCGCTGGTCGACGCGGCGCAGCATCTCCGGCAGGACGAGCATCTCACGCAGGACGGCCTCGCGCGCGAACACGTCGAGGCGCTCGCGCCGCGACACCGGACGGTCACCATCCGGGGGCGGCGGTGGAACCGGCGGCCTCTCAGTCTCGTAGGCCCGCGGGCCCGGACGTTCCCCTACGTGCGGGGTCTCCTGCGCCGGTCCGGCCGAAGACTGGGGCGGCACGTCGGGAGCCGGCCGGTCGAGCGTTCCCGCGGCCGGTCCGGAGTGTCGCGGCTGCGCACTCGGATGCTCCCTGCCCGCGGAGGCGGGGCCGTCCGGCTGTGTCGCGGTGGCCCCTGCCCCGTTGGACGTTTCTGTGGGTTCGTCCGGCCGGCCCTCGAACTCCGCTCCCCGCCGCTGCTCCGGCCCGGTAGCGGCGAGAAGGTCCTGGACCTCCTGCCGCCGGAACCTGTAGGCGCCGCCCGCCGCGCGCATCACATCCAGCCGTCGGGCCCCCTCCAGGAGCGCCAGCGGCCGCCACGGCAGCTTCGCTTCGACGGCGAGGAGCGCGACGGCCACCGCGTAGAGCCCGACGGAGGAGACCGCCATCACGAAGGAGGCCGTTGCGACCCCCAGGAAGACGCCCCCTCGGACGCCGGCGTCCGCCCCCAACAATGCGGTCACGAGCCCGACGGCGACGCCGATGACGATCGCGGCGACGCCTCGGACCAGAACCTCCCGGCGCAGCCGTGCGACCGGCCGGGTGGTCTCCGGCGCGGGGCGTCTGACGTCGGCGAACTCGTCCCAGAAGCCCGCTGCGACCAGCAGGGCCAGCCACTCCAGCGACGCCGCGCCCGAGACGAGGTCACCGGTCGCGGCCGACGCCCCAAAGCAGGCTCGCAAAACACCGAGGACGAGCAGATGGAGGACGCCCACCGGCACGACCAGTGCCCAGCGCGGCACCGACTGGTAGAGGCGCCACCAGGCGAATCCGTCACTCCATTCCCGGGCGACCGTGCTCAGCCACGGCCGCTCCCGCCCCGCGCGCGGGTAGAGCCGGTCGATCCAGTCGGAGAGCAGCCGCTCGATGATCTCCGACTCGGTCAGGGCGCCGAGGTCGGGCAGCGGACGCCGGGCGTCCAGGTACGCCCGGCGGACGAGGCCGACGTTCCCCGGCCGGCTCAGCGCACGCTCGAGCGCGCCGCCGGACTCGCCGAGAAGCTGCTCGCGCCACCGGACCCAGCCGGGGTAGCGCTCCTGCGGGAGGACGCGCTCCAGATGCCGGACGAGCTGCGCAGGGCCGACCGGCTCCAGCCGGAGGACGGTGGCGTGCTGGAGGACCTCGCCCTGCCTGCTGCGGGCGGCCCGTTCCAGAGCGCCTTCCCGCGCGGTGATCACCAGTGGGTCGTCCCCGTGCAGTCCCGCGTTCATCCGGCGCAGGGCTTGACCGGCCTTCTGCGCGGGCAACTCGTCGAACCCGTCCAGGATCGGGACGACCATCCGCCTGCCGACGAGCTCGCGGGCGGCTTCGGGGGAGAGGGCGTACGTGCGGGAGATCTGCACGGCCAGCCAGTCCTCGAACGGCCGAGCAGGGTCCCAGGTCGCCATGGAGACCAGTACCGGGACCGGCCCGGACCGCTCCCGGCGCTCCAGGAGATCGAGCAGCAACAGGATCGCGGCCGTCGTCTTGCCGGATCCCGGCGGCCCGGTGATGACGAAACGCGGCGGCACCCGGCGCTGGAAGATCTCTCCGATATCCGAAAGGTCGCCGAGCGCCGCGGGGCCGGCCTCCCGCAGGGGCTCCCCATGAGAACCGCGCACCGACAGCGGGATGGCCATCGGCTCCCTGACGTCCCGCCCGAATCTCGCCAACTCCGACGTCCACTGCTTGCGGACCACGTTCGCCAGCATGTCGAGCGTCTCAGTCGGATCCCTCTGCCGTCGCTGCGGGAGCCTCAGCGCCGCCAAGGCCATGGCAAGCGACACCACGCCCGCCGCTGCGCCCACGACGCTGGACACCTTGTCCGCGTCGCCGAGGGAGAAACCGCCCGTCAGCAGGTACGCGGTGCTGGCAACGACCAGGGCCCCGCCCGTCACCGCGACGAGCCACAACGACCGATTCATTCCCTCATGCTGGCAGGAATCCGCCGCGGCCAGGGCGTTCTTCCGCAACTGGCCAGCAGGCGTCCGTCAGGGAAATGACGACGATATCGGTGCGTCATCGTAGCCGCCGTGATGGACATTCCTCTCGCGGTCGGCGCCCATCGCTGTTCTGTTAAAAGGAGACGGCCCCAGCCATTGTGTCAGGCGATGCGGACTCCTCCGGCGAGCCACTCTGGGGACACCCGTGTTCTGGGTTCGAGTTTGCCTGGCGACACGCGGTGTGATGGGACTCTAAAGGTTGTCCCGTAATGATGGAGAAGTGCGGCCGGGGCTGCCGCTCAGCGCCAGATTGCCGAGGCGGGCGCCCACCCGATTGTGGACGGTGTTGAACTCGTGCTGCCAGGTAGGCAGTCCGCGTTACGGAACAGCCTTGGGGGTTGCAGTAAGGCGGTAACGTCCCGCGCATGGTGAGTGAGGACGTGTTGCAGGACGGTCCCCATCGGAAGGTGGTACGGGTCGGAGACACCGTTCGTCGGCCGGTGCAGCCCTGGACCGCGACGGTGCACGCCCTGCTCGAACATCTGGAAGCGGTGGGCTTTCCCTACGCACCCAGGCCCCTAGGGGTGGATGAGCAGGGGCGGGAGGTCCTCACCTTCATCGACGGCGACTCCGGGCCCCAGGGCTGGGCCAAGGTGGCCGATGACCGGGGCTTGTCCGTCTTCGCCCGGCTGCTGCGCGACTACCACGACGCGACCGTGGGCTTCTCGCCGCCGGAACAGGCGGTCTGGGCTTCCGGCCCGAGCGCCCTCGGTGAGGGCCAAGTCGTCTGCCATGGCGACTTCGGTCCGTGGAACGTGGTGTGGCGGGGCGATCACCCGGTGGGGATCATCGACTGGGACTTCGTCGGCCCCGCACCACGCCTCCACGATGTGGCCTACGCGCTGCAATACGTCGCCCCGTTCCGCGATGACGCCGAATGCCTGCGATGGCTGCACTTCCCACAGGTGCCCGATCGGCGCCGGCGCTTGGAGCGGTTCTGCACCGCCTACGGCCTCACCACGCCCCTCGGCATCGTGGATGCAGTGATCGACAGACAACGGCAGAACATCGACCTCGTGCGCCGGCTGGCCTCCCAAGGACACGAGCCACAGGCCACGTGGGTCCGCGAAGGCCTGCTAGAAGAACTCGACCGCCGACTCGCCTGGAGCCGTTCGAACCGCCATCTGTTCGAATAGCGGTCCCATACCGTCCGCCCCGGCCGTGCATCGGAGGCTGCACGACGCCGACGTCATGACCGAGTACCGCTAGGTGGCGGTCTTCTCGACCGCCTGCTCCTGGCGCGCCTTGGCCTCGGCGATGCGTTCCCGAGCGGTGGCGTGGACGTCGGCCACGTCGATGCCGAGCCTGTCGGCGACCGCCTCCAGCCACACCTCCGACAGCACGTTCGTCTCGAAGTCGATCTCGGAACGGATGTCGGAGCGCGCGGCCTCCCGGTTCTGGCTGAGCATGACGAACGTCGACAGGAAGATCGCCTCCAGCGACACCACGAGGGTCAGCAGCCCGTACGGGAAGGGATCGAACCTCCATCCCGCGACGTTCAGCACGATCCAGACCGCGAACCAGGCGACGTGCAGGTACACGAAGAGCATCGATCCGGCGAACGCCGTGATCCGGTCGGCGACGCGGTCCTGGAGCCGCTGCCTGGTCCTGGAGAAGACGACCCGCTCGTGACGCAGACCGGTCCTGGAGTCCTTGGCACCGGCCATCGCACCCTCCCCGATCACGACCCCCTACCGACGCCGAACTATCCCATAAAGACGGGCATTCTGTCCGAAACCGGCGCCGTATGACCGCCATCCGGCAGGGGGTCCGGATGCCCGCCATCGCCTCGAAGGCGTGGGCCGCGGATCCGGACAGGCGGTGCGGAGGCGCCGCCGGGTCTGCCGACCGCGCCACATTTTTGATCTTGTAACTGTAGGGTCGGTCGTGCCGTTTGGCGCCGCTGGGAACGCGCCGGTGGCGGCTTCCGCGCGTCCCGGCGCCCCCTGCGGCGACACCCCCGAAGTGAGGAAGGCACCGTTGAAACGACGTCCCAGGTCGGTGGTGGCCGCGGTGGCCACCGTGCTCGCCTGCATCGCTGCGGCTCAGCCCGCCTTAGCCGATGGTTCCGACCCCGCCAGCGTGGTGCCCGTCTCGGGCACCAGCGCGCTGCCGGCGGGCTGCGGCCTGCCCGCGGGCGACGGCTACGTGCTCAACCCGAACACCGAGGTCCAGCCCATGGTGGCGCGGGACCCGAAGCGGCCGTGGCATCTCGTCACGGTGTACCAGCAGGACAGGTGGAACCGGTACGGCAGCAACGGGGCCGTCACCGCCGTGTCCGACGACTACGGCGCGACCTGGCACCCGTCGGCCGACCAGCCCGCGTTCTCCCGCTGCAACGGCGGAACCGCGGCCAACGGCGGAGACTACGACGTGACCACCGACCACTGGATCACGGTTACGCCGTCGGGTGCGGCGATCGCCGCGTCGTTCTCGCTGTCGCGCACCGGCGAGGTGACGGCCATCCTCGTGTCGCGGTCCGGTGACGGCGGCAAGCACTGGGAGGCTCCCGCGACGCTGCAGCGGGACGACAACCCCGAGTTCTTCAACGACCGTCCGTCCATCACCGCCGACCCGTACCACCCGGGCGTCGTCTACGCGGTGTGGGACCGGGTCGACACCCAGTCGAACGGAGACTGGGTCCAGCCGGTCTACATGGCGAAGTCGACCGACGACGGCCGCACCTGGACGACGAAGAAGGTGTACGACTTCCCCACCAACAGCGGCGCCATCGGCACCGAGCTGGTCCCGATGGCCGACGGGACGCTGGTGATGGGCCTGCACCAGGAGACCAACACCACCGCCGCGACCCAGGTCGTCCGCTCGACCGACGGCGGGAGCACCTGGTCGGCGCCGACGCTGGACGTGGCGGCCCCCTTCGCGGTGGGCACCAAGATCCCGGACCCCGACAACTCGGGCGACCCGGTGCGCAACGCGACGCTGCCGCTGCTGGCGGCCCAGCCGAACAGCAAGGTGGTGAACGCGGTCTGGCCGACCCAGGACGCCGACGGCACCTTCCACGTCGCGTACGCCCGGTCCGCGGACGACGGCAAGACCTGGTCCAGTCCGGTCCGCGTGGACAAGACCCCCACCGGTTCGGCCGCGGTCCCGGCGATCGCCGTGTCTCCCGGCGGCACCCTGGCGGTCACGTACTACGACTTCCGCAACAACACCTCGGCCGCCACGCTGCCCACCGACGTCTGGGCTGTGACCTGCGCGAGCGACTGCACGAAGCCCGGGGCGTGGCGCGAGCGGCACGTCGAGGGCCCGTTCGACGCGCGGACGGTCCCGTCGACGAGTTCCGGCCGGATGCTCGGTGACTACACGGGCCTGGTCTCGACCGGCTCCGCCTTCGTGGCCGTCTACGGCGTGGCCACCGGCGACACCGCCAACCCGGTGGACATCCACAGCGCGACCTTCTACAACTGACCCGCCCGACGCGACCCGCCGGAGGCCCCGGCCACCGGCGGGTCGCCCGCGGTCCGGCCGTGATCAGGGCTCATGGGACGTCCCGGCCCGCACCCGCCGGCCCGGTTCTCGTTCATCGGCCGGGGGATTCCTCGGCGTGCACGAGCCGGGCCAGCTCGCCCCGGCCGGCGACGCCGAGCTTGGGGTAGGCCTTGTAGAGGTGGTGACCGATGGTGCGAGAGCTGAGGAACAATTGCGCGGCGATGTCGCGATTGGTCATTCCCTGCGCGGCGAGCCGGACGACCTGGAGTTCCTGCGGGGTGAGCCGGTCCAGCGGTGATTCGCCCGCCGCGGTGGCCTCGGCGTCGCCGGTGGCCCGCAGTTCGGCACCGGCACGGGCCGCCCAGGGACGGGCGCCGAGCCGCTGGAAGGTCCGCAGCGCCGACCGCAGCCGGGCGCGGGCCTCGGCCTTGCGCTGGGCTCGGCGGAGCCACTCCCCGTACAGCAGTTCCGTGCGGGCGTGCTCGAAGGGCCGCCCGCCGTCCCCGTGCAGCCGCACCGCCTCGGTGAAGTGCTCCTCGGCCGCCTCGCCCGGAGTGAGCAGGGCGGTGCAGCGCTCCGCTACCGCCAGCGCCCACGGTCGGTGCGACGCGGCGGCGAAGGCCTGGAACCGCCGCAGCGGTCCGGCGGCCCGGTCGGGACGACCCGTGCGCGCGGCCGCCTCGACCTGGTCGGGAGCGAAGTACGTCGCGGCGTAGTGGGTGCCCACCGGCCCTTGGGCTGCGGCGTCCAGCCGGTCCAGCGCCTGCCCGTACTTCGCCAGCCCCATGTCGAGCAGGCCCAGCGCCAGGGTCCCCCACGCGGCGGAGCGGATGTTCCGGCGTTCCAGGGCGCGGCCGATGGCGGCGTCGGCGAGGTCGCGGCACCGGTCCTCGTCGCCGCTCAGCGCGGCCGTCCAGGCCAGGATGCAGTGCAGATGGTCCAGGCGGTGGGTCTGCCCGGTGGTGTCGGCCAGCACCAGGCCCTCCTGCGCGTGCGCCCCGGCGTCGCGCAGGCGGCCGGCGAAGAACTCGGCGATCGACAGGTGCTCCAGCGCGATGGGGAGCAAGCCGAGCGCGGCCTGATCGCGCGCCTCGGACACCAGCGGCCCGAACACCTCCATGGCGGAGTCGTCGTCGCCGGTGATGAGCGCCATCGCGCCCGCGACCAGGCGCTGTCCCGGACCCAGTGCCGGATCCGGTCCGCTGAGGGCGTGGTGGGTCAGGGCGCGCATGCGCGGGACGGCGTAGGCGACGTCGCCGGTCATGAGCCGGGCCAGCCCGTCCAGGCCAAGGGCGAACGGCGACTCCCCGGCGGCCCTGCGCAGCCGGGCCGCCGCCTCCAGGGCGAGGTCGGGATCGCCGCCGAAGTAGCCGTTGCGCACGGCGTCGATCAGCATCTCGACCGCCAGGGGACCGGACGTTCCGGTGGAGGCGTCGAGGAGGACGCGGGCCGCGGTCCGCGGTGAGCCGAGCTCGAACTCGACCGCCGCCCGCAGCCGGCCGATCCTGGGGCCGAGCGTGTCCTCGCCCGGCTCGGCGGCCGCCCGGCGCCCGATGGCGGCGGCCCGCCTCAGATCCCCGGCGGCGACCGCGGCCTCGGCGGCGGCGAGCAGGCGGCGGGCCCGCGCGGAGGCGCCGGGCGTCAGCTCGGCGGCGCGCTCCAGCGCCGCGGCCTGGGCGATGTAACCGGTGCGGCCGGCGGCCCGGTGCGAGGCCCGCTCCAACGTGGCCGCGACCTGCTCGTCCGGGCCGGTGGCCGCCGCCGCCCGATGCCACGCCATCCGGTCGCCGGCGTCGGGCCGCGCGGAGACGGCCAGCGCCTCGGCCAGCGCGCTGTGCGCGGCGAGCCGGCGGACCAGCGGGCTGCCCTGCAGGACGGCGGCCCGCGCCAACGGATGCCTGAACACCAGCATGGCACCGGAGGCCACCAGCAGCCCGGACCGTTCGGCCTCCTCCAGAGCCGCGGGGCCGGCGCCGAGGGACTGCGCGGCGCGCAACACGACGTCGAGCTCGCCGGTCTCCTCGCAGGCCGCGACGAGCAGCAGCGTCGACGCCGGTTCGCCGAGCCGGGACGCCTGCGCGCTGAAGGCGGCCCGCACCCGCTCGGTCAGCGGCAGCGCACCGAAGTTGTACGACAGCGGCAGCAGCTCCCCGGCCCGCTGCTCGGGGGTGAGCGCGCGCGGAAGCTCGATGAGGGCGAGCGGGTTGCCCTCGGTCTCGGCGAGGATGCGCGCCCGCACCCGGGACGCCAGGCCGGGGGCGCGGTCGTCGAGCAGCGCCGTGGCGGCGTCGCCGTCCAGCCCGGACAGGTGCAGGGCGGGCAGCCCGGCGGGCTCGGGCGGGACGCCGGTGTCCCTGACCCCGAACAGCAGCAGCACCCCCTCGTGGTGCAACCGCCGGGCCGCGAAGGTCAACGCCTGGACGGAGGCGCGGTCGAACCACTGGGCGTCGTCGACCAGGCACAGCACCGGACCGTCCTCCGCCAGCTCGGCCAGCAGCGACAGCACCGCCAGCCCGACCTGGAAGCGGTCGCTCGGTGCCTCGGCGGCGAGCCCGAACGCGCCGGCCAGCGCACCGGCCTGCGGGCCCGGCAACCGTCCGATCCGGTCCAGGACCGGTGCGAGCAGCAGGTGCAGGCCCGCGAAGGGCAGCTCGGCCTCGAACTCCACCCCCTGAGCGCGGATCACCCGCAGCCCGTCCGCCGCCGTCGCCGCGTGTTCGAGCAGCGCGGACTTGCCGATCCCCGCCGGTCCGGACACGACCAGCGACGCGCTCCGCCCGTCCCGGGCGCCGGCCACCAGCTTCTCGATCGCGGCCTGTTCCTCGGCCCGCCCGTAGAGCATGGAGGTCAACATACCTAGACCGGTTGATCCCCGGTCCAGTCAGATGACCGATTCCTCCGCTCGCTCCGCTTCCTACCGTCGGACCGGTGACGACAAGGAGGCCAACGATGATCCCCACCTACTCCCTGGCCGAGCGGGACCGGCGATGGGCGCTGGCGCGCGAGCTGATGGACGCCGAGCAGGTCGACGCGCTCGTGGTGTACGGCGAGCACGAGTCGAGCGGCCCCGCCCCGTTCGCGCCGGACGTGTACTTCACCAACGAGCGGCCCGGCGCGATCGTGGTCTTCCCCCGGGACGCCGACCCGATCTCGCTCGTCTGGTCGCCGATGCACGTCGCCGACCACATCGAGGCGCGGCGGCGCGGCGAGGCGTGCTGGACCGCGCCGCGCGACATGCGGGTCGCCAAGCACGCGCCCGGCGTGGTCGAGGTGCTGAAGGAGCACGGCCTGGAGCGCGCCAGGGTCGGAGTGATCGGCCTGGAGCCGTACCCGCCGTTCCACTTCAACCCGATCATGCCGTACGGGCTGTGGTCGAGCGTGCTGGAGCAGCTGCCGCAGGCGACGTTCAAGCCGGTATGGCTGAGCTTCCTGCTGCGCACCATCGCCCAGTCCGACGAGGAGCTGGCCGTGCTGCGGCACTCCGCGGGCATCGGCGAGGCGATGGCGCGGGCGATGCTGGAGGAGGCCCGGCCGGGCGTGACCGAGGCCGACGTCTACGCCGCGGGGATGGCCGCCGGGTTCCGGCTCGGAGCGGCGGCGCCCGGCATGCTGATCCAGTCCGGACCGGGCTATGCCTGCTGGGGGCCGCCGGCGTGGTCCTACCGGCCGCAGGCCCCGCGCGTCATCGAGGACGGCGACGTGATCATGGCCGAGGTCTTCTGCACGTACGGCATGCGCGAGTCCCAGCACCAGGTCGCGATCGCCGTCGGCGACGTGCATCCCGACGTCGAGGAGGCCGCCGAGGTCGCCCGCGCCTCCTACGAGGCGGGGCTGAAGGCGCTGCGGCCCGGCAACACCTTCGGCCAGGTCGTCGAGGCGATGAAACAGCCCATGGAGGCGGCGGGCGGCTGGAACGTGCACCCGCTCGTCCACGGCCTCGACCCGTACGGCACCGTCTGCGGATTCGGCAGCGGCATGCGCAACCTGCCGGAGGCGGCGGAGTACGGCCTGATCGGCGAGGTGCCCACCATCGGCAGCGACCTGCCGCTGGCTCCCGGCATGGCGTTCGCCTTCGAACCGAACTGCGTCATCAACGGCCGCCTGGCCAACCTCGGCGGCACCGTCGTGGTCGGCCCGGACGGCGCCGTCGAGCTGAACTCCCTCACCACCACCCTGCTGCACAGCGCGAGGTAGGAGGGGCGGGACTCACCGACCCGGGCCGATGGGAGACGCCGGCGCATCAGTCGGGGAAGTGCGGTCCGTCCAGCCGCAACGCACCGGCGTCTCCCATTGCGTCCCGGGTGGGCGCCCCTAGGTGGCGCCCGGCTCGACGCCCCGCTGGACGAGGCGGGTGGGGATCGTGATCTCGGACGGCCAGGACGCGTCGCCGCCGATCCGCTCGAAGAGCCGGACGGCGGCGGCGCGGCCGAGCTCCCGCACGTCATAGGCGATCACGGTCAGCGGCCGCGGCATCAGCGCGGACAGCTCGAAGTCGTCGAAACCCATCAGCGCCGCGCCGGAACCCCGGCGGTACAGCTCCCGCACGGCGCCGACGGTGATCCGGTTGTTGCCGGTGAAGAACGCGGTCGGCGGATCGTTCGCGTCCAGCATGGCGGCGACCGCGCGGGCTGCTCCGTCCGGATCGCTGACACCGACCCGCACCAGGGAGTCGTCGTAGGGGACGCCGGCGCCCGCCAGCGCCGTCCGCACCCCGGCAAGCCGCTCCCGCGCCGTGTGGATCGCCGGAGAGTCGACGACCACGCCGATCCGGCGGTGCCCGTCCGCCAGCAGGCTCGCGATCCCCGCCCGAGCGCCCGCCTCGTTGTCCACGAGGACACTGTCGGCGAGGACGCCCGACGGCGGACGGTCCAGGAAGACCATCCGCATGCCCATCTCCGCTTCGGGCCGCGTGTAGGAGTGGTCGGCGCCCGCAGGGACGATGACCAGCCCGTCCACCCGGCGCTGGCAGAGCTGCGCGAACTGGCGCTGCTCCAGCTCGGGGTCCTCCTCCGAGCTGACGGTGATCAGATGGGTGTCGTGCGCCCGCGCGACCCGCGCCACCTCCGCCGCGATCGTCGAGTAGAACAGGTTGGCCAGATCCTCGATGATCAGCCCGATCGTCGCGGTCTCCCGGCCCGACCGCAGCGAACTCGCCATCGCGTTGCGCCGGAATCCCAGCTCGCCGATGGCGGCGAGCACCCGCTCGGCCAGCTCCGGACGCACGTTCGGCTCGTTGTTGATCACGCGGGACACCGTCTTCGGGCTGACCCCGGCGACGGCCGCCACATCCGAGATCGTAGGTCTCTTCATCGCACCCGCCCTTGGCGTCAGGCCCTGGCGGCCTTCCTTCCACGGGTGCTGCGTCGTTCCGGCTCGCCTGGCGGCTCACCGCGCGATCGCAGCGCCCGCGACAACGTTATCAGCCTGCTTGCGAGCCAGAGTGCGTGTCAGCGGTGCTGGTTCGGCCGACTCGCCGATCTGCCCTCCTGAATTCTTGACAACGTTGTCTTGTCGCGGAGATCGTAGGCGTGACGCCAGCCGCCCCCCGGATGAGGACGAATGCCTGAGCTCCGCCCCGTTGCCCTGCCCGCCAACCAGCCCCGGCACTTCTACCGGGGCGGCGCCGGTATCGGTCGTTTCCGTGGTGCGCCGCCGCCCGACGAGTACCGTCCCGAGGACTGGGTGGGCTCGGCGACCAGCCGGTTCGGCGGCGACGCGGGGCTGACGGTCCTGCCCGACGGGCGGTCGTTGCGCACGGCGATCGCCGAGGACCCGGCCGGATGGCTGGGGCCGGAGCATGTGCGCGCGTGGGGGGAGTCTCCGGCGCTGCTCGTGAAGCTGCTCGACGCGGGGCAGCGGCTTCCGGTGCACGTCCACCCGACCCGGGAGTTCGCGCGCGACCACCTCGGCAGCGTGTTCGGCAAGACCGAGGCGTGGCTGGTCATGGACGTGCCGGACGGCGGTGAGGGGCGTGTCCACCTCGGCTTCCGGGAGGACGTCGGGGACGACCGCCTGCGCGAGTGGATCCGCACGCAGAACGGTGCGGCGCTGCTGGGCGCGATGAACGAGGTAGCGGTCCGTCCGGGCGATGCCGTGCTGATCCCGGCCGGGCTCCCGCACGCCATCGACGCCGGGGTCTTCCTCGTGGAGGTCCAGGAGCCGACCGACTTCAGCATCGTGATCGAGTGGGAGGGCTTCCTGCCTGCGGGCGCGGACGCCGACCTGCGGCTCGGCTGGGACACCGCCGTGCGGTGCGTCGACGGTCGCGGCCACGGCGCCGAGGAGGTCGGACGGCTCGTCCGGCGTCCGTCCGAGCTGCCCGAGGCGCGGCCCGGCGTGCGGCGGGTGTGGCCCGAGGGCGCCGACCCGTTCTTCCGCGCCGAGCTCGTCGGCGCGGGCGCGGAACTGGATCCGAGCTTCGCGGTGTTGATCGTGCTGCACGGCTCCGGCGAACTGCGCGGCGCGGACGGCATGGTCCCGCTAGGCGCCGGGCGGACCGTCCTCGTCCCCTACGGGGCAGGGCCCGCGACGGTGCACGGCGACGTCGAGGTCCTGCGGTGCCTGCCTCCGGTGGCGGACGGTTCGGCGCCGTGATCGCTCGTGTCGCCGAGGAGGCGTGATGACTGGAATCGTGGTGGTCGGCGAGGCTCTCGTCGATCTCGTGGCGGAGTCCGGCGGGCGGCGCTTCCGCGCGGATCCCGGCGGCGGTCCCGCCAACATCGCCGTCGGGCTCGGCCGGCTCGGCAGCCCCGTGACGCTCGTGACCACCCTCGGCGGCGACGCCTTCGGTCGCCTGGTCACCGGGCACCTGACGGCCGCCGGGGTGGCGCCGTCCGTGCATCCGGCGCCGTTCACGCCGCTCGCCGTCGTGACGGTGGACGGCGCGGGCGTCCCGTCCTACGACTTCGCGATCTCCTGGGACGTGCCCGCCCTGGAACTGCCGCCGGACACGGCCGTCCTGCACGCCGGGTCCCTGGCCGCGGCGATGGCCGCCGCACCGGTCGAGGCGGCGATGGCCGCGGCGCCCGTGGTGAGCTACGACCCGAACATCAGGCCGCGGCTGCTGGGCGACCGGGCGTGCGAGCGGCTGCGGGTCGAACGCCAGGTGGGGCTCAGCGACGTCGTCAAGGCCAGCGACGAGGATCTCGCCTGGCTCTATCCCGCGGAGGACCCTGTGCAGGTCGCGCACCGGTGGCGCGGCCTCGGCCCGGCGCTGGTCGTCGTCACGCGGGGCGCGCGCGGCTGTGTCGCCGTCACCGCGTCCGGCCGGTTCGAGCGCCCGGCCCCGCCGGTCGAGGTCGCGGACACGGTGGGCGCGGGCGACGCGTTCATGTCCGGCCTGCTGTCGGGCCTCCTGTCCGCGGGCCTGCTGGAACCCGGCGCCCTGACCCGAGCCGACGAGACAACGTTGTCAGGCCCCCTCGCGGACGCGCTGGCCTCGGCCGCCATCACCTGTACCCGCCCCGGCGCGGACCCCCCGACCAAGGAAGAGCTCAAAGCGTTCCTGTGAGGCGGGCCCGCGCCGGCGGGCGGCCGGCACGAGAGCGCGGGCCGTCCTTTCGGCCCGCGCGTTCGGGGGTGTCGGGGGCGGCGGTCTGGCTTTGCTCGGACGCCGCGACCTACGTCACCGGGATCGCGATGTCGATCGACGGCGGGCGACGCGCCTGACCCTGGGCCGGCCACGAACTCGGCGTCGCCCCTGCTCCTGAACCCCACGGCCGGCCACCGCACCTGACAAACGTCGGCTCCGTCGACGGGATGCACCCTCCGCGGGCGAGGAGCCCCGCGATGACCGAACATCGCGGGGCTCCTCCATTCCCGATCTGCCTTCGCAGGCCACCGTCTCCGCCCGTCAGGCGTCGACGCGGTCGTAGATGAGGCAGAGGGCGCCGCTCTCGGTGGCGGCGGTGCTGGTCAGGGACCAGGACGAGCGGGGCGTCGCGTCGTTGAACAGGTGGGCGCCGCCGCCCACGAGCTCGGGGCAGAGGGTGATGCTGAGCCGGTCCAGTTCGTCGGCCTCGATCAGGGCGCGGATGACGCTGGTGCTGGCCAGGACGATGATGTCGCCGCCCTCCTGAGCGCGCAGTCCCCTGGTGGTGTGGGGCGGGTGCCTGGAGCTGGGCTCGGAGGGTGCCCCGTACGTGCCGTTCGTCGCCGTCCTGCGGGGTCTGGTGCGCCGGTTCGGACTGGCGCCGGTGGCGGCGCTGCTGCCGCCGGCGGGCACCGCGCTCGGCGACTGGCTGCCCGACCTCGGGCCGGCGCCCGCGCGGTAGGGGCCGACCAGGCTGCTGGAGGAGATGCTCACCCTGCTGTGCCGGGTGGCCGAGGCGCGGCCCGTCGTGGTCGTCGTGGAGGACCTGCACTGGGCGGACGCGTCGAGCCGCGAGCTGTTCGCCTACCTGGCCCGCAACCTCGCGGACGGCGCCGTCCTGCTGGTCGGGACCGTCCGCACGGGAGAGCCGGCCGCGGGGCATCCGAACCGGCGGATGCTCGCGGAGCTCGGCCGCGGCGGCGCGGTGGAGCGCATCGTCCTCGGCCCGCTGGAGCAGGGGCATGTCGCCGCGCTGCTCGCGGCCGTGGACGGGAGGGCGCCCGACACGGCGCGCAGCGCGCGGATCCACCGGCGCAGCGGCGGGAACCCGCTGTTCGTCGAGGCGCTGAGCAACGCGGGCGAGGCACCGTCCGGCGACCTGCGGAGCCTGCTGCTGGCCCGGATCACCGATCTGCCGGGGCCGGCCCGGGAGGCGCTGGAGGCCCTCGCGGTCGCGGGTGCCGACCTCCCCGACGACCTGGTCCGCGACGTCGCCGGCGAGTCCGGGGACCGCCTCCGGGCCGCCCTCGACGAGCTGACCGGGCGCGACCTGGTGGTGGCGCGGGAGGACGGGTACGCGATCCGGCACGACCTCATCCGCGAGGCGGTGTACGAGGCGCTGCCGCCGGACCGGCGGCGCCGCATGCACGCCCGGTGCGCCGAGGAGCTCGCCGAACGCGCCGGCGGCGGCACGGCCCTGGCGGAGCACTGGACGGCCGCGGGCGAGTTCGCGCGGGCGCTGCCCGCCGCCTGGGACGCGGCCGGCCTCGCGGCGCGGCAGAACGCCTACGACGAGGAGCTCCACCTGCTGGAGCTGGTCCTGAAGCAGTGGGAGAAGGTGCCGGACGCGGCCGGGCTCGTCGGCGCGAACCGCACGGCCGTGCTGGAGCGCGCCGCGGCGGCGGCGTTCGCGGCGGGCAGGTCCGCCGCGGGCGTGGCGTACGGCACCGCCGCGCTGGACGAGCTGGACCCGGCGGCCGAACCGGAGCGCGTCGCGCGGCTGCTCGGCCTGCGCGGCCGGTTGCGGAGCCGGCTCGACGGAACGGGGCGCGAGGATCTGCGCCGGGCGGTCGAGCTGGTGCCGCCAGGGTCGGCGGATCCGCTGCGCAGCCGCCTGCTGTCGGCTTCGGCGTTCGCCGACTTCATGGCGAGCGACGCCGGCGACGCCCGGCGCCAGGCGGCCGAGGCCCTCGACATCGCCGAACGCCTCGGCGCCGACGCGCTGCGCGCACCCGCGCTGCTCGTCCTGGCGGCGCTGCACGGCCTGGACGGTCACCAGGAGCGGACGCGCCGCACGTTCGCCGAGGCGCGCCGCGCCGCCGAGGCCGCGGGGGACGCGCACACGTTCCTGACCACCTTCCAATGGGAGGCGAGCCACCTCGCGGGCGCGGGCCACTACGAGGAGGCGGCCGCGCTCGCCCGCACCGGGCAGCGGGCGGCCGAGCGGCTCGGCCAGGGCCGGTCGCGCGGCAGCATGCTCGCCACCGTCCGCGCCGTCCCGCTGTGCTCGCTCGGACGCTGGGACGAGGCGCTGGAGGTCGTCGGCGACGCCCTCGCCCTGGCACCGCCCCCGCTCTACACGGCCTACCTGCGCCTCGTCACCGCCGACGTGATGCACTGGCGGGGCGAGACCGGCCGGTTCGAGACGCTGCTGCGCCAGCTGACCGAGTTCGTGCGGCACACGTCCGGCGCGGTCGAGGCGACGTCCTGGTTCGCCCTGCTGCGCATCGCCCACGCGCTCGGCCGGGACGACCCGGAGGCCGCCGACCGGATCGTGGGGGAGCACCTGCCGGCGGCGGAGGTCTGGCCGCCGCACGACACGGCGCGGCTCGCGGTGCTCGGGGCGCGGGCGCAGCGGCTCCGGCGGACGGCGGCGCCGCGGAACCGGCAGGTCGCGGACCAGACCGCGGACCGGCTCGGGGAACTGGCCCGCATGCTCGACTCCCTGCCGGCCGCAACCCCGGTGATCAGTGCCCAGCGCCGCACCTTCCACGCGCTGACCTCGCCCGGTGAGCTGTCTGCCTGGGACGGGGCCGCGGACGCGTGGCGCGCTCTGCGCAACCCCTACGAGACGGCCGTCGTGCTGGCGGAGGGCGCGGCCGCCGCGCTCGCGTCCAACAACCGTCCGGGCGCCCGGTCCCGGCTGCGGGAGGCCCGTGCCCTCGCGGCCGGGCTGGGCGCCGCGCCGCTGCTGGCCCGCATTGACGACCTGGCGTCCCGGGGGCGCCTCGGCGACGTCGCGGACGCCCCGGGCAACGGCCACGGTCTGACCCGCCGGGAGCTGGACGTGCTGAGGGTGCTCGCCCGCGGCCGGTCGAACCCGCAGATCGCCGCGGAGCTTTTCATCTCCGCCAACACCGTGGCCACCCACGTGGCGCGCATCCTCACCAAGCTCGGCGTGGCCACCCGGACGGAGGCCGCCGCCCGCGCCCGCGAGTGCGGCCTCCTCGACCGCTGATCCCTGCCTCGCCCGGACGGCGGCCTTGCGAGCGCCCGGACGACCGCGAGCAGGTCGGGCATCGCCGAGGGCGCGGCGGTAGCGTTCGACCGGGCGGACGCCGAGTTCGCCGTAGACCGCGCCGAGCAGCCCGACTTCCGTTCCTGACGATCAAGGTCAGACGGGCGGCACCAGATCGCTCCCGCTGATGGTGTACGTCAGCACGGGATAGACGAAGTCCGTTTCATTGTTCTCACGGCGCCGTAGCCGGTAGAACTCGCTCTTCTGCTCATCGTCGGCCAGCGTGAGGCGCGCACTCTGCGGGAGGTAGGCCTGCCCGTTGCGAAACCGAATGAGGGTCTTCGACGTCCGGAAGGTCACGCCCAGCCATTGGTTGCCCGTCGTCTGGGCGGACGGGTCCAGCACGATCTTGTGCTTGAGTCGCCGATTCGAGTCGGTGGAGAACGCCACGATACCGTTGTGGGCAAGGGGGATCTCGAACTTCTCTCCGCCGGCGCCCTTTGATTCGAAGATCAGCTTTCTCGGCGGTTTCGCTTCGGCATGCTGATAGCACGAGAAGACGGCGATGAACGACCCGTCGGCCAGATCGAGGGCCTGGTCGGAATGGCTGCCCATGGTTCTGTAGGCGTTCGTGTAGCTCTCGATGAGAGCGTTGTTGAAGCCGACCGGAAGCGCCGCGTGCTCTTGAATCCGCTGCGCCAGCCGTTCGTGCACCGCCCGGAAACGCTGCGTCGGGTTGCCGTATCGGGTGGTGGTGCGGACGAGAGGCACGCAATTCGCCTCGTCGGTCCTGGCGAGCACGGCGCCACGCCGGCCCTTCCCCACATCCTCCAAGCGAGCCGACGCGGTCAGCTCCGCAAAGAGGTCCTCCTCGGCCGGCAAGGCGTACGAGAGGATCTCATTCGAGATGCTAGGCCCGGGGGGCAATGTAGTCTCCCGTGTTCATGCTGAAGAAAAAGGCGTCGCCGTAATCAATGAAGGACGAGGTCTTGTTCTCCTCGGCGTACAGTCGACGCAGTTCGTTCATGCCCGCCGGTGTGGGCGGCTCCAGCCTCACCAGATCTCCGTCCACTTTGAGGAACGTGCAGCCGTTCTTGTGGACGGCTTCGGCACTCGAACAGCGCACCACGTAGCCCATGCGGGTCGGGAGCAGGTCGGCGTCCAGCATCGAGGCCCGGATCTCGTGCGTGTACAGGCGGTTGGTGGACAGCGGCATGAAGAACACGGAGCCGGGATGCAGAGTCACGGTGAACTGCGAGGGGAACGCGACGGCATCGCGTTCTCCGGTCGGATTCTTGAGGCGGAAGTGGAGCTTGGTCAGCCCGCTGACACCCTTTACGCCGTAGTCGAAGGCGTCTTCGGGCATGGGTTCCAGTTTGTCGAGCCGGTCGTAGAAGGTGCAGAAGGCCATGATGCCGTTGACGGGCATGTCCTTGGTCTTGTCGGCATGGGCCGAGATCTTGGCCTTGGATTGCTTGCGCTCCTCCGTGGCGGGGGTGTTGTGGTAGATCTGAGCGAGGACGTGATTGAGCGGCGCATGGTTCCGGAAGACGGCGGCGGCCTCGCGGTTCAGCGCCTCGACGATGCGCGTGTCGGTCGGGCGAAAGCCCTCGGTCGGCCCCGAGAGGTTCGTGGAGCACCGGAGCAGGCGAAAATGCAGCTCGTCGCCGTTTCGCGTGACCGGCGTCAGATAGATTCCGCTGCGATGGGCTGTTCCAGGCTTGGTGGACTCCGTCAGGGACTGGAACGCATGCTCCGCGCGGATCCGGTCGAAATGATCGGAGTCGAGGCCGAAGAAGCGGCGATAGTACACGCCGGCGCCGTGGACCCGGATGGGAACCTGGCCGGGGTCGACGAACGTCCAAGGTTCATCGTCGTATCCGTGTGAAAGCTCCCGGATAACGAACACCCGGGCCGCGGCATGCAACTGGCGGCCGTTCATCCCCGATACATCGCCACACAGGTAGACGTTCTTATGTGCGAGGTCGTGGGAACCGGAAGCAAGGTCCTTGTGCGTGATCGTGGAACCGAAAAAGTCCCGGATCAAGTCATGGTCTCGCAACGTTGAAGGAGCGACCAGGATGTTGTTCGCATCCTCGAGGCAGGCCTCTGCTGGTCCTGTCGTGTACATTGAGCTGTACCCGCCATTCACGCTCTGGGACGCGAACCCGCAGAGCCGACCGGATGCCTGCCGGTCCGTTCGCCCCGTTCCATGACCTTCCCGACGATAGTGCACGAAAGATTATCACCCTTCAGTCGGCAGCGCCTTGGCCGAACGGTGTGCGCTTCTCGGAGGCTTGCGACTTCCTGCAGACCATCGCGCTCACGGGGGCTCGGAAGCCGCCGCCTCCGCCGATCACCCGACCGGACCAGACCGCCCAACTGAACATCCGAAGAGCAATGAGCTGCCCTTTCGCCCGCACCGTCCACTGCGTCTTCGTGAGGTCGAAGCGCCGCCGCTGGGGTGGCCACGAGGATTTCTCGATGGGCGGCCTGCCGCTACCTTGCCGTGTTCAGCCTGGTGCGTTGTTCAGGGGTCAGTTCGAGGTCGACTGCGGCCAGGCTCTCGTCGAGTTGGGCCACCGAGGACGCGCCGACCAGCGGGATCACGGGGAGGTCCCCGCCGATCAGCCAGGCCAGCACCACCTGGTTGAGTGAGGCTCCGGTCTCCTCCGCCACCTCGCGCAAGGCCGCCAGCCGCGCGGGCGTGCCCGGGTGGTCGAATTCGGCGTCCAGCGGTTTGTCCTGGCGGGTGTAGGCGCCGACCAGCAGCGGGGAGTAGGCCACCAGGGTGAGACCGGGCTCCTCCCGAAGGTAGCTGAGCAGGTCGCCGCCGGCGCCGCCCGGCATTCCGTCGGCCGAGAACATGCTGGGCAGGTCGGTCCGCGGCCTCAGGTAGCTGTGCCGGTATTGAAGGACCTCATAGCCGGGCAGGCCGGCCGACGCGGCCAGGGCGCGGGCGCGTTCCACCCGCCAGGTCCAGTGGTTGCTGGCTCCCAGGAGCCCGACGGTGCCTTCGGCGACCAGGTCGGCGAAGCCCTCCACCGTTTCCCGCAAGGGCACCCGCGGGTCCTCGATGTGGGCGTACAGCAGGTCCAGCTTGTCCACGCCGAGCCGCTCACGGCTGCGTTCCGACGCCTCGCGGATCGCCTTGGCCGACAGACCCTCCGGGTTGTCGGTGAAGCTGGTGCCGGGGGCCAGCGGGCGGGCGCCCAGCTTGGTGGCGATGACGATCTCGTCGCCGACACCGCGGCTCCGCCGCCACCGCCCGAGCAGCGCCTCGCTGTCTCCGCCCTGGCCGCCGTTGGCCCAGAACGCGTAGTTGTTGGAGGTGTCGATGAAGGTGCCTCCGGCCTCGACATAGCGATCGAGGATCGCCAGTGACGTCGCCTCGTCGGTGGACGTGCCGAACCGCATCGCCCCCAGGCTCAGGGCGCTCACCTCACGACGTGTCGCCGGGTCCGTTCCGATCATCCGGTATTTCATGCGCGTGATTCCTTCCACCATCGTGTTCACGGGGATTCTGTGACCTGGTGTGCGCTCCAGGTCAACCGCCGTTCGCCGGTTGCGCGGCCCGGTGGGCCTGCGCTCGCCGTGTCCACGGCGATCGGCCGGGGCGGCGTGCACGCTCGATGGCGCCGGACGCCGGGTGACAGGCCGCTGCGGTGACCTTCCGACGTCGATCACCCCCGGCACGGGCCGGTGGTCCGGCGGCCGTATTCGGGCGCGATGCCGGCGACCGTCCGCGGGCCTTCAGAGGCCCTGGCAGGCTTCCAGCAGCGGCGCGAGCCGGCGTGCGGACGCGGCCGGTCGCACGGCCAGGTAGGTCTGCGCGCTCAGCGGCGGGTCGAGGGGGCGGAACGCGATGCGCGGGGCGGGCAGGATCTCGGCCTGGGCGGCGTAGAAGACCGTCCAGCTCGGCCTGCCTGTCGCGATCGCGGCGAGCGTGTCCTGGTCGGTGGTGAAGACCGGGCCCATGATCGGCTCGAAGCCCGCGTCACGGCAGGCGCCGATGACGAGGTCGACCAGGTGCGGGTTGGCCTCGCGGGTGGTGAGGCGCAGCGGCAGTGCGGCGAGACCGGCGATCGCGACCGTGTCCCGTCCGGCCAGCGGATGCGCGGCGGGCAGCGCCGCTACGAGCGGGTCGTGCCAGACGGGGACGAGGTCGAGCCCTGGGCTGCGGTCCGCGCCGCGCACGAAGGCGGCGTCCAGCTCGCCGTCGCGGACCCGCTGGAGCCGCTCGGCGGGGGCCGCGCTGACCAGGTCCACGGTGATGTGCGGGGCGCGGTCGGCGAGTGCGGCGAGCACCCGTTCCAGTCGCGCCCCCAGGCCGACGTTGGTGCCGATGCGCAACACGGGCCTCCGCTCGGCGCGCAGCCCGGCCATCGTCTCGGCGGCGGCCTGCTCGGCCGCGAGGATCGCCCGTGCGTGCGGGAGGAAGGCGGCGCCTGCGGCGGTCAGCGCGACGGAGCGGGTGGTGCGGTCGAACAGCTCCATGCCGAACTCGCGCTCGAGGCGGCGCACCTGCTGGCTGACGGTCGGCTGGACGATCCGCAGCCGTTCCGCCGCCCGCCCGAAGTGCAGTTCCTCGGCGACCGCGAGGAAGTACCGGATCTGCCGCAGCTCCATCCCACCACCCCCCGACCCATAACGATCCTTGATGAGTGTACGAGCGGAACGCGTCTTGGTCGGAACGGTCCACCGCGGTGGACTGGGCACGTCAACGCGATCACCACCGCGCAGCGAGGAGCACGTCATGCCGTACGCGACCGTCCACGGGAGCCGCCTGTACTACGAGGACCGCGGCACGGGCCGCCCCCTGGTGTTCCTGCACGGCTGGGGCACCAGCGGACGGGTGTGGGACGCCCAGGTCGCCGACCTGGCCGCCGACCACCGCACCATCACCGTCGACTGGCGCGGCTGCGGGCGCTCGGATCGCCCGCGGTCGGGTAACACGCTGGCCGGCAACGCCACCGACGTCCTCGCCCTGGTCGAGACCCTCGGGCTGGACACGCCGGTCCTGGTCGGCAGCTCGGTGGCCGCCCACTTCGTCGTCCTCGCCGCACAGGCGGCGCCCGGGCGGCTCGGCGGGATCGTCTCCGTCGACGGACCGGGCCACTGGCCGACCCTCGGCATGGCCGCCGAGCTGGCCGACCTGCGCGTCCGGCTCGCGGCCGACCGCGCGGCCACCGCCGCCGAGTGGGTGCCCACCTGGTACGGCCCGGCGGCGGGCCCGCGGGTCCACGCCCGGACCGTCGAGCGGATCCTTGCCTCCGGGACGTTCATCGACGCCCTGTTCACCGAGGTGGGCGGGTTCGATCCCCGGCCGATCGTCACCGGCCTCGACCTGCCCGCCGCGTTCGTCCACGGCGGCCTGGAGACGCAGTTCCCGCTGGAGGTCTCGCGGACCCTCGCCGGCCTGGCGCCCCAGGGCCGCCTCTACGTCGTCGACGGCGCGGGCCACATGCCCCACGAGGAACGCCCGGAGGCGTTCAACACGGTCCTTCGCACCGCCCTGAGCGAGATGGCTCCGGCCTTGGGCTAGCCGTACTCAATCACGATCTTGGTGACAGTCAGGTGATAGGCGGCTTGTCGCCCACCCGCCCGCGGTCGGCCCGCCGGCCCGCCGGCCGCAAAGGTGTCCACCATGGTCAGCGCGACGACTTCGAGCAGTTCCAGGGTGCTCACGGTCGCCTCGAAGGCGGCGGCGTGGAGAAGGACGTAGGCGGTCGGCACCGTCGACGTCGCCGAGCAGCCGTTCGGGCGGGTCGGGTGGGCGCGCATCGGCGGCTGGCTCCCGGGGTGCAGGAAGTCACGGATGGTGTGACAACGCCCGGTCCGCGGTATCCCGCACCTGACCATCGCCGGCCGCCCGACCCCGGCTGCGCGATCCGCTGTGCCACCAATTGCGAAATATGTCGCAAGGCAGGTCCATGCTCAATCGAGCATGACTGTTTACCTGCCGGGGCGTTGCCTTCGAGTCCCCATCTGGTAAATCTGTGGCAGGAAGCGCGCGGAACTGATCAGCGGGACCGTGAGCCGCCGCGGCGGTTCCGCCGGGCGCGGGTTCGTCCGCGGTGAACACGCGGTTCGCGAGTACCGCCTCCCGGCCGAAGAGACAGATTTCCGTCAAGGGACCTGGCGAGGATATGAGGACAATAGAAACTGCCCCCACGGCTGCTCCGGTCCACCGGACCAGCAAAGGCCGGCTGGCCGCCGACTGGTTGTCCTCGACCGACCATAAGAAGATCGGATATCTGTACCTCATCACGTCGTTCTGCTTCTTCCTGCTCGGCGGACTGCTGGCCATGGCCATCCGCGCCGAACTGCTCGAGCCCGGCCTCCAGATGTTCAGCAACGAGCAGTACAACCAGTCCTTCACCATGCACGGCACGATCATGCTGCTGATGTTCGCGACGCCGCTGTTCGCGGGCTTCACGAACGTGATCATGCCGCTGCAGATCGGCGCGCCGGACGTGGCGTTCCCCCGGATGAACATGCTGGCGTACTGGCTGTACCTTCTCGGCAGCCTGATCGCGGTGCTGGCCTTCGTGACCCCGAACGGCGCCGCGTCGTTCGGCTGGACCGCCTACGCCCCGCTCTCGGACGCGGTCCGCTCGCCGGGCGTCGGCGGCGACATGTGGGTGATGGGCCTGGCCATGTCGGGCTTCGGCACCATCATGGGCGCGGTCAACTTCATCACGACGATCCTGTGCATGCGCGCCCCGGGCATGACCATGTTCCGGATGCCGATCTTCACCTGGAACGTCCTGCTGACCTCGATCCTGGTCCTGCTGGCGTTCCCGCCGCTCGCCGCCGCGCTGCTGGCCCTGGAGGCCGACCGCAAGCTCGGCGCGCACGTGTTCGACCCGGCGCACGGCGGCGCGCTGCTCTGGCAGCACCTGTTCTGGTTCTTCGGGCATCCGGAGGTCTACATCATCGCGTTGCCCTTCTTCGGCATCGTGACGGAGATCCTGCCGGTGTTCTCCCGCAAGCCCGTCTTCGGCTACATCGGCCTGGTCTTCGCGACCATCACCATCGCGGGCCTGTCGGTCACCGTCTGGGCGCACCACATGTTCGTCACCGGCCAGGTGCTGCTGCCGTTCTTCTCCTTCATGTCCTTCCTCATCGCCGTGCCCACGGGGGTGAAGTTCTTCAACTGGGTCGGGACGATCTGGCGAGGGCAGCTGACGTTCGAGTCGCCGATGCTGTGGTCGCTGGGCTTCCTGGTGACGTTCCTGTTCGGCGGCCTGACCGGCGTCATCCTCGCCTCCCCGCCGATGGACTTCCAGCTGTCGGACACCTACTTCGTGGTCGCGCACTTCCACTACACCGTCTTCGGCACCGTGGTGTTCGCGATGTTCGCGGGCTTCTACTTCTGGTGGCCGAAGTTCACCGGGAAGAAGCTCGACGACCGGCTCGGCAAGGTGCACTTCTGGATGTTGTTCATCGGCTTCCACGGCACGTTCCTCGTCCAGCACTGGCTGGGTGTCGAGGGAATGCCGCGCCGGTACGCCGACTATCCCAGTGAATTCCAAGGGCTGAACGCGGCGTCGTCGATATTCTCCTTCCTGCTCGGCATCTCGATCATTCCGTTTCTGTTCAACATCTACATCACCTACAAGCGGGGCAGGTTCGTCGAGGTGGACGACCCGTGGGGCTACGGAGGTTCCATGGAGTGGGCCACTTCGTGCCCTCCTCCGCGCCACAACTTCAACTCGATCCCGCAGATCCGGTCCGAGCGGCCGGCGTTCGATCTGCATCATCCGCACAGCGTGCCCGAGATCCAGCGCGTCTGACCCCGCTGTCCGCACGGTGCAGGGTCGCCGAGGCGATCTCGATTCTCTATTCCCGGAGGGCGACGAATGTTCAGAACAATGCCGGCGTTCTGGATGTGCTCTATTGCGTTCCTTGCCCTGGAATGTGTGGCCGCGGCGTATGCGGGGAGCTGGGTGAGGGCCGTCGCGCTGATCACCCTGACCGCCCCCGTCGTCCTGGTGGTGGCGCGGGTCCGGCTGACGCTGCTGCGCGGGCGGGAGGACCGTCACCCGGCGGGCCACGCCGCCCCGTGGGATGGCGTGCACTGGGACGGTGCGCGCCTCGGGAGCTGGGCGCCGCTCCTGATCGCGGTGTCCCTGGTGGTTCTCGTGCTCGGTATCGCCTTCACCTGACTCCGGCGGGACGGGGCAGAAGGCCGGACGCGCCCCCACGGGTGCCGTGGGGGCGCGTCCGGCCTTCTTTCGATGTCGGGCAGTTGCCGGCGGACGATGCGCCGGGTCAGCTACGGCCGGTGAGCCGCTTCCAGAGGCTCCCGGCAGGTGCGGTGCCCTTGGTGCATGTGCAGCGCTGGGACTCGGGAACTCCGGCGAGCACCTGCTCGACGTGCCTTCCGCAGCCGCGGTAGGTGGCTTTCCGGCACTTGGGGCACACGGCCTTCTGGCACATGGTGTTCTCTCCTTGCTGTGTCGAGGTGAATCGCTGGTGGTCGGAGCCCGGTTCTACCCGTGGCTGAAGTGGATGTCGGGCAGGATCCGCTTGAGCCAGCGCGGTGTGTGCCAGGCCGCGCGGCCGGTGAGCCGGAGCAGCACCGGCAGCAGGATCAGGCGCACGAGCGCGGCGTCGAGCAGGACGGCGACACCGAGGACGATGCCCATCTCCTTGGGGGGCAGGGGGCCGGACAGGGCGAAGGTGAAGAAGACGGCGACCATGACGGCGGCCGCGGCGAAGATGACGCGGCCCGAGTGGCCGATCGCGCCGATCGCGGCGGCGCGCGGCTCGCCGGTCCTCTCGTAGTGCTCCTTCGCCGTGGACAGCAGGAAGACGGTGTAGTCCATGGCGATCGCGAAGATCATGGCGAAGAAGAACACCGGTGCCCAGCCGTCGAGGAAGCCCTGCGGCGTGAAGCCGAACAGGCCGGCGCCGTGGCCGTCCTGGAAGATCAGGCGCGCGGCTCCGAAGGCTCCCGCGGTGGCGAGGAGGTTCGTCACGGTCCCCAGCAGTGCCACCAGCGGCGCCTGGAGGGTGACCAGGAGCAGCAGGAAGCCGAGAACGAGGACGACCCCCATGACGAGCGGTGTCTTGTCGTTCAGGGTCTTCTGGAGGTCGAGGTTCTCGACGGCGGCGCCGCCCACCTGCGCCGAGGCGGGCAGGTCGTGGCGGAGGGCGTCGACGGTGCCCGCCAGCGCGGGATCGGACGGGTCCGCCGAGGGCACGGCCTGGATCATGGTGAGCCCGCTGCCGTCGGCGGCCTGCACCGGCGGCATGACGCCCGCGATGCCGCCGTGGCCGGCGACCTGCCGGGCGGTCTGCGGGGCGTCGGCGGTCGGCGTGAGGATCTGCAGGGTGCCGGGGGCGCCGTCGCCGAACGCCTTCTGGACGGCCACGTAGCCGGCGCGGGAGGAGTCGCCCTCGGGCACCACCGTGATGGAGGGCATGGCGGTGCGCAGCCCGATGACCGGAGCCGCGAGGGCGACGAGGACGAGCAGGGCGGGCACACCGTAGCGGAAGGGGTGACGCCACAGGCGCTCGCCCCAGGCGGTGAAGCGAGGGGAGGATCCGTCGCCGCCGGGCCGCGCGATGGGCAGTGACGCGGCGTTGACGCGCTTCCCGAGACGGCCCAGAACGGCCGGCAGCAGGGTGAGGGTCGCGCCGAGGACGAAGACCACGGCCAGCATGATGCCGAGCGCCATCGACCGGAAGGCCGGGGCGGGCACGAGCATCACCGCCGAAAGGCTGACCAGGACGGTGAGACCGGACAGGGCCACGGCCTTGCCCGCCGTGTCCATGGTCTCGGCGACGGCCTTGACCGGGTCGCCGTGCCGTGCGAGCGCGGCACGGAACCGGACGACGAGGAAGAGCGCGTAGTCGATGCCGAGGGCGAGAGCGAACATCATGGCGAAGTTCATCGCCCAGATCGACGTCGGCGTCAGATGATTGAGCAGCACGAGGGCGCCCGAGGAGGCCGCCAGCCCGGCGATGGTCAGCAGCAGCGGGAGCCCGGCCGCGACCAGGGAGCCGAAGGCCAGCACGAGGATGACCATCGTCACCGGCCACGAGACCATCTCCGAGTGCATCATCGCGTCGTGGTTGGCGGTGTTGAAGTCGCCCCACATGACCGATGAGCCCGTCGCGTTGACCGTGACTCCGCCGCCCGACAGGGCCGCGAGGGGCTTCTTCAGGTCGTCGGCGGCGCGCACCATGTCGTTGGGGCCGGCGCCGGCCCCCGCCAGGAGGATCGCCGCCTTTCCGTCACGGCTGATGGTGGCACCCTGCTGGGGGGCGACGACACCGGAGATCCGCGGGTCCCTCTCCAGCAGATCCGTCGCCTTCGCGATCACCTTCTGCGCCGCCGGATCCGAGACCGGCCTGTCCGCGGTGACGACCACCTGCAGCGCCGATGAGGCGTTGCCCCCGAAGTGCCGCTGGGCCAGTTCGCGGACCTGGACCGACTCCGACCCGTTGGCCTGCCAGCCGGCGCCCGCCAGTGAGGAGGTCACCTTGGGCGCG
Organism: Actinomadura nitritigenes; assembly: GCF_017573545.1. Classification (GTDB taxonomy): domain Bacteria; phylum Actinomycetota; class Actinomycetes; order Streptosporangiales; family Streptosporangiaceae; genus Spirillospora; species Spirillospora nitritigenes. The sequence continues at coordinate 782 of NZ_JAGEOK010000033.1, read as the reverse complement.
AACGCGCCGAGGACCGCGATCAGGATCAGCCACAGCACCAGCACCACGCGCAGATGGGTCGTGGCCCAGGTCCCCAGCCGGCCGAGCGCTCCGGGCGGTGCGCCGGCGGTGGAGGCATCCGCGGGTCGCGGTGCCGATCGGGCAGTCAGCATGCTCATCTCCTTCGCATATACCCCCGGGGGTACCCGGCACTCCGCAGCCTACAAGATACCCAGGGGGGTATACAAAAGCGCAGGTCAGGCCCATGAAAGGCTCCCTGCGAGCGAGGCCCCATGGAACAGGACCCGAGGGAGATCTCGACCGCCAGGGCCGGCGGTCGGTCACCCTCTCCGTTTCAGGGAGTCGAGGGCCGCTTCGAGGCGCTGAGCGGCTTCGTCGGCGACGGGGGTCAGGGCGTCCAGGCCGGTGAGGGTGACCATGGTGCCGGGGTCGATGGCCTGCACGATCACGTGGTCGCCTTCGGCGCGGACGACGACGTTGCAGGGCAGCAGCAGCCCGATCGAGCGGTCGACCTCCAGCGCACGGTGGGCGAGCGGCGGGTTGCACGCGCCGAGGATCAGGTACGGCTCGATGGCCTGGTCGAGTTTCGCCTTGAGTGTGGCCTGGACGTCGATCTCGCTCAGGACGCCGAAGCCCTGCTCGGCCAGAGCCGCCCGGACGGCGTTCACCGCCTCCTCGAAGGACGCCTCCAGCTTCACGGACCGCTCGTAGGACATGGACGCTGCTCCCTGTTCTCGTCAGTGAACCGGTGAGGCGGTCGCGAACGCTCGTGCACCCGCCCT
>NZ_JAGEOK010000032.1 GCF_017573545.1 Actinomadura nitritigenes | reverse complement strand
CCCCGCCTACTCGGCCCCGCCTACTCGGCCCCGCCTACTCGGCCCCGCCTACTCGGCCCCGCCTACTCGGCCCCGCCTACTCGGCCCCGCCTACTCGGCCCCGCCTACTCGGCCCCGCCTACTCGGCTCGTCCACGCCTACCGGCTGTGCCTGCGGCTCGCCTATCGGGCCCGACGCCACCTGCTCCCTAGCCCTTCCTGCTCGGCTATGGCTGCCAGTGCCGCCTATTCAGCCGGCTTGCGCCCGTCGGCCTTGGCTACTCGTCCCGACGACACCTGATCCCTAGTCCCGTTTACTCGGCTGTGCCTACGGCCGCGCCTGCGGCCCGCCTACTGGCCTCGACGCCACGTGATTCCTAGCGCCGCTACTCGGCCGTGCCTGCCAGTGCTGCCGACTCAGCCTGCTTGTGCCTCCGGCCCCGGTCCGTCGTGACGGCACCTGATCCCAGCCCCGCCTACTCGGCCGTGCCTACCTGTCCTCGCCTACCCGGCCCGCCCGCGCCTACTGGCCGTGTCTACCGGCACGACGACGCCCGATCCCTGGTTTCGCTTACTCGGCCGTGCCTGCCAGTGCCGCCCACTCAGCCTGCTCGTGCCTGCCCTGGCTATCCGTCCCGACGACACCTGACCTCCAGCCCCGGCCTGCTCGGCCCCGCCTGTCTGTGCCGCCTGCTCGGCTCGGCGGCGCCTGCGACTCGTCTATCAGGGCCGACAACACCTGATCATTGGCCCTGCCTGCTCGGCCGTGGCTGGCAGTGCTCGTCTGCTCTGTTCGCCTGGGGCTACCAAGCCGCGTCTGCCGTGCGCGGGGCCCTCGGGGGTGTTGATGCTGTGCCGACGGCTCCTTGTTTCGTTGAGCACCGCAGTTTTCGGGCTTTCGCGGGCATGGTCGTTCGGGGCTCTGCGGTGCTCGGTTCTGCCGTCCTGGGTTCCTTGCCTTGGCGGTGGTGGGTGGTTGTGGGGGGCGGCCGTCGGGCTTTGGGGTCCGCGGTTCGCCGTGGCGGGCGGAGCAAGGGGCGGGAGGGCGACGAAATGGTGGCGGCGACCCCCTAGTCTTGAAACATGGCCGAGTACATCTACACGATGCAGCGTGTGCGCAAAGCACATGGCGACAAGGTCGTCCTGGACGACGTCACCCTGCATTTCCTTCCAGGCGCCAAGATCGGCGTTCTGGGGCCGAACGGCACCGGTAAGTCGACGCTGCTGCGCATGATGGCCGGTCTGGAACAGCCGTCCAACGGCGACGCGCGCCTCATGCCGGGCTTCACCGTCGGCATGCTGCAGCAGGAGCCGCCGCTGAACGAGGAGAAGACCGTCCTCGGGAACGTCGAGGAGGGTGTCGCCGAGACCAAGGCGATGGTCGACCGGTTCAACGAGATCGCCGAGAAGATGGCGACGGACTACTCCGACGAGCTGATGGAGGAGATGGGCAAGCTGCAGGAGCAGCTCGACCATCGCAACGCCTGGGACCTCGACAGCCAGCTCGAGCAGGCGATGGACGCGCTGCGCTGCCCGCCCGGCGACGCCGAGGTCAGCAAGCTGTCCGGAGGCGAGCGGCGGCGGGTCGCGCTGTGCAAGCTGCTGCTGGAGGCGCCCGACCTGCTGCTGCTGGACGAGCCCACCAACCATCTGGACGCCGAGAGCGTGCAGTGGCTGGAGCAGTTCCTCGCCAAGTACGAGGGCACCGTCCTGGCCGTCACCCACGACCGGTACTTCCTGGACAACGTGGCGACGTGGATCCTGGAGCTGGACCGCGGCCGCTGCTACCCCTACGAGGGCAACTACTCCACCTACCTGGAGAAGAAGGCCGACCGGCTGAAGGTCGAGGGCAACAAGGACGCCAAGCGCAAGAAGCGCCTGCAGGACGAGCTGGAGTGGGTCCGCTCGAACCCGAAGGCGCGGCAGACGAAGAGCAAGGCGCGTCTGGAGCGCTACGAGGAGATGGCGGCCGAGGCGGCCAAGACCCGGAAGCTGGACTTCGAGGAGATCCAGATCCCGCCGGGCCCGCGCCTGGGCAACACCGTGATCGTCGCGGACAAGCTGGGCAAGGGGTTCGGCGACCGGGCCCTGATGGACGACCTGTCGTTCAACCTGCCGCCGAACGGCATCGTCGGCGTCATCGGCCCGAACGGCGTCGGCAAGACCACCCTGTTCCGGATGATCGTGGGGGAGGAGCAGCCGGACAGCGGGGAGTTGCGGCTCGGCGAGACCGTCAAGATCTCCTACGTGGACCAGGGCCGCGGCGGCCTCGACCCGAAGAAGACCGTGTGGCAGGTCGTCTCCGACGGCCTCGACCACATCAACGTCGGGCAGGTCGAGATGCCGTCCCGCGCGTACGTGGCGGCGTTCGGCTTCAAGGGCCCCGACCAGCAGAAGCCGACGGGCGTCCTGTCCGGCGGTGAGCGCAACCGGCTGAACCTGGCACTGACCCTGAAGCTGGGCGGCAACGTCCTGCTGCTGGACGAGCCGACCAACGACCTCGACACCGAGACGCTGTCCAGCCTGGAGAACGCGCTGCTGGAGTTCCCCGGCTGCGCCGTGATCACCTCGCACGACCGGTGGTTCCTGGACCGCATCGCCACGCACATCCTGGCGTGGGAAGAGGGCTCGAACTGGTTCTGGTTCGAGGGCAACTACGCCGACTACGAGAAGAACAAGATCGAGCGGCTGGGCGCCGACGCCGCCCGCCCGCACCGGGTGACGCACCGCAAGCTCACCCGCGACTGATCGGCTGATCGGCGGCGAACTGCCGCGCGGGCACCCGGGTGCGCGCGCGGCCGTTCGGCTGTCCGCCGGGCCGCGGCGCCGATTGATCCAGCCCGAGCATCGGACGATGCGCAAACAGTGTTGGACGGGTATCACCGCAGGCTCCTATCGTCCCTGAGGTGGAGTCGACGGGGGCAGCCGGGAGGTCGGGACGACGATGAGCACGCCCAGGATCACCGAAATGCGGGTCGTGCCGGTCGCCGGGCGCGACGACATGCTGCTCAACCTCAGCGGGGCGCACGCGCCGTTCTTCACCCGCAACCTGCTGCTGCTCACCGACGAGTCCGGCGCCACCGGCGTTGGCGAGGTCCCCGGCGGTGAGGCCATCCGGAGGACGCTGGAGGGCGCGCGGGAGCTGGTCGTGGGCCGCCGGATCGGCCGGTCCGACGAGGTGCTCAACGGTGTGCGGGCCGCGTTCGGCCACCTGGACGCCGGTGGGCGCGGCCCGCAGACGCACGACACGAGGGTCGCCGTCCACGCGCTGACAGCGATCGAGTCGTGCCTGCTCGACCTGATGGGCAAGCACCTGGACGTGCCCGTGGCGGCGCTGCTGGGCGACGGCGTCCAGCGCACGCGGGTCCCGGTCCTCGGCTACCTGTTCTATGTCGGGGACCGGCGCAAGACCGACCTGCCCTACCCGGAGCCGGAGGACGGCGCGGACGGGTGGCTGCGCGTCCGGCACGAGGAGGCGCTGACGCCGGAGGCGATCGTCCGGCAGGCGGAGGCGGCGCGGAGCCGGTACGGGTTCGCCGACTTCAAGCTGAAGGGCGGGGTGCTGCAGCCCGACGAGGAGGCGGACGCGGTGCGGGCGCTCGCCGTCCGGTTCCCGTCCGCGCGGATCACTCTCGACCCGAACGGCGCGTGGCCGCTGGAGGAGGCCGTCCGGATCGGCCGGGACCTGTCCGACGTGCTGGCGTACGCCGAGGACCCGTGCGGTGCCGAGCGCGGCTACTCGGGACGCGAGACGATGGCGGAGTTCCGGCGGGCGACCGGGCTGCGGACCGCCACCAACATGATCGCGACGGACTGGCGGGAGCTGGGGCACGCGATCCGGCTGGACGCGGTGGACATCCCGCTCGCCGACCCGCACTTCTGGACGATGCGCGGCTCGGTGCGCGTCGCGCAGCTCTGCCAGGCGTGGGGCCTGACCTGGGGCTCGCACTCCAACAACCACTTCGACGTGTCGCTGGCGATGTTCACGCACGTGGCGGCCGCCGCGCCCGGCGACATCACGGCGATCGACACGCACTGGATCTGGCAGGACGGGCAGCGCCTCACCCGGGACCCGCTGCGGATCGAGGGCGGGGAGGTCGCGCTGCCGGACGCCCCCGGCCTCGGCGTGGAGATCGACGAGGAGCGGGTCGAGGCGGCGAACCGGCTGTACGTCGAGCACGGCCTCGGGGACCGCGACGACGCGGCGGCGATGCGGTACCTCGTACCGGGCTGGACGTTCGACCCGAAGCGCCCCTGCCTGGTGCGGGACGCGCCGGCCTGACGCGCCCGCCCGGGGCGCCCGCCGGGGGCGGGGACGCCGGCCGGTACCATCGGGCCGACCGGTGGAGACCCCCGTCCCCGGCCCTCAGGCACCCGACCCCCAGGCGAGGACATGCAGCAGACCGACCTGCCCGCGGCCGAGTACCGGCACGTGTACGAGTTCTACATCCGGTTCGGGGACATCGACTCCCAGGGCCATGTGAACAACGTCAAGTTCCTCGGCTACCTCGAGGACGCGCGCCTGGAGATGTTCCACGGCGACCCGGTGCGCAAGGGCGAGCAGCCGGTCCGGGGCATGGTGATCTCCCGGCACGAGATCGACTACCGGCTGCCGCTGCTGCCGACCGTCTACCCGATCCGCGTCGAGACGTGGGTGACGGAGGCGCGCGCCGCGTCGTTCAAGCTGGCCTACGAGGTGCGCGACGACGAGAACGTGTACGCGACCGCCACCTCGACGCTCGTCGCGTTCGACGTGGAGGCCAACCGGCTGCGCCGCTTCACCCCGGAGGAGCGCGAGTTCATCGGGCGGTACGTCGTCCCCGCGGAGTAAGTCCCGCCACCCGTTCCCGGTTGCGTGCGCGATGCCCGGCCCGTCGGCGGCCGCTTACGTGATGACCATGGCGTCACGGATAAATAACAAGCGCAACAGCAATCCGCTTTCGCCGCACATATCCCTCTAGGGTCGCGTCGCGAAATGTGGCGAACCCACGTGGAAGGGACGAAATGCGGCGCATCTCACGAGGAGCGATCGCCCTGCTGCTCGCCGCGGGCATGGCAGGCACCGGCGCCACCGCGGCGCAGGCGGCGGCACCCGCGACGGCGGGCAAGGCGGCTCAGTCGGACGACATCCTCGCCCGGCTCAAGGCCATCCCCGGCATGCAGGTGACGGAGAAGGCCTCCACGATCCCCGGCTACCGCTGGTTCTGGCTCGAGTACCGGCAGCCCGTCGACCACCGCAACCCGAACGGGCAGTGGTTCGAGCAGCGGATCATGCTCCAGCACAAGTCGGCGGACCGCCCGATGGTGCTCTACACCAGCGGCTACGACACCCCCGAGACCATGTTCACCGCCGAGCCGACCGCGCTCGTCGACGGCAACCAGATCTCCGTCGAGTACCGCTACTTCACCCCGTCCCGGCCCGAGCCCGCGGACTGGAAGAAGGACACGATCTGGCAGGCCGCCACCGACGAGCACCGGATCGTCGGCGCGCTCAAGACGATCTACAAGGGCAAGTGGATCTCGACGGGCGCCAGCAAGGGCGGCATGACCGTCGTCTACCACAAGCGCTTCTACCCCCGCGACGTCGACGGCAGCGTCGTGTACGTGGCGCCCAACGACGTCGACAACAACGCCGACGGCGCCTACGACAAGTTCTTCAAGACCGTCGGCACCGACCCCGGGTGCCGCACCCACGTGGAGGCGCTCGCGCGCGAGTTCCTCAAGCGCCGTCCCGCCATGCTCGAACGGTTCCAGGCCGCCGCCGCGCAGAACGGCTGGACGTTCGACATCCTGCGCACCCCGGACCGCGCGTTCGAGAACTCCGTCATGGACTACGTGTGGGGCTTCTGGCAGTACCACCTGCAGTCGGACTGCGCCTCGCTGCCCGCCGTGAACGCCTCGGACGACGACCTCTACAAGACGCTCGACGACATCTCCGGGCTGTCGTTCTACACCGACCAGGGCCTCGCCCCCTACATCCCGTACTACTACCAGGCGGGCACCCAGCTCGGATGGCCGTCGCCGAAGTTCAAGTACCTGCGTCCCCTGCTGCGGTACGAGAGCAGCTACCAGCCGCGCACCTACGTCCCGCGCGACATCCCGATGCGCTTCGACGGCGGTAAGGCGATGCGCGACATCGACGGCTGGGTGAAGCGGCACGCCGACCACATGCTGTTCCTCTACGGCCAGAACGACCCGTGGGGAGCCGAGCCGTTCCGCCTCGGCACCGGCAGCCGCGACTCCGCCGTCTACGTCGCCCCCGGCATGAACCACAGCGGGCGCCTCATCGCGCACCTGCCCGCCGCGCAGCAGGCCGAGGCGAAGGCGGACGTGCTGCGTTGGGCCGACGTCCAGGCCCAGGCCAAGACCCTCACCACCGGCCCGGCCGCCGACGACCCGCTGCAGCTGCAGCGCCCGCCGATGTAACACCGTGTTCTCCCAGGGGGGCGACCCCCTGGAACCCCCGTCAACGACGGACAGGCTGTTTCCCCGCCCCGCGGCGAAACAGCCTGTTCGTCGTCGGGCATGCCCGCTCCACTCGCTAGCGCTCGCCCCGCGTGCCTGCCCGTGCCGGCGGCGGACCAGGGAGCGACTCTCTGGAACCAACGCTCCACTCGCTGTTCGCGTTGTTCTAAGGGGCAACGGTCCGTCGAAGGGAGTCGGGGCTTGAGGTTTCGCGCGAGCGCGTTATCTGAGCGGTGGGGCGACGCCGAAGGCGAGCCCCCACCGCGAAGCTCGCGAAGCGAGGCCGCGCTCGCCCAAGACCGGTCAGCGGGCGAGCCGCCAGGCGAGCCCGCTGGGCCGGGATTGCAATCAATACAGCCAGGCGGCGGCGTTGCCGGGGAGGAGGTCGCCGTACATCGGCATGGTCGTCAGCAGCGGCCGCCCCGGCGGGAGCCGGACGGGGTTGTCGCCGCAGTTGACCGCGCAGGTCAGCGGCCCGCGGGTGAAGAAGACGGCGGTCTCGGGGGAGTCGAGCCATTCCAGTTCTCCGGGCAGTTCCTCCAGCAGTTCGCGCCGCTGCGCCAGTGCCCGCCGGTAGAACGCCAGCATCGAGGACGGCTCGGTCGCCTGCGCCTCCGCCGTCAGCGATTCCCAGCCCGCCGGCATCGGCAGCCACGGGCGGACGCCGTCCGGTGAGAAGCCGTACGGCTCCGCCACCCCGGACCAGGGGATCGGCACCCGGCAGCCGTCCCGCCCCGGCTGGCTGCCGCCGCTGCGCTTCCAGATCGGGTCCTGGCGGGCCTGGTCCGGCAGGTCGCGGACCTCGGGGAGGCCGAGTTCCTCGCCCTGGTACAGGTACGCCGATCCCGGCAGCGCCAGCAGCATCAGCAGGGCCGCCTTCGCGCGCGCGTGCTCCATCCCGGGCACGCCGCCCGGCCGCTCGTAGCGGGTGAGGTGGCGGACGGAGTCGTGGCTGGACAGCACCCAGGTGGGCGCCGCGCCGGTCGGCGCGACGGCCTTCAGCGCCGCCTCGATAACGTCGCGGAACGCCGGCGCCGACCACGGCGCCAGCTGCAGGTCGAACTGGAAGACCTGGTGCAGCTCGTCCGGACGCAGGTAGAGCGCGAGGTCCTCCGGCCCGTCCGTCCACACCTCGCCGATCGCCATCCGGTCGTCGCCGTACCCCTCCAGGATGCGGCGCCACCGCCGGTAGATCTCGTGGACCTCGGGACGGCTGAAGATCGGCCCGTTGGCGACCCGGCGGCCGCGGCCGTTCAGGTCGCCGAGGGAGGCGTCCTTGACCAGCCCGGCGGCGACGTCGATGCGGAAGCCGTCCACGCCCCGGTCCAGCCAGAACCGCAGGACGTCCTCGAACTCGGCCCGCACCTCCGGGTTGCGCCAGTTGAGGTCCGGCTGCTCGGGCGCGTAGAGGTGCAGGTACCACTCCCCGTCGGGGATGCGCGTCCACGCCGGACCGCCGAACGCGGACGGCCAGTCGTTCGGCGGATCGACCTCGCCGGGATTCTCCCCTGGCCTTCCGGCGCGGAAAATGTAGCGGTCCCGTTCCGGGGACCCCGGCGGTGACGCCAGCGCCTCCTGGAACCACCGGTGCCGGTCGGACGAGTGGTTCGGCACGATGTCCACGATCAGCCTGAGGCCGTGCGCGTGCACGTCGGCCACCAGCGCGTCGAAGTCCGCCAGGGTGCCGAACCGGGGATCGACGTCCCGGTAGTCGGCCACGTCGTAGCCGCCGTCCGCGAGCGGCGAGGTGTAGAACGGCGTCAGCCACAGCGCGTCCACGCCCAGGTCGCGCAGGTACGGCAGCCGCGACCTGATCCCCTGGAGATCGCCCTCGCCGTTCCCGTCGGAGTCGGCGAAGCTGCGGACGTAGACCTCGTACACGACGGCGTTGCGCCACCAGGGGGTTCGCGTCATGTACAGCGATCTACCCGCTCAGGAGGGCGCGTTCACCATGCTTCGCGCCGCCATCGTGAAGTAGTCCCAGAGCATCTTCTCCAGCTGCTCGGGCAGCTCCAGTTCGTCCACCGCGACCCGCATGTGCCTCAGCCACGCGTCCCGCTCCGCTTCGCCGATGACGAACGGGACGTGCCGCATCCGCAGCCGGGGGTGGCCCCGCCGCTGGCTGTAGGTGTTCGGGCCGCCCCAGTACTGGATGAGGAAGAGCCGGAGCCGCTCCTCGGCGGGGCCGAGGTCCTCCTCCGGGTAGAGGGCGCGAAGGTCGGGGTCTTTAGCGACACCCTGGTAGAAGCGGTGCACCAGCCGGTGGAAGGTCTCCTCACCGCCGACAGCTTCGTAGAAGGTCACCTGTTCAGTCATGGCGCTGCCCACCCTATGCGATCGGCGGCCCGATGATCAGCCGCACGGACCGGTCCGCGGGCGCGGGCGATCAGGTCGTCGCCGGGGTGGCGACCGCGACGCCCGCGTCGTCGAACGCGTTCTTCACCCGTTCGCGCAGCTCCCGGGCGATCTCGCCCTGCTTGCCGGGCGCGGTCTTGAGCACCACCCGGATCACGATGGCGTCGCCGGCGAGCGCCTGCACGCCCCACACCGACGGCTTCTCCAGGATCATGTCCTCCCAGCCGGGGGAGGCCGCCAGCTCGTCCGCGGTGGCCTGCAGGATCTCCTTGACCTTCTCGGTGTCCTCGCGGATGTCGACCGGGATGTCCAGGACGGCCCGGCCCCAGTTCTGCGACTCGTTCCCGACCTTCTTGATCTCGCCGTTCGGCACGTACCAGACGACGCCGTTGACGTCGCGCATCCGGGTGACCCGCAGGGTGACGGCCTCGACCGTCCCCTTGGCCGAGCCCACGTCGATGAAGTCGCCGACGCCGTACTGGTCCTCCAGCAGCATGAACAGCCCGGCGAGGAAGTCCTTGACGATGTTCTGCGCGCCGAAGCCGACCGCCACGCCGATCACGCTCGCGCTGGCGAGGATCGGCGCGAGGTTCAGCCCGAGCGAGCCGAGGATGCTGAAGGCCGCCGTCCCCATGATCACGATGGACGCGACCGAGTTCAGCACCGAGCCGAGCGTCTTGGCGCGCTGCGCCCGGCGCTGGTTCAGCAGCGCGGGGCTGCCCTCGAAGACCGTCCGGGACCGCTCCTTGACCTTCTCGGACATGGTGCCCTCGGACATCCGCACCGTCACCTTGGTGATCATCCGGTGCGCGATGTTCCGCACGACCAGCGCGAACGCGAAGGTGAGGATGATCGACAGGACGGTGCCGAGGGGCTTGTCGAGCCATGTGGCGTAGAAGTGGGTGAAGTCCGTGCTGTGGGAGACGTTCCAGACCAGCCGGCAGCCGGTGCTCGGCGTCTGGTCGCGGCAGGCCGCCTCGGGCGTGCCGTTCTGGGCCCAGGGCAGCAGCGACTGCGCATCCACCAACATCTCGGGCAGACCCTCCCCGGCCTCTGTGGGCGTCTCGACACCTCGCCATGCACCTGCGGCGGGTGCGAGCCCGATCGTAGGGGACGGTAACGACCGGTTCGTACTCCGCGGGCTACGTGTCTTGACAAGGCCGGGGAGGGGCTGTTCCGGCGAGCGTGCCCCGCGGGGTCCGCGGCTGCCGCGCCGTTCCGGCCACGGCCCCGCGGGGCACGCCCGGCTCTAGGGGCGGCCCGCCGGCCGCATCTCGCGGGCGGGCCGCTGATCGAGGGGCTGAAGGACGTGCGCGAGCTTCCCGGCGGCGCCGCCCACGTCGTCGGCGCGGTGCATCCGCTCGCCCCACGACCACCAGAAGTAGTGCTCCTGGGACTCGGGCGCGGGCGCGCAGGTGACGTCCTCGGCCAGGCTCGCCGCGGCCGGGTTCACCACCCGCAGGAACGCCGGGCCCGATCGGGTCCGGACCACGCGGGCGACCAGTCCGCGGGCGTCGAGCTCGCGCTCCAGCGCCCGGAGATGGCCGACGCGTCCGTCGCTGACCACCTGCCTTCCCCCTTCCTCGGCCGTGCCCGGCGCCGCTGCGCCGGTGCGCTTCTGTACCGCCGGTTCCTGCGTCGTCGTCTGCATCGCCGATCCCTCGTCGCCGGCCCCGGCGTGCGCGGCGCGTGACCGCGCGGCCGCCGGGACGGCCGGCAAATGATCAACCCTCTGGATCCGTGCTGTCGCTCCCGGTGAGAATTGCAACTCTCACGCTGCCTGGTCAAGGGCGTCACCGTCCCGCGAAGTACCGGATTACCCCACCTCAGAGGAAGCTTCACACCCGCCGGAGGAAGAATCTCTACCCTGGGGGGCCAGGACGCATCCGAAGCCCCTGTCTTTCCCGGGAATCGCTTGGCCCGTCCCGCCGTGAGGGTTACGCTGCGTGCGCGAGAGATTATCTGTCGTGGCCATCTATTGACCGGTCGCCGTGGCCTGGACGACCGCCCTTCCCCCGGAGGGGCGCCGCCCCGGCCCGACGGTGAGGAGGCCGGAATCGATGTCGGACCCCCCTCGGAAAGAAACGGACGTGGCTCGCCGGATCCGCGCGCACGCTTTGGCCCGGGGGCGCAGCCCGCAGGAGATCGCGCACGAGATCCACGAGCAGTGCGGCCCCCTGTTCGGCACCAGCCGGGTCAAGGCGCACCGCCTGGCCCACGGGGTCGCGCTGTCCGACATCGTGGCCCAGGTCAGGGCCCTGTACGAGGTCGACGGCAAGCCGCCGCCCCGGCTCGGGGAGACGCTGCTGTCGGCCTACGAGAGCGGGTACAAGAGACCCGGTCCCGAGTATCTGCACTACCTGTGCGCCGTGTACCGCGTCGAGCCCGATCAGCTCGACTACAAGAGCCCGTGCATCTGCGGACGGGGACACGCCGTGCGGCCGGGGGCCGCCACGGTGCCGCAGCCGCGGGCGCCGGAACGGCACGCCGCACAGCGGCCCGACGTACCGCTCGTCGGGTCGATCATCCCCAGGGCGGAGGACCGCCACTGGGTGGACGTCAACGACCTACGGGGCCCTGACCGCGCCGACGGCCCCCTGTCCATTGATGTGGGAGAGGAGGACATCGTGCTTCGTAGGACACTTCTGCAACTGCTGGCCGGAGCGGGCGTGGCGCTCGACGGCCAGTTCCTTGGGGCGGTCGACAACCTTCGGCGCAAGATGGACGACACGCTGGTCGGCGCGACGGTCTCGCCGACCATGCTCGACCAATGGGAGGAGACCACCTACGGCTACGGCCGGCAGTACCAGGCGACGCCGTCGCTGCGGATGCTGTGCGACGTGCTGCTGGACTTCAGCGAGGTGCGGCGCATGTGCGACAAGCGGCAGCCGGTCGAGCTCCAGGAGCGGCTGTGCCGGATCGCGGCGCAGCTGTCCGGGCTGTCCGGGCTGATCATGATCAATCTGGGTGACCACCGGCTGGCCCGCTCGTTCTTCCGGACCGCGCGCACCGCGGCCGACGAGACCGGCGACCGCGGGTTGCGCGCCTGGGTGACCGTCCGCGAGTCGCTCGTCCCGATGTACTACGGCGACCCCCGCGAGGCGCTGCACCTGGCGCGCAAGGCGCAGGACCTGGCCGGCCGCACCCCCGGTGTGGCGGCGGCCATGGCGCCCGCGGTGGAGGCCCGCGCGCTCGGCATGCTGGCGTTGCGCGGACGCGGCGACGCCGCGCCCAGCGCCCGCCGGGCGCTCGTGCGCGGGCGCTCGGTGTTCGACCAGTTGTCCAAGACCGACACGAACGACCTCGTCTTCGGCTTCACCGACCGGCAGATGGCCTTCTATGAGGGCGACACGTTCACCAATCTCGGCGACCACAAGCACGGCGACGAGGTGCTGAGCCACGCGCTGACGCTGTACGCCCCGACGGACCGCGTCGACCTGACTCTCGTGCGCCTCGACCGGGCGATGTGCAAGCTCCATGCCGGGAACCCGGACGCGGCGCTGGCCGGCGGCCAGGAGGCGATCCTCGACCTGCCCCCCGACCACCGGTCCGACATCCTGGTGCACCGGGCCCGCCAGATCGGAGCCGCCGTGCAGGCCAAGCACGGCGAGATCGCCGGGCTGCGGGAGTTCCGCGAGGCGCTCGCGGGGCCCTGGGTCACGAGCCCCACCAAGGAACCCGCCCCCACCGGGGAGCGGCCCTCCGTCCCCCCGACCGAGCAGGTCTGACCGGGGATGGGAACGCCTGACAGCGCCGCCTGGCAGGACGGTTCCGCGCCCGGCGCGGAACCCGCGGGCCCGGAGGCCGGGCCCGCGCAGGCCGCGGGCCCCGAGGCCGGGCCCTCCGCGCCGTCCGCCGCGGATCCTCGTCCCCGCCGCCGCGCCCTGGTGCGGCTGCAGGACGATCCTCCCGTCTGGAGCTTCGGGGAACTGCGGCTGCGCCGGTACCGGGCCTCCGACCACGCCACCGTCCTCGCCCTGCACCGCGAGGGCCTGGCGCAGGTGGGCCTTCGTCCCGGCGACGGCGTCTACTACGACCACGACTTCTTCCGGATGGAGGACATCTACCTGCGCAATGACGGCGAGTTCCTCGTCGGCGAGGTGGACGGGCAGATCGTCGCCATGGGCGGTCTGCGCCGTGCCGACCTCGTTCCCGGGGGCCGGGCACGGGCGTTCGGCGGCTACGCGCCGGGCGGCCCCGTGCTCGACGCGGTGGAGATGGTGCGGTTGCGGGTGCGGCCGGCCGCGCAGCGGCGCGGCTACGGAGCCGCCGTCGTCTCCGCACTGGAGGAACGCGCCGCGGAGTACGGGTACCGGGTCCTGCGCGGCGACACGACCGAGCTGCAGGCCCCGGCGCTCGCCCTGTACCGCAAGTTCGGCTGGAGGGAGACGCGCCGCGAGGTGATCGGCGGCATCGTCAACATCTACATCGAGAAGGAACTCCGCTGAGGACACCCGAGCCGCGGGACGGCGCGCCGGCGGCGCGGCGCGGCGCGCGAGCGCCCGCGGCTCGGGGCGTGTTCACGCCTGACCCGATTCACGCCCGACCCGGTTCACGCCTGACTTGATTCACGCTCGACCGGTATTCGCGCCCGACCGGTATTCGCGCCGGCAGGGCAGAAGGGGCGCGGAGGCTCACGCGTCCGGGAGGGTGCCGCCCACCAGCTGCATGAGCGGGTAGCGGTGCCGGCGGACGCCGGTGAACCCGCGGTCGGCGAGCGCCCCGGTGATCTCCCGGTCGCCGAACACCGTGTACCCGGTGGCACGCCGGATCAGCTCGCCGCCGACCTTGGACGCGTGCAGCGGCGTCAGCCGCCGCGAGGTGAGGATGATCAACCGGCCGCCCGGACGCAGCACCCGGGTCATCCCGTCGACGGCCGCCCACGGATCGTCGAACAGGTACAGCGCCCCGAAGCAGCAGACGGCGTCGAACGTCGCGTCGCGGAACGGCAGGTCGACGGCGTTGCCGCGGACGTAGCAGACCTCGCCGCCGGGCAGGGTGTCGGCCTCGGCGCGGGCCAGCATGGTGGCGGAGGCGTCCAGCCCGACGACGAGACCGTCCTCGCCGACCCCCTCGGCGAGCGCGCGGGTCACGTTGCCCGGCCCGCACGCCACGTCCAGCACGGTCGCGGCCGGACGGCCGGCCTCGCCCGGCTGCCCGAGCCCCAGCCAGTCGCGGGCCGTGGCCTGCTCGGCGGCGGTGTCGGGCCCGAACGGCCAGCCCTTGGCGAGGTTGAACCCGACGGGCCGCCAGACCTTCTCGTAGATCCGCGGCAGGAACGTCGACTCCATGACGGACTGGGCGAGCGACGGCGCCCGCTCCTCGGCGGGACCGAGCAGGTCGAGGTAGCCGGCCGACAGGTCCGGTTCGGCGGGCGGCTCGCGCAGGAGCCCCAGCACCCGGTCCACCGCGGACGGGCTGCGCACCATCGACACGTTCACCCTCTTATTAGATCACTCGTCAATTTCGCCTCGCCAGGAGCGGAGGCTGTGACCCGCCACACGCCCGCCGGCCGGTGCCTCCGCGCCCGCCGGGCGCCTCGGCCTCCGCCCTCTCGTCAGGCCAGGTCGAGCCCGGTCTGCGCGGCCATGAAGCCGAGGGTGTCGGCCATCAGGTCCACGGACCGGCTGACGGACCGCGCGGCGTGCCCGACCTCCGACTCGTCGCGCAGCAGGATCGGCGCGTCCGACGCCGTCGCGTGCTGGAGCGCCGCGCACAGCTTGCGGGCGTGCAGCGGGTCGACGCGGGTGTCGCTGCCGAACGTGGTGAACAGCGTCGCCGGATACGCCGTCCCCGGGTGGACGTGGTGGTACGGCGAGTAGCCGATCAGCCAGCCGAACTCCACCGGGTCGTCCGCCGTCCCGTACTCGTCGTTCCACGTCTGGCCGAGCCCGAACCGCTCGTAGCGGACCATGTCCAGCAGCGGCGCCGAGCAGACCACCGCCCGGTACAGGTCGGGACGCTGGGTGAGCGCGGCGCCGACGAGCAGCCCGCCGTTGGACCCGCCGGAGATCGCCAGCTGCGCCGGGGTGGTCAGGCCGTCGGCGATCAGCTTCTCGGCGGCGGCGTGGAAGTCGTCGAACACGTTCTGCTTGCGCTCGCGCATCCCCGCGCGGTGCCACTCCTCGCCCTCCTCGGACCCGCCGCGCAGGTTCGCGATCGCGTAGACGCCGCCGGCCTCCACCCAGGCCAGGATGCTCGCCGAGTACGACGGCGTCAGCGAGATGTTGAACCCGCCGTAGCCGTACAGGATCGCCGGGCGCGGGCCGGACGCGCCCGGACGCGACGCCACCAGCATCCGCACCTCGGTCCCGTCCGCGGACGTGTACGTCACCTGCCGGGTCTCGATCTCGGGGACCTCCACGGTGCCCGGCGCGGACGCCCACAGGCTCGTCTCCCCGGTCCGGGCGTCGTAGCGGAACACCGACGACGGCGTGACGTTGTCGGTGTAGCCGAACCACGCCTCGTGGCCGCCCTCCGGCCGCTCGACGATCCCGCCGATCGAGCCGAGCCCCGGCGTCGGGACCGTCCCGAGCCGCTCGCCGGACGCCAGGTCGTGCACGGTGATCTCGCTGATCGCGTGCCGCGTCCAGCCGGCGAGCAGGACGGGCGACTCGAGATCGTCGAGGACGGCGTAGTCGGTGAGGACGGCCTCGGGGTCCTGCGGGATCAGGTCCCGCCACGACTCGTACGACGGGTCGGACGGGTCGGTCACGCACAGCCGGGACCGCGGCGCGTCCCGGTCGGTGAACACGTAGGCGCGCCCGTCCCGCCCCACGTGCAGCCACGTCTCGGCGTCGACGCCGACCTGCACCGGCCGCAGTTCGGGGCGTTCGAGCGGCGAGGTCGACAGGTCCGCCACCCACAGGTCGTTGCGCGGCGCCGTCCCCTGCGAGGCCGACACCGTCAGCCACCGCCCGTCGCGGCTGACGCCGACGCTGTAGTAGTTGGTCTTGTCCATCCCCTCACCGAAGATCAGGACGTCGTCGGTCTCCGGTTCGGTGCCGACCCGGTGCAGGTAGACGCGCCGGTGGTACTGCTCCTCGCCCTCCGGGACGGACCGTGCGGGCAGCCGCCGGGTGTAGTAGAACGCCTCCCCGCCGGGGAGCCAGGCGATGCCGGACGACCGAGTCCGGTCGATCGGCCCCTCCACCCGCTCGCCGGTGGCGACGTCGATCACGAACAGCAGCGACTCCTCGTCCCCACCGGTCGAGATCTTGTACGCCAGCAGCCGGCCCTCCTTGTCGGGCTGCCAGCTGTCCAGCGTCGTCGTGCCGGCCGGGTCCAGCGCCATCGGGTCGACCAGGACCCGCTCGGAGCCGTCCGCATCGACGGTGTACAGCACGGGGTGCTCCTGCTCGGCGGTCCGCCGGGTGAAGAACCGCCGGTCGCCGCGCCAGAGCGGGGAGCCGACGCTGCCCGCGCCGAGCAGTTCCCCGAGCCGGCGGCGCAGCCGCTCGCGGCCCGGGTACGCGTCGGTGACCTTGTGGAACAGCTCGTCCTGCGCGGCGAGCCACTCCCGGGTCTCGTCGCTCTCCGCGTCCTCCAGCCACCGGTACGGGTCGGCGACCCGGTGGCCGTGGATGTCCTCGACGATGTCCTGGCGCCGCGCGGGCGGATAAGGCGTTCCGGTCATGGATGCACTGTATTCACCGGTGCGGGTCATCCGCCCGATCAGGCCGCCCGGCACGCTGCCCGGCGCGGCGTCCGGTGCGCAACGCCTGGGTTTTTGCGTTCGATCTGGCCCTTCGATGGGGATATTTGGGGTAGCGGTCGGGCTGCCCCAGCCGCCACACTGATTCCAGGTCGGTTCGCCTCTGGGGAGGTCCTCATGGCGAGTGCGCAGGTGCCGGAGACAATATTCGGGCCTCGGTGCGAGGCGCGGTCAGCCGCGTCCGCCGAGGCGAACCCCGACACGCCGGCGGAGGCCGTCTGATGAGACAGGTCCTTCTCCTGAACGCGACGTACGAACCACTCACCACGCTCCCGCTGCGGCGGGCGGTCTGCCTCGTGCTCCGGGAGAAGGCCGAGATCGTCCACCACGACGTCTCGGGGGCCACCCTTCATTCGGCGACCATGGAGGTCGAGGTCCCGTCGGTCATCCGGCTTCGCCGCTACGTCCGGATCCCGTTCCGGACGCGGGTCCCGCTCACCCGCGCCGCCCTCATGCGCCGCGACAACTTCCGGTGCGTGTACTGCGGCCGCCGCGCCGAGACCATCGACCACGTCCATCCGCGCAGCCGCGGCGGCAAGCACGTCTGGGAGAACTGTGTCGCCTCCTGCATGACCTGCAACCACCGCAAGGCCGACCGGCTGCTGTCCGAACTCGGCTGGACGCTCGGGATGACCCCCGGCGTCCCGCGCGGCGCGCACTGGCGGCTGATCGGCATCGTCCACGACGGCGACCCCCAGTGGGCGCCGTACGTGACCGAGCCGGCGGCGTGACCGGATCGGCCGCGTGACCGTATCCTGTCCTCGTGCCACGCTATGACTACCGCTGCCGCGCGTGCGGGTCGACGTTCGAGGTCTCCCGCCCGATGATCAACGCGTCGGACCCGGCGACCTGCCCGGCCGGCCATGACGACACGGTGAAGCTGCTGTCCACGGTCGCCGTGACCGGCACGTCCCGCGGTGGCGCTCCCGCGCCTCCGCCGAGCGCGGGCGGCGGCTGCTGCGGCGGGGGCTGCTGCTCCTAGAGCCCGCCCCCGCGCCGTCCATCCCGCGCCGTCCCGGTCCCGGGCCGGGCTAGCCCTGCTGCGCGACCGCGGCGCGGATCCCGGCGGCCATGGCGGCGCTGTCGTGGTCGGGGCCGCAGCCGTCGACCAGCATGATCGTGCCCGGGATGTGGTCGGCGCGCAGGTGCTTGATCTCCTGGTAGGCGGGCGAGTCGTACCAGGCCCGCGCGCTGTCGATGTCCGGGAACTCCAGCAGGATCAGATCGCCCTCCCACGTGCCCTCCCGCACGTCGGGGGTCTCGCCGTGCACGATGAAGCGGCCGCCGAACGGGTCCATGGTGGCCTGGATGCGCTCCATGTAGGTGAACACGTCGTCGTGGAGCGGCGGCTGGGGGCGCAGGTGGCCGAGGACGTAGGCGGTCATCGTGACTCCTCCGGGTCGTGGGTCCCGGGGCCGCCCGGAGGGGCGGCCCCGCTGACGTGATCCACTATGGCCGGGGGAGGGGAATGGCGGCGATTACCCGGCGGGTAATGCCTCGGCCGCCGCGCGACCGCGTGACCTGATCGCCGTCAGTACAGCTGCGAGACGTCGCGGGCCGCGCCGGTGGACGCCGACGTCGCCATCGCGGCGTAGGCCCGCAGCGCGGCGCTGACCTTGCGGTCCCGGTCGCGCGGCCGGTAGCCGCCGAGGTCGGCGAGCAGCTTCTCGCGGCGGGTCTCCAGCTCGTCGGCCGGGACGTCCAGCTCCAGCGTCCGGTTCGGGATGTCGATCACCACCTGGTCGCCGTCCTCGACGAGGGCGATGACCCCGCCGCCAGCGGCCTCGGGGGAGGCGTGCCCGATGGACAGCCCGGACGTGCCGCCGGAGAACCGCCCGTCGGTGATCAGCGCGCACGCCTTGCCGAGCCCGCGGCCCTTCAGGAAGCTCGTCGGGTACAGCATCTCCTGCATGCCGGGGCCGCCCTTGGGGCCCTCGTAGCGGATCACGACGACGTCGCCGGCCTTGACCTTGCCGCCGAGGATGCCCTCGACGGCCTGGTCCTGCGACTCGAAGACGACGGCGGGGCCGGTGAAGGTCCACAGCTCCTCGTCCACGCCGGCGGTCTTCACGATCGCGCCGTCGGGGGCGATGTTGCCGCGCAGGACGGCGAGGCCGCCGTCGGCGGTGTAGGCGTGCTCGGCGGAGCGGATGCAGCCGTTCTCGCGGTCGAGGTCGAGCTCCTCCCAGCGGGCGCTCTGCGAGAACGCGGAGGTGCTGCGGACGCCGCCGGGCGCGGCGTGGAAAAGCTCGACGGCCTCGGGCAGGGCGTTCGGGGAGCGGACGTCCCACTTGTCGACGAACTCGCTCAGCGACGCCGAGTGGACCGAGTGCGTCGCGTCGTTCAGCAGCCCGGCGCGGTGCAGCTCGCCGAGCAGGGCCGGGATGCCGCCGGCGCGGTGGCAGTCCTCGACGTGGTACTTGCCGGTCGCCGGGGCGAGCTTGCAGATGCACGGCACGCGGCGGGACAGCTCGTCGATCTCGGTGAGGCCGAAGTCGACGCCGCCCTCGTAGGCGGCGGCCAGCAGGTGCAGGATCGTGTTGGTGGAGCCGCCCATGGCCACGTCGAGGGTCATGGCGTTCTCGAACGCCTCGCGGGTGGCGATGTTCAGCGGCAGGACGGACTCGTCGTCGCCGTCGTAGTAGCGGCGGGCGATCTCCACGACGGTGCGGCCGGCGTCCTCGTAGAGGCGGCGGCGGGCGGTGTGGGTGGCGAGGACGGTGCCGTTGCCGGGCAGCGCCAGCCCGATCGCCTCGGTGAGGCAGTTCATCGAGTTGGCGGTGAACATGCCGGAGCAGGACCCGCAGGTCGGGCAGGCGCTCTCCTCCATCTCCAGCAGCTTGTCGTCGGCCAGCGACGCGTCGGCGGAGGCGATGATCGGGTCGATCAGGTCTAGCTTGTTGCCGCCCATCACGCCCTCGACGGGCTTGCCGGCCTCCATCGGGCCGCCGGAGACGAACACGGTGGGGATGTTCAGCCGCATCGCGGCCAGCAGCATGCCCGGTGTGATCTTGTCGCAGTTGGAGACGCAGACGAGGGCGTCGGCGCAGTGCGCGTTGACCATGTACTCGACGGCGTCGGCGATCACCTCGCGGGACGGCAGCGAGTACAGCATGCCGTCGTGGCCCATCGCGATGCCGTCGTCGACCGCGATCGTGTTGAACTCGCGGGGCACGCCGCCGGCCTCGCGGACGGCGCCGGCGACGACCTTGCCGACCTCGTCGAGGTGGACGTGGCCGGGCACGAACTGGGTGAAGCTGTTGGCCACCGCGACGATCGGCTTGCCGAAGTCCTCGCGTTCGACGCCGCTGGCCCGCATGAGCGCGCGGGCGCCCGCCATGTTCCTGCCATGGGTGACCGTACGTGACCTGAGCGGGGGCATCCTGTGACCTCTCCAACCTGTGCCGTGGTGCCGTGTCGCCGGACGCGTCGCCGCGCCGGGGTCGGCGGGCGGGAGCGAGCGGTGCGCGGTGGGAAGCTCTCAGCGGCGGATCGCGACGCTGCCGCCGGCTCAGCGGAGGTCGCGCGCGGGCCGGCCTGTGTCATCCGATGCTACAAGGTCGGGGCCGGAGCTTGGAAAAGCCGGGCACGGCGAAGATCGGCTCAGGGAGCCGGATGCCGGAGGGGCGGCTCGGCGAGCCGGGCGGCCGGCGGGCTCGAAGGCCCGGCGGGAAGGAGCCGGGCCCGCGAGGGGCCCGGTGGGCTCGGCTTCGAGCGTTCGGGCGGCCCAGGGACGGGGCCGCCCCGGGTGCCGGAGTCCCGCGCCTTTGCGGGATCCGGTGTCGTGACGGGAACCGCCGCCGCGGGATCAGCCGTACTTGGGCGGCAGCGCCTTCTCCGCTGCCTGGAAGATCCGCTGGACGTCGGTGTCGGTGAGGATCTTGGGACGGCGGCGCAGGTACGAGCGGGCCCGGTTGCCCGCGTACACGTCCACGTCCCTGACCCGCATGACCTTCCACGGGATGGACGGCCCGTAGATGGCCACCGAGGGCTGCACGGGCACCTCGAACCCGACCTGCCCGCCGATGATCTTGCTGGCCTGGTCGGCCTCCCAGCGCGCCTCGTCCAGCCGGTCCTTCTTGTTGAAGGGGCCGTGGAAGAGCTTGCGGTGGGACAGGGTGCGCACGGGGAGGCGCTTGTCCCACTTCTCGGAGTCGATGGCGTAGACGCCGCTCGGCCCGATCACCAGGTGGTCGATCCGCCCGTCGCTGACGCCCTCGTCGTCGCGCGGGACGGCCCGGGCGTGCAGCACGAGGTAGCCGTTGCGCTGCAGCGACCTGAGTTGCTTCTCGGTGCGCCGTTCGGCGGCCGAGGACTTCTGCCAGGCCGGGATGCTGGAGTCCCGGCGGGACCGGCGGACGACGTCCACGACGACCACGAGGACCGCCGCGGTGATGCCGAGCCTGCCGCCGAAGACCAGGGTGCCGACGACGAGCACCGCCAGCGCGACGCCGATCCGCCACGCCCAGGTGCGGACCCCGGGGTCGGCGAGCATCGCGGTGGGCGTCCGGTCGCCGGGCGGGCGCTTCTCCGGCTCCTGCATGGGGGGTTGCTCCTGCGCCTCGTCCCGCTGCTCGGGGCCGTCCGCGGGCTGGCCCCGTGCCTGCTGTGTGTCGCCCCGCTCCGTGATCGCCATAAGTGACGCTCCGTATTCCTTTCCCATGGGGGGCATGATCCTCCGTGCGCAGAGTAATCATCATGCGTGTCGGCGACTAGTCATGCAGGGTTAATCTTTTGTCGCCGCACGTGAGTGATTGACTTCCGCGCAGGACGGGTATGTGAGTCTTCTACCACCTCTTCCCTGGCAGAGAGTCTCTGCTTTTTGATGCCCGCGCGCGAGCGGTCTAGCGTTCCGGTTCGTGACACATCTCCATGACCTCGGCGCTAGGGAGGCGGCTGACGCCGTCCGCTCGGGGCGGCTGTCTCCGGTCGAGCTGACCGACCACTACCTGGACCGCATCGAACGACTGAACCCGCAGGTGGGCGCGTACGTGACGGTCACCGCGGAGGCGGCGCGCGAGCAGGCCGCGCGGGCCGAGAAGGCGGTGCTGGACGCCGCGGACCCGAAGGACCTGCCGCCGCTGCACGGGGTGCCGGTACCGGTCAAGGACCTGAACATGGTGGACGGCGTGCGGATGACTTCTGGTTCATCCGTTTTTGCCGATTTGACCGGTTTTACGGATGACAGCGTCGTGCGGCTGCTGCGCGCGGCCGGAACGGTCATGCCGGGCAAGACCGCCGTGCCGGAATTCGGGCTGCCCTGCTACACCGAGGGCGACGTCGCGCCGCCCGCCCGCACCCCGTGGGACACGGCCAGGTCGGCGGGCGGTTCCAGCGGCGGCGCCGCCGCGGCCGTCGCGTCGGGGCTGGCCCCGGTCGCGCAGGGCAGCGACGGTGGCGGGTCCATCCGCATCCCGAGCAGCGTCTGCGGCCTGTTCGGGATCAAGCCGACCCGCGGCCGGATCTCCCAGGGGCCGATCGTCCCCGACCTGTTCGGCCTGTCCACCAACGGGCCGATCGCCCGGAGCGTCGAGGACGCCGCCCTGCTGCTGGACGTCATGGCCGGGCCGATGCCCGGCGACCTCTACGCGGCCCCGCCCGTCGAGGGCACGTTCCTGTCGTACGCCGGCCGGCCGCCGGGACGGCTCCGCATCGCCCGCAGTGCTCGGCCCGCCGTGCCCGGCGCCGAGGTGCATCCGGACTGCGTCGCCGCCTACGAGGAGGCGTCCGCGCTGCTGGAGGAGCTCGGGCACGAGGTCGTGGAGCTGCCGCCGGTGTTCGGGCCCGAGATGGTCCCGCACTTCGAGCTGCTCTGGGGCGTCATGGCCACGATGACGCCCGTCCCGGACGGGCGCGAGCACCTGCTCCAGCCGCTCACGCGGTGGCTCCGCGAGCGCGGGAACGCCACGACCGCGCCGCAGCTGTTCCGGGCGCACGCCGCCCTGCAGGCCGCGCTGCGCGCCGCGTTCCCGGTCATGGACGGGTTCGACGCGATCCTGCACCCGACGCTCGCGCAGCCGCCCGTCCCCGTCGGCCACTTCCACGACCAGGAGCCCGAGGAGAACTTCCGGCGGCAGACGCTGTTCACCCCGTTCTGCGCCGCCTACAACATCTCCGGGCAGCCCGCCGTCAACGTGCCGCTGCACTGGAACGCCGACGGGCTGCCCATCGGGATCATGCTCGCGGGGCGGCTCGGCGGCGAGGGGACGCTGATCTCGCTGTCCGCGCAGCTGGAGGAGGCGCGCCCCTGGGCGGGCCGCAAGCCGCCCATCTGGGACGCGTGAGCCCGTCCCGGCGCGCGCTTGCCCCGGCGCCGCCGGGGCATGGGTGCAGGCGTGGCTGACGACGAACTGAACAGGCTGGCCGGGCTGCACCGGGTCGCGACGCGGTACACCGACTGGCGGGGCCGGGCGGCGGACGTCCCGCCCGGCACCCTGGTCGCGGTCCTCGGCGCGCTCGGAGTGGACGCCTCGTCCCCGTCCGCCGTCCGCACCGAACTGGAGCGGCACCGGGAACGCGCGCGGACGCTGCCGCCGACCATCGTGGTCCGCCGCGACGCGGGCGGCGGGCGCACCGCCGACAGGATCCGCGCGCTGCTGCGCCGGACCATGCGGCCCGCCGGCGACCTGGACGTGCGGATCGAGCCCGGCGGGCCCGACGTCCTGGCGGAGCCGTCCGCCGAGCGCGCCCGCGGCGGGGCCGTGCCCCTGGACGGGAACGAGCTCGGCGGAGCCGAGGGCGACGTCCCGCTCGGATGGCACCGCCTCCGCGTCCGGCAGGGGGACCGGGAGGACGGCGCGGCGCTGCTCGTGGCGCCCGCGTCCCTGCCGCGCCCGCCGCGGATGTGGGGGCTGACCGTCCAGCTGTACTCGCTGCGCTCGCACGGGTCGTGGGGGCTCGGCGACCTGCGCGACCTCGCCGACCTCGCGGCCTGGGCGGGCCGCGACCTCGGCGCGGGCTTCGTCGTTGCGAACCCGCTGCACGCCGCGGAGCCGATGCCGCCCGTCAGCCCGTCGCCGTACTCGCCGATGAGCCGCCGCTTCCCCGCCCCCCTCTACCTGCGGATCGAGGACATGCCGGAGTACGCGGCCCTGCCTCCCGAAGGGAGGGAGCGGTTCGCGGCCACGGCGGCGCGGCTGCGCTCGCTCGACGGTCCGCTCGACAGGGACGCCGTGTGGACGGCGAAGCTGAAGGCGCTGGAGGCGATGTACCGGTCGTCGCCCGGTGTCCGCGACGACCCCGCCTTCGCCGCCTTCCGCGAGCGCCACGGCGCCGCGCTGCGGGACTTCACCACCTGGTGCGCGATCAGCGAGGAGCGGGGCACGACCGATTGGCGGCGATGGCCGTCCGCCCTGCGGGACGCGCACGGGCACGCCGTCATGGACGAGCCGCGCCACCACGCCCGTGCGGATTTCCACGCGTGGCTGCAATGGCGCCTCGACCAGCAGCTCGCCGGCGCCCAGAAGGCCGCCCGCGACGCGGGGATGCCCGCCGGGATCGTCCACGACCTGGCCGTCGGGGTGGCGCAGGGCAGCGCCGACGCCTGGATCTACCGGGACGAACTCGCGTCCGGGATGAGCGTCGGCGCGCCCCCGGACGAGTTCAACCAGCGCGGCCAGGACTGGGGCCAGCCGCCGTGGCGGCCGACGACGCTCGCCGCGGACGCCTACGTCCCGTACCGGGAGATGCTGGCGGCGGCGTTGCGGCACGGCGGCGGGCTCCGCCTCGACCACGCGATGCAGGTGTCCCGGCTGTGGTGGATTCCCGAGGGCGCCTCGCCCGCCGAGGGGACGTACGTCGGCTACGACCGCGACGCGATGCTCGGCTGCCTGGTGTGGGAGGCCCACCGGGCGGGCGCCCTCGTCGTCGGCGAGGACCTCGGCACCGTCGAGCCGGAGGTCCGCGACGACCTCGCCGACCGGGGCGTGCTCGGCACGTCGCTGCTCTGGTTCGAGCGCGGCGCGAAGGGGGGCCCGAAGCCCGCGGAGCAGTGGCGGGAGCTGTCGCTGGCCACGGTCGGCACCCATGACATGCCGCCGATCACCGGGTTCCTGCACGGCGACCACATCGCGCTGCGCGACCGCCTCGGCCTGCTCACCCGCCCCCTCGCCGAGGAGACCGCCGACCACCGCGAACAGCTCGCCGCCTGGCTCGGCGTGCTCCACGCCGGCGGCCTGCTGCCCGACCCGCCCGACGAGGTGCTGCGGGCGCTCGCGGACGGCTCGGACGCCTACGACCGGGAGGTCGTCGCCGCCCTCCACGCCTTCCTCGGCCGCACCCCCGCCCGCCTCATCGGCGTCTCGCTCGCCGACGCGGTCGGCGAGCGCCGCACCCAGAACCAGCCCGGCACCGTCGACGAGTACCCGAACTGGCGCGTCCCCCTCGCCGACGCGCGGGGGCGGCCCGTCGTCCTCGACGACCTCGTCGCGGACCCGCGGGTCCGCGCCGTGCTGGAGCGGATCAGCCGAGAGTCCTCGTGATCCGCCTGGTGACGTCGTACAGGAGCGTGTCCGGCACGATCGGCGCGGCCGCGATCGCCGAGAACAGCGCGGGCAGCCCCGGCAGCGGGTAGCCGTCGTCGTCCGAGCCGTCCAGGGCCGCCTTCCCCAGCGGCTGGTGGGACAGGGACCTGCGGGCCCGGGCCCAGGCCGTCTCGACCTCCTCGGGGGAGGGGACGCCGAAGCCGTGCCCGACCGGCGCGGCGTGCCGCAGCCTCACCAGCGCGCCGTCGGTGAACTCCGCCGCCAGCCGGCAGCGCTCGATGAGGTCGTCGCGGACCGGATCGTCCAGCCGCGTCATGACGGTGCACGGCGTGCGGCAGCGGGCCGCGCAGTCGCCCAGGGCGGCCGCGACCTGGCTGTGCTGCCGGTCCAGGTAGGCGCGCCAGCCGGGCGGCGGCTCCTTGGCGACGCGGAGCGTCCGCTCGCACGCCGACCGCTCCGGGCGGGTGTGGTCGCACTCGCGCGGCGAGCCCGGCACGATCGGGACGCCGAACCGGCTGCCGTCCCCGTTCACCGACGCGCCGATCAGCGCCGGGTCGCCGGCGTGCCCGAGGACCGGCTCCCACGCCAGCAGCGGCAGGTACTCGCTGGCGATGTGCACGGCGGCGACCAGCGCGGCCATGTCGCGCCGGTGCCAGCGGATCGCGATGACCTCCAGCAGCAGCGCGTAGGCGGGCCGCAGGCTCGCCAGCGCGCCGCGCGGCCGCTCCTTGGGCGCCTGCGGCATCCGGCTCGCGCGGGCCCGGTCGAGCAGGTCGCGCGGCACCTCCCCGGCGGCCTCGGGCATCCCGAAGTCCTCGGCGTCCAGGTCCAGGACGCGCTGCCCGAACGCGCACAGCGGCGCGACGGCCTTCGCCCGCCCGTCCGGGACGAGCGTCCCGCCGGCGATCAGCGCCTCCAGGTCCCCGAACGCGTACCGCCGTGCCAGCGCCGTCAGCACGTCCCGCGCCGTCTCCACGCCACCAACCCCTCTCCGCGGACCCCCGTGACCCTGCAACGATCGCATGGCCACGGGGGTTGCGACAGGGGCGGCGGCGTCAGCCCGCGGCGGCGTCCTTCGCCCGCGCGCGCAGCGCGCGCGCCACGCCGTCACGGCCCTCCGACAGCAGTCGGGCGAGCGCCGCGGGCGGCTTCTCGCCGGCCATGTAGGACTCGGTGCGGTCGATCGTGGACTGCTCGATGACCAGGAACGGGTAGGCGACCTCCGCGAACGTCTGGGACATGTCGCTCGTCCACTCCTTCCACACCCGGCCGACCTCGGCGAAGTACTTGTCCACGTACGGGACGAGCAGCTCGGCCTGGTCGGGCTCGACGAACCCGCCGAGCGTCGCCCGGTAGACGGCGTTCGGCAGCGTCCCGCCGATGACCCGGTCCCACGCGGCGGCCTTGGCCTCGGCGGTCGGGATCGCGGCCTTGCAGCCGGCGGCGTGCCGCTCGCCCGCCGCCGTCCGGTCCCGCTCGTGCTCGGCGTCGATCTCGCCCTCACCGGCCTTGCCGGTGACGACCAGCCGGCGCAGCAGCGCCCACCGCAGGTCGGTGTCGACCGTCAGCCCGTCGAGCGTCTGCGAGCCGTCCAGCAGGGCCCGGACGTAGGCCAGGTGCTCCTCGCTGACCGCCGACGCCGCGAACGCCTGCGTGTACGCCAGCTGCAGGTCCGAGCCGGGCGCGGCCTCCCGGGCCAGCTCGAAGAGCGTGTCGGCGAGCAGCGCCAGGCCCTCCTTGCGCCAGGACGGGTCGGCGTACTGCTGGACGGCCGTCCGCGCCTGCCGCAGCAGCGTCTGCGTGACCGAGATGTCGGTGACGCCGCGGATGCCCTTCGCGACGAGCCGGACGTAGTCGCGCGTCGCCATCTCCGCGTCGCGGGTCATGTCCCACGCCGCCGACCAGCACAGCGCCCGCGGCAGGCTCTCCTTGATGTCGCCGATGTGCTCCACCAGCGTCTTCAGCGAGTGCGCGTCGAGCCGGACCTTGGCGTAGGTGAGGTCGTCGTCGTTCACCAGCACCAGGTCGGGACGCTTCTGCCCGACGAGCTGCGGCACCTCCGTGCGGGCGCCGACCACGTCCAGCTCGACGCGCTCGCGCCGGACGAGCCCGTCGCCGGTGCGGTCGTACAGGCCGATCGCCAGGCGGTGCGAGCGCAGCGTCGGGTAGTCGGCCTTCGCCTCCTGGAGCACGGCGAACGAGGAGAAGTTCCCGTCGCCGTCGACCTCGTACTCGGGCCGCATCGTGTTGACGCCGGCGGTCTCCAGCCACTCCTTCGACCAGGACGCCAGGTCGCGGCCGGACGTCTCCTCCAGCGCGTCCAGCAGGTCGGTGAGGACGGTGTTGCCCCACGCGTGCCGGTCGAAGTACCGGCGCACGCCCTCGAGGAAGTTCTCGCGGCCGACATAGGCCACCAGCTGCTTCAGGACGGACGCGCCCTTGGCGTAGGTGATCCCGTCGAAGTTCACCTCGACGGCCCGGATGTCGGGGATGTCGGCGGAGATCGGGTGCGTGGACGGCAGCTGGTCCTGCCGGTACGCCCACGCCTTCTCCAGGTTCGCGAACGTCGTCCACGAGCCCGTCCACTTGGTGGCCTCGGACTGGCACAGCACGCTCATGTAGGTGGCGAACGACTCGTTCAGCCACAGGTCGTCCCACCAGCGCATGGTGACCAGGTCACCGAACCACATGTGCGCCATCTCGTGCAGGATCGTCTCCGCGCGCCGCTCGTAGGAGGCGTCGGTGACCCGGGACCGGAAGACGTAGTCCTCCAGGAACGTGACGGCGCCGGCGTTCTCCATCGCGCCCGCGTTGAACTCCGGCACGAACAGCTGGTCGTACTTGCCGAACGGGTACGGGCGGCCGAACACCTTCTCGAAGTAGGCGAAGCCCTGCCGCGTGACGTCGACGATGGCCTCGGCGTCGAGGTGCTCGGCGAGCGATGCCCGGCAGTACACGCCGAGCGGGATGACGGTGCCGTCGTCGCGGCGGTACTCGTCGCGGACGGCGTGGTACGGCCCGGCGATGAGCGCGGTGATGTAGGTGGAGATCTGCGGCGTGGGCAGGAAGCGCCACGTCCCGCCCTCGACGGTCTCAGGGGTCTCGTTCGTGACGACCTGCCAGTCCTGCGGCGCCTTCACCGCCAGCTCGAAGGTCGCCTTCAGGTCGGGCTGGTCGAAGCACGTGTACATCCGGTGCGCGTCGGCCGTCTCGAACTGCGTGTAGAGGTAGACGCTCCCGTCCACCGGGTCGACGAACCGGTGCAGGCCCTCGCCGGAGCGGGAGTAGGCGCAGTCCGCCACGACGCGGAGCTCGTTCTGCGCGGCCAGGGAGGGCAGCGGGAGGCGGCCCTTCTCCCCGTCGTAGGACGCGGGGTCCAGCGCCTCGCCGTTCAGCGTCGCCTCGCGGACGACGGCGCCGTGCAGGTCGACGAAGGACGACGCGCCCGGCTCGGCGCAGCCGAACCGGATGGCGGTGGTCGAGCCGAACCGCTCCTCGCCGGTGGTGAGGTCCAGCTCGACCGCGTACGACTCGACGGTGAGCAGCCGGGCCCGTTCCCGCGCCTCGTCGCGCGTGAGGTTGCCTGCCACATGTACTCCTTGGTCGGCTTATTTCTTTGCTGACCTCATGTCTACCAACCGGCCGGGTAGGAGGTCCGCACGCCACGGCCTTTCCGCGCCCGCGGACGGGAATCAGTGCGGTGGGGGCCGGGTTGTCGGTGGGGAGATCTCACCGATGACGCTCGAGCAGCCGTAGGAGGCGACGTTGCCGCAGGACGCTCCCACACCCGTGGACTTCTGGTTCGACCCGTTGTGCCCATGGGCGTGGATCACTTCGCGCTGGATCCTGGAAGTGGAGAAGCAGCGCCCGATCGAGGTGCGCTGGCACGTGATGAGCCTGGCCGTCCTCAACGAGGACAAGGACGTCCCGGAGGAGTACCGCAAGGGCCTCGCCGACGCCTGGAAGCCGGTGCGCGTCTGCATCGCCGCCGAGCAGAAGTACGGCAGCGAGGTGCTGGGCAGGCTCTACACGGAGCTGGGCACGCGCCGCCACCACGAGAAGCAGAAGTTCGACCGCGAGTACTTCGAGGCCGCGCTGACCGCCGCGGGCCTCGACCCGGCGCTCGCCGACGCCGCCGAGTCCACGGCGTACGACGAGGCGGTGCGCGCGTCCCACAAGGACGGCATCGACCGGGTCGGCCAGGAGGTCGGCACCCCGGTGATCGAGGTCGAGGGCAGCGCGTTCTTCGGCCCGGTCCTGTCGCCGATCCCGCGCGGTGAGGCGGCCGTGAAGCTGTGGGACGGCGTGGTCGCGGTGGCCTCCACCGACGGGTTCTTCGAGCTGAAGCGCACCCGGACCCGGGACCCGATCTTCGACTGAGCCGGTCTCCGCGCCGATCCGCGGACGGATCGGCGCGGCTTCGGCCGTTCCGGTTGCCTCGCCGGTGCCCCTCCGCCAGACTCGGTGCTTCCGAGAAAATGGCAACGGTTTTCATATCCGAAACGGGGGCATTCGTGAAGGTTGCGTTCGTCGGCAAGGGCGGCAGCGGCAAGACCACCCTCTCGTCGCTGTTCGTCCGGCACCTCGCGCTGCGCGGGCTGCCGGTGGTCGCCATCGACGCCGACATCAACCAGCACCTCGGCACGGCGCTCGGCATGGACGACGACCAGGCCGCGAAGATCCCGGCACTGGGCGCCCACCTCACCGAGATCAAGGACTGGCTGCGCGGCGACAACCCGCGCATCGGCTCCGCGTCCACCATGGTCAAGACCACCCCGGCGGGAACCGGGTCGCGGCTGCTGCGGCTGCGCGGCGACGACCCGGTGCACGCCCTGGGGCAGGAGGTGGGAGGCGTGACGCTGCTGGTCACCGGCCCGTTCGAGGACGAGGACCTGGGCGTCGCCTGCTACCACTCCAAGACCGGCGCGGTCGAGCTCTACCTCAACCACCTGCTGGACGGCCCCGGCGAGTACGTCGTCGTGGACATGACCGCGGGCGCCGACACGTTCGCGTCCGGGCTGTTCACCCGCTTCGACCTGATGTTCCTGGTCGCCGAGCCGACCCGGAAGGGCGTCGGC
The DNA here is from genome assembly GCF_017573545.1 of Actinomadura nitritigenes. Lineage (GTDB taxonomy): Bacteria > Actinomycetota > Actinomycetes > Streptosporangiales > Streptosporangiaceae > Spirillospora > Spirillospora nitritigenes. Next base: position 100,212 of record NZ_JAGEOK010000032.1, on the reverse strand, counting down.
GTCTACCGCCAGTACGTCGAGTACGCCCGCGACTACGACGTCGCCATCCGCGTCGTCGGCAACAAGGTGCAGTCCGAGGACGACGTCGCCTACCTGCGCGAGCACGTCGGCGACGACCTGCTCGTCTGGCTCGGCCAGTCCGCCGCCGTCCGGGCGATGGAGCAGGGGCGGTCCGGCGCGGTGCTGGAGGACGGCAACGAGGCCGCCCTCGGCCGGATGCTCGCCGAGGTCGACGCGCGGCCCAAGGACTGGGACCGGTTCCAGCGACAGGCCGTGGAGTTCCACCTCAAGAACGCGCGCAGCTGGGCGAACCGCGCGACCGGCGAGGACCTCGCCGCGCAGGTCGATCCCGAGTTCCGGTTCCCGGTCGCCTACGCGGGGTGACGCCGGGCCTACCGGCGGCCCGTGAACCGCACTAATCTGCCCGCCATGACGACGCGGCGGATGTTCATGATGTCGGGCGGCTCGCTGGTGCCCCTTCTGGTGCTGGCCCTGCTCGTCGGCAACCAGTGGGTCATCGACGCGATCAACAAGAGCGACTTCAAGTACGACGAGGGCCTCGGCCCGCTGGTGGCCCGGCTGCTCTTCGTCGCCTGGCGCTTCACTCCGCCGCGCGGCCTGGACTGGCGCTTCGTCGTGTCGGACGACTTCACCACGCTGCTGCTGTTCGCCGTGGTGGCGGTCCTCGTGCTGGCCGGCGCCCGGACGATCGATCCCGAGCGCGGCCTGCTCGGCGCGCTGATCACCGGCTGGTGGGCCGCGGTCGTCGCGGGCGGCTTCGCCGGGGGCGTCTCCGGGCTGCTGCTGAACTGGTCGGTCAAGTACTCCAACGGTTCGGTGAGCCGCAACTTCTTCGAGTCGCTCCAGGCGGGGGCGGCCTCCGGCCTGCTGTACGGATGGCTCGCGGGGATCGGCGCGCTCGCGGGCTTCCTGCTGAGCCGGCCCCGGGGCCAGGCCGCCCCGCAGCAGTTCGGGCAGTACGCGCCGCAGCAGCCGTACGGCGTGCAGCAGCCGTACGCCCCACAGCAGGCCGGCCCGATGCAGCCGCCGTACGCTCCGCAGCCGTACGGGCAGCAGCCCTACGGCCAGCAGCCGGGCGTCCCGCCGCAGGGGATGCCGCCGGGCGTGCAGCAGGGGCTGCCGCAGGGTGCGCCGCAGGGGCTGCCGCAGGGTGCGCCGCAGCCGATGCCGATGTCGACGGGGAACGACCGGCCGGGCCTGCCGCCGCAGCACCCGGCCGCCGTCCCGTACGTCCCGCCTGCCCGCCCGTCGCAGTCGCCCGGATGGGACGGCGCGCCCGTCCAGCCGCAGCCCGGCGTCCCGGCCCAGGCTCCGGCTCCGGAGGCCGCCGCGGAGGCGCCCGTACCCGCGCCCGAGCCGGAAGCGGCGGCACAGGGCGGCGAGGAGCCGGCGGCGCACGAGCCCGAGGAGTCCGCGCCGCAGGACGCCGTCCCCGCGGGCGCCGCCACGGAGAACGCGGCCCGCGAGGAGAACGCGGCCCGCGAGGAGGATGCAGAGGACGACGAGGACGACGACCTCGCCGACCGGACGATGGTCGACCGCAAGCCCGACCTCCCCCGCGACCCCGGCCCGATGCCCCCGCCCCAGTGAGCGCGCACGCCGGCGGTTCCGCTCGCGGTGCCGCCCGCGGGGGCGGCACCGCCCTCCGCGTGTGAAAAGGGCCTCATGACCCCGGCGCGCGCCGGGTCCGCGGGCCTGCGAGAATCGGGCCCATGCGCGTGTTTCTGGGAACCGACCATGCCGGCTTCGAACTGAAGGAGCACCTGGTCTCCTGGCTGAAGGCCAACGGGCACGAGCCCGTCGACTGCGGCGCGTTCGCGTACGACGCCGTGGACGACTACCCGCCGTTCGTGCTGCGGGCGGCCCAGCGGACGGCGGCGGAGCCGGGCGCGCTCGGCATCGTGATCGGCGGCTCCGGCAACGGCGAGGCGATCGCGGCCAACAAGGTCAAGGGCGTGCGGGCCGCGCTGGTCTGGAACGAGGACACCGCGACCCTCGCCCGCGAGCACAACGACGCCAACGTGATCAGCCTGGGCGCGCGGCAGCACGACGCGGACACCGCGACGCGGTTCGTCGAGCTGTTCCTGACCACGCCCTACTCGGGTGAGGAGCGGCACACCCGCCGCATCACCATGCTCGGCGACTACGAGCGGACCGGCGAGCTGCCGCCGCTGCCGGACGAGGGCTGACCTCCCCGAACACGCCTACCTCCGGGAACACGCGGCTCCCGCCCCGCCGGGGCGGGGCCTAAAGCTCGTTCTCCGGGGCCTTCCGGGCGCCGCCGCGCTTGCCGAGGCGGCGCCGCTCGTTCTTCGCGGCCCGGGACCGCTTGGCCGGCTCGGCGCGCGGGGACTCGCCGCGGTCGCCGGGGTCGGCGCCCGGCGGGGACGCCTCGGCGCCGTCGGGCCATGGGCGCGAGACGTCCCGCGCCCGCATCGCCGCGGTCACCGTGATGCGCATTCCCGGCTGCCCCATATGCCGCCTCCCTCGCTTTTCCGAACTCCGGCTCGAACGTGGTCTTACCCACAGAGAACGGAGCTGGACCGTTGCAACACGTCACCGGTCGCCCGGATGCCCGCCCGCCGTCGCGAATGCTCGATACAGTGCCCGAGTCATGCTTCAACGACTGGTGCAGATGCTTCCGCCGCGGATCCGCGCCTTCCTGCGCAGGATTCCGCCGCTGGTCGCCCTGTACCGGGCGATGCGGCAGGGGAAGCTGACGAGGGAGCGGTACGTCTTCGCGGTGCTGGCCGTGGCGGCGATCGCGATCGGGATCGCGACGGGGCACGACGCCCGGGGGCTGGCGCCGTCGGGCGCGCTGGTGCTCATCGTGCTGGGCGGCGGCCTGCTGCTGAAGGTCCGCAGCCTCCTCGCGCTGCTGGCCGTCGTCATCGCGATGGTGTGCTACGACGCGTGGCGGGGCGTCGAGTCGATCGGCCCGGGCATCGTCGCGACGCTGTCGATCACCGCGGTGCTCGCGCTGACCCTCGCCCGCACCCGCCAGCAGCTGGGCGTGCAGGGGCTGCGCGGCGACTCGATGCTGCTGGAGCTGCGCGACCGGCTGCGCCGCCAGGGCGAGATGCCCGAGCTGCCGGACGGCTGGGCGGCGGAGGTCGTCATGCTGCAGGCGGGCGGCTCGTCCTTCGGCGGCGACTTCGTGGTCTCCTCGCTGGAGGGCGACACGCTGGAGGTCGCGCTGGTCGACGTGTCGGGGAAGGGCACGGACGCCGGCACCCGGGCGCTGATGCTGTCGGGCGCTTTCGGGGGATTGCTTGGATCGCTCCAACCCGACCGGTTCCTTCCCGCCTGCAACGTCTACCTCCAGAAGCAGCGCTGGGACGAGGGGTTCGTCACGGCGGTGCACGTCGTCGTCGACCTGAAGACCGGGGAGTACACGGTCGGCTCGGCCGGGCACCCGCCCGCCGTCCAGTTCGACGCGGGCAGCGGCGCGTGGCAGGTCAGCCCGGCCAAGGGCGTCGTCCTCGGCATCGTGCCCGAACTGCACTGCGTCCCCGACCACGGGACGCTCCGCCCCGGCGACGCCCTGATGCTCTACACCGACGGCCTGGTCGAGTCGCCCGGCAGCGACCTGGACGCCGGGATCGACCGGCTGCTGGGCGAGGCCGAACGGCTCGTCCCGCAGGGCTTCGGAACGGGCGCCCGGGAGCTGGTCGAGAGGATGGCGGCCGCCCGCGACGACGACTGCGCCCTCGTCCTCATCTGGCGCACGTAGGCCCAACGAGCGCGGGAGAGCACAGGGCCGGCACCGGGCGGGTCCGCAGCGGGCGGGTCAGTGCTGCTTGCCCTTCCCCTTGCCCTTCGCGTGCTTGGCCTTGTGCTTCGTGACCGGTTTCGGTGCCTGCTTCGGCGTGTGCGCCCGCACCGTCGCCCGCCTGGTCGGCCGCGGCGCGGTCGTCCGCGCCTTCTTCGTCGCGTGCGCGGACGCCGTCGGCCTCACCGGCGTCGAGGCGTGCCCGTGCGGATCGCCCTTGGCCTGCGTCAGCCCGAGGATGACCGCGCCGACCAGGACGGTCCCCGCGGCGGCCCCGGCCGCGGCGAGCAGCCGGGTGCGGTTGATGGACAGCGTGCCCGCGATGCCCATCGGGTTGAACGCCCGCGTGTCGGTGGACGCGGCGTCCTCCGCCCTGGACCGGTGCGACGCCTTTCCCTGCGGACCGTCGGGCGGCGTCGTCCTGGACCGCGTTCCCCTGTACCGCGTGCCGCCCGGCGGCGACGAGGACACCGCCGCGGGCGCCCCGTTCGGCGGGGCCGCCGGCCAGTCGCCCGCCTGCGGCTGCTCCACCAGCCTCAGCAGCAGGTCCGAGGCGCTCGGCCGGTCCGCCGGGTCAGGCGACAGCGCGGACCGGACGGCCGGCAGCAGCGGCTCCGGCAGCCCGGACAGGTCCGGCGCGGCGTCGGTGACCCGCAGCGCCGCCGGGTCGCCGCCGAACGGCATCCGGCCCGTGCCGGCGTGGGCGATCAGGCAGCCCCACGCGAAGATGTCGGCGGCCGGGGTCGCCGGGCCGCCGCGCAGCACCTCCGGCGCCATCCAGCCGGGCGTGCCGAGCACCTTGCCGGTCGCCGCGGTCACGCCGCCGGAGTCCTGGCTGCGCGCGATCCCGAAGTCGATGACGCGGCATCCCGACAGCGTCAGCATCACGTTGGCGGGCTTGAGGTCGCGGTGCACCAGCCCCGCCGCGTGGATCGCCGCCAGCGCCGAGGCGACGCCGACCGCGACGCCGTGCAGGTCGGCGGGCGGCAGCGGCCCGCCCGAGCTGAGCCGCTGGTGCAGCGAGATGCCCCCGACGTAGTCGGTGACGAGGTAGGGCCGGCCGTCGTCCTCGCCGTGCGCGAGGACCCGTGCGGTGCAGAAGGAGGCGACCCGGCTCGCCAGGTCCGCCTCGTCCTTGAACCGCCGCCGGTACGACTCGTCCCCGGCGAGGTGCGGATGGATGGTCTTCACCGCGACGCGCCCGCCGGACACCGGGTCGGTACCGAGATACACGGTGCCCATGCCGCCCGAGCCGAGCCGGCCCAGCAGCGTGAGCCCGCCGACCGTGCGCGGGTCCGCCGGCTCGAGCGGCCGAATGTCTCCGTCCATGGCGGTGATCCCGACTCCCTTGCGTCTCCTGCGTCCACCCATCCCCATTCATCGGCAGATTATGGCGCGTTCCCCCAGGAAGAACTGGAAACGTGATCGTCACGTCGATGTAGCGTCCAGTCCACAGGGGACGGGCAGAGTGGGACTCGTTCGACAGCGAGTCCGATCCCGTCGGAAATCCTCCTCGGCGCGCGGGCGGAGGGCGCGCTGGCGGCATCGAAGGCGATGCCCGCGCGGGCGGCACCCCAGGGGTGGGAGGCGCCGTCCGTGCGGGCATCGGCCACCCGCGCGGCGCAAGGTTTCACTGGGCAATGGTCCGGTAACAACCAGTTCTGCGCACTCCTCCCGGGCGCTGGGACGCGGCGCTGCGCCGGCGTCCGCGTGACGGGAGGGGGAGAGCGCCGGGGTGCGGGTTCTCGGGAAGAGGCTGTCGCCCTCCTGCTGGTCGGTCCGTGCCCGGATCACCGCCGCCGCGACCCTGATGGTCGGCCTCGTCCTCGCGACCGGCGTCCTCGTGTTCTACTCACTGGTCCAGCGCACCGTGTACGGGGGGCTGCACCAGCGCGGCGCCCTCGTCGTCGACGACCTGGCGACGCTCGTCCGCGACACCGACCCGCACGGGCTGCTGCGCGTCGAGGACCCCGACTTCTCGCTGCTGCAGGTCCTCGACCAGCGCGGCCAGGTCATCGCCTACAGCGACGCGCTGCGCGGGCGGCGCGCGCTGAAGGCGCCGCCTCCGGCCTCCCTGGATCGCGCAGAGGACCACATCGTCCCCGCGCCGCACATCAACGCGGACGTGTACCTGGTCGAGGAGCGCATCCGGACGTCGTTCGGGTTCCGGACGCTCTACGTCGCGGCGCCGCTCACCGAACTGACCCGCAGCAAGGGCTCCTTCATCGGTCTGCTCGCGGGCGCCGCCGTCACCGGGACCGCGCTGGTGGCGTGGATCGTGGCGGGCGCGGTGCGGCGGGCGCTGCGGCCGGTGCGGAAGATGAGCGGCGAGCTGGCGGACATCACCGGCGGCGAGCCCGGCCGGGTCACCGTCCCGGAGACGGCCGACGAGGTGTCGGAGCTGGCGCAGTCGGTGAACCTGACGCTGCACCGGCTGGAGGGCACGATGGAGCGGCAGCGCGGGTTCGTCGGCGACGTCTCGCACGAGCTCCGCAGCCCGCTGACCGGGCTCCGGGCGCAGCTGGAGCTGGCGCTGCAGCACCCGGAGGACGAGGACTGGCCGACGGTGGCGCGGGCGGCGCTGGCGGACGCCGACCGGCTGCAGGGCATCGTCACCGACCTGCTGATCCTGGCGAGGCTGGGCGCGGGCGTGGCCGTCGAGCGGGAGCGGGTCGACTTCGGGGCGCTGGTGCGGACGGAGGCCGCGCGGCGGGACCGGCGCGTCCCGGTGGAGATCGACGCGGCGGAGGGGATCGCGGTCCGGGCGGCGCCGGAGCAGCTGGCCCGCCTGCTGACGAACCTGCTGGACAACGCCGAGCGGCACACCAGGTCGCGGATCTGGGTGACCGCGGCGCGGGACGGTCCGGACGCGGTGCTGGAAGTGCGCGACGACGGGTCGGGCATCCCGCCCGAGGACCGGGAGCGGATCTTCTGGCGGTTCCAACGGCTGGCCGAGGGACGGCGCCGCGACAAGGGCGGCACCGGCCTCGGCCTGACCATTTCCCGCGACATCGCCCGCGCGCACGGCGGGACGCTGGTGGCCGCCGACGGCGACGGCGGCGCGCGGTTCGTCCTGCGCATCCCCGCCGAGGACGACTAGCGGCGGCCACGCGCTCTCACGCGAGGGCTGGGCGGCGGCGGGCGTGCCCGGTGGCCTGCTCGAACGCGTGCCCGATCCGCAGGACGGCGAGGTCGGCGCGGTGCGGGCCGACGATCTGGAGCCCGACGGGCAGGCCGCCCGAGGTGAACCCCGCGGGCACCGACAGCGCCGGCGAACCGGTCGCCGACACCAGGAAGCACGACCGCATCCACTCCAGGTAGTCGGGCATGGCGTGCCCGGCGACCTCGTCCGGATACTCCAGGTCCGCGGCGAACGGCGGCACCTGGCTGACCGGCGCCAGCAGCGCGTCGTAGCGGCCGAAGAACTCCCGGACGCGGTGGAACAGCGCGGTGTGCAGCACCTCGGCGCGCCCGACGTCGGCGGCGGTCAGGGCGCGGCCCTCCTCGATGTTGCGGGCGAGGGACGCCTTGAAGTCGGCGCGGCGCTCGTCCAGCAGCGGGCCGAGGACGACGTCCCAGTGCCAGGCGCGCAGCGTACGGAACACCTCGTCGGCGCCGGTCAGGTCGGGGCACGCCTCCTCGACGACGCAGCCGAGGTCGGCGAACACCTTCACGGCCGGTTCGAGGACGGCGGTGACGGCGGGGTCGACCGGGACCGCGCCGCCGAGGTCGGGCGACCACGCCAGCCGCACGCCGGACATGTCCCGGTCGAGGGGGACGCCGAACGCGGAGCCGGGGGTCTCCAGGGCGATGGGACTGCGCGGATCGGGGCCGGCGAGCACCGACAGCAGGAGCGCCGCGTCCGCGACCGACCGCGCCATCGGTCCCTGCACGCCCATGGTCGACCAGCCCGCCGGGACCGGCCACGACGGCACCCGGCCGGGCGACGGCCGGAACCCGACCACGTTGCAGAACGACGCCGGATTGCGCAGCGAGCCGCCCATGTCGCTGCCGTCGGCGAGCGGGTGCATCCCGCACGCCAGCGCGGCCGCCGCGCCGCCGCTGCTGCCGCCCGCCGACCGCGACGGGGCGTAGGGGTTGCGGGTCAGCCCGAACAGCGGGTTGAAGGTGTGCGACCCGGCGGCGAACTCCGGCACGTTCGTCTTGCCGAGCGTGATGACGCCCGCCGCGCGCATCCGCTCGACGACGAGCTCGTCGGCGTCCGGGACGTGGTCGGCGAAGATCGGCGAGCCGGACGTGGTGCGGATCCCGGCGGTGGCGTGGGTGTCCTTGTGCGCGACGGGCAGCCCGTGCAGCGGCCCCGGCTCCGCGCCGGACGCGAGCCGCTCGTCGGCGGCGCGGGCCTGGTCCATCGCCCGCTCGGGGACGAGCGTGACGACCGCGTTGACGTGCGGGTTCGTCCGTTCGATCTGGTCGAGGTGAGCCTGCACGACCTCCCGCGCGGACAGGTCGCGGCCGCGGACGCGGCGGGCGAGGTCGCGGGCGGAGGAGAAGCAGATCTCGTCGCGTTCCGGAGGCAACGGCGTTTCCCTTCCCTGAACTGTGGGCGATCCCAGTCTCCACCCCGGGTGACCGTCCGGCCGCGTACGCGGTCATCATTCTGGGAAGGCGGTCATCATCCTGGAAGGCCGGGGGAGGTGCGGTGACGGAACGGGTCGGCGCTCGGGAACTGCTGCGGCGCGTGCTGGACGGCGGCGGCTGGACGTCATGGGACGACCCGCCCGCCGGGCAGCCCGCCCCCGGCACCCCGTACGGCGACGACCTCGCCGCCGCCCGCGACCGCGCCGGCACCGACGAGGCGGTCGTGACCGGGGAGGGGCTGCTGCGCGGCCGGCGGGTCGCGTTCGTCGTGTCGGAGTTCCGGTTCCTGGCCGGGTCGATCGGGGCGGCCACCGCGGACCGGATCGTCGCGGCCGTCGAGCGCGCCACCGCCGAGCGCCTGCCGCTGCTCGCCGCGCCGTCCTCGGGCGGGACGCGGATGCAGGAGGGGACCGCCGCGTTCGTCCAGATGGCCCGCATCACCGCCGCCGTCATGGCGCACCGCGCCGCCGGGCTGCCCTACCTGGTGTACCTGCGGCATCCCACGACGGGCGGGGTGTTCGCGTCGTGGGGGTCGCTCGGGCACGTGACGGCCGCCGAGCCCGGCGCGCTCATCGGGTTCCTCGGGCCGCGCGTCTATGAGGGCCTGTACGGGGAACCGTTCCCGCCCGGCGTCCAGGTCGCCGAGAACCTGGCGGCCAAGGGGCTCGTGGACGCCGTCGTGGGCCTGGACGACCTCGCCGACGTGGCGTCGCGCGCCCTGTCCGTGCTGTGCGCGGCGCCCGCCCGGCGCGGGCATTCGCCTCAGAACGGCGGGGAGGCGCCGGGCGGCGCGGCCGCCGGCGACGATGCCTGGGAGTCGATCGAACGGTCCCGCCGCCCGGACCGTCCCGGCGTGCGGGAACTGCTCCGGTACGGCGCCGCGGACGTCACGCCGCTGTCGGGCACCGGGCAGGGCGAGGCCGGGCGGGGGCTGACGCTCGCGCTGGCCCGGTTCGGCGGTGCGCCGTGCGTGCTCGTCGGGCAGGACCGGCACGGCCAGCGCGCCGGGCACCCGCTCGGCCCGGACGGCCTGCGCGCGGCGCGGCGCGGCATGGGGCTGGCCGCCGAACTCGGGCTCCCGCTGGTCACCGTCGTGGACACGCCGGGCGCGGCGCTGTCCGCGGAGGCGGAGGAGGGCGGGCTCGCGGGGGAGATCGCCCGCTGCCTCGCCGACCTGATCACGCTCGCGGCGCCGACGCTGTGCCTGCTGATGGGCGAGGGGACGGGCGGCGCCGCGCTGGCGCTGCTGCCCACCGACCGGGTGCTCGCGGCCCGGCACGGCTGGCTCGCGCCGCTACCGCCCGAGGGCGCCTCCGTGATCGTGCACCGGACGCCGTCGCGGGCCGCCGAGATGGCCGCGTCGCAGGGCGTCCGCTCCGCCGACCTGCTGCGGGACGGCCTGGTGGACGCCGTCGTCGACGAGCGTCCCGACGCCGCCGACGAGCCGGAGGAGTTCTGCCGGCGCGCCGCCGCCGCGATCGGGCGGGAGCTGACCGGCCTCGCCCCGGGCACCGCCGCGGCGCGTCAGGCCCGCTACCGGCCGTCCCGCTGACCCCACGACCACGTCTCGCCCGCCGACCCGGTCACCGCGCGCGGTCACGACGTCGGGAGATCGGCTGTGTCGTGTCCGCCGAACGGCACCTGACGCCGGACGTGCGCCCGGAGTCCCCCCTCGACTGGGATTTCATCGTCCCGACGGGCACGCCGTGGTCGATGACCGATCCCGGCGTCTGAGGCGCCCCGCTGCCGGGCGTCTGCTTCGGCGGCCAGGCCATCGCCGCCGCGATCGGCGGCCGCGTCGAGCGTGCACCCCGTCCCGAGATCGGCTGGGCGGACCACGACCACCCTGCGGCCGCCGCCGGGGATCAGCCGCTGCGGGGGCCCGGGCGCGGGAACCTCCGCTCGGAAGGGCGGTGCCGGGTGCCTCGCCGGCGGCGCGGGACGGTCGAGGCGAGGACCGCCGCGAGCGCGGCCAGGGCGGCGAGCGCCGCGAACGTCCACGCGGCGAGCCTGTGGGCCTTGCAGTTCCGTGTGGAGACCAGGTCCCGGACGGCCGGGCGGCCGGGCTCGGTGTTGTCCGGCATGTGATCGCTTTCCTGTTCTGAGGGATCCCCCTGACGCCCTCTTGGCCACAGCATGTCATGGCACGACTACGCGTTGCATCGGGGTGAACTCTTACAACGCTGCGGAGTGCGGGAGGTCACACGGCTGGTCAAGGGCGCATGGACGCACGCACGGCCACCTCTAGGGACCCGGCGGACGCGACGTGGCGTCCCCGGAACTCGCCGTCGATGTGGCGGCCGGCGCCCTCGCTCGGTCGGGCCACTTCCGGTACGGGACGTCGGTCGCCCTCCTGCAATCACGGGTGCCCTTCTGGGGCATGGCTGCCTGCTGGAAACACGGCCGCCTCCGGCGCCCCCAACCATGCGACCTGGACTCCGGCGCCGGCGTCTACGCGCTCATCACCTCGCGGAACACGCCGCTGATGCGGCGACGTGGAAGATCACGCCCGCGCTCGGCGCCGAAGACGCGTCGTGCTGAAGCCCGCCGAGTGGACGCGGCCGACCGCGTCACCGCTCGCCGGCAACACCGCCTCGGCGCGCACCCGGACGTGAGGCGGATCAGTCTCACGGGTTCGGTGCCGACCGCGCGGGCGATCGCCGCGCCGCCACGCTGAGGCAGGGCGGCCCCGAGTGGTCGCCGGGGAGCACCGGACGGCAGCCGCTGATCATCTCCAGGCCCCGCTGCGTCCCGCCCGGACGCAGGCGCTCCAACTCGTCCGGGCCGGGCGGCCCAGCGGATGGAAACCGTGCGCCTGTAGTGGACGAAACGGTCGCGCAGGTGCTGCCCGCCGCACCATATCTGCGGGCCGTCCGGACGCGGGGCTCGAAGTAGACGTCCTCGAACGCCAAGCGCTTCCTGGTAGGAGACGGGCGAGCCGCGCCACAGCAGGTCCCAGGTCTTTCCAGTTGCTCGTCCAAAATCACGCCGCGCCCGAGCGCCGCGTACTCGTCGCGGCTCCAGTCACCGTCGGCTGGACGACAAGGTGCCCTCCGCCAGCAGGTCGAGCATGACGAGGTCGCGGATGAGGAGCGGCGCGACGACGCGCGAACCGGGGGCGTGCGGGTCAGGCGCGTGCGCTAGCCAGATGCGTGGGGGTCAGGCGCGGGGGCGGCGGCCCGAGCGGCGCGGCGGGAACGGCGACTCGGTCCGCAGCGCCTCCCGCCGCGCGTCGCCCTCCTCCTCCAGGTGCTCGACCATCGAGCGCAGCGTCTGCGCCAGCGCCCGGTTCTCGTCGCCGCTCAGCCGCTCCACGACGAACGCCTCCTCAGCGTTGAACGCCGGGAACAGCCCGCGCATCAGCTCCTGGCCCTTGTCGGTCAGCCGCAGCAGGACGAGGCGCCCGTCCGTCGCGTGCGAGCCGCGCTCGATCAGCCCGCGCCCCTCCAGGGTCTTGACCACCCCGGTCAGCGTTCCCTTGGAGATCCCGGCCTCCTCGGCGACGTGCCGGGTCTCCATCTCGTCCCAGATCCACACGACCCACAGCACGACGAACGCCGTCCAGGTGAGGTCCGCGCCGCGCAGCACCGAGCTCTCGAAGTGCTGCCGGATCGCGGCGGCCGCGCGGTAGATGTTCGAGACCGCCATCATCGCGTCATGGCGCAGCGGCACGTCGCCGAGCCGCCGCTGCATCGCCTGCTCGGTCTCTTGCAGTGTGTGATGGCCGGTCACGGCGTTCCTCCCCGGATGCGGCCCGGCGCCTCCGCGCGGGCCGACTGCGAATCTACCCTCGTCGGCATTTCATTTGAGGCCATACGACCTGGCGAGGAAACTCCTGCGCGCCCGAGCGATCTGTGTACTCGCAGGCCCGCACCGGCACCGCGATCTGCACTTGGCGATCGGCGAAGTCGTGTCCCCCCTCGCCCTCCGGCACTGGACTCAGCCGCATCGGCGTCCCCCGAGATCGTGTTCTCTGTCGTCGCCCGCCCCACCGCCGGTGGCCTCATCACTCACGGGCCTGGACGCTTCGTCTCCGCCCTCATCTCGTACAACACCATGCAGATCGGCCTGTACGGGCTGTTCGGCTTCTCCAAGGCCGACCTCCTGAAGTTCAGGACCAGCCTCGACCCGTCCTGGTGGACGACGGCGCTGCTCGGCGTCGCCGTCCTCGGCTTCCGGCGCGCCGACCTCAACGCCCGCGTCCTCGGCGTGCTGCTCGCCGCCGATTTCCTCACCGTCCTGATATCCGACCTGGCCCAGCACGCGGACGCCCCATCCGGTGTGTCGCTCGCCCCGCTCGGCTACACCATGGCCAGCCTCATGCAACTAGAGGTGGCCGCTCTCTACAGCGAGGAATGCCACTCCGAAGATCACGTCGGGAGGCTCTTCGTCGACCTTGCTTACATCTCCCTGGTCGCCAGCCTCTTCGCGGCACTCCCACAACGCCGTGGCCTGGCACTTCTTCTCACTCGGCCGCGAAGGCGTCCTGCCTGCTCCGCCGAGCCGGGTCCACACCGCACACGGCTCCCCTCACATCGGACGGCTGACCCAGATCGTGCTCGCCGCAGTCGTCGTGACGGTCTTCGCCTTCTCCGGCAACAACCTCGGCCCCGCGCTCTTCAACTGGCTCACCAACCTGGGCGTGCTCGACGCCATCCTCCTGCTGACCCTGTCGTCGGCGGCAGCCGTGGCCTCCTTCGCGGACGACCACCACGGCGAGAACGCCTGGAATTGCCTAGTCGCCCCGCCCGTCGCCTGCTGGGACTGGCTGCCGTATTCGTCGCCAGCCTGTTCAGCTGCGACGCCCTGCTCGGCGCCGAAGAGCGCTCTGCACTCACATGGGTGCTGTCCGAAATTATTCTCGCCGCCGCCCTTTTGGGCATGGGCTTTCGCGGTCCACCTCCGCCTGACCCGTCCTGGCTCCTATGCCCGCATCGGAGGGTCGGCCGAAGAGATCGCCTCGTAGTCCAGCCAGACGTCCCGAAGGAACTATTCTCGACGGTTCGCGGGCCTTGCATAGCTGAGCTGAAAAATGGGGCGCGCACGACCCCGATCGGATTCGTCGTTGCCGCCGATATTATGGCCGAGGAGATAATGCGCGAGCAGCAGATCTCCTGCGCGCCCTGTGATCTTCAGGGGCTCTGGGGGGCGATCCTCGGGTGCGCGCAGAACATCCACGGGCTGTGCCGGCGGAAATATCCGGCGTGCCTTGGATGAGTGCCCGGCCAGACCCACAGATTTCCGGAGTTCTCGCTGAGCTGGTCGGTCATCAAGGGGTCCCGGCAAGCATGGTGATGGTGTCGCGGATGGGACCGCCGGTCGGCTCGGCATCGGCGGCGTCGATGTGAGGCGCGCCGTGTCGAGAAAGTGGAAGTGGATCCTGCGCTTGTCGGCGGCGGGTGGTGCCGCGACGGTGACCTCGTCGATCTGCGCATTGCTCAACATTCGATCGACCATGGACCGCCCGTCTGATCAAGAGCGGCTTAATAACGCCAAGCGACCGGAGCCTCGTTGGGGGCTGGGTGGCTTCCGGGACTTGGCGGGGCGACGCTCCTTGGGATTGGGCAGTGCGCTGGTGGCACAAGATTCTTCGGGCGGGTGGGGAAGTGGCGAGGAGGGGTGTTCGAGTAGTCCTTGGAGACGCTGCTCGGATGTCCTTCGGGGGGTGTTCTTCGATACGGGGGATGGGTGTTCGGGTGGTGGGGTGGCGCTGGCGTACGGGGCCGCCCCTCCAAAGTCAAGGGCGCCTTCGGCGTCGCTTCGCGATGGACTTCGTCCACCCTTGACTTTGGAGCCTCTGCGGCCCCTGAGGCAGCGTTAAGGGGCAGGCTCCGCCTGCCCCGCTCCGGGTCGCGCCACCCCACCACCCCCCTCCATCAGGGACCAGGGCCGCTCGGGGGGTGCTCCAAAGAACAAAGGTTGCAAGGCCCGCCGATCTTTCCCGCCGAAAAAAAATACCGGATGGAATGTGGCGTGAACGGCCATGAATGTCAGTCACGCAGGGTACTATTTATGTATGCAATCAGTGACGGTCGACCTTGAGGTCGCGTCCACCATGGAATTGGTGAACGCGCTCTCAGTCATCGCCACTGAACTCGCCTCAAGGGAAGCCCCGGAATCGGCGGCCGCATGCCTGGAACTCACCGAAACCCTCGTGGCCGCGTCCGATATGCAGGAAAGCGCGCTCGCCGGTTTCATCGGCCGAGTCGACGCCTGCGGGGAGCAGGCCCGGTGGGGATATCCCTCCACCCAAGCATGGCTGCGGTCCCGGCTCGGCATGCGCGACAACCGCGTGAAGGAACGTCTGGTGCTGGCGCGGCAGCGGCATCGTCTGCCCGAGGTCTGCGTCCAACTCGCCTCCGGTGACCTGTCCTACGGTTACGCCGTCACCGTCGCCGACTCGGTCTCGCGCCTGGACGACACCGACTGCGCCGAGGCGGAGGCGACCCTGCTCGGCTTCGTCGATCAGGGGTTCTCGGCGGGGAAGGTCGCCGCGTTCGGGCGGCGTATCCGTGACCTCATCGCCGACCGCGACGACAGCGAAGATGCGCCGGATGAGGACACCAAGCGCGGTTACGACAAGTCGTGGCTCACGACCACGCGTTCTCTGGACGGTGGCCGGTATGTGAAGGGGTGGCTGAACCCTGAGGACGCTGCGATCTGGGACGGCACTCTGGCGCCGCTGGCCAAGCCGGCCAGGCCCGACGACCGCCGTGACCTCCCCGAACGCACCGCAGCGGCACTGTCCAGCGTCCTGTCGGGCGGGCACAAGGCTTCCAAGGTGACCGTGATCTGCGACCTGGAGACGCTGACCGGTGGTAACGCCCCGGCCCGCTTGACCGACGGCACTCCGATCCCCGCCGCGCAGGCGCGACGCATCGCCCTGGCCGCTGGGGTATCGCCCCTGCTGCTCGGGCGTGGGAACACTCCGCTGTATCTTGGATATCGGGAGCGGTTCGCCTCCGCAGCGCAGCGGCAGGTGCTGGAGACGCTCTACTCCTCGTGTGCTGTGCGGGGCTGCGAAGTGCCCGGGACACTGTGCGAGGTCGACCACGTCCACGGGTGGGCACTCGGCAACAGCCCCACCGATATCGACCAGCTCGCCCTCACCTGCGGGTGGCACAACCGGTTCAAGCACACCAACCCCGACCAGATCCAGATCACCAAAGATCACGACGGGCGGTACGTCTACCGGCTACTCCCACCAGCCGACGCGCGGGGCACGAGGGGTGCCGGACCACCGGGCAGCATCGGGCCACCCGACAACCCCGCGCTCGACTGGGCCGCATAACCGCACCACCCCGCCACACCGGACCCGGTGATGCCCTGCGCCGGTCTACCGCCCGCATCCACCCGGTGACGGGCGGCCCCGGCATGCCCACACCACAGACGACGGCGCCCCCTCACACCGGTGCGCGCCCCACCAGACACCCCTCAGCAGAGACCACCCCAACCCACCCGGCCACTGCACCGCCCAGGCACCGACCCACCCCACACCACCCTGGACTGGGTCTGCATCACCACCCCGCCCCAGCAACACGGCACCCGGCCACACCCTGCCCCAGGCCATTCGCACCCACCCCCATCAGGGGCGAGCCAGCCTCCCTCCATGACAGAGCCATGCCAACACGGAAGCGCGATACGGATGCAATGGCCGAGACCGCCCCGGCGAACGCAGTGCGCCACCCCTACAGGCCGCAATGCAAGAGCCATCACCAACACCGGATCACAAGCGACTCACACCGACGGGCCTGGCGACGGCCGGGAGCGAACTGCCGAGAAGGGGGCTTCGTTCCTTACGGAGGGGGGTGGTGGGGTGGCGCGACCCGGGGCGGGGCAGGCGGAGCCTGCCCCTTAACGCTGCCTCAGGGGCCGCAGAGGCTCCAAAGTCAAGGGTGGACGAAGTCCATCGCGAAGCGACGCCGAAGGCGCCCTTGACTTTGGAGGGGCGGCCCCGTACGCCAGCGCCACCCCGCCACCCGAACACCCCTCTTGCCAATCTCCCGAACACCCACTTCGGAGATTCCCGGCCCCTTTCTCGCCAGGCATCCAGGGGCCTTTACGTCCGAAGACCACCTCTTGAACACGACCCCACGCCGTTTCGTCGTTCACCCGTAGACAACCCGCCCCGCCGTTCGTCACACGCACCTTTCGCGATGCGCCTGGCCCCTTCCTGCGCCCTGGCCTCTGCTTGATACGCCGGGCTCTTGGGTCATGTGGCCAGCGCTGCAGGTATCCGCCGGGTGCCCGTCACCCCGAGCGCAGGTCCTCTGGTGCATCAACGCCCACCAAGCCGCCCCATCCCCATCCAACGCCTTGGGCCTGCGGCGATGAGGGAAGCGGCAGCGTGAAGAACTGTGCGGGAGCACTCCTGCTCACACCACGCCCCAGGACGAAGGCGGTCGCGCCGGCCTGAGCGTCGAGACGACAACCTCAAGCGTCAGCACCACGTGTGGCGCCGTCATGCGGTGTTACGCCGAGGACGGTGCGCGGTGCGCCCAGTGCGGGGTCCAGGTGTCGGGGGCGGCGGATGGGGAGCCGAGGTGGGCGCGGAGTGCGGTGAGGGCGGGGTGCTGGTTGTCGCGGTGCCAGATGAGGGAGTGCGGGTAGACGGGCGTCGGGTCGTGGACGGGGATGCGGCGCAGGCCGTAGTCGGCGGGCCATACCAGGCGGGTCTGGTCGCCGACGAAGGTGGCCAGCGCGGTGGAGTCGGCGATGGCGTCGAGGAGCGGTTCCAGGCCGAAGTGGGGGCCGACGGGGTCGATGGTGAGGCCGAAGGCGGCGGCGAGGTCGTCGTAGAAGGCGGCCCATTCGGTGCCGGGGACGATGCCGGGCATCCAGATCCGGTGCCCGGCGAGGTCCGCGGGGCGGACGGCACGGGCGGCGGCGAACGGGTGGGACGGGCCGGTGACGAGTTGGACGGGTTCGTCGAGGACACGGGCGGAGTCGAGACCGGCGGGGAGCCGGTCGGGGGCGGTGAGGGCGCGGAACGACGCGTCGATGGTGCCTGAGGCGATCGCGTCGAGCGCGGCGGCGGCGTCGAAGAGGGTCACGACGTCGAGGTGGGTGCCGGGGTGGGCGCGGTGGAAGTCGCGGAGCAGCCCTGCGGGGGCGAGCCGTCGGCCGATCACGTCGACGCGGAGCGCGCGGCGGCCGGGGGCGACGGAGGCGATGGCGCGCTCCTCGGCCTGGAGGAGGGCGCGGGCGTGGGGGAGGAACGCCTGCCCGTCGATGGTGAGGCGGGCTCCTCGGGCGGTGCGCGTGAACAGGCGGACGCCGAGGTCCTTCTCGAGGGCGGCGATGCGCTTGGAGACGGCCTGCTGGGTGATCGACAGTTCCGCCGCGGCGTCCTGGAAGCGGCCCGCATCGGCGGCGGCGGTGAAGGTGCGCACGGCTTCGAGGTCCACGCCGCCCGACCCTAGCCGCGGGGGTTCGGATCGGGGACTTGATCGTGCTCATGTTCGACTCGCCGGCGAGCCTGGGGTCCGCCTTCCCGCGCTGGAGTAGGGGGCAGGCCAGGACGTGGACGCCCAGCCGGCGGAGGCGGCGATGGGCTTCTCGACCGTCGGTCGGGACGGCTCCCCGACAAGGGAGTCGAAGAGTCGCAGGTCGGCGGCCCTTCGGGGCCTGCTCGGCCGCTGGGTTCGATGGACGCCAGGTGCCTCGGGTGGCCGTTGACGAAGCCGTCGGACGG
The DNA here is from genome assembly GCF_017573545.1 of Actinomadura nitritigenes. Classification (GTDB taxonomy): domain Bacteria; phylum Actinomycetota; class Actinomycetes; order Streptosporangiales; family Streptosporangiaceae; genus Spirillospora; species Spirillospora nitritigenes. The sequence goes on along the minus strand of NZ_JAGEOK010000032.1, from coordinate 82,123 downwards.
TTCGCGCAGCCATGACAGCTTCGGCGTTCCGCAACCCCGCGTCGCCGTGGAGGCGTTTCTGCGCCGGGCGTCGCCCGTCTGCCACTTTCGCGCACTGCGTGCCACAGCGAGGACATGTTCGCCGACCCGTGCCGGTTCGGGGTGATGCGAGGCTCGGACGGCCACATCGCGTGCGCGAAGGGTGCACTTCTGCATCGGTGGCGCGTCGGGCCGGGCGGAGATGGGCGCATGTACGGGGAGCTGGTGACGGTCGCTCCCGCTTGATCGTTTCTGGTGTGTTATGTCCGGGGACGCTGCCATACTGCCCGCCATGTCCCCGCTGCTCCCGGCAGATCCCGCACAGTCGACCCTCTACCTGGACTGGGTCGAGGAGGCCGATCCCGGCGCCGCGCCGGGCGCGGAGAAGCTGCTCGCTACCCTCCGCGCCGGTCTCGGGCGCGCGTACGAGCGGCCCGGCCGGTTCCTGGACGACATGAAGCGCGAGGCGCGCGGCCTGCCCGCCGCGCACCTGCCGTGGTTCTGGGACACCGTCGGCCACCGGCTCGCCGGGATCGCGCCCAGGCACGCCGCCGCCGCGTACGCGGACGCGCGCGACGCCGAGGCCCGGCACGCGCTGCCGGTCGACGATCAGTACCGGCTGGACAACGCCCTGCTGTTCGCGCGGGCGGGGGCGATCGGCGCGGCCCGGGTCCGCGAGCACCAGGAATGGCTCGCCGCGACGTACCCCGCCGACCGTGCGCACCGCGAGTTCGCCCGGTTCGTGGCCGCGTGGGGGAGGGGCGGCGCGGCGCCGCCCGCCGACCTGCACGCCCGCGTCCGCAAGTCCGCGAGGACCGCGGGCCTCGGGCTCGCCGAGGACGCGGCGATCCTCGCGCAGGCGCTCGCCGACGCGCGCGGCACCGCCGTCCCCGACGGCCTGCTCGACGGGGCCGCCAAGGTGTTCGCCAAGGCGGCGCCGCCGCCCGGGCTGCGCGCCGGGCTCGCGGAGGTCTTCCCGATCGGCGCCGTCGACGGCGCCGCCTGGCTGCGGGCGCTGGACGCCGCCGGGGTGATCGACGCGATGGCGTCCGGCGACGTCCGGCCGTCCGGCGGCCTCGCAGGCTGGCTCGGTGCGTTCTCCGCGCATTACTCCTTCGTCCGCGTCCCGTACGGCGGCATCAGCCGCCAGCGGATGCCGGACAAGTTGTTCGCGGCGCTGCCGAGGCTGGCGCCCCGGCTGCGCGCCGAGGCCGTCCCGGTGCGGTTGCACGAGTCCCGTTACCGCGGCGCCGCCCACTTCGACGCCGACCTCGTCGACGCGTGCCTCGCCGAGGGCGTCCCGGTGCAGGACCCGGGCCGGGGCACGCCGCTGCACTTCTGGGGCGCGGAGTCCCGCCGCGACCTGAAGGCGCTCGCCGCCGACCCGGTGCTCGGCCCGCGCCTGGAGGGCACCGTGCACGCCCGGCTGCGCGAGGGAACCGCGATCTCGCGGCTGCCCGAGACGCCCGGCGTGGAGAAGGCCGTCCACGACCGGCTCTCCGCGCTGATCGGCCAGGTCGCGGGCGGGGGGCTCGGCGCAGCCGGCCGCGCCCTGCACGCCCTCGACGGCCTCCTCGACCCGCCGACCGCCGCGGCGCTGGACGGCATGGGCGACGCCCTCGCGGCGCTCGACCTCGCCGTCCCGCTCGCCCGCACGCTCCGCGCCGGCGTCATCGCCGAACTCGGCTGGCCCGCGCTCGACGCGGCGCTCGCCGACCTCGGCGAGGACGTCCTCGGCGCCACCTCCACCTGGCCCGTCCTCACCGTCTACGGCGGCGGCCGCGCCATCGCGGTCGACCACGCGGACCGGCGCGGCGAGTGCGCCTTCTCGCTGCCCGCCGGGACGAGCGTCCGCACCGTCCACTACGCGGGCGGGGACTTCCTGGTCGGGTGGTCGGAGCGGGACGGCGCCCGCGGCGTCGACCGCGCGTTCTGGGCGAGCGCCCCCGGCGAGGTGTTCGAGCCGGAGAACAAGCTCGGCATGGTCGCCTGCCGTGGGCTGCGCAGTGGCGGCCAGGGCTACCAGTTCGAGGTCGGCGGCGGCCGCTACGACGGTGAACGCGTCCTGCTCCCCGGCGGGCGGGAGGGCATCGGCGACCACGAGCGGCAGTACGGCGACGGCACCCGCATCTGGAGCGCGCCCCGGTACGCGTACTCGCGGGCGGACTGGGCCGTCCTCGATCCGGCGACGGGCGAGCGCGGCCCCGCCGCCGTGCCGCCGGACTTCCTCGCGGCCGACCCGCCGGACGGCGCCGCCTGGGACGACGACTGGTCCAGCCTCGTACGCCTTCCCGGCGGCGTGACCGCGTCGCCGCTCGGCCGGTCCGGGGGCCTCGCCGGGTTCCGCGTCGCCAGGACGGAGAGCGACAGGGGCGGCGCGCCGGCGGGCTGGACGATCGAGGGCACCGACGGCCGCCGCGCCACGCTCCGCGACACCGGTGATGTCGGCGACCCGTGGGGCCTCCTGCGCATGCCCGGCGGCCCCGACCTCGTCGTGGCGGTGGAGGACTCCAACGCCTACGTGCCGATCCGCTGCCACGACGCGTCCGACGGCACGCTGCTGTGGGAGGGGCGCGCCTACCCCGCGGGGAAGGCGCAGTGGAGCGTCGACCCGCAGGGCCGCCCGATGCTGCCGCCGCCCGCGTTCTGGCACTTCCTCGCCCCGCGCGACACCGGCTCGTCGCAGGCGCTGCGCGGCACGACCGAGCGGGCCGCCCGCGCCCTGCTGGACGCCGCGCCGTCCCCGGAGGCGGTGCGGGACGCGCTGGCCCGCGAGATGCCCGAGGTCACCGACCCGGCGATCGTCTCCGGCGTCGTCGACACGGTGCTGCGGGCCGCGGACGTGCTGCGGCGCCGCCGTGCGCTGTCGCGCCGCGTCGAGGTGGTCCGGTCCGGCGCGACGGTGCGGCCGCCCGCCGAGACCCCCGACACCGACCTCGACGACGCGCTGCTCGGCCTGCTGCCCCCGCCGCCCCGCCTCGACGGGCAGGAGCGGTCGCCCCGGCCCGCCACCGTCACCGCGATCGCCGCCGACGGCCGGTTCCTCGCCGGCGCGATCGACGACGCGACCCGGCTGGTCAGCCCGCCCGCGCGGCCCCTCGACTGGGCGCCGCTGCTCGGCGCGATCGACGCCGCCGCGTGGCGGCTCGTCGCGCCGTCGACGAGCGACGCGGACCGCGCGTCCCTCGCCGCGCTGCTGCGCACCTGGGCGGACCAGCCGTTCGCCCGCTCCGGCGCCTGGCGGCGCGGCTACGCGACCGGGGCCGCCCTCGCCGGGCTGGACGCGACCGTCGCCGTCGGCGCGGTCCCGTCCGCCGGCGGGCCGATCGCCCCGGAGCGGGCGCACCGGTTCGTCCAGCGCGCCGACGCCCCGGAGCCGGCGGGCGCGACGAAGACCGAGACCGTCACCGTCACCCGCGACGACGCCGCCCGCCTCCGCCGCCTCCTCGACCTGTACGAGCGGAACGGGCCGCTCGCGCCGGACGAGGACGCCGTCGCCGCGTTCGTCGGGCGCACCGGCGTCCGCCGCGCCGTCGCGGCCCTCGTCCTCGACGGCCTGCCCCGGCGCGCCTACGAGGGCGGCGACCTCGTCACCCGGTTCGACGCCCACCGGAAGATGCTGCGCGCCAAGCCGTACTCGGCGACCAAGGAGGTCGCGCAGGAGGCCGAGGACCTCTCCCACCGCCTCGGCGTCGCCGGCCGGCAGCGCGTGGTCGCCGCCGGCATGCCCGACGACCCCGCCGAGCTGTGGGCGGCGGGCGGCTTCACGGCCGCCGCCGAGCGCATGGCGGAGGCGTGGTCGGGGCTGCTCGGCCGCCGCGCGGCCGTGGACGAGGACCTGGTCGCCGACCTGGAACGCGACCTCGGCCTCCCGGACTCCTGGGCCGCCGCCCTCGCCGACCCGGCCGCGTCCCCGATCGCCGCCGGCGACCTGACCTGCGTCGTCGCCGACTACGAGCCGTACGGCATCGGCGTCCACACCGTCTCGCCCGACGGCACGGCGAACCGGCGGCGCATGGATCACGACCCGTACGTTCCGCTCGCGTCCGTGCTGGTCTGGGCGCTGACGGAACGGCCCGTCGGCGACCCGGCGGTCTCCGGCGCGCCCGATCTCGCGGCACGGCTGCGGGCGCGGCTGGCCGCTCCCGGCCTGCTGCTCCCGCTCGGCCTCTGCTCCCTCGGCGACCCCGGGCGGCGCAGGGACCTGTTCGGGCCGGACGTCCACCCCGTCCGCAGGGCGACCCGCGACGGCGTGTCCGCCGGACCGGACGGCGACGCGTTCGCCTTCGACGACGGCCTGCTGATCGTCGACGGCCGGCGGTCGCTCGCGCCCGTGATCCTGCGCCCGTCGGCGCTCGCCGACCGGGCCGCCCGCGCGCGCCTCGAACGCCTCTGCGCCGACCACGGCCTGGACCGCCTGCTCCGAAGCGTCCAGGGCACCGTGCTGCGCGCCGAGGCGGTCGCCCGCATGGTCGCCCGGGCCGCCGCCACCCCCGTGCCGCCCGGGGGGTACGAGGCGAACCCGCTGCTCAGCGTCCCGGACCTGGTCGGCGAGGCCGCCGCCGAGACCGGCACGAGCGAGGACGCGGCCGTCCTCTACCTGCAGCTGCTCACCCTCGTCCGCCCGACCGACCGCAACGTCCGCCGATGGAACGGCTGGACGGCCGCCCGGCACAGGGCGGCCCAGGCGGAGCTCGTGGACCGCGCCCTCGTCCAGCAGGACAAGCGCCAGCGCGCAGGCCGCACCGCGTTCGTCCCCGGCGAGTGGACCGTGCTCAAGGCACCCGAACTCCCCGTGGAGGCCGCGAAGCTCGCCGCCCACGGCGCCGAGGAGATCCGCGGCAGGAGCGTCGGCGGCCCGTTCACGCGCCTGCTGCCCCCGCGCCCCCTGCACGAGATGTTCGAGGACGCCTGGACCGCCCGCCGCCGGCCCTGACGCCCGCCGCCCGCCGGTCGACCCGGCCTGACTCGCGGGGGTTCGTCATGGACCGAACCATGTTCGGCCGGATGGGGCATCGAGGAGTACGGTGTCCGGAACGTCCGAGTGGTTGGAGGGTCGATGCCGCAGCTCGCCGAGAAGGTCCCCCCGTCGGTCGCGGGCGCCGTGCTCCGCGCCGTGTTCGCGCTCCCCGATCCGGTGCGGCGGCTGATCGCCGGGCGGGCGGTGGTGCGCGACGGGCAGCGGCTCGCGCTGGACGCGCAACTGCTCCTGCTGATGACGCGCCTGGAGGGCGCGAGCCTCACCGGGGCTACGGTTCCGGAGGCGCGGCAGGGCCTCGCTCGCGGGCAGCGGTACATCAACCGGCTGCCCGAGCGGCCGGTCCGGACACGGGACCTGGCCGCCGCGGACGGGATCCCCGCGCGGCTGTACGAGCCGAAGGGGCTGGCCGAGGGGTCGCCGCTGCTGGTGTTCTTCCACGGCGGCGGCTGGGTGATCGGCGACATCGAGAGCCACGACTCGGTCTGCCGCTACCTCGCGGTGAACGCGGAGGTCCGGGTGCTGTCGGTGGACTACCGGCTCGCGCCCGAGCACCGGTTCCCGGCGGCGGCGGACGACGCGCTCGCGGCGTACGCGTGGGCGGTGGAGAACGCGGCGGCGCTCGGCGCGTCGCCGGAGGCGGTCGCGGTCGGCGGCGACAGCGCGGGCGGGAACCTCGCGGCGGTCGTCGGTGCGTTCGCGGACCGCAGGCCGGACTTCGCGCTGCTGTTCTATCCCGCGACCGACATGTCGGTGCGGCGGCGGTCCCGGGAGCTGTTCGCGGACGGCTTCTACCTGACCGACGCCGACATGGTCTGGTTCAGCGACCACTACTGCCCGGACGTGGAGCGGCGCACCGACCCGAAGGCGTCGCCGCTGCTCGCGGACGACCTGAGCGGGTTCCCGGCCACCTACCTCGTCACCGCCGGGTTCGACCCGCTGCGCGACGAGGGCGAGGCGTTCGGCGAGCGGCTGCGGGAGGCCGGGGTGCGGGTCGCGGTGCGGCGGCAGGAGGACCTGATCCACGGGTTCGCGAACATGTGGGGGCTCGGCGGGCGGTTCCAGGAGGCCCTCGCCGAGGCGGCCGGAGCGCTGCGCACCGGCCTCCTCTGACCCGGCGGCGGGCTCGCGCAGGCGAGCGGGCCCGCTCCCACCGGGTGGGGACGGGCCCGGGCGTGCCGTGATCAGAGGGGCAGGCCGGTGAGGATCATGACCTTCTCCTCGGTGTAGTCGGCCATCGCCGACCGCAGGCCCTCGCGCCCGACGCCGGAGTCCTTCACGCCGCCGTAGGGCATCTGGTCGGCGCGGTAGGACGGGACGTCGCCGATGACGACGCCGCCCACGTCGAGCTCGCGGTGGGCGCGGAACGCGATGTCGAGGTTCCGCGTGAACACGCCCGCCTGCAGCCCGAACTTCGAGTCGTTGACCAGCGCGAACGCCTCGTCCACGCCGTCGACCGGCTGGACCAGCATGACCGGGCCGAAGACCTCCTCGCGCGCGACCTTCGCGTCCGCCGGGACGTCGGCGAGGACGGTCGGGGCGTAGGTCGCGCCCTCGCGGGTGCCGCCCGCGAGGACCTTCGCGCCCGCCGCGACGGCCTCGTCCACCCAGGACTCGACGCGCTCGGCGGCGTCCTGGCTGACGAGCGGGCCGACCTGCGTCTTGTCGTCCCACGGGTCGCCGGTGACGAGGGCGCCGACCCGCTCGACGAGCTTCGGCACGAACTCCTCGTACACCGACCGGTCGACGTAGACGCGCTGGACGGCGATGCAGCTCTGCCCGGCCTGGTAGTTGGAGAACAGCCCGATCCGCTCGGCGGCCCAGTCGAGGTCGGCGTCCGGCAGCACGACCGCGGCGCCGTTGCCGCCGAGCTCCAGGGTGACGTGCTTGCGCGGCACCTGGTCGTTGATCGCCCAGCCGACGGGGACGGACCCGGTGAACGACACGATCGGCAGCCGCGGGTCGTCGACCAGCGCGGAGGCGCGGTCGTTCGGGACCGGCAGGACGGAGAACATCCCGGCGGGTAGGCCGGTCTCGGCGAGCAGTTCGCCGAGCAGCAGAGCCGACAGCGGCGTCGCGGGCGCCGGCTTCAGCACGATGGGGGTGCCCGCCGCGATCGCCGGCGCGATCTTGTGCGCGGCGAGGTTCAGCGGGAAGTTGAACGGGGAGATGCCGAGCACCGGGCCCTTCGGCACGCGGGTGATGTAGGCCATCCGGCCCTCGGCGGCGGGGTCGGTGTCCAGGCGCTGCGTCGTGGCGCTGAACCGGCGGGCCTCCTCGGCGGCGAACCGGAACGTGGAGATCGCGCGGGTCACCTCGCCGCGCGCCCACAGCAGCGGCTTGCCGTTCTCGCCGGTGATCAGCCGGGCGACCTCCTCGGCCCGCTCGGCCAGCCGCGCGGACACGTGCGCGAGGGCCTCGGCGCGCACGTGCAGCGGCAGCGCCGCGGCCCGCTTGCGGACCGCGTCGGCCGCCGCGACCGCCTCCTCCACCTGTGCGGGCGTCGGCACGGCGGCCGTCCCGACCACCCGGCCGTCGTAGGGGTGCGTAACGGTCAGCTCACCGTCACCGGTCTCGGGGCGACCGGCCAGCCAGAATGGGGTCACGTTCATGACCTCACGCTATCTCCGGCGCGCCGGATGGGGAGTCTCCAGGACGGCCAATCGGACCGCCGCCGTTGTCCGTGACGGCCAGTGCGATCCACAGCTCGGCGCGGGCGGCGGGATCGTCGGGGTCGCGGCCCAGCAGCTCGGCGGCCTTGCGCATCCGGGACCGCAGGGTGTGCCGGTGCACGCCGAGGGCCCGTGCGGCGGCCTCGCCCTGCCCGTTGGCGGCGACGTAGGCGCGGACCGTGTCGATCAGGCCCTCGGCCTGGAGCGGGGCGAGCAGCGCGCCCGCGAACGCCCGCGCGGCCTCCGGTTCCAGCAGCCCGAGGACGCCCTGCCCCGGCAGGTCCGCGTGTCGCAGGACGGGCCGTCCGGCGCGGCGCGCCGCCGCCAGCGCGTCCTCCGCCTGCCGCAGCGCCCCGGCGAGGGCCCCGGCTCCGGCCCCGGTCCCGGCGGGGTCGCTGACGCCGATGGGTCCGGTGCCGGTGAGCAGCGCCGTCACCGCCCCGGCCGACTCGTCGGGGACGATCACGATGGTGCCGTCGGCGAGCGGCGCCGCCAGGCAGCGCTCCCCGGCGGGGTCCGCTTCCAGCGCGTCGCGGACGGCGGCGCGGCCCGCGCAGGCCAGGACGCGGACCGGTCCGCCCGGCACGGCCGGGCCCGCGGCCGGGAGGCCGGCGAGTAGCGCCGCGAGCGCGGCCCGCGCGTCCCGGCCGGTGCGGGGCGTCTCCGACTGGAGCGTGAGCAGCGCGACCGCCGCGCCGACGATGGTGTGCGCGGCGTGCGGGAGCGGCGCGGCCGTCCCGACGGCGAGGAACCCGCGCGGGCGCCCGCCGAGCCCGATCCGCTGGAGCACGACGTGGTCGTCGGGCCCGGCGAGCGCGATGCTCGCGGGCGAGGACCCCGAGGCCGGGCGGCGGCGCAGCCGCGCCAGCTCGGGGGCGAGGGCGGCGGCCCGGTCGCGGGCGGCGGCGGGGTCGGCGTGCCGGACGGCGCCGGACGCGTCCAGCAGCAGCACCCATCCGCCGAGCAGCCGCGCCAGCCGCCGCACGAGCGCGCCCGGCCCGGTGAGCGCGGCGCGGGTCAGCTCCCGCTGGGCCTGGAAGGCGCGGGTGACGTCCTCGTACCACTCGGCGGCCAGCATCCGCGAGACCGCCTTGCCGATCGCGATGAACGGGGTGGGGCGCGGCACCTCCAGCAGGGCGAGGCCCCGGTCGCGCGCGGCGGCGAGCAGCTCGGGCGGGACGCCGGGATGGATGACGCCGACCGCGAAGCCGAGGCCGGCGACGCCCCGCCCGACGAGCCGGTCGACGTAGCCGGCGGCGCCGCCGGCGGTGAGCCGCATGCCGGTGGTGAGGACGAGTTCGCCGCCTTCGAGGAACGGGGTCGGGTCCTCCAGCTCGCTGACCGCGACCCACACGACGGGCGCGTCGGGCAGGGGGCCGGTGAGGGAGCGCAGGCCGAGCTGCGGGAGGGCCGCCACGGCGGCGAGCGTCGGCGGCACCCGGACCCCTCCGTCCCGTGTTCGTCCCTCTTGTGTTCAGCACGTCCAAATCTTTGGACGGATTTCGCCGTCCCGTACGGTTCATCGTAGGGGCCGTTCGGCTTATGTTCGCGCCATGACCAGCCAGAACCTGAGCCGCGGCGATCGCCTGCCGCAGGAGCGACGCGTCGTGACCGAGATCCCGGGGCCGCGGTCCCGGGAGTTGCAGGAGCGCCGCGCCGCGGCGGTGGCGCCCGGCGTCGGCAGCGTGCTGCCGGTGTACGTGACGGACGCGGGCGGCGGGGTGGTCGTCGACGCGGACGGCAACTCGCTGATCGACTTCGGCTCCGGCATCGCGGTGACGAGCGTCGGCAACGCCAATCCGCGGGTCGCCGCGCGGGTGAAGGAGCAGGCGGACCGGTTCACCCACACCTGCTTCATGGTGGCGCCGTACGAGTCGTACGTGGCGGTGTGCGAGAACCTGAACAGGATCACGCCGGGGGCGCACGAGAAGCGGTCGATCCTGGTCAACAGCGGCGCGGAGGCGGTGGAGAACGCCGTCAAGATCGCCCGGTACGCGACGGGCCGGCAGGCGGTCGTGGCGTTCGACCACGGCTACCACGGCCGGACGCTGCTGACGATGACGCTGACCGCGAAGAACATGCCGTACAAGCAGGGGTTCGGCCCGTACGCGCCCGAGGTGTACCGGATGCCGCTCGCCTACCCGTTCCGGTGGCCGACCGGGCCGGAGAACTGCGGGCCGGAGGCGGCGGCGCAGGCGATCGACCAGATCAGCAAGCAGATCGGCGCGTCGAACGTGGCGGCGGTGCTGGTCGAGCCGATCCAGGGCGAGGGCGGGTTCATCGAGCCGGCGCCGGGGTTCCTGCCGGCGATCGCGGAGTTCTGCCGCGCGAACGGGATCCTGTTCATCGCCGACGAGGTGCAGACGGGCTTCGCGCGGACGGGCGACATGTTCGCCTGCGAGCACGAGGGGATCGTGCCGGACATCGTGGCCACCGCGAAGGGCATCGCGGGCGGGTTGCCGCTGGCGGGCGTCACGGGGCGCGCCGACATCATGGACAAGGTGCACGGTGGCGGGCTCGGCGGCACGTACGGCGGCAACCCCCTCGCCTGCGAGGCGGCGCTCGCGGTGCTGGAGGAGATCGAGGAGGGCAAGCTCACCGAGCGGGCCCGGCGGATCGGCGAGATCATGCTGCCCCGGCTGCGCGCGCTCGCGGCGCGGCACGAGGCGATCGGGGACGTGCGCGGCCGCGGCGCGATGATCGCGATCGAGCTGGTGCGGCCCGGCACGAAGGACCCCGACCCCGAGCTGACCGCGGAGATCGCGCGCCGCTGCCACGCCCGGGGCGTGCTGGTGCTGACCGCCGGGACGTACGGGAACGTGCTGCGCTTCCTGCCGCCGCTGGTCATCCCGGAGCACCTGCTCGACGAGGGGCTGGACGTCATCGAGGTGGCGTTCGCGGGCTGACCGCGCGACGCCCGGCCGTGCCGCCGGCGCCCGGTCCGGCGCCGGCGGTTCCCGCATGCCCGCGTGCGCGGCGGGACCGCCGGCGCGCTCCCCGGCCCCGGGCCGCGCCCTTCGGCTTCGAGGTCAGAGGCCGCTGACGGCCGGCGGCTCGGCGGCCTTCAGGTCGTACAGGTCCGCGAGGATCTCGTAGGACCGGATCCGGTCGGCGTGGTCGAACACCTGCGTGGTCACCATGACCTCGTCGACGCCGGTCTTCTCGATCAGCGCGTCCATCTGCCGCCTGACGGTCTCGGGACCGCCCATGACCTGGTCCGCGAGACGCGAGTCGATCATCTGCCGCTCCAGCGGCGTGTACGGGTGCGCGGCGGTCTCCTCCGGGGTGGGCATCTTGCCCGGGCGGCCCTGCCGCAGCCGCAGGAACGCCAGCGCCTGCGGCGCCGCCAGCTCGCGGGCCCGCTCGTCCGACTCCGCCGCCGTGACCGACACGCCGATCATCGAGTACGGCGCGTCCAGCATCCCCGGGCGGAACGAGTCGCGGTACAGCGCCAGCGCGGGCAGCGTGTTCTCCGCGCTGAAGTGGTGCGCGAACGCGAACGGCAGCCCGAGGAGCCCGGCCAGCCGCGCGCTGTACCCGCTGGACCCGAGCAGCCACACCGGCGGCTCGTTGCCCGCCGCGGGCGTCACCGTGCTGTCCTCGGCGAAGTAGCCCCGCAGCTCGATGACCTGCTCGGGGAAGTCGTCGACCGACAGCGCCTCGGGGGAGCGGCGCAGCGCCCGCGCGGTCGCCTGGTCGGTGCCGGGCGCCCGGCCGAGGCCGAGGTCGATGCGCCCGGGGAACAGCGCCTCCAGCGTCCCGAACTGCTCGGCGATCACCATCGGCGCGTGGTTCGGCAGCATGACCCCGCCCGACCCGACCCGCATCCGGGACGTCGCCGCCGCCACCTGCCCGATCAGGACCGACGTCGCCGAGCTCGCGATGCCCGGCATCGTGTGGTGCTCGGCCAGCCAGTACCGGTGGAAGCCGAGGCCCTCGGTCCTGCGGGCGAGGTCGAGGGTGTTGCGCAGGGCGTCGCCGGACGTGGCGCCGCTCACCACGGGCGCCAGATCGAGGACGGAGAAGGGGATGCTCATAAAGAGTGCAAACCCGCGGGGGCTCCGCCCTCTTCCCGGGTCAGCCCCGCAGTACCGCCACCGCCGCCGCGGCGGCGACCGCGATGACCACGGGCACGGTGATGCTGATCCACGACCAGTTCACCAGCCGGCGCGCCCGTGCCGCGTCCGCGGGGAAGACGCCCTCGGCCTTGGTGTACAGCACGGCGCCGACGACGACCAGCGGCAGGAAGGCGAACGTGGTGAGCAGGCCCAGGACGAACGCGACCGTCTGACCGACCCGCGTGTAGGTCCCGTCGGGGCCGATCCCGAACGCCAGGCGGGGAGCTGCTTCGTTCATGGGCGCACCGATCACTAGGAGAGTGACCTGGATCATACGCTCCGTGAGCGGCTGCGCAAGGGGCCCGGGCGTCCGGGTTCGGACGGCCGGGCCCCCGGGGATCAGTGCAGGCGCAGCCCGACCAGGACGGGGTCGTGGTCGGACGACCGGAACGGGTCCGGCCGGTAGAAGCGCGGCTGGTTGTACTCGGTGTTGTAGTCGAGGAACGTCGGCTCGTCGCTGTTGACGTGCCAGATCGTCGCGCCCGTCACCCGCTTCGCCAGGGCGGCGCCGGCGAGCACGTGGTCGAGCTCGCCGGACATGCCGTCGAAGACGTAGGAGTAGCGCTGCTCGGGGCGGACGAACCGCTCGGTCTGCCCGGCGAGCCCGGCGCCGGTCAGCACCTTGATCGGGTCCTCGGCGGTGTAGCTGGTCAGCTCCTCGGTCGTGGACGGCCGGCCTGGTGGCTCGGTCGTTCGCACCTCGTTGCGCTCCCCGTCGCGGCTGGCTGCCGCGTTGGGGTCGCATCACCCTTCCCCTGGGCGGGGGGCGGGCCGGGCATGCTGACGAATGCCCACGCCGTGCGCGCCCGTCGGCGGACGTTCACGGCGGCGATGTGGTCGGCGGGGCCAGCGAGCCCGCACCGACGACAGCAGAAACGGTCCCGGTCTGGACGGTTGCCTCGGGCGACGTGCCCGCACCTGAGGCAGGTCTGCGAGGTGTAGGCCGGGTCGACCTCCAGAAACGGTGCCCCGGCCCGCTGGGCTTTGTAGGCGATGCAGGTGCCGAGTTGGTGGAACGGCCAGGTGGAGAGCGTGGCCCGCTGGTGCCGCCTGAGCCGTACCCGGCCGCGGATCCCGCTCAGCTCTTCGAGAGCGATCCCGCGTCCGGTGCGTTGGGCATCGGCCACGATCTGTTTGGCGATCTTGTGGTTGACGTTCGCGGCGTGCCGGCCCTCCCGCGCCTTGCGCCGGGCCAGGCGGCGGGCCGCCGAGCGCGACCCGGCGGCCTTCTTCTTCTGCAGCTCTGAGCGGCGCCGGGCCTGTGCCCTCCGGTACCTGCTCAGGTCCTTGCCCTGGTGGTTCGTACCGTCGCAGGTGGTGGCCAGGTTCACGATCCCGCGGTCAACCCCGATCCAGTCGGTCGGCTCGGTGTTGAGCGGGGCCTCGTCGACCTGGTAGGTGGCGTGCAGGAACCACTTGCCGTCCCGGTACACCAGGTCCGTTTCGCCCTTGCGGTGCTCGGCCAGTGTCTTCAGGTGGGACGGCTTGCCGGTGAACGCGATGCCCTGGACCCGGCCGTGGACGGTCCAGATCGACACGGTGCGCGCGTCCGTCTGCCAGCTGAGACACCGATCATCGAAAGGCTGGGCCGCGTCGGGGCGGAACGTGACGGGTTTGGACTCGGCCTTGCGGCGCCGTTTGGAGTTCTCGCCGCCGAGCAGCCCGGCGACGATCTGGGCGCGCAGTGTGGTGTACGCATCGGCGGTCTTGCGGATCACATGCAACGCCGGCTGCGCCGACAACCCGGCCGCCTTCAGCTCGGCGTAGGCGAGCTTTTTGCAGCCCAGTCCGGGAGAACACCCTCTTCTCGTACGCCTGGCCCGATATCTGGTTGGCCAACTTGTTGCAGGTGTGCAGGGTCGCGTGCAGTGCCGCCGCCTGCTCGGGCGTCGGCAGCAGCTTCACCTGCATCACTAACCTCACGATCGACACCCTAAACCGTTGACGGCGGGCCTATGCCATTAAATTGGAAAACGACTCCGATTCTCAGTGCGGCGGCCGCGAGTGCTGCTGCTGTTCGGCGCATGCGCGGGACGGTACGGCCCGGCCGCCCCGCACCGGCGAACCATTAATGAAGACTCCACCAATTTGCAATGGCTTGTCGCAATTGGGCACGGGGAGGCCGCCGTTGCGGCGCGACCGGAGTAGCCTTGACCAATACCCTGACCTTCACGCGCATCCTCCAGTGAAGTCGGCGGCCGACGATCTACTACTCGCCTAGTAGAAACCGTTGCTCAGAGCAATGATGGAGAGTAACGTTCCGGACGCAATCGGTGACCCGCCGTGTTCGCGGGCGACCGGACCGCGCTCCCATCCCGCCGTGTCCAGCCGTCCGCGGCATGCCGCGGTACGCCGTCGGACGTGCGGAAGGGGTGCGCGAGGTGGGGCGTCGGGGAGCGGTCGAGCGAGGGGAGCGGGCGGCCGCGGCCGCCGCCGAGCACCTGCTGCGGGCGGGCGGCCTGCTACGGCGGACGCCGACGACGCCCGACCTGCGGGCGGTCTACCGCGCCGACCAGAAGGTCAACGACGCGCCGCACCGGGAGCGCTGGGCCCACGACAAGGTCGTCCGGTCGACGCACGGCGTCAACTGCACCGGCTCCTGCTCCTGGAAGGTCTACGTCAAGGACGGGATCATCACCTGGGAGACGCAGCAGACCGACTATCCCTCCGTCGGGCCGGACCGCCCCGAGTACGAGCCGCGCGGCTGCCCGCGCGGGGCGTCGTTCTCCTGGTACACCTACTCGCCGACGCGCATCCGCTACCCGATGGCGCGCGGCGTGCTGCTGGAGATGTACCGGGAGGCGAAGGCGCGGACCGGCGACCCGGTCGCGGCGTGGGCGGAGGTCACCGGCGACCCCGCGCGGCGCGCCCGCTACCAGGCGGCGCGCGGCCGGGGCGGGCTGGTGCGCGTCGGCTGGGACGAGGCGCTGGAGATCGCCGCGGCGGCGCACGTCCACACCATCGCCGAGTACGGCCCGGACCGCGTCGCCGGGTTCTCGCCGATTCCGGCGATGTCGATGGCCTCGCACGCGGTCGGCGCGCGGTTCATGTCGCTGATCGGCGCGCCGATGGTGTCGTTCTACGACTGGTACGCCGACCTGCCGATCGCGTCGCCGCAGGTGTTCGGCGACCAGACCGACGTCCCGGAGTCCGGCGACTGGTGGGACGCGGCGTACCTGGTGCTGTGGGGATCGAACGTCCCGGTCACCCGGACGCCGGACGCGCACTGGATGGCGGAGGCCCGCTACCGGGGGCAGAAGGTCGTCGTGGTCTCGCCCGACTACGCCGACGCGACGAAGTTCGCCGACGAGTGGCTGCACCCCCACCCCGGCACGGACGGCGCCCTCGCCATGGCGATGGGCCACGTGATCCTCACCGAGTTCTTCGTCCGGCGGCAGGTGCCGTACTTCACCGGTTACGCGCGCCGCTTCACCGACCTGCCCTTCCTGGTGGAGGTGGACGAGCGCGGCGACGGGACGTGCGTGCCCGGCAAGTTCGTCACGGCCGCCGACCTCGGCGACGGCGGCGAGGCCGCGGCGTGGCGGCCGGTGGTGATGGACGCGGCGACGGGCGGTGCGGTCGCGCCGAACGGCACGCTCGGCGACCGCTGGTCGGAGCGCGGCGAGGGCCGCTGGAACCTCGACCTCGGCGGCATCGACCCGCTGCTGACGCTGCACGGGCCGGGAGCGGAGGCGGCCGAGGTCCTGCTGCCCCGCTTCGACGACGAGGGCGGGACGGCGCGCCGCGGCGTCCCGGTCCGGACGGTCGCCGGACGGCGCGTGACGACGGTCTTCGACCTGATGCTGGCGCAGTACGGCGTCCGCCGCGACGGGCTCCCCGGCGACTGGCCGCGGGACTACGACGACGCGTCGCGGCCCTGCACCCCGGCGTGGCAGGAGGCGATCACATCCGTCCCGGCGAGCGCGGCGGTCCGGGTGGCGCGGGAGTTCGCGGACACGGCGGAGAGGACCGAAGGGCGCTGCATGATCCTCATGGGCGCCGGCACGAACCACTGGTTCCACTCCGACACCGTGTACCGGTCGTTCCTGTCGCTGCTGCTGCTGACCGGCTGCCAGGGCGTCAACGGCGGCGGCTGGGCGCACTACGTCGGCCAGGAGAAGGTCCGCCCGCTCACCGGCTGGCAGCAGCTGTCGACGGCGGCGGACTGGGTGCGGCCGTCCCGGCAGATGGCGGGCACCCCGTACTGGTACATGCACACCGGCCAGTGGCGGTACGAGCGGTACCGCGCGGACGCGCTCGCCTCGCCGACCGGGCGCGGCCTCTTCGCGGGGCTGCACACCGCCGACCTGGTCGCCCGGTCGGCGCGGCTCGGCTGGATGCCGTCCTACCCGACGTTCTCCGCGAACCCGCTCGACCTCGGCCGCCGCGCCCGCGAGGACGGCCGCCCGGCGGGCGAGTGGGCGGCGGAGGAGATCAGGGCGGGCCGCCTGGAGTTCGCCTGCGAGGACCCCGACGCCCCCGCCAACTGGCCGCGCGTCCTCACCGTGTGGCGCGCCAACCTGATCGGCTCGTCCGCGAAGGGCAACGAGTTCTTCCTGCGCCACCTGCTCGGCGCCGGCGACAACGCGTCCGCGCGGGAGGCGCCGCCGGGGCACCGGCCGCTGGAGGTGGCCTGGCGCGAGGAGGCGCCGCGCGGCAAGCTCGACCTGCTGCTCGCGCTGGACTTCCGGATGACCTCGACCACGCTGATGGCCGACCTCGTCCTGCCGGCCGCGACCTGGTACGAGAAGCACGACCTGTCCAGCACGGACATGCACCCGTACGTGCACGCGTTCTCCCCGGCGATCAGCCCGCCGTGGCAGGCGCGCACCGACTTCGAGATCTTCCACGGGCTCGCGGAGCGGCTCGGCGAGCTGGCCGCCGGGCGCCTGGACACCGCCTGCGACCTCGTCGCGACGGCGCTGCACCACGACACGCCGGGGGAGACCGCGCAGCCCGGCGGACGCGTGCCCGACTGGCGGGCCGGCCACGACCCCGTCCCCGGCTTCAACCTGCCGGCCTTCACGCTGGTGGAACGCGACTACACCGCGGTCGCCGCGAAGCTCGCGGCGTTCGGGCCGCTCGCCGAAGAGCAGGGCATGACGGTGAAGGGCGTGACCGTCCACCCGAAGCCGGAGGCGCGCTGGCTGGCGGCGCGCTGCGGGACGTCCGCGCACGAGACGACGCTCGGACGGCCCCTCCTCGACACCGACGTGAAGCTGTGCGAGGCGATCCTCGCGCTGTCCGGCACCACCAACGGGCGCCTCGGCGCCGAGGGCTTCGAGCGGCTGGCGCGGCGCTGCGGGCCGGGCGGCGGCCTCGACGCGCTCGCCGAGTCGGTCGCCGAACGCCGCGTCGTGTTCGGCGACGCCCAGCAGCGCCCCGTGCAGGTCGGCGCCAGCTACGAGTGGTCGGGCAAGGAGGCGCCCGACCGCCGCTACTCGCCGTTCACCGTCAACACCGAGCACCGCAAGCCCTGGCACACCCTGACCGGACGCCAGCACTTCTACCTCGACCACGACTGGATCGCCGAGCTCGGCGAGCAGCTGCCCGTCTACCGGCCGCCGCTGGACGCCGCCGCCGTCTGCGGGGATCCCGCCCCCGGCGGGGACGGCCGCTCCGTCACCGTCCGGTACGTCACGCCGCACTCCAAGTGGTCGATCCACTCGGAGTACCAGGAGAACCTGCTGATGCAGACGCTCGCGCGCGGCGGCCCGGTCATCTGGATGAGCGTCGCGGACGCCGCGGCGATCGGCGCCGCCGACAACGACTGGATCGAGGCGGTCAACCCCAACGGCGTCGTGGTGGCGCGCGCGGTCGTCTCGCACCGGATGCCCGCCGGGACCGTGTTC
The DNA here is from genome assembly GCF_017573545.1 of Actinomadura nitritigenes. Classification (GTDB taxonomy): domain Bacteria; phylum Actinomycetota; class Actinomycetes; order Streptosporangiales; family Streptosporangiaceae; genus Spirillospora; species Spirillospora nitritigenes. The sequence continues at coordinate 64,485 of NZ_JAGEOK010000032.1, read as the reverse complement.
ATGTACCACGTCCAGGAACGGCTGGTGAACGTCCCGAGGTCGGAGGCCACCGGCCGGCGCGGCGGCGTCCACAACGCCCTCACCCGCCTGCTGATCAAACCGACCCACCTCGTCGGCGGGTACGGCCAGCTCTCCTTCGCGCCCAACTACTACGGACCCACCGGAAACCAGCGCGACGCCGTCACCGTCATCCGGCGCCGCTCGCAGAACGTGGAGTACTGACATGCGCGTGATGGCCCAGGTGGCGATGGTGATGAACCTCGACAAGTGCATCGGCTGCCACACCTGCTCGGTCACCTGCAAGCAGACCTGGACGAACCGGGAGGGCACCGAGTACGCCTGGTTCAACAACGTCGAGACGCGGCCCGGCCAGGGGTACCCGCGCGGCCACGAGGACCAGGACCGGTGGAAGGGCGGCTGGGAGCTCAAGCACGGCCGGCTCGTCCCCCGCGCGGGCGGCCGGGCGCGGCGGCTGGCGCGGCTGTTCGCCAACCCGGAGATGCCGTCGCTCGACGACTACTACCAGCCCTGGACGTACGACTACGAGACCCTCATCTCGGCGCCGCTCGGCGACGACGTGCCGACGGCCCGCCCGCGCTCGCTCGTGGACGGCCGCCCCGCCGCCGTCACCTGGGGGCCGAACTGGGACGACGACCTCGGCGGCGGCCCGGACGCCCTCGCCGCCGACCCCGTCCTGCGGAAGATGAACGACCGGGTGCGGCTGGAGTACGAGCAGGCGTTCATGTTCTACCTGCCGCGGATCTGCGAGCACTGCCTGAACCCGTCGTGTGTCGCGGTCTGCCCGTCCGGCGCGATGTACAAGCGGATCGAGGACGGCATCGTCCTGGTCGACCAGGACCGGTGCCGGGGCTGGCGGATGTGCGTGTCCGGCTGCCCGTACAAGAAGGTGTACTTCAACCATCAGACCGGCAAGGCCGAGAAGTGCACGTTCTGCTACCCGCGCGTGGAGGCCGGCGCGCCGACCGTCTGCTCGGAGACGTGCGTGGGGCGGCTGCGCTACCTCGGCGTGATGCTCTACGACGCCGACCGGGTCGGGGAGGCCGCGAAGGCGCCCGACGAGCGCGACCTGTACGGGGCGCAGCTCGGCTGCTTCCTCGACCCCGGCGACCCGGACGTGGCGCGCGCCGCCGAGGAGTCCGGCATCCCGCACGACTGGATCACCGCCGCGCGCCGCTCCCCGGTGCACGCGCTGATCAGCCGGTACCGGGTGGCGCTGCCGCTGCATCCGGAGTACCGGACGATGCCGATGGTCTGGTACGTGCCGCCGCTCTCGCCCGTCGTCGAGGCGGTCACCGCGGGCGGCCACGACGGCGAGGACCCGGCGAACCTGTTCGGCGCGATCGACTCGCTGCGCATCCCGCTGGAGTACCTCGCGCACCTGTTCACCGCCGGCGACACGGCCCCCGTGGAGGCGGCGCTGTGCCGCCTGGCGGCGATGCGCGCGCACATGCGCCGCGTCAACCTCGGCGAGGAGCGCGACCCCGCCATCGCCCGCGCCGTCGGCCTCGACGAGCGGGCGATCGAGGAGATGTACCGGCTGCTCGCCCTCGCCAAGTACGAGGAGCGGTACGTCATCCCGACGACGTACAACGGCACCGTTCCCGACGACGTCTCCGGCGCCGGATGCAGCCTCGACGGCGAGGGCGGCCCCGGCATGTACCCCGGTGACGCGGAGCGGTTCCACATGCCGCCGCAGCGCGAGCCGGTCCCGGCGGAGTCCGGCGGGCGGGTGAACCTGCTCGACTGGAACGGGCGGGGCCGCCCGCGCGGCCTGTTCCCGCGCCGCTCCGAGGAGAACGGGCTGTGAAGGGCGCACCGGTCTCCGGCGCCTCCGGCTCCAGCGCCCCCGTCTACCAGGCGGCGTCGCTGCTGCTCACCTACCCCGACCCCGAGACGTGGCCGCGGCGGGTGGACGCGGTCCGCACGGTCCTGAGCGACCCCGCGGTGCTCCACGGGTCACCCGCCGGGTGCGCCGAGGCCCTGCTGCGCTTCTGCCGGAACGTCGACGGCGTCGCGCCCCTGGACCTGGCCGCGCGCTACGTCGCCACCTTCGACCGCACCCGCCGCCGCACCCTGGACCTCACCTACTACACCGACGGCGACACCCGCCGCCGCGGCGGCTCCCTCGCCCGGCTCAAGGGCGTCCTGCACGAGCACGGCTGGGAGCCCGGAGGCGGGCGGCTGCCCGACTTCCTGCCCGTGCTGCTGGAGTTCGCCGCCCGCTGCCCCGACCCCGGCGAACGGCTGCTCCGCGAGCACCGGCCCGGCCTCGACCTGCTGCGGCACGCCCTCGACGCCTACGGCAGCCCCTACACCGACGTGCTGCTCGCCGTCCGCGACGCGCTCCCCGGGCCGGGCCCGACGGCCGCCGACCGCGCCGCCGTCCGCGACCTCGCGCTCGGCGGCCCGCCCGTGGAGACCGTCGGACTCGAACCGTTCACCCGCTCCGGCCCGGCCCGAGGAGGCGTCCGGTGACCCATCTCGACATCGCCCTGTGGGGCGCGCTGCCCTACGTCGTCCTCGTCGTCCTCGTCGCGGGCTCGGCCTGGCGGTACCGCTACGACCGGTTCGGCTTCACCACCCGGTCCAGCCAGATCCACGAGTCGCGGCTGCTGCGCGTCGGCGGGCCGCTCTTCCACTACGCGCTGCTGTTCGTGATCGGCGGGCACGTCACCGGGCTGCTCGTCCCCGAGATGGTCACGGACCGCCTCGACGTGAGCGAGAACTCCTACCACGACGTCGCGCTGGTCATGGGCGGCGGCGCGGGCCTCGCCGCCGCCGCCGGCCTGGCGATCCTGCTGTACCGGCGGCTGCGCGTCGCGGCGGTGCGCCGCGCGACGAACCGCACCGACCGCGCCGTCTACCCGCTGCTCGCCGCGGCCCTGCTGGGCGGGCTCGCCGCCACCGCGTCCAGCCTCGCCAACCCCTACGACTACCGGCTCGGCGTCTCGGTCTGGTTCCGCAGCCTGTTCGACCTCGACCCGGACGTCGCCGCGATGGCGCACGCGCCGCTGGTGTACCGGCTGCACGCGCTGCTCGGCATGGCGCTGTTCGCGCTGTGGCCGTTCAGCAGGCTCGTCCACGCCCTGACCGCGCCGGTCTGGTACCTGGCCCGGCCCTACGTCGTCTACCGCTCGCGGGCCGTCCCATACCGGCACCCGGCCGCGCACCCCACCGCGCATCCCACCACGGGGTCTCTCCCGGACGCCCGGCCCGCCGGGACGGGACGGGCCGCGCGGTAGGCGGGAGGCGTTCTGCCGGCGCCGTTCAGCGCGCCCGGGCCCGCCGCACGCCGGGACCGGAGAGCCCGAGCGGGTCCTCGACCAGCCCGCCGACCCGGCGGACCTCCTCGAACGGGTCCACCGCCGGGTCGCCGGCCACCGCGGTGAGCGAGCGCAGCGCCGAAACCAGCGCCGCCCGCTCCTCCTCGGCGAGCCGCGACACGAGCGCGCCGACCTCCGCGCCGCGCCGCGCCGCGACCCGGCGCACCAGGTCGCGGCCGCGGCCGGTCAGGCTGAGCAGCACCTCGCGCCGGTTGCGGGGGTTGATCCGCCGGTCGACCAGCCCGACCGACTCCAGCCGCTCCACCATCCGCATCGCGTTGGACGGGTTGACCCCGAGCGCCGCGGCCAGCAGCGCCATCTTCACCGGCCCGTGGCCGGCCAGCACCATCAGCGTGCGCAGCTGCGGCAGCGTCAGCGAGTCGTCGATGGACGCCAGCGCCCGCGCGGAGATCGCCAGCAGCAGCCGGGACGCCGCCATCACGGCCGTCGTGACCTCTTCGGCCTCCTGAGCGAGCCCGTCCTCACCGGTGCGCCCGAGCGCGGCGCGGGACGGCTCAGGAGGCTCGGTACTTCGGTCTGTCATGGGAGTTGTCCCCCCGTACCCGGACGTCAACTGGCGTTCACCCTAACCCGCTCGTTTTTGACTTGGTTGCTAATAAGGGCGCCCGACCCTGTGACGCATCTTCATTCCGCGGCGCGCCGCCCCTGGGGGACAGTCATCAGCATTCACTTTCCGGACCCATCCCAGGAGCGAGGAATGCGACTTCGGACCCTGTTCACCACCGCGGCGCTGGGGGCCGCCCTGGCCGTGCCCGCGGTGCCGACCGCGCCGCAGGCCATGGCCGCGCCGCCGGGCTGCGACGCCACGGACGCGCAGATCTACGGCGCGTCCTCGGCGGTGACCGGGAACCCGGGCGACCTGCTCGCCTGCCGTCCGGCGAAGCTCACCAACATCCCCGGCGACGTGCCGATGCACGCCTGGAAGGTCAGGTACGTCTCGACCGACGCCAAGGGGCAGAAGATCGCCGTGTCCGGGACCGTCGCGGTGCCGGACGCCGAGTGGAAGGGCGGGGGGTCGCGCCCCACGGTCGCCTTCAACCCCGGGACGCTCGGCTCCGGCCCGCAGTGCGCGTTCTCCAAGCAGCTCGCCGGCGAGTACGTCGACATGTACGAGGGCGGCAACCTGCAGCTGATGCTCAAGGCCGGGTACGCGGTCGCCGCCACCGACGGCGTCGGCTACCTCGACGGCCAGGTGCACACCTACATGATCGGCGCGAACGCGGGGCACGCGCTGCTCGACATCGTCCGCACGTCCCGGCAGATCCCCGGCGGGACGCTGACGGCGGACGGCGAGGTCGGCATCTCCGGCTACTCCGAGGGCGGCGCCGCCGCGCTGTGGGGCGCGCAGCTCGCCGCGTCCTACGCGCCGGAGCTGAAGGTGGTCGGCGCGGCGGCGGGCGGCGTGCCCGGCGACCTGAAGCTGACCGCGAAGCAGCTCAACGGCAGCCTGTTCGCCGGGTTCCTCGCGGACGCGCTGGTGGGCCTGCACGCCGCCTACCCGGAGATGCCGTTCGACGAGCTGATGAACGACAGGGGCGCGCAGGCGATCAAGGACGTGAAGTCCAACTGCCTGTACGGGACGCTCGCGGTGTTCCTCGGCGCGAAGGTCGAGAACTTCAGCAAGCAGGGCCTGTCCCTCGACCAGATCTACGGGCTGAAGGGCCCGGACGGCACCACGTGGGGCGACATCGTCGACCGGCAGAAGCTCGGCGCCGGCGTCGGCACCCCGTCCTCGGGCGCCACGTACAAGATCGGCTTCCCGGTGTTCCAGTACCGCGGCTGGCTGGAGGAGATCATCCCCCACGAGACCGAGGACGGTACCCGCGCGGCCTACTGCAAGGCCGGAATCAACACGACCTGGAAGAACACCTACCCGACCGAGCACCTGTCGACCGACTGGGGCGCCGCCGGGGACGTGACGAACTTCCTCGGCGACCGGTTCGCCGGCAAGCCCGTCCAGAGCAACTGCTGAACCGCCGCCCCGCCCGCGGGGCCCGGACGCCCGGGACGACCGGACGCCCGGGACCCGCGGCCGGGGCCTCCGCACTCATGTCTCGAAGGAGTCCGCAATGACAGCGGGTGTCGCCGACGTTCGCAGCCGAACCCCGCAGCCCGACATCTCCGGCACCGTGCCGCTGCCCGAGCGCATCGCGGTCGTGGTGTTCGTGGCCGCGCCGATCATCGGGCTGCTGGCGGCCGTCCCCTTCCTCTGGGGCTGGGGGATCGGCTGGACGGACATCGCGATCTTCGCCTTCCTCTATCCGCTCAACGCCCTCGGGATCACGGTCGGCTACCACCGGCACTTCACGCACGGCGGCTTCAAGGCCAAGCGGTGGCTGCGGATCGCGCTCGCCGTCCTCGGCGGGCAGGCGATGCAGGGGTCGGTCGTCCGGTGGGTCGCCGACCACCGCCGCCACCACAAGTACTCCGACCAGGAGGGCGACCCGCACTCCCCGTGGGCGTACGGGCCGGGCGTGCGGGGCCTGACCAAGGGCCTGTACCACGCGCACATCGGCTGGCTGTTCGGCAAGGAGCGCACGTCCCGCAGCAAGTACGCGCCCGACCTGCTCAAGGACCGGGACATCCGGTTCCTGTCCCTCGACCCCGTCTACGCGGTGATCGTGCTGTCGACGTTCCTGGTCCCGATGGGCCTCGGCGCGCTGCTCACCCGGTCCTGGCACGGCGCCGTGACCGCGCTGTTCTGGGCGGGCCTGATGCGGGTGTTCGTCGGCGAGCACGTCACGTTCTCGATCAACTCGATCTGCCACGTCTTCGGCAAGGAGGACTTCCGGACCCGCGACAAGGCCCGCAACGTGTGGTGGCTCGCCATCCCGTCGTTCGGTGAGTCCTGGCACAACCTCCACCACGCCGACCCGACCTGCGCCCGGCACGGGGTGCTGAAGGGGCAGATCGACATCAGCGCCCGCGTCATCTGGATCTTCGAGCGGCTCGGCTGGGTCTGGGACGTCCGCTGGCCCGACCGCGAGCGCCTCGAGACCCGCCGCGTCCGCCGCGGTGGACCCACCGGTGGACCCGCCGGCGATCCCGCCGGGGCGCCGGCCGCCGCCGACGCCGTCTCCTCCTGACTCGTCCCTCCCGTACCAGGAGCTTCGTGAGCATGACCGACCTCCCCGCGCTCGACCGCACCCCGCTGATCGAGCGGCTCGCCCGGTTCGCCAAGGACTTCCCCGACGACCGGGCCTACACGTTCATGGACTACATGACCGACCCGGACGGCGTCGCCACCGACGTCACCTGGGGCGAGCTGGACAGGCGCGCCCGCGCGATCGCCGCCGCGATCCGCCGGGCCACCTCGCCGGGGCGGCGCGTCGCGCTGCTCGCCCCGCAGGACCTGCACTACGTCACCGGGTTCCTCGGCGCGATGTACGCCCGCGTCATCGGCGTCCCGCTGTTCTCCCCGGACCTGCCCGGCCACGGCGACCGGCTGCTGGCCGTCTACCAGGACGCCGAGCCCGACGTCGTCATCACCACGAGCGCGTCGCTGCCCGCCGTCCGCACGTTCCTCGCCGGCGATGGCGTCCGCGAGCCCGCCGAGATCATCGTGGCGGACGAGGTGGACGCCGCGCTCGACTGGACGCCCGAGCCGATCGACCCCGACGACGTCGCCTACCTGCAGTACACGTCCGGGTCCACCCGCACCCCGGCGGGCGTGATCATCACGCACGGGAACTTCGCGACCAACGCCGAGCAGCTGTGGCGCACGTTCGAGGGGATCCCGCGCGAGTCGTCCGGGGTGAACTGGCTGCCGGTCTTCCACGACATGGGCCTGGTCACGACGGTCGCGCTGCCGCTGGTCTACGGCAACCCCGGCGTGATCATGGACCCGGTCGCGTTCGTCATGCGGCCCGTCCGGTGGCTGGAGCTGCTCAGCCGGCAGAAGCACGCCTTCACCGGCGGCCCGAACTTCGCCTACGAGTACCTGACCGCGCAGGTCACCGAGGAGGAGAAGGCGAGACTCGACCTCAGCGGCGTGCAGGTCTTCATGAACGGCGCCGAGCCGATCCGGGAGAGCACCCTCACCGGGTTCTACGAGGCGTTCAAGGACTGCGGGCTGAGGCCCGAGGCGCAGGTGTGCGCGTACGGCCTGGCCGAGGCGACCGTCTACGTGTCGGCGTCGTCGCGGTTCCGCGAGCCGACCCGCGCCGCGTTCGACCACGAGGCGCTGCGCCGCGGCACCGCCGAGCCCTGCGCCCCGGACGCGCCCGGCGCGATCCAGCTGATCGCGTGCGGCACGTCCTTCGGCCAGCACACGATCATCGTGGACGCGGAGACGGGCGTGCGGAAGCCGGACGGCTCGGTCGGCGAGATCTGGGTGCACGGCCCGAACGTCGCGGCCGGCTACTGGGGGCGTCCGGAGGCGACGAAGGAGACCTTCCAGGCCGAGCTCAAAGGCGGTTCCGGGGGGTCTGGGGGGTCGTCCCCCCAGGAGGAGCACGGGGACACCGGGGGCCTGCCGCGCGGGCCGTGGCTGCGCACCGGCGACCTCGGCGTCGTCCACGGCGGCGAGCTGTTCGTCACCGGCCGGATCAAGGACCTGGTCATCGTCGACGGCCGCAACCACTACCCGCAGGACATCGAGTTCACCGTGTCCAACGCGCACAAGGGCATCCGCCGCGAGTACACCGCCGCGGTGGCGGTGGACACCGGCGACACCGAGGGCCTGGTCGTGGTCGCCGAGCGGAACCGGCGGGTGCCGGTCGCGCTGCTGGACGTCGACGAGGTCGCGCGGGCCGTGCGGACCGCCGTGAAGCAGCAGCACGACCTGCGCGTCCACGACTTCGTGCTGATCGAGCCGGGCGGCATCCCGCGCACCAGCAGCGGGAAGATCGCCCGGTCGGCGTGCCGGCGGGCCTACCTCGACCGCACGCTGCCGTACGTGACCCTGCCCGCCCGGGAGGGGTAGCCGCCGTCGCCGCTCCCCGTCACCGCTCGCCGTCGCCGGTGCCGTCGCCGGCGTCGCGCAGCCAGACGGGGAGCAGCAGCATCAGCTCCAGCCGCAGCGCCGGGTCCTCGATGTCGTAGTCGAACAGGTCGTGGAGCTGCGCGAGCCGGTACCGGACGGTCTGCGGGTGCACGCACAGCGCCTCGGCGGCGTCGGTGGCGTTGAAACCGTGCTTGAGGCATTCGAGCAGGGTCGACGCGAGCCGCCCGCCGCGGTGCGGGCCGAGCTCGGTGAGCGGCGCGAGCCGGCGCCGCGCCGTCGCCTCCGCCAGCGTCCAGCCCTCCTGGAGGAGCAGCTCGGGCAGGTGCCGGTCCGCGCGGACGAGCCGTCCGGCGGGGGCGCCGCTCCGCCGCGTCCGGCCGCCGGGCCCGTCCTGCCCGGGGGCTCTCCCGGAGGGCGGGTCCTGCTCTCCGGCGGGGTTCGCGGCGCCGCCGAGCCGTCCGGCGGCCATCAGGTCGAGCGTCCGGTGCGCCCAGTGCAGGGACACCCCGGCCTCCTCCAGCGGCACCGACGGGCCGATCGCGCCCGTCCATCCGGCGACGGTGGCGGTGAGCCGGTCGGCGCCGCCGGGCCGGTCGGGGTCGGGCATCACCAGGCAGGGGCGGCCCCGGTCGACGCCGCCGAGCAGGAACGGCGGCAGCCCGGCGGGCCCCTCGCCGCCGCTGCCGGGGCGCGGGTCGAGCACGATGACGGCGATCCGCTCCGGCAGCGTCCAGCCCGCGAGCCCGGCCTGCTCCACGACGATGTCGCGGGGGGCCGGCGGATGCGACAGCAGCAGGCTGAGCAGCCGGCCGCGCCGCTGCTCCCGTTCCCCGGCCGCCTTCTCCCGCGCCCGCGCGTACCCCTGCGCGGCGGCGGAGGCGAGCAGGTCCAGGTAGGCGAAGTTCACCTCGGTCAGCGCGATCGCCAGCTCGCGCGGCTTCTTCAGCCGCTCGGCCTCCCGCGACAGGTACCGCCAGGCCGTCCGGGACGCGATGCGCAGCGCGTTCTGCAGGTGCTCCAGGCTGCGCCCCTCGACGGCCTCGCCGTAGCCGATGTCGAAGAAGACCTGGTGGACCTCCTGCCAGGGCGTGTCCGGGTCGGCGATCATCCGCACGAAGTGGCCCATGCCCTGCGCGACGGCGCTCCGGATCACGTCGGTGTAGACGGGGTCGTCCGGCCGGGCGTACTCGGGGACGTTGCGCAGCACTCCCTCGACCATGGTGTCGACCAGTTCCGGCAGGTGGGGCCGCATCCACCGGGCCTCTTCGCGCGGGACGTCGCGCCAGGGCTGGGACGACAGATCGTCGGTCTCGGCCGACCCTTCGTACAGCTCCGTCAAAGTGTCACCTCCGTGAGCGGACACCCGGGCCGCCAGGCTAGATATCCCGCGTTTCCCGCGACACTCACCGGAGTGACAACCCGGGCCCGCGCTTGGTACGGGACGGATTGATTTCGCGCAGCGGAATAAGAAGGCCATCGGTTTCCGGGCAGGAGAGCACAAGAAACGCCGTAGTGTTTTGTCACCTTTCATGGAAAGGGGCGCTGGAAGATTACAGCCGGTAGCGCTCCCGACGCCGGATCTTCATCCGATTCCCCGCCGGGCGCCGCCGGCTACAGGGGCGGCAGCGTGAGGAGCAGAACGGCCGCGCCGGCGGCGGCCAGCCCGGCGACCTGCCCGCCCGACAGCCGTTCGCGCAGCGCGGTGACGCCCCACAGCACCGGCACCACCGGATACAGCGACGACAGGACCACCGCGATCACCACGAGCTGGCGCCCGGTGGCGAGCAGGTAGAACGCGAGCGCCGCCGCCGCGACGGTGCCCGTCGCGACCGCCCACGCCGTGGCCCGCGCGCCGGGAAGCAGCGGCGCCCGCGACTCTCCGGCGCGCGGGCGCACGAGCATCGGCGCGATCGTCAGAAGGGCCGTCACGCGCCCGACCGCAACCGGCCACAGGCCCGCATCGCCACCGGCCTGTGCCAGGGCCAGGTACTGGACGCCGATGCCGACGCTCGCCACGAGCCCGTTGACGACCGCCGACCGCACCCGGTCGCGTTCGTCCGTCCGGGACCGGGACACCAGCCATAGGGCGGGCAGGACCACCGCGATCCCCGCCCATGCCATGGCCGACGGCCGGTCTCCGAGAAACGCCACGCCCACCAGGATCGGAAGGGCGACGCCGCCGACGGCGCTCACGGGGACGACCACGCTCATCGTCCCGCTACCGATGCCCCGGTAAAGGAACACCATGGCGATTCCGGTCCCGATTCCGGACGGCGCGCCCCACGCGACGGCGGGCCACGCGAATTCCCGCACGGGAACGAAAAGGGAGAAGGCGACCGCGCAGGCCAGGCCGCCGGCCTGCCCGAGGAACGCGACCGTGCGGAAGTCCGCCCGCCGCGACAGCAGCCCGCCCGCGACGTCGGCGACGCCGTAGCAGAGCGCCGCCGCGAGGGCGAGGAGCGCGCCCGTCACGACGCGCCCGGCGCGCTCCCCTCGCCGTTCCGTCTCGCACGGGCGTCCCGCTCGGCGAGCGCGTCCCGTTCGGCCTGCCCCACGGGACAGGCGGCCCCGTCGGTGCAGCATCCGCGGTCGCACAGGCGGCACATGACGTCCGCGTCGCCGATCTCGGTGTAGAGGCGGGCCAGGAGCTTGCCGAGCAGGGCGCCCAGCAGGTCGCGCTCGCTCGCGTCGAGGCCGGCCAGCGCGGCGGCGAGCGGCGCGCCGCGCGCGGCGAGCATGGCGCCCACCGCCTCCTCGCCGGCCGGAGTCAGCCGCACCTGGACGCCGCGTCCCGGACCGCGCTCCCGCCGGGCGAGCCCCGCGGCCTCCAGGCCGTCCAGCATGCGGGCGGCGGCGGACTGCGTGAGCCCGACGCGCCGCCCCAGCTCGGTGACGCCGAGACCGGGCGCGTGCGCGAGCACGACGAGCGCCCCCGCGCCGCTGGCGCTCACCCCGGCGGCCCGGGTCGCGCCGGCGAGGGCGAGGTCGGTGACCGCCAGCGAGGCGGCGCCGAGCAGGTTCGCGAGTCGGTCATGCATGACTCATGCATAACAAGCCTCGCAGGACGGCGCAACCCCGGCGGGCGGGGGCCGCAGACCCGCGCGGAGTCGTTTGGCGTGCGCCCCTGAGGGGTAACTGCTGGTCTCGTGCGCCGCACCCGATCTCCTGCGGCGCCGCCCGCAACGGAGGTCGCCGCATGGATCGTGGACCCGCGCCGGTTCCGGCGCCCGCCGGCGAGCGGGACGGGCGGCGGCGCATCCCCCGCACGGACGCGGTGCTCGCCGATCCCCGGCTCGCCGAGGCGGCGGCGCGCCTCGGCCGCGGCGTGGTGAAGGCGGCGGTGGTCGCGGCGCAGCGCCGCGCGCGGGCCGGTGAGATCCCGGCCGGCGCGGTCGCGGACGCGGCGGCCGGCGCGCTGCCGGTCACCGCGGCCGGGCTGCGGCCCGTGGTCAACGCGACCGGCGTGCTGCTGCACACCAACCTCGGGCGCGCCCTCCTGTCGGACGCCGCGCGCGAGGCGATGCTCGTGGCGTCCGGCGCGACCGACGTGGAGCTCGACCTCGCGACCGGCGCCCGGGCGCGGCGCGGCCGGTCCGCGCTGGCCGCGCTGCTGGACGCCGTCCCGGCCGCCGAGGCGGCGCACGTGGTCAACAACGGCGCGGCGGCGCTGGTGCTGGCCGCGACGGCGCTCGCCGGCGACCGCGAGATCATCGTCAGCCGCGGCGAGATGGTGGAGATCGGCGACGGCTTCCGCATCCCGGAGCTGCTCGCCGCCACCGGCGCCCGGCTGCGGGAGGTCGGCACCACCAACCGCACCTCGCCGGACGACTACGCGGCGGCCGTCGGCCCCGGCACCGGCTTCATCCTCAAGGTGCACCCGTCCAACTTCCGCGTCACCGGCTTCACACGTTCGGCGGACGTCGCGGAGCTGACCGGGCTCGGCGTCCCGGTCGTCGCCGACATCGGCTCCGGCCTGCTCGAACCCGAGCCGCTGCTGCCGGACGAGCCCGACGCGGCCACCTGGCTGAAGGCGGGCGCCGACCTCGTCACCGCGAGCGGCGACAAGCTGCTCGGCGGCCCGCAGTGCGGGCTCGTCCTGGGCAAGGAGGAGTACGTGCGGCGGCTGTCGCGTCATCCGCTGGCGCGCGCGCTGCGCGTCGACAAGCTGACGCTCGCCGCGCTGGAGGCCACCGTCCGCGGTCCCCGCACCCCCACCGACGAGGCGCTGCACGCCGACCCGGCGTCGCTGCGCGAACGCGCGCGGCGGCTCGCCGCCCGGCTGCGCGAGGCGGGCGTCGACGCGGCGTCCGTCGACAGCGAGGCCGCCGTGGGCGGCGGCGGCGCGCCGGGCGTCGTCCTGCCGAGCGCGGCGGTCGCGCTGCCCGAACCGTACGCCGCGCGGCTGCGGCGGGGCTCGCCCGCGGTGATGGGGCGCGTCGAGGACGGCCGCTGCCTGCTCGACCTGCGCGCCGTCCCGCCCGGCCAGGACGACGCCGTCGCCCGCGCGGTGGTCTCCGCGGCGGAAGGGCGGTGAGCATGCACGTCGTCGCGACCGCGGGCCACGTCGACCACGGGAAGTCCACGCTCGTCCGCGCGCTGACCGGGATGGAGCCCGACCGGCTGGAGGAGGAGCGGCGCCGCGGCCTCACCATCGAGCTGGGCTTCGCCTGGACCGACCTTCCCGGCGGCGAGCCCGTCGCCTTCGTCGACGTCCCCGGCCACGAGCGGTTCGTCGCGACCATGCTCGCCGGCGTCGGGCCCGTCCCCGCCGCGATGGTCGTCGTCGCCGCCGACCAGGGCTGGCAGCGGCAGTCGCAGGAGCACCTCGCGGTGCTCGGCGCGCTCGGCGTCCGGCACGGCCTGCTCGCCGTCACCCGCCGCGACCTCACCGACGCCGCGACCGCCGCGCGCGTCCGCGACGACGCGCTGGAGCGGATCGCCGCCACCTCCCTCGGCGAGGTCGCCGCGGTCGAGGTCAGCGGCGCCACCGGGCAGGGCCTGGACGCCCTGCGCGCCGCGCTGGGCGACCTCGCCGCCGCGCTGCCCGAGCCCGACCGGACCGCCGACGTCCGGCTGTGGATCGACCGGGTCTTCACCGTCCAGGGCCGCGGCACCGTCGTGACCGGCACGCTCGGCGCCGGCACCCTCCGCGTCGGCGACCGGCTCGAGGCCGGCGGCGAGACCGTCCGGGTCCGCGGCCTGCAGAGCCTCAAGCGGCAGTACGACGAGGTCGGCGCCGTCGCCCGCGTCGCCGTCAACCTGCACGGCGGCGCCGGCGCGCTCCGCCGCGGCGACGCGCTGCTCACCCCCGGACGGTGGCTCCCCACCGAACTCGTCGACGTCCGGCTGCACGGCGACCCCGCGCGCGACCTGCCGCGGCGGCTCGTCCTGCACGCCGGCTCCGCGGCGGTCCCGGTGCACGTCCGCGCCCTCGGCGAGGACACCGCGCGGCTCGCGCTGCAGCGGCCCCTGCCGCTGCGCGCCGGAGACGCCGCCCTGCTGCGCGACCCCGGCCGGCACCGCGTCCCGGCCGGGGTCGCGGTGCTCGACGTGCGGCCCGAGCCGTTCACCCGGCGCGGCGCCGCCGCCGCGCGGGCCCGCGAGCTGGCCGCCATGGGGCCGCGCCCCGACGGCGCCGCCGAGCTGCGCCGCCGCGGCCTCGCCCGCCGCGCCGACCTGATCGCGATGGGGGTGCCGCCGCCGTCCGAACCCGTCGCGGGGGACTGGCTCGCCGACCCCGGCCACTGGGACGGCCTGCGCCGCCGCCTGCGCGACGCCGTCGAAGAGCACGCCAGGACGCACCCGACCGACCCCGGCCTGCCCGCGGAGGCCGCCCGCCGCGCGCTCGGCCTGCCCGACCGCGCCCTCGTCGAAGCGCTCGCCACCGGCCTGCACCGCCGGGACGGCCGGCTCTACGGCACCGCCACCGCCCCCGAACTGCCGCCCCATGTCCGCCGGGCCGTCGACGCCGTCCGCCGCGACCTGGCCGGCGCCCCGTTCAACGCCCCCGACGCGGGCCGGCTCGCCGAACTCGGCCTCACCCCGAAGCTGATCGCCGCCGCCGCCGCGGCCGGCGCGCTGCTCAAGGTCGCCGACGGGATCGTGCTCCTGCCGGGCGCCGACGCCGAGGTCGCCGCGCTGCTGGCCAAGCTCGACCCGCCGTTCACCCTCAGCGAGGCGCGCCGCGCGCTCGGCACCACGCGCCGCGTCGCCGTCCCGCTGCTGGAGCACCTCGACGACCAGGGCTACACCGTCCGCGTGGACGACCTGCGCCGGCGCTGCACAGAGAGGACCTCATGACCGGTGAACGGCTGACCCGGTACGCGCACGGCGGCGGCTGCGCCTGCAAGATCCCGCCCGGCGAGCTGGAGGACGTGGTCGCGGGCCTCACCGCGAGTCGCGGTGCGGTGCCCGCCGACCCGAACGGCGACCTCCTCATCGGCCTCGACACCGGCGACGACGCCGCCGTCGTCACCCTCCCCGGCGCCCCGGGCGGGCCCGCCGTCGTCGCCACCGCCGACTTCTTCACCCCCGTCGTCGACGACCCGTACGACTGGGGCCGCATCGCCGCCGCGAACGCCCTGTCCGACGTGTACGCCGTCGGCGGCCGCCCGCTCGTCGCGGTGAACCTGCTCGCCTGGCCCCGCGGCGTCCTCCCGTTCGACCTGGCCCGCGAGGTGCTGCGCGGCGGCCTGGACGTCGCCGCCGAGGCCGGCTGCCACGTCGGCGGCGGCCACAGCGTCGACGACCCCGAACCCAAGTACGGCATGGCCGTTACCGGCGTCGCCGACCCCGCCCGCCTGCTCCGCAACGACACCGGCAAGCCCGGCGCGCCGCTCACCCTGACCAAGCCGCTCGGCGTCGGCGTCCTGAACAACCGGCACAAGGCGACCGGCGAGGTCTTCCCGCACGCCGTCGCGTCGATGGCCGCCCTCAACCGCGACGCCTGCGCCGCCGCGCTCGCCGCCGGCGCCGAGTGCGCCACCGACGTCACCGGCTTCGGCCTGCTCGGCCACCTCTACAAGCTGGCCCGGGCGTCCGGCGTCACCGCCGTCGTCGACGCCGCCGCCGTCCCCTACCTAGAGGGCGCCCGCGACGCCGTCCGCGCCGGCCACGTCAGCGGCGGCACCCGCCGCAACCTCGACTGGGTCGCGCCGCACACCGACTTCGGCACGGCCTCCGAGGAGGACCGCCTCCTGCTCGCGGACGCGCAGACCTCCGGCGGCCTCCTCGTCGCCGCCGAACTCCCGAACCACCCCGTCATAGGCGAACTCATCCCCGCCGCCGACCACCCTCTCCTCATCCGCTGACCTGCGGCGAGCCGTCGTGATGACGCGTCCCACGACGGCGCCACGCCGCGGGTGAACGGGGTCCGGGTCAGATCTCGGTGCCGGTCCGGTCGGTGATGCCGGCGCGCTCGCGGTAGGAGCGGACGAGGGCGAGGGCGGCCTCGCCGCGGGGGCGGCGGCCCGGGCGGATGTCGCAGGCGAGGGCCTTGGCCTCCTGGATGTGGGTGTTCGGGTCCAGGGCGAGGTGGAGCAGCTCGTTGGCGGCGTCGCCGCGGCTGTAGCCGTTGGCGCCCCAGTGGTAGGGCAGGCCGATCTGGTGCAGGGTGCGTCCGTCCATCCGCAGCGGGGACATCCGCTCGGTCACCATGACGCGGGCCTCGATGACGCCGCGGGCGCTGACGACGGTGGCCCAGCCGGCGTGTTCGAGACCGCGCTCGGCCGCGAGTTCCGGCGACACCTCGCAGAAGAACTCCGGCTGGAGCTCGGCCAGGTACGGCTGCCAGCGGGACATGCCGCCCGCCGTGTGGTGCTCGGTGAGCCGGTACGTCGTGGTGACGTACGGGAACACCTCGGAGCCGGGCCGGTCGCCGCTCGGCTGGTAGAGGTTCGCGGGATGCGGCTTGATGATCTGCCGGACGGGGTTGCGCTGCTGCCGGTACAGCGGGTTGTCGAACGGCGATTCCTGCGGCTCGTAGTGGGTGGGCAGCGGGCCGTCCATGAGCCCGGCGGGGACGTACAGCCACGCCTTGCCGTCCGCCTGCATGATGAACGGGTCGTTCCCGGCGAGGGCGTCGGGACCGGTCGAGCCGTGCGGCGGCTTGTAGTCCGGCGCCTTGTCGGCGACGAAGTCCGGCACGTCGTGGCCCGTCCACTTGCCCTTCTCTGCGTCCCACCAGACGAGCGCCTTGCGGTCGCTCCACGGGTTGCCGTCGGGGTCGGCGGACGCCCGGTTGTACAGGATGCGGCGGTTCATCGGCCACGCCCAGCCCCATTCGGGCGCCACCCAGCTCTGCTCGCCGCCGGGCTTGCGGCGGGCGGGCTGGTTGACGCCGTCGGCGTAGCAGCCCGCGTAGATCCAGCACCCGCAGGAGGTGGAGCCGTCCGGCTTCAGCTCGGTGTAGGACGAGATCGGGTTCCCGTCGGCGCCGCGGCCGTTGATCTCGGCCAGCACCGCCTCGGCGTCGGGCTCGCCGATGCCGCCGTGCACCGGGTAGTCCCAGGTCAGATCGAGCACCGGCCGGTCCATCTCGTCGGACGACCCGGCGAGCCTCTCCCGGATGATCCGGCCGAGGTGGTATATGAACCACAGCTCGCTGCGCGCGTCCCCGGGCGGTTCGACGGCCTTGTGGTGCCACTGGAGCATGCGCTGGGTGTTGGTGAAGCTGCCGTCCTTCTCGGTGTGCGCGGCGGCGGGCAGGAAGAACACCTCGGTGCCGATGTCCTCGGTGCGCATCTCCCCGGACTCGATCTCGGGGCCGTCCTTCCACCACGTCGCCGACTCGATGAGGGAGAAGTCGCGGACGACGAGCCAGTCGAGGTTCGCCATGCCGAGCCGCTGCATCTTCGCGTTCGCCGACCCGACCGCCGGGTTCTCGCCGAGCAGGAAGTAGCCCTTGCAGGTGCCCTCGATCTGCGCCGTCACGGTCTCGTACGTGCTGTGCGACCCGGTGAGGCGCGGCAGGTAGTCGAAGCAGAAGTCGTTGCCGGCGGTCGCCGCGTCGCCGAAGTAGGACTTCATCAGGCTGACGAAGTAGGAGCGCATCTCGCCCCAGAAGCCCTTCTTCGCGGCCTCCGCGGCGATGAACGCGTCCAGGTTCTCGTTGGCGTGGGCGTGCGGCATCGGGATGTACCCGGGCAGCAGGTTGAACAGCGTCGGGATGTCGGTCGACCCCTGGATGGAGGCGTGGCCGCGCAGCGCCATGATGCCGCCGCCGGGCCGCCCGATGTTGCCGAGCAGCGCCTGGAGGATCGCCGCCGTCCGGATGTACTGGACGCCGACGGTGTGCTGCGTCCAGCCGACCGCGTACGCGAACGCGGTGGTGCGGTCGCGGCCGGAGTTCTCCGTGACCAGCTCGCAGACCTGCAGGAACTGGTCCCGCGGGACGCCGCAGATCCGCTCCACCATCTCCGGGGTGTACCGGGAGAAGTGCCGCTTGAGCACCTGGAACACGCACCTCGGGTGCTCGAGGGACGGGTCGCGGCTCGGGTCGCCCTCGCCGAGCGCCGGGCCGCCGGACCCGGTGGCCTCGCCGTGCCCGGACGTCGACGCCTCGACGCGGTCCTCGTACTCCATGTCGCGCTCGCCGGCGGCGGCCTGCACCTCCAGGCCCTCGTACCGCCACGTGGCCTGCTCGTAGCTGTGGGACTCGGGGTCCAGGCCGGAGAAGACGCCGTCGAGGTCCTCGGTGTCGCGGAAGCCCTCGTCCAGGATCACCGACGCGTTCGTGTACTCCAGCACGTACTCGCGGAAGTACCGCTCGTTCGCCAGGACGTGGTTGATGATCCCGCCGAGGAACGCGATGTCACTGCCCGCGCGGAGCGGGACGTGCAGGTCCGCGAGCGCGCTGGTGCGGGTGAACCGCGGGTCGACGTGCACCAGCTTGGCCCCGCGCGCCTTCGCCTCCATCACCCACTGGAACCCGACCGGATGGCATTCGGCCATGTTCGAGCCCTGGATGACGATGCAGTCGGCGTTCTGCAGGTCCTGCTGGAAGGTGGTCGCGCCGCCGCGTCCGAACGAGGTTCCCAGACTGGGAACGGTGGAGGAGTGTCAAACTCGGGCCTGGTTCTCGATCTGTACGGCGCCGAGCGCGGTGAACAGCTTCTTGATGAGGTAGTTCTCTTCGTTGTCGAGGGTGGCGCCGCCGAGGCTGGCGAACCCGAGGGTGCGCCGCGTCCGGCTCCCGTTCTGCTCCCACTGCCAGCCGTGCCGCCGCGCCGCGATGACGCGGTCGGCGATCATGTCCATGGCGGTGCCGAGGTCGAGCCGCTCCCAATCGGTGCCGTGCGGGCGGCGGTAGAGGACGTGCTGCTCGCGCGCGGACCCGGTCGTCAGCTGGAGGCTCGCGGACCCCTTCGGGCAGAGCCGGCCGCGGCTGACCGGGGAGTCGGGGTCGCCTTCGATCTGGACGACCTTCTCGTCCTTCACGTACACGTTCTGGCCGCAGCCGACCGCGCAGTACGGGCAGACGGACTTGACGACCTGGTCGGCGATGCTCACCCGCGGCTTGAGCCGCTCGCTGACGCCGCTCTTGGCGGCGGCCCCGCGGCCCAGCGGGTCGTCCCCGGTCACCTGCCGGTACACCGGCCACGACCCGATCCACTGGCGGACGCCCATCTCGACCCCCTCACCTCGTCGGGCGCCCTCGTACCCGCGCCCCGCACCCCGAAACACCGGGCGCGGGGCGCGGGACGCGGGCGGGCGGCGGGTCACTTCGCGGCGAAGGCCGCCAGGTTCGTGGAGACGACCTCGGGCCTGCCGTCGTTCTGCGCCGCGGCGGCGGTGAGGACGTCGATGTGCTGGTAGCCGGGAGCGACGACGTCGCCGGGCTGGGGGTCGCGGCCGCCGAGCCCGTCGCCGGCCTCCAGGTTGATGATCGGGTTGGCGGCCGGGCCGTTCGTGTGGACGGCGTCGTCGGCGATGCCGGGGGACGCGGCCAGCGCGATGTCGGTGACCATCCTGGTGGGGAAGTAGTGCTCGGTGAAGTCGAGCGGCTGCTCGGCGAGGCTGCGGGCCAGCTCGCCGATGTCGGTGACCTCCTTGGCGGCGGACGTGAAGGGGGTGCCGTCCTTGGAGGCGGGCACCCCGTCGCCGACGCGGTCGTAGTTCCGCCAGCCGTAGAGCGGGCCGTTCGGCTCGTCCGGGATGGCCTTCTTGTCCGGGCCGAGCAGCTGGGCGAGGCCGCCGAGCCCGATCGAGTCCAGGTCGTTCGGCGCCGGGAACTCCTTGTCGACGATCTTCCCGCCGTCCCAGAACCCGACGCTGGCCTGCATGAACGCCAGCGGCTGGGAGTTGTCGTCGAGGAGCCCGCCGAGCGCCGCCGCGTTGGTGAAGCGGAAGTCCTTCACCGTGGGGGAGCCCTTGACGAACGTCGGGTAGTCCTTGGAGAACAGCAGCCGGTAGGTCGTGTCGGTGTTGAACGAGGACGGCACGTAGGCCGCGAGGTCGGACGGGCCGTCCGGGGCGAGGTCGGCGGCGAGGCCCGCGATCGACAGCAGGTTCATCGTCTCGGTGTTGATCAGCGCCGGGGCCGAGAGCGAGCGCGGGACGACGCCGCTCTCCAGCCCGGCCTGGACCGCGCTCGCGCCGAACTTCAGCAGCGGGATCAGGTCGGTCGGGATCTGGCCGTCCATGCCGGGCAGGCCGGTGCTGATGCGGGTGTCGAGCGCGAAGTAGCCGGAGCACTGGTTGTAGCCCGCGTCTCCGGTGGTGGCGTGGTCCCCGTCGAAGTCCCATTCGGCGAAGAAGGCGGTCAGGATGCCGCCGAGGGAATGGCCGCCGCACAGCATCTTCTGCTTGCGGGCCGTCTGGTCAGGGAGCTCATGGACCATCAGGTCGTACTGGTCGCGGACGGTCTGCTCCAGCCCGACGTTCTGCAGCCATGTCACCTGGTCGTTGGTCTGGTAGCCGGCGAACTTCCGGCCGTCGACCTCCTTCTGCCGGTAGTAGTAGTCGACGGCGAGGTGGACGTCCTTGGCGGCGAGGCCGGCCTGGACCCCGGTGTGGTCCTCCAGGCAGTTGGACCTGCGGTCCAGCGCCCAGAACTCGATGTGCTTCCCGTTCCTCGCGGCGGCCGCGACGGTGTTGCGGGCGACGCTGTCGAAGGCGCCCGCGCCCTCCAGGATGCCGGGCTGCGCGACGAGGATCCTGTCGGCCCGCGCCGACGCCGCGGGGCCGGCGGAGTCCCGGAACCGCAGGTACGACAGCCAGTCGCAGGCCTCCGGGCGCGGGCCCGCCGAGGACGGCAGCGGGACCCGCACCCGCACCATGGTCTCGGTGACGCCGGTGACGGGCGAACCCGTGGCGACCGGCGTCTCGACCCGGTCGGCGGCCGGATCGGCCGCGGGGGCGGCGGCGAGGGCGCGGACGGGGAGCGCCGCCGCGGCGGCGACGAGCGCCGACGCGCCCAGCACGGCGAGCCCGCCGAGCCGGCGCGACGGGCGGCGAACGACGGGGTGGGGTGGTCGCCCCATCACGTTCTCCTTCCGGACGCGGACGGATACGGGGCAACAATGGACGCCGCCCCGCCGCCGCGACAGTCGCCCGCTGACACAATCGCCGGACGGTTCTTGTGCCCCGGACGACAAAAAGCGCGTGGGCCCGGCTCTCGGCCCGGTGCTCAGCCCAGCGCGGCGGCGCGGACCGCGCGGACGAGCTCCGCGAACTCGGCGCGCTCGGCGGGCGACAGCGCCCGCTCGTACACGGCGGCGGCGAGCCGGTCGGTGGCCTCCTCCGCCTCCGCGCGGCGCCCCTTCAGCCCGGAGCAGTCGGGGAGGTCGCCGCGCCAGCCGAGGAAGCGCGCCCGGCCCTCGTCGGAGCCGGCGAGCACGGCCTCCAGCGGCGCGAGCCCGGCGGCCGTCGTCGCCACCAGGTGCAGCGCGCCCCGCCACTCCCGCAGCACGTGCACGAGCTGCGCGGTGCGGCCCGGGACGTCGTCGACCAGCGGCTCGGCCCGCCACCCGCAGAACAGCGGCAGCCCGGAGCCCTCGGCGGCGTCGACGACGCGGCCGGCCAGCTCGCACAGCCGCTCGCCGCCGGCGTCGCCGATGTGGTCGCGGCCCCACTGCGCGCACGTCACCGCGTACCGCCGGGCGGCCTCGCGCGCCCCGGCGACCGCGACGCCCTCGTCCCAGAAGAGCCGGACGACCTGCGGCGGGAACCAGCCCATCGCGGCGGCCACCACGTCGGCGTCGACGTCCCCGAGGACGCCGCCGCGGCCCGCGAAGTAGAAGGCGAACGGGTTGTCGTATCCGGTCTGCTTCCCGCGCTCCGGCGTCGCCGGGTCGAGCATCCACGCCGCGCCCACGTCGTGGATGATCCCGTCGGCCGCCCGCACGGTCTCCATCGCGTCCAGCCCGTCCATCGCGCCTCCTCCTCGGCTCGGTAAGCGGGAGGTTACTCCGGCTCGGCGGCGGGGCGCGCGGCGGGGCCGTGCCAGTCCAGGCAGACCACCACGGCGTCGTCGGCGAGGTCGGTGCCCTCGTGGTGCTCGATCAGCTCGCTGATGATGGTCAGCGGCACCTCCACCACGTCCTGCAGGCGGCTGCGGCGGGTCGCCTGCTCCAGCGCGTGCGTGCCGAACTCGCCGCGCGCGGACCGCGCGGAGAACACCCCGTCGCTGACGATGACGAGCCGGTCGCCGGGTTCCAGCCGGAACCGCTGCGGCCGGTACTCGGTGTCGGGGAACATGCCGAGCGGGAGCTGCTGCTCCAGCGGGACGGGCGCCACCTCGGCGCCGCGCATCCGCAGGATCCGCGGCGAGCCCGCGTCGATGACGTGCACCACGCCGTCGGCCAGGTCGATCCGCATGACCAGCGTCTCGGTGAACTCTCGCCCGCCGTAGCGGACGTGCACCATGTCGTTGGCCAGGCTCGCCTGCTCGCCGATGTCGGCGCCGGACCGGCGCGCGTTGCGCAGCGCCCCGACCGTCAGCGACGTCAGCAGCGCCGCCTGGATGCCGGTGCCCGACCCGTTGGTGACGCTCAGCGCGAGGTGGTCGTGCTCGGCGGACCAGTCGAAGTTGTCGCCGCCGATCGAGTAGGCGGGCTCCAGGTGCCCGGCCAGGGCGTAGCCGTCCCCGGTGCAGGCGTGCCCGGGCAGCAGCTGCCACTGCAGCTCGGCGGCGAGCGTGAGCCGCTGGCTGCGCCGGGCCCGCTCGTACCGGTCGGTGTGGTTCCAGGCGACCCGCAGCGCCGACCCGAACACCGCGCCGATCTCCGCGAGCTCGGCCAGCTCGCCGTCGTCCCAGCCGCCGCCCGACGACCCGAACTCCAGGACGCCGAGCCGCTCGCCCCGCGCGGTGACCGGCGAGTACACCCGGGCGTCCATGCCGTCCGGCCGCTTGGAGCCGCCGCCGGGGACGGGCTCGACGACGGGCCGCCGGGAGACGAACGCGCGTCCCGCCGCGGAGCCGTGGATCCTGACCGGCGCGGCCGGCTCCCCTCCGGCCGGCCGCGCCGGTGCGGTGGGGAAGGGCTCGACCGGGAGCAGGAGGCGCGAGTGGTAGTCGTTCACCAGGAGGCGTGCGCCGCGGATCCGGGGGAGCTCCCGTTGGAGGAGGGCGGCCAGCGTCTCCGGGAGCGCATGCGCCGGGGCGGTGCGCAGCGCCCGTTCGACCTCGGCCGCGCGGCCGTGCGTGCTCATTGCGACCCCATCTCGTTGTCCGGGCCGTCACCTCCCGGGGGCATGGTCCCCCCGCGGCTCGTCCGGACCGGGACGGACGACGCAGGGGAAGACTGCCAAAAAGCTTGCCACATGGCAAATACTTGATGTCGAGGAGCACCCGAATTCCCTCCGGTACCTCGCGGGCGGCGCGGGCGGCGGGCGGCGCGGGCGGGAAGCGGGGCGCGGGCGGCGGCGTCAGGCCGTCCGCGAGTCGAGCGCCTCGGACGCGCCCGCGTCCTGCCGCTCGCGCGCCATGTCGAACTCGGTGAGCGCGTCGATCAGCCGCCCCCGGGACGCGGGCGACAGCTGCGCGAGGACCTCGCGCACCGCCGCCCGGCGGCGCCGGGTCAGCTCCGAGTGCAGCCGCTCGCCCTGCTTGCTCAGCCGGACGAGGATCTCCCGCCGGTCGGCGACCGCGTGCTCCCGCACGACCAGGCCCGCCGCCTCCAGCCGGTCGCACAGCCGGCTCGCGGACGACGGGATCGCGCCGAGCTCCTCGGCCAGCCGGCCGAGGTTCGGCCGGCCGAACCGGGCGATCGCCTCCACGGCGCGCAGCTGGATCGGCGACACCGCCGGCTCCAGGCCCTGGTCGGCGCGGTTCCACAGCAGCGCGGCCGCGCTCAGCACCCGCTCCACGGCGGCGGTGACGTCGTCCGGCACCTCGCCCGTGCCGCCGCCCACCGGTTCCTCCTTCGCCGGGTCGTCGGCCGAGAGCCGCGGTCGTCGCTGAGTCACGCCCCCGCCTTTCTCATGGAGTTCCCTGGCCCCGCCGCCCACGGCACAGGCTCGGGCGTCCCGCCGCGGCGGGACGGAACAGGGCGCGTGGCGGGCGGTAGACCACGATAAACGACGACGCCCGTCAGGGGGCGGAGGCGGACGGGCCGGGCCCCTCGCGCAGCCGCGCGACCAGGTCGCCGAGCGCGTCCTCGGTGCCGGGGTCGTCCCAGGTCCAGAACGGGACGGTGCGCAGGTGCCGGCCCTGCGGGTCGAGCAGCTGACCGGCGAGCTTCACCTGCCACAGCGCGACCGCCCGGTCGGTGATCGTCAGCTGCGGGAAGCGCCGCCGCAGCGCCGTCTCGAACGACTGGACGCGCTCGACCGACCGCAGCCACACGGTGAACAGCACGTTGTCCGACCCGGTCAGCGACGCGCACATCCGGGTCTCGCGGAGCCCGGCGAGCAGCGCCGCGAGCCGCGCCACCTCGTCCGGCGGCGCCGCGCCCCACAGGTACACCGTCACCGGCCAGCCGGACAGGTACCGCGCGACCTCGCACCGGTACATCAGCGCGCCGCCGCCGTGCATCCGGGCGAGGCGGCGCCGCACGGTGGTCGGGCTGAGGCCGGTGCGCTCGGCGAGCCGCGCGACGGGCTGCCGGCAGTCCTCCACCAGCAGCCGCGCGAGCGCCTGGTCCTCGGCGCGCAGCACCCACCCGCCCGGCTCGCCCGGACCGCGCGGGCGGTCGCCCGCCAGCAGGTCCCGCTGCTCGCGGCCGAGCCGGTCGAGCCGCCACCGGCTGCCCTCGGAGTGCAGGGTGGTGGCGATCTGCGTGCGGGTCGCGGCGACGCCGTCCAGCCGGCCGAGCCGGAAGCCGACATAGCGGGCGAGCTCCGCGTTGTCGCGGACCACCACGGTCATGAGCAGGTCCCGGCCGCCGGTGACGTGCTCCAGGTTGAACACGTGCGGGTCCTCGGCGATCTCCGCGGCCACCGCGTGCAGCCGGCCCGGCACGCAGTCGATCTCGATGAACGCCACCACCGGGGTCAGCCAGTCGACCGCGGCCGGGAAGCACGCCAGCCAGGCCAGCCCCGCCCCGGTCAGCCGCGCCCAGCGGCGCGCGGCGGTGGAGGCGTCCGCGCCGATCGCGGCGCCGATCCGCCGCCAGTCGGCGCGCGGAGCGGTCTGCAGCGCGGTGACGAGCAGGTGGTCGAGCTCGTCGAGGGTGGTCGATGTCGGCATCCGGGCGGCCTCTCGCGGTGGATACCGGCAGAAGCCGGGCGGAAAGGGTCCGCTTCCGCACCATACCCCCATGTCTGTCTGTGACGATGCCGCTGACCTGCGGGAAGAACTGACCGAGCTGCGCCGCGCCCTGCACCGGGAGCCCGAGATCGGCCTCGACCTGCCGCGCACCCAGGAGAAGGTCCTCGCCGCGCTGGACGGGCTGCCGCTGGAGATCACCACCGGTGAGCGCCTCAGCTCGGTCACCGCCGTGCTGCGGGGCGGCGCCGCCCGCGCGGACGGCCGCCGCCCCGCCGTGCTGCTGCGCGGCGACATGGACGCGCTCCCCGTCCAGGAGGACACCGGCCTCGACTACGCCTCGCGGATCCCCGGCCGCATGCACGCCTGCGGGCACGACCTGCACGTCGCGGGCCTCGTCGGCGCCGCGAGGCTGCTCGCCGCGCGCCGCGCCGAGCTGGCCGGCGACGTGGTGCTGATGTTCCAGCCCGGCGAGGAGGGGATGGGCGGCGCCGAGATCATGATCGACGAGGGGGTGCTGGACGCGGCCGGGGAGGGCGCCGTCGCCGCCTATGCCCTGCACGTCTTCTCCACCGGACTGCCGCAGGGCACGATCGTCAGCCGGAGCGGGACGGCGATGGCCGCGTCCGACGCCGTCCACGTGGTCGTCCGCGGCAAGGGCGGGCACGGCTCGTCCCCGCACGGCGCCAAGGACCCGGTGCCGGCGCTCGCCGCGATGGTCGGCGCGCTCCAGACGATGGTCACCCGCGAGCTGGACATCTTCGACCCCGCCGTCGTCACCGTCGGCTCGATCCACGCCGGGACGGCCGGGAACGTCATCCCCGAGACCGCGTCGATGGACGTCACCGTGCGGTCGTTCTCCGAGGAGGCCCACCGCAGGGTCCGCGCGGGCGTCGAGCGGACCGTGCGCGGGATCGCCGCCGCCCACGGCGTCGAGGCCGACATCGACTACGCCGAGCAGTACCCCGTCACCGTCAACGCCCCGGACGAGGCCGCGTTCGCGCTCGGCACCGCCCGCGACCTGTTCGGCGGCGCGCGCGTCTTCGACATCCCGCGCCCGATGGCCGGCTCCGAGGACTTCTCGTTCGTCCTCCAGCAGGTCCCCGGCGCGTTCATCGGGCTCGGCGCCTGCCCCGCCGACCGCGAACCGGCCACCGCGCCGATGAACCACTCCCCGCAGGCCGCCTACGACGACGCCGTCCTGCCCGACGCGGCGGCGCTGCTGGCCGAGCTCGCCGTGCGCCGCCTGGCGGACGCGTGACGGCCCCCGCCGCCGGCGCCGCGTCCGGGGCGCCGGACGCGGGCACGCCGGACGCGGGCGCGCCGCCGGTGCGGTCCGTCACCGCCGTGGTCGGGCTGCTGGTGCTGTTCGAGCTGGTCAGCGGGTTCCTGCAGGCCGGGATCGCGCCGATCCTGCCGAGCATCGGCGACACCTTCGGCGTCTCCGACTCCACCGTCGCGCTCGTCGTGTCCGTCCAGCTGCTGTCCGCGGCGGTCTGCGCGCCCGCCCTGGGGCGGCTCGGCGACCTGCACGGCCACCGCCGGATGCTGCGGATCGCGCTGGCCTGCGTCGCGGCCGGCTCGGTGCTCTGCGCGGTCGCACCCGCCTTCCCGGTGCTGCTGCTCGGGCGCCTCCTGCAGGGCCCGCTCGTCGCACTGCTGCCGCTGGAGATCGCGCTGATCCGCGACCGGCTCCCCGTCGGCCCGGCCCGCCGCGCGATCGCCCGGCTGGTCGGCGCGCTGACCCTCGGCGGCCTGCTCGGCGCCGTCGGGATGGGCGCGGCGGGCAAGGTCTTCGGCGACGTTCGGATCGCCCTCGCCGTCCCCGCCGTGCTCGCGCTGGCGTGCGTGGCCGTCTCGATGGTCGCGATCCCCGAGTCGGTGACCCGCGCCGCCGGACGGGTCGACCGGCCCGGCGTCGTGCTGCTCGGCCTCGCCGTCCTGGGGCTGCTCGCCGGGGTGTCGTCGGCCGGCGACCACGGCTGGCTGAGCGCGCGCGTCCTGGTCCCCACCCTGGCGGGCCTGGTCCTGCTCGGCGCCTGGACGCTCGTCGAGCTGCGCACCGCCGAGCCGCTCGTGGACCTGCGCGCCATGGCGGGACGGCACGTCGCGCCGTTCTACTTCGCCTCGTTCGCGTTCGGCGTGGTCTACTTCGGAGGCCAGTCCCCGAACGCCACCTTCTTCGCCACCGACCGGGACGAGGCCGGCTACGGCTTCGGGCTGTCCTCGCTGTCGATCGCGCTCGCCACGCTGCCCGCCATGATCGCCAGCATCGCGGGCTCCGCGTGCGCCGCCCGGATCGCCGCGAAGGTCGGCTACCGCACCGCGCTGATCGGCTCGTTCCTGCTGGTCGGCGTCGGGTTCGTCGCGTTCGCGGCGGCGCACGGCGCGCTGTGGGGAGTGGTCGCCGAGCTGACCCTGATGGGCCTCGGGATGGGCACCGCGCTCGGTGCGATGCCCACGGTGATCGCCGAGGCGTCCGACCCGTCCCGGACGGGCGTCGCCACCGCCGTCTACAACAACGTCAAGACGGTCGGCGGCGCGGTCGCGGGCGGGCTGTTCGGGACGCTGCTCGCCGCGCCCGCCGGCCGGGACGACCCCGGCGAGGGCGGCTACGTCGCGGTCTGGCTGATCGGTGCCGCGTTCGCACTGGTGGCGGCGCTGCTCGCGGCGGCGGCCCGCAGGCGCGAGGTCTGACGCGCCGGACGTCCCGCCGGGCCCGCCGGCGGACGTCCACGCGCCGTTCCCCGATGATCACGGAATCTCCTCGCCATATCCGGGCAAAACCGCGCACCGGCCAGGGTTCGCGCCGGCCTCCGCCGGTAAGGGGACGTCGGAACGGCCGCACGCGCGCACCCGAGGAGAAGCCATGGACCAGCCGCCCGCCGGCGGCGCGCCCGGCGAGGACCCGGACGTCCTCCTGGACGTCCCGGTCGTCAAGGTCGACGAGATCGAGCTCGAGGTCGACGAGCTGCGCGCCGACGTGTCGCTGCACGCCGCCGTGCTCGACGTCCTCTCCCTCGGCGTCGGCGCCGACGTGACCCTCGGCCGGGTCAGCCTCGTCCTCAAGGGCGTGGAGGCGCAGGCATTGCTCAAGGTGCGGCTCGACAACGTCGCACGGATCATCGACCGGGTGCTGGAGACGGTCGACGCGAACCCCGAGCTCCTCGCCGGGACGGCGCGCGGCGCCGGCGCGGCGGCGGGCGAGCTGGGCGGGGGCGCGGGCGGCGCGCTCCGGGACGCCGGCGCGGGCACGGCGCGCGCGGTGGACGACGCCGGCAGGGGAGCGGGCCGGGCCATCGAGGGCCTGGACGCGGGCCGGGCGGCCCGCGCGCCGGGCGGCGACGTGAAAAACCGGGCGCGGAACGGGACGGAGGCCCACAGGCCGCCCCGCCGTCCGCACGTCGGGCGCGAGCCCGGACCGGAACCGTCGCGCCCCAGCACACCGCCGCCCGCCCCGGGGCCACCGCCCCGCCGGGACGAGCAGGAGCGGCGGCGGGACGAGCGGGAGCGCGAGCGGCGGCACGAGCGCGAGCCGCGGGCGGCGCATGACGAGCGGGACCGGCAGGCGGCGCGGGACGTCCCGGAGAGGCCGGACGACCTCGCGGCGGGCGAGCTGGCGGCGGCGCTGACCAGGAAGTCCGTCCGCGCCGGCCGGGACCTGATCGGCGGCGTCCTCAAGCGGTTGCCGGGAATGTGAAGGGGGAGCGATGCCGGAACCGGAACGGAAACCGGATGTGGAGATCGGCGCCTCCGTGAAGGCGGACGAAGTCGTCTTCCGCGAGACGCCGGACGTCACCGAGCGGGCGGGCGCCGACCCGGAGGGCGAGTCGGGCGCGAGCACCGAGCGGCGGAACCTGCCCCGCCCCGTGAAGCCGAACGTGACCTACCGCGACGTCCGCGTCTCGCATCGTCTGAGCGCGCGCCTGACCGGCGCCGAGCCGAGCGACAACGAGCCGGCCGACAACGAGCCGAGCGACAACGAGCCCGCCGAGCGCGACGACGACGAGCCCGGCGACAGGTGACGCGCCGGGGCCGGGACCCGTGGGCCCCGGCCCCGGCGCCGGATGTCACGGGTCAGGGCACGGACGCCCCGGCGGGCTGGTGCGCCTGCTTCGCGGCCTCCAGGGTCTCGCGGAGGTGGGCCTCGGCCTCGTTGCTGAGGGAGGTCTGCATCACCTCGCCGCCGTACTCGGCGATCTGCGGGATGACCCGGTCCGGCGTGACGGAGATGACCAGCAGGAACAGCACCGCGCCGCCCGGCTGGAGCTTCGCGCCGACCTCCCGCATGAACGAGTCGTCCACGCCGACGTCGGTCATCGAGCCCCCGGCGGCCCCGGCGGCGGCGCCGACCGCCGCGCCGAGCAGCGGCGCGAAGAACAGCATGCCGAGCAGGCCGCCCCACACGCCGCCCCACAGGGCTCCCGCGCGCGTGGTGCTGTGGATCTGGTGCAGTTTGATCTTTCCGTCCGGCCGCTTCTCCACCACCGCGGCGTCGCCGAGCGTGATCAGCTTCCGGCGCTGCATGTCGATCAGCCGGTCGCGCACCGTCACGGCGGTGTCCACGTCCGGGTAGGCGACGGCGATCAGATCGCTCACGGCATCCCCCGATGCTCCGGCGCCAGGGGAGTCCCCGCTGGCGCTCCGATATGCGTTGATGCCATCTTCGCTGTCATATCGCCAAAGAACGGCAAGCTATTGATATAGATGCCTTTTGCGTCATTTGTCGCCGTTAGCATGGAGATCATGACGGCGCCCGCAGGTCCTCCCGTGGACGACCGGCTCGTCTCCTGGTGGGGGTCGCTGAAGCGGAGGTCCCCGGAGTCCATCACGACCGTCGTCCTGCACGCCACGGAGATCCCGACGCTGTCCGAGGCATGGGACTACGCCGAACGGAGCGCGGCCGGGACCGACGACGGGACCGGGGTGTGCGGACACCTCTACGTCGACCGCGACGGCGGTTGCCACCGCTTCGTGCCGCTCGACCGGATCGCCGCCCACGCCGCGGGGCACAACACCCCGTCGATCGGGATCGAGCTCGTCAACACCGGCCGCCACCCCGACCATTTCCACTCGCGGTCGCAGATCCCTTCCGAGGACTTCCCGCCGGAGCAGACGGCCGCGCTGATGGATCTGCTGACCGTCCTCACGGAGACGCACCCGGCGCTCGTCCGCCTGGTGCGCCACAGTGACCTGGACCGGGAGATGGTCCCCGCGTCCGATGACCCCGGCGTCCTGGTGCGGCGCCGCATCGACCCCGGCCCGCGCTTCCCCTGGGCCGACGTCCGGCGCCACTGGGAGCGCCTGACCGGCACCGACCCGGCCTGAACCGGCGCGCGGACCTCGATCGGCCCGGGCCGGCGGGGGACGTCTTCAGTACGGCAGGCGGGCCTCCGCCGGAACGTCCCGCGCCGAGACGCCCTGCTCGCAGCCCAGGCGCGCTCCGCAGCAGCGCCTCGGCCAGCGCGGCGCACTCGTCGAGCAGGTGATCGCAGGTGTCGAGGACGAGCAGCACCCGCCGGTCGGCGAGATGGTCGGCCAGCCGGGACGCGGCGGGCTCGCCGCCCTGCTCGGCGAGGCCGAGCGCGTCGCAGATCGCCTGCGCCAGCAGTGTCGGCTCGGACAGGCCGGAGAGGGCGACGA
This sequence comes from Actinomadura nitritigenes, assembly GCF_017573545.1. Lineage (GTDB taxonomy): Bacteria > Actinomycetota > Actinomycetes > Streptosporangiales > Streptosporangiaceae > Spirillospora > Spirillospora nitritigenes. Next base: position 33,884 of record NZ_JAGEOK010000032.1, on the reverse strand, counting down.
AGTACACGCCGCCGTCGTCCGCGTCCCGTGACCGGTGGTGATGCGGTGCGAGCAGGCCCTTGCTCCTTTTGACACTGAGTGCCACTATGGCCTGGACCGCTTATCGGCCCGATGGCAGCGCAGCCGTTGTCCGCCCGAAAAGGCCTTCCACCTCTGCGTCGCCGGGTCTGACCCATGTGGAGGAAGTAAGCCATGGCGCGTTTGACAGGCAAGGTCGCTTTCATCACCGGTGCGGCGCGCGGGCAGGGGCGCGCGGAGGCCGTCCGGCTCGCGTCCGAGGGCGCCGACATCATCGCGGTCGACCTCGTGGGGTCGGCCAGCTCGTACGTCCCCTACGAGCCCTCCGCCCAGTCCGACCTGGACGAGACCGCCAAGCTCGTGGAGGCCCAGGGGCGCCGCGTGGTGGCCCGCAAGGCGGACGTGCGCGACCTCGCCGCGCTCCAGTCGGCCGTCAGCGAGGGCGTCGCCGAGCTCGGCCGGCTGGACGTCGTGGTGGCCAACGCCGGGATCGTGAACTACGGCCGCACCTGGGAGCTCGAAGAGGAGCAGTGGCAGGACATCATCGACACCAACCTCACGGGGGTGTGGAAGACGGTCAAGGCCACCGTCCCGACGCTCATCGAGCAGGGCCAGGGCGGCTCGATCATCATCACCAGCTCGGTGGCGGGCCTGAAGGGGCTGCCGTTCCTCGCCCACTACGCCTCGTCCAAGCACGGCGTCGTCGGCCTGGCGAAGGTGCTGGCCAACGAGCTGGGCGAGCACGACATCCGGGTCAACACCGTCCACCCGCACGGGGTGCGGACCGGCATGACCGCCGGGACGATGACCGAGCTGCTGGAGCAGACCCCGCTGCTCGCGCCCATCTACATGGCGACGCTGCCCTACGAGATGGTCGAGCCGGAGGACATCGCGAACATCGTCGCGTTCCTGGCCTCCGACGAGGGCAAGTACATCACCGGCGCCCAGCTGCCGGTCGACCTCGGCGCCCTCAACCGCTGACTCCGGCGTCTCAGCGCGGAAGGCGTGAGCGCGGATCGCGGCCGGCCGGGCGGACGGCCGCGATCCACCGTCCGGCGGCCTTGCGCGCCCGTTCTGCGGCGGCCGGGAACGACTCGGGGAACCGGACGTCCGGGAGCAGGGGAGCGGCCGAGCGCGCGCGGGCGGACGCGGCCGTTACACCGGACCCGTAGGCGACGTCCTCGGCGAGCCGCAGGACCGTGTAGCGGACGGGATCGACGACCGGACGCTGCCGCAGCCATTCCAGCGCGATGGGGGCGAGCATGGCCGCGGCCGCCGCGCGCGCGACCCGGCTCCGGCGCGAGGCGGCGAGCGCGACCAGGCCGAGCGGCCACCACTCGCGCCGCAGCGCGTGCCCGAGGGCGGCGGCGTCGGCGGTGACGCCCTTGCCGACGATCGCGGCGGCCAGGCTCCAGTCGGCGGGCAGCCGCGACAGCCGCCTGGCCAGCAGCGCCGCCGCCACTCCCGCGACGCCGGCGGCCGCGCCCGGGCGTCCGCGCGCGAGCAGCCCGAGCACGGCGAGGTTCCACAGCGACGGACGGGCCGGCGCGAGCCGGCCGGGGTGCCGCCGGGCGAGGTCGGCGGCGGACGTGCCGTACTCGTGCCGCCGCCGCGCCCAGGCCGCCGGGCGCAGCCGCGGCGTGTGCGCGACCCGCGCGGCGGGCTCGTAGCGGACGTTCCACCCCCGGTCGCCCAGCCGCCAGACGAAGTCGACGTCCTCGCCAAGCCGCAGGTCCTCGTCGAACGGATCGTCCGGGACGGCCGCGACCCGGATCAGCAGCGTCGCGGTCGGCACGAACCCGAGCCGGCCGCCGGGCCGGACCAGCGCGGGCCGCAGGCCCATGTCCAGCGCCGACCGCGCGGTCTCGTAGCGGGCCAGCAGCCCGGTGTCGTCCGACATCGGCACGATCCGGGGGGCGACGGCGGCGACGCGCGGGTCGTCGAAGTGCGGGACGAGGACGTCGAGCCAGCCCGCCATCGGGCGGCAGTCGGAGTCCACGAACGCGGCGAACCGGGTCTCGACCAGGCGCAGGCCGGTGTTGCGCGCCGCCGCCGGGCCCCGGTTGCGGGAGTGCCGGACGAGCCGCGCGCCGTGCGCCTCCGCGACCCGCCGCAGCGGTCCGGGGTCGGGCGACGCGTCGTCCACGACGACGACCGGCACGTCCCCGACGGCGGCCACGGACCGTTCCAGCTCGTCGGCCCGCTCGTAGGCGGGGATCACCACCGTCACGTCGTGCGGGCCGGGACGCGGCGCGGGGAGCGGGTCGGCCATGCCGAGGTCGAGGAGCCTGCGGGCCAGCGCCCGCCCGAGCGGCGAGGGGTCGGCGAGGCCGGACCGGCCCGCCCGGCGCAGCGCCGCCAGGTGCGGGCGCGCCGCGTCCGCCAGCCGCACCACCTTCCAGGGAGCGCCGCCGGTGGCGACGCGCCCGCCCGACCAGAGCGAGGTGTCCCGGGCCAGCGCGACGGGGAGGCCGGCGGGCAGCCGGAACCGATCCTTCGGCGCGCTCATGGCCGCGCGGCGGCGGGGTCGAGGAGGCGGCCGTGCTCGTCCGCCCGCCAGCGGCCGATCCGGCGGACGACCGACGCCACCATCTCCGCGGCGATCTCGCGGCCCCGTCCCGCGGACGCTCCGGCCGGGTCGCCGAGCACGCCGGACGGCGAGACGGCGCGGACGCCGCCCGCGACCAGTTCCGGCATGATCGCGGCGAGCGGGCGGGTCTCCCCGGTGACGCCGCCGAACGGACGCACCAGGCCGGGGGCCAGATGCAGCATCACGGACGTCTCGGTGACCCCGGCGTGCGCGTCGCCGCCGGGCACGCCGCAGCCGACCCAGGCGGTGTCGTGCCCCTCGGCGCGCATCCGGCCGGCGGCGGCGTCGAGGGTGGGGACGTTGCCGCCGTGCCCGTTGACGAAGGCGACGCGTCCCGCCCAGAGCGCGAGCGACCGCACGGTCTCCACCAGCACCGCGTTCAGCGTCTCGTGCCCGATCGAGACCGTGCCGGGGAAGCCGGCGTGCTCGCCGCTCGCCCCGAACGCGATCGCCGGCGCGACGAGCACCTGCCCGCCCGCCTCCGGGCGCAGGGCGTCCGCCGCGCGTGCGGCGACCGCCTCCGCGATCATCGTGTCGGTGGACAGCGGGAGGTGCGGCCCGTGCTGCTCGGTCGACCCGACCGGCACCAGGACGAGCGGGGCCGCCCGGACGTCCGTCCAGGCGGCCCCGGCCAGGTCTCCGGCGCCTGCCGGGTCTCCGCCACCGGCAAGGTCTCCGGCACCGGGCACGTCAGCCGGCCGAGCCGCCGCCGCCCAGCGTCAGCGCGAAGCCGGGCGGGATGACGAGGTCGTCGGGGCCGAGCTCATTCACCGAGGCGTGGCCGAGCCCGAGCACGGCGGAGTCGAGGCCGCCGCGCATGATGTCCAGGACGTTCTCCACGCCGGCCTGCCCGTTGGCGGCCAGCCCCCACAGGTACGCGCGGCCGATCAGCACGGCGCGCGCGCCGAGCGCGAGGGCCTTGGCGACGTCGCCGCCGCGCCGCACGCCGCCGTCCAGCAGCACCTCGATCTGGTCGCCGACCGCCTCGGCGATCGACGGCAGGACCCGGATCGTGGCGGGCGTCGTGTCGAGGTTGTTGCCGCCGTGGTTGGACACCGACAGCGCCGTCACCCCCGCGTCCACGGCGCGCTTGGCGTCGTCGACGCGGGTGACGCCCTTGAGCAGGAACGGGCCGCCCCACTCCTCGCGCAGCCACGCGACGTCCTCCCAGGTGGGAGGCGGTGTCTGCATCCACTCGCCGTACGCGCCGAAGAAGGTGGGCGCCGGGCCGTTCGGCGGCTTCAGGTTCGGGGTGGTGAGGTCCGGGATGCGGCCCTCCTTGGCGAACTTCCACAGCCAGCCCGGATGCGGCAGCACGCCCGGCGCGAGCTTCGCGGCCGTCCTGAAGTCGATCTTCTCCGGGATCATGGGGCTGCCCCAGTCCCGGCCGTTGGAGAACGACCAGTCGAGCGTGGCGATCAGCGCCTTCGCGCCCGCCTTCTTCGCGCGGTCGAGGCGCTGGACCATCGCGTCGCGGTCGCCGCTCCAGTACATCTGGAAGAAGACGTTCGGGTTGGCCTCCGCGACCTCCTCCACGGGCTTGCTCGCGAACGAGCTGAGCCCCATGATGACGCCCCGGTTCGCGGCGGCCCGAGCCACCGCCACCTCCCCGTCGGGGTGCACGGCCTGCACGCCGGTGGGGGAGATGAGCACGGGCATGGAGGTCTCCACGCCCATCACGGTGGTGGACAGGTCGCGCTGCGCCTTGTGCCCGACGACCCGGGGCGCGAAGCCGAGGTCGCCGAACGCCTTCGTGTTGGCGTCGATGGTGCGGCCGCGCTCCGAGCCCGCGACCAGCGCCCCGTAGACCATGTGCGGGAGCCGCCGCTTGGCCCGGCGCTGCGCCTCGGCCACGGTCTCGAACCACGGGTTCTTGAACATGTCGATGTCTCCTGAATGGGCGGACCCCGGAGGGTCCGGTAGAGGAACCGCCAGGGGAACCGTTAGGAAAGCCGGAGTCCGGCCAGCGGGTTCTCCTCGCAGGCGCTCACCGGCGGGCGCTCCGGCGGGCGGCTCATGAGCGTGACCGGCACCGGCCGCCGGCGCGGCGGCGAAATGCGGTGCGAGTGGTCGGCGGACGGCTTCGGGATGCCGGCCCGGTCCTCGGGACGCCGCGCCAGCAGCTTCTCGCCGTGCCCCTGCACGCATTCGGGGTCGGGACCGTCCAGCGGCAGGCCGGTGAAGAACTTGGCGGCCATGCAGCCGCCCTTGCACGTGTCGTAGAAGCCGCAGGACGCGCACGCCCCGCCGGTCTGCGGCTCGCGCAGGTTCCGGAACAGGTCCGACTCGCGCCAGACGCGGGCGAACCCGCCGGGCTGCCGGATGCTGCCCGCGAGGAACTCGTCGTGGATCGCGAACGGGCAGGCGTACACGTCGCCGACGGGGTCGATGAGGCACACCACCCGTCCGGCGCCGCACAGGTTCAGGCCGGGCAGCGCCTTGCCGTAGGCCGACAGGTGGAAGAACGAGTCGCCGGTCAGCACGCTGTCGCCGTGCGCCACCAGCCAGTCGTACAGCTCGCGCTGCTGCTCCTGGCGCGGGTGCAGCTCGTCCCACACGTCCGCGCCGCGGCCGGACGGGCGCAGCCGCGTCAGCCGCAGCTGCGCGCCGTACTCGTCGGCGATCGCCTTGAACGCGTCCATCTGCGGGATGTTGTGGCGGGTGCACACCACCGACAGCTTGAAGTTCTTCATGCCCGCGTCGCGCAGGTTGCGCATCGCGCGGATCGCGGTGTCGTAGGAGCCGGCGCCGCGAACCGCGTCGTTGACCTCGGGCGTCGCGCCGTCCAGCGAGATCTGCACGTCCACGTAGTCGTTGGCCGCGAGCCGCTCGGCGACCTCCGGGGTGATCCGGACGCCGTTGGTGGAGAACTTCACGCCCACGTGGTGGGCGGTGGCGTAGTCCAGCAGCTCCCAGAAGTCGGGCCGGACGGTCGGCTCGCCGCCGCCGATGTTGACGTAGAAGACCTGCATGGCCTCCAGCTCGTCGATGACGGCCTTGCACTCCTCGGTGCTCAGCTCGCGCGGGTCGCGCCGTCCCGAGCTGGACAGGCAGTGCGCGCACGACAGGTTGCAGGCGTAGGTGAGCTCCCAGGTCAGGCAGATCGGCGCGTCGAGCCCGTACTCGAACAGGTCGACCAGCCGCGTCCCGGGCCGCTGCGCGGGGCTCTGCGGAGCGAGGGTCATGGGGTCCTTTCCACGAGCATGGAGGAGCCGGCGAGGGCGCCGAGCGCCGCGCCGAACCTCGGCAGGTCCGCCGCGGGGACGCCGGCGCGGGTGCACGCCTCCCGGGCGGTGGGCGCCTCCCCGAGGGACCGCACGACCTCCAGGAGGCGGCGGTCCTTCAGGAACGACAGCTTGCGCGTCCCGAAGTGGTAGAGGAGCGCGCCGAAGGGCTCGGGCCGCACCGAGACCTGCGGGTGCAGGTCCCAGGCGCGGTCGAGGTCGAGGTCCGGCACGGGCTGGGCCATGGCGTGCGGCCTAGTAGACGCCGCACATGCCGTCGATCGAGACCTCCTCGATCAGCGACTCGGCGACGTCGGCGTCCTGGGCGCGGTCGTCGGCCTGGTCGGCCGGCGGGTTCTGCGGAGCGTTGCTCTCCATGGGTCCTCCCTCGTGCGGCGTGCGACGGCCCGGCCGCCCCGGCTGGCGGGGCGGCTCGTACCATCGGTCCTGGACGGATAGTAAATGCATCGAGTGCCATAAAGGAAGGTCCCGCTTCATGATCCGCCGGATTCCCGCGTGAGCACGCCCGCCCCGCGCCGCCCCGACGTGCTCGTGGTGGGGGCGGGCGGCAGCGGCGCCGTCCTGGCGGCCCGGCTCAGTGAGGACCCCGGATGCGAGGTGCTGCTGGCCGAGGCGGGGCCGGTCCCGCGCGCGCTCTCGGACTTCCCCGGCGGCCTCCTGGACGCGCGCCTCGTGCCCGGCGCCCAACCGGGCAACGCCGCGGTCCGGACGTTCCCGGCCCTCCTCGCGCCCGGCCTGCCCTACGCGGCGGCGCGCGGGCGGTTCCTCGGCGGGTCCACCACCGTCAACGGCGGCTACTTCGTCCGGGCGCGGCGCGAGGACTTCGACCGCTGGTCCGTCCACGGGGACCTGTGGTCCTACGACCGGGTGCTGCCGCTCATGCGGGCGCTGGAGACCGACCTCGACTTCGGCGCCACCGCGCTGCACGGCGGCGGCGGCCCCGTCCCCGTCCGCCGCACGGACCTGAGCCATCCCGCCGCCGCCGCGTTCCACGCCGCCGCCCGGTCCCTCGGGCACCCGGACGACCCCGACAAGAACGCCCAGGCCGCGCCCGGGGCCGGCCCGGTGCCGTCGAACACGGTGGACGGCCGGCGGATCAACACCGGGGTCGCCTACCTCCTCGGCGAGGCCGCCCGCCGGCCCAACCTCACCGTCCTCGGCGACTGCGCGGTGCGCTCGGTCGAGATCAGGCGCGGCAGGGCGACCGGCGCGGTCCTCGACCACGGCGGGCGGCGGACGGTCCTGGACGCGGGGGAGATCGTCCTGTGCGCGGGCTCGCTCTCCTCCCCGCACCTGCTGCACCTGTCCGGCGTCGGCCCCGCCGACGACCTCGCCCGCCACGGCATCCCCGTCGTCCACGACCTGCCCGCCGTGGGCGCCGCGCTCAGCGACCATCCCCAGGTCACCGTGGAATGGGCCCCCCGGCGCCCGCTGCCGCCGCCGTCCGGGAACTGGCTCGGCGGCGCCCTCCACCTGCCCTCCACCGGCGGTGCCGCGGCGGGCGACCTGGAGATCCTCCAGTCACTCGTGCCGATCATGGGCCTGGTCGGCGGGGAGGCGGCGGCCCCCGGCGCGCCCCTGCCCCTGCTCGTCTCGGCGCTGGCGCCCCGCGCGAGCGGGACGCTCCGCACCGTCTCCGCCGATCCCGACGTCCCGCCGCGGATCACCTACGGCTACCTGGAGACCGGCGCCGACCGCCGCGGGATGCGCGAGGCCGTGCGCGCCGCGGCCGCCGTGGTCACGGCCGACGCGTTCGGCGAGGTCTCCGGTGGCCTGACCGACCCGCCGCCCGGCCCGCTGGACGACGACGGCCTGCTCGACGCGTGGATCCTCGCCCGGCTCGGCACGTCCCAGCACACCTGCGGGACCGTGCCGATGGGCGCCGCCGTCGACGGCCACGGCCGCGTGCACGGCCTGACCGGGCTCCGCGTCGCCGACACGTCCGTCCTCCCGGACGCGCCGCTGCGCGGGCCCGCCGCCACGGCCGTCCTCATCGGCGAGGTGATCGCCGGGGCCGTCCGTGCCGGCGGCTGACGCCCGCCCGCCGCGCCTCCCGCCCGCCGCGCCTCCCGCTACGCCGACACCGAGCCGGCGCCGTCCAGCACCGCCGACAGGCCCGCGCTCACCTGCCGCAGCGCCTCGTCCAGCACGTCGGCGAGCACCGTCTCCTCGCCGGACGCCAGCCAGAACTCGTACGCCGACACGCAGGCCGACAGCACGACGTTGCCGGCGAGCCGGGGCACCAGCGCCGTCACCGGCGCGCCGGTCCGCTCGGCCACGAACGCCGTGATCACCGACCGCCACGACGCGTACCGCAGCGTCGCGTCCGCCTGGAGCGTCGGCACCCCGAGGATCAGCTGCATCCGCTGCCGGTGCCAGGGCACGTCCTGCGGGTCGAACCGGTTGAACTCGACGACGGCCCGGCGCACCGCGTCCATCATCGGGACGTTCGGGTCCGCCTCGTCGAGCAGCTCCCGCAGGCTCCGCAGCTGCCCCTCGAAGTCGCCCCACACCAGGTCGTTCTTGGACGAGAAGTAGCGGAAGAACGTCCGCCGCGCGATCCCCGCCGCCGCGGCGATGTCGTCGACGGTGGTCTCGTCGAACCCCTTGCGGGCGAACAGCTCGAACGCCAGCCGCTCCAGGACGGCCGGCGAGGTCGCGCGCGGCCTGCCCATGGCCCGCTGGGGACCGGCCGTCCCGCCTTCCGAGGTCACGGCACCAGGGTCCCACGCCCCGCACGGGTCCGCATCCGGAAGCCGTGCGGGGCCGCGCCGAGAGGACGGGCGGGCCGCCGTCAGAAGACGGGCGTGCCGTCGCGGACCAGCCTCCAGTTCGCCACGTGGAACGACGCCGGGTCGATGGTGCCCGCCGCGGACGCGTACGCCACGATCGCCTCGCGGATCGCGACCTGGGCGTTGTAGACCACCGGGGCGGTCGTGATGTGCGGGAAGCCGCCGCCGCCGGACTGGCGGTAGTTGTTCACCGCGACGACGAATCTCTGGTCGTCCGCGACCGCCGTCCCGTTGAAGGCGAGGTTGCGGATCCGCGCCCCTTCCGCCTGCGCGATGTCGATGTCGTAGGTGACCCCGGAGAACTGGTCGTAGTTGTAGTCGGGGAGGTCGTGGGCGTTCGTCCACGACGCGGGATCGACGGGGTCCCCGGCGGCGACCTGCTTGTAGTAGCGCGCCGAGTATTCGAGGTAGTCCTTGATCTGCGCGCCGGTCAGGACGCTGCCGAGCAGGGTGTTGTCGTAGATGTAGAGCCCGGCGATGTCCTTGATGGTGACCTCTCCGGCGGGGAAGGTCGCGGCGCGGCTGAACGGCGCCGCGATCGACACCACCGGAAGGGACGCGTACTCGGTGCCCGCCACCGCCTCGGTGACCTTCGCGGTCTGCACCGCGTTGACGTAGTCGAGGATCGCGGTGTCCTTCCAGCACGCCTCCGCCGCCGACATCTCCTCGGTGGAGGTCGCCACGACCTGGTTCACGTAGGCGACCACGGCGTCGTGCTGCTTCTTCACCAGCCCGGCGAGCGCCGGGTCCTCCTCCACGGTGTTCGTGTTCACCGTCGTCGCCGACTTCCCGACGACCTTCCACCGCCCCCGCTCGTGCCGCAGCGTCAGGTCGAAGACCGACAGCCGCTCGCCCCAGCACTTCGGCTCGCTCATCACCACCGTCTCGCCGCTCGCCTCGTTGGTGACGAACCGCTCGGGGACGTCGACGTGCGCGTGCCCGAAAAGGATCGCGTCGATCCCCGGGACCTGCTGGGCGACCATCGCGGACGCGTTCTCCACCGGGATGTCGCCGGTGTAGGACGACAGCCCGCTGTCGCCCGCGTGCGCGCTCACGACCATGACGTCCACGCCTTGCGCGCGCACGATCGGGACCCATTTCTTCGCCGTCTCGACCAGGTCCAGGAAGTCGATTTTCCCGGACACGTTCGCCTTGTCCCAGATCGCGACGCCCGGATTCGTCAGCCCCAGCAGCCCGACCCTGATCGGCGGATGCCCCGGCACGCGCATCCGCTTGATCATGTACGGGCGGAACGCGGGACGGGTGGTGCCCGCGTGCACCGCGTTCGCCGCCAGCACCGGCGCGTCCATCTGGCCGATCCATGCGTTCAGGAACGGCAGCCCGTAGTTGAACTCGTGGTTGCCGAGCGCCACCGCGTCGAATCCGATGGCGTTCATCTGCAGCGCCATCGGGTGCGTCAGGCCCGTCTTCGTGATGGGCTCCACGGTCGCGTAGTAGAAGCCCAGCGGGGTGCCCTGGATGGTGTCCCCGGCGTCGAAGAGCAGCGTGCGCTCCCGCCCGCGCGCGTCGCGGATCTGCTTCACCAGGCTCGACACCCGCGCCAGCCCGACCACGTTCCCCGCGCTGTCGCTGTACGCGGCGTCCTTGTAGTAGTCCCAGTTCACGGCGTGGCTGTGCAGGTCCGACGTGCCCATGACGGTGATGGTCACGTCCCGTCCCGGCCGCCTTCCCGGCGCCGCGGCCTCCGCCGTCCCGGGCCATCCCGCGAGGGCCAGCGCGCCCGCCGCCGTCAGCCCGCCGAGCGCCTGCCGGCGGCTGATGCCGGGCCGGTGCCCGTGGCCGTCGCCGGCCTCGTCCGGCACCCGGCACGAACACCAGCGCGGCGCCGGTCCCTGCGGTTCGTCCATCGCACGTCCTTCCAAGGATCAGGGGAGACGACCCGCAACCATAAGCCCGCCGCGCCGGACCGGAGCCGGTGAGAATCCCCGATCCTCGGCCCCGATCGTTGGCAATCCCCGTCCTTGCGCCCCACCGCCCGGACCAGGTGTGCGACGGCCCTGACCGGGCAGAGCACGCCCGTGAGCACCAGCGCGCTGATCGTCGTCGACATGCTGAACCCCTACGGCCACCGGGACGCGGGCCTGCTCACGGCGAGCGTGGAACGGACGATCGAACCCCTGCGGCGGCTGCTGGAGCGCGCCCGCGACCGCGACGACGTGCGGCTGCTGTACGTCAACGACAATTACGGTGACTTCACCGCCGACCGGCACGACCTCGTCCAGCGGGCGCTGGACGGCGAGCGGCCCGACCTGGTGGAGCCGATCCTGCCGCCGGACGACTGCGCCTTCCTGGCCAAGGTCCGGCACAGCGCGTTCTACGGGACGGCGCTGGAGTACCTGCTCTCCCGCGAAGGCGTGGAGGAGATCATCCTCGCCGGGCAGGTCACCGAGCAGTGCGTGCTCTACAGCGCCCTGGACGCCTACGTCCGGCACTTCAAGATCAAGGTGGTCCGCGACGCGGTCGCCCACATCCATCCCGATCTCGGCTACGCCGCACTCCGCATGATGGACCTGAACATGCGTGCCGAGATCGTCACCGCCGCCAAGTGCCTCTGACGGGGCCGGGACGCGGCGGGCGCCGCTCGGTGGCGGGGAGGGGCGTTCCGCGGCCCGTGGAACGATGAGCGCGTGACCGTGGAGGCGACGACCGAGCGGGTGCTGCGGCTGCTGGGGCTGCTCCAGCGCCGGCCGTCCTGGACCGCCGCAGAGCTCGCCGCGGAGCTGCGCGTCACCGACCGCTCGGTGCGCCGCGACGTGGAGCGGCTGCGCGCGCTCGGCTACCCCGTCCGCGCCGTGCCGGGCGTCGGCGGCGGCTACCGGCTCGGCGCGGGCACCCGGCTGCCGCCGCTGCTCCTCGACGACGAGGAGGCGATCGCGACGGCGGTGTCGCTGCGGCTGGCGGCGGGCGGGACGGTCGCCGGGGCGGGGGAGGCGGCGCTGCGCGCGCTCGCGAAGCTCGACCAGGTGATGCCGCCCCGGCTGCGCGCCGAGGTGCGGGCGGTGCACGGCGCCACCGAGACCCTCGTCGGGCCCGGGGCCGTCGTGGACGCGGAGGTGCTGGTGACGCTCGCGCGGGCCTGCCGCGACGCGCTGCGGGTGCGCTTCCGGTACGTGGCCCGCGAGGGCGCCGAGGGCGAGCGCACGGTGGAGCCGGTCCGGATGGTCGCCACCGGCCGGCGCTGGTACCTGATGGCCTGGGACGTCGACCGGGAAGGCTGGCGGACCTTCCGGCTGGACCGGATGCGCGAGGTGACGGCGACGACCTGGCGCTTCGCGGCGAGGGAGCATCCGGACCCGGTCGACTACGTGCGGCGGTCGGTGGCCGAGGCGCCGTACCGGCACCTCGCCCGGATCCGCGTGCACGCCCGTCCCGGCCGGGTACGGGAGCTGGTGCCGCCCGAGGTGGGCCGGGTGGAGGACGGCGGCGACGGGTGGTGCGTGCTCGTCGTCGGCGCCGACGACCTGGACCGGATCGCCGTGCACGTCGCCCGCCTGGGCTTCGAGACGGAGGTGCTGGAGCCGCCCGAGCTGCGGGAGGCGGCCGCCCGCCTCGCCCGCCGCCTCGCGGCGATGGCCGGGCCGGACGAGATGCAACGATGATGTACAACGCCGTTGTATATCGGTCGGACCCTCGCTGACCTGCCGCCATGCCCGACACCGCGTCCCCCTTCGCGCCCGCCCTGACCTTCGCCTTCGAGATCCGCGCCGACCTCGCCCCGACCCTGCACGTGGGGCACGGCGCCGGGGAGAGGACCGAGTTCACCCCCATCACCGGCGGCACGGTCGACGGCCCGCTGCTGCGCGGGACCGTCCTGCCGGGCGGCGGCGACTGTCGCCCGGACCGTCTTCGTCGGGCTCGCGCGCGCTTCGGACCCGGAGGCCGTCTTCATCCGCATGTACGCCCTCCTCTGACCCGTCCCGCCGAAGCGCGTCCCCGCACCCGCCGGAACGCCCGCCGCAGGCGGTGATCAGTCCGTTCGGCGGGCGGGGCAGTGCTCGCCGGTCCGCAGGTTCGCGGTGGCGGCGGTGATGACGGTGTCGAGCCTGTCCCGGGTGCCGGACAGGTCGCTGATCCGCCGGTCGATGCGCTCGCGTTCCACGGCGAGCCGGTCGAGGAGCTCCGGCGTGGCCTCGCCGTCCACGACGCAGGGCAGCAGCTCCAGGATCGACCTGCTCGACAGCCCCGCGCCGTACAGCTGCTGGATCAGCGCGACCCGGTCGACCGCGCCGTCCGGGTAGTGCCGCTGGCCGCTGGCGCTGCGTTCCGCGGCGAGCAGGTTCTGCTCCTCGTAGTACCGCAGGGCGCGGACGCTCACGCCCGTCCTGGCGGCGAGCTCGCCGATGCGCATCATGCCTCCCGGTGTGACCCCGGCCACGTCCCTTGCCTCTGACGTCAGCGTCAGCTTTTAGCGTAGCCGCGACGTCGCAGCCCCGCGCGAAGCGGTCGAAAGGGAAGAGCCATGACCAGAACCGAAACACCGATCCGCGACATCGCCGCCGATCGGCCCGCCCCCGTCGTCTCGGTGAAGCCGGTGGTGCTGCCGGCGCCGGGCCCCGGGAAGGACCCGCGCGGGGAGGACCTGCGCGTGCGCGTCTCCGCGCCCGCGACCGGCGATGCCCTGCCGGTCATCGTCTTCTCGCACGGCTTCGGGTCGTCGCTGGAGGGCTACGGCCCCCTGACCGACCACTGGGCCGCCCGCGGGTTCGTCGTGATCCAGCCCACCCACCTCGACTCGAGGACGGTCGGCCTGCCCGAGGACGACCCCCGGACGCCGCGGATCTGGCGGTTCCGGGTCGAGGACCTGAAGCGCGTCCTCGACCACCTCGACGCGGTGGAGGCCGCCGTCCCCGGCCTCGCCGGACGCCTCGACCGCGACCGCGTCGCCGCGGCCGGGCACTCCTTCGGCGGCCAGACGGCCGGCAACCTGCTGGGCCTGCGCGTCCTCGACCCCGTGACCGGAGAGGGCGAGGACCTCTCCGATCCCCGGGTCAAGGCGGGCGTCCTGCTCGCCACCGCCGGACGCGGCGGAGCGGACCTCACGCCGTTCGCGGCCGAGCACTACCCGTTCATGAACCCGACCTTCACGCACATGACCACGCCGGCCCTCGTGGTCATGGGGGACCGGGACGACCTCCCGCTGACCGTCCGCGGGCCGGACTGGACGGCCGACCCGTACCACCTGAGCCCCGGCGGCAAGAGCCTGCTCACGGTGTTCGGGGCGGAGCACTCGCTCGGCGGGATCCCCGGCTACGAGGCCCGGGAGACGACGGACGAGAGCCCGGAACGGCTCGCCGTCGTCCAGCGGCTCACCACGGCCTACCTCCGCCACGCGCTCGGCATCGACGACTCCGGCTGGGCGGCGGCGTGCAGGGACCTGCTGGACGTCGACGATCCGCTCGGGCGCGTCGAATCCAGGTGAAGCGCCGCGTGCGCGCCGCTCACGCCGTCGCGAGCCACTCCTCGAACGTGGTCGGCGCGATGCGGGCGCCCTCGCCGGGCAGGAGGACGTCGCCCGCCATGTCCGTGCCGAGCGGCCCCGCCCAGGTCGGCACGAGCTTCACCGTGCGGCCGCGCGCCTGGTGGGTGCGGCGGGCCATGTCCACCAGGTCCTGCGGCTCCGGCCCGGCGAGGTCGGGGCAGCGGCCCTGCGGCGTGCCCGCGGCGACCTCGGCGAGGACGTCGGCGACGTCCGCGGGCGCGACCGGCTGGACGAGGAGCGGCGGGATCGTGGCCACGCCGTCCCGCTCGGTCCAGCCCGCGAGCATCGCGGCGAAGTCGTGGAACTGGGTGGCCGGGACGATCGACCACGGCACCGGTCCCGCGGTGACCAGCCGCTCCTGCTCGCGCTTGCCGGCGTAGTGCGCGTTCCCCTCGACGCGATCGACCCCGGCGATCGACAGCAGGACGTGGTGGCCGACCCCGGTGCGCTCCTCGGCGGCGAGCAGGTTCCGGGTGGCGGCGCCGAAGAAGGCGACCGTCTCCGCCGGGTCGGCCGCCGTCGCGTTCGTCGCGTCGACGACCGCGTCGACGCCGTTCAGGGCCGCGTCGAGCCCGTCGCCGGTCACCAGGTCGACGCCGAGCGAGCGGCTGATCCGCACGACGTCGTGCCCGGCCTTCCGGAGAGCGGTGACGGTGAGCGCCCCGATGTTCCCGGTCGCGCCCGCTACGGCGATCCGCATGATGTTCACTCCTCGTCTCTGGACCGGGCATCACCATATCTCGGACTAAAGGGATCCGCAATATCGTCGATTGGGTATCATCGGGCCATGAAGCTGCCCGTGAGCACCGAATGGCTCCTGCACTGCGCCGCGACACTGGCCCAGCTCGACCCGGGCTCCACCGCCTCGGCGGCCCAGCTCGCGCAGTACTTCGACCTGCCGGCGCCCTACCTCGCCAAGCAGCTCCAGACGCTCGTGAAGAGCGGCGTCCTGGCGGCGACCACGGGCCCCCGGGGCGGGTTCCGGCTGGCCCGTCCCGCCTCGGAGATCACGCTCCTGCAGATCGTCGAGGCGGTCGACGGGGCGTCCTCGCCCTACGAGTGCCGCGAGATCCGGCAGCAGGGGCGCGGGGCCCTGCCCCCCGAGGACTGCCGGGAGACCTGCATCCTCGCCGCGAAGATGGCCGAGGCGCACGAGGCCTGGCGGCGGACCCTCGACGCCACCTCGCTCGCCGACATCCTCGCCACCCTGCCCGCGTCCACCCCCGGCCGGACCCGCCGGCGCATGGCGGGTACGGCGTAGCCCGGGGCGCTGCGGCGTCACAAAATTCACATAGCGTGCACTTAAGGTCGGGGCCGGCTGAGAGCATGGGGGCATGGCGAGGTCGATCGAGGAGCCGCGGAACGCGCGCAGCCGCCGGTCGCGGGCGGCGCTGCTGCGCGCGGCGCGCGAACTCGTCGAGGAGCACGGCATGGCGGCGACGACCATGGCGGCCGTGGCGGAACGCGCGGGAGTGTCGCGGCGCGCCGTCTACCTGCACTTCGCGTCCCGCGCCGAGCTGATCAGCGAACTCTTCGACTACGTGAGCGAGGTCGAGGACATCGAGGGCCGGTTCGCCCCGGTGAGCGACGCGCCCGACGCGGTGGCCGCCCTCGAGCGCTTCGCGCACCGGCACGCCGCGTTCCTGCCGCGCATCCTCGCGGTGTCGCGCGCGGTGGAGCGGGAGGCGGGCGACGACCCGGACGCGGCACGGCACTGGGCCGCCGCGATGTCCTGGCGCTACGCGACGAACCGGGCGCTCATCGCCCGCCTGGACGCCGAAGGCGTCCTCGCGCCCGGCTGGACCGTCGACACCGCCACCGACATGCTGCTCGCGCTCGTCTCCAACGGCGTCGGCGAGACCCTCCTCGCCGACCGCGGCTGGACGCCGGAGCAGATGGGCGACCGCATGGCCCGCCTCCTGCACTCCACCTTCGTCGCCACCGGGACTCGCGGCGGCCGGCCCCTCCCTTAAGGGCGACGGGCGGTGACGAGCCAGGCGCTGGAATCGAACCAGACACCGTCGTCGGCCAGGTGCGCGGCGAGCGTCTCGCGCAGCCGCTCGATCGCGCGCGCCGCGCCGGCCGGGTCGAGCCGCTCCAACGCCGCGCCGGTGGAGGCGAAGCGGCGGACCCAGCCGAGGGCGGCCTCCACGTCCGGACCGTAGTAGACCGGCTCGTGCACGCCGGTGAAGGCGATGTCCGTGAAGCCCGCCTCGTCGAGGACGCGTCGCACGGTCGGCGGGTCGCCGAGCGAGAACGCGTCCGGCCCCTCGTCCGCGGCCACCCGTTCCTCGGCCCCCGCGAGGGATCGGCGGACGGCGACCTCCCACTCGTTGCGTTCCGCGGGCTGCCAGACCATCATCACCAGCCGTCCGGCCGGGCGCAGCGCCTGTCCGACGTTGGCGAACGCGGCGACGGGGTCGTCGAAGAACATCGTGCCGAACCTGCTGGCCGCCAGGTCGAAGCGCCCGCGCGGGAAGCGGTGGACCTGCGCGTCGGCGTGCTCGAAGGCGACATTGCCGAGCCCCTCGGCCCGCGCCAGTTCGCGGGCGCGCCCGATGGCGGACGCGGAGATGTCGACCCCGAGCGCGCCGCCCGCCCGGGCCGCGCGCGCGGCCGCCCGGGTCGTCCGCCCCGTCCCGCATCCGATGTCGAGGACGTGGTCGTGGAGCCGGACGCCGCAGGCCCGGCGCAGCACCGGTTCGTGCCGCCGCAGCTCGGCGTCGTACCCGCCGGGGTCGAGCGCATGGTCACCGGAGGAATGTCGCACCACTGCCCCTTCGCCGTGGTCGGAGCCGCCGAGGCGTCGTCGGCGGTAACCGGCGTCCACCAGGATGGCACCCGGCTCCGACAAGCCGGGCTCCGGCGGACCGGGCGGCGTCGCCGGCCTGCCCGCAGTTGGAACCGAGTGCTTCGTGTCGCCGGACGCGCACGGGGCAGGTTCTCCCTCACCGATGGCGACTGCGCGCGGGACGGGGAACGGAAGGCGGGTCGAGATGGCCTCCTTTGAACCGGTGCGCACGGCTCCGCTGAGCCGGGCCGACATCGCGGATCTCGCGGACCGGGTCGGCGGCCCGGTGGCGCTGCCCGGCGACGCCGGTTACGCGGCGGAATGCGCCACCTTCAACCTGCTCACCCCGGTGCACCCGGCGGTCGCGATCGGCGCGAGCGGCGCGGACGACGTCCGGGCCGCGGTGCGGTTCGCCGCCGAGCGGGGCCTGCCGGTGGCCGTCCTCGCCACCGGACACCAGATGGCCCGCTCCGCCGAGGGGGCGGTACTGATCAACATGTCCCGGATGGGCGCGGCCCGCGTCGACCCCGAGCGGAGGGCCGCACGGGTCGAGGGCGGAGCCCGCTGGCGCGGGACGCTCGACGAGGCCGGCGCCCACGGCCTCGCTCCCATCAGCGGGGGCTCGGCCGGCGTCGGCGTCGTCGGCTACCACCTCGGCGGCGGGGCGAGCCCGATCATGGGCCGCCGCCACGGATACGCCGCCGACCACGTGCGGGCGATCGAGGTCGTCACCGCGGACGCCGAGGCGCGGCGGGTCACCGCGTCCTCCGAGCCGGACCTGTTCTGGGGGCTGCTCGGCGGGACGGGCAACTTCGGCGCGGTCACCGCCCTGGAGTTCGCGCTCTTCCCGGTCCGGCGGTTCTACGCCGCCGGGCTCCACTTCGCCGGCGAGCACATGGCGCGGGCGCTGCACGCCTGGCGGGAATGGGCATGCGGCCTGCCGGCGGAGATGAGTACCTCCCTCGCCTTCCAGCGCGCTCTGCCCGCGATGCCGGAGCCCCTCCGCGGACGGTTCGTGATGCACCTGCGGTTCACCTCGCTCGGACCGCGGGACGAGGCGGAACGCGTCCTCGAACCGATGCGCCGGGTCGCGCCGGCGCTGATGGAATCGGCCGGCGAGCAGCCCTACCGTGAGGCCGTTTCGCTTTTCCTGGACCCGCCCGGCCCTTTTCCCTGGGTCGAGCGCTCGGGAATGCTGCGGGACTTTCCCGATGAGGCGGCCGAGGCCCTCCTCGCCGTGGCGGGTCCCGATGCGGAGAGCGAACTCAGCCTCGTCGAAGTGCGCCGCCTCGGAGGGGCCATGGAAGGGCCGCCTGCGGTCCCCAACGCGGTTCCCGGCCGGGACGCGGGATGGTCGGTGCTGGGCATCGGCGGGGGCGACGCGGGGAAGGCCGCGCTCTTCGAGGAGCAACTGAACACCCTGGTGGGCGCGCTCGCCCCCTGGACGTCGGACGAGCGGATGCCCAATCTTCTCGGCGCACGGGAAGGCGCCACTCCGCAAGCCCTGCGCGCGATCTACGGCCACGAACGGTACGACCGTCTCGCCGCCGTCAAGAAGCGCTACGACCCGCGCAACCTCTTCCGAATGAACCACAACATCACGCCCGCCCACCACGTGGACGGCGCGCGGCCCAAGGATTCTTGATGCCCTGTTGGCCGCGGCCGGGGCGATATCGCGGGGATTCGGGAAATCACCACCACGCTGTCCGCGCCTTGATCGTGAGGGGAGTTGCCCGGTGCCCACCCAACGCACCAGCCGAAAGCCCGCCGCAAAGACGGGAAGCCAGCCATGGGTGCATGCCGATGGCCGCGAGATCCAGAAGTTCGGCACGGTCCGGATGTTCCCGCTCGGCCTGTCGTTCGAGGCCCGGATGTACTCCTGCGAGCGGCTCAACCAGGTCCTGGCCGACACCCAGATCCTCCACAGCCTCTACAAGAAGCATCACTGGCTGATGCGCGGGCCGACCTTCTACCAGCTCCATCTGCTGCTCGACAAGCATGCGGAGGAGCAGCTCAAGCTGGTGGACCTGATCGCCGAACGGGTGCAGACCCTCGGCGGCGTGGCGGTCGGCGACCCCCGCCACGTCGCGGAGATCACCGCCGTCCCGCGTCCGCCGAACGGCGCCGAGGAGGTCCCCGCGATGCTGTCGCGGCTGATCGAGGCGCACGAGACGATCCTCGTCACGGCCCACGAGGTCGCCGCCAGGGCCCAGGAGATGGGCGACGACGGCACGAACGACCTCCTGGTCTCCGACGTCATCCGCACCGGTGAGCTGCAGGCCTGGTTCCTCATCGAGCACCTGGTCGACACCCCGCTCGTCGAGGCCCCGCACAACGGCCGCTCCCGCTGACCCCGGCCGCTGACCGGCGCCGCGGGGACGGGTCCGTGCCGCCGGTTCGCCGGCCCGTGAACGGACGAGGGAGGGGCATGGCCGACGGCAGGCTGGACGGAACGGTGGCGCTGGTGACCGGCGCCAGCAGCGGCATCGGCGAGGCGACGGCACGCGCTCTCGCCGCCGAGGGCGCGGCCGTGGCGCTGGTGGCCCGGCGTCGCGACCGGCTGGAGCAGGCGGCGGAGTCGATCCGGTCCGCCGGCGGAACCGCGCTGGCGGTCGAGGCGGACATCACCGATGCGGCCTCGGCGCAGGCGGCCGTCGCGGGCACGGTGAACGCACTGGGCGGCCTGGACACGCTGGTGAACAATGCCGGCCTCATGCTCCTCGGACCGTTCGGCGAGGCACCGCCCGAGGAATGGGACCGCATGCTCGCGGTGAACGTGCAAGGGCTTCTCTACGTCACCCAGGCCGCGCAGCCGCATCTGGTGAGCGCGGCAGAGAACGGCTCTCGGCGAGTGGCGGACATCGTCAACATCAGCTCCACCGCCGGGCGCGTGGCCGGGATCGGAAACGCCGTCTACAGCGCGACCAAGTTCGGTGTCGTCGCGCTCACCGAGGCGCTGCGCAAGGAGCTGCTGCCGCAGCGCGTCCGCGTGGGCGTCGTCGAACCGGGCACCGTGGACACCGAACTGACCACTCACGTGCGGGCGGAGATCCAGCAGGCCGTCGCACGGCAGATCGAGGGCATGGAGAAGCTCCTCCCCGAGGACATCGCCGAGGCGGTGGCCTACATCGTGACCCGCGACCGCCGTGTCGCCGTGAACGAGATGCTGGTCCGCGCCGGCGCCCAGACATGGTGACGAGGTCTTCGGACTCGGCGGCCTCGGACGCCCCGGCGAGCATGATCTCGGATCGCGGCCCCTCGAAGCGTCAGGTCAGCCGCTCGCGGTTGGCGTTGGCCTCCGCACGGACCTCGTCGACGAAGTCGCCGTCGTCCTCCGAGGCGTCCTCCTGGTAGATGAGCCAGCAGCCGCGGATGCCGTCGAGGATGTCTTCCAGGAGGTCGTGCGCGGGACGTTCGGGGTCCAGGGGAGTGGTGCGGAGGCTCTTGAGCAGCGTGCTCCGGAACCCCGGATCATGGTGATGCCGGGCGAGGATCTCGGCTTCGGTGACGTGCTCCAGGAGCTCGTCGAGGTCGGGGATCCGGCCCTCCGCGACGATCATCGCGCCCCGGATCAGGGTGGTGACCGTCTCGTACGGGCTGAGACCGAGTTCGAGCCGCTCCAGCACGAGGGTCGGGGTCTCGTGCGCCAGGGCCTCGATGCCGTCCGCCTCCTGGACGATCTCCGTGGTCGCGTAGCCGGTCGTCTCGGACGTGACGTCGGCGGCCGCCTGGAGCCAGTGCGCCGCCGCGATGGCGGCGGCCGCGGGCTCGACCTCCGTGAACAGGCTCGGGCCGCCGAACGGGTCCGCATGAAGGATCTTGTCGGCGGCCTGGACCTGGACGGGTGAGGCGTCGGCGCGCGTGAGAGCGAGGACCTGGCGGGCGCGCCCGGTGAGGTCACCGAGCTCGGCCTGTTCGATCGCCCTCAGCTCGTCCCGCACCTCAACGCCGACCCGCCTGCTCAACTCGGCATCGCCGATGTCGTGCAAGGCACGGCCGACCCGGTGCGCGCACTCCTCAACGGGGTCGTACGACACGGTGAGCATGCCGTCGGAGGGCAGGTTCGGCTTGGCCAGAGCTTCCGCCACGGTCCCGAACGCTTCCCGGTCCTGCCGGTGACGCCAGCCCTCGCTGTCCACCTCCTGCGCGTCCGCGGCAGAGGCCGGATGGGTATAGGTGCGCCAGGCTTGGACGGACAACCGGGTCAGGGCCCGAGCGAGATGCTGGACCGCGCCGGCGGGGACGTCACCCGGAAGCTCGGCGAAGGTGGAGGCCGTGCAGCCCGAGCCCGTCTCCCAGAACGCGACGATCGCGTGACGCTCCTCGTCGAAGGCGTAAGTGGTCACGGCTCCCCTCCCTCGCCGCCACCTACGCTGCCATCCAGCAGGACGAACCGCGACCTGAACGACCGCCCAAGGCACTTCGTACCCCGCCGGATCGACGAGAGCCGCCGCCATCCCCCGACACATCGGGCCGGGGGAGTACCGCGCCCTTACCAGCCGGCGCGCGGGCCGGGTCAGCCGTTCGGGAGGATCACCGCGCGTCCGTTGACACGGCCCGCGTGCAGGCGCTCGTACGCCTCCGGTGCCTCGTCGAGCGAGTACGTCTCGACGTGCACGTCCACCACCCCGGACCGCGCCAGCTCCAGCACCTCGATCAGTTCGGCGCGGCTTCCCCAGTAGGGCGCCCGCACCGACGCGTCGTAGGGGACGACGCCGAAACCGACCTGCGCGATGCCGCCGCCGATCCCGACGATCAGGACGTCCGCCTCCACGGCCGCGACGGCGGTCGCCGTCGCCACCGTCGGCGGGGCCCCGACGAAGTCGAACACCGCCTGCGCCCCGAGCCCGCCGGTCAGCTCCCGTACCCGCGCCGTCGCCCGCTCGTCCGACAGCACCGTCTCGTGCGCGCCGACCGTCCGGGCCAGCTCCAGCTTCTCCTCCGAGACGTCCAGCGCGATCACCCGCGCCGGGCTCAGCGCCCGCAGCACCTGGATCGCCACATGCCCGAGCCCGCCCGTCCCGATCACCACCGCGGCGCTGCCCGGCACCAGCTTCGGCAGCGCCCCCTTGATCGCGTGGTACGGCGTCAGCCCCGCGTCCGTCAGCGGGACGTTCCGCACCGGGTCCAGCCCGCCGAGCGGCACCAGGTGGCGGGCGTCATCGACCAGCAGGTACTCGGCGATCGCCCCGGGCGCGCCCAGCCCGGGCGGCCGGATCTCCAGCTCCTCCGCCCGCAGGCAGTAGTTCTCCTTGCCCTGCGCGCACATCAGGCACGCCCCGCACCCCCACGGCCCGTAGACGGCGACCGACTCCCCGATCGCCACCCCCTCGACGCCCTCCCCGAGCGCCTCCACCGTCCCGGCGCCCTCGTGCCCGAGCGTCAGCGGCAGCGGGAACATGAGCTGCTCCGCCGACCAGCTCATCACCACGATGTCGGAATGGCAGACGCCCGCCGCCGTGACCTTCAGCAGCACCTGCCCCGGCCCCACGACGGGGTCCGGCACCGTCACGACCTCCGGCGCCCCGCCCACCTCGCGATACTGCAACGCCTTCATGGCACCCCCTCCCCACTCGAGATCCCCCCTCCCCACCGCGCGACACCTGCGTCCCGGATTTCTTACGAACCTCGAACGCCACGGCGTCCGGTGAAGCGAATCGCGGCGGATGCCCGTTGGATCGGACAACGAGTGATCTTGAAGGGACCAGCATGGGAACCGCGATACAGGCCACCTGCCTCCACGTCCAGGGCGGACCGTCCGACGGCCTGTCCTTCACCGTCGCCGCGGGCGAGATCCACGCCCTGCTCGGCCCGGCCGGAGCGGGCAAGACGTCGCTGCTGGAAACGGCGGCGGGGCTCCGCCGCCCCCTCTCCGGCACGATCCGCGTCAAGGGCGTCGACCCCTACGACCGGCGGGACGGCCTGCGCCTCGGCAGCGTCTGGCGCGACGGCGGCCTGTTCCCCGGCCTCACCCCCGCCG
The DNA here is from genome assembly GCF_017573545.1 of Actinomadura nitritigenes. Classification (GTDB taxonomy): domain Bacteria; phylum Actinomycetota; class Actinomycetes; order Streptosporangiales; family Streptosporangiaceae; genus Spirillospora; species Spirillospora nitritigenes. The sequence continues at coordinate 10,968 of NZ_JAGEOK010000032.1, read as the reverse complement.
AGATCGTCGACTCCTGGCGGCGCTGGTCCCTCGACCCGCTGACCCGGGAGGAGGCTCTGCTCCTCACCGGTCTGACCGGCCGTTCCACGACCCCGTTCGAGCGCCTGGACGCCGGCGAGCGCCGCCTTCTCGACCTGACGCTCGCCCTGGTGAACCGCTCGGACGTCCTGTTCCTCGACGACCCCATGGCCGGCCTGGACTCCGGAACGGTCCAACGCGTCCGGCGCGCCCTGCGCACGCTGGCCGGCGCGGGCGCCGCCATCCTGCTGACCACCCGCGACCCCGCCGAAGCCGCCCAGGCGGACCGCACCACGCGCTTGGACGCCTTCCGCCCGCGAAACGCCTCTAGGAGGAAGTACCCCGCGGTCGCCATCCTCGACGCCCGGAAGGGCGGCGCGCTCCCGGGCACGGACCTGCCCGGCCCGCGCACTCCACTGTCGGGCTGGCGGGATTCGAACCCACGACCCCTGGCACCCAAAGCCAGTGCGCTACCAAACTGCGCTACAGCCCGCGACACGCCGCCGTCCCCGGCGACCCGTGAAGTCTAATGCCGATCAGGCCCGTCCGCCTCGCTCAACCCGGCATTGCGACCGCGGACCCGTTCGCTCCCCGTCACCCGGTACGCTAGCGTTGACGATCGAGGGCCCAGCCGGCCCTCCAACCCCTCGCGGGCGTAGCTCAATGGTAGAGCCCCAGTCTTCCAAACTGGCTACGCGGGTTCGATTCCCGTCGCCCGCTCTCTCGTTTTCCCAGGTCAGAGCCTCGTGGGGCGATCTTGAGAGCCTCTTCCAAGATCATTTGTCACCCATTTGTCACTGGGATCGAGCACGCCTGAGCACCATCCTGGTTCATCTGCGAACCTTCACGATCATGGCCTGGCGACACTCGGCAAAGATCACCACAGGCACGGACCCGGCACCTCAACGCCGAAGGCCCGGCCCTCCAACGGAGAACCGGACCTTTGCTCGCCGGACGTCCCGCTAGCTCGGCTCAATCCCGAGAAGCCGGCGGAGGTCGACCGTCACGACGCGGTAGCTGGCGCCGATGCGGATGACCTTGCAGGGGAACTCGCCTCGGCGGGCGAGCTGGTAGGCGCGCGTGCGTCCGAGCCCCATGGCTCGGGCGGCGGTGTCGACGCTGATGGTGGTGGGGAGGGCGAGGAGCTCGTCCTGGCTCATCTGCTTCACGGCTCAGACCCCCTTCCGGAAGATGCCGAACCATCTCGCCCGTAGCCCTCGGCAATCCGGAGGCGTCACCCGTGGCGCGTCTCTTCGGATCGGGGCCGTGGGAGCCGGTTCGGTGGCAGTGCCGCCGAGTGGTGGTGCGCTGGTTGCGGGCGGCGATCCTGTGCCGTGAACGTGGTTGATCGCGCTTCGGGCCTGGTTGATGGCTTCGCCGCATCCGGCGCCCAGGTGGCGGGCGTGGAGGATGGCGCGGCCGAAGTCGTCGAGTGCCCCGTCGAGGCTCCCGCCGTGGTCACGGACGAGGTGTCCGTCCGCGTGCTGGCGCGTGAGGAAGCGTTCGAGTTGAAGGAGAAGGTGGTCGAGCTCGGTGACGGCTGTGTGGACGGCGTCCAGAACGGCGTGGACGGTCGCGGGTCCGGCAAGGCCGTCCGGCTCCTCCACGGCCTGCTTCAGCGAGCGGACGGCTCGTTCCAGATCCTCAGCGAGCTGTTCGGGCTCGTGGTCAACCTGGGCGTTACGGCTGATCGCGCTGGGGTTGGAGGTCATGGGTGCACTCCTTGGGGTGCAGACCCTCTGTAGGAGGGCCAGAGCTGTTCGTGGACATGGCCCGTCCTTCCTGTTGAGGAGCGGCAGATAGATGCTCTGCCGCTTCATGAGGTTGTTTACGCTCCGTGATTGTGCCCGTGCCTGGATCTTGACTCCAGCACTGCAGGGGCACCGGCGAGTCTCGCCCTCGGCAAGTCAGCGCTTGGGCCCGCCGCTACGACGCTGCGGCACCTGGGGAGGACGAGCAGAGGATGCGGCGGTCGAGCCCAGTCCTTCGGCCAGCGGTACGGGGAAGGCTTCGGCCGCAAGCCTCGCCATCGCCCGGCCCTCGTCGAGGGTTTCCGCGACGCGTGGCGGCACCGGTGCGGTCGGCCCAGTCACCGTCCGTCGGACGGCGTGTAGCCGCCCTGCGGCCTGGCGTGCGGCATCGGCTTGGGCGAGGCGTTGCTGGGCCAGGCGGTGCTCGGCCGTCGCTTCGATGAGATCGGCGAGGTTGGCGATGAGGAACAGCAGGTCGGCGGTGAGGTTCCTTTTGTGTTCGCGTCGATCTTCCCAGTGAACGTTAGTGATCGCGAGTGTGCGCGCTACCGCGCGCAGGGCGTTTCCGTACGGGGTGACCGGTGGCGGGCGGCCGAACGGTTCTCGGGTGGCGCGGTCGTAGAAGTCGGCAGCCTTGGCCAGTTTGCGGTTGCCGGTGATGTCTGCAGTGACGTGCAGGACATCAGAGGCCGCCGCTGCCAGATCGGCACGGACGCCAGGATCGCGGAACTCGCGCATTTGCCAAGCCGCCGTACCGGCCCCTTGAGCGGCCTCCCGATAGGCCGCGGTCTGCAACCGGTGGTCGGCGGACGAACCCGGTGCCCACCGGCGCGAGGGGGCAGCGGGCCGACGGATTGCGCCGTCGTTCCACCGGAGGCGCAGCTTGGGCAAGGTGAGGTCATCGGCGAGCTTGCCGCCGGAGAAGAAGACCGGCGCCCCCTCCGAGTTGGTGTATTCGGGCACGGCAACGGCGTATCCCGTCACCTCGCCGGGCGTGCGGACGCTGAATCTCAGCCGGACCGTCAGCCCGCGTTCGCGCAGGCCGGCGAAGAACGCGTCTTCGCTGTCGGACGAGGCAGCGGCCGTGGCCACCTGCCGACGCAACGCGGTACGAGGCGGCTCCTCAAACCCGGCGCGTTCGGCCCGTTCCATCTCAGCACGTGAGGGTCGGGGCGCCGCTGTCCGGTCCGCGGGCGCGGTACGGCAAAGTCCATACCGTTCCTCGACGACCTGGCACGCCTTCCGCGCCTTGAGGTAGTCGCGGGTGATGTTCGGCCGCCGGCCGTCCTCTCGAGCGAGCGTGGCCACGACGTGGATGTGATCGTCGGCGTGCCGCACGGCGATCCACCGGCACGCCTCCGGATCTCCGCGTGGTGCGATGCCGGTCTGGTGCATCAACTCCTCGGCGACGTCGGCCCACTCCTCATCGGTCAGAGCCCGGTCGGTGGGGGCCGTCCGCAACGAGCACTGCCAGACAGGCATCTCCGGCCGGCTTCGCCGCATCGTGTCCAGCGGAGACCGCAGCGCCTCGCCCAGCGGCCGAAGGTCGCGCTTGCCGTCCGCGCGTTTCGCTGGTTCCAGTGCGGCCGGGTGCCGGTATCCGGCGACGAGGTGGGGGTTGGCGTGCTCGTTGCGCTTGCCCGGCCCGTACAGGTACCGCAGCAGGTTCCCGACATCCGCGCCGCGCGTGACCTTGGCGATCACGGCAGCCGTCTGCCGAGTTCGACGATGACGGCTTCGGCCCGCCGCACCACCTGAAAGCAGTACGCCGCCAACCACGCCACCGACTCCGGAACCTCGTTGTAGGCGTTGGCATGGCGCACGAGCTGGTTGAGGTTGACCCCGACCGCGTTCACCTGACGGCTGGCATTTCGCAGTTCGGCATGCAACGCGACGAGCGCTCCGTCCACAGGCCGCTGCTCGCGAATCGCAGTCTGAACCGTCTTTACGACGAAGGCGCTACACGCGAGACCGGCTCGCGTCGCCGCCTCGTGGAACTCTTCGTACTCCTGGTCGCAGACGCGGATTCTCAGTTCCCGATCTCGCCGCCGCCCTCCACCGAGCTTCGCTCGGCGCTGCAGCGGCTCCGCCCCGTCGCTGCCTCGTTTGGATGTCGTCATGCACCTCCGCTCCTGGCTTTTGAGCGACCGCGCTCGGTCCCCCGCCCGGCCAGTGTGATCTTCCGAGCGGAAGTTATCCACAACAGGTAGCGCTCTACCAGCTATCTTGCATCCCGCACTGAGCTGATAATGCGTCGGTTCGCGAAGGTCGACTCGTATCAATTGACGAGCCATTCTGACGCTTACTGTCGGGCGGTATCGCATCCTTCAGCTTGCTGCCAAATTCCTCGCTATCCGGTCCGCGCAGCAAGAACAGGAATCGCCGGGAACGTCTCCGGTGTCAGAATCGGCCAGTCGATCCGATGAGGGAGGGCTTCAGCCCTCACAGGTTGCGAGGAGGAGGAGGGGCAGCCACGCCGGTCCTCCCGCCGACGAGCTTCCCAGCTTCGGCCAAGCCGCAGATGTCGGCCAGGGACCCTAGGGACGAGGACGCCTCTACGCGTCCTCGTCGCCGTTCAACGCTCGCATGAACCACTCGAGAGAGCCGGTCTTCTGCGCCTCCTCGGCGAGTCGCTTGGCGGACGCGGTCTGGAGTTGGGCGAGTGAGCTGTCCACCCACGGTTGGGTGTTCTGATTGCCGTGCTCTCGGTACTCGATGGCCTGAATGAGGCACTCGAGCTTGTCCGCGTCACGGGCGCACATCGCCTCGGCGCTGGCCTTGCCTTCGTACTCCGCGACGACACCCGTGATCATTGCGGTGACCACCTCCGGCAAACCGCGGGTCTGGCGCTCGGTGACCTGCTCGTTGGACGCCTTCTTCACGTACGGCTTGGCCACATAAGGGATGTCGGTGAGGCGCGTCTCCTGGCTGTCATGAAAGAGGCTGAGTAGTGCAGCACGCTCGGGGTTGGCCCCCTCCATCGCGGCCAGGACGCTCGCGATGATCGCCGTACGGAGCGAGTGATCGGCGATGCTCTCGGGATCGTTGACGCCCGCTACAAGCCACCCGGTGCGCTTGTAGCGCTTCAGAAGCCCGATCTCGTACAGGAAACCCGCCAGCCGCTCCGTCTCGTTCGCCATGCTCACCCTTCTCTCAACGCCCGTCCGCGATACGTAGACCGTAGAGGACCTCTTCCAACTCCCGTCGCGACTGGACGGAGACCGCAGCTTCGTCCAGGACCCGCGCTGCCCGTTCCTGCAACCGACCGAGCGTGCCGGGCTCGTCGTGGACGATAGCGGGGCGGTGCTGAAGAAGCGCCCAGACCGTATGAGCGACGACATCGATGTAGACGTTCTTCGGCTCCAGCTTGCCCACCAGATGAGCAAGCAGCTTCGTGCCTCTCCAGGACCGAGTGGGCAACTCGACCATGAACGTGTCGGCTGTCTGCGGCTCGGTGATCTCCCCCAGCCAGTACGCCCAGTAGTTGAGGTTGGCCGTCTCGCACCTGTCGGTCTTCATCGCCTGGCCGATGAACGCTTGAAGCGCCTCGGGGTCTCCCTTGCGAGCAAGGGAGTGCGCCCCGGACCGCACAACAGCCCAGGACAGCGACCAGTCAGCGGATCGTTGAGACCTGCGCTCCTCTTGGCGCTGCATTCCCGCCAGCCATTCCGCCGTCTCTACGGAATCATCGAAGCTCGCGACGTAATGTGCTTGCCTACGAAGCAGCATCCCGTCGACAGTGCCGACATCGGCTCTCTCTGCGGCGCTCTTAAGGTGCTCGAAGAAGTGAGCCCGCTCGTCTACCGCCAAGCGTGGCCCGCTCGAAACCGGACCGCGACGGGAAGATCTACGCGGAACATCGTCCAGGAAGGACGGCCGCTGACCGGACACCGCCCATGAGGTCATGTCAGTGAACGGCCGCGTGATCACCCACGCGGAGAGCGGATGCTCATCCGGCGGAACCTTCGCTGGTGCGGTACTCAAGACCTGCGCGAGGAAGTGATCAGCCTCAAGCGCCGGTTCGAGTTGAGCGAGCAAGTTCGGCTGCGCCCCGAGTCGTAGCAATCGTGCACGAATCGCCAGAAAACTTCCCGTGGGCACGGCGACGAGAGGCCGACGCCCAGACTCCCAGCCCTGCACAGTCGTGAGATCGACTCCAAGGTCTTCGGCCAGTCCGTCCTGAGTGAATCCGATCGATTCACGGATGACCTTGAGAAGGTAGCCCGAAATACGACCTTCGCGGGGGCTGTCGTTGAAACCCCGACTGCCAGTCAGGGTTTCTCGTCCACCTGGCGCCATGAGTCCACTACCGCCGTTCGTACTCGTACTCGCCGTCAGTTCATCGGCATCAATCAACGCCATAGCGTTAGGAAAAGCTTAACTGAAGATCACTATTCACGCCTCTAGGTAAGAGGGCTCGTAATGTCAACGGATACATCGAAAGCGCTAGAGACGCGCCGGTTGCGCGTGTGGGCGCTCGCCCAGACGCTCAAGTCCCACGGCTATGCGGTAGAGGTGGCCGAGTCTGAGCCCTTGCTTGTGATCCCTGCCGCCTTCTCCTCCCCGGTGTTGGTGCGATGCGACCTGCGCGCGATCTGCAGCGGTGAGCCGTGGTTCTGGTTCTCCGATGGTGGCGTCATCGCACCGGCCGATGACGCACACCTGCACGAGGTGGTCGTAGCGGTCAAGGGAAAGCTCGCTGGGCGGGCCCATGGGTAACTCCTCGCCCGACCCGGTGACCTGGTACCGGCGGGCCACGAGGGCCTGGCGGGCGCTCGTCCCCTTGTCGGACGGACCTGGGTTGCTGGAGTCGGCCAACCCTCGTGAGCTGTGCGAAGCCATCAAGGGTCCAGCGGCCTGGCGGCGCTCTCAACGCAAGCTCCTGCTCGTCCGTCCTGCCGATAACTGCACGAGGACCAACATCGAGGCCGCCCTGATCGAGGGACTCACCGCTCAGGAGGCCTGCGTCCCGAACCCCTCAGGCGGCAGGCAGACCACCACAAGCAGCAGCCTCATTTCGGAGGTGGCCGCCCCATGAACCCCGCTGGCTACCCACAGCACGTCCCCGCCGACGAGCTGCGCACCGCAACCAGCCGGATGGACGCCAGGTCGATCCGCGATGCCGAACTCGGCCGCCTCTCCCGCCAATACGGAGCGATCGTCTGGTGGGGGCACTACACCCGTGCGTGGTGGGTCATGCTTCCCGGCCCCCGCCGGCTCCTGGACGCCCCCACTCTGGCGGCGCTCGAAGCACAGATCATCCACACGCTGGGACTCATGCGATGACCAGCAGGCCCAGTCGTCGCGCATCCACCTCAGATCGCCGCTCCGGCGTGAGGGCGATGCGCGACAGGGCGCGGCGGCCTTCACCCCTCGGAAGCCGCCGCGCCCCCATACCCCCATGGCCTCATGCACAACTCAGCGGGCCCTGGCTGACCTCGTCACCTCGGTGGTCTACGACTCCGCCCTACATCCCTCGGCTAGGAGACATCGTGCCTCTTGATCCCGGCCAGGCGCGAGAACTGGCCGCCGCGCTGGGCTCCTACCGCCGGCTCATGGAACAGGAAGTCGTTCCCGAATCGCAGTACTACCTACTGGGCAGACGCGAGATCCCGAGCGGATCGAGTACCTCGGCAACATCATCGAGCGTGCCGCCGCCCGCACGCGGGCGCGTGACCACGACCACGACCAACCGCCGGGGGCTCCAAGCCCCTCCACACGGTCTAACGACAAGGCCGCGCCTTGGTCGATCGCCGATCCAACGGACATCGCTCTCCAGCAATCCGCACCGTAAGCCGGGAGCGGCACGCGGCAGAACGGCATCCAGGCGCTCGCCCGCCCCATTAAAGCCCTCCGGCCCAGGTCAACAGACGCGCACCTGGGCCGAGAGAACCAACCACAACGCGCGTCGGAGGTGCACATGACCTTCGCTCCCGACCTGGCCGTCGCCACCAAAGATCCACGCGGCCTCGTCACAGCCGAACTGTTCGACCAGATGGTGAACGACGTGGTGACCTTCGACAAGGTCACCCGCCCCTACGCCGAGCGCGGCGTCGAGCAGTTCCTCGTCTTCATGAAGGCGTGGGGAGACACCATGACCGAAGTCGGCGGCGACGCCCGCGCCTGGGTGAAGTTCGCGCCCTCGCCCGCCGTCGACAAGATCTGGCACCGCTCCATGATGCGCACGCGCACATTCGCGGCCGTCTGTGACATGGTCGCGGGCCGGTTCATGCACCACCTGCCGATCATGGACGAGGACATCCGGTCCGGGCAGGCGTCCGAGCGCGGCCTGGCGGCGATGCGCGCCACCGGGTACCGGGTCGATCTGGAATGGTGGATGGACGGCGAGTCCTGCTGCCCGGAGAACTGCGCGCAGCCGCCGATGAACGCCTGACACCACCACGGGGATTGATCCATGCGCAGCCACTGGTCCGACCTGCCACCCGAGGTGCTCGGCGCGGTCACGGCGCGCACCGGCCCCATCCAGTGGGTCGAGCCCGCGCCCGCCGGCAACCACGCCGACATCGCCGCGACCATCCACACCGCGGACGGCCGGCTGTTCGTCAAGGCCGCACGCAAGACCGCGCCGGACACCGACGGCCCGGAAGTCCGGTCGCTGCGCTGGGAAGCCGCGATCAACCCCCACGTCACCCAGTACGCCCCCCGCCTCCACTTCACCGTGGAGGCGGGCGGGTGGCTCGTCCTGGCCTTCGAACACGTCCAGGCCCGGCACGCCGACTACACCCCCGGCTCACCGGACCTGGACATCCTCACGAAGATCGTCGACAGCCTGCAGGCACATCCGCTCCCCGATGTGCTGGAACGCAAGCGCGTCGAGCGCCGCTGGGAATCGATGGGGGACATGACCCCACTGGCAGGCAACACCCTGCTGCACGCCGACCTCAACCCCGCCAACGTCCTCCTCGGCGACGGCGACACCGCCTACGTCGTTGACTGGACCTTCGCCGGACGCGGCGCCGCCTTCCTCGAGCTAGCACTCCTCATCCCCTGGCTACTCAAGGCCGGCCACACCCCGACCGAAGCCGAACACTGGGCCTCACAGTTCCCCGCTTGGACGACCACCGCCCCAGCCACCATCGACCTCTTCGCACGCGCCTTCGCCGGCAAATGGCAAGTCAACCTCGCCACCACCAATGAGGCTTGGGCACTCGCCCACGCGACCGCAGCACAGATGTGGGCGTCGCACCGATGTGCCCACTCTTCTTCCCCCTGAATCACCTCACACGGCAACGGCAACAGGGTGTGCCGAGGCCGCCGAAAAGAGTGTTCTCGGTAGGACCAGAGAAGCTAAGGCCACCTCGAAGAGCAGGTCCGCGAGCCTACGATCAGGAGCTGGCACATCTGGGCAAGTGCAGCAGGAAAACAGTACAGGTTTGGCCAGCTCGGGCCGCCAGGTCGGCGAATTCACAGTGGTACCACCGAATCAGTCTGACCTGGACCTATGTCCATCGACTGCCACGCTTCGGCCTGCGTTGGGCTGGAAAGGCTACGGTTCTATCAAACCCGAGAAATTATTGTAAGCCATCTAGCTAAAATGGGCCTTCTTCTCCTACGAAATGCCATAAGGCTCGTCTGTCAACTACAAACACGCCTCTAGCTTCGAGTAGGATTCCCTGAGCATAGAGATAAGAAATAGCTCGATCCAGCGATCGGGCCGAAGTGTCAGCAAGTGCAGCGAGGTCATCGCGAGTGAAGCCTGCTAGACGAATCTCCGTTTGGAGATCATTCAGGTCTATTCCAAATCTCACGCAGAGCATCTTAAGGATAATTGCCGTTCGTGTACGTATGTCGTTTGTGGCGCGCAGTCGCTCCGACCGCTGGAGTCGATTAGCGGTGGTCTTTAGTATCGCCATCAGAATGTCGGGATACTTATGGCACATCCCAGAGAAGGCGCGCAGGGGGACGGAGAGAACTGTTGCCCCACCCCCGCCTGCCACATAGTCGTATTCATATCGATCACTGTTCAGAGCCTCATAGTCGCCACATAGTTCACCTTCGCATGCGGCGTGAACGACCAAGCTGGTTCCGGGAGAAGGATAGGCTACGACCCTAGCCCACCCCAGGCGTAGTATTAGTACCTTTTCAGCTTTGTCCCCCCGACACAGGAATGCTTCATTAGATCGAAAAGCGCGCTCGTATCCACATTGTATTAGGTCGCGCCTAACGCCCACTGGCATCTGTGCCCAAAACGTTTCGTCATACATCTCTCATCCCGCAAGAGCGTAGAGGGCATAGATCACAGCTGGAACGGCACTGAAGAATACGGCCATCGACACGAACAAGCGAGGCAGATGCTCGGGAGTGTGAGCAGAGACCTTGGCTACTACATAAGCAGCCAGGCCGATAAAGGCAAGCGTAATAGAGGCCGCACCGAACGCCATCATCACTTCGAACCTCAAGATCTCCTCCGCGCTGCCACTGTGAGGTACCGCCTTCCGCGAACCTCTCCTTGGACACGCTATGACTCTGCTCTCATCACTGGGGCACCGTTCGCCACATGGCGGATCACTGGAACGAGATCCTCATCTCCGGTGATACGAATACATGCCAGCACCTGAGTGACCTGCGGCAATGCAGAGGAAAAAAGTTGATCCGTAAAGATTCGGGCACCCGTAATTACGTTTTAGACGCAGTCTGATCATTGGCAGGATCGGGACCGCCCAGACATGTCCGCACGGGCCTCCGACCAGTACGGCATCGCTGTTAAGCATGCACCCCTGTCCCGGGGGTCGGCCGAGGGGTACGGTGACACGCCCGTGACAGGTGGATTGGCGCGGGGGCATGCCATCTGGCCCGCGGAGGGCCAGGAGCCGTGAGGCTTCCTGGCTTCAGATGCGTCCAGGGGAGCGCCCCTCACATTAGATGCGAGCGGTTGATTCTCCCGATAGAGGCAAGACCGATAACTTCGATCCCATCTGTGGGCGCATGTGAGCGAACTCAGAGGTTATGAGAATGGTGTTGTTGGGTCCCCGGTCATCTTCATGAAGCATTCCAGGGGATCACCAGCTCTCAGCTTCTTTGCGGACGCGTCCGCCTCGTTGCGTTCACCAGTGAGCCTTTTTCAGCAGCGGTGTGGTGACTGTTGATCACATGATGGTCGCGGTCGGTGCATCTGCCCCGGAACGTCAAGGAGCCCCTGGTAGGACGGTTGATCTCTCACAACCCTCCGTCCAACCAG
>NZ_JAGEOK010000031.1 GCF_017573545.1 Actinomadura nitritigenes | reverse complement strand
CCTGGCTGCGGGGACGCGGGATCGTGCCGCGCATCGCCCGAGCCGGCATCGAGTCCAGCGAGCGTCTGGGCCGCCACCGCTGGAAGATCGAACGGACTCTGGCCTGGCTTTTCGGCTACCGGCGCCTAACCGTCCGCTACGAACGCCACGGCCACCTGTTCAACGCCTTCCTCGTCCTCGCCGCAGCCATCACCTGCTACAAGAAGCTCACACAACTCCCCACATGAGACACGCTCTAAGCCGCGTATAAGATGCGCCACAGCGGGTAGTCATACCGTAAAGGCCACGGGATTCGAGGACACCTTTTTGAAATGAGTGCTATCTCTGATCAGGATCGCGCTTGGCTTCACAGTCAGTTCATGGCGTACTCAATCCGCAAAACGGGATTTGAATGGCAAGATTTCGTCACAAATCTCATGCACGCCAGGCATGGAGGAAGTTTTATTCAAGTAGATCCTGGGGGTCGGGGAGATAAGGGATGCGATGGGTGGGTTGATGGATTAATGTTGGCTTGCTACGGAGCAAGCAAGCCGGACCAAAATTATGTGACCGATAAGATCCACGATGACTTCTTTACGGCCCTTCAACATTGGGGCATACTTATGAGCCGATGGGCGTTTGTCCACAACAACGCCAACGGTCTTCCAGTAATGGCCGCAGAGGGAGTAATCGAACTCAAGTCTGAGTATCAAGATAACGTTGTGGCTATTGAAGTCTGGCCTCCTCAAGTTCTCTGGGATCATTGCCTAGAAGAAATCACCCGAGAAAAGCTGGTTCATGTCTTAGGCGCACCGCCCTCTGATCATCCAGCGGGAATGACGTACATTGCTCGGTGTGTAGAGAGCCTGGCACGCACTCGCCTGAGGGAAGAGTCGGATGATGTTGCGTCTGTCCCCTTTGGTAAGATTGAGTTCAATGAATTTGGTGTAGAAGTAGCAGAATTAATTAAGCGCTTCCAAGTACACACGACTCATGTGAGGTATTATTTCTCAAAAGCAACACCTGGAGAGCGGGCTCAGGTTTCCGAGAATCTGCGGGTTCGCTATGACGCCCATAAGGCCCGCCTGCAAAACTCGGACGCAATTTTTCATGCACTTTGTGATGATCTGATTGAAGAAGCTTTTCCTGGCACAGCTTTGAACGACGCAGAAGAACAGCGCAGCGCGGCATTGATGGTAGTGACGCACTTCTTTGAAAGTTGTGAAATATTTGAGATGCCAAGTGAGAGAGTATGATTCTTCCAACCAAGAATATTGCGCCAGACCAAGCGCTCATCGCAGTTGGTGCACAGGTATTGATGCAGTTGGATCAGCCGGCGACGGTTAGCACTGTTCTTGATCGCCTTATTGCGTGGAGAGCTGCACATAAGATGCCGTCGTCTATTCCATTTTGGTGGTTCGCGCTAGCCCTTGATTTCCTGTACATTACTGGTTCGATTAAGCTAGAAGCTGGCGAGCTAACGAGGGTGTCGCATGCTTCGTAATCTGACGAGTGATCTCGAAGAGTTCAAAGCTGCGAGCTTTGGCTATGGCCTTAATATCGTACTTGCCGAGCGAACGAAGAAGGCAGCTTCTCAAGATAGTCGAAATGCCGTTGGAAAGACTAGCCTGATTAGGGTATTGGACTTCTTGCTCGGCGCTGACGCTCGGCCGGACCACGTGCTTCGACGGCCCGAGTTGGAGAATTCAACTTTTTGGCTAAAGTTCGACCTCGGATCTGCTGCGGCAACTGCAGGTAGGTCAGGGGCGAACCCTGCTTTTGTCTACCAGGGCGATACAAAATGGCGTCTCAATCAGTGGCGTCAGGAACTTGGCAGGAAGCTATTTGGGCTTCAAGGCTACGATGGCGAGCCTAGCTATAGGTCACTTATATCTTTTTACTTAAGAGATGTCGCCAACGGTGCTTTTTCGAGCCCTGTCGAAACCCACAAAAAACAAGCTGCGCTCGCAACTCAGCCAGCCCTGGCCTGGCTTTTCGGGCTGGATACGGGCCTGGTAGGGAAGATCAAGGAGATTTCGGCTGCAGAGAGGAATCTCCGAGATCTTAGGAAGGCGACGCGCGATCCAATTCTAGGGATGACCCTTGGACGCGCACGTGATCTCGACGCGGAGATCCGCACGCTGCGGATCGAAGAAGAAGCCCTTAGCGAGCAGTTGTCGAGTTTTAAAGTGGTCGAACGCTACTCGGAATATCGAGCTCAAGCTGATCAGCTAAGCCGACAGATTAGAACGCTCAATGACAGGCTGGTGCTTTCCGAGCGTCGGCTTGCCGACATCGACCAGGCAATAAACCAAGAAGATGACACTCAACCTGATCACGAATACCTTGAGCAAGTTTATGATCAGGTTGGCCTTGTTCTGCCCGCTCATGTTAAGCGGCGATTTGCTGAGGTCGAAGAATTTCACGCCTCTGTAATAAATAATCGGCGGCGCTATCTTGAGACAGAGCGGGCGAGACTGACGGAGGATATTGCTGGCGACCGTGAGCGCCTAGCGCGTGCCGATGAAGAGCGTTCAAGTCTCATGCGACTCCTCGAAACCGGAGGCGCACTTGAGACTTACCAGGAGTTGCAACGTCAACTCGGGAAACTTTCCGGGCGCCTAGCCGAGTTAATAGAGCGTCGCGAAACGGTCGATCGCTGGGAGAATGCCAATCGTCACCTGCAGTTGCGTAGTGCCGAGCTAGAGATCTTGTTTAGCTCTGATCTCACCGAACGTCGCGTGCATATTGAGGAGATAGGAAGGACGTTCTCTGCGTTCGCCTACCGCATCTATGGTGGTAAGAGGCCGGCGTCTCTCTCTATCGAGCCTTCGAAATCCGGTTACAAGTTCACTCCTACTATCGGCGGCGACAAGAGCGAAGGTGTTCGGAGCATGGCGCTTTTCTGCTTCGACCTGACGCTAGCTGTAACCGCGCATCGACTCGGTCGTGGACCTGATTTTCTTGTTCACGACAGCCATCTTTATGATGGCGTTGAAGGCCGTCAGATGGCTAGTGCGTTGAATCTTGCGAGCGAAGTGGCAGTGGACGAAGGGCTGCAGTATATTGTCACCATTAACTCTGATGATCTACAAAAGGCACAGCGCGAGGGGTTCGTGAGCGAATATCGGGAAAGCGCGAGGATGACAGACGCATATGATGACGGTGGCCTATTTGGTCTGCGATTCAATTAGGCTGTACGCTGCCAAAGCGTATCCTCGAGGGGCAGATTTTTGGTGGCGGTAGAGTAGCGGGCATGATTCGCGCTGTGGTGTTCGATGTGGGCGAGTGTCTGGTTAATGAGACTCGGGAGTATGGGACGTGGGCTGACTGGTTGGGGGTGCCTCGGCATACGTTCTCGGCGATGTTCGGGGCGGTGATCGCTCGGGGGTTGGACTACCGGGAGACGTTCCAGGTGTTCGCGCCGGGGTTCGATCTGACGCAGCAGCGCCAGGAGCGGGCCGAGGCTGGGCAGCCTGAGACGTTCGGGGAAGAGGACTTGTACCCGGATGCGCGTCCGACGCTGGCGAAGCTGCGGGGTGATGGGCTGTGGGTGGGGATCGCGGGGAATCAGACGGTGCGGGCCGGCGGGATCCTGCGGTCGTTGGAGTTGCCCAGCGACATGATCGCGACGTCGGATGACTGGGGTGTGTCCAAGCCTGATCCGGGGTTCTTCCGGTGTGTGGTGGACGCGGCGCCGTGCGATGCGGGTGAAGTGCTGTATGTGGGTGACCGGTTGGACAACGACATCATGCCCGCGGCTGAGGCGGGGTTGCTGACGGCGCTGATCCGGCGGGGGCCGTGGGGGATCGTTCAACAGGACGACCCGGAAGCCGACCGTGTTCCGATGATGCGGATTGATTCGCTGGCCGAGCTTCCGGGTCGTGTGGCGGAGTTCAACGCTGGAGCGCGCTGAGGGTGGTCTGCCATCCGTAGAGGCGGTCGTCCAGGCGGCGGACGCATTCGGTCTCGGCCCACGGCTGGAGTGTGCGGCGGACGTCGTGGACGCGGTCCATTCCGGTGGCGTACCAAGTGACGGCGAGCTGGTCTAGCGCCTGCTCGGCGTAGGCGCATGCGGCTTCGGGGTTCTTCTGGGCGACTTCGACGGCGGCCAGGTCGCCGAGGATGACGGCGCGCTGTTTGGCGTTGGTGGCGCCGATCGCGTCCAGGACCCCGAGCAGTGTGGTTTTGGCCTGGGCGGGCTGACCGGCTTTGAGCTGGGTGTCTCCCTTGAAAGAGGCGAGGCTGACCGGCGAGAACCAGTTGAACCACTCGGGGGTCGGCTGACCGGTGCTCTCGGCCAGGACGTGTTCGGCGTGGCTAATGAGACGTAGCGCTTCGCGGGGGTGTCCGCATCGGGTCTCGCACTCGGCCTCGACGGCGTCCAGCCATGCCAGGAACTCGGCGGGTGCGGTGCCGCGTCGGGCGTAGGTGCGGGCGGCGCGCATGCGTTCGGCGGCCTCGTCGCGTCGGCCGTCCCATCCGGGGATGAATGCGGCGTGGGCGAGGATGGCCGCGCCCAACAGCGGGTCGTCGGCTTCGCCTGCGGCCTGGAGGGCGCGGACGTATGAGGCGTCGGCGTCTTCGGGCTGGCGCAGGTCGAAGAACTCGATGCGGCCGACCAGTAGCAGTGACTCGGCGAGTGCGGTTGCCAGGATCGTGCGGGGGACGCCGGTGGTCTCGGCGAGGAGCTGCGTTCCGAGTTTGGTGTGCTCGACCACGGCGGGGTGGAGCTGGGCGGGCTGGACGGAGAAGTAGAGGCGGCGCAGGGCGCCGTTGATGGCGGCGAAGTCGGCTCCGACAGTGGCGGGTTGGACGGCGGCGTTGGCCTTGGGCAGTGGCAGCGTGGCGCCGTTGCCGGGGATGGCGGGCACGGTCGCGTTCGGCCGTGCGGGCGCGGGGCTGTCCGAGGACTCCCACGGCGGGGTGAAGCCGAGTTGATCGACGGGCAGTTGCAGCACGTGGACCAGTAGGCGCTGGTGGTCGGCGCGGGGCCACGGCGGGGAGGCGGACTCCCATCGGCGTATCTGCCGGGCGCTGATCTGCATGTTTCCCAGGCCGAGCAGTGGGGCGGCGGCCGTCATGGCGTCCGCCAATGCCTGCTGGGAGGCGTATCCGGCGTGTTGCCGGGCGGCCTTGAGTCGGGTGTTTCCTGCCGGGCGCGGCATCGCAGCTCCCTCCGCTGGACGTCCTCTACGGGACCGACTTTAGCGCCCATAGGGCCTCCGAGCGGACACTGTGACGCGCTTCTCTCTCTATAGAGACCTAATAACGTCCTCTAAGCGTCCTCTCATGGACCTTCTTTAGGACGTTGCGGGGCGCGAAGGTTGCTGCCATGCGCGACGAGCAGGCGGACAACGGGTGCGAGCACTGCGGCGACCGAGGGTGGAAGTTCTCCCATCCTCGACGGGCGGTGCTGGTGGGTGCGTCGGGTGATTCCGGGCCTGACGTCAAGAAGGTGCCGTGCCGCTGGTGCGCGCCGACACGCAAGACGCGTGCGGCGTAGGTGAAGCCGCGGGGCCGGCGGGCGTTGCGGGCGACTGGAAGCGCGGTCGCTTCGCCCCCGTGGCGGCTGCGCTTGGCCGGGTGGGGTTCGGTCGCCTGCTCGTCCGCCGGTCCCGCTTCTACCCCCTGGGAGTTCTCGGTCATGAACGTGGTGAGCTTGCGGCCTCTGCAGAACACGGCATGGCGTCCGGCTGCGCTGGCGCTGGTCGAGGCGTTGAAGCGGCGGGGCCTGGACGCGCAGGTGTACGGGCATGGAGCGGTGCGGGCGAGCAACCCGGCCGGTGAACCCGACCCCGATGACCCGCGCGGAGCGCTGATGCATCCGGGGATGCGGCAAGAGGTCCTGTGCCGTCGCCACAAGGGCGTGCTGTGGTGGCTGTGGGTGTGGGCCGGACCGACCCGCCAGTCCCCGCCGGAACTGGAGCCGTTGTGCCCGCTGCTGGAGACCCATACGGCGGCGGACCGGATCGCACACGTCCTGGCGGTGCCGTTCACCAGCTCGCCGGACGGCGGCGGGTCGTGATGGGTGCGGTTCCGGTGGTGCTGCCGGACGGGATGAGCGGGCGGCCGGTCGCCGCGCAGATCGAACGCGAGTTCTCCGGCGTCTGGGCCTGGTACGGGGAGGCCACCGGGACGTGGTGGGCGATGGTCCGGCTCGGCGATGACGCTCGTCTCGTAGAGGCGCTCAACCCTGACGAGCTGCGGAACGCGATCGTTCACGCGCGGGGCTGGCCCTGGCCTCGGTGATGTGAAGGTCGCCGACGTTGGCGGCGAACTGGGTGGCCCTCGGGCCTGTCTGCTGGGTGGTTCCGGCGGTCGGGCTCGGGGGCCTTGCTCGTTGCGGCTGGAGCGTAGGTGCAGTTCGTGGGCGTGACGTCGGAACGGAAGGAAGCTACAGTGCCAGAGAGATTCGCTTATGCGGTCAAGCGTGAGAGTCGTCAGGTGGTCGAGATGTCGAGCTTGGAGTTCGAGCCCCCGAAGTACGCGCGTGTGGTGCTGGAGTTGCGCCGCCGGATTGAGAACGGGGACTACCCGCCCGGCTCGATGCTGCCGTCTGAATCACAGCTCGTGCGGGACTTCGCGGTCGGCCGGACGACCGTCGTCCGTGCTCTGCAGATGTTGCAGCAGGACGGGTGGATCACTCGTGAGCACGGGCGCGGCTCGTTCGTGAAGGGGCGTCCGGGTCCTGCGGCGCGCGCCTCGCGTCCGGGCCTTGCTCTCCTCGACCAGCCGGAGACCTCGCCGGGCGTGAGCCTCCTTGAAGTCGGCACGGTTCCGGCTCCTGCACCGGTCGCCGGCCTGCTCGGCCTCGATGGTGGGGCGCGGGTGCTGGTGCGTCGGTGGGCGAGCGTCCGGGAGGGGCTCGTCTCGGAGTTGGTGACGTGCTGGTTCCCGCAAGAGCTGGCGTACGGCACCGACCTGGACAAGGACACGGCTCTGCCGGTTGGGCTGCGGGCTCACCTGCGCACCGTGAAAGACGTGCGCGTCGACCACATCGCCGAACGGCTGTCGGCTCGGCTTCCGTCCAAGGATGAGGCCGAGGCGTTGCAGCTCAAGAAGTCTGAGCCGGTGCTGACGGTCTTGGCGAGCATGCATGATGCCTCCGACGCGGCGTGTTTTGTGGCCGAGGTGCTGCTGCCGGGGTCGCTGCATGAGCTGGAGGACGTCTACAGCGTCCCGGACTGACCTGCATTTTTGTTAGGTGTGACGCAGGTCACTAGTTTCGGAAGTTGTCCGGACGAGTGAACAGGGTAATCTCTCGCTACATCCACTCGACCGGACAAGCGGTCGGGTGAACGTCTGGAGGTATCCGCCATGGCGGTGCAGGGTCCGTTCAAGGTCGCGTTCGGCGACGTGTTCCCCTACGGCGCGTTCGTCAAGGGCGGCGTGGAGCCGGTGCGGGACTTCGACCGGTCGAGCCGGGAGAACTTCGTGCAGGGCCGCGACAAGGACACCGGCGAACTGGTCTGGTCGGTCGAGGTCCTCGACGCCGACCCGGCGTCCAAGGGGACATTCAAGGTCAAGCTGATCGCGCCGGTGCAGCCGGTGCTTCCGGAGGCTCCGGCGGGGTTCCCGTTCGTGCCGGTGGAGTTCGACGGGCTGACGGTGACACCGTACGTCAACAGCCAGAACAACCGGCTCGCCTACTCGCTCAAGGCGGCGGGGATGCGCCCGGCGGGCTTCAAGGGCGGCGCGGGCCGATCCAATGGCAAGGACGGCGCGGCAGCCAAGGACGCTGCCTGATGGGCGCCTACTCCTACACCACGGTCACGGTGGAGCCGGACGGGTCGGCGCGGATCACGGTGCACATGCACCCGGACGACTCGCTGTCGGTACTGTGCGGCTCGGGCCGTGACCGGGCACAGATCTCGTTCACGCACGCGGGCGCCGACGTAATCATCACCCCGACCGACCCGAACTCCCCGACCGCCGGAGACGTCCAGGTCGCGCGCCAACTCGCCGAGTCGTTCGCGACGTACGCGGCCGAGGTCGAGCGGCTCCACGCGCTCATCACCAACACGGCGGCCTGACCCCCGAAATGGGTGGGGCGGCTGGAGCTGGTACCTCCGGCCGCCCCGCTTCTCCTCCCCCTCAAAGGCTCGAAAGAGAAGAGGTGTCCAGGCTATGTCCTGGGAGTTCCGCAAGCTCGGCCCTGGTGAGAACGTCGCCGTTGAGGCGCAGCGTGACCCGTTCGCGGCGCCCAAGTGGGCGCCTCCGGTCTGGCACATGCCCGAGGGCCTGGTGCTGCTCGTCAACCTCGTCCGCACCGCCGTCCGGACGGTGGTGTTCCTGGTCCGCAACATCGTCCCCGTCTCCATCGCCGGTGGGCTCGGCTGGCTCGGCGTCCGGTACGGCTGGGCCGTCCCGCTCGTCGTCATGGTCCTCGTCGCGGTCGGCCTGGCCGTGTGGGCGGCGCTGGACCGTCCGTCCTTCGTCCGCTACGCCGCTCGTCCGGCCCGTGCCCGGTGGCGGCTGGCGATGGTCTACCGCCGCGACTGGCAACCCGTCCTCGTCACCGCCGGACTCACCAAAGTCCACAAAGGCCGCGAGTACCTGCCCTCTCTCGTCCGGGTCCGCTGCGGCCCGACCTCGGACCGCGTCCTGGTGAAGATGCTCAAAGGGCAGGCACCGGACGCGTGGGAACGGGTCGCGGTCAACCTCGCGCACGGGTTCGGCGCGACCCTGGTCCGGGTCCGGGAGGGGGACCGTCCGGGACGGCTCTGGCTGGAGTTCGTCCGCAAAGATGCCCTCGCCGTCCCGATCCCCGCCCTGCCCGTCCCCGACGCTGCGGACGTCGACCTGCGGGCGCTGGAGATCGGACGAACCGAGGACGGCTCACCGTGGCGGCTGCGGCTCCTCGGGACGCACGTGCTCATCGCGGGCGCCACCGGTGCCGGCAAGGGCTCGGTGATCTGGTCGACGGTCCGCGCACTTCTGCCGCTGATGCTCGCCGGACTGGTCGAGGTCTGGGCGGTCGACCCCAAGCGCATGGAACTGTCCTTCGGCCGCCCCCTCTTCGAGCGCTACGGCCGCTACAGCGATGACCCCAAAGGCGGCATGGTCGAGCTCCTGGAGGCCGCGGCCGAGAACATGAACGCACGCGCCGAACAGTTCGCCGGAGTGACCCGCTCGTTCACGCCGACGCACGAGCATCCGTTCCGGGTCGTGATCGTGGATGAGCTGGCGTTCCTGACCGCGTACTGCCCCGAACGCGACCTGAGAAAGCGGGCCGAGTCGGCGCTTGCCGTGCTGACCTCGCAGGGGCGGTCGGTGGGGTACTGCGTGATCGGGGCGCAGCAGGACGCGCGGAAAGAGGTCAACAACCTTCGTAACCTGTTCCCCGACCGGATCGCGCTGCGGCTGGATGAAGACGAACAGGTCGACATGGTGTTGGGCGATGGTGCCCGCGACCGTGGCGCGCTCGCTGACCAGATCTCGTCGGTTCCGGAGATCGGTGCGGGGGTCGGGTTCGTCCGGCTGGAGACCGTCCCCGATCCGGTCCGCGTCCGGGCCGCGTACGTCTCCGACGACGACATCCGCGACATGGTCGCCTTCGGGCTCCCCGTCCTCAATGCCGGGGAGGCCGCGTGACACAGCTCTCCCTGGACGGCTCGCAGACCCCCGCGGCTGAATCGACGTCGGAACCGGTGGTCAAGACCCTCGCTCCGCTGGCGCGGGGTGTGCTGGAAGCGGTCGCGGTCGAACACGGCGTGTGCGTCCGGCCGGTTCCCATGCGGCGGGTCGACCTGCACACCGGTGCAGCCGAAGTGGTCTACGTCCCGTGCGGCCACACCCTGGCGAGCGTGTGTCCCTCGTGTGCCGAGCGGAAGCGCAAGCTTCGGGCGGTGCAGTGTCGGCAGGGGTGGCACCTGGCCGAGGAACCCGTCATCACGCGCGCTGACCCGGATGAGGAACAGCGGGCGTGGATGGAACTGCGGTCGCAGGCACAGGCGGCCTGTGACCGCGCCGCCGAGGACGGTACGGCGGACGGGGAAGGCCCGGAGTTCTGGGATGCCGTGGTGCGGGACCTGGATATCGAGATCGAGCGCACCGGGGTGCGGGGGTCGCTCAAGACGGGTGAGGATGCCAGGGGCCGGCGGACCCGTTCCACCCGGCGGCGGCAGGACGCGCCGGACCTTCCTCGGCGTCCGGTCGACTCCCGCACCGTCGGCAAGGTCTTCCGGGGCAAGGACGGCAAGACGTTCCGGCCGTCCATCTTCCTGACCCTGACCCTGGACTCCTACGGGCGGGTCCGCTCGGACGGTACGCCGGTCGACCCGGCCACCTACGACTACACGCGCGCCGCTCGCGATGCGCTGCACTTCTCCAAGCTGGTGGACCGGTTCGTGCAGAACCTGCGCCGGTTCGTCGGGTATGACGTGCAGTACTTCGCTGCCGTTGAGCCGCAGCGGCGGTTGGCTCCGCACCTTCACATGGCGATCCGCGGGACCATCTCCCGCGCGGAACTGCGTCAGGTCGTGGCGGCCACGTATCACCAGGTGTGGTGGCCCTCGACGGATCGCGTCGTCTACTCCGGGGATCGGCTGCCGGTCTGGGATGAGGCTGCGGGCGAGAACAGCGGCTACCTCGACCCCGCAACCGGCGAAGTCCTCCCGACCTGGGATGACGCGCTGGACGCGATCGGCCTGGACGAGGACGCCGAACCCCTGCACGTGGTCCGCTTCGGACGCCAGATCGACGCACAAGGCGTCCTCGCCGACTCCGCAGACTCGCGACGCTGCATCGGCTACCTGACCAAGTACCTGGTCAAAGGCGTCTCCGAATGCCACCAGGCCGAGACTCCCGCGCAGCGTGAGCACGTCGACCGGATGGCCGAAGCACTCCGCTACGAGCCGTGTTCGCCGACGTGCGCGAACTGGCTGCGTTACGGCGTCCAGCCCAAGAACCCCCGCAAAGGGATGACGCCCGGCTACTGCAAGGGCAAGGCACACCGACGCGAACACCTTGGCTACGGCGGCCGTCGCGTCCTGGTCTCCCGCAAGTGGTCGGGCAAGACGCTCGCCGATCACAAAGCGGATCGGAAGGCGTGGGCGCTGGCTCGCCTGGCTGAGGCAGGCATCCCCGTCTCCAACCCGGCCGACCCACAAGCGGCCTACGTCTGGGAACGCGCGGGGCCTGGCGACCCCGACGTGAGACCGACCGAGCATCGGCTCCTGCTCCTGATCAACGAACGCATCCAACGGCGCCGCCAGCTCGACGCCGCGACACAGAACACCACTCCCGAACTTTCGGCAACTGCGGAGGCAGCAGCGTGAGCACTCGGCGGGATGAACTCCTGACCGTCGCCCAGGTCCTCGAAGAACTCGGCGGCGTGTCCGAGCGGACCTTCTACCGCTGGCGCGAGCTTGGCAAGGCGCCCGAAGCGCTCAAGCTCCCGAACAACGAGCTTCGCATCTGGCGCAGTGAGCTGATGCGCTGGCTCTGCACCCTCCAGGAGGCGGCGTGACGACGTCGTACAAGGTCAAGTTCTGGGAGATCCGCCCGAACAAGGCCGGGGCGAGGTCGAGCAAGCCCGGCAAGGTCATCTCGTACACGGTGCGGTGGACGGTCGGCGGGCGGGAGAAGTCGCAGACCTTCCAGCGGTCGACGCAGGGGAAGAACTTCCTGTCCGACCTGCGGCAGGCGGCGAAGAACGGTGAAGAGTTCGACGTCGAGTCCGGCTTGCCGCTGTCCATGCTCCCGAGCAAGACGGCGGAGAAGCCTGCACGCACGTGGCTGGAGTTCAGCCGGGCCTACATCGACATGAAGTGGCAGGGGGCGGCCCCCAACAGCCGTGACGGGCTCACCGAGACGATCGCGACGGTCTCTCCGGCACTCGTGCGGGAGGACGCTCCGGAAGCCCCTGAGGCGGAACTCCTGCGGCGGGCGCTGCGGGCGTACTACCTGGCTCCGCAGGATCGGGAGAAGCGGCGGCCGGTCGAGATCGCTGAGGCGCTCTCGTGGCTGGAGAAGGCGTCGCTGGACATGCCGGAGGTCGCCAAGCCTGCCAATGTCCGGGCGGCGCTCAACGCGCTCTCTCGTCGGCTGGACGGCAAACCGGCGGCGGCCGCGACGGTGGCGCGTAAGCGGGCGGTCCTCTACAACGCCTTCGAGTACGCGGTCGAGCTTGAGGAGTTCGACCGGAACCCGATCGACAAGGTCAAGTGGTCTCCGCCCAAGCTCGCCGAAGAGGTGGACTGGCGCGTGGTGATCGGGCCTCGTCAGATGCGGGAGTGCCTGACGGCGGTCACCTATGTCGGCAAGCGGGGGCGGGGCCGGCGGCTGCGGGCGCTGTACGGCTGCATGTACTACGCGGCGCTTCGTCCGGCTGAGGCGGTGGCGCTACTCAAGGACGACTGCCATCTTCCGGCAACTGGCTGGGGGCGCCTTGTCCTGACGCGCTCGCTGCCCGAAACGGGCTCGCGCTGGACGAACAGCGGCAAGACCCATGAACAGCGCGGGCTCAAGCTTCGTCCGCTGGCCGAGGTTCGGACGGTTCCGATCCCGCCGGTCCTAGTGGAGATCCTCCGGGAGCACATCGCCGAGTTCGGGACGGCGGACGATGGGCGGATCTTCCAGACCGAGCGGGGTGGCATCGTCGGGTCCACCGCCTACGGGGACGTCTGGGCGGCGACTCGGGCTCTGGCGTTCACGCCGGAACAGGTCGCCTCTCCCCTGGCTCGGCGGCCTTACGACCTGCGGCACGCGGGGGTGTCGCTGTGGCTCAACTCCGGGGTGCCGGCCACCGAGGTCGCCGAGCGGGCGGGGCACAGCGTCAAGGTGCTGTTGCAGGTCTACGCCAAGTGCATCCTCGGTCAGCATGATCGGGCGAACCAGCGGATCGACGATGCGCTCGACGACTGATCATGCCTACGCTGTGGGGGCTCTGGTTCGCGCCGGAGCCCCTTCGGCTTTCCCGGTGCGACCTGCGAGAACGGGCTCGGAGTCATTCCGCGTATATTCCGGGACCGGTGACATCCGGGGGCGTTCGGTGGCGTCTCGCTGCACCTGGGGGATCTTGGAAATGCGAACGGCCCCTGACCGTTGTGCCTGGTCAGAGGCCGTTTCGCGTGGTGTGGCGGGTGCAGGGTTCGAACCTGCGTAGGCTAAGCCGACGGATTTACAGTCCGCTCCCATTGGCCACTCGGGCAACCCGCCGTGGCGTCGCTCTCGCGACGGCACTGGAAAGAATAGCGGACGCGGCGCGTGGTCGTGACATCGGAGGCCGGGCGGTGCGGACCCGCGGGGGCGGGGCGCGAGTCGCTACGCTCTCAGGACCGCGTAGGTGCTGCTGAGGGGAAGTGTGCGCGATGGCCGACAGCTCGTTTGACATCGTCTCGAAGCTCGACCGGCAGGAGGTCGACAACGCTCTGAACCAGGCCGCCAAGGAGGTGGCCAACCGGTTCGACTTCCGGAACGTGGACGCCGGGATCAAGTGGTCCGGGGAGAGCATCGAGATCCAGGCGAACACCGAGGAGCGGGCGAACGCCGTGCTCGACGTGCTGAAGGACAAGCTGGTCAAGCGGGGGATCTCGCTGAAGGCGATCGATCCCGGCGAGCCGCGGTTGTCGGGGAAGCTCTACAAGCTGGGCGTCGGGCTGAAGGAGGGCATCTCCCAGGAGGACGCGAAGAAGATCGGCAAGATCGTCCGGGATGAGGGGCCGAAGGGGATCAAGGCCCAGATCCAGGGGGACGAGTTGCGGGTGAGCTCGAAGAAGAAGGACGATCTCCAGCAGGTCATCGCCCTGCTGAAGGGCAAGGACCTGGACGTCGCCCTCCAGTTCGTCAACTACCGGTAGAGCAGATGAGAGCGCGCCTGCCGCCTCCCCCGCAGAGGCGGCCGGCGCGCTCTCGTGGTTTATGACGCGGCGGCGGGCTCGTCGGTTCGCTCCGTTTCCGAGAAGGGTGCGGGGCGGGCGGCGAGGGCGGTCTGGCCCCGGTCGCGCTGCCGTCGGTGAGGGGTGTGATTACCATCTCCGCCATGGTGACGTACCGAAGCCCACGGGAGTGGGAGCTCATGCGGGAGGCGGGGCGGGTCGTGGCCCGGATCCTGGCGGGGACGCGGGAGGCCGCGGAGCCGGGGCTGCCGCTGGCGGAGCTGGACGCGGTGGCCGGGCGGATCCTGAAGGAGAACGGGGCGACGTCGCCGTTCCTGCATTACGAGCCGAGCTGGGCGCCCGTGCCGTATCCGGCGAACATCTGCGTGTCGGTCAATGACGTGGTCGTGCACGGCATCCCGGACGGGCGGGTGCTGGCGGACGGGGATCTGGTCTCGGTCGACTGCGGGGCGACGCTCGACGGGTACTGCGGGGACGCCGCCGTGTCGTTCTTCGTGGGAGCCGGCGACGAGGCGGGGCGGCGGCTTCTGGACGTGACCGAGACCGCGCTGGAGCGGGCGATCGCGGCGGCCGTGCCGGGGAACCGGATGGGCGACATCGCGAACGCGGTGGAGCGGACGGCGCGCAGGGCCGGGTTCGGGATCCTGCGGGGCTGCGGAGGGCACGGCATCGGAACGGAGATGCACGAGGACCCGCCGGTGCCGAACGTGGGCAGGGCGGGAACGGGGATGCCGCTGCGGGAGGGCCTGACGATCGCGATCGAGCCGATGTTCCACGAGGGCGGGTCGGACGACTCGCGCCTGCTTGCGGACGGCTGGTCGATCGCCACGGCGGACGGCGGCCGGGCCGCGCATTTCGAGCACACCATCGCGATCACGCCGGACGGCCCGGTGGTCCTGACGGCGCCGTAGCTAGCGGCGGCCCGCCATGCGTTCGAGGCGGGCGATGCGCTCGGCGGTCGGCGGGTGGGTGGAGAACAGCTTGCCGATGCCGGCGCCGCGGAACGGGTTGGCGATCATCAGGGCGCTGGTGGTGGCGAGCTCGGGGTCCTGCGGCAGCGGCATCGCCTGGGTGCCCGCCTCGATCTTGCGGAGGGCGGACGCGAGGGCGAGCGGGTCTCCGGTGAGGCGGGCGCCGGCGGAGTCGGCGGCGAACTCGCGGGTGCGGCTGATCGCCATCTGCACGACGGCGGCGGCGACGGGGCCGAGCACCAGCATGAGCAGGGCGCCGAGGACGCCGGGGCCGTCGTCGTCGTCCGCCCGCCCGATCGGCAGGAAGATCGCCAGGTGCGACAGGTAGGTGATCACGGTGGCGATGGCCGCGGCGACGGACGAGATCAGGATGTCGCGGTTGTAGACGTGCGAGAGTTCGTGGCCGAGGACGGCGCGCAGTTCCCGCTCGTCCAGCATGCGGAGGATGCCGCGGGTGCAGCAGACGGCGGCGTTGCGCGGGTTGCGGCCGGTGGCGAACGCGTTCGGCTGGCGGGTCTCGGAGACGTACAGCCGCGGCATGGGCTGGCGGGCGGTGGTCGACAGCTCGCGGACGAGCCGGTAGAGCATCGGCGCCTCGACCTCGCCGACGGGGTGGGCGCGCATGGAGTGCAGCGCGATCCGGTCGGAGAAGACGTAGGCGACGCCGTTGGTGCCGAGGGCGATGACCAGCGCGATGGTGAGTCCGGCGGTGCCGCCGAACGCCCAGCCGATCGCGAGCATCAATGCCGACAGCGCGGCGATCAGTGCCGCCGTCCTGACGCCGTTGAACCGCACTCTTCACCGCCTCCCCGTCCGAACCCGCCATGAACAACAACGGTGTGACCAGCCGCGACGTTCCCGACTTCGCGGGCGGTCGCCGGCCGGGCCGGGTGGCCCCTCTTCCAGGCTAGGTGGCGGCCGAGACGGTCTGGAGGACGATCTGCGGCGCGACCGACAGCACGACCGCTCCGGCGGCGGTGGCGGCGAGGGCGGCGCGGACGGGCCATCCGGGCAGCGGGTCGGCGAACGGGCGGACCGGCGGGGTGAACAGCCGGACGGCCCAGGCGAGGTAGTAGTACAGGCCGATGGCGGTGTTGATCGCCATGATCACGGCGAGCCAGGTGACGCCCCCCGCGACGGTGGCGCGGAACACCACGACCTTCGCGAACAGCCCCATGACGCCCGGCGGGAGGCCGGCCAGGCAGATGAGGAAGAACGCCAGGGCGGTCGCGGTGGCGGGGCTGCGGTGGGCGAGGCCGCGGTAGCCGTCCAGGGTGTCGCGGTACGGCCGGGCACCGTCGAGCCGGCGCCGCGCGAACCCGGTGACCACGGTGAACGCGCCGAGGTTCATGACGGCGTAGAGCGCGACGTAGGCGGTGGTGGCGGCGACGGCCTCGGGGAGGCGGTGCGACCCGACCGACAGGGGCGCGAGCATGTAGCCGGACTGGGCGACGGACGACCAGGCCAGCAGCCGGATCGCGGTCCGCTGGCGGAGCGCGACGAGGTTGCCGAGGGTCATGGTGAGCGCGGCCAGGACGGCGATCACCGGCCCCCAGACGTCCCCGTACGCGGGGAGCCCCAGGGCGAGGACGATGGCGAGGCCGGCGAACCCGGCGGCCTTCGACACGACGGACAGGAACGCGGCGACGGGCAGCGGCGCGCCCTCGTAGACGTCCGGGGCCCAGAAGTGGAACGGGACGGCGGCGACCTTGAACGCGAACCCGGCGAGGAGGAGGACGACGCCGACGGCGGCGACCGGGTCCAGGTCGGCGGGGACGCGGCCGAGGGCGGGCGCGATCCGGTCGAGGTGCATGGCGCCGGTCGTCCCGTACACCAGCGAGATGCCGAACAGCATGATCGCGGTGGAGACGACGGAGACGAGGAACAGCTTGAGCGCGGCCTCGGACGCGCGGCCGTCGTAGCGGCGGAGGCCGACGAGGGCGAACACCGGCAGCGACAGCGTCTCCAGCGCGACCAGCAGCAGGATGAGGTCGCGGGCGGCGACGAGCGTCAGGGCGCCGATCACCGCGCACAGCAGCAGGAAGTGGTACTCCCCCGCCGGGATCCGCGCGTCGGTGATCTCCTGGAGGGACAGCAGCACGACGACCAGGGCCGCGGCGAGCACGAGGCCCTGGAACAGCAGGGTGAAGTCGTCGGTGACGTAGGAGCAGGAGCGGGGGCCGCCGCCGCGCAGCGCGTCCGGCACGCAGAAGGTGGCGCGCCGGTCGCCGGGCGCCAGCGCGATCACCGCGACCAGCGCGGCGGCGAGCGCTCCGCCGCAGGCCAGGCCGAGGACGCGGCGCGGGGCGTCGAACGCGTCGGCGAGCAGCAGCGCGAGCGCGGCGACGGCGACGATCAGCGGCGGCGCGATCGCCGCGTAGTCGATGCCCTGGATCATCAGCCGCCTCCGAACAGCGCGCGGACCGGCGCGGCGGTCACGTCCAGCAGGGTCTTCGGCCACAGCCCGACGAGCAGGGTGAGCGCGATCAGCGGGACCCAGGCGGCGTACTCCTGGGCCGACACCGCGGCGCCCGGACCGGACCCGAGGGGTTCCGGCGCCGGGCCGTGGGTGATCTTGGCGAGCATGCGCAGGAAGTAGCCGGCGGTGAGCAGCGCGCCGATCCCGGCGAGCGCCATGAACGTGACGAACGCGCCGCGCGGCAGGTCGGCGTGCGGACGGTACGCGCCGACCATCGCCAGCATCTCGCCCCAGAACCCGGCGAGGCCCGGCAGCCCGAGCGAGGCGACGGACGCGAAGGTCAGCACGGACGCCAGGCGCGGCGCGGTGCCGAG
Source organism: Actinomadura nitritigenes (assembly GCF_017573545.1). Taxonomy (GTDB): domain Bacteria; phylum Actinomycetota; class Actinomycetes; order Streptosporangiales; family Streptosporangiaceae; genus Spirillospora; species Spirillospora nitritigenes. The sequence continues at coordinate 113,273 of NZ_JAGEOK010000031.1, read as the reverse complement.
CATGCCGCCGCCGATCCGGTCCATGTCGGTGGTGCCCCAGCGGTCCTTCACCGCTCCGGCCAGGAAGAACAGCAGCCCGGTGATCAGGCCGTGCGCGACGTTGCCGAACAGCGCGGCGTTGATCCCGACGGGGGTGAGCGTCGCGATGCCGAGCAGCACGAACCCCATGTGCCCGACGGACGAGTACGCGATCATCCGTTTGAGGTCGCGCTGGGCGAGGCAGGCGAGCGCGCCGTAGATGATGCCGATCACGGCGAGGAGCCCGAGCCACGGCGCCCACACCTGCGCGCCGTCCGGCGCGAGCGGCAGCGCGACGCGGACGAGCCCGTAGGTGCCCATCTTCAGCAGCACGCCCGCCAGCAGCACGGACCCGACGGTCGGGGCCTCGGTGTGCGCGTCCGGCAGCCAGGTGTGCAGCGGCCACATCGGCGCCTTCACCGCGAGCCCGACGGCCATCAGCGCGAACGCGGCGATCTGGACGCCGTGGGAGACACCGGAGCCGTGCCGCGCGGCCAGCCGGACCATGTCGAGGGTGCCCGCGTTGACGGCCACGAGCAGCATCCCGGCGAGCAGCAGGCCCGACCCGAGCAGCGTGTACAGGATGAACTTGGTCGCGGCGGCGCGGCGCCCGTCCCCGCCCCACAGCATGATCACCACGTACATCGGGATCAGGACGGTCTCGAAGAACACGAAGAACAGCACGAGGTCGAGGGCGGTGAACGTGCCGATCAGGCCGATCTCGAGGACGAGCAGCAGGGCGGTCAGCAGCCGGATCCGCCCGCCCGCCGGGGGATGCCGCAGCGTGTACAGGAAGCACAGGAACGTCAGCAGGGCGGTCAGCACGACCAGCGGCAGGGAGATCCCGTCGGCGCCGAGGTGGAACCGCAGGCCGATCGCGGGCGACCACGCCCAGTCCGCCTGGAGTTGCGTCCGCGAGGTGTCGCCGAAGTCGAACGCGGTCAGCGCGGAGACCGCGACGAGCAGCGCCGCCGCGGACACGCCCGTCCCGAACGCCCGGACGGCGAACTCGGTGCGCAGGAACCGGTCCGCCGGGACGAGCAGCGCCACCGCCCCGAACAGCGGGATCGCCATCATCCACAGGAAGATCACCGGAAGATCACCACCAGGGCCGTGATGACGACGACGCCCGCGAGCAGGCCCGTCAGGTACGTCTGCGGGTTGCCGTTCTGCGTGATCCGCAGCAGCCCGCCGAGCCGCCGCGCGCCCCGTCCGGCCCCGACGACGGCCGCGTCGACGCCGCGCCGGTCGAACCCCACGACCCCGCGCGCGAGGGCCTGGACGGGGCGGACGATCGCCGTCGCGTACAGCTCGTCCACGTAGAAGCCCCGCGCGAACACCCGGCGCACCGGCCCGAGGGCCACCGCCGGGTCGGACGCCGGGTCCCGGTTCCAGCGGAGGTACACCGCGCCCCCGCCGACGGCCAGGAGCGCGATGCCGAGCAGCGCCGGGCCGGCGTGCGGGCGCAACTCGCTCGCGCCGAGCCCGAAGAACCCCAGGATCGCGGCGGGCACCGCCAGCGCCGCCACCGTCCACGACATGAACCTCGACGGCTCGCGGATCTCGTACGTCCCGCGCGGCTCCCCGAAGAACGTCATCAGCCAGGCCCGCGTCGCGTACGCCGCCGTCAGCGCGACCGTCAGCAGCAACCCCAGATAGACCAGCCACGCCACCCAGGACGGCAGGTCGATGGAGGCGACGCTCGTGGACAGCTCGCCCGGCGGGATGTTCGCGTAGCCCACGATGTGGTCGCTGAACGGCGGCCGGCCTCCCATGGAGGACAGGTCACCGGAGAGGCCGCTCAGGGGCGGCATCGAAGGCGGCGCCGAGGGCGGCGGTATCGACGGTGCCGCCTCCGGGGCCAGCGGGGCGTAGGCGAACCAGCCTGCCTCGGCGGTGTCGTGGCCGTGGAGGGCGGCGTGCTCGGCGGCCTCGATGACGGAGTCCTTGCTGAACCAGCCGCTGAACGGCGGGACGCCCGCGAGGGCCGCGTACCCGGCCGTCATCGACCAGAAGGTGATCGGCATGCCGCGCCGCAGCCCGCCGTACTTGGCGAGCAGCGTGGACCCGGTGGTCGCGATCAGGCAGCCGGCGGCGAGGAACAGCAGCGCCTTGAACGCGCCGTGCGCCAGCAGGTGGAAGATCGCCGCGGACCTCGCGCCGACCGCGAGCGCGGCCGCCATCACGGCGAGCTGGCTGATCGTCGAGTAGGCGAGGACGCGTTTCAGGTCGTCCTGGGCGAGGGCCGCGAGCGCCGCGCCGACCATCGAGATCACCGCGACGACGCCGAGGACGGCCAGCGCGCCGGGCGCGGCGACGAACACCCCGTACAGCCGCGCGACGACGTAGACGCCGGCCGCGACCATCGTGGCGGCGTGGATCAGCGCGCTGATCGGCGTCGGGCCGGCCATGGCGTCCGGAAGCCAGGTGTGCAGTGGGAACTGGGCGCTCTTGCCCGCGACGCCGGCGAGCAGCAGCAGCGCGGCGGCGGTGAGCGTCGAGCCCGGCATCGTCCAGACCCGGGTCAGGACGCCGTGGATCTCGAACGTGCGGGCGCCCACCCCGAGCACGATGATCCCGATGAGGAAGCCGACGTCGCCCAGCCGCGTCACCAGGAACGCTTTGACGGCCGCGCGGGAGTTGGCCCGTTCCTCCCAGTGGTGGCCGATCAGGAAGTACGAGCAGATGCCCATGACCTCCCAGCCGGCGTACAGGACGATGAGGTCCCCGGCGAGGACCACCAGCAGCATCGCGGCGGTGAACAGCGAGATGAAGGCGGCGTAGGACGAGTAGCGCCGGTCGCCGTCCATGTAGGCGACCGAGTACACCTGGACGGCGAGCGCGACGCAGCAGACCATCAGCGCGACGACCGCGGACAGGCCGTCCACCTGCAGCCCGACCCGGATCGGCACCGAGCCGGTGTCGATCACCGCCAGGGAGCCCGTCCGCTCGCCGGGGTCCTGCCAGACGACGAACGCGACGATCGCCGACAGGACGAGCGAGACGGCGACGGGGGCGCAGGCGATCAGCGCCGGGCCGTCGCGGCGCGGCGAGCCCGGCAGCAGCCGCCCGAGCGCGGGGCCGGACAGCATGCCGGCGAACGCGGCGAGGAACGGCAGCAGGATCGCCAGGGACGCGAGCCAGATCACGGCGCCGCCTCCTCGACCGGCTCGGGACCGGTCTCCGAGCCGGTCTCGGCGGCGGGCTCCGGCTCGGGCCCACCCGCCTCGCCGCCCGCCTCGCCGCCCGCCTCGCCGCCCGCCTCGCCGCCCGCCTCGTCGTCGGACTCGTCGGTGGACTCGGACAGCGAGCGGAGCCGGTCGATGTCGACCATCTGCCGGTTCCGGAACACCAGCAGGACGATCGCCAGGCCGAGCCCGACCTCCGCCGCCGCGATCACGATCGTGAACAGGGTGAGCACCTGCCCGCCGTGCAGCCGGTCGCGGAACCGCATGTCGAACGTGACGAGGTTCAGGTTCACCGCGTTCAGCATCAGCTCGACCGACATCAGGACGAGGATGGCGTTGCGCCGCGCCAGCACCCCGTACACGCCGACGGAGAACAGCAGCGCCGCGACGACGGTCGGGTAGGCCAGGTGCATCAGCCGCGCCCCTTCCCCCGGCCGGAGCGGCCGGAGCCGCCCGAGCGGCCGGAGCCGATGTCGGTGCGGGACAGGACGATCGCGCCGACCAGCGAGGCCAGCAGCAGCACCGACAGCACCTCGAACGGCAGCACCCACGTCCGGAACACGCCGGCGCCGAGCGCGCTCGCCGATCCGCCGCCCGCGCGCAGCGGCATCCGCTCGTCCCGGAAGCCCATGACCATGACCGTGACGAGGACCGCGGCGGTGGCGACGGCGACCGCGGCGGCGGCCCACCGGTTGCCGGAGTCGAGGTCGGCGGAGTCGCCGATCGGCGCGCGCGTCAGCATGATCCCGAACAGCAGCAGCACGACGACCGCGCCGACGTAGATCAGTACCTGCACCCACGCGACGAACTCCGCGGTCAGCACCAGGTAGCCGCCCGCGAGCGCGCCGAACGACAGCACCAGCCACAGCGCCGCGTGGACGAGCCGCCGCGTCGTCACCACCATGATCCCGGCCCCGACGGCCACCACCCCGAGCAGCGTGAAGACGATCTCCTGGCCGCTCATCGCCCGGTCCCCGGACTCCCCGGCGGGCCGGGCGGGCGGGACGGGCGCCGCGCGGCCCGCGCCGCCGCCTTCTCCGCCGCCGCGATCTCCTTCGGCGGCTCGGCGGCCGGATCGTGGGCCTGCGGCGGCGGGACGGTCCACATCCACTCGCGGAGCCGCTCCTTCTCGTGGGTCAGCTCCGCGATGTCGTACTCGGCGTACTCGAACTCGGGCGACCAGAACAGCGCGTCGAACGGGCAGACCTCGATGCAGATGCCGCAGTACATGCACAGCGCGAAGTCGATCGCGAACCGGTCGAGGACGTTGTGGACGCGCGGCCGCCCGCCGCCCTCGGCGGGGACGGTCTCCTTGTGCGAGTCGATGTAGATGCACCAGTCGGGGCACTCGCGTGCGCAGAGCATGCAGACGGTGCAGTTCTCCTCGAAGAGCGCGATCACCCCCCGGCTGCGCGGGGGCAGATCGGGCTGCACCTCGGGGTATTGACGCGTGATGGAGCGCCGCGTCATAGTCCGCAACGTGACGGCCAGCCCCTTGGCCAGCCCGCCTCCTGGCAACCGTCCCACGCGCAACATGATTGCGCACGAAACGCCGCGGTGGAACGCGGCGGGTTCCGCGTTCGTCGGACGATACGCGGGCACCCGCGGTCCGCGCTCCTGTACGCCTGCGGGCAAGGAGGACATGTGAGCCACCATGCGGACGGACAGTACGACCACGGAGCCGACCACGCCCGCCCGCAGTCCTCCACGCCGCCGGGCGCCACGCCGCCGGGCGGGACGCCCGTGCAGGGGACGCCGCCGGGCGGCATGCCGGTGCACGGCACGACCAAGCCGGACGGTTTCACGCCGCCGGGCGGCACCGCGGTGCCGCCCCCGCCCGTCCCGCCGCGGCCCGTCCCCTCCCCGCCCCCTCCGGTCTCTCCGCCCCCTCCGGCGGCCTCACCGCCCCCTCCGGCGGCCTCGCCGCCGCATCCGGCCGTGCCGCCGCGCCCGGCGGCACCGGGCCCTGCGGCCCCGGGAGCCCCGCCGCGTCCGGTGCCGCCGCCGGGACCGCCGGACCGGTCCCCGGCCTGGGGGTCCGGCGGGTATCCGCTCCCGCCGCTGCGCCCCGTACCGCCGCTTCCGCCGCCGCCCGAGCAGCCGAACGGCGTGCTGTGGGCGATCCTGCCGTTCCTCACATTCGGGGTCGCGACGCCCGTGACGTTCCTCTACGCCGCCGTGAAGCGCGGATCGTGGAACTACGGGGCCGCCGCGGCCGGCTACGGGATCGGCCTGGTGACGATGCTGGCCGCCCTGAACAGCGGGAACGTGCTGCTGATCGCCCTCGGCACCATCCTGCTGCTGACGCTGTGGCCCGCGGGGACCGCGCACGCCTTCGCCGTCCGCCGCCAGGTGTACCCCCGCGAGGTCCCGCGCAGCCACAACAACGAGAGCGCCGTCGAGTACGCCAAGTACCGGCGGAACCTGCGCGCCGACGCCCGCGCCATCGTCGCCGAGGACCCGGCGCTCGCGCACGAGCTGCGGATCGGCCGTCCGGACGTCCCGCGCGCCTACGACGACGGCGGCCTCGTCGACGCCAACCACGCCCCGGCCGAGATCATCGCGGCCCTGCCCGGGATGACGGAGGAGCTGGCCGAGCGGGTCGTCGCGCACCGGGACGAGCACGGCACGTTCGTCTCCGTCGAGGAGATGGCCGTGGACTGCGACCTGCCGCCCGCGATCATGCCGCAGCTCGCCGAGTACACGATCTTCCTTCCCTGAGAGGGAGGTCCGTGAGGAAGGCTTGGCGAAGTTCCCCGTCGCCATGCCCTCTGCGGGCACTGGCTGGCCGGAGTTTTGCTGGGCCGAGATATTCGTCGCGACATTTCGGGAAATAAAGACCGTCGGCCGCCTGGGATTCACTGCGGTGGACGACCGCCCTGACGGCGGCCGGCGGTCCGATGCGGCAGGCCAGGCCGGGGGGACACATGACGCTGTACGTCGCGTTGGCGGAGTGGACGGAACAAGGGGTGCGGAATTTCTGGGACACGGCGGACCGGGTCGAAGAGGCGAAGACGTTCGCATCCCAGTTCGGCGTGCAGCTCCTGGACCTCATATGGACCCCGGGAGGGCAGTACCACATGATCGGCATCTTCGAGGCACCCGACGACGCGACCTTCACCGCCTACATGCTCACCATCGAATCGATGGGGGGCGTACGGGCCACCTGGACCCCCGGGTACCGATTGGACGAGATGCGCGAAGTGATCAGCAAGAGCAGGTGAGAGTCCTCAGGAGAAGGCGACCTTGAGGACGCCGGTCAGCGCGAGCTGCGCCAGCGACAGCGGGACGAGCCACGCCCACGCGAGCCTCTGGAGCTGGTCCTCGCGCATCCGCGGGTAGCTGACCCGGAGCCAGATCACGCAGAACGCCAGCACCGCCACCTTGATCAGCGTCCAGAGCCAGCCCAGCTCGGTGTCCAGGAACGGGCCCTTCCAGCCGCCGAGGAACAGCACGGCCGTGAGCGCGCACAGCACCACGATCCCGGCGTACTCCGCCAGGATGAACAGCGCGAACCGCAGCCCGCCGTACTCGGTGTACGGGCCGAAGATGATCTCCGAGTCGGCGACCGGCATGTCGAACGGCGGGCGGCGCAGCTCCGCGAGGCCCGCGACGAAGAACACCACCGCGCCGATCGCCTGCCACGGCAGCCACCACCAGCGCCACTCGCCGACGATGCCCTGCAGCGACAGCGTGCCCGCCGCCATCGCCACCGACGACGCCGCGAACACCATCGGCAGCTCGTAGGACATCAGCTGCGCCGCGACCCGGATCCCGCCGAGCAGCGCGTACTTGTTCGCGCTCGCCCAGCCGGCCATGATCGCGCCGATCACCCCGATCCCCATCACCGCGAGCGCGAAGAACACCCCGACGCCGAGGTCCAGCGCGACCTGCCCGCCCGGCCCGACCGGCACCACGACCAGCACCAGCAGGTACGGAACGAGCGCGACGCCCGGCGCGAGCCTGAACACCCACCGGTCGGCGTCGCGCGGGACCACGTCCTCCTTCTGCGCGAACTTCACGCCGTCCGCGACGAGCTGCGCCCAGCCGTGGAAACCGCCCGCGTACATGGGGCCGAGACGGCCCTGCATGTGCGCCATCACCTTGTGCTCGGCCTGCCCGACCAGCAGCGGCAGCAGCGCGAACGCCGCCGCGACCAGCACCAGCTTCCCGACGATCTCAAGCATCCGGACCCCGCTCCCGCGGCGGGCGCCCGGCGGCCCGCCGGCGCTCCGCCACCTCCGCCCAGGGGCCCTCGTCGGGCACGCCAGGCGGCCGGACGCGGCGGCGGCTCGGCGCGCCGTGCCCCGACTCGCCGGGCTCCTTCGCGCCCGGCCACGGCTTCGCGACCCGCGCCGCCAGCACGAAGTCCTTGCGCAGCGGATGCCCCTCGAAGCCGTCCGGCAGCAGCAGCGGGACGAGGTTCGGATGCCCCTCGAACACGATGCCGAACATCTCGGCCGTCTCCCGCTCGTGCCACGCGGCGCCCCGGTAGACGCCGGTGGCGGTCGGCAGGGACGGCGCGTCCCTCGGCACCCGCGTCCGGACGAGCAGATGGTGGCGCCGCTCCAGCGAGTACGCGTGGACGACGACGGCGAAGCCCTCGCCGAGCTCGTCCACGCCGGTCAGCCAGTCGAAGAAACCGCAGGCCAGGTCGTCGCGGGCGAAGGTGAGGGCCTCCACCCAGCGGTCGGCGGGCACGCCGACGGACAGCCCGCCGGCCGTCTCCTCGGTCGTCACGTCGTCGCCGAAACGGTCCGTCCAGGCGGCGGCCAGGTCCGCGGCGGCGCTCACCGGCTCCGCCCGATCTCGTCGTCGTTCCCGTCGTCGGCGAGGCCCGGGATGATCGACGGGTCGTGCTCGTGCCGCGGCCGCCGCCGCGGTTCGCTCCTCTGCGGCTCGCCGGACCGCGGCTCACCGGCGTGCGGCTCGTCGGCGGAATCGTTCTCGGTGGCGGAATCGTCCTCGGCGGCGCGCTCGTCCTCGATGGCGGGGATCGGCCGCGTCTCGTCGTCGGGGCGGACCGCACCGTGCTCGGCGGCGGGTTCCGGCCCGGCGGCGGGCAACGGCCTGGTCTCGCCCTCGGCGGCCGCGACGTCGCGGGGCCCCTCGGTCTCCGGTTCGACGGGCGGCACGGGACGCGTCTCATCGTCCGGACGCACGTCCTCGGCCTCGGGCACCGCGGCCGGCGGAGGTTCGGGCGGCGGGACGGGCAGTGTCACGTCCGACGGCGACGGCTCTTCCGGCGCCGCAGGCTCGGCGGCCGGTTCGTCCGAGGGCGGCGGCTGGAGGGGGCGGCGCAGGACGGTGGCCGAGAACGGCCGCGGCGCGGGCGGCGGGCTCGTCGGGTCGCCGCCGTCGTAGCGGTCGCCGAGCGACTCGGCGGCGATCTTCTCCTGCAGGTGGACGATGCCCTGCAGCAGCGCCTCGGGACGCGGCGGGCAGCCGGGGACGTACACGTCCACCGGGATGATCTGGTCGACGCCCTTGGTCACGCAGTAGGAGTCCCAGTACGGGCCGCCGCAGTTGGAGCAGGCGCCGAACGAGATCACGTACTTGGGCTCGGGCATCTGCTCGTAGAGCCGCCGGACGGCGGGCGCCATCTTGTCGCTGACGGTGCCGGACACGACCATCAGGTCCGCCTGGCGGGGGCCGGGCGCGAACGGGATGACGCCGAGCCGGATGAAGTCGTGCCTGCTCATCGACGTGGCGATGAACTCGATCGCGCAGCAGGCCAGGCCGAAGTTGAAGACCCACAGCGAGTAGCGGCGGCCCCAGTTGAGCACGAACTTGACCGGCTTGGGCGCGAGCCGCGACAGGGGTCCGACGCTCGGCGGCGGGAGATCGATGGTGCCCACGCATGCATTGTTACAGCCCGGACGGGCCCCGCCGGTGGCTCCGGACGCCGAGCGGCGGGCTCAGACCCAGGACAGGACGCCCTTGCGCCCCGCGTAGAGGAGCCCGACGGCGAGGAAGGCCAGGAAGACGAACATCTCGCCGAGGGTGGTGGCGCCGTAGCCGGGGGCGGAGAAGACCGTCGCCCAGGGGAACAGGAACACGGCGTCCACCGCGAAGACCACGTACAGGTAGGCGAAGACGTAATAGCGGATGTACGAGTGCGCCCAGCCGTCGCCGACCGGGTCGACGCCGCACTCGTAGGTGGTGAGCTTCTCGGCGGTCGGGCGGTGCGGGCGGAGCATCCGGTTCGCGGCGAGGCCGCCGCCGACGATGCCGCCACCGGCGATCACCAGCGCCGCAAGCGCGACATATGAGTCGAAATAGTTATGCACCGCCACGCTCCCGTCTGCGTCCAAGCAAGTATCCCCGAAAGGGCGTGCGCGAGTGTGATGTCGTACCTCCACCTCGGTGGATCACAATGTCATCGTTTTGCTGCACACTAGAGAACGCATTGAGGTCAGTTGACCTGGAAGGACGTGACCGGATGAGCAACCCTCCGCCGAACCCGGGCTGGGAGAACCCGGGTGGTGCCTCCTGGCCGCCTCCGCCGCCTCCCGCGGGTCCCGGCGGCGCCCCCGGTCCGGGCGGCCCCGGATACCCGGGTGGCCAGGGCGTTCCCGGCGCTCCCGGCGGCCCCGGCGCGCCGCCGCCCCCCGGCGGGTACGGCGGTCCCGGCGGCCCCGGCACACCCCCGCCGTTCTTCCCGCCGCCTCCCGGCGGCCCGATGGGTCCCGGCATGCCGCCGCCTCCGAAGCGCAGCAGCGGCCCGCTGATCGCGGCGCTCGTCGGCGGCGCCGTCGTGGTGATCCTGATCATCGGCGCGGTGGTCTTCATCGTGGCGTCCAACGGCGGCGGCAAGTCGCCCGAGGACAAGCTGAAGGCCGCGGCCGACTCCATGGCCGCCGAGCGCGTCGTCGGGCTGAAGGGCGACTTCGGCGGCGGCGCCGACAACATCGAGGGCCAGCTCGACGTCACCAAGGGCGGCCGCGCGACCGGCCCGGTCACCTGGAACAGCGACAACGTCACGCTGCTGTCGGCGGACGGCAAGCTGTTCCTGAAGGCCGACGCCTCGTACTGGCGCGACCAGATCGAGAGCACCGAGGGCACGCCGTACTACCTCGGCAGCGGGCAGCAGTGGGGCCGGCTGAGCGCCGACAAGCTCGACATCGACTTCAAGCAGGAGCTGTCGCCGACCGCCCTGGCCACCAAGCTGCGGGCCGCGGCGACCGCCAAGGTCAAGCCGCTGAAGACGACCTGGGCCGGCAAGAAGGCGCTGAAGTTCACCACCTTCACCTCGACGCTCTACATCACCGACGCCGACGACGCCGAGCTGCTGCGCTACGAGGCGACCACGCCGCGCGTCGCGCTGGACGTCACGCCGAAGTCCTCGTCGGATGCCTCCACGGTCATCTCCACCATGCGCACCAGCATGGGCGAGCTGAAGAACTCCTTCGACGCGTCGGCGCGCCCGTCGGTCGACGAGTGGAAGAAGGGCGGCTGCAACAGCAACTCCGGCTGCACCGTCGAGGCCAAGATCCGGCCGCCCTACGGGGCGTCCACGCCGCTGACGATCGACGTCCGGTTCAACATCACCGCCGGCACGCTGACCGGCAGGGACCTCGGCAACTGCACCGACACGATCACGATCAACGACACCAGCTCGGTGTGGGCGAGCTGCCGGATCGCCACCTCCGCCTGGCAGAGCTGGGCCAAGTCCACCGGCGGCACGTTCTACAAGCACGCGCAGTACAAGGTGATCGGGGCCACGCCCTCGGAGGTCGCCTCGCTGCAGAGCGGGCTCGACAGCGAGTGAGCCCGCAGGTCGGGGCGGGCGGCGCGGAGGCCGGCCGCCCCGACCCGGGTGGTGGTATGCCCGGCGATGCACGGTTTCCGGTCCGGCCGCTCGCATCGTCGGGCATTCTTATGGCTTGTGAGCGCTGATCAGGACGACCCTTCCCCGGAGTCCGCACCTGGCCGGCCCGCACCGGACGACGTCCTCGTCGCCGGCGGCCCGCCCCGGACCGCACCCGCCGCGCCGCCGCCCTCGCCGGCGCCGGGCGCCACCGCGCCGGACGGCCTCCCGCACCACGGCCCGGCGCCGCAGGACGCGGGCATGTACCCGCAGGACGCGGGCATGTACCCGCAGGACGCGGGCGTGCCTCCGCAAGCCCCCGGAATGCCCGGGGACCCTGGGATGCCCGGGATGGCCGCGCCTCCCGGGATGGCCGGGATGCCGCTGCCGCCCGGGATCGGCGGGCCGCCGCCGCACGGCGGTCGGCTCAGGAAGCGGCTGGCGACCGGCGCGGGCGTCGCCGTGGTCGTGGCGGCCGCCGCGACCGTCGCCGTGGTGTTCATCTCCGACGACGACGGCCCCGGCAAGCCCCGCCCGAAGGCGTCGTCCACCGCGCCCTCGGCCTGGGCGCTGGAGGCGGGACGGCAGCTCACCTCCGGCCCCGGGTTCCGCTACCAGGGCACGCTGACCGCCGCGAACGGCCGCCCCGTCCAGGCCGACCTCCAGGTCACGGCGGCGGGATCGGCGGTCGGCACGCTGACCGCGGGCGCGCTGAGCGCGGAGGTCGTGGCCGCGGGCGGCGGCACCTACATCAAGGCCGGCACGCAGTTCTGGCGCGAGTACGCGGGCGAGAGCGCGCATCCCGACAACTACGCGGGCCGCTGGTCGAAGGCGCCCGCCGCCGTCCCCGGCTTCGACGTCCCGGACGTGCTGGGCGCGCAGGCGATCGCGAAGACGCTCACCAGGGCGCCCGCGAAACCGCCCACGGAGACCGTGAACGGCGTCCGCGCCTACAAGATCAAGACGTCGGCCGCGAACTACCTGCTGTCGTCGGCGGCGCCGTACCGGCTGATCGCCGTGCAGGCGGCCGGCGCCGACGCCGCCCGGTTCGGCGTCGCCGACCTGCCGAGCCCCGCCGCGCTGTTCGCGCGGCTGCGGCCCCGGGTGAAGGCGCTCGCCGGCGCCGCCGACCCGAGCCTGCACTTCGCCCCCGGCAAGCTCGCCTTCGTCAACTGCGACCAGAACACGGCGGGCTGCACGGTGCGCGTCCCGGCGACGCTGTCGTCACCGGACACGGTGCCGGACGGCGCGCGCGCGGCGCTGCACGCGTCGATCACCAGCCGCGGCACGCCGCTCGGGTCCTGCACCGCGTCCGCGCCGGTACCGTCGGACCGGTCGTCCGTGCTGACCTGCACCGTCGCGGGACGGGCCTGGCGGGCGTGGGTGAAGTCGGCGCTCGACCACCCCGGCTCCTACCCGTACTCGGCGCAGGCCCGTGTGGTCGGCGAGGCGCTCACCGCCGCGGACGTCAGGACGCTGCTGGCGAAGCTCGACAAGGAGCGGAGCGCGGTGGTGAAGAGCACTCTGTCCGGCGCGCCGGAGAAGTCCGGCGCCCCGACCGGGCCGCGCGCCGCCGGGACGGGCGGCACCACCCGGCCCTGAGGCCCCCGCCGAGGGGCCGGGGCCGGTTGAACAGAACGAAATTCAGCCTGTCTACACTGCGGCTGTGAACTCCGTGCCCTCGGGGAGCGACGGCTCCCCGGCCCATCCCGCCCGGCTCGTCAGGCGGCTGCACGTCGATCTGTGCCGGCTGGCGAGCGCCCTGTGTTCAGCGGTGAACCCGGGGACCCGTCCGGCTCGTAGCACCGGTTAGGACCTGCCCGGATCCGGCCGGGACGCGTGATCTCCCACCCGAGGTGATAACCCTTGAAGTACGGGGTCATGACCTCCCCGAGGGCGGGATGTCGCACATGACGGGCGGAGCGACGGCCGCGGTCTGCGCCTCTCGGACCACGGCCGCCGCCGGCGGAGAAGCAGACGGCACCGGGACGCACGCCCGGCGCCGCCGTACCGCCGAGCGGCCCGATCCCCGAGACCAGCATTCCATCCCGGACATACCATGAAGGTAAGCCTTAGTAGCATCACGATCCTGGGTGCCTCCCCCAGGACGGGTGCTGCGCGTCGAGGAGGTCTTCCTCTGTGACCAAACAGGTCCAGCAGCTCGACCGCGTCATCATCCGCTTCGCCGGGGACTCCGGTGACGGGATGCAGTTGACCGGCGACCGCTTCACCCAGGAGACGGCGGCGTTCGGCAACGACTTGTCGACGCTGCCGAACTTCCCGGCCGAAATCCGCGCCCCCGCCGGGACCCTCCCCGGCGTGTCCAGTTTCCAGCTGCACTTCGCCGACCACGACATCCTCACGCCGGGCGACGCGCCCGACGTGCTGGTCGCGATGAACCCGGCCGCCCTCAAGGCCAACATCGGGGACCTGCCCCGCGGGGCGGACCTGATCGTCAACACCGACGAGTTCAGCAAGCGCAACCTCGCGAAGGTCGGCTACGCCGCCGACCCCGTCGCCGACGGCTCGCTCGCCGAGTACCGGGTGCACGCGCTGCCGCTCACCTCCATGACGGTGACCGCGCTCGAGGGCTACGACATCTCCAAGAAGGACGCCGAGCGCGCGAAGAACATGTTCGCGCTCGGGCTGCTGTCGTGGCTGTACGACCGTCCCACCGAGGGGACCGTCGGCTTCCTCGAGCGCAAGTTCGCCAAGAAGCCCGAGATCATGAAGGCGAACATCGCCGCGTTCCAGGCGGGCTGGAGCTACGGCGAGACCACCGAGGCGTTCTCGGTGCAGTACGAGGTCAAGCCGGCCGAGCACGAGGCCGGCCTCTACCGCAACATCACCGGCAACGCCGCGCTGTCCCTCGGCATCGTCGCCGCTGGCGTGCAGAGCGGCCTGCCGGTCTACCTCGGCTCCTACCCGATCACCCCGGCCTCCGACATCCTGCACGAGCTGTCCAAGCACAAGCGGTTCGGCGTCCGGACGTTCCAGGCCGAGGACGAGATCGCCGCGGTCGGCGCGGCGCTCGGCGCCTCGTTCGGCGGGTCGCTCGGCGTCACCACCACCTCCGGCCCCGGCATCGCGCTGAAGAGCGAGACGATCGGCCTCGCCGTCGCGACGGAACTCCCGCTGCTGGTCATCGACGTGCAGCGGGCCGGGCCGTCCACCGGCATGCCGACGAAGACCGAGCAGGCCGACCTGATGCAGGCCATGTACGGCCGCAACGGCGAGGCGCCCGTCCCGGTCATCGCGCCCCAGTCCCCCTCGGACTGCTTCGACGCGGCGCTGGAGGCGGCCCGCATCGCGGTGACGTACCGCACCCCCGTCATCCTGCTGTCCGACGGCTACCTCGCCAACGGCTCCGAGCCGTGGAAGCTGCCGGACGTGGCGGCACTGCCGAAGATCGAGCCGAACTTCGCGGCCCCGTCCGAGGAGGGCTTCGAGCCGTTCCGGCGCGACCCCGAGACCCTGGCCCGCCCGTGGGCGGTCCCGGGCACCGCCGGCCTGGAGCACCGGATCGGCGGCCTGGAGAAGGCCGACGTCACCGGCAACATCTCCTACGACCCGGCCAACCACGACACGATGGTCCGGCTCCGCCAGGCCAAGGTCGACGGCATCGCGAACGACATCGCGCCGCTCGCGGTCGACGACCCGTCCGGCCGGGCGCGCGTCCTCGTGATGGGCTGGGGCGGCACCTACGGCGCGATCTCCGCGGCGGTCCGGCGCGTCCGGGCGGAGGGCCGCGACGTGGCGCAGGCGCACCTGCGGCACCTCAACCCGTTCCCCGCGAACCTGCCGGAGGTGCTGCGCTCCTACGACAAGGTCATCGTCCCCGAGATCAACCTCGGCCAGCTGTCGATGCTGCTGCGCGGCCGGCTGCTGATCGATGTCATCGGCTACAACCAGGTCCGGGGCCTGCCGTTCAAGTCGGAGGAGCTGCAGGACGTCATCCAGGAAGTGATCGACAGTGAGTGACACCAACGGAAACGGCGCCGTGAACGGAAACGGACGCAGCCTGCTCTCCCTGGTCCCCAAGACCGACGAGAAGCAGACGATGAAGGACTTCAAGACCGACCAGGAGGTGCGCTGGTGCCCCGGGTGCGGTGACTACGCGATCCTCGCGGCCGTCCAGTCCTTCCTGCCCGAACTCGGGCTGCGCCGCGAGAACATCACGTTCATCTCCGGCATCGGCTGCTCGTCGCGGTTCCCGTACTACATGAACACCTACGGGTTCCACTCGATCCACGGCCGCGCGCCCGCGATCGCGACGGGCCTCGCCACGTCCCGGCCCGACCTGTCGGTCTGGGTCGTCACCGGCGACGGCGACTCGCTGTCCATCGGCGGCAACCACCTGATCCACGCGCTGCGCCGCAACGTCAACCTGAAGATCCTGCTGTTCAACAACCGGATCTACGGGCTGACCAAGGGCCAGTACTCGCCCACCTCCGAGACCGGCAAGATCACCAAGTCGACCCCGATGGGCTCGCTGGACGCGCCGTTCAACCCGCTGTCGCTGGCGATCGGCGCCGAGGGCACCTTCGTCGCCCGCACCATCGACTCCGACCGCAAGCACCTGCAGTCGGTGCTGCGCGCCGCCGCCGAGCACCGCGGCACCGCGCTGGTCGAGATCTACCAGAACTGCAACATCTTCAACGACGGCGCGTTCGACCCGCTGAAGGACGCCGCCGTCCGCGACGACATCACGATCCGCCTGGAGGACGGCGAGCCGATCGTCTTCGGCGCCGACCGGCAGAAGGCCCTGCGCCGGACGCCGTCGGGCTCGTTCGAGGTGGTGAACGTCGCCGACGTCCCCGCGTCGGACATCGCGGTGCACGACGCCGCGAACCCGGACCCGTCGATGGCGTTCGCGTTGTCGCGGCTCGACCAGCCGGCGTTCGAGCACACCCCGATCGGCATCTTCCGCAACGTCGACCGCCCGTCCTACGACGAGCTGATGCGCGCGCAGGTCGAGGAGGCCGTCGAGACGCAGGGCGCGGGCGACCTCGCCGCGCTGCTCGCCGGCGGCGACACCTGGCGCATCGACTGACGCACCGCCGGAGTGCCCGTCCCCCGGTCGGGCACCGGCGCCGTCGGCGTTCCGGAAAGCCCGTTCCCGCATACCGCGGGGGCGGGCTTTCCGCGCTTCGGAACCGCGCGGACGGGGCAGTGTTCATCACGGGATGAGCAATCGGCGATCGTTGGCCGGGTTCGGCCGCGACACGATGCGGGACACCGTCTCATCCTGAAAGACTGTCGCAGATCTTGTCAGCCCGGGGAGGTGACGATGCGGGTCGTTCCGCGCCGCAACAAGGGTCGTCGGCAGGCAGAGGACACCGCCCCGCCCAGCCCTCCCCCGGCGGCGACCCCGGACCGTCCGCTCGCCTGGCCGCCGCCGCCCGCCCCTCTCCTCGACCCGTCCGAGCGGTCCGCCGCGTCCGCGGACACGGCGCCGCTCGAACAGCGCGCTCCGGACGAGCAGCGCACTCCGGAGGAGCAGGACGCGCCGCGCGAGCAGGACGCGCCGCCCGAGCAGGCAACGCTGCCCGAGCAGGCCACGGCGCCCATGCCGTCCGTCTCACCCGAGCAGGCTCGGCCGGCCGAGCCGGGCGCGCGAGCCGAGCAGGACGACCCGCAGGGGCAGGACGCGGCGCGAGCGGGCGAGCCCGTGCCGTTCGGGCGGGGCGGGACGGTCCCGTCGCCGGCCCAGGCGCTGGGGCAGGACGATCTCACCGGCCGGACGCCGCCGGAGCCGGAGCCGTTCGAGCCGGTGCCCGGTCCCACGCTGATCCCCGAGCCGGAGGGGCCGCCGCCGGCCGGGCCGGCGCGGGCGGTGGGGTTCACGCCGCCCGAACGGCCGGGACCGGTTCCCGCGCGCGGCCCGGAGCGGTCCACGGCGGTGCTGCCGGTGCCCGAGATCCCGGACGCGGACCGGCGGCGCCGGGCCCGCGCCGAGCAGCGGCGCCGCGCGGCGGCCGAGACCAAGCGCAGCCGCGCCGCGCGCCGGCAGGGCCTGGCGTACCGGGAACGGCCGGTCCCGGAGCCGGTCCAGGCCGCCGACCAGCACCGGTCCGCGCTGGTGATCATGGTGTTGACGCTCGGGCTGCTGATCGCCGCCGTCGCGGTGACCGGCGGCATGATCGCCTCGTCCATGCGGACGCAGCCGGTGACGCTGGCCGCCCCGCTGCACGTGTACCCGGTGACGCAGGCGGCGCCGGGGCAGTGCCCGGCCGGGACGCCGGGGATCACCGGGCAGTCCGCCGGCGGCGTGACCTGCTACCGGCTCGCGCAGGGCATCGCGATCCACAAGGTCGCCGACCTGCGGGTGCAGAGGTCGCGCGGGTCGTCCTCCGGGTACGACGTGGCGCTCACGCTCCGGCCGGTGGACCGGCAGGCGTTCGCGCGGCTGACCAGCGCGACCGTCGGCCGCGACCTGGCGTTCGTGGTCCGCGACCGGCTGATCACCCTGCCGCGCGTCGACATGCCGATCAGGGACGGGAAGGTCGTGGTGACCGGCTCGCCGACCCGGTCCGCCGCGGACACCCTCGTCCGCGAGCTCAAGGGACGCTGACGGGCCCGCGCTTTGGCCCGTCCGGCGGTCGTCGGGCAGGCTGGACGGCGTGGACCTGGATCTCGCGCAGGTGCGGGCGTTCGTCGCGACCGCCGAGCAGTTGCATTTCGGGCGCGCGGCGGGCGAGCTGTTCCTCACCCAGCAGGCGCTGTCGAAGCGGATCGCGCGGCTGGAGGACGTCCTCGGCGTGCGGCTGTTCGACCGCACCGGGCATTCGGTGCGGCTGACGGCGGCGGGCGAGCGGTTCCTGGAGCCGGCGCGGCGCGCGCTCGCGGCGGCGGACGACGCGATCGTGGCGGCACGGCGCGACGACCGGCCGCTGCGCCTGGACGTGTGGGGCCACCTGTTCGACCCGATGCGGACGATCCGGCGGGTCGTGGCGCGCCGTCCGGACCTGCCGATCGAGCCGAACCTGAAGCGGGGGCTGTCCGAGGTCGTCACGGCGCTGCGGCGCGGCGACGGCGACGCGGGCTTCGGCCGCGTCCACGCGCTGGACGAGCCGCTGCCGGACGGGCTGGCGCACCGGCTGGTGCGGCTGGCGCCGATGGCGGCGGTGATGGGCGCGGCGCATCCGCTGGCGGGCGCGGCGGCGCTGCGTCCCGCCGACCTGGCCGGTACGACGGTGTGGTTCCCCGCCGAGATCGGCAGGCTCGACTTCCTCGACCGGTTCCTGGCCGAGTTCGGGCTGTCCGGCGAGTTCGGCGGGGTCAACCTCGGGCTGGACTACTTCCTCGACCACCTGCGCGAGGAGCCCGGGCACGTGTCGCTGCTGCCGGCGGACGTGGCCGTGCCGGCGGACGTCCGGTCGGTGCCGCTGACCGATCCCGTCCCGCTGTACTCGTGGTCGCTGATCTGGCGGGCCCGCGAGCAGCATCCGGTGCTGCGGGCGCTGCTCGCGGAGTTCGCGGCGGCGGCGCGGGAGCACGGCTGGCTGGACTACGACCCCGCTCTGCACTGGCTCCCGGCCACCGAACTGGACGCCCGCCCCCTCAGCGCCGCGGGACGCCCCCCGAGGACGTCCCGCCGAGCGCGAGCCTGACGGGCGCCTGTCACTCCGCCGAAGCACCAGCCTGACCGGCGCCCTCCGCTTGCGCGGGAGCCCTCCGCTTGCGCGGGCGCCCGCGTCTTCAGGTGCCGGTCAGGCCTGGGGCAGCTCGGTGCCCTGGACGGCCTGGATCTCCAACTCGACCTTCAGGCTCTCGCCGACCATCGCGATCCCCGCCTCCAGGATCTGGTTGTAGCGGATCGCGAAGTCGGTGCGGCGCAGCTCCGCCGTCGCGCGGAACGCCGCGCGCGTCCCGCCCCACGGGTCGCCGCCGCTGCCGAGGAACAGCATGTCCAGGTCGACGGGGTTGGTGATCCCGTTGAGGGTGAGGCGGCCGTGGACCGTCCAGCGGTCCGGGCCGGTCGCGGTCAGCCCCTCGCCCTCGTAGGAGATCACCGGGTGCTCGTCGACGTTCATGAAGTCGGCCGAGCGCAGGTGGTCGTCGCGCAGCTTGTTGCCGGTGTCGATGGACGCCGCCTCGATCCGGGCCGTCACCCGGGACGCCTCCACCGGCTCGGTGATCTCGATGCTCCCCTCGAACGCGGCGAACCGGCCGCGCACGCTGGACAGCCCGAGGTGCTGCGCGACCGCCCCGACGTTCGAGTGCGCCGGGTCGATCGTCCACGGGCCGGGCGGCGGCAGCTCGGTGCCGCCCGCGCGGGCCAGCACCAGCGTGCCGAGGTCCGCCGCGCCGGACGCGTGCACGATCAGCGTCGACGCCGTCGGCTGGAACCCCATCGCCGTGACGATCACCGTGTAGGTGCCGGCGGGCAGCGGACCGGCGGCGAGCACGCCGTCCTCCCCGGTCTGCTCCCGCGCGACCTGCCGGCCCGCCAGGTCCGTGACCGTGACGACGGCGTGCCGCACCGCCCAGCCGTCCTTGGTCCGCACCGATCCGCGCAGACCGCGCCTGTCATCCATCAACGACCCGCACTCCAGTCTCGTGGCTCGTGTGATTGCGTCGGCCGGGGCCGCCCGGTCGGGCGGCCCCGGGACCGGTCCTACTCGTCGGGGTAGCCGAGCTCCAGGTCGTGGTCGTCCAGGCCGCCGCCGGCGAGCGACAGCCCGCTCGCCACCGGCGGGTAGCCGGACGCGATGACGGTGTACTGGCCGCCGGTCAGGTCGGTGAAGGCGTACTCCCCGTCCGGACCGGTGATCGCCATCGCGACGACGTTGCCGGCCGCGTCCACCAGCGTGACGCGGGCGTCGCCGACCGGCTCGCCCGCGTCGTTGCGGACCGTTCCGCGGACGCGGGCGCCCGCGGGCAGCTCGACGTCCAGCCGGGTCTGCCCGCCGCCCGCCACCTCCACGGGGAGCGCGACCGGGCGGTGCGCCGCGGCGCTGACCGCGAGCGTGTACGAGCCGGTCATGACGTCCTTGAAGACGTACCGGCCGGACGCGTCGGTGCGGCCGGTGCCGACGACCTCGCCGCGCACGTCGGTGACGACGACCATCGCGTTCGCGATCGGGCTGCCGTCGGCGCTGCGGACCGTCCCGCCGAGGCCGCCGTTGCCGGCCAGCATCAGGTCGAACTCGACCGGGCGGTCGCCGACGACGAGGGTCGCGGCCTGCGGCTCGTGCTCGCCCGTCGCGGCGATCAGCACGTAGGTGCCGGGGCCGGGGGTCGGCAGCGCGTACCGGCCGTCGTCCTGGGTGATCGCGCGGCCGAGCTGGTGCCCGTCCACCCCGATCAGCGTCAGCGCGGCGGACGGGACGGGCGCGCCGTCGCCGGCGCGGACCACGCCGCGGACGGGGACGCCGCCCGCGCCCTGCCGCGTGAGCCCGTCCTGCGCGAAGGCGTTCTGCTGCGCGAGGAGCCGGGCCTGCGCGGCCGGATCGGCCACCGGGGACCCGCCGGGAGCCGCGGCCATGCCGTTGGACGACGGGCCGTCAGCGGGCATTTCGTTCATCGCCATCTCCTTGGGAACCGCACCTGCCCCGACCGACGCCAGCTGCTGCTCCGCGGCCGGCTGGTGGCCGCGGGCGTGCCTGCCGACGGCCGTGGCGGCGCCATTGGGGGGCACCGGCGTGGACGGCTGGGCGTCCACCGGCGGGGTGGCGGGGGCCTGCGGGGCCTGCCTGCCCGTGCCGGCCTTGCCGCGCAGCGGCAGTTCCTTCATCGCCAGCACGGTGATGAGGCCGACGACCGCGACCGGCACGCCGAAGATGAAGACCTGCTCCAGCGAGTTCGTGAACGCGGTGAGGACGATCGACTTGAACGGCTCGGGCAGCGCGTGCACCTGGGCGGGGGTGCCGAGGGACCCGCCGCCCTTCGGCATCGGCAGGTGCGCCTCGCGCAGCCCCTTGGCGAGCTCGCCGGGCAGCTTGTTGTTCAGGATCGCGCCGAACGCGGCGACGCCGACCGCGCCGCCGAGGTTGCGGAAGAACGACACACCGGACGTGGTGGACGCCAGGTCCTCCATCTTCGCGGCGTTCTGCGCGGCGAGGATGAGGATCTGCAGGGTGAGGCCGAGCCCGACGCCGAGCAGCGCGAGGTAGCCGCCGATCTCCACCTTCGACGAGTCGACGTGCAGCCGCGACAGCAGGTACAGCCCGGCGCCCACGCACACCAGGCCGATGATCGGGTAGATCTTGTACTTGCCGGTCCGGGTGACCAGCTGGCCGGACCCGATGGAGGCGATCAGCATGCCGACCACCAGCGGCAGCGTCATCAGGCCGGACGTGGTGGGGCTCAGTCCCTTGACGATCTGCAGGTACTGCGGCATGTAGATCATGACGCCGAACATCGCCATGCCGACGCAGAGCGAGCCGAGCGAGGTCAGCACGAACGTCCCGTTGCGGAACAGCCGGGGCGGCAGGATCGGCTGCCGGGCGGCCCGCTCGGCGAACACCGCCGCGACCACCAGCACGACCGCGATCGCTCCCAGCGCGTACGTCCAGGTGGAGGCCCACTCGAACTGGTTGCCGCCCATCGACAGCAGCAGCATCACCGCGGTCGCGGCGCCGGTGATGGTCAACGCCCCGAACACGTCGATCCGCGTGTCGCGCTTCACCTTCGGCAGCTTGAGCACCTTCTGGATCACCGCGAAGGCGACGATGGCGAGGGGGACGCAGACGTAGAAGCACCAGCGCCAGCCTAGACCGTCGGCGTCCACGAGGAACCCGCCGAGCAGCGGCCCGGCGACGGTGGCCACGCCGAACACCGCGCCCATGTAGCCGGAGTAGCGGCCGCGCTGCCGGGGCTCCACCACGTCGCCGAGGATGACCTGCGCCAGCGCGGACAGCCCGCCGGCGCCGAGGCCCTGGACGGCGCGGGCCGCGATCAGCATGCCGATGTTCTGGGACAGCCCGCCCGCCACGGACGCGACCACGAAGATCAGGAGCGCGGTCTGGAAGGAGAGCTTGCGGCCGATGATGTCGGAGACCTTGCCCCACAGCGGGGTCGAGGCCGTCATCGTCAGCAGGGTGGCGCTGGCCACCCACGACAGCTGGTCCTGACCGCCGAGGTCTCCGACGATGGTCGGCAGGGCCGTGCTGACCACCGTGGACGAGATCATCGACGTCAGCATCGCCATCATCAGGCCGGAGAGGATCTCCAGGATCTGGCGGTGCGTGTACTGCGGTCTCGCTTGCTCTGGCGCCGTCGGCCCGGCCGACGGCGCCACGCTCGCTTGAGCCACCATGCCCCCATGGAACGTAATTACCTGTGTTTTGCATATATGCTATGTAGACGCTTGTTTACTTGCAACTCGGGGCATACTGGGGCGATTCGGTGATCCACACGGGGACGGATCGGGGTTCGATGATGAGCGTCGAGCAGGCCGAGCAGCGCGAACACCGGAAGCGCGACCGGGAGGCGACCCGCCGCCGCATCCTGGACGCCGCTCGCGACCTGTTCGGCGAGCACGGTTACGAGGGCGTCACGGTCCGCATGATCGCCTCCGCCGCCGACGCCAACACCGCCCTGGTCAACCGGTACTTCGGCTCCAAGGCCGCGCTGTTCGGCGAGGTCTTGGCCGGCGAGTCCGCGCTGCGCGGCGTCATCGCCGGCGACCCCGCCGGGCTGCCCCGCCGGCTCGCCGAGCACTTCGTCCGGCAGGCCTCCCTGCACCGGGTGACGCCCATGGCCCGGATGATCGACCGCTCCGCCGGCAGCCCCGAGGTCAAGCAGATCCTGCTCGGCTACCTCGAAGACGTGATCATCGAGCCCCTCGTCGCGCAGCTCGAAGGCCCGAACCCCCGCGCCCGCGCCCTGCTGGCCTCCACGATCATCATGGGCGGCGGTCCCGTCCGCCGCCTGCTCGGCCTCAACGACCTGCGCAGCGCCGACCCGGCCGAACTCACCGACCGCCTCACCGCCATGTTCACCGCCGCCCTCTCCCCCTGCTCCCCCGCCCCGCCCCACTCGGCCTAATCACCACCCACCCCTCAGGCCCAACGGCCGAGCAAGCACGCACGACCGGAAGTCAGGGCGCCGTCAGCCCGCATCCCCGGGCCACGCGCGAACGCAAGGCACATACGGCAAGAGGCACCGCACGGCGCGAAGACACCGGCGTCGTCGACACAGCCGGCGTGAAGGCACCGGCGAGGCCGTGGCGCTCGCCGGGCGCGCGGTGGCCCGGACGCGGCGGGAGCGGTGCCGTCGGCACGGCGCGCGTGGTGTGCGCGATCCGCGTTCCCGCGCAAAGAGAGGGTGGAACTGGTGCGGGGTTGGCGGGGGCCGGGTACGCCGGGGGGTGTAACGGCGGGACGGTGCGTACAGCGCCGGGCGCAGGAGAGATCGGCGCGAGGGTGGAGCGGCGCGCGGCGGGCGCGCGAATAGGCTGCTGTCATGACGGTGGGGGGCGCGATCCGGGCGCGATGGGGGAGGACGGGCCGCCGGGCGCGCTGGACCGCCGCCGGGTCCGCCGTGGCGTTGGCGGCCGGGGCCGCCGTCTGGGGTGTCGGCGCCGACGGGCCGCCCCGCGTGAACACCGTCGACCAGCGCGTCCAGGTCGTCGACGGCCCGCACGACGACCAGCGTGTGATCCTCGACACCACCTTCTACAAGCCGGTCGGGCGTGGGAAGGCACCGGCGATCATGCTGGGGCACGGGTTCGGCGGCGACAAGTACGACGTCGCGGGGGAGGCGCGCGCGCTGGCCCGCGACGGCTACGCCGTCCTGACCTGGACGGCCCGCGGGTTCGGCGCGTCCACCGGGCAGATCGCGCTCGACTCGCCCGACTACGAGGTCAAGGACGCCCGGCAGCTCATCGACTGGCTGGCGAAACGTCCGGAGGTGCGGCTGGACGGGCCCGGCGACCCGCGCGTCGGGATGACCGGCGAGTCCTACGGCGGCGCGATCGCGCTGATGACCGCCGCCTACGACCGGCGCGTCGACGCCATCGCGCCGGAGATCACCTGGAACAGCCTGCCGGACGTGCTGTTCCCCGACGCCGCCGGCGCCGGACCCGAGAACGGCGTGTTCAAGAAGCTGTGGGCCGGCGTCTTCTTCAACAGCGGCTCCCGCGGCGCCGGGTGCGGACGGTTCCTGCCGTCCCTCTGCGCCATTTACCAGAAGGTCGCCGAGCAGGGCGGCCCCACCGCCGACGCCGTCGCGACGCTGCGCCGGTCGAGCCCCGCCTCCGTCGCCGACCGGATCAAGGTGCCGACCCTGCTCGTCCAGGGGCAGTCCGACTCGTTGTTCCCCCTCGACCAGGCCGACGCGAACGCCCGGGCCATCGCCCGCAACGGCGCGCCCGTCTCGGTCGTCTGGTATCAGGGCGGGCACGACGGCGGCGATCCCGAGACCGGCCGCGTGCGCGGGCTCGTCCGCGACTTCTTCGACGCGCGGCTCCGGCACGCCGGGGCGCCCGGCACCCGGTTCACCGTGACCCGTGCGGGCGGCCTCGACTCCTCCACGCAGCGGGTCGTGGTGCAGGAGGCGAAGGCCCGCACGTACCCCGGCCTGTCCGGCGACCCGCAGCACCTCCCGCTGGACGGGGTCGAGCAGACGATCCACAACCCGGCCGGCGGCACCCCCGCGGCGGTCTCCGCGCTCCCCGGGCTCGGTGCGTTGGGCTCGCTCGGATCGCTCGGCGCCTCGGGCGGTGGTCTCCCCGCCGACATGCCGGGGCAGACCGCCACGTTCGACACCCGTCCGCTCGATCACCCCCTCCGCATCACCGGCGCCGCCACCGTCCGCCTCAAGGCCGCGAAGGACACCACCACCAAGGACCCGGCGGCAGGCGGACCGCTTTTCGCCAAGCTCTACGACGTGTCGCCGGACGGCACCGCCGCCCCTGCCCGGCGCATCGCCGCGCCCTTCCGGGTGACCAGCGGCGAGATCACCGTCACCCTGCCCGCGATGGACTACCGGTTCGATCGCGGCCACCGCCTCCGGCTCGTCGTCGCCACCACCGACATGGGCTTCGCGACTCCGCCGCAACCCGCCGCGTACCAGGTGCGCGCCGTGTCGGAGCTGACCGTCCCGACGGACTCATCCCTGGTCACGGCGCCCACCCCGATCCCCACCTGGGTGTGGATCCTGCCTCTGGCAGGGCTCGGGATCGCCGGCGCGCTGCTCCTCGGCGTCCGCCGCGGCCGGTCCCGCGAACACGACACCGACGTCCCCCTGGAGATCACGGGGCTCACCAAGGCGTACAGGAACGGCCACCTCGCGGTCGCCGACCTGTCGTTCCGGGTCGAGAAGGGCCAGGTGCTCGGCCTCCTCGGCCCGAACGGCGCGGGCAAGACCACCACCCTCCGCATGCTGATGGGCCTCATCCACCCCGACGCCGGCGAGATCCGCATCTTCGGCCACCGCGTCACCCCCGGCGCGCCCGTCCTCGCCCGCCTCGGCTCGTTCGTCGAGGGTCCCGGTTTCCTGCCGCACCTGTCCGGACGCGACAACCTGGACCTGTACTGGCGCGCCACCGGCCGGCCCGCCGCGGACGCGCACATGGACGAGGCCCTCGCGATCGCCGGCCTCGGAACCGCCCTCGACCGCGCCGTCCGCACCTACTCGCAGGGCATGCGGCAGCGCCTCGCCATCGCGCAGGCGATGCTGGGCCTGCCCGACCTGCTCGTCCTCGACGAACCCACCAACGGGCTCGACCCGCCGCAGATCCGCGAGATGCGCGAGGTCCTCGTCCGGTACGCGGCCGCGGGCCGCACCGTGATCGTCTCCAGCCACCTGCTCGCCGAGGTGGAGCAGACCTGCACGCACGCCGTCGTCATGGCCGGCGGCCGCCGCGTCGCCGCCGGGCCCGTCGCCGACATCGTCGGCTCCGGCCGCCGGCTGGAGGACGCCTTCCTGGAGATCATCGGAGAGACCCCATGACCGCCCGCGAGGACGACCCCGCCTCCAGCAGGACGACGGTGACCGACACGACGCCGGGACACGCGACATGACCACGTCGAGAGAACCGAAGGCAGGCGGGACGGCCGCCCCTGGAGAGACCGGGCCAGGCTCACCGCCCCAGGAGCACCCCAACGGCACGTCACCGTCCGAGGCGCATCCGACGTCGCCGACCGGATACAGCGTGCGGCGCACCCTCCCGCTGCGGGTCGAGGTGGTGCGCCAGTTCCGCCGCAGGCGCACGCTCATCGCGTTCGGCATCCTCCTCGTGCTGCCCTGGGTCCTGGTCGGCGCGTTCAAGATCGGTGGCTCGCCGTCCGGCAACGGGGTCCCGAGCCTGGTGGACGTCGCCACCGCCGGCGCCCTGAACTTCACGCTGTTCGCCCTGTTCGTCTCGACCGGGTTCCTGCTCGTCGTCGCCGTCGCCCTGTTCTGCGGCGACACCGTGGCCAGCGAGGCCGGCTGGTCGTCGCTGCGCTACCTGCTCGCCGCCCCCGTCCCGCGTGCCCGCCTCCTGCGCCAGAAGCTGATCGTCGCCCTCGGCTACTCGGTCGCCGCGGTCATCACCCTCCCCCTCATGTCACTGGTCGCGGGCACCGTCGGCTTCGGCTGGTCGGACGTCGAGCTCCCCACGGGCGGCACCGTCCCGACCTCGACCGCGCTCGCCCGCATGGCGATCGTCGTCGGCTACTCCCTCGTCGCCCAGCTCGTCGTCGCCGCCCTGGCGTTCCTCCTGTCGGTCGTCACCGACTCGCCGCTCGGCGCGGTCGGCGGCGCGGTCGGCCTCGTCATCGTCAGCAACATCCTGGACGCCGTCACCGCCCTCGGTTCCTGGCGCGACTTCCTGCCGACGCACTGGATGTACTCGTGGATGGACGCCCTCCAGCCGCAGATCCAGTGGACCGGCATGGCCAAGGGCGCGGCCATCTCCATCGCCTACGCCGCCGTGCTCCTCGCCCTCGCGTTCCGCCGTTTCCACACCCGCGACATCGTGTCCTGACCGCCCTTACCGCCTGGCGACCCGCCCGCGGAACGATCTTCCTCGGCCACTTCCGGCCGCCACCAAACGTGATCGCGTGGCCACGTAAGGTCGACCTTGCTTCACGAAAAACGGTCGAACCGGCAGAGGATGTCGCATAAGCTCGCTGAACCTTGCCTTCGACGGTCGTGTCCTCCGAAGCGCAGGTGACATCGGCTCGATCGACGGGTTAAACCCGGCCCGACGGGGGAGATGATCAACATGGCACGGCAGCAGCTCATCAAGCGCCCCAAGCCCCCACGTCAACCGAGCCCGCCAGACCTGAGGACCCCCTCGGGCCGTCTCCTGCCGTACTGACACCCGTTCCCCGCCCGACCTCCTGAAGCCCGACCCCGCTCATCTGTTACAGGACCACCCACCACCCACGACATCCACACCGGCGCCGCACCACGAGCGCACCTCTCGGAGAGCTTTCCGGCCCGGCAACGACGCGAACGCCCAGGGCCTGTTTCCTGGATCGTCTGGCATAGAGCGAGGTTTCGTTCACTGTCGGGTTATGGGTCGTGGTGACTTGACCGATGCCGAGTGGGAGCGGCTGGCGCCGCTGTTGCCGCCGACGGGTGGACGGGCCGGCCGGTGGGCCGACCATCGCACAGTGATCAACGGGATCTGCCATCGGGTGCGGACCGGGGTGCCGCGCGCCAACCGCGCTCATCTGCGCCGACGCGGAATCGCCGACACCATCCCCGAACCAGCCGACCAGCAACGGCACCGGCGCAACCCAGGACAGTGCGGCAGCCGCCCACCCGGGTTCGACCCCGAGCGCTAAAAGGGCCGCAACACCGTCGCACGCGCGATCAACCGACTCAAGCAGTCCCCCGCGGTCGCCACCCGCTTCGACAAGCGCGCCTAGCCCCCGTCCAGAACTCCCCCCAAGCCGAACCGCCTCCCCGAACGGATGACACCGCCCCGCTCGCGCGGGTGCCGGTTCGCCCAGTTCGTGACCTTGCGGTTCGCGCCGACGCAAAGTGATACAAGCCACAGGACCGGTGCGCCTCATACAGAGGGACTCAATCGCCGGATTCCTGCTTCACCTTGGCGTAGTGACGGGCGGCTCGCGCCCGATTACCGCAGCCAGGTGAGCACCATTCGCGTCGCGGGGTGTCGCGGACGAAGAACAGCACACAGCCCGGCCCGTGGCAGGCGCGCAGTTGGTCGCGCTGCGGCCCAGCGAACAGGTCGACGGCGTCCTCGGCCAATGCGGCGATCGCGGCCGCAACAGGGCGACCTTCGGCGCACACCGTCGTGTGCGGCTCAGGAGTGGAGCGCAGCTCGTGCCAGCGCGGGCTCTGGCGAACATGACGGTTGAGGGTCGCGACCATGTCCGCATCAAACTCGCGGCCGTCCACGGCCGCCGCGGCGAGGGCCCTGATGACGTCCCGCAGTTCCCTGGCAAGGCGCAGGTCCTGGTCGGTGACGCCCTCGATGTCGGCATCGGCGAGTCCGATCGCGAGGCATGCACGCATGTCGCGAAGCCATGCGGCCAGGTGCTCAACGCTCTGCAAGCCGTCCCTGCGGCGACCTCTCACCGCGTACGCGGTGTTGCCGAGCTCGATGGGAGGCGGTTCGCCGAGGAGCGGGGCACCGCCACCTGCAAGGTGTGCCACTTCCATCACTCTTCTAACGGTACCGGCAACTTGACATCGTTATAAACCGCTGCCATATTTCTAACGGTTCAAGCGCCTGCCTACCGTAAGAAATGGCGGCGCGGCCTGCCCGTCACCCCATCCGCACAGGAGATTTCGCATGAGCACACCGGCCCTGCAGACCGGGCACATCGGCCTGAACGTGACCGACCTGGCACGTTCCACTGCCTTCTACCGCCGAGTCTTCGGCTTCGAGGTCCTGGGCGAGCAGACCGACGGCGACCGCAGTTTCGCCTTCCTCGGCCACGACGGCGCCCTGCAGGTCACGTTGTGGCAGCAGAGCAGCGGCACGTTCCCCACCGGCCGGCCTGGCCTGCACCACCTGTCGTTCCAGGCACCTGACATCGAGACGGTCCACCGCGCGGAGGCCACCCTGCGCGAACTCGGCGGGGAGCTGGTCTACGACGGGGTCGTCCCGCACGGCGAGGGCGCGTCCTCCGGCGGCGTCTTCTTCACCGATCCGGACGGCATCCGCCTGGAGATCTATGCGCCGAGCGGAGCCGACACCGCACCGGCGCCCACGCAGGGCGCACCGACCTGCGGCTTCTTCTAGCAGACACGACCTGCGCCCGGGCCGCGCTCTGCGGCCCGGGCCGGCGACGAAAAGGACTGCTCATGCTTCACCAAGGCGAACACGCAGTACAGCGCCGCGCCGGTCTGACCGTCGACGGCTGGGGATCGGCCGGCGTGAAGGCGACCATTCCACCGGTGGCGGCGGAGTTCCTCAGCCGGCAGCGGCTGGCGGTGCTCGCAGCCGCCGACGAGACCGGCGCGGCATGGGCCAGCGTCCTCACCGGCCCGCCCGGGTTCACCATCGCCCCCGACGAGCGCACCATCATCGCCGACCGGCTGCCCGGCGCCGGTGATCCGCTCGCAGGCCTTTTCGACGACGAGCGGCCGGTGGGCATGCTCATGATCGAGCCGGCCACTCGGAAACGCATGCGGGTCAACGGCCGGGCCCGCCAGCACGAGAACCGGCTCCTGGTGCGCACCGAACAGGTGTATTCCAACTGCCCGAAATACATCCAGACCCGCGTCCACGTCGACGACTCGCCTTCGGCACGCCGGGCGGCTCTCGTCACCCGCGAACTCACCGCCGACCAACGGCAGTGGATCACTGCGGCCGACACGTTCTTCATCGGCACGTACGCGGCAGGGCTGGGGACCGACGCATCACATCGCGGCGGCAACCCCGGCTTCGTGACGGTGACCGGCGGCGGCCGGCTGACCTGGCCGGACTATGTCGGCAACTCGATGTACATGACGTTGGGCAACCTCGAACTCGAGCCGCGCTGCGGGCTGCTGTTCCTGGACTGGGAAAACGGTCACACCCTGCACCTGACCGGCCGCGCCCGCGCCGACTGGGATCCGGTCCGGGCAGCCGCGGTGCCCGGCGCGCAACGACTGATCGACTTCGACGTCGAGAAGGTCATCGAGGTCTCCGGCGGCATTCCGCAGCGTTGGTCCTTCGGCAAATACTCCCGATTCAATCCCGCCTGACCGCTTCACAGATGAAAGAGAACCATGCGCGTCCGTGTCGACCTGTCCCTGTGCCAGACCCACGCCCAGTGCGTGTTCGCCGCCCCGGAGGTGTTCAGCCTCAACGACGATGACGAGCTGGTGTACGACGCCACGCCCGCCGACGCATCGCTACCCGCCATCGAGGAGGCGGCCCGCGCCTGCCCTGTACAAGCCATCTTCCTGGACGAGGACTGACCGATGCGCCGCATCGCGGTCGTCGGTGCAGGCCCTGCGGGACTGACCATCGCGCAGGAACTACGGCGGCTCGGCCACGACGGTGAGATCACCATGGTCGGCGCTGAGCCCTATCCTCCCTAGGGCCTGTTTCCTGGATCGTCTGGCATAGAGCGAGGTTTCGTTCACTGTCGGGTTATGGGTCGTGGTGACTTGACCGATGCCGAGTGGGAGCGGCTGGCGCCGCTGTTGCCGCCGACGGGTGGACGGGCCGGCCGGGGCGGCCGGTGGGCCGACCATCGCACGGTGATCAACGGGATCTGCCCTCGGGTGCGGACCGGGGTGCCGCGCGCCAACCGCGCTCATCTGCGCCGACGCGGAATCGCCCACACCATCCCCGAACCAGCCGACCAGCAACGGCACCGGCGCAACCCAGGACAGTGCGGCGGCCGCCCACCCGGGTTCGACCCAGAACGCTACAAGGGCCGCAACACCGCCGAACGCGCGATCAACCGACTCAAGCAGTCCCCCGCGGTCGCCACCCGCTTCGACAAGCGCGCCTACACCTTCACCGGCACCATCACCATCGCCGTCCTGCTCGCCTGGCTCCGCACCTGATCCAAGAAACAGGCCCTAGTCGCTGCCGAGTTCCTTGCGGAGCGAGTCGGTGAACGAACGCAGCGCCGCGATGGTCTGGTCGTAGTGCTCCTCGCCGGGCGATCCGGCACGCCAGCACAGCCGGACGAAGGCGGTCGCGCGATCGCTGGTTTCCTGGGTGCAGAGCAGGTGGATGACCGCCCGGCCTCTCTGCAGCTGGGTCTGCCACTCGCGCAACTCGACGGGCTCGTGCCCTTCGACCCACTCCCTGCTCCCGCTGCGGAGTTCGTAGATGTTGGTGCCCGCGCTGACCATCTCCGCCGCGCCGGCCAGCTTCTGGTCACGCAACCATCTGCGCTGCTCACCCCGGCTCTTGATCCACGCTCCCAGTAGGGCTCCGGAAAGGCCCAGCAACGCACCGATGATGCCGGCCAGGACGTTGACCACGCACAGAGACTAACGCGATCATTCCGGACGGCCCAGCCCGAACGTTCACCGTCAGAAGCGCCTCCGCAGGACTGATCGAACTGATCGAATTGATCAAGCGGCACCGCCAACGTCCTGAGAACGGCGGTGATCCGTTCTCTCTCCGGTCGCGGCGGCCCCTCGGTGGTTTCGCCCGCCCGCCGAACACGCACCCAGTTGATCGAAGCCTCACCACCACGACGCCACCGAAGGCTCGGCGGAGGGGTACATCGGCGTTCACTCCCGGGCGGCTAGGAGGGCCACCGGACGGGGTTTGGTCGCGGAGAAGGTCGTCCAGATGCTGGCGGCTCCGGTGACGGCGAAGGCGGCGACCGTGATGATCCCGAGGAGGGTCCAGGGGATGTCGACCAAGGGTCGGCCCGCGGCGCGGAGGGAGGCGGCGAGCATGCCGGCGAGGGCTCCCGCGGCGACCGTGCAGCCGAGGACGAGGCCGATGGCGGTGACCGCCCACGACTCGATCAGAGCGGCTCGGATCACCTGGGGGCGGGTCAGGCCCGTGACGCGGGCGGCGGCGAACTCGGTGCGGCGCTCGGTTCCGGCGATCACGACGGCGTTGATGACCGCGACCACCGCGTAGCCGCCGGCCATGCCCATGAGGACGGCGAGGATCCCTATGTTGCCCCGCTGCTGCGCGGCGGTTCTGTCGTCCGCCCACTGCGGGACGGTCTGGACCTTGCCGGCTCCCGCTGCGCGCATCGCCGTCCGGACCGTCGACCGGCTCGCGCCGGGGGCGAGGCGGATCACGGTCTCGGCCTTCGCCGTGGCGAGGGCCGAGGCGGGGACGAGGTCGCGCGGCACGAGAAAGGTCTCGGAGTAGTTCTCCAGCGTCGGCCGGAGGGCTGCGACGACCTTCAGCCGCGTCGTGTGGCCGTTGATGACGGCGGTCACGGTGGAGCCGACCCGGATCCCTGACTCCGCCATGCCGGGGCCCAGGGCGATCGTCCGGCCGTGGAGCCGGGTGAGCGAGCCCGCACGGAGGTGAAGGTCGTGGGTGCGGGCGTACGCGGAGGCGTCGATCGCGACGATGCCCGCATAGTGCGTCTGGCGCCATGTTCGGTTCACCTCGTGGTGTCGGGCGGTCACGCTCATGGAGAGGGACAGCTGCGGTGATGCGGCCGCAACACCGGGGACGGCGGCGATGCGGTCCAGGTCGGCACCGGACGAGGTCACCACCAGGTCGCCCCGGACGAGGTCGCGTTGCTCCTCGCCCGACATCAGTGCCAGGGAGCCGAGGGTGCCGGTCAGGCCGAGGAGCAGGGCGACCAGCACGATGAGCGGGGCGGCGGTGGACGCGCTGCGGCGCACCCCGTCACGGAGGTTGGCCTCGGCCAGTTCGCCGAGGGTGCCGGTGCGGAGGACGGCGCCGAGGACGCGTCCGGCGAGGGGGACGACGAGGGGGCTCAGCGCGCTGAGCGAGACGGCGCCCATGATGGAGATGCCGAGGCCCATGAGCAGGGCGCCGAGCAGGTCCGCGGACTGGGCGAGCGTCACCATCCAGATGGTGAACGCGAGGGAGGACAGGCCGGCCAGCCAGCGCGCCGGGGTCATCACCCGGGCGGCGCCTCCGGTGTCGCGCAGTGCGTCCAGCGGGCGGACCTTCGCGGCGCGGCGCGCCGCGGCGAGCACGCCCACGAGGGCGACCGTGATCCCGACGCAGCCGGAGGCGACGAGGACGCCGCCGTCCCAGACGAGCGGGAAGCCGTCCGGCAGGAAGCCGAGCGCGATCAGCAGCCGGGCCTGCAGCCAGGTGGCGGGGAGGCCGACGAGCACGCCGGCCGCCGTGCCGGTCAGGCCGAGCAGCAGTGCCTCACCGAGCAGCAGCAGGACGAGCTGGCCCCGGCCGCCGCCGACGAGGCGCAGGAGGGCGAGGTCGCGGCGGCGCTGGGCGACGGTGAAGGCGAACGTCGAGCTGACGATGAAGACGGTGAGGAAGGCCGACAGCATCACCGTCATGCCGAGCAGCGTGGCCGCTCCGGCGTAGCCCTCGCGAAGGTCCTCCCTGGCCCGGCCGGTGACGCCGGGCGGGATCGGTGCCCGGTCCGTGGCCACCATGACCAGCAGGGACGACTGGACGAGCGCCACACCGAGCGCCACGGCGGTGATGGCGCCGGCGAAGAGCCGCCAGCGTTCCCGGAAAGTGTTCACGGCGAGGGTCAGCACGGGGCGGCCTCCAGCCGGGCGAGCCGGTCGGCCACCTCGCGGGCGGTGGGGCGGACGAGCCGGTCGACGAGCCGCCCGTCGGACATGAACACGACGGCGTCGGCGTGCGCCGCCGCGGCCGGATCGTGGGTGACCATGGCGATGCTCTGCCCTTCCCTGTCGACCATGGCCCGCAGCAGGCCGAGGACGGTGCGGGCGGACGCGGAGTCGAGCGCGCCGGTCGGCTCGTCGGCGAACAGGACGGCCGGACGCGTGACCATGGCCCGCGCGATCGCCACGCGCTGCTGCTGCCCGCCGGACAGCTCGCGCGGCCGGTGCCGGAGCCGGTCGCCCAGCCCGACCGCGGCCAGCACCGCGCGCACCTCGCCGCGGCGGACGCGGGCGCCGGCGAGCTTGAGCGGGAGCGCGACGTTCTGCTCGGCGGTGAGCGAGCCGATGAGGTTGAAGCTCTGGAAGACGAAGCCCATCGTGCGGCGCCGCAGCCCGGTCAGCACCGCGTCGGGCGCGCCGGTGATCTCCTGTCCGGCGAGGAGAACCCGGCCCCGTGTCACCCGGTCGAGCCCGGCGGCGCAGTGGAGCAGGGTGGACTTCCCTGAGCCGGAGGGGCCCATCACCGCCGTCCAGGATCCGGCGGGGAAGGCGATGGAGACGCCGTCGAGGGCGCGGACCAGCGCGTTGCCGCTGCCGTACTCGCGGGTGACGTCCCGCAACTCGGCGGCCGGCGCACCCACCGGAAGCCGGGCCCGCCCTCCGGCCACCGCACCGCTCACCGGCCCACCGCCGACCGGCGCACCACCCACCGGTCCACCACCCACCGGTCCACCACCCACCGGTCCACCACCCACCGGTCCACCACCCACCGGTCCACCACCCACCGGTCCACCACCCACCGGTCCACCACCCACCGGTCCAGCACCCACCGGCACACCGCCGGACACCGCACCGCCGGTCGTCGCGGCGTCCGGGGCGGTGCGCCTCGGGACCGCGCCGCCGGTCGCTGGAAGGGCCGGGGTCGGGATGCCGGACGTCGGTGTGCTGGTCATGCCTTCACGGAACCATCCGGCCCCGGGGCTCCGCATGACGCCCAACCAGGATCTTTAGAGTATGGCCAGCCATACCGTCCCACCGCGAAAGCTTGACTAGCTTTGGTTTCATGACCGTCAGCGCGCCTCGCACCGCCCTGGAGGCCGCGACCGGGCGGCGGTACCTGATCTCCGGCTGGCCCTGGCGGTGCGCGGGTTACCTGCTGTCGACGCCGGTTCCGATGCTCGCCGCCGCCGTCCCGTTCGGGCTGCTGGTCCTGCCGTGGGCCGCCGCCCTGTCGTCCCGCCACGGGGTCGGCGCGCGCCTGCTGCTCGTGGCGCTGGGCGTCCTGTTCGTCGCGGGGCTGGGCCCGCTGGTGGCCCTCCCGGTCGCGGAGGTGGAACGCCGCCGGCTCCGCTTGGTGGACGTCCGTCCGATCGTCTCGGGCCACTCGCGCGTGAACGGCTCCGAGCCGCGCACGTGGTCGCTCGTCCGCTACGGGGAGGCGGCCATCTGGCGCGAGATGGCCTACGCGTCCCTCCTGGTGACCGTGGTGCCCGTCCTGTACGGGGCGTTGCTGACGTACGTGTTCGCCGTCGCCGGGCTTCTCTTCAGCCCGCTTCTCGCTCAGGGCGCAGGCGAGCCGGTGTCCCTGGGCCTGGCCAAGGTGGCGACCCCGGTGGACGCCGTGCCGTACGCCGTGGCCGGGCTCGCCCTGCTGCCCACCCTCCCGTACTTCGCGGCGGTCCTCGCGGGCGCGCACGGAGCGATGGCCAGAAGCCTTCTCGGACGGGGTTCCGGTGAGCGGCTCCGCGCCGAACTCGTCGAGGTGTCCCGGTCCAGGGCCAGGCTGGTGGACGCGTTCGAAGCCGAGCGGCGGCGCATCGAGCGCGACCTGCACGACGGTGCGCAGCAGCGCCTGATCGGTCTCACGCTCAAGCTCGGCATGGCCCGCGTGGAACTGCCCGCCGACTCCGACGCCGGTCGCAGCGTGATGGAGGCTCATGAGCAGGCCAAACTCCTCATGGAGGAGCTGCGCGAACTCATCCGCGGCATCCATCCGCGCGTGCTGACCGACCGAGGGCTGCCCGCGGCGCTGCGCGAACTCGCCGACCGCTCCCCCATACCCGTGACGGTCGAAACGGACCTGCCCGAAAGGCTGCCCCCGCACGAAGAGGGCACCGCCTACTTCGTCGCCGCCGAGGCCCTGTCCAACATCGCCAAGCACAGCGACGCCCGTAGGGGACGGATGAGCGTGCACCTTCGCGGCGACACCCTGGCCATGGAAGTCGAGGACGACGGCAAGGGCGGCGCGAACCCGTCCCTAGGGAGCGGTCTCACCGGTCTTGCCGACCGCGTAGCAGTGATCGGCGGAAGAATGCTCCTGTCCAGTCCGGCCGGTGGGCCGACCGTCCTACGCGTGGAGTTCCCGTGCAGCCGACCGTCCGAGTAGTCCTCGCCGAAGACGGCGTGCTCCTGCGGGAAGGACTCGTCGGGTTGCTCGGCAAGTTCGGCTTCGACGTGGTCGCCGCAGTGGAGGACGCCGAAGCCCTCAAGGCCGCAGTGGCGGAGCACGCCCCCGACCTGGTGGTCACGGACATCCGCATGCCGCCGGGTTTCAGCGACGAAGGGCTCCGCGCGGCCGTGGACCTGCGCAAGGCGCATCCCGGCCTGGCCGTCGTCGCGCTCAGCCAGTACGTGGAGCTGAGCTACTCCGCCGACCTGCTCGACTCCAACGACGGTACGAGCGTCGGCTACCTGCTCAAGGACCGGGTCGTCGACGTGGAGGAGTTCGTCGCCGCGCTGCGCCGGGTCGTGGACGGCGGTACGGTCGTCGACCCGACGGTCGTCCGGCAACTCCTGCGCCGCAGCCAGGACCCGTTGTCGCGGCTGTCCGCGCGCGAGCGCGAGGTGCTCGCCCTCATAGCGGAAGGGCACTCCAACACGGCCATCGCGCAGATCCTCACCGTCGCCGAGGTGACGGTGGGCAAGCACGTCGGCAACATCCTCACCAAGCTGGACCTGCCGTTGACGGACGACAAGAACCGCCGCGTCCTCGCCGTCCTCACGTACCTCCGCAGCCGCGCCGCCGCCTAGAGCGTCTTCTCGAAGCGCACACGGTCCTGCCCTGGGCCGTCGTATCCGGGCTGCGGCACATGGACGTCGAAGCCCATGGCCCGGTGGAAAGCGATGGAGCCGGTATTGGCGGGCGACGTGATGGCCTTGACCTTCGTACGGCCGGCTGCTGCGGCCTCCTCGAAGAACCTTTCGTACAGGGCTCGTGCCACGCCGTCCTTACGGCGCTTCGGGTCGACTCCGACGAAATGGATGTACGCCTCATCGGGATGGTCCGCAGAATGGAATCCCACGAGGAAGCCATGCATGCCATCATCCCCGTCCATGATGAGGCTGGTCCCCGAGAAGTGCTCGAAGAACAGCCGGGGCAGCAGCAGCGTCAACTGGCGCGCCTGCTCCGGCGTGCGCGAATCGGCCCACCAGTCCGGCATCACCCGCACGACCGTCTCGTGGTCTTCCAGCCGCGCCCGTCGGATCTGCTGCACCGCTCCGTCCTTCCGTCGTGGGATGCGCTCCGGTCCCATCCTCCCGGCCCGCCCGCCGCAACGTTCACGCACCCTCGCGTCCGGCCCGGCGCCGTACACTGACCAGGGAGATCACGGTGAGGAGGGCCATGCCCAGGGCGGACGCGCAACGCAACCGCGCCCTCATCCTCACGACGGCCAAGAAGCTCTTCGCCGAGCGCGGGCCGGGGGCGCCCCTCGACGACATCGCCCGTCACGCGGGCGTGGGCAACGCCACCCTGTACCGGCATTTCCCCACGCGCCGCGACCTGCTCGTCGCCGTTTACGCGGACGAGGTCACCGACCTCACCGCGAAGGGCGAGGACCTGCTGCGACACGACCCGCCCGCCGACGCCCTCTTCACGTGGCTGAAGGCGTTCATCGCCCACGTCGCCGACAAGGGTGACCTGGCCCGTGCCATTCCGGAGGACGGACGCTCTCCCCTCTTCGACGAATGGCACTCCGCCATGCACGAGACCGTCGCACCGCTACTGGCGAGGGCGCAGGAGGCCGGTACCGTCCGTCCCGACCTCGACGGTCCGGACCTCCTGGCGCTGGCCGGCGGCATAGCCGCCGCAGGATCCGGCCCGGCGCGAACCGACCGCCTCCTCCGCCTCGTACGGGAAGGCATCACGACCCCCGCGCACAACCCCGGCTGACCGGACCGGGGCCGCAGGTGACGGCGCATGCCCTGCCAGTGTGGTGAAGACTGTCCGGCATGGAGTTCTTCTGTTACCACCGCGATAGGCGCGGCTCTATGCAGCTGCGCCACGAACTCGTGGAAGAGCACTGGTCCTACATGGACCGGTACGCGGCCGAGATGATCGCCCGCGGTCCTACCTTCGCCGACGACGGCGAAACGCTCACCGGCAGCGTGCACATCGTCGACCTGCCCGACTCCGCCACGGCCCGCGCGTTCGCCTTCGACGAGCCCGGCTACCAGGCCGGCGCCTACCGCGACGTGATGCTGCGCCGCTGGCACAACACGCTCGGACGCACGATGTGGGAGTTCACCGGCGACCGGACCGAGGGCGGCCATTACCTGGTGCTCGGCCTCGGCGCGGGCCACACCGCCGACCGCGACCTTCCGCCCGACCGGCACGCGCTGATCGCCTACGGCCCCCTGCTGTCCGACGACGGCGGCACCTGGCTGGGAACGGCGGCGCTTCTCCAGGCACCGGATCCTGAGACGGCCCGCACCGTCCTGACCCCGGACCTCTACGCCGACATCGAAGTCCACGCCTGGACCTTCGGCGGCCGAAGGTAACCACGCGCCCCACAGC
Organism: Actinomadura nitritigenes; assembly: GCF_017573545.1. Lineage (GTDB taxonomy): Bacteria > Actinomycetota > Actinomycetes > Streptosporangiales > Streptosporangiaceae > Spirillospora > Spirillospora nitritigenes. Next base: position 74,830 of record NZ_JAGEOK010000031.1, on the reverse strand, counting down.
CACGGCCTGGTCAGGAACATGGACCACTGGGCCAAGGGCATGGGAAGGCCATGGAGGGGCGACACCCGTGGTCGGGCCGCGTCCAGCGGCCGCTGCTGACGTACACGACCGTGGCGATCGCACTCGCGTTCATGCTGGCGATCACCGTGACGGACCTCGTCCTCGGGACCACCGTCCATCTCGGCCCCTTCCTGGTCATCGCGCCCGCGCTCGTCGCCTCCACGGCGACGGCCCGGGTGACCGCCGTCGTCGCCGCACTGGCGGTGACGGACCAGGTGATCATCGCGATCTTGCACGGTGGGCTGCGCACGACCAACCACATGGCGCAGATCACCGCGCTGACCCTGCTCTCCCTGCTGATCGTCTTCCTGCGCCTGGTCCGGGAGCGCCGCGAGCGGGCGCTCGGCCGGGCACGGTCGGTGGCAGCGACGGCGCAGCGCGCCCTCCTGCGACCGCTGCCCCAGCGGATCGGACCACTGCGCGTGGCCTGGATGTACCTGACGGCCGAGGACGAAAGCCAGATCGGCGGCGACCTGTTCGCGATCACACGGGCGGCCGGATCCGCCAGCCGCGTGCTGATCGGCGACGTCCGGGGCAAGGGTCTGAACGCCATCGCCGAAGCGTCGGTGGTCCTCGGCGCCTTCCGGGAGGGCGCACGCCGCTACGCCCTGCCCGAGCTCACGGCCGCCCTCCAGGACAGCGTCGACCGTGACCTCGAAGAGGTCGCCGACACCGAGCACGACCTCGGCGAGCACTTCATCACCGCGCTCGTCCTCGACATCGCCGACGACCACCCGGAGGTCGAGATGATCAGCTGCGGCCATCCACCTCCGCTGCTCCTGCACGACCACCGGGTCACGACCCTGCAGCCGGACGCCCCCGCACCGCCGCTCGGCGTGCCCAACCCCGCCCCGGTCACCATCGACCGCTTCGCCTTCACGCCCGGCGACATGCTCGTCCTCTACACCGACGGCGTCATCGAAGCGCGCTCACCAGCCGGAGACTTCTACCCGCTCGCCAAACGCGTCACGACCTTCCCCGCCACCGACCCCGACACCCTGCTCGGCCACATCCACCGCGACCTCGTCGCGAACACCAACGACCACCTCGCCGACGACGCCGCTCTCCTCGTCCTCGAACGCGCCCACCCCACCTAGCGCGGAGTCTCCCCCGCACAGCATGGGAGCCCTGGCCGACGGCAGGCTCGGAGCATTCCAGCCTCCTTAGCCATCCGCATCGACTTCGTACCGAGCGAACACGGACAGCAGGAACTCGATGGATTCCCGCGTCCGGTCATCGGCGATGTCGACGACTTCGACGGAGACTTCGTCACCCTCGAGATCACGCGCCAGGCGGATCTCCGCCCGGCGGACGCCGACCAGTGGGTAGGCGTACCAACCGTCCGCCTGCTCATTGTCAGTGCTCGGCAGGGCTGTGGACCCCATCCGCAGAGGCTACGCCGACGAGGGATGCCCGAGTAGTGAGGAGGCCGTGGTCGGCGGTGGTGAGGACGGGCTGGTAGGCGTCACAGGAGGCTTCGGCGGCCTTGGGCTGGAGGTCGGTCCGCAGAGCTGTTTCCGCTGTACTGGCCGCCGCTGGAGCTGGCAGGGTCCTGGGTCCTCGCGCAGCGGATCAGGTGGTCGCTGGTGGCGGCGGCGTGGACGGCCAGCTATGGGCGGCCGACCTGGCTGACCTGGGACGGGTGCTTGGTGGGCGGCGGGCGCGGCGGGCGGAACCGGATGCCGTGCCGGAAACGACGCATTGAAGGCGCTCGGCCGAGCCAGTAAAGTGCCGGACGTCACACGCCGCCTCCGAGGAGTCCTGTTGCGTTTGCTGAGCGTCACTGTGCTGGGAACCGCACTTGTCACGGCGGGTCTGCTGGTACCGGCGACAGGCGAGGCGACGACGTCCGAGCAGGACGGACTCACGGTACGGCCCGGCGTGACCCGCGCCGGGGAGAAGGTCGCCCTGTCGGTCCCCAGGTGCGGACCGGGGCGGCACTGGGCGTCGTCGGACGTGTTCGACGGGCGGGCCCGGCTGGACGGTCAGGACGGGACCGCGGTGCTCAAGGCCGACGCCAGGCCGGGGACCTACAAGGTGCGGGTGCGCTGCGGGTCCCATTCGGCGTCCGGGAAGGTGCGCGTGGCGGGGCGGCTCGCCTGGCCGACGCTGCTTCCGGGCGACCGCGACGGCCGGTAGCCGCAGAAGGCCCGCATTCCACCTCCGCGCCCTTAAGCGATCAGAAGGTCGTTCCCCGCGTCCCGGGCATTTGTCAGGGGCTCCCTGACCGTACTTGCGCTTCGCTTGCAAAGTGACCCACATCACCGTCAAATGGTTAGATTTCCTCCCTTCTCCTACCTTGTTTGTGTCAAATGATCATGTGATACTTCAGCAGAACCGTGCACTGTGCACATGAAACTCATAGGCACGCAAAACAGACTCTCGGCCCGAACGGGCCCGAGCTCCGGACCCACCAGCTGATCGATACGCGCCCAAGCCTCACGAGGGGACCGTCGAGCATGCCCGTCGGCGTCGGCTCTGCCAGAGAAGCGAGAACCGTTCCCTTTCACCGAAGCCTGCCGGGACTCCTCCGCGACCCGCTCGGCGCCATCGAGGAGATGGGCCGCGAGCTGGGCCGCGCCGGCGCCGAGTAGGCGTCCATGGGAATTCCCGAGATCGCGACGGGCGCGCTGCGATCGGGCGGCGGCGTCACGCCTGCCTCCGACGAGAACACCGCCGACGAGGACGACGGCGACTCCACTCTCGCCGGACTACTCGCCCCGCTCCGCGCGGACCGCCCGCGGGAGACCACCTGCCTGAAACGCCAGATCGGCTTCAGCACCGGCTTCTACGGACGTACCGACCACTGGGGCGACCTGTGAGCGTTCAAGACGAGAATCCGGCGGGCCCGTGCTCGGCACCGGGCATCCCCGTCGCCGACCTGGCGGAGCGCGCGCACAGCGTGGTCGCCGGCCTGCTGAACGCCCCCTGGGGGCGGGTGTCGCCGTCGGTGTACGAGACCGGCCGGCTGGTCGCCCTCGCGCCGTGGCTGACCGGGCACGGCGAACGGCTCGGCTACCTCCTCGCGGCGCAGCGCCCGGACGGCGGCTGGGGAGCGTCCGGCGCCTACGCGCTCGTCCCCACGCTGAGCGCGACGGACGCCGTCCTGACCGCCATGAGCGATGACTCCGCCCGGACGGACGGCGCCCGGGCGGACGGTGCCGCGCTGGCGCGCAGTGCCGCCCGCGGGCTCGACGCGCTGACCGCCCTGCTGGACGGCCTCAGCACGCGGGCCGTCCCCGACATGCCCGCGGTGGAGCTCATCTCGGCGCACCTGGCCGAGCGGATCAACGACCGCCTGGCGGCATCCGGGAACCTCCCGCACCCGGAGCTCGGACTGCGGCATTCCCGCACCCGGTTGCGCGTCCCCGAGGGCTGGGACGCCGGGCTCGGGCCGATCCGGTCGCTGCTGAGAGCCGGACGCCCGGTGCCCGCCAAGCTCGTCCACGCCCTGGAGATCGCGGGAGCCGCCGCGCACCGGACGGCCTCCGCCCGGCCCGGGCCGCGAACCGGCGGCATCGGCGCGTCTCCGGCCGCCACCGCCGCCTGGCTGGGCGGCGGCGCCCCGCCGCCACCGGCGGACCCGGCGCGCCGGTTCCTGGAGGCCGCCGTCGCGCAGCACCGGGGGCCGGTGCCCTGCGGCGTTCCCATCACCGTGTTCGAACGAGCCTGGGTCCTGAGCGGGCTCCTGCGCGCCGGCGTCCCCGTGTCCGTGCCACCGGAGCTGACCGCGTCGCTGGGCGCCGCGATAGGGACGTCCGGCACTCCCGCCGGTGAAGGGCTTCCCGCGGACGCCGACACGACCTCCGTGACCCTGTACGCGCTCGCGCTCCTCGGCTCGCCGTACGAACCCGAAAGCCTCCTGCAGTACGAATTGAACGACCGTTTCTGCACGTGGGAAGGCGAACAGGGAGCTTCCGTCACCACCAATGCCCACGTGCTCGACGCTTTTGGCGAATTCCTGAAACACCGCCCGGGCGCCCGGGCCCGCTACGCGCCGTCCATGGTGAAGGCCGCGCGCTGGCTGCAGGGCCGGCAGCACCCGGACGGAAGCTGGACCGACAGATGGCATGTCTCCCCCTACTACGCGACGGCCTGCGCCGCTCTCGCACTGCGGCACTTCGGTGGCATCGCCGCCTCCGGCAACGTCCGCCGCGCCGAGCAATGGGTCATCGGCAGCCAGCGCGCCGACGGTTCGTGGGGATGGTGGAACGGCACCGCGGAGGAGACGGCGCACGCGATGCTCGTCCTTCTCTCGGCCCCGGAACGGAGCCCGCTCTCCCACCACGCCCGCGCCGCGGTCGCCCGCGGAAGGGACTGGCTGCTCGGCGTCCCCGACTGGACGGACGGCCCGGCGCTGTGGCACGACAAGGACCTCTACCTGCCCGGCGCGATCGTCGAGGCGACCGTCCTGAGCGCGCTTCACCTGGCACGATAGGGCGGCGGCGGGAAACGCAAGTCCGCACGCGCAAGGAGCCGGTGAATTTTGCCACAGTGATCTGTCCGACTGCGCTCCTCGAATAGTGGATATTGACGCCTTCCCGCAATCTCCCGTTGCTAAGGTGCTGCGGTGTGCGACGGTACTCACCCCACGCCGCTTCGCACGCTCGGACACGAACCCGCCGGGCCCTTCCATCTCCTCGGGATTGCGGGTCTCGCTCATATGCCGTTGGGACAGGTCGTCAATGCGCTTCCGCAATTCACGTCCGCGGACGGAGATCACAGCTCCGCTGTCGTCACCGGCCGCGCTCCGGACGGTCGCCGCGCGGGTGACGCTGCGCGACGGTTCGGGCTCCCGCGGACGAGCCCCCTGGACGAGAAGCCCAGCCGGCCGACGGTGCCCCTGGTGATGACCCTGCAGGAGGAATCCCGGGCCTCCGTCATCCGCATTGCGCGCCCCGGGCGGCCACAGCGCCGAGCGCTGGGCACCGTGCCCCGGCCCGCGCCCGCGCCGGTCGACGCATCGGACCCGGCAGGCGCGCCGGTCCCGCCGTCCGGGGGCGCCCCCGGCGGCGACTCCCCAGAACACGGCCTGCCCCGACGGCAGGACGAGCCCCCCGCGGGCGAGGCGAGCTCCCACGACGGCGCCCCGTCCCTCTCATCCGGCCCCACCGGTGCCGGCGGCGGGCATCCCGAACCGACCCAGCCGGAGGACCTGCCGCCCGTGCCCGAGATCTCCACCACACCGTCCGGCCTGCCGGTCCGCGTGCCGCAGGCGAACCTCGCCGAACCGCTGCGCACGGACGAGCCTCAGGTCGCCGACGAGCGCGACGAGCCGGACGACCCGGGCCGCTCGCCCGAGGAGATCAAACGGATGATGGGCTCCTACCAGCGCGGCACCCGGCAGGGGCGGTCGGCCGCGGCCGAGGCCCTCGGCAATCAAGCAGCGGAAGGCGAGGAAGGTCAGTGACGCAGAAGACCGGTTCTTCATCCGATCTGGGTTTTTTGCTGGACGACCTGGTCCACCGGTTGCCCCACGCGCGCAACGCGGTGGTGCTGTCGGCCGACGGCCTCCTGATGGCCTCCTCGGCGGGCACGAGCCAGGACGACGGCGAGCACCTGTCCGCCGTGGCGGCGGGGATCCAGAGCCTCGCCAAGGGCGCGGGCACCCGGTTCGGCGGCGGCCCCGTCCGGCAGACGATCGTCGAGATGCAGTCGGCGTTCCTGCTGGTGTCGGTCGCCGGCAAGGGCGCCTGCCTGGCGGTGCTGGCCGATGAGGAGGCCGACGTGGGCCTCATCGCCTACGAGATGGCGATGCTCGTCACGAGCATGGGCCACCATCTCACGTCGCCGTCGCGATCGGAGGCGGCGGAGGAGGGCCGGCCCGCATGATGCCGCCGGAGGAGCCGGGACAGGAGCCCTGGCCGCAGGAACCCCCGCTGCACGCCCCCGGCCTTGAGCGGATCTACGACGAGAGCGCCGGCCCGATGGTGCGCCCGTACGTGATGACGAGCGGCCGCATCGAGCCCGTGCACGGCAAGTTCGACCTCATCACCCTGGTGGTGGCGGCCGGGCCGGAGCCGGAGGGCCCGATCGGCCTCGGCCCCGAGCACCTGGCGATCATCCGGCTCTGCCAGCAGGTGATGTCGGTCGCCGAGCTGACGGGCCACCTCGACCTTCCGGTGGCGACCGTGCGGGTGCTGCTCGGCGACCTGCTCGGCAAGGGGCTCGTCACGATGCAGGAGCCCGAACCGGAGGCGGACATGCACGACATCAGGCTCTACAAGGCGGTGATCGATGGTCTCCGGGCTCTCTGACACCGGGGGCGGGCGGCAGGACGCGCGCGCCCGCCGGATGCCCACCGCGGTCAAAATCGTGATCGCGGGCGGTTTCGGGGTCGGCAAGACGACGATGGTCGGCACGGTCTCCGAGACGCGGCCGCTGCGCACCGAGGAGATCCTCACCGACGAGAGCGTCGGCATCGACGACGTCTCCGGGGTGGAGCGCAAGAAGACCACCACGGTCGCGATGGACTTCGGCCGCCTCACCTTCCGCGACGACTACGTCCTGTACCTGTTCGGCACCCCAGGGCAGGAGCGGTTCTGGTTCATGTGGGACGAGGTGTCGCTCGGCGCGCTCGGCGCCGTCGTCCTCGCCGACACCCGCCGGCTGTCGGACTGCTTCCCGTCCGTCGACTACTTCGAGCGCCGCGGCACCCCGTTCGTCGTCGCGGTCAACTGCTTCGAGGGCGCCCGGCAGTACGACCTCGCGGAGATCAAGCTGGCGCTGAACCTGGGCCCGAAGGTCCCGGTCATGCTCTGCGACGCCCGCCGTCTCGACTCCTGCAAGCAGGTGCTCATCGACCTGGTCCTGCACGCGATGAAGTACCGGGGCCTTCCCGCGCTGGAGTCGCAGGGGGTCTAGCGCCGGAGTCGCGGGGCGCGCGGCCCCGGACGCCCTCGGCGACCGCCTGGGCGAAGGCGCGGACGCGCGCGGTGGCGCGGTCGCGGTGCCGGACGAGGGTGAGCGCCGAGTCGGGCAGGCCGGTGAGCGTGACGAAGACGACGTCGCCGCGCGCGTGGCGGCGGGCGGTAGGGACGCACAGCGGCATCGCGCCGCGTCCCGCGGCGACCAGCGCCAGTGCCTCCTGGATCGTGCCGGCGGCCGGCCCGGACGGGATCGCGCGGCCGCCGGGCGTCGTCGCCGGGGACTGCGCCTCGCGCCAGTACCGCGGGGCCGGTCCGGCGATCCGGATCAGCGGGTGCCCGGCCAGGTCCTCGGCGGGGACCGACGGGCGGTCCGCGAGCGGATGGCGGGCCGGGACGGCGAGGCTCAGCGGCGCCTCGGAGAAGGCGGGGCCGCTGACGAGGCCGGGCTCGAGCACGGGTGCCAGCACGATCGCGGCGTCCACGTCCCCGGACCGCACCTGCCCGAACGGGTCGGCGAGCGGTACCTCGACGGTCCGCACCTCGCAGCCGGGATGGTCGCGCTCGAACGCGCGGACGAGGCCGGCCAGCTCCTCGTCCAGCGACCCGACGAAGCCGATCCGCAGTACGCCGTCGACGCCGCGGGCCCGGGCGCGGGCCGCTTCGACGGCGTCGAGGAGGGCCGTGTAGGCGGGCGCCAGCTCGTCCCGGAGGCTCGCGCCGAGCGGGGTCAGCCGGACGCGGCGGCTGGTGCGCTCCACGAGCCGGGCCCCGATCCGCGACTCCAGGGAGCGCAGCAGCTGGCTGACGCGGCTCTGCGAGAGGTAGAGGCGTTCCGCCGTCCGGCCGAAGTGCAGTTCCTCGCCGAGGACGAGGAAGCACTCCAGCTCCCGGGCCTCCAGTTCCGGCACGTCGCCCCTCCGCCGCTGATCGATGAGCCTCGCTCATAGAAGGATGCGATCTTCGCCGTTGTTCCCGGTGCTCCGCCGGACCAGGGTCGACGGCATGACGGTTCCTCCCGACTCCCCGCCGCGGGGCGGCTGGCCGGCGGTGCTCGCGGTCGCCGCGGCGACGTTCCTCGTCGTCACCAGCGAGATGCTGCCGGTGGGGCTGCTCACCTCGATCGGCCCGGATCTCGGTGCGTCCGCGGGCACGGCCGGGCTGGCGATGACCGTGCCCGGCCTGGTCGCCGCGCTCTGCGCGCCCGCGCTGTCCGCGGCCACCGCCCGGCTGGACCGCCGCGCCGTGCTGGCCGCGCTGGCGGGCCTGCTGGCGGTGGCCGACCTCGGTTCGGCCGCCGCGCCCGGGCTGCCGGCGCTGCTGGCGTCGCGGGTCCTGGTCGGCGTCGCGATCGGCGGGGTGTGGGCGATCGCGGGCGGGCTGGCGGCGCGGCTGGTGCCGGAACGCTCCGCCGGGGCCGCGACCTCGGTGGTCTTCGGCGGGATCTCGGTGGCGTCGGTGGTGGGGGTCCCCGCCGGCACGCTGGTCGGCGACCTCGCGGGCTGGCGGGCCGCGTTCGCCGTTGCAGGCGTGCTCTCCCTCGCTGCCTGCGCGGCGCTCGCCGTGCTGCTGCCGGCGCTGCCCGGAACCGGCCCGGCGGGCCTGCGGAACGTGCCGCGGGTGCTGCGCGCGCCTCGCGCGCGAGCCGGGCTCGTGGTGACGTTGCTGCTGGTCACCGGCCATTTCGCGGCGTACACCTACGTGCGTCCGGTGCTGGAGCGGGTGTCCGGCGTGGACCCGGACCTGGTCAGCACCCTCCTGCTGGTGTACGGCGTCGCGGGCGTCGCCGGGAACTTCGCCGCGGGGACGGCCGCCGCGCGCGGCCCGCGCCGCACCCTCCTCGCCATCGCCGCCGTGCTCGCGCCGGCCGTGCTGCTGTTCCCCGTCGCCGGACGGGCCCCGCTCCCGGCGGTCGTGCTGCTGGTGCTGTGGGGCGCCGCCTACGGCGGCGTGTCCGTCACCCTGCAGACCTGGCTGCTGCGGGCCGCGCCGCCGCACGCCGCCGAGCCGGCGTCGGCGCTGTTCGTCGCCGCGTTCAACATCGCCATCTCGCTCGGGGCGCTGGCGGGCGGGCGCGTGGCCGACACCGCCGGGGAGCCGGGTGCCCTGTGGCTCGGCGGGGCGCTGGGCGGCCTCGCCCTGGCCGCCGCCGCGGTGCTCGGCCGCCGGAAGGAACGGGACGACCGGCCGGCCCCGGCGCCGGTCCCGGCCCGCCCCGAGGGCGTGCCGGGCCGGCGGTCCTAGCCGTCAGCCGGTGCGGGAGACCACGTAGTCGCAGAGACCGGTGAACGCGTCGCGGGCGGGGATGGCGGGGAGGGTGAGGAGCTCCGCGCGGGCGTCCTCCGCGTACTGGCGCAGGTCGGCGCGGGCGAGGTCCATGGCGGGGTGGGCGCGCAGGAGGGCGAGGGCCTCGGCGTGCAGCTCGTCGCCGGACAGGTCCTGGACGAGCAGCTCGCGCAGCCGGGCGTCGTCGGGGCCGGAGCCGACGCCGGCGAGGACGTGGTGCATCGGGAGGGTGCGGATGCCTTCGCGGAGGTCGGTGCCGGGGGTCTTGCCGGACTCCTCGGTCTCGGACTCGATGTCGAGGATGTCGTCCGACAGCTGGAACGCGATGCCGATCTTCTCGCAGGCGGAGGTGATGGTGTCGACGACGCGGGCGGGGGCTCCCGACAGCAGCGCGCCGAACTGGCCGGACACCACGATGAGGGAGGCGGTCTTGTCGGCGACGACCTGCAGGTAGTGCTTGAGGGGGTCGGCGTCCTCCGCGGGCCCGACGGTCTCCTGGATCTGGCCGCGCACCAGCCGGGCGAACGCGCGGGCCTGGATCCGGACGGCCTCCGGGCCGAGGTCGGCGAGCAGGTCCGACGCGCGGGCGAACAGGTAGTCGCCGGTGAGGATCGCGACGGTGTTCGTCCAGCGGGAGTTCGCGGACGCCTGGCCGCGCCGGACGGTCGCCTCGTCCATCACGTCGTCGTGGTAGAGGGTGCCGAGATGGGTCAGCTCCACGACGACGGCGGCGGGCACCACACCGGGCGCGGCGGGGTCGCCGAAGTGGGAGGCGAGCAGCACCAGCATCGGCCGGAACCGCTTGCCTCCCGCCTCGACGAGGTGCTTGGAGGCCTGGGTGAGCAGCGGGTCCTCGCCCCGCACGGATTCCAGCAGCAGTTCCTCGACTGCGGCCAGGCGCTCCCTGGCATCGGCCGCGAGGGCCGAGTCGACGGGAAGCCCGAACGGGCCGGACTCCTGTCGAGCCGGCCCGCCGGACTTCTCAGCGATTGGGTCGCTCACCCAAGACTCCCTACCGGACGAACATGTGGGTCGTTGCGTGGCCCGCGAGGTCCAGAACGGGCTGCGGGATCACGCCGAGTACCACAGTAGCCGTCGCGCCGAGCGCCACCGCAGCCGCGGTCGCCGGCCCGGCGACGACGACGGGGCCGTCCGCCTCCGGCTCGCTGAAGAACATCACGACGATCACCTTCACGTAGAAGAAGGCGGCCACCGCGGAGGAGATGACGCCGACCACGACCAGCGGGGTCGCGCCGCCCTCGACGGCGGCCTTGAACACCGCGAACTTGCCGGTGAACCCGCTGGTCAGCGGGATGCCGGCGAAGGCGAGCAGGAAGAAGGCGAACACCCCGGCGACGACCGGGGAGCGCTTGCCGAGCCCCGCCCAGCGCGACAGGTGCCCGGCCTCGCCGCCGGCGTCGCGCACCATCGTGACGACCGCGAAGGCGCCGATGGAGGTGAAGCCGTAGGCGACGAGGTAGAACATCGTGCTGGACAGGCCGTCGCGCGAGGTGGCGACGACGCCCATGAGCAGGAAGCCCGCGTGCGCGATGGACGAGTACGCCAGCATCCGCTTGATGTCGGACTGCGTGATCGCGATGATCGCGCCGACCACCATCGTGAGAATCGCCACGCCCCACATGTAGGGCCGCCAGTCCCACTTCATGGTCTCGAACCCGACGTAGTACACGCGGAGGATCCCGCCGAACGCGGCGACGACCGTGCACGACGCCATCAGCGCGGTGATCGGGGTCGGGGCGCCCTGGTAGACGTCCGGCTTCCACATGTGGAACGGGACGCCGCCGAGCTTGAACAGCAGCCCGACCGACAGCAGCGCGACGCCCGCCAGCAGCAGGGTCTCGCTGCCGGCGTCCTTGCTGATCTGCGCGGAGATGTCCGACAGCCGGACCGAGCCGGTGTAGCCGTACAGCAGCGCCGTCCCGTACAGGAAGAACGCCGAGGAGAACGCGCCGAGCAGGAAGTACTTGACGGCCGCCTCCTGGGAGAGCAGCCGCCGCCGGCGGGCGAGGCCGCACAGCAGGTACAGCGGCAGCGACATGACCTCCAGCGCCACGAACATGGTGAGCAGGTCGTTGGCGGCGGGGAACATCATCATGCCGCCGACCGCGAACAGCATCAGCGGGAACACCTCGGTCTGGGTGATCCCGGCGGCGGTGCTGCGCTGCTCCGCCTCGCTGCCCGGCAGCGCGGACGCCTGCGCGGCGAAGTGGCCGCCGACGGCGCCGCCGCGGCCGTTCCCGCGCTCGGCGATGAGCAGCAGGCTGACCAGGGCGAGGATGAGGATGGTGCCCTGGATGAACAGGGTGGGGCCGTCCACGCCGAGGGCGCCCTGCGCGGCGACGTGGTGCGGGTCGTCGCGCCAGCCGAGCAGGACCGTCCACACGAACGCGCCGGCGAGGCCGAGGAACGCCACCGGCACCTGCGCCGCGTACCGCCAGGTGCGGCCGACGAACGCCTCCACGAGGACGCCCACGACGGCGACGAAGAGGACGAGCAGCAGCGGACCGATCTGCCCGTACTCGATGTGCGGCGCCGGGATGTCACCCCCCTGGGCGAGCACCCCGCTGGGGAGCACCGCGCTCACGTGACTGGCAGGGCTCATGGACGGGCTCCGTTCTCGGCGACGTTACCGGTGAGCGTCGGCGCCGGGTCGTGCCGGTCGACACGGGCGAGCGTCTCCTTCACCGACGGGTTGATCACATGCAGCACCGGCTGCGGGAAGAAGCCCATCGCCACGATGATCGCGATGATCGGGGCGACGGCCCACTTCTCGCGGGCCGTGAGGTCCTTCATGCCCTCGACGGCCGGGGCCTTCGGGCCGCCCATCGTCCGCTGGTACATCCAGAGGACGTAGATGGCGGCGAGGACGACGCCGGTCACGGCGAAGCACGCGGCCACCTTGTAGCGGCTGAACGTGCCGACCAGCACCAGGAACTCCGACACGAACGGCGACAGGCCGGGCAGCGAGAGCCCGGACAGGCCGGCGACGAGGAACGTCCCGGCGAGCACCGGTGCCGCCTTCTGCACCCCGCCGAAGTCGGTGATCTTCGCCGACCGGCGCCGGACGATCATGAAGCCGACGAGCAGGAACAGCGCGCCGGTGGAGAAGCCGTGGTTCACCATGTACAGCGCGGCGCCGGACTGGCCCTGCGAGGTCATCGCGAAGATGCCGAGCACGATGAACCCGAAGTGCGACACCGACGTGTAGGCGATGAGCCGCTTCAGGTCGACCTGCCCGATCGCGAGGATCGCGCCGTAGATGATGCTGATCACCGCGAACACGAGCACGGCGGGCGTGGCCCACTTGGACGCGCCGGGGAACAGCTCCAGGCAGAACCGCAGCATCCCGTAGGTGCCGACCTTGTCGAGGACGCCGACGATCAGGACGAGCGCGCCGGGCGGCGACTGCTGCGCCGCGGTCGGCAGCCAGGTGTGCACCGGCACCATCGGCGCCTTGATCGCGAACGCGACGAAGAAGCCGAGGAACAGCCACTTGGCGGTGGTCGGGTCGACCTGCAGCCGGGTCAGCTCCTGGAACATGAAGGTGCCGTGGCCGACGCCGCCCTCGCTGACCGGCTTGTTCGACAGCGGGTACAGCCAGATGACGGAGACGAGCATCAGCAGCCCGCCGAACAGCGAGTACAGCAGGAACTTCACCGCGGCGTAGGAGCGCTCGCGGGCGGCGCCGCCGCCGTAGTGCCCGATGATGAAGTACACCGGGATGAGCATCGCCTCGAAGAAGACGTAGAACAGGAACACGTCGGTCGCCGCGAAGACGCCGATCATCGCGGCCTCGAGGGACAGCAGCAGCGCGAAGTAGGTCTTCACGGACCGCTTCGCCGGGACGTCCACCCCGCCGGACCGCTCGTCGTCCGTCCAGGACGCCAGCATGACCAGCGGCACGAGGATGACCGACAGCAGGATCAGCACCAGCGCGACGCCGTCGACGCCGAGCGCCCAGTGGATCCCGAACTCCTTGATCCACCAGTACTTCTCGGTGAACTGGAACCGGTCGCCGCCCGCGTCGAAGCCGGACGCCATGACCAGGGCGAGGACGCCGACGAGGGCGGAGACGCCGAACGAGAACCACTTGACGAGCGGCTCGTTGTCGCGCGGCAGCACGCTGACGGCGACGGCGCCCAGCAGCGGCAGCGCGATGAGGACGCTCAGCCAGGGAAAGTCACTCATGACACGTTCACCACCAGGAGGGCGGCCACCACAAGGGCTGCGCCGAAGAACATTGAGAGTGCGTAGGAACGGGCGAAGCCGGTCTGGATGCGCCGGAACCGGCCGGACGTGCCGCCGATGAGGGCGGCGAGCCCGTTGACGGCGCCGTCGACGCCGCGCCCGTCGAACCAGACCGCGAGCCGGGTCAGCCACTGGCCGGGCCGCATCAGCAGCGACTCGTTGATGGCATCGCCGTACAGGTCCTTGCGGGCCGCGACGGTGACGAACGAGCCGGCGGGCGCCTCGCGCGGCACGGGACGGCGCCCGTACTGCATCCACGCGATCGCGAAACCGGCGACCATCAGGACGAGGACCACGATGCCCGGCAGCGTGACCCACTTGAACGATTCGGCGTGCGCCGGCTTGCCGGTGACGGGCTCCAGGAAGTCGGAGAACCCGCCGAGGACCAGCCATCCGCCGGCGAAGACCGAGCCGACCGCGAGGAGCATCAGCGGGATGGTCATCACCTTGGGCGACTCGTGCGGGTGCACGCCCTCCTCCCAGCGCTTCTCGCCGAAGAAGGTCATGATCATCACGCGCGACATGTAGTACGCGGTGATGCCCGCGCCGACCACCGCGCAGACGCCGAGGATCGCGCCGGACGTGCCGCCCTTGTCGAACGCGGCCTCGATGATGGCGTCCTTGGTGAACCAGCCGGACAGGAACGGGAACCCGATGATGGCGAGGAACCCGAGCCCGAACGTCACGTACGTCGCCATCATGACGCCGCGCAGCGCGCCGTAGTGGCGCATGTTCACGTCGTCGTTGGTGCCGTGCATGACCGAGCCGGCGCCGAGGAACAGGCCCGCCTTGAAGAAGCCGTGCGCGATGAGGTGCGCGATGGCGAACACGTACCCGGGCCGGCCGAGGCCGGCGGCGAGCGTCATGTAGCCGATCTGCGACATCGTCGACCCGGCGAGGGCCTTCTTGATGTCGTCCTTGCCGCAACCGATGATCGCACCGGCGAGCAGCGTGGCCGCGCCGACGATCGTCACCACCAGCTGCGCGGTGTCGGACATCTCGAAGATCGGCCCGGACCGGACGATCAGGTAGACGCCCGCGGTCACCATCGTCGCCGCGTGGATGAGCGCCGACACCGGGGTCGGGCCCTCCATCGCGTCGAGGAGCCAGGACTGCAGCGGGAGCTGCGCCGACTTGCCGCACGCGCCGAGCAGGAGCAGCAGCCCGATCGCGGTCGCGGTGCCGGAGCTCAGCTTCGTGGCGAGCCCGGCGTGCTCGGCGCCCGCGCCGAGGATCGGCCCGAAGTCGACCGTGCCGAACGTGGAGAACATCAGCGCGATCGCGATGATCAGCCCCATGTCGCCGACGCGGTTGACGACGAACGCCTTCTTCGCCGCGGTCGCCGCGGTCGGCTTGTGCTGCCAGAACCCGATCAGCAGGTACGAGGCGAGGCCCACGCCCTCCCAGCCGAGGAACAGCACGAGGAAGTTGCCGCCGAGCACCAGCAGCAGCATCGCCGCGACGAACAGGTTCAGGTAGGCGAAGAACCGGCGCCGGTCGGGGTCCTCGGCCATGTAGCCGACGGAGTAGACGTGGATGAGCGAGCCCACCCCGGTGATCAGCAGCACGAAGCTGATGGACAGCGGGTCCACCAGCAGGTCCATGCCGATCTTGAATCCGCCGACGCTGATGAAGTCCCACAGGTGCACGGTGCGGCGCCGCGCGGCGTCGTCGTACCCGAGCATCTGGACGAGCATCGCGACGCCGATGGCGAACGACGCCACCGGCGTCGCCACGCCGAGCAGGTGCCCCCACTTGTCGGTGCGCCGCCCTCCGAGCAGGAGGATCGCGGCGCCCGCGAGGGGCAGCGCGATGAGAAGCCAGGACGCGGCCTGGATGCCTTCCGCTTTCATCCCCGACCTCTCAGTACTTCAGCAGGTTCGCGTCGTCCACCGACGAGGACCTGCGGGTCCGGAAGATGGTCATGATGATCGCCAGGCCGACCACGACCTCCGCCGCCGCCACCACCATCACGAAGAACGCGATGATCTGGCCGTCGAGGGTGCCGTGCATGCGGGAGAACGTCACGAACGCGAGGTTCGTGGCGTTCAGCATCAGCTCGACGCACATGAACACCACGATCGCGTTGCGGCGCACGAGGACGCCGAGGGCTCCGATGGTGAACAGGATCGCCGAGAGCGCCAGGTAGTGCCCCGGACTCATTGACCAGCCTCGCCTTCACGCTCGTTGGCCGAGCCGCCGCCGGACCCGCCGGCGGCCGGTGTCCCGGCCCTGACGACGCGCGACTCGGCGTCCGCGTCCTTCGCCTCTTCGGTGGCCGCCTTGACCGCGGCGACGTCCTCGTCCACCGCGCCCTGCTCGGTTCCGCCGTACAGGTCCGCGTGCCGTTCGGAGGTGTCGGTCTGCGCCGCGATGACGGGGTTGATCGACAGCTCCGACGGCGTCCCGTCCGGGAGCAGCGCCGGCATGTCGACGGCGTTGTGCCGCGCGTAGGTGCCGGGGCCGGGCAGCGGGCCCGGGTGCGCGCCGGACGCGAACCGCTGCTTCGACAGGTCCTTCTGCGTCGGCTTCGGCTCGGTCCGCTCGCGGTGCGCCAGCACCATCGCGCCCAGCGCGGCGGTGATCAGCAGCGCGCTGGTCGCCTCGAACGCGAACACGTACTTGGTGAACAGGAGCCGCGCGAGGCCGAGGACGTTGCCGTCGGCGTTGGCGGCCTTCAGCCCGGCGGAGTCGCCGAGCGCGGCGTTGCCGAGCCCGGTGCCGAGCAGCACGATGAACCCGATCGCGACGATGATCGCCCAGAACCGCTGGCCCTTGATCGTCTCCACCAGCGAGTCGGTGGAGGTGACGCCGACGAGCATCAGCACGAACAGGAACAGCATCAGCACGGCGCCGGTGTAGACGATCACCTGGACGAACGCCAGGAACGGCGCGTTCTGGATCGCGTACATCGCGGCGAGGCAGAGCATCACGGTCGCCAGCAGCAGCGCCGAGTGCACCGCCTTGCGGACCAGGATCATGCCGAGCGCGGCGCAGACCGACACGACGGCGAGCAGCCAGAAGAAGAACGGCTCCCCCGACTGCTTGTCGGCGACGTGCCCGGCCAGCACGTGCGCGGCGGCCAGGTGGTCGGCGGAGAGCGCGGCGCTCACTTGCCCTCACCGCCCTTGGCCGCCTTCTCCCGCTTCACCGCGTTGTCGGCGCTCGCCCGTCCGCCGCCCTCGGCGGGAACGGTCGGCGCGGCGTCCTCCGGCTGGAGGCCGAGGCGGTAGTAGTCCTCCTCGGTGTCGCCGAGCCGCATCTCGTGCGGCGGCGCCTCCATGCCCTCGCGCAGCGGGGCGAGCAGCATGTCCTTGGTGTAGATCAGGCTCTCGCGGCTGTCGTCGGCGAGCTCGTACTCGTTCGTCATCGTGAGCGCCCGCGTCGGGCACGCCTCGATGCACAGGCCGCAGAGGATGCACCGCAGATAGTTGATCTGGTAGGTGCGGCCGTACCGCTCGCCGGGCGAGTACCGCTCGTCCTCGGTGTTGTCGGCGCCCTCGACGAAGATGGCGTCGGCGGGGCACGCCCAGGCGCACAGCTCGCAGCCGATGCACTTCTCCAGTCCGTCCGGCCACCGGTTGAGCTGGTGCCGCCCGTGGAAGCGCGGGGCGGTCGGCTTCTTCACCTCGGGGTACTGAACGGTCTCGCTCTTCGTGAACATCTGGTGGAACGAGACCCCGAACCCCTTGACCGGATTCAGGAAATCAGTGAGTCCCACTGGTGACCTCCTCAGAGGCGGATTCGATCGTGGCCGGGCGGGCCGGCTCGTCGCGGGCCCGGCCGTGGTAGTGGGGGGCGTCCATCGGCGGCACCGGGAACCCGCCGGCGAACGGGTCGCCCTGCGGCGAGCCGGGCGCCGGCCGCTCCGCACCGGGGACGATCTCGCCGCCGTCGCCGCCGCGGACCATCTCCCAGACCACCGTGACCACCAGCACCACGGCGATGACCCCGGCGGTGATCCACAGGATCTGCTGGATGTCGTAGCCGTCGTTCTTGAACGCCTTGATGGTCGACACCAGCAGGATCCAGGCCAGCGAGACCGGCATCAGGATCTTCCAGCCGAGCTTCATCAGCTGGTCGTAGCGCACCCGCGGGAGCGAGCCGCGCAGCCAGATGAAGAAGAAGATGAACAGCCACAGCTTGACCAGGAACCACAGCACCGGCCACCAGCCGGAGTTGGCCCCCGACCAGACGGTGGAGATCGGCGCGGGCGCCCGCCACCCGCCGAGGAACAGCGTGGTGGCGAGGGCCGACAGCGTCGCCAGGTTGATGTACTCGGCGAGGAAGAACATCGCGAACTTCAGCGACGAGTACTCGGTGTGGAAGCCGCCGACCAGCTCGCCCTCGCCCTCGGGGAGGTCGAACGGGATGCGGTTCGACTCGCCCATCATCGTGATCACGTAGACCACGAACGACGGCGCGAGCAGCACCGCGAACCAGATGTGGTCCTGCTTGGCGACGATCTCCGAGGTGGACATCGACCCGGCGAACATGAACACCGCGACGAACGACAGCCCCATCGCGATCTCGTAGGAGATCATCTGCGCGGACGAGCGGAGCCCGCCGAGCAGCGAGTACGGCGACATCGACGACCAGCCCGCCAGCACGATCCCGTAGATGCCCATCGACGACATCGCCAGCACCAGCAGCACCGCGACCGGCAGGTCGGTGCCCTGCAGCGCGGTGTGGTGCCCGAAGACCGACACCGTCGGGCCGAACGGGATGATGACGAACGAGATGAACGCCGGCACCGCCGACATCACCGGCGCGAGGACGAACACGACCTTGTCGACCTGGCGGGGGACGATGTCCTCCTTCAGCGCCAGCTTCACGCCGTCGGCGAGGCCCTGCAGCAGGCCCTGGGGCCCGGCGCGGTTCGGGCCGACGCGCAGCTGCATCCGCCCGATGACCCGCCGCTCCACCCACATCGACAGCAGGACGGTCAGCACCAGGAAGACGAAGATGACCAGCACCTTGCCGCCGATCAGCCACCACGGGTCCTTGCCGAACGTGGCGAGCGTGGGATCGGCGGCGGGCGCCGCAAGCGGACTCATCGGGTACCTCCCGCGTTCTCGGTCGGGCGGGCGAGCACGCCGCTCGCGATCCTGACGACGCCGCCCGCCGCCGCGCCCAGGTCCCGGTGGAGCGCGCAGCCCGCCGAGTTCGTCGGCAGCCACACCACCCGGTCGGGCAGGTCGGCGGTGATCTCCAGCGGGAGCGTCACCTCACCGCGCGGCCCCGACACCGTGACGGCGTCGGTCGCGCCGATCTCCGCCGCGGTCGCCGGCGACAGCCGGGCCACCGCCGCCTTCGCGGTGCCCGCGAGGAACGGCTCGCCGTCCTGCAGCCGGCCCCGGTCGAGCAGCAGCCGCCAGGTCCCGAGCAGCGCCTCGCCCTGCTCGGGGTGCGGCGGCAGCGCCGGCGCGACGTCCGGCGGCTCCGGCCGCTCGCCGCGGTGGGCGCCGAGCTGCGCCAGCTCCCGCCGCGCCGCCTCCGGGCCGGGAAGCCCGAGGTGGACGTCCATCTCGTCGGCCAGCGACTGCAGCACCCGCAGGTCCGACATCTTCCCGGCGGACTTCAGCACGATGTCGAACGGGCGGCCGCGGCCCTCCCAGTCGACGAACGTGCCGGCCTTCTCGGCGACGGCCGCGACGGGCAGCACCACGTCGGCGCGGTCGGTGACCGCGCTCGGCCGCTGCTCCAGGCTCACCACGAACGGGGTGGCGTCGAGCGCCCGCAGCGCCGCGTCCGGGTCGGGCAGGTCGTAGGGGTCGACGCCGCCGACCAGCAGCGCGCCGAGCCGTCCGGCCGCGGCCGCCGCGACGATCCCGGCGGTGTCCTCGCCGGGCCCGGCGGGCAGGTCCGCGACGCCCCAGGCGCGGGCGACCTCCGCGCGCGCCTCCGGGTCGGCGACGGGGCGGCCGATCGGCAGCAGCCCGGGCAGCGCCCCGGCCTCGATCGCGCCGCGCTCCCCGGCCCGGCGCGGCACCCACGCCAGCCGGGCCCCGGTCACCTGCGCCAGCCGGACCGCCGAGGTCAGCGCGCCGGGGCTGGTGGCGAGCCGCTCGCCCAGCATGATGACGGCGCCGGGCGTCTCCAGCAGGGCGCGGACGCCGGCGCGGGACGGGTCGCCGATCAGCGAGCCGAGCGTCTCCGCCTCCGAGCCGGGCGCCGTCGCCAGCAGCGTCCCCCCGACCTTCCGCAGGCCGCGCGTCGCGAACGGCGCGATCCCGAACACCTTCAGCTTGTTCTTGCGGGACGCCTTGCGGAGCCGCAGGAACACGATCGGGGACTCCTCCTCCGGCTCGAAGCCGGCGAGGACGACCACGGGCGCCTTCTCCAGGTCGGCGTAGGACACCTCGATCGGGCGGCCCGCGACGGAGGAGGCGAGGAACCGCGTCTCCTCGTCCGACAGCGGCCGGGCGCGGAAGTCCACGTCGTTGGTGCCGAGCGCGATCCGCGCGAACTTGGCGTACGCGTAGGCGTCCTCAAGGGTGACCCGGCCGCCGGTCAGGACGCCCGCGGAGCCGCGCGCCGCCGACAGCCCGCGGGCCGCGACGGTCAGCGCCTCCGGCCACGACGCCGCCTCCAGCTCGCCGTCCGCGTTCCGGATCAGCGGGTGCGTGAGCCGCTCGGGGCGCGTCCCGTAGGTGAACGCCCAGCGGCCCTTGTCGCAGTTCCACTCCTCGTTGACCTGCGGGTCGTCCCCGGCCAGCCGGCGGGTGATCTTCCCGCGCCGGTGGTCGGTGCGCAGCGCGCAGCCGGACGCGCAGTGCTCGCAGACGCTCGGCTGCGACACCAGGTCGAACGGCCGGGACCGGAACCGGTACGCGGCGCCGGTCAGCGCCCCGACCGGGCAGATCTGCACCGTGTTGCCGGAGAAGTAGGACTGGAACGGCTGGCCGTCGGCCGCGCCGACCTGCTCCTTCGCGCCGCGGTCGAACAGGTCGATGAACGCGTCGCCGGCGATCTGGTCGGAGAACCGGGTGCAGCGGGCGCACTGGATGCAGCGCTCCCGGTCCAGCAGCACCTGGCTGGACAGCGGGATCGGCTTGGGGAACGTCCGCTTGGTCTCGACGAACCGGGACTCGCCGCGCCCGTTGGACATCGCCTGGTTCTGCAGCGGGCACTCGCCGCCCTTGTCGCAGATCGGGCAGTCCAGCGGGTGGTTGATCAGCAGCAGCTCCATCACGCCGTGCTGCGCCTTGTCGGCCACCGGCGAGGTGAGCTGGGTCTTGACGACCATCCCGGGCATCACCGTGGTGGTGCAGGACGCCTGCGGCTTCGGCATGCCGCGCCCGTTGCCGGCGTCGGGGATCTCCACCAGGCACTGCCGGCAGGCCCCGACCGGGTCCAGCAGCGGATGGTCGCAGAACCGCGGGATCTGGATGCCGAGCAGCTCGGCGGCCCGGATGATCAGCGTGCCCTTCGGCACCTCGATCTCGAAGCCGTCGATGGTGCAGGAGACCATCTCGACCGGCTTCTCCACCGCCGACTTGTCGTCGGTGACGGTCACTTCGCACCTCCCCAGAGGGTGGACTTGGCCGGGTCGAACGGGCAGCCGCCCTGCTCGAAGTGCTGGAGGTACTCGTCCCGGAACAGCTTGATCGACGAGACCACCGGGCTCGTCGCGCCGTCGCCGAGGGCGCAGAACGCGCGGCCGAGGATGTTGTCGGACAGGTCGAGGAGCGTCTCGAGGTCCTCTTCCTCGCCCTGGCCCGCCTCCAGCCGCTTGAGCATCAGCTTGTACCAGTAGGTGCCCTCGCGGCACGGCGTGCACTTGCCGCACGACTCGTGCGCGTAGAACTCCGACCATCGCAGCACGGCGCGGACGACGCAGGTCGTCTCGTCGAAGATCTGCAGGGCGCGGGTGCCGAGCATCGACCCGGCGGCGCCGACGGACTCGAAGTCCAGCGGCACGTCCAGGTGCTCCTCGGTGAAGATCGGCGTGGACGACCCGCCGGGCGTCCAGAACTTCAGCCGGTGCCCCGCGCGGATCCCGCCCGCCATGTCGAGCAGCTCCCGCAGCGTGATGCCGAGCGGCGCCTCGTACTGCCCGGGCCGGGTGACGTGCCCGGACAGCGAGAAGATCCCGTAGCCCGCGGACTTCTCGGTGCCCATCGAGGTGAACCAGTCGGCACCGTTCTCCACGATCGAGGGAACGGATGAGATCGACTCGACGTTGTTGATGACGGTGGGGCCGCCGTACAGGCCCGAGACCGCCGGGAAGG
The DNA here is from genome assembly GCF_017573545.1 of Actinomadura nitritigenes. Taxonomy (GTDB): domain Bacteria; phylum Actinomycetota; class Actinomycetes; order Streptosporangiales; family Streptosporangiaceae; genus Spirillospora; species Spirillospora nitritigenes. The sequence continues at coordinate 53,115 of NZ_JAGEOK010000031.1, read as the reverse complement.
GGGGCTTGAGCCTGGGCTGACCGCGGAATCCCTCCAGGGAGTCCAGCAGCGCCGTCTCCTCGCCGCAGATGTAGGCGCCGGCGCCGGTGTGCACGACCACGTCCAGGTCGTAGCCGGAGCCGAGGATGTTCGTGCCGATGTACCCGGCCTCGCGCGCCTCGGCGACCGCCTGCTGCAGCCGGCGGATCACGTGCAGCACCTCGCCGCGCACGTAGATGAACGCCTGGCTCGACTTGATGGCGTATGAGCTGATGATGACGCCCTCCACGAGGACGTGCGGGTTCGCCATCATCAGCGGGATGTCCTTGCAGGTCCCCGGCTCGGACTCGTCGGCGTTGACGACGAGGTAGCGCGGGTTCGGGCTCTCGGCGGGCAGGAACCCCCACTTCATGCCGGTGGGGAACCCGGCGCCGCCGCGGCCGCGCAGGCCGGAGTCCTTGACCATCTGGACGATGTCGTCCGGGGCCGTCCCGAGCGCCTTGCGCAGCGCCCGGTAGCCGCCCTCGCGCTCGTAGCCCGCGAGGGTGAACGAGTCGGCCTGGTCCCAGTTCTTCGTGAGGATCGGGGTGAGCGTGGTCACTGGTTCCGCCCCTCCTGGCTGCCCGGCTTCACGTCGCCGCCGATCGGCTCGCCCGGCTCGTTGGGCGGCGGATCGGTGATCTCCCGCGCCTGGACCGGCTCCTCCGGGGCCTCCCTGCCGGTGTCGGCTGTATCACTCTGGGGGGACGACCCCCCAGACCCCCCGGCAACGGCGCTTTGAGGGGCCTCCCACCCGCGCTGCTTCGCCAGCTCCAGGCCGCGCAGCGACTCGGGCCCGGCCTGCACGCCCTCGTGGGCGCGGCCGTCGGGGAACCCGGCGAGGACCCGGGAGGCGTCCTTCCAGGTGCACAGCTTGTTCGGGCCGCGCGAAGGAAGCACTTCCTTACCCGAGCGCAGGTCGTCGACCAGCCGCTTGGCCTTCTCGGGAGTCATGTTGTCGAAGAACTCCCAGTTGACCATCATCACCGGCGCGAAGTCGCAGGCCGCGTTGCACTCGATCCGCTCCAGGCTGACCTTGCCGTCAGGGGTGGCCTCGTCGTGGCCGACGCCGGTGTGCTCGGTCAGCTCGTTCCAGATCTGGTCGCCGCCCATCACCGCGCACAGCGTGTTGATGCACACGCCGACGTGGTACTCGCCGACCGGCTCGTGCTTGTACTGCGTGTAGAACGTCGACACGCCCGTCACCTGGGCCGGCGTGATGCCGAGCTGCTCGGCGCAGAACTCGATGCCGTCCTGCGAGACGTGCCCCTCCTCCGACTGCACCAGGTGCAGCAGCGGGAGCAGCGCCGACCGCGGCTTCGGATACCGGCCGATGATCTGCTTGGCGTCGCGCTCCAGGCGCTCGCGCACCTCTGGTGAGAACGTCATCGGTCCACTCCCCCCATGACCGGGTCGATGCTGGCGACGGCAGCGATCACGTCGGCGACCATGCCGCCTTCGGCCATCGCGGGCGTGGCCTGCAGGTTGACGAAGGACGGCTCGCGGAAGTGCACGCGGTACGGGCGGGTGCCGCCGTCGCTGACCACGTGCGCGCCGAGCTCGCCGCGCGGCGACTCGATGTGCGAGTACGCCTGCCCCGCCGGCACCCGGAAGCCCTCCGTCACCAGCTTGAAGTGGTGGATCAGCGCCTCCATCGAGGTGCCCATGATGTGCGCGATGTGCCGGGGCGAGTTGCCCATCCCGTCCGCGCCGATCGCGAGCTGCGCCGGCCAGCCGATCTTCTTGTCCTCGATCATCACCGGGCCCTTGACCCGCTGGAGCCGCTCGACGCACTGCTCGACGATCTTCAGCGACTCCTCCATCTCCTGCATCCGCACGAGATAGCGGCCGTACACGTCGCAGGTGTCCTGCGTCGCGACCTCGAAGTCGTAGGTCTCGTAGCCGCAGTAGGGCTGCGACTTGCGCAGGTCCCACGGCAGGCCGGTCGCGCGAAGCATGGGGCCGGTGACGCCCAGCGACATGCACCCGGTAAGGTCCAGATACGCGATGTCCCTGGTCCGGGCCAGGTAGACGGGGTTGGCGTCCATCAGCTTCCGCAGCGCCTGGATCCGCTTGGGCATCCGGTCGAGATAGTCGCGGATCTTGCTGAGCGCGCCGCTCGGCAGGTCCTGGGCAACGCCGCCCGGACGGACGTACGCCATGTTCATCCGCAGACCCGTGATCTCCTCGAAGAGGTCAAGGGTGTACTCGCGCTCGATGAAGCCGTTCAGCATGACGGTCGTCGCGCCGAGCTCGAGGCCGAACGTGGCGATGGCGACCAGATGCGAGGAGATCCGGTTCAGCTCCATCATCATCACGCGGATGATCTGGGCCCGTTCCGGCACCTGGTCGGTGACGTCCAGCAGCTTCTCCACGCCCAGGCAGTACGCCGTCTCGTTGAAGATCGGCGCGAGGTAGTCCATGCGCGTGCAGAACGTGGTGCCCTGCGTCCAGGTGCGGAACTCCATGTTCTTCTCGATGCCGGTGTGCAGGTACCCGATGCCCACCCGGCAGTCGTCGACGGTCTCGCCGTCGAGCGTGAGGATCAGCCGCAGGACGCCGTGCGTGGACGGGTGCTGCGGGCCCATGTTGACCACGAGGCGCTCGTCCCCGAGGTCCTCGGCGCCCGCGACGACCTGGTCCCAGTCCTGGCCGTTGACGTCGAACACGCGGCCCTCGGCCGCCTCCTCGGCGGCGTAGGCGTCGTACTCGGTGTACTTCGTGGAGCTCATACGTACGACCGCCTTTCGTCCGGCGGGGGGATCTCCGCGCCTCGGTACTCGACGGGGATGCCGCCGAGCGGGTAGTCCTTGCGCTGCGGATGGCCGACCCAGTCGTCGGGCATCTCGATGCGCGTCAGCGCCGGGTGGCCGTCGAAGACGATCCCGAAGAAGTCGTAGGTCTCGCGCTCGTGCCAGTCGCACGTCGGGTACACCGGCACCAGCGACGGGACGTGGGGGTCGGCGTCCGGGCAGGTGACCTCGAGCCGCGCCCGCCGGTTGTGGGTGATCGACAGCAGGTGCACGACCGAGTGCAGCTCGGCGCCCTCGTCCTTCGGGTAGTGCACGCCGGACACGCCGGAGCACAGCTCGAAGCGCAGCGACGCCTCGTCCCGCATGGTGCGCGCGACGTCGAGGAGCCGCTCGCGCTTGACGAAGAACGTCAGCTCGCCGCGGTGCACCACGACGCGCTCGATGGCGTCGCCGAAGTCGGGGAGCGCGCGCTCCAGCTCGTCGGCGATCTCGTCGAACTCGCCGGGCTCGGCGGCGCCGCCCGGCCCGCCGTAGGGGCGCGGCGCGGTGACCTTCGGGCTCTGCCGGATGACCAGCCGCCCGTATCCGGAGGTGTCGCCGGTCGTCTTGGCGCCGAACATGCCCGTGCGGGCGATCGGCTGCTCGCGGCGCTCCTCCTCGGCCTGCGCGGGCAGCTGGTCGGCGCCCTGCTCGGCCCTCTGCTCAGGGTTCTCGGAAGACATCTAAACCGTTCCTTGTCCCAGCAGCGGCAGCTGGCGGCGCTTGGCCTCTTCCAGCTCGACGATCTGCTTCTTGCGCTGCGGGCCGAGCTTGGTGTTCTGGATCTTGTCGTGCAGCTTCAGGATCGCGTCCAGCAGCATCTCCGGCCGCGGCGGGCAGCCGGGCAGGTAGATGTCCACCGGGACGATGTGGTCGACGCCCTGCACGATCGCGTAGTTGTTGAACATGCCGCCGGACGAGGCGCACACGCCCATCGCGATGACCCACTTGGGCTCGGTCATCTGGTCGTAGATCTGCCGCAGCACCGGGGCCATCTTCTGGCTCACCCGGCCCGCGACGATCATCAGGTCGGCCTGCCGCGGCGTCGCGGAGGCGCGCTCCATCCCCCAGCGGGAGAAGTCGTGCCTCGGGTCGCCGGCGGCCATCATCTCGATCGCGCAGCACGCCAGGCCGAACGTCGCCGGCCACACCGAACTCTTGCGCGCCCAGCCCGCGACCTGCTCGACCGTCGTCAGCAGGAACCCGCTCGGGAGTTTCTCCTCAAGACCCATGTCAGTCCCACTCCAGACCGCCGCGACGCCAGATGTAGGCGTAGGCGACGAGAACGGTGACGATGAAAAGGACCATCTCCACGAGGCCGAACATGCCCATGTGGTCGAAGGCGACGGCCCACGGGTACAGGAAGATGATCTCGATGTCGAAGACGATGAACAGCATCGCCGTCAGGTAGTACTTGACGGGGAACCGCCCGCCGCCGACCGGCTGGGGGGTCGGTTCGATGCCGCATTCGTAGGCGTCCAGCCGCGCGCGGTTCCAGCGCTTCGGGCCGGTGAGCGAGGCCATCGCCACCGAGCCGGCGGCGAAGACGAAGGCGAGCGCTCCCAGCACGATGATCGGAACATAGAGATCCATGTCTCTACCGCCCCTCCTCGGTACGTACGACGCTGTACGGGGCGCGGGGTCCGGGGCCGGACCGGCGCGCCTCGGCGGCGTGACCCTTCACACGCTCGTGAAAATTCTCACGAGCACGGGTCGCCACCCTAGCCAAGGTGATCAATAGCACTCCCCTCAGGGGGTCGGGTAATGCACTGTAGTCCGCTCACCTGCGACTTCGCGGCGAACAGCGATATCTGCGGGAGCATCCGGAACTCGCTCATGCCGCCGGCGCCACCTTCTGCATCGCGTTGATGACCCGGTCCATGGCGTCGCCGCCCTTCGGGTCGGTCAGGTTGGCGAGCAGCTTGAGGGTGAACCGCATGAGGGTGGGGTGCGGCAGGCCGTGCGCGGTCAGGAACTTCATGATCCGCGGGTCGCCGATGGCCTGCACGAACACGCGGGCCAGGGTGAAGTAGCCGCCGTGCTCGTCCTTCAGGATGCGCGGGTACTCGTACAGGGTCCGCTCGCGCTGCGCCGGGGTGCGCCGCGCCAGCGCCTGCACCATGATGTCGGCGGCCAGCCGGCCGGACTCCAGCGCGTAGTCGATGCCCTCGCCGTTGAACGGGTTGATCATGCCGCCGGCGTCGCCGACCAGCAGCATCCCGCGGGTGTAGTGCGGCTGCCGGTTGAAGCCCATCGGCAGCGCCGCGCCGCGGATCTTCGAGGTCGCGTGCTCCTCGTCGAACTGCCAGTCCTCCGGCATCTGCGCGCACCAGCGCCGCATCATGCCCCGGAAGTCGACGTTCTGGAACGCCTTGCTGGTGTTGAGCAGGCCGAGCCCGACGTTGGACGTGCCGTCGCCGACGCCGAACACCCAGCCGTAGCCGGGGAGCAGGCGCTCGCCGTCCCACAGTTCGAGCCACGCCTCCATGTACTCGTCGTCGTGGCGCGGCGTCTGGAAGTAGCGCCGGACGGCGACGCCCATGGGCCGGTCCTCGCGGCGGCGCAGGCCCATCGCCAGTGACAGCCGGGTCGAGTTGCCGTCGGCCGCGACGACCAGCGGCGCGTGGAACTCGATCTCCTCGCCCTCATAGGTGGCGGTGACGCCCTTGATCCGGTCGGTGCGGTCGTCGACGATCGGGCCGGTCACGTTGCAGCCCTGCAGCAGTTGGGCGCCGGCCTTCGCGGCGTGCTCGGCGAGCAGCTGGTCGAGGTCGGTGCGCTTGCGGACCAGGCCGAAGTCGGGGAAGCTCGCGAGCTCCGGCCAGGGCAGCTCGACCTTCACTCCGCCGCCGTAGATGCGCAGCCCCTTGTTGCGCCCCCAGCCGGGGTCGTTGATGTCGACGCCCATCCCGATGAGCGCGCGGACCGCGCGCGGGGTGAGGCCGTCGCCGCAGATCTTGTCGCGCGGGAAGGTGGCCTTCTCCAGCAGGAGCACGTCCAGCCCGGCCTGCGCGAGCCAGTAGGCGGTCGACGATCCGGCGGGGCCTGCCCCGACGACGATGACGTCCGCGTGTCGGGTGGAGTCGGTCACGGCGTTCCTCTTTAGCTCGTTCGCTTGTGAAGTACTTCACAAGGATCCGGTGGGGAGTCTATTCCTTTATCACGCCCGGTGGGTACATCTGGGCCGGTTCCGTTTTGGACCGGTCCCGAACCCGCCGGGCGGGCGATCAGCCGGGGTTGATCGCATGATGCATCGCCGCCACCCCGAAGGTGAGATCGCGCCAGCGCACCTTCGTCCAGCCCGCGTCCTGGACGAGCCGCGCCAGCCCCGCCTGGTCGGGCCAGGCGAGCGTCGACTCGGCGAGGTAGCGGTAGGAGCCGGGGTTGGAGCTGACCCGCGCCAGCAGCGGCAGACCGTACTTCAGGTGCGCCTTGTGGCCGAGCGCCAGCAGCGGGTTCGGCGGATGGCTGACCTCGCAGATCAGCAGCCGGCCGCCGGGCTTGGCCACCCGCCGCAGCTCGCGCAGCGCGCGCCCGGTGTCGGCGACGTTGCGCAGCCCGAAGGAGATCGTCACCGCGTCGAAGGAGCCGTCCGCGAACGGCAGCCGCAGCGCGTCGCCGGCCACGAAGCTCAGCCGCGGCACGCCCGCCTGCCGGCGCACCCCCACCCGGAGCATGCCGAGGGAGAAGTCGCAGGCCACGGTCTCGGCCCCGGCCTCGGCGAACGGCACCGAGGACGTCCCGGTCCCGGCCGCGAGGTCGAGGATCCGCTCGCCCGGCCGCGCGTCCAGCGCGCGGACGGCCTCCCGCCGCCAGCGCCGGTCCTGCCCGCCCGTCATCAGCGTGTTCAGCAGGTCGTACCGCTCCGCGGTGCCGTCGAACATCGCCGCCACGTCGGCGGGTTTCTTATCCAAGGAGGCGCGGGTCATGAGGCCAGCCTATTGCCGCCCCGCGCGCGCCATCGAGGCGCCCGTGCGGTACCGGGCTACGCGTCCTCGCGGGTCTTCGCGCGCTGGAACCTGTCGCGCTGGGAGCTCAGCCCGGAGGTCACCGCGGCCGACATCCGGTCGCGCTGGCCGGACAGCAGGACGAAGCTGACGATGCCGCTGATCAGCAGCGCCAGCAGCAGGAGCAGGAACCCGCGGGCCCCGAACAGCGCGAGCACACCGGCCGTGGCCGCGAAGATCGCCAGCCGGCCTGCGGTGTAGAGCAGTACGGAACGCATGACCCTTCGAGGTTACCCCGGCGAAATCGTGATCTCTCCTGGGGGTTACTTCAGGACGTCCAGGAAGAGGGCGGGGTCGACGTTGCCGCCGGAGAGGACGGAGACATAGGTGGTGCCGGCGGGCAGTTCGGCGCGGTGGTAGAGGAAGGCGGCGGTGGCGACGGCGCCGCCGGGCTCGGCGATGAGCCGGGCCTCGCGGGCGAGGCGGCGCATGGTGCGGCGGATCTCGTCCTCGGTGACGGCGATCATGCCGTCGACGTGCTCGCGCATGTGCGCGAACGGCAGGTCGCCGACGCGCTGGACGCGCAGGGCGTCGGCGATGGTGCGGCCGGTCTTCTCGGCGTCCCAGGCGACGGGCCGCCCCTCGCGCATCGAGTCGCGGGCGTCGGCGGCCAGCTCGGGCTCGACGCCGATCACCTTCGCCTCGGGGCGCAGCGCCTTCACGGCGGCGGCGACGCCGGCGATCAGTCCGCCGCCGCTGACCGGGACGAGCACGACGTCGACGTCCGGACGGTCCTGGACGATCTCCAGCCCGACGGTGCCCTGGCCGGCGATGACGCGGGCGTCGTCGTAGGGCGGGACGAGGGTGAAACCGTGCGCGGCGGCGAGCTTGGCCGCGGTCTCCTGGCGGGCCTCGGCGGTCGGCTCGACGTAGACGATCTCGGCGCCGAGCGCGATGCAGGCGTCCACCTTCACGCCGGGGGTGGTGTGCGGCATGACCAGCACGGCGGGGATCCCGAGCTCGCGGGCGGTGTAGGCGACGGCCTGGGCGTGGTTGCCGCTGGAGTGGGTGACGACGCCGCGCTCGCGCTCCTCCTCGGACAGCCCGGCGATGGTGCTGTACGCGCCGCGCAGCTTGAACGCTCCGATCGGCTGCAGGGACTCGGCCTTCACCAGCAGCGCCGTCCCGTCGCCGGACCCGGGGAACGGGACGAGCGGCGTGCGCACGGTGACGCCGGCGAGGCGTTCGGCGGCGCGCTCGATCTCCGGCAGCGAAACAAGATCGGACATGGTCACGAGGGTATGGGGTCGGCCGCCCGGGCCGTTAACGCGCCCGCGGTGCCGGCGCGGTTCCGGCGCGGTTCCGGCGCGCGCGCCACCGAGCGTCCATCGGCCTGTCAAGGGCCCGTTGCCGGCGTGACACGGCAGGTCAAGTGTGGTGTGCGAGGCCCCGGAGGCCCAGGTGGCGGGCACCGACCGTCATCGCCGCTGCTCGGCGAACTACGGAGCGTGATCTTTTCCGAAAACAAGGGAGAAATCGGTCTTGACCCGCCACACTGTTAAACAGTCCACCCGCACCGAGAGCGGGACAAAGGGGGAGAGAAAACGTGGAGAGCACGAGCGAGCGCCTGCTGACCCCAGGGGAAGTCGCCGCCCTCTTCCGGGTCGATCCGAAAACGGTCACCCGGTGGGCCGCGGCCGGCCGGATCAGCAGCATCCGCACTCCCGGCGGCCACCGCCGCTTCCGGGAGTCCGAGGTCCACGCGCTGCTGCGCGGGGAAGAGCCGGTCGCCGAGCACTCGGTCCACTGACCCCGGCGAAGCCGCTCGGGGGGTGTGGGGGGTCGTCCCCCCTCGGAAGACACTGACCCCGGCGAAGCCGCTCGGGGGATGTGGGGGGTCGTCCCCCCTCGGAAGACTCTGACCCCGGCGACACCGGCCGGGAACGCATGGGGGCCCGCCCCCGCCTCGGAACCGCCCGGACCGCCGCCCTCCCGCGGCCGGTCCACCAGCCCGGGCGGCCGGGGCAGCGCGATGATCCGGCACGGCTACTCCTCCGCCCCGCCGTCCCGCCACTCCTCGAACCTGCGCGCCAGCTCGGCGTCCTCGTCCCGCCACCGGCGGCGCCTGTCCTCCAACTCCTCCTCGGTCAGCGACTGGCCGAGGAGCCGGTCGTAGTCGGGATCACCGGGCCCGATCTCCACATAGGCGTCGGCGATGATCCGCCCGCCCCGCTCCAGCCCCGCCCCGTCGTGACCCGCGCCCGCCGCGTCGTCGCCCTGGTCGGCGAGGACGCTGTGGGGCACCCGGAGCGTGCCGTCGGGGAGCCGGATCACGTACATCGTCGATCACCTTCGGAGTCCATCGCCTTCGCCGGCATCACGGTGTCCTAGATGCCGTATCTGCGGTTGAAGAAGAGCATGACTTCCAGTGCCGTCCTGATGTTGCCGGCGAGCATATCGACCAGCGCGGGCCGCTGCCGGGACGAGATCGCGGCGAACGCGTCGGCGAAGAACTCGCGCCGGCCGAGCGCGTCGGGCTGCCGGTGGAAGTCGCTGGCCAGGTGCGGGCGGCACAGCTCGTACAGCTCCCGGAAGGCGGGGCTGTCGGAGGTCCACCCGCCGGACTCGCCGTCGATGTCGTCGAGCGCGTGCCCGACCTCGTGCAGCATCACGTCCGGGGTCGGCGACGGCCGGTCCCCCACGATGATCTTGCGGTCGCCGTAGGCGCCGGCGCAGATGTCCCAGGTCGCGCGGCCGGACGGCAGCGGGCGGTCGCGCAGGTGGCCCATGTCGTCCAGCTGCGGGACGCCGCCGGGCCCGACGTAGATGCCGTCGAGGCCGCCCGCGAGCTTCTCCTTGAGCGGCTCCGGCAGCGACGCGAGGCTGTCGACGGCCCTGATCACCTCCGGCGGCGGCGGGCCCTGCCGGGCGTCCCACTGCCGGTGCAGGACGCTCTCCAGCACGCCGCAGTGCCGCCGCCCGTCGGCCACGTGCGGCATGCCCGGCGGGTACGGCTCGACGCGCAGCGCGTCGTCGAGCTCGAAGTCGGTCCACGCGTAGTCGCCGGGGCGGGGGCGGCCCGCGCCGCGCCGCCCGTACCGTCCGGGGTGCGCCTCGGCGGGGTCCGGGCGGTCGGCGCCGGGGGCGAGCGCGAAGTCGTCGTCGCGGCCGGCCTTGCGGAACCGGCCGAACCGGTCGCGGGGCTGGTTGCTGCGCGGCCTGACGTGCGCGGGCTCCGGGCGCCGTCCCGAGTCCGGCGGCGACGGCGCGTAGCCCGCGTCGTCCCCGCGGACCGCGGAGCCCCGGGGCGCCTCCCGATTCCTGAGCTCCCGGGGCTTTCGGTGGATGCCTTTGAAGCGCATCGGGCTCCTCTGTCAGCGGGGCCCGCGGAGTCGCCGAGCGAGAGGGCCCCCGGAGGCAGGGTAAGCCGCAACCCGACACGGCGTCATCCCCGCGAGTCACCACGGAACGGACGGGCGCGGATGTGCGAGGACCGCGGCGCCCGCCGGAACGGTGCCGCGGTCCTCGATGACCTGCTCGTGACGTGCTCGGTGAGCGCGCTCAGGCGTAGGAGTGCATGCCCGAGAACATGTAGTTGACGCCGAAGAAGTTGAACAGCAGGCAGCCGAAGCCGATCAGCGACAGGATCGCCGCCTTGCGGCCCTTCCACCCGGCCGTCGCGCGCGCGTGCAGGTAGGCGGCGTAGACGATCCAGGTGACGAACGACCAGACCTCCTTGGGGTCCCAGCCCCAGTACCGGCCCCACGCCTCGTCGGCCCAGATGGCGCCCATGATGATGGCGGCCGTCCAGATCGGGAAGGCGAACGTCGTCACCCGCATCGACAGCCGGTCGAGGTCCTCGGCGGACGGGATGCGCGACAGCATCCCGCCGCCCACCCCGGCCTCGCTCGCCTCCGCGCGGGTCTTCAGCAGGTACAGGATGGTCGCGGCGCCCGCCACCGTGAACGAGCCCGTCGCGATGATCGCGGCGGTGACGTGGATCGCGATCCAGTACGAGTTCAGCGCCGGGCTGACCGGGCCGGCCGAGTCGTACAGCCAGATGTTGTCGACGCCGAGCGCGATCACCACGGCGGCCATCACGAAGGCGCCGAGGAACCGTGCCTTGTAGCGCACCGCGACGATCATGAACGCGGTCACGGCGGCGAACGACAGCGCCGTCATGAACTCGTACATGTTGCCCCACGGCCAGCGGTGCACCGCCAGCCCGCGGGTCACCAGGATGCCGAGGTGCGACACCCAGCCGAGCACGTTCAGCAGGACCGCCAGCCGCGCCCATTCGACCCGCTGGCGCTGCGACCCGGCGTCCCCGTCCGCGGCGGCCGCCGCGCGGGCCGGCTCGGCGTCCTCGACGGTCTCGGCGCCCGCGGCGCCGACGAGCACCTTCGCCTCGGCCCGCTCCTCGGCCACCGCCGCGGAGCGGCGGCCGAAGCCGAGATCGGCCGCGTAGGCGACCAGCGCGACGATGTACATCACCACGGTGGTCAGCATGAGCTTGTCGCTCAGGTTCGCGAGGTCGGCGTTGCTCACCTCGTCACTCCTTCGGTTCGGTTGCCGACCCGGAACCCCGATCGGCGCCGGGTTCCGCTTCGGACCCGTTCTGTTCTGGCCCGGGCTCGTCCTTGACGGGCTCGTCCTTGACGGGCTCGTCCCGGACGGCCTCGTCCCGGGCGGGCTCGGCCTTCTCCCGCCCTGTCTCCGCCGGTCCGGACCCGTCCGGTCCGGACGTCTCCTTCTCGGCCTCCGGTCCGGCGTCCGATCCGGCGTCGGGGCCGCGCAGCGCGGCCACGATGTCGTCGAACTCCGAGGTCGGGTTGCCGAGGGTGAGGCCGCCGACCTCCACCACCGTACGCCCGCCCTTCCCGGCGCTCGCACGGACCCACACCCTGCGCCGCCGGACGAGGAACGAGGTCGCCACGCCCAGCACCGCGAGCACCGCCGCGATCAGCGCGGGGATGCGCCCGGGGTCGTGGTTGACCGACAGCGTCGCGTACTCCGCCATCCCGTCGAAGGTGATCGAGCCCGCGTTGCCGGGGAGCGTGAAGGTCTCGCCCGGCTCCAGCAGCTTCTCCCCGCCCTTGATCGGCAGGAGCGTCTTGCCGATGCCCTCCAGCTTGTACACCGACTGCGGGGTGCCGGAGTCGAGGCCGAGGTCGCCCTTGAACGACGACAGGGTGATGACGGGACGCAGCGCGCCGGGGAACGCCGACACGATCTGCTTGCCGTCCTGGCTGGCGACCGCCGTCGGCCACAGGATCGCGTAGAACGCGAGCTGGTCGGGCTCGGCGTCCGGGACCTTGATGACGCCCTCGGACGTCAGGTTGCGCGGCTCCATCGCCAGGAACGGGACGGCGTCCTGGAAGGCGATGTTCCCCTTGGCGTCCTTCACGGTGAACTTCGGCGCGTAGCCGTGGCCGAGCAGGTACACCTTCGTCCCGCCGACCTTCAGCGGATGGTTGAGCCGCAGGTCGTACTTCTCGTCCTTGCCGGACGGCTTGTCCCGGTAGTGGATCCAGGCGTCGAACGCCGTGGCCTGCCCGCGCTTGTCGCCCTCCAGCTCGTACTTGGCCTTGAAGTCGTCCAGGCTGACGGTGAACGGGGAGAGGTCGCCGTCATTGAACAGCCGCCCCGGGGTGAACTGGTCGTACTGGCCGAGCGAGTTCGCGAACGTCTTGCCCTCGGTGATGAGGACGCTGCCCCGGTAGCCGAACATGTTGCCCGCGCCGAGCGCGAACAGCAGCCCGAGCAGCGCCAGGTGGAAGACCAGGTTGCCGGTCTCCCCCAGGTAGCCCTTCTCCGCGGCCGCCGCGCCGCCCGACACGTCCACCCGGAACCGGCGGCCGCGCAGCACCTTGCGCGCCTCGGCGAGGACGTCCTCGGGCGCGCCGTCCGTCTCGTACGACACCGACTGCGGCAGCCGCCCGAGGTTGCTCGGCGCCGCCGGCGGGCGGGCCCGCATCGACTGGTAGTGCTTCACGGCGCGCGGGACGACGCAGCCCGCCAGCGACACGAACAGCAGGATGTAGATCGCCGCGAACCAGGGCGCGGCGAACACGTCGAACATCGAGAGCTTGTCGAGGACCGGGCCGATCGTCTTGTGGTCGGCGAGGTAGGCCGCGACCTTCTCCGGCGCCTGCCCGCGCTGCGGCAGCGCCGACCCCGGCACCGCGCCCAGCGCCACCAGGAACAGCAGGATCAGCGCCGTGCGCATCGTGGTGAGCTGCCGCCAGCCCCAGCGCAGCCAGCCCAGCGGGCCGATGCCCCTGGGCCGCGGCACCTCCTCGGGCGCCTGCCGCGCGGCGGGCGCCTGCGTGCCGGTCTCGATGTCCTTGATGTCGCTCATATCAATGCCTCTGCCGATCCTTCGGCCTCACAGAACCGGCTCGAAGCCGCTGATCCACGACTTCAGTTCGATGTTCAGTTCCCCCCACAGGCCGCTCACCAGCAGCACCCCGATGAGGACGAGCATCCCCCCGCCGATCCGCATGACGAGGGGGTAGTGCCGCTTCACCGCCCCGAACGCGCCGAGCGCGCGGCGGTAGGCGACCGCCGTCACGACGAACGGCACGCCCAGTCCGGCGCAGTACGCCAGCGACAGCAGCGCGCCGCGGGTGGCGCTCGCCTCGCTGATCGCCAGCGACTGGACGGCGCCGAGCGTCGGCCCGATGCACGGCGTCCAGCCGAGCGCGAACAGGGCGCCGAGCAGCGGCGCGCCGGCGAGGCCCGCCGACGGCAGCCGGCCCGACTTCATCGTCCGCTGCAGTCCCGGGATCAGGCCCATGAACGCCAGCCCGAAGACGATCGTGACGATGCCGAGCACCCGGGTGATCTGGTCCTGGTACTCCAGCAGCCAGCGGCCGAGGCCGCCGAAGGCCACCCCGTAGCTGACGAACACCACGCTGAAGCCCGCGACGAACAGCAGCACGCCGGACAGCAGCCGGCCGCGCCGCTGCTCGGCGAGGTCCGCGCCGGTCATCCCCGTCACGTACGACAGGTAGCCGGGGACGAGCGGCAGCACGCACGGCGACAGGAACGAGACGAGCCCGGCGAGCGCCGCCAGCGGCGCCGCCGCCACCAGCGACCCGCTCGTCACCGTCTCGTCAACGTTCACCGCGCCGCGCTCATTTTTCCGCGAGCACCTTCGCGACCAGCGGGTTCAGCTTGGAGTAGGTGGTGGCGCCGATGATGCGCGCCGCGACCTTCCCCTGCCGGTCCAGGACGAGGGTGCTGGGGATGGCGCTCGGCGGCACCTCGCGGAACGCGAGCGTGACCTGGCCGTCCCCGTCGAACAGGCTGGGGTAGGTGACCTTGAACTTGCGCTCGTACGCCTTGGCGTTGTCCTTGGCGTCCTTGAAGTTGACGCCGAGGAGCTCCAGGCCCTTCGCCTTGTTCTCGGTGTAGATCTGCTCCAGCGACGGCGCCTCGCCGCGGCAGGGCGCGCACCACGACGCCCAGAAGTTGACGACCGCGACCTTGCCCTTGAGGGAGTCGAGCCGGAACGACCGCCCGTCGAGCGTCTGGCCGGTGACCTCCTGGAGGCTCTTGCGGTGGCCGGGCTGGTACTGCGTGACGTTGCCGTCGCCCGAGATGAACCGGTTGTCGTTCCCGTCCGGGCCGCTCTTGGCCGAACCGGTTCCCGCGCAGCCGGCCAGCAGCCCGCAGAGCGCGACGGAGGCGGCCGCCGCGCGCGCGTGGGTCATTCGGGGGCTCAACGGACCCTCCTACTACTACAAGACGTAGTACACAACTTAGCGGTGCCGTCAGGCACCCGCGACACTGGGGCCCTTCGCGATCCCCTCGGCCGGCTCGTGGTAGCCGACGTCCACGAGCCTGCTGCCCTCGAACGTGAGGCTGGTCACGCTGGCCAGCGCGCACTCGCGCCGGTTCGGGTGGTGCCAGAGCCGGCGGTGCTCGGCGTGCAGCCGCAGGATCCAGATCGGCAGCTGGTGGCTGACGCACACCGCCTCGTGGCCGCGCGCCGCCTCCCGCGCCCGGATCACGGCCGCGCGCATCCGCGCCGCGAGCTCCTTGTACGGTTCGCCCCACGACGGGCGGAACGGGTTCACCAGGTGGCGCCAGTGCTCGGGGCGGCGCAGCGAGCCCGGTCCCACCCCGAAGGTCAGCCCCTCGAAGTGGTTCTCCGCCTCGATCAGCCGATCGTCCACCGTCACGGGCAGGTCGAACGAGTCGGCCAGCGGCGCGGCGGTCTCCAGCGCCCGCTGCATCGGCGAGGAGAACAGCGCGGTGACGTCCCGGTCGGCGAACCACTTGGCGGCGGCCTTGGCCATGAGGACGCCGTCCTCGCTGAGCCGGTAGCCGGGCAGGCGCCCGTACAGGACGCCTTCGGGATTGTGCACCTCACCGTGCCGCAGCAGGTGAACGATCGTCGTGTCAGTCATGGCCCGATCAGGCTACCCGCGCCGCCCGGCCGTCCCGTCCGCGCCCCGGCCCCGGGGCGCGGACGGGACGCTCACTTGGCGGCGGTCCTCACGTACGCGGCGATGCGGGCGGCGACCCGGTCCAGGTCGGGCTTGGCGATCTTCGTGTCTGTCGTGGCCTGGACGAACCAGTGCGTGAGCGCGGCGTCGCACATGTCGGCGCGGGCCGCGGGCGCCAGGCAGGTGACGGGCGAGGGCAGCCCGTTGGATCCCATCGTGACCAGGGTCACCATCATGTAGGGCGACGGCGGCGGCAGCTCGGTCGGCTGCTCGGTCGCCAGCGCAAGCCGCAGCGCCGGCTCCCCCGTCGGGACGTCCTGCCGGTCATGCACGGCGGACGTGCAGGGGCCGAAGTTCCGCTTCGCCTTCGCGGCCTCGGGCGAGTCCGGGAAGTACTTGCAGACCTGGTCGGCGATGTTGCCGACGGATCCCTGCCAGTTCTGCGTGATCCGGAGCGTCTTCGAATCGCCGATCGTGGTGTATCCGGCGTTCGCGCCCATCGAACCGGAGCACCCCGTCGAGGCCGGGCCGATCAGGTACCGGCCCTGGCCGAGGGCGTAGACGGCGGCGTCCTTCGGCAGCTTCACCTGCTCGGGGAGGCGGACCTGCGCGGGGCCGGGCGACGGCGTCGTCTTCCCGCCGCCGGCGTCGGTGGTGGGGCAGCCGCGGACGGCTGCGACGGCCGCGACGGGCCGGGTGCTCGTGGGGCGCGGCGCCGGATCGTCCCCGGTGAACTGCTGGACGGCGATGGCGCCGGCGCCGACGACCACGGCCGTCCCGGCGGCGGCCGTCGCGATGCCGCCCGCGCTGCCGAGGAACGCCTTGATCGCGCTCGCCACGCCGACCTTGCCGGCGGCGTGGCCCGCGGCGGCCTGCCCGGCCGCGTGCCCGGCGGCCTGCCCGGCGGCGTGCGCGGCGCCCTGCGCGGCGGCGGTCCCGGCCGCCGACGCGGCGCCCGGGACGACCCACGCGGCCAGCGGGAACAGGGCGGCGAGGGCGACGGCGGACGCGGCGAGCGCACGGATCCCGCGGGACTCCCAGTCCGGCCCGTACACCTCCCGGGCGGTCCGCTCCAGGTCGTCGACGAACGCGGCGGCGCCCGGCGGGCGGTCGGCCGGGTCCTTCGCCATGCCCCGCGCGACGAGGGGGCGGAGCGGCTCGGGGACGGTCTCGACCGGCACGGGGCCGGTGAGGTGCGCGCGCATCAGCTCGGCGCGGTTCCCGCCGAACGGCCGGTGCCCGCTGACGCACTCGACGAACACGCAGGTCGCGGCGTACACGTCGGACGCGGGCGTGGCGATGTGCCGGTCCCACTGCTCGGGCGCCATGTAGTACGGGGTGCCGGCGCCGCCCGCCTCCCGCCCGGCGGGGGTCGCGATGCCGAAGTCGACGAGCCGGCTCCGCCCGTCCGCCGGGACGACGACGTTCGCGGGCTTGTAGTCGCGGTGCACGACGCCGAGGGCGTGGGCGGCGGCGAGGCCGAGCAGCGAGCCCTTCAGCACCGACAGGGACGCCTCGGGGCCGAGCGCCCCGCGCCGGGCGAGCAGCTCCTTGAGCGACACCCCGTCGACGGCCTCCATGATGATCGCGGCGCCGTCGGGGCCCTCGACGAGGTGGAAGAGGCGGGCGACGTGCGGGCTCTCGGCCCGCCCCAGCATCCGGGCCTCGTGTCGCAGCCGCTCCCGCTCGGCCTCGCTCGCGGACGCGTTCAGGTACTTGATCGCCACGGGGGTGCCGGACGGCTCGTGCCGGGCGAGCACGACGCGTCCCTGGGCGCCCGCGCCCAGCTCCCGTACCTCGGTGTAGCCCTCGACCCGCCAGCCGCTCATCGCGCCCTCCCGCCATGATCGCGAAGAACGTACCGAATCGGGCGCGGTGCGGCGAACCGGCCGCTCCAGGGTCTGGGACAGGGCGCGAGATGGGGCGGGGCGCGGGCCGTCAGGCGGCTCGCTCGGCGGAGTCGGGGACGCCGGAGCGCAGCGCCGCCACGACCGCGCGGATCGCGGGACGGCGCGCGGCCTCCTCCCGCCAGACCGCGTACACGCGGCGGGTCAGCGGCTCGGCGAGCGGCACGATCGCGACGCCCGGCGGCACGTCGCAGCGGCCGAGGCGGGGCAGGATCGCGTTGCCGAGGCCGGCGGCGACGAGCGCGAGCTGCGTCGCGAACTCGTAGGCCATGTGCTCGATGCGGGGCTCGCTGTCGATGGCGCGCAGGGTGCGCAGGAGCCAGTCGCAGCAGATGCTGTCCGGCACGGAGCTGATCCACGGGTCGCCGGCCAGCTCCTTCAGGTCGACGCTGAGGCGGCCGGCCAGCGGATGCCCGGCGGGCAGCGCGACGTCGGCGACGTCCTCGCAGATGGCGCCCTTGTGCAGGCCCTCGGGCAGCGGGAGCGGCTCGTTGCTCCAGTCCTGGACGACCGCCATGTCGAGGTCGCCGCGCAGGACGAGGGGCATGCTGTGCAGCGGGTCCTCTTCGCGGACCAGGACGTGCAGGTCCGGGTGCTCGGTGCGGAGCAGCGGCAGCGCCTGCGGCATCAGCCCGCGGACGGCGGTGGGGAACGCGGCGAGGGTCAGCTGGCCGACGACCGAGCCGCGGTGCGCCTCCAGGTCGGCCTGGGCCTGCTCGACGAGGGACAGGATCCGCTCGGCGTGCCCGACGAGCAGCTCGGCGGCGTCGGTGAGCCGCACGCCGCGGCCGTTGCGCTCGAGCAGCTTCTGCCCGGTCTCCCGCTCCAGCTTGGCGAGCTGCTGGGAGACCGCGGAGGTGGTGACGTGCAGCACGTCGGCGGCGGCGCTGACCGAGCCGTAGGTGGCGACGGAGTGCAGGGCGCGCAGCCGTTCGAGATCGAGCATGTAGTAACTCTAAAACGAGAAGTCGACAGATTCTAGCTTGTCCTAAAACAAGGCCGCGGCGACGATCGGGACATGAGACCGCGCCACGTCCTGCTGGCCACGTTGATCGCCGCGATCTGGGGATTCAACTTCGTCCCGATCAAGGTCGCGCTGGAGGACTTCCCGCCGCTGCTGCTCGCCGCGCTGCGGTTCACCGCCGCCGCGCTGCCGGCGGTGTTCTTCGTGCGGCGCCCGCCGGTCGCCGTCCGCTGGCTGTGGCTGGTCGGGATCCCGCTGGGCGTCGGGCAGTTCGCGCTGCTGTTCATCGGCATGCGGCTGGGGATGCCCGCGGGGCTGTCGTCGGTGGTCCTCCAGGTCCAGGCGATCTTCACCGCGCTGTTCGCCGGGGTGCTGCTGCGCGAGCGTCTCGGCGCCCGGCAGATCGCCGGGATGGCCGTCGCGTTCAGCGGCGTCGCGCTCCTCGGGGTGGCCCAGGCCGAGGGCGGCAGTCCTGTCGGTGCGTTCCTGCTGTGCATCGGCGGGGCGGCGAGCTGGGGGCTGGCGAACGTCGCGATGCGGCGGATGAACCAGACCGCGGCAGAACCCGTCGACGCGTTCGGGTTCATGGTCTGGATGTCGCTGGTCCCGCCCGTCCCCCTGTTCGCCCTCTCGCTGATCTTCGAGGGGCCGGGAGCGGTGCCGGACGCCGCGCGCCACCTGTCCGTCGCCGGGGTGGGCTCGCTGGCGTTCATCGCCTACGTCTCGACGCTCGTCGGGTTCGGCGTGTGGGGCTGGCTGATGCGCCGCTACGAGGCCGGCACCGTCGCCATGTACTCGCTGCTCGTCCCGCCGTTCGGGCTGCTGTCCGCCGCGCTGGTCCTCGGCGAGCACGTGGACGGGACGCGCCTCGCCGGGGCGGCGCTCATCATCTGCGGCGTCGCGGCGGGCAGCGTCCGGCTGCGGTCCCGCGCGTCCCGCGCGCCCATCCAGGTGGCTCCGCCGGAGCCCGTCCAGACGAGGTGACACCCATGCACGGAATCCACGCGGCGCTCGTGACGCCGTTCACCGGCTCCGGCGAAGTCGACGCCAAGTCCCTCGAACGCCTCGCCGTCCACTGCCTGGAGCAGGGCGCGGACGGGCTCGTCGCGCTCGGCACCACCGGCGAGGCCCCACTGCTGACGGCCGAGGAGCGGCGGACCGTCCTGGAGGTGTGCCGGGCCGTGTCCATCGAGCACGGCGCCCGGCTGATCGTCGGCGCCGGGACGATGGGCACCGCGGACACGATCCGGGAGGCCCGCGAGCGCGCGCCGATCGCCGACGCGCTGCTCGTCGTCGTGCCGTACTACCTGCGTCCGTCCGACGACGGCGTCATCGACCACTTCGCGGCCGTCGGCGCCGCCGTGGACGTCCCCCTCATCGCCTACAACGTCCCCTACCGGACGGGGAAGGCGCTGTCCGGGGAGGCGCTCGTCCGGCTGCTCGGGCTCGACTGCGTCGCCGGGATCAAGCACTGCGCGGGCGCCGTCGACCAGGACACCCTGGACATGCTGGCGGCGGAGACCGGCAAGGCCGTGCTGTGCGGCGACGACGCGTACATCTACCCGATGCTGCAGCTCGGCGGGTCAGGCGGCGTCGCCGCGTCCGCGTGCCTGGCGCCGCGGGCCTACGCGGACATGGCGGACGCGGTCCGGCACGGCAACGCGGCCCGCGGCCTGGCGATGCACAACGCGCTGCTGCCGCTCGCGCGGGCGCTGTTCGCCGAGCCGTCGCCGTCCGTGCTGAAGGCGTGCCTGGCCGAGATCGGCGTGATCGACGACCCCGCCGTCCGCGCTCCGCTGCACGCCCCGCACCCGGAGTCGACCGCCGCCGCGCTCCGCGCCTTCCGCGCCCTCAGTTCACTCAGGCTGCCTTGAGGTGCCTCAGCCGTCACGCGAGCGCGTTACCTGACCGGTGAGGCGAAGCCGAAGGCGAGCCTCACCGGGAAGATCGCGAAGCGATGCCGCGCTCGCCCGATCCCGGTCAGGGGGCGAGCCGCCAGGCGAGCCCCCTGGGCCGGGATCAAGAAGACAGCGCAGCGGCGCGGGCGGCGTGGGGCAGGACGTCCAGGATGCGGCCGATCGCCTCGTCGTCGTGGGCGGCCGACAGGAACCACACCTCGTACGCCGAGGGCGGCAGGTAGACGCCGCGTTCGAGCGCCGCGTGGAAGAACGCCCCGTACGCCTTGACGTCCTGGCGCTGCGCGGCGGCGAAGTCGCCGACCGGGCCGTCCGCGAAGAAGATCGAGAAGAGGCTGCCGGCGTTCTGCAGCGAGTGCGGGACGCCCTCCTTCGCCAGCGCCTCCGACGCGGCCTTCGACACGATCCCGGCGGCCCGGTCGATCGCCGCGTACACCTCGTCGGTCGCGCCGCGCAGCGTCGCCAGCCCCGCGGCCGTCGCGAGCGGGTTCCCCGACAGGGTCCCCGCCTGGTAGACGGGCCCGGCGGGCGCGAGCCGGTCCATGATCTCGGCGCGGCCGCCGAACGCGGCGGCGGGCAGCCCGCCGCCCATCACCTTCCCGAACGTCACCAGGTCCGCCGCGACGCCCTCGATCCCGTACCAGCCGGACCGCGACGCCCGGAAGCCGGTCAGCACCTCGTCCAGCACCAGCAGCGCCCCGTAGCGCTCGCACAGCCGCTTCAGCAGCGCGTTGAAGCCGTTCAGCGGCGGCACGACGCCCATGTTGCACGGCACCGCCTCGGCGATCACGCAGGCGATCTCGTGGCCGTGCTCGTCGAACGCCGTCTCCACCGCCGCGACGTCGTTGTACGGCAGCACGATCGTGTCGGCGGTCGTCGCGCCCGTCACGCCGGGGGTGTCCGGCAGCGCGAACGTCGCCACGCCCGACCCCGCCGCGGCCAGCAGCGAGTCGACGTGCCCGTGGTAGCAGCCCGCGAACTTGACGATCTTCGGGCGGGAGGTGAAGCCGCGCGCCAGCCGGATCGCCGACATCGTCGCCTCGGTCCCCGAGTTGACCAGCCGGACCTTCTCCACCGGCGTCCGCGCGACGATCTCCTCGGCCAGCTCGACCTCGCCGGGCGTCGGCGCCCCGTAGGACGTGCCGCGGCCCGCCGCCTCCCGCACCGCCGCGACCACGTCCGGGTGCGCGTGCCCGAGGATCATCGGACCCCACGAGCAGATCAGGTCGACGTACTCGTTGCCGTCGGCGTCGGTCAGGTAGGGTCCGCGCGCCGAGGCGATGAAGCGCGGCGTCCCGCCGACCGCCCCGAAGGCGCGGACCGGCGAGTTCACGCCGCCGGGGACGAGCCCTTCGGCGCGCTCGAACAACTGCTGGGAGCGATCGGTTACAGTCACGTTTCCAGTCTCTCAGTTGCAGTTCGGCGACTGCGCTTGACCTCGCCCGGTACGGGCCGATATTCCACCAAGTACGACATCGGCGCCCGTACGTGAGGCGCCCCTTATCTTCACCGGCGTCCGCCGTATCGGAGGGATGGCTTTCAACGTGGTTGACGGCTGGACGGTCCCGGGCTTCACCCATGAGCGGGAACTGGGCGACGGCGCCGCGGGCCGGGTGGTGCTGGCGGTCGACGACATGACCAGCACGAAGGTCGCGATCAAGTACCTCGTCGGCGGGTTGCGCGCCGACGAGGCGTTCATGGCGCGGTTCCGTGCGTCCGCGCGCACACTGTCCCAGCTCGAGGACCCGAACGTCGCCGATCTCTACGACTTCGTCGAGGCCCCCGAGGGCGCCGCCGTCGTCATGCAGTACGTCGACGGGGTCGGGCTGCGCCGGGTGCTGGCCGCGCAGGGCCCCACGGGCCCGCTGGCGGCCCTGTCGCTGCTCGGCGGGACCCTGCTGGGGCTCGCCGCCGCGCACGCCCTCGAGGTCGTGCACGGCGCCGTACGGCCGTCCGCGGTCCTCGTCGACGGCGACGGCAACGCGCGCCTCACCGACTTCGCGACCGCCGCGCCCGGCACCGAAGCGCAGCTCGCCCCCGCCTACGCGGCGCCGGAACTGTGGGACGGGGCGTCCGCCACCGTCGCCACCGACCTGTACGCGGCAACGGCGATCTTCTTCGAGTGCCTCACCGGGCACCCTCCGTACGCCGGGCGCAACATGGCGCGGCTGCACCGCGAGGCGCCGATCCCGGCCGAGGAGGTCCCCGGGCCGCTGCGCGAGCTGATCGAGCACGGCCTCGCGAAGGACCCGGAGACGCGCCCGAAGACCGCGGCCGACTACCTCGGCGCCCTCGAAGAGGCCGCCGTGGCGGCGTACGGGCCGTCGTGGGAGGCGCAGGGCCGCGGCCGGCTCACCGAGCTCGCCGCGCAGGCCGCGATGCAGCCCGAGCCGGCCAAGCCCAAGGTGCCCCGCACCACCGGCCGCAACCAGGTCATCGCCACCGGGCAGACCGCCGCGCGCGGCTCCAGCAACCGCCGGATCGCGGCCGCCATCGCCGCGGTCGTCATCGCGGGCGCGGTGGCGGGCGGCTTCGTCCTCGTGAAGTCGGGCAAGGGCGACGCCACGCCGCCGACCCCGTCGCCCGCGCAGAGCAGCACGCCCCAGCCGTCCGCGCCGCCCGGGGGCGTCGCCCCCGCGCCGCTCGCGGCGCGCATCACCGAGGCCACCGACCAGGCGCCCGGCGCCCGGTTCAGCTTCCACCGCACCGGCTGCTGCGGCGCGCCCAGCATCGCGCAGGGCACCTTCGGCCTGGTCAAGGGGACGGAGCCGTCGTACTCGATGACGCTGTCGGGGTCCGCCAAGACCCGCAAGCGGGCCCAGGCCGTGATCGTCGGCGACCGGGTGTTCCTGCGGGCGGGCAAGAAGTGGCGGCCGTCCCCCGTCGGCGGGCGCGGCTACCCGGGGCTGGCCGAGCAGGTGCGTCGCGGGAGCTCGGTGTCCGCGGTGACGACGCTGCTGAACGCCGCCTCGACGCTGAGCGAGTCCGGCGGGGTGTACAGGGGCGAGGCGCCCGTCGCCAAGCTCGCGCAGGCGCCCGGATCGGGCGCGCTGTACGCGGAGATGGCGCGCGCCACGGGCGTCGAGCAGATCAGCTTCGCGCTCAAGCTGGACGGCTCGTCCCGCCCGGTCAAGCTGTGGCTGCGGGCCGGACCGGCGAAGGGCCGCAACCAGATCATCACGACGTCGTACTCCGCCTGGGGCCGCAAGGCGATCAAGGCGCCGCGCTGACCGCGGGCCGGACCGGTCCTCACCGACCGCGGGCGGGGGCCGGTCCGCGCTGACGGCGGGCCGGGACCGGCCCGCGCGGGCCGGTCACTCGCAGCTGTCGGCGAGGACCTCCAGGAGCCGCAGCGGGTCGGGCAGCGGCTCGTCCCGCGGGGGCCGCACCCAGGCGGCCTCCTTGCCGGACGCCAGCATCGACGGCGGCGCCACCACGTAGCTGTCGCGGCAGTGCCACCGCATCCCGGGCGTCTCGGCCACGGTCTCCGGCGAGGTGTCGAGGTGGCACGACCACCACTCGTCCTCGTCGGCGGGGGCGCCGCGGGTGGCGACGAAGAACAGGTACCGCTCGTCCCCGAGGTTCGCGACGGGCCCGACCGGCAGGTCGTCGCGGGCGATCCGGTCGAGGGCGGCGGCGCCGGCGGCGGACGGGACGTCGAACACGTCGAAGACCCGGCCGGTCGGCAGGATGATGTTGGACTGGGGGCGCTGCGACCACCAGCGCCGGATCCGGTCCGGGTCGGCCGACGCCTGGTGCGCCCACGCCGCCGACACCGGATGCGCCGCCGGGTCGGGGCAGCCGATCCGGTCGCACGAGCAGGACCGGTCGCCGGCGGCGGGCGGATGCGCCCCCGGAAAGCAGGGCCAGCCCATCGCGGCGTACTCCAGGGCGGCCGAGGCCATCCGGTCGCGCGCCGCCCGTTGCCGCCTGTTCCCCGAGACCGCCAGCATCTCCGCCCCCCAATACCCAAGGTCGAACGTGGGTTCTTGATAGACGATGATGCCCGCGCCGCGCCGCGCCAGACACGGCGCCCCTGCCAAAACGACCCTAAGTAACTACCCGCCCATGATCATTGGAGCTTTCCCCCGGCGGTTCCGGGGGGCGTCTCCCGGGTCAGCGCAGCTTCTTGGCCACTTCCGTGGCCCAGTAGGTGAGGGTGATGTCGGCGCCCGCGCGGCGGATCGACAGCAGCGACTCCATGATGGTGCGGTCGCGGTCGATCCAGCCCTTCTCGGCGGCGGCCTCGATCATCGCGTACTCGCCGCTGACCTGGTAGGCGACGACGGGGACGTCCACGGCGTCGCGGACGCGCCGGACGATGTCGAGGTAGGGGCCCGCGGGCTTCACCATCACCATGTCGGCGCCCTCGTCGATGTCGAGGAACACCTCGCGGAGCGACTCCTCGGCGTTCGCCGGGTCCTGCTGGTGGGTGGCGCGGTCGCCGAACCGGGGGGCGCACTCGGCGGCGTCGCGGAACGGGCCGTAGTAGGCGGAGGAGTACTTCACCGAGTACCCCAGGATCGCGACGTCGCTGTAGCCCCCCTTGTCGAGGGCCTCGCGGATCACGCCGACCTGGCCGTCCATCATCCCGGACGGGCCGACCACCTGGGCCCCGGCGGCGGCCTGCGCGACGGCGATGGAGGCGTAGCGCTCCAGCGTCGCGTCGTTGTCGATCTCGCCGGCGGCGGTGAGGATGCCGCAGTGCCCGTGGTCGGTGTACTCGTCCAGGCACAGGTCCGTCATGACCACGGTCGCGTCGCCGAGGTCGGACTTCAGGTCGCGCAGCGCCAGCTGGACGATCCCGGCGGGGTCGTCGGCGGCCGAGCCGACGCCGTCCTTGACCGCCGGGACGCCGAACAGGATGAGGCCGCCGACGCCGGCCTCCGCCGCCTCGTGCGCGGCCTTCCGCAGGCTGTCGCGGGTGTGCTGCACGACGCCCGGCATCGACGCGACCGGCTGCGGCTCGGAGATGCCCTCCTTGACGAACATCGGCAGCACCAGATCGGCGGGGGCGAGCGTGGTCTCGGCGACCATCCGGCGCAGGGCGGGCGTGCGGCGCAGCCGCCGCGGCCGGGCGACGGGGAACTGAGCAGACATGATCCTTCTTTCCCGGTGCCCGGCGCGGCGGCGCAGGGCCCGGTCGGCGGACTCCTACTTGCGGCGCCGGGCTCCCCGGCGCATCTGGCTGGGCTTGCGCAGCGGGTCGCCGGCCTCGATCTGGGCCGCCCGCCGCTTCGCACCGTACTCCGCGAGCGCCTCCGCGAGCGCCGACACCGACGGCTTCGGCGCCATCACGTCGACGCGCAGCCCGTACTCCTCGGCGGTCTTGGCGGTCTGCGGGCCGATCACCGCGATCACCGTCACGTTGTGCGGCTTGCCGGCGATGCCGATCAGGTTCTTCACCGTGGACGACGAGGTGAACAGCACCGCGTCGAACCCGCCGCCCTTGATCGCCTCGCGGATCGGGGCGGGCGGCGGCGCGGCCCGGACCGTCCGGTAGGCGGTGACGTCCTCGCACTCCCAGCCGAGCTCGGTCAGCTTGGCGATGAGGGTGTCGGTGGCGATGTCGGCGCGCGGCAGCAGCACCCGGTTGATCGGGTCGAGGTCCTCGTCGTAGGGCGGCCACACCTCGGCGAGGCCCTCGCTGGACTGCTGCCCGGACGGGGTCAGGTCGGGGTGGATGCCGAACTCGACGAGCGCGGCGGCGGTCTGCTCGCCGACGGCGGCGACCTTCAGCCCGGCGAACGCGCGGGCGTCCAGCCCGTAGGCGACGAACTTCTCCCGGACGGCCTTGACCGCGTTGGTGGAGGTGAACACCACCCACTCGTAGCGTCCGGTGACGAGGCCCTTGACGGCGCGGTCCATCTGCTGCGGGGTGCGCGGCGGCTCGACGGAGATCGTCGGGACCTCGTCGGGGACGGCGCCGTACCCGCGGAGCTGGTCCGACAGCGACGCGGCCTGCTCCTTGGTGCGCGGCACCAGCACCCGCCAGCCGAACAGCGCCTTGGTCTCGAACCAGGACAGCTTGTCGCGCCAGCCGACCACGTCCCCCACGATGATCATCGCGGGGGCCTCCATGCCCTTGGTGTCGGACGCCAGCCTCTGCAGGGTGGAGACCACCGTCTCCTGCTCGGTGGTGGTGCCGAGGCTGGTCATCGCGGCGGGCGTCGAGTCGGGGCGGCCGGCCGCGACCAGGCCCTTGGCGACCTCGGCGACGGAGCCCTCCACACCGAAGATCACGAGGGTCGCGTCGGACCCGGCGAACTCCTCCCAGTCGACGCCGCCGTCGGAGGCGTCGACGAACCGGAACTCGCGGTGCTCGGGGTCGGTCAGCGGGATGCCCGCATAGCCGGGCACACCGGTCACGGCGGACACGCCGGGGACGACCTCGAACGGCACCCCGGCCTTGTGCAGCGCGGCGCCCTCCTTGGCCAGCCCGCAGACGACGCCGGGGTCGCCGTGGAACAGCCGGACGACGCGGCGGCCCGCCTTCGCGGCGCGCGACGCGAGCTTCACCGGGTCGCCCTCGGCGGTGTCGAGGATCTCCACGTCCGGGCGGCAGTGCGCGAGGATCTCGGCGGGGCAGTACGCGCGGCTGACCACGACGGTGTCGGCGCGCTCCAGCTCGGCCGCGGCGCGCAGCGTCAGCAGGCCCGGGTCGCCCGGGCCCATGCCGACGATCGCGACCGTGCCGGGGTCGGCGGTGCGGCTCGGCCTCCCGGCCGTGGTCGATCCGGCAGTGGTCGATCCTGCCGTGCCGGCGGCCCCCGGGCGGGCGGGGCTCTGGCTAGCGGGGCTCAATCGCGCTCCCCCATCAACTGGTCGGCCCCCTGCGCGAGCAGCCGGTGCGCGAGGTCGCGCCCCAGCCTCTCGGCGTCGTCCGGGTGGCCGCTTGCGGACAGCCTGATCTGCCGGCTCCCGTCGAACGCGGCGACGGTCGCGGTCAGATGCAGCTCTTCTTCTACTTCGGCAGCGTATGTTCCCACGGGCGCGGAGCAACCGCCCTCCAGGACGGCGAGCACCGTCCGCTCCGCGGTGACGCAGGCCCTGGTCATCGGATCGTCGACCGTTCCAAGCAGCGCACGCAGGTCGTCCCTCCCGGTGGCGCATTCGAGCGCGAGCGCGCCCTGCCCGGGCGCCGGCAGCATCTGGTCGGGATCGAAGACCTCGGCGACCGCGTCCAGCCGGCCGATCCGGCGCAGCCCCGCGTGCGCGAGCACCACCGCGTCCAGCTCCCCGTCGGCGACCTTGCGCAGCCGGGTGTCGGCGTTGCCGCGGATCGCCACGACGTCCAGGTCCGGGCGCATCGCGCGCAGCTGCGCGACCCGGCGCGGCGACCCGGTGCCGACACGGGCCCCGCGCGGCAGGTCCGCCAGCTTGCAGGGGCCGCACAGGGCGTCGCGCGGGTCGTCGCGGACGGGGGTCGCGGCGAGCGCGATCCCCTCCGCGGGCCCGGTCGGCAGGTCCTTCAGCGAGTGCACGGCGAAGTCCACCTCACCGGCCAGCAGCGTGTCGCGCAGCGCGTTGACGAAGACACCGGTCCCGCCGATCTGGGCGAGCAGCGCCTTGGAGACATCACCTTCGGTGGTTACCCCGACGAGCTCCACGGCATGCCCGGTCCGCTCCGTCAATGCGTCCGCGACCAGCCGCGACTGCGTCATCGCCATCAGGCTCTTGCGGGTGCCGAGCCGCAGCGGGCCCCTGTCCGCGGTACTCAATGCGCTGCTCCACTCACTGCTCGGCTCCGACCGCGGTGACGGGCGGCCCGCTCCACGGCCCCCGCGGTCACGACTGTTCCCCATCGCGCGGCGCGGCGCCGCGCGCGCTGACCGCCCGGACGCTCTCGGCCTGCGCGTTCACGGTGCCGGCGTCGACCGCGTCCACCGTGTCCGCCGCGGCGTCCGCGGGAGCGCCGCTCACGCAGTCGGCCTCGGCGCACTCCACCCGCGTCACCCGGGCGACCTCCGCGGCCTTCGCCGCGTCCGCGACCCGCGCCCCGGCGGCCTCGTCCGCCGCAGGGGCCCCCTCCACCGTACGCGCGGAACCGCTCCAGGGCGCCGCGGCGCTCCCGGGCGCCGGCTCCCCGGCGTCGGCGTCGGCGTCCATGTCGGCGCGCGCGACCGCCACCGGCGCCTTCGGGTCCAGGTCGAACAGCCGGCGCAGCGCGTCGGCGTAGGAGTCGCCGCCCGGTGCCGCCGCCAGTTCCTTCACCCGGACGGTCGGCGCGTGCAGCAGCTTGTCGGCGACCCGCCGGACGGTCTGCTGGATCTCCTTGGCGGTCCGCTCGTCCAGCTCCGGCAGCCGCCCCGCGAGCCTGGTCAGCTCGGACTCCACGACCGCCGCGGCCTTGGTGCGCAGCGCGACCACCGTCGGCGCGACGGCGGCGGCGCGGGCCGCGCTGAGGAACGCCTCGACCTCGTCCCGGACGATCCGCCGGACCGCGTCCACCGCCTCGGGGCCGATCGCCTGCGCGGCCTCCTGCGCGGTGCGCAGCTCGTCCAGCCCGGCGAGCCGCACCCCGGGCAGCGCGCCGACGGCCGGGTCCACGTCGTGCGGGAGCGCCAGGTCCAGGAAGAACCGGTCCCGGCCGTCCGACCCGACGCCCTGCGCGGCCACCTGCGGCGCGGTCAGCACCAGGCCCGTCGCGCCCGTGCACGACACCACCAGGTCCGCGTCGGCGATCGCCGCGTCCAGCGCCGCCAGCTCCACCGCCCGCGACGGCACCTCCAGCGACTCCGCCAGCCGGACCGCGTTGGCGTGCGTGCGGTTCGCGACCACGACCTCGCGGGCCCCGGCGCGGCTCAGCGTCGCCGCCGCCAGCGAGCTCATCGACCCCGCGCCGACGACCAGCGCCCGCACGCCGTCCAGCGGGCCGAGGTGCCGCTGCGCGACCTCCAGGCCGACGCTGACCAGCGACGCGCCCGCCTGGTCGATACCGGTCTCGGCGTGCGCGCGCTTGCCGACCCGCAGCGCCTGCTGCAGCACGTCGTGCAGGTCGCGGCCGAGCGTCCCCTCGTCCTGGCCGAGCCGGAACGCCTTCCGCAGCTGCCCGAGGATCTGGCCCTCGCCGACGACCATCGACTCCAGCCCGCACGCCACCGCGAACACGTGCTGGACGGCCCGCTCCTCGTAGTGCACGTACAGGTGCCGGGACAGCTCGTCCAGCGGCACGCCGGAGTGCAGCGCCAGCAGCTCGGAGATCGCCGAGACACCGCCGTGGAACTTGTCGACCACCGCGTAGATCTCGACCCGGTTGCACGTCGACACGATCGCCGTCTCCGCGACGTTCGCGGACTCGTGCACCGCGTGCAGCAGCTTCGCCAGGTCGTCCCCGGTCACCGCCGTGCGCTCCAGCACCGGCACGGGCGCGCTCCGGTGACTCAGCCCCACCACCAACACACTCATGCTGCGTCTCCCGCGGGCCTGCGCGGCTCCATCCGCCGCCGCTCCTCAGTCCAGGCGACGCCGCGCCGCTCCGTCCCGCTCATGCTGCGTCTCCCGCGGGCCTACGCGGCTCCATGCGCCGCCGCCTTCCCTCGTCGCTCTGGTCGCTCGTTCCTCGCTCCCGCCGCTCCTCAGTCCAGGCGACGCCGCGCCGCTCCGTCCCGCTCATGCTTCAACCGCCTCTACGTACTGCGTGGCGCCGGGAGGGGCGTCGCCGCTCTCCAGGGGGGCGTAGTCACCCGGCCCCCCGGCCTTGCGCTGCTCGTGGAACGCGAGGATCTGCAGCTCGATGGACAGGTCGACCTTCCGCACGTCGACGCCGTCGGGCACCGACAGCACGACGGGCGCGAAGTTCAGGACGCTCGTCACGCCCGCGGCGACGACGCGGTCGCACACCCCCTGGGCGGCGGCCGCCGGGGTCGCGATCACGGCGATGGACACGCCGTGATCGGCGATCACGTCCTCGAGCCGGTCGGTGTGCTCCACGGTCATGCCGGAGATCTCCTGGCCGACGATCGCCTCGTCGGCGTCGAGAAGGCCGGCCACCCGGAATCCGCGGGACGCGAATCCGCCATAACCGGCCAATGCACGGCCCAGGTTACCGACACCGATGATGGCGACCACCCAATCCTGGGTGAGGCCAAGCTCACGTGAGATCTGGTAGACGAGGTACTCGACCTCGTACCCGACTCCGCGGGTGCCGTAGGAGCCCAGATGGGACAGGTCCTTGCGGAGCTTCGCCGAGTTCACCCCGGCCGCCGCGGCCAGTTCCTCGGACGAGACGGTCGCCACACCGCGCTCCTGGAGCCCGGTGAGGGCCCGCAGGTAGACGGGCAGGCGCGCGACGGTGGCTTCGGGGATGCCGCGGTCCGCGCGGTCGCGGTGGTTGCGGTTCTGTCGAGATGTCACGGCCTGCTCTTCGGGGCTCGACGCTGGGGGCGGGGCCCGAGAACCCCTCACCCCGGCTCGTGGCCGGACCGCACGGCCGCGGCCGGACCGCCCCAGGGCTACCCATCAGGTTAAGCCTTTGTGAATACGCGCACAAAGTGCCCCCCGGTGAACGGGCGGGACGCCCGGTACGCGCACCGCCGCCCGAAGCCCGCCCAGCAGCGGGTTTCGTGACCGTACCCGCGGCGGGCCGCCCGGCGCGGCGCGGGCGCGGTGTGACCGACGAGACATTCACCGGCCCGCCGTTCCAGCGCCCGGCCGGTGCTCCGGCGTGTTCCGGCGGCGCTCCGCCCGGGCCGCCCGGGCCGCCCGGGAGGGCGGGTCAGGCCGGGTGGGGCGGGCGGGTCAGGCCGGGTGGGTCAGGCGGTGCCGCGGGCTTTGGCGATCGCGGCGCGCAGGCGGTTCTCGTCGACCCGCCAGAAGTCGTGCTGGACGCCGTTGATCAGCGTGACCGGGATCTGCTCCCAGTACTCCCGGGTGTCCTCCTCGGACCGGGTGATGTCCCGCTCGTCCCACGGC
This sequence comes from Actinomadura nitritigenes, assembly GCF_017573545.1. Lineage (GTDB taxonomy): Bacteria > Actinomycetota > Actinomycetes > Streptosporangiales > Streptosporangiaceae > Spirillospora > Spirillospora nitritigenes. The sequence continues at coordinate 22,201 of NZ_JAGEOK010000031.1, read as the reverse complement.
ACGTCCAGCTCGGACGCGACGCGCTCGATGATCGCGCGGGCGTCCTCGCACAGGTGGCAGCCCGGCTTGCCGAGCAGGGTGATGCGGACCTCGCGGCCCTGGTCTCCGGACGGCACGGTCACCTCCCCTGGTGGTCGGGCGCGGGCAGCGGCAGCTTGGCCGCGCCGAGCCGCAGCTCGATCACGTTCGTGGCGAGGACGTGCGTCCGGGACTCGGCGAGGAACCGCTGCAGGTGCGGCTGGCGCCGGTGCACCGCGAACGCCGCGTCGTTGCGGAACAGCTGGTAGAAGATCCGCTGGGTGGGGCCGTTCACCACCTCGTGGCAGGTGAAGACCAGCGTGTCCGGCTCGACGGCCCGGACGGCCTTCACCAGCTCGGCGGCGAGCCGGTCGAAGGCGTCCTCCCGGCCGTCCAGCAGCGTGTAGACGGTGATCTGGCCGCACCCGTCGGGGAGGCCGCTTCCGGACAGGGCGCCGGACGGGCCGAGCCCGCCGAGCGGGCCCGCGAGGGCGCCGCCGGGCAGCGCGGGCTCCGGAAGGGCCGGCGGGCCGTCGACGCTGGTCGGGCCGGCCGGGTCCGGGCCGAAGGCGGACGGGTCGAAGCCCGCGGGCGCCGCGGGCGCCGCGGGCGCCGCGGCCTCCAGCGCGGACGGTTCGGGGAAGCGCAGCTCCTCGGCGGGCGCCGGTTCGGGGAAGCGCAGCTCGCCGCGCCGCGAGTCGCCGGCCGGCGTCGGCGCCGGGACCGGCTCGGAGCGCGCGGCGTACGCCTGCTCCTCGTAGCCGCCGGCGGGCTCGTCGGCGTACTCCTCGCCGTACTCGTCGTAGCCCTCGTCGTCCTCGTACACCGGGATGGTGCGCATCGCGCCGTACCAGACGAGGCCGGCGGCGCCGCCGAGCGCGATGATCGCGAGCGGGGCGGGCAGGAACCCGCGGGTGCCGCTGACCACCAGCACCCCCGCGAGCGCGACGAGCGCGACGGGGATGAGCAGCTCGCCGGCCTCGCGGTCCTGCTTGCTCGCCAGCCACGCGGTGACGCCCGTGCAGCCGACCAGCGCGATCACCGCGACCACGTGCGCGCCGTCGATCAGCAGCAGCGGCAGGGCGTCGTAGGTGGCGCTCGGCTTGGGCAGGCTCTTGGACAGCGAGCCCTTGAGCGGGTCGACCAGCAGGATGACGATCGCGACGACCGTGTAGGAGATCGTGAACAGCCAGGCGGCGAACCGGACCTGGACGTACCGGGCGATCAGCTCGATCATGCCGAGGGCCAGCCACACCGGTCCGATCAGCGCCGCGCCGAGCTCCATGACGCGGAAGAACAGGCCGTTGTAGCCGGCCATGAAGCCGATGGCCATGCAGAGCAGCGCGAGCGTCAGTCCGACCTGTGTGAACGACCAGGCGATGAGGTAGAGCAGCCGGTCCTTGTAGGCGCGCTGGACGAGCAACCCGGTGGCCGCGAGGGCACCAAGGGTCGCAACGAACGCGATGAGGGCATCGACCATGGCGACCCCATGGTGCCCGATGGCGGGCGATGAGAGGTAACCGCCGTCTTCACGCGGCACCTCGGACGGCGGCTCCGCGCACGGATTCGCGGCCGGGGAGGGCTCACCGCCCATTGCCTGCCGTACGGATCGGTATCTAGAGTGGCAGATCGCGTCGGAGGTCGCGTACGCCCCGAGGAGAACTGCATGAGCAGCTTGGCTCTCGAAGCCCGGGTCGTCCCGCTTCCTCGGCGTTCCCGGGAGTCCGCCCCCGGCGCCGACCGTGCCGAGGTCCTCAAGGCGCTGGTCCTGCGGGCCCGCGAGGGCGACGCCGAGGCGTTCGGCTCGCTCTACGACCACTATGTGGAGCTGGTCTACCGGTACGTCTACTACCGCGTCGGCGTCCACTCCCTCACCGAGGACCTCACCAGCGAGACGTTCCTGCGCGCGCTCCGGCGCATCCGCGACTTCCGCTGGCAGGGCAAGGACTTCGGCGCCTGGCTGGTGACCATCGCCCGCAACCTCGTCGCGGACCACTTCAAGTCGGGCCGCTACCGGCTGGAGGTCTGCACGGCCGAGCCGGTCGAGCCGGAGCGCTCGCAGGAGGGGCCGGAGCGGGCCGTCCTGGACGCGATGACGCACCGCACGCTGCTCGCCGCCGTCCGGCGGCTCGGCTCGGAGCAGCAGGAGTGCGTGGTGCTGCGGTTCATGCACGGGCTGTCGGTCGCGGAGACCGCGCTGATCATGGACAAGAAGGCGGGCGCGATCAAGGCGCTGCAGTACCGCGCCGTCCGCTCGCTCGCCCGGATGCTCCCGGCCGACCTGCACCCCTAGCCGTTCGGGTCGCGCCGCCGGCCGCCGCGAGACTTATTGGATGAACTGTCAATTAAGGTCGGGCCGTAACCCGTCGCGCCGTCCGGTCGTTCTTGCGGGCGTGAGGAGGCGGACGTGAGGAGCAGGCACGGCAAGAGGACCGGGGCGGGCGCGCGGCTCGACGGGCTGCGCCCGGACCGGCCCGGGGCCGCCGATCCCGGCCCCGATCCGCGCTTCCGCGCGCTGCTGCGCGAGCGCCTGGTGACCGCCGCCGGACGCGCCGGTGAACGCACGGGTGACGGCGCCAGTGACAACGATCGCAATGAGGCGCGGGACGACGGCCGGAACGCGCGCATTGATTAGGCTCGGGCGTATGCGGCGATTCTGGCAGCGCGGCAAGCACGAGGACCCCGTGAGCGCCGGGGAGGCGGCCGCCGCGGCGGCGGCCGAACCGAGCCCGCTCCCCGAGCCGGACCCCGCCGCGGCGGCGTTCTTCGACGTCGACAACACGATGATGCGCGGCGCGTCCATCTACTACTTCGCGCGCGGCCTCGCCGCCCGCAAGCTGTTCACCATGCGCGACCTGGCCATGTTCGCCTGGGGGCAGGCCGCCTTCCGATTGCGCGGCACGGAGAACTCCGAGCACATCGGCAGCGCGAAGGAGGCGGCGCTGGCGTTCGTCGCCGGGCAGCGCGTCGCCGGGATCGTCCGGCTCTCCGAGGAGATCTACGACGAGGTGATGGCGGACCGCATCTGGCACGGCACCCGCACCCTCGCCCTCCAGCACCTGGACGCGGGCCAGCAGGTCTGGCTGGTCACCGCCACGCCCGTCGAGGTCGCCCGGACGATCGCGCACCGGCTGGGGCTCACCGGAGCGCTCGGCACCGTCGCCGAGACCCGCGACGGCGTCTACACCGGGCGGCTCGTCGGGAACCTGCTGCACGGGCCGGCGAAGGCGGAGGCCGTCCGGGCGCTCGCGGCGCGCGAGGGGCTGGACCTGTCCCGCTGCTCGGCCTACAGCGACTCGATCAACGACCTGCCGATGCTGACGGCGGTCGGGCACCCGCACGCCGTCAACCCCGACGGGGCCCTGCGCGAGCACGCCAGGGAGAACGGCTGGCCGATCCACGACTTCCGGACGGGCCGGAAGGTGACCATGGTCGCGCTGCCGGCCGCCGCGGGCGCGGGCGCGCTGGCGGGCGGGGTCGCCGCCGGCATCGCCCTGCGCCGCCACTACCGGTCGAACTGACACCCGCTCCCGCAACCCGAACCCATCGCCCGATTCCACCCCCCGATCCCCCAACTCGCGACCTATCGCGAGTTGGGGTGACACGCTCTACCCTGTCGGTGTGAAGCCGGACCGGGTGAACGTCGAACTCGCGCTGTTATCGCGGGTCTCGTGCCGTGGGCGCGACATCACCGGCCCCCGGCTCCGCGACCTCCTCGCGCTCCTGGCGGGCGAGCACCGCACCGGCCTCAGCGCCGCCCGTCTCGTCGAGGGGCTCTGGCCGGACGAGCGGCCGGAGAACCCGGCGAAGGCGCTGCAGGTCGTCGTGTCCCGCGCCCGGTCGCAGCTCGGCTCCGACGTCATCGTCAGCACCCCGTCCGGCTACCGGCTCGGGCTCGACGAACCGGCCGTGGACGCGTCCGCCGTGCTGGCCGGCGCGTCCAGGAGCGCCCGCAGCGCCCGCGAAGGCGACCACGCCGCCGCGCTCGCGCACGCCGAGGACGGGCTCGCGCTCTGGGACGGCCCGCCCGACGCGTCCGGCGACGACCCGCTCTCGCTGCTGCGCGCCGACCGCGCCCGGACCTACCGCGACCTCGTCCGCGGCCGCGCGCTGGCGCTCTCCCGGCTCGGCCGCCACGGGGAGGCGGCCGGCCCGCTCACCGCCCTCGCCGCCGAGCACCCGCACGACGAGGAGATCCTCGCCGAACTGCTGCGCAGCGAGGCCGCGACCGCCGGGCCGCCCGCCGCGCTGGCGCGGTTCGAGACCTACCGCCGTGCCCTCCGCGACCAGCTCGGCAGCGATCCCGGCCCGGCGCTGCGCGCCGTCCACCGGGAGCTGCTGCGCGACACCGCCGCCGACACCGCCGGCGGCACCGACGCCGACGCCGTGCCCGTCGTGCGGCGCGGCATCGTCCACGACCCGAACCCGCTGCTCGGCCGCGCCGCGGACATCGCGAATGTCCTCGGCCTGCTGCGCACCTCCCGCGTCACCTCGATCGTCGGGACGGGCGGCCTCGGCAAGACCCGGCTCGCGCACGCCGTCGCGCGGGAGGCCGAGCAGCGGACGGTGCACGTCGTCCCGCTCGCCGGCGTCGCGCCGGACGGCGACGTCGCGGGCGAGGTCGCGTCCGCCCTCGGCGTTGGCGAGGCGCGGCACGCGTCCGCCCTGATGGCCGGGCCCGCCGACGAGGTCGCCGGGATCGCCGACGCCCTCGGCCCCGGTCCGGCGCTGCTCGTGCTGGACAACTGCGAGCACGTCGTGTCCGCGGCCGCCGACCTGGTCGGCGCGCTCGTCTCGATGACCCGCGACCTGCGCGTCCTCACCACCGGCCGGGCGCCGCTCGGGCTGTCGTCGGAGACGGTGTACCCGCTGCCCGAGCTGGACGAGGCGACGGCCGCCGAGCTGTTCGAGCAGCGCGCCCGCGCCGCCCGCCCGAACGCCGAGCTGCCCCGCGAGCGGGTCCGGGAGCTGTGCCGGCACCTCGACGGACTGCCCCTCGCCGTGGAGCTGGCGGCGGCGCGCGTGCGGATCATGTCGGTGGCGGAGATCGCGCGCCGGCTCGACGACCGGTTCGCGCTGCTGCGCGGCGGCGCCCGCGACGCCCCCGCCCGGCACCGCACCATGCACGCGGTCGTCGACTGGAGCTGGACCCTGCTCACCCCGCGGTCGCGGGCCGCGATGCGGGCGCTGTCGGTCTTCCCCGGCGGGTTCACCGCCGGCGCCGCCCGCCACCTCGTCGGCGACGGCGTCCTGGAGGTCCTGGAGGACCTCGCCGACCAGTCCCTGCTCGTCGTCACCGACACCGGCGCCGGCGCCCGCTTCCGGATGCTGGAGAGCGTCCGCGAGTTCAGCGCCGCGTACCGCGAGGAGGCCGGCGAGACGGAACGGGCCGTCGACGGGCTGCTCGCCTGGGCGCGCGAGTTCGGGACGGCGCACCACGAGCGGCTCTTCGACGCCGAGCCGTTCGACACGATCGACCTCGTCCGGGCCGAGCAGGACAACCTCCAGCAGGCCCTCCGGTACGGGCTCGCCCGCAGTGACGGCCCGACGGTCGCGGCCGTCACGGCCGTCCTCGGGGCGCTCTGGACGATCGAGTCCGCCTTCACCCGGCTGTCCGCGCTCGCCGGGGAGGCGTCGGGCGCGCTGACCATGTTCCGGCCGGAGCCCGCGCAGGTCGCCACGGCCCGGACGGCCCTCGCCCTCTGCTCCATGATCTCGCTGGTGCTGAAGGGCCCGCAGATCACGCGCACGCTGGTGGCGCTGCGGCGCCTGCCGCCGCCGTCGCCGTCCACGCTGGGCGGCGCGATAGCGCTCGTCATCCGGTCCGCGCCCGAGATCTTCGCGAAGGACTCCACCGTCCTGGACGAGATGCGCGCGAGCGACGCGCCCCTCCTCGCCGGCATCGCGGACGTCCTCGCCGGATACGTTCTCGAACGGAACGGCGACCTGCAGGGGGCGCTCGCCGCCACCGAGGTCGCGCTGAAGGCGATCGAGGCCCCGGTCACCCCCTGGGTCGGGCTCGCCGCCCACTCCCGGCTCAGCGAGCTGCTCATGCAGGTCGACGAGAGCGAACTCGCCCTGACGCACCTGCTGGCCGCGCTGCGGCTGATGGAGCGCCACGGCTGGCGGGACATGTTCGGGCTGCACTGGGCGATCGCAGGCGTCAACCTCCACCTCGGCGAGCACGACGAGGCGGAACGCTGGCTCGACCGGTCCCTGACCCACGGGCCCGAGGACTCGTACGGCACCGCCTCCTTCGACCTCGGCGCCCGCGCCGAACTCGCGTTCGGGCGCGGCGACACCGGCACCGGGCTGCGGCTGTGGCGGGAGGCCGTCGGCCGGCTGAAGCACGACGCGGACCCGTCCGTCGAGCCCGAGTTCGACCCCTGGACGCTGGAGACGCACATCGCCGCGGTCGTCGCGCACGCCCGGCACGGCCGGCTCGACCTCGTCCCGGACGTCGTCGCCGGGCTCCCCGCCAAGCTCGCGGCGCTGCTGGCCGACCCGCCGCTGCCGGTGCCGGCGTTCTTCATGGACCTGCCCGTCCAGGGCGGGATCCTGGTGGCCCTCGCCATGGTGGACCTCGCCCGCGGCGGCGACCGGGCGCGCGCCGCGCGGATGATCGCCCTGGCCGAGCGGCTGAACTTCGTCCGGACGTTCCAGCCGACGATGGCCCCGGCCGCCGTCCGCCGCGCAGCCCAGGACGCCGACGGGCCGGCGTACGCCGACGCGGTGTCGGCCTACGCCGGCCTCGGCCGGGACGGGCTGCGGACCGCCGCCCGCGCGGCGCTGGACGTCTGGGTCAGCGCGACGGATCGCGGTTGAACAGCCACTTCGCCCACAGGTAGCCGACCACCGCGACGCCCGCGCACCAGGCGATCGAGACCGCCGTGTCATGCCCCGCGGGCCGGCCCATCAGCAGCTTCCGCAGCGCCTCGATCATCGGGGTGAACGGCTGGTACTCCGCGAACCACCGCACCCCGGCCGGCATCGAGTCCGGCGGGACGATCGCGCTGCCGAGGAACGGCAGGAACTGGATGATCAGCGGCGAGTTGCTCGCCCCCTCCGGGCCCTTCGCCAGCAGCCCCAGCGCCACCGCGAACCAGGTCAGCGCGAACGTCAGCAGCACCATCAGGCCCGCCGCGGCGAGCCAGCCGCCGAGCCCCGCGTCCGGCCGGTAGCCCATCGCGACCGCCGCCAGCACCGCCAGCACCAGGCTGGTCAGCGTCTGGATCATGCTGCCGGCGACATGCCCGGTGAGCAGCGACGACCGCGCGATCGGCATCGTGCGGAACCGGGTGATGACGCCCTCCGTCATGTCCACCGCGACCGCCACGGACGGCGACATGCAGCCCGACGCCACCGCCATCAGGATGATCCCCGGCGTCACGTAGTCGATGTAGTCGACGCCGCCGACGCCCTTGCCGAGCGCCTTGCCGAACACGCCCACGAACAGCAGCAGGAACAGGATCGGCGTCATGATCGAGCTGAACGACAGCGCCGGGTAGCGCAGCGCGTGCCGGAGGTTGCGGCGCAGCATCGTCGCCGAGTCCGCCGCCACCTGGGAGAGCGCGGTCATCGCGAAGCCGCCTTCCGGTCGTCGTCCTGCGTGATGTCGGTGGAGGCGCCTGGGTTCTCCGTGCCGCTTGGCGCACCCGGGCCGTCCGGAGCGTCGCCGGTGAGGGCGAGGAACACGTCGTCCAGATCGGGGGTGTGGACGGAGAACTCCTCCACCTCGATCGCCTCGTCCTCCAGGCGGCCGAGCAGCACCCGCAGCGACCGGACGCCGCCGTCGCTCGGCACCTGGAGCGTCAGCGCCTCGTCGTCGCGCGCCGACACCGGCAGCACCCGCGCCGCCGCGTCCAAGCCGTCCGGGCCGGCCAGCCGCAGCACCACGTGCCCGCCCGGCACCATCCGCTTGAGCTGCTCGGACGTGCCGTCCGCGACCAGTCGGCCGCCGTTCAGCACGCCGATCCGGTCGGCGAGCCGGTCCGCCTCGTCCAGGTACTGGGTCGTCAGGAAGATCGTCACGCCGGCGGCCACCAGGCCCCGCGCCAGGTCCCACATCGCCCGGCGGCTGCGCGGGTCCAGTCCCGTCGTCGGCTCGTCCAGGAAGATGATCTGCGGGTCGCCGACCAGCGTCATCGCGATGTCGAGCTTGCGCCGCATGCCGCCGGAGTAGGTGGACGCGAGCTTCCCGCCCGCCTCCACCAGGTCGAACCGCTCCAGCAGGTCATCGGCGCGCCGCCGCCCCTCCGCGCGGCCGAGCCGGTACAGGTCGGCCATCAGGATCAGGTTCTCGCGGCCGGTCAGGAGGCCGTCCACCGCCGAGTACTGGCCCGTCACGCCGATCGCGCGCCGCACCCCTTCGGGGTCCCGCGCGACGTCGCGGCCCGCGACCCGCGCCTGCCCGCCGTCCGCGCCGATCAGCGTGGACAGGATCTGCACCGCCGTGGTCTTGCCCGCGCCGTTCGGCCCCAGCAGCGAGAAGACCGTCCCCCGGGGCACCTCGAAGTCGAGCCCGTCGAGCACGACCTTGTCTCCGAACTTCTTCCGCAGCCCGGCCACCTCGATGGCCGTCTGCGCCGGTTTCGTCGTCATGCCGCCGACTCTGCGCCCGCCCGCCTTCAGGACGCTTTCACCGCGGTTTCAGCCGGTTTCAGCTTGTCTCCTCCGCCGGGATACGGCTTGACCGCCCCTCGGTGACCGCCTGGGTGACCGCCTGGGTGAGCGCCTGGGTGAGCGCCTGGGTGAGCGCCTGGGTGAGCATGCCCAGCGTGGCCCAATCGACGAGCCGTGCCGCACGGATCTCACCGAAGGTCGCGATCTCCACCCAGGTCCGCTCGGAATCGCCGTCCACACCGTGCGGACGGTCTCGCTGCGTCCGCAACCAGGCCAGCTCGTCGTCAGTGATCTCAGCGGAGAAGAGATGAACGTGATGCGCGGACACGGTCGCGGCGACCTGGCGGCTTCCGTGCGCGCGGAAGCGACTGGCGTCGACCCGCAGGCCGGTCTCCTCCGCCAACTCGTCGACCGCCTGGGCCAACGGCTCAACAGGCAACGCCACGCCGACGTGTTCGACGGGGCCAGCCGCCTCGATGGGATCAGCCGCTTCCCTGGGATCAGTCGCCTCGTCCGGAGACGAGCCGCCGGGCAGTTCGTGCACGTACCCGTCGGGCGTCGAAGCAGAACTGCGGAACTCCCGGACGAGCACGACCGTCGTCTCGTCCAATGACGGACCAGGGCGGTAGAGGGCCACCACAGAGACGTCCGGCCGGGAGATGACGATCTCGTTGTCCTTCGTCATGTTCTCGGCGGCGACATGCATCCGCACATGCAGCGCCCAGAAGAACACCGCGCCCGATTCACCGTCGATGGGTGACGTCCACACGGGCCTAGCACCGAGCACCACATTGCCTGCGTCGCACTGCGCGGTGTACCAGCGCCGGAAACTCTGGGTGCGCCAGATCTCCGACGGGACGTCCCGCTCACCGCCGGCCATCGATGCCTTCAGGCCATCCGTCTCCATACTCAACATGCTTCTGCAAGACCGCGCCTCTTCAAAGTACAAAATTTAAGACGCCGGAAGCCGGGGATGGAGGCTGGAAACTCGGGGCGGAAGCCGGGAGGCGGAAACCGGAGAGCGGGAACCGGGAGGCGGAACCCGGGGTAACGAAGAGGGGATGCGGAGACGGGGTGTCCCAAGCTCTCGGACATAGGACCCAGAGGCGGTGGGGGCGGCGCTGGCGTACGGGGCCGCCCCTCCAAAGTCAAGGGCGCCTTCGGCGTCGCTTCGCGATGGACTTCGTCCACCCTTGACTTCGGAGCCTCTGCGGCCCCTGAGGCAACGTTAGGGGCAGGCTCCGCCTGCCCCGCCCCGGTCGCGCCGCCCCCACCGTCCGCCCACGTAAGGAGAACTGGCGCGAAATATGAATTGGCGTTAAGTCGAACCACACAGAGAAAGATAGGTATACCCAGCTATACCTATCCCCCAGGCAACAAAAATAGCCCCCTTTCTCAGCGCGAAGACCACCCCCAATCGATATACTTAACCCATGCATTCGGTCACGGTCGATCTCAACGAGGCGTCCACCATGGAATTGGTGAACGCCGCTGCGATGATCGCCGCCGAGCTGGCCGCCCGCGAGGCTCCGGAATCTCCTGCGGCATGCCTGGAGCTCACCGAAACCCTCGTGGCCGCCTCCGATAAGCAGGAAAGCGCGCTCGCCGCATTCATCGGCCGAGTCGACGCCACCAAAGAGCAGGCCCGGTGGGGATATCCCTCCACCCAAGCATGGCTGCGGTCCCGGCTCGGCATGCGCGACAACCGCGCCAAGGAGCGCCTCACTCTCGCCCGGCAGCGGCGTCGCCTGCCCGAGGTCTGCGCCCAGCTAGCCTCCGGTGACCTGTCCTACGGTTACGCCGTCACGGTCGCCGACTCGGTCTCGCGCCTGGACGACACCGACTGCGCCGAGGCGGAGACAACACTGCTCGGCTTCGTCGACCAGGGGTTCTCCGCCGGGAAGGTCGCCGCGTTCGGGCGCCGCATCCGCGACCTCATCGCCGACCGCGACGACACCGAAGACGCCCCCGACCAGGACACCAAACGCGGCTACGACAAGTCATGGCTCACGACCACCCGTTCGCTGGACGGCGGCCGGTACGTCAAAGGGTGGCTGAACCCTGAGGACGCCGCGATCTGGGACGGCACCCTGGCGCCGCTGGCCAAGCCGGCCGGCCCCGACGACCGCCGCGACCTCCCCGAACGCACCGCAGCCGCCCTCTCCTGCGTGCTGTCGGGCGGACACAAAGCGTCCAAGGTCACCGTGATCTGCGACCTGGAGACGCTCACCGGGGGCAACGCCCCGGCCCGCCTCACCGACGGCACCCCGATCCCCGCCGCCCAGGCACGACGCATCGCCTTCTCGGCCGGAGTCTCACCCCTGCTCCTCGGCCGCGGAAACACCCCGCTCTACCTGGGATACCGGGAACGATTCGCCTCCGCCGCACAACGACAGGTGCTGGAAACGCTCTACCCCTCCTGCGCGGTACGCGGATGCGAAGTCCCCGGAACACTGTGCGAAGTGGACCACGTCCACGGATGGGCGCTCGGACGATCGCCCACCGACATCGATCAACTCGCACTCGCCTGCGGATGGCACAACCGGTTCAAGCACACCAACCCCGACCAGATCCAGATCCGCAAGGATCACGACGGGCGGTACATCTACCGACTACTCCCACCAGCCGACGCGCGAGACAAGAGGGGGGTCGGACCACCGGGCAGCATCGGCCCGCCCGACAACCCCGCCCTCGACTGGGCCGCTTGATCACCACTTGCACACCGCCACACCGGGTACACGCACGCCCGCGCCACCGGCGCGGGCGTCTGCCCTGCCGCCTGTCTTCCAACGCTGCCGGTGACCACACCCGTGCACTAGTAATCCGTACCGGGTTGCTCTAATGAGCGAGCCGAGCGCTGCCGAACCCTCCGAATCACCCCTGGGAAATCACCGGATGGCCTCACCAGCGGGCTCGGCGGCCGGTCTCTCCATCTCCCGGTCTTCCCTTACGTGGGCGGACGGTGGGGGCGGCGCGACCAGGGCGGGGCAGGCGGAGCCTGCCCCTAACGCTGCCTCAGGGGCCGCAGAGGCTCCAAAGTCAAGGGTGGACGAAGTCCATCGCGAAGCGACGCCGAAGGCGCCCTTGACTTTGGAGGGGCGGCCCCGTACGCCAGCGCCGCCCCCACCGCCTCTGGGCCCCTACGCCCCGATGCCCTTATGCCTGTGCCCCCGCTGCCCCGCGCTCCGTGTACTCCGCACCCCGATGCTCCGTGCCCCGCGCCACGATGCTCCGCGCTCCGCGCCCTGCCCCCCGCAGCCTGGGTCTCGCGCCCGGATGCTCCGTCCCCGCGTCCCGCGCCACGATGCTCCGCGCTCCGCGCCCTGCCCCCGCAGCCCGGGTCTCGCGCCCCGGATGCTCCGTCCCCCGCGCCCAACAGCCCCGCGCCCCGCAGCCCCGTGCCCCGCAGCCCCGTGCCCCGCAGCCCCGTGCCCCGGATGCTCCGTGCCCCGTAGCTCCGGGTCTCGGCGTGGCGTTGCTCGCGCGCCAGTGCGGCCGCTCCGGTGCCGTCCTAATGACCCTCCGCTCGACTCCAACAGCCGAAAGCGAAGAGCAGCGCCCAGGAGCCCCTACTGAGCGAGTTCGGTGGCGAAGAGGGTGCGGACGCGAGTCCAGGAGTCCTCGGCGGCGGAGGCGTCGTAGGGTTCGCGGCCCGGGAAGAAGAAGGCATGCCGCGCGCCCGGGTAGACGATCTCCTCGTGGCGGACGCCCGCCGACTCCAGGGCGGCGCTGATCTGGTCCCGCTGGGCCGCGTCGATGACGTGGTCGAGTTCGGCGAAGAACATGAGCGTGCGGACGTCGCGGGACGCGATGGCGGGGGTGTCGTCCAGCAGGGGTTCCGGACGGCTGAGGGCGGTGCCGGCGACGGGGAGCCAGCCGGGGTAGTAGATCGCGGCGGCGGCGAGGTCGAGGCGGGTGGCGGCGAAGAAGGCGATGTGGCCGCCGAGGCTGAAGCCGAGGACGCCGGTCTTCTCGGTGGCGTCCGCGTGCTCGCGGGCGTGGGCGACGCAGGCGCGCAGATCGGCCTCCACGTCGTCGCGGGTGAGGCGGCCGAGGAGGTCGAAGGCGCGGGTGCGGTTGGCGTCGCTCTCGGCGAAGCCGGACGCGGTCTCGGGGCCGGAGCGGTGGTAGAGGTTCGGCGCGATGGCGACGAAGCCGAGCTCGGCGACCTGGCGGGCGATGTCGCGGACCTGGTCCGTCAGGCCCCACAGTTCGGAGCAGACGAGGACCGCCGGGTGCGCGCCGGGGCCGGACGGGCGGGCCAGGTACGCGTTCATCGGCGCCGGCTCCCCGACGTCGATCCGTACCTCGTCCGCGGTGATCTGGGTCGCCATGGGAGCCCCCGTCGTCAGGTCGCGCGCCCGCGGCGCGAACCCGATGATCTTACTCGGCGGTCCGGTCGGGGCGGCCCCTACAAGTACGCGCGCATGGGGGCGGGGAACGCGGGCTTGGTCGAGTGGGCGGGCAGGAGCGCGACGCTGCTGCTGCCGGAGCATGCCGGGGCGTCGTAGAGACTGAAGAAGTACGGGGTGTTGTTGACGCCCGACCGGACGGTCCGGGGCAGGGACGCGCACTGCGACGGGAGCCGGTCGAAGCGCAGGACGGTGACGGCGCCGGTGTAGTCGGGGTTCTCGTAGAGGCACGCCGCGTCCTGCGGGCACGAGGGCGGGGCGTCGTCGGCGGCGGCCGGTGCCGCGGGTGCGACGGACCCCGCCGCGATCGTGAGCATGGTCGCCGCGAGCCGGAATCGACGGAGCATGGTGTGGTCCCCCTGGTGGCCGGTGCCTCTCCTCTCAGACCATAGCCGTCTGTGATCATTTGATCGCGTACCGTCAGATCGTGGCGGGGCTCCGGCTCTTGCGGACGAGGGTGCCGCCGAGCAGCAGGACGAGCACGACGGCGATCGCGGTGAGCGAGCCGGCGACGCCGATGGTGCCCGCGCCGGGCACGGTGAGCAGGGTGAGGACGACCGCGACGGCGGTGAACGGGGGCGGGACGGTGACGTGCCCGAGCGGTGCGTGCAGGACGTACAGCATGGCCAGGACGATCGCGACGGGCACGGCGGTGGCGGCGACGACGGTCGTCGCGCTCGCCTTGATGGCGTGCTCGCCCTCGCCGGCGGACGCGACGGCGACCTCGAGCCCGGCGCCGAGGGCGGCGAGGGCCGCGAACATGGCGTAGTGGCCGTAGCCCCAGATGAAGGAGCGGTCGCGGCGCGCTTCGAGGCCCTCGCCGGCGGGTTCGGAGAAGTAGATCCACCAGATCGTGAACAGGACGGCCAGCCCGGCGAGGGCGATGACGACGAGTTCGGCGCTGAGGCCGTGGGCGACGGCGCCCTGGACGGCGTTGGTGGCGGCGAGGACGCTCTCGCCCAGCAGGATGATGGTGAACAGGCCGTACCGTTCGGCGATGTGGTGCGGGTGCCAGGTGGTCATGCCCGGGCGTTCGGCGAACAGCGGGACGGAGAGGTCGGCGAGGGCGCAGACGACGAACGCCCACACCGGGCCGTCGCCGGACAGGGCGAGCCGGGACACCCACAGCACCTGCACGAGCGAGACCCCGATCGCGTAGCGCAGGGCGGTGGCCCGGCCGTCGGGATGGGCGATGGCGGCGCGCACCCAGAGGCTCACCAGGCCGACGCGCATGACGAGGTAGCCGATGGTGACGGTGGTGAAGTCGCCGTCGAACGCCGACGGCACCCCCGCCGCGAGGACGAGGACGCCGGCCATCTGCACGAACGTCATCACGCGGTACGGGACGTCGTCGGTGTCGTAGGCGGACGCGAACCAGGTGAAGTTCATCCACGCCCACCAGATCGCGAAGAACACGGCGAGGAACGCCCCGACCGCGTGGCCCGCCTCGCCCTCCTCGGTGGCGTGCGCGAGCCGTCCGGCGATCTGCGACACGGCGGCGACGAACGTCAGGTCGAACAGCAGCTCCAGGGGGCTGGAGACGCGGTGGGGTTCGGCCAGGTCACGGGCGACCATCCGGGTGCGCAGCGATGGCATGCGATCACTCTAGGCTGCGTCCCGCCCGCGGACGCTCTCAGAAGAAGGCGGGCCCTCGGCGCAGCAGGGTGTCGTACAGCATCTGCTGGACGTTCTCGCGGACGTGGTCGGTGATGTTGAAAAGGGTCATCGGGTCGTCGGCGTCCTCGGCGGCGTACTCGTCCAGCGTCATCGGCTCGCCGAACTGGATCATCCACTTGGACGGCAGCGGGACGAGCCCGGCGGGGCCGAGCAGCGGGAACGTCGGGGTGACCGGGAAATAGGGCAGGCCGAGCAGCCGCGCGAGCGGCCGCAGGTCGCCGATCTTGGGGTAGATCTCCTCGGCGCCGACGATGGCGGCCGGGACGATCGGGACGCCGGCGCGCAGCGCGGTGCCGACGAAGCCGCCGCGGCCGAAGCGCTGCAGCTTGTAGCGGTCGGAGAACGGCTTGCCGACGCCCTTGAAGCCCTCCGGGAACACCCCGACGAGCTCGCCCTTGCCGAGCAGCCGGGCGGCGTCGGCCTGGCAGGCGAGGGTGTGGCCGGCCTTGCGGGCCAGGTGCGCGAGGACGGGCACCTGGTAGACGAGGTCGGCGCCGAGGAGCCGGACGCACCGGCGGGCGTTGTCGTGCAGCGCGACCGACAGCATCAGCGCGTCGAGCGGGACGGTGCCGGAGTGGTTGGCGACGATCAGCGCGCCGCCCTCCGCCGGGACGTTCTCGACGCCCGCGGTCTCGACGCGGAACCAGCGCTCGTAGAGGGCGCGGGCCGCGGGGAGCAGGACGTGCTCGTTGAAGTCGGGGTCGTAGCCGAACTCGTCGACCTCGTACTCGCCGGAGATGCGGCGGCGCAGGAAGGCCAGGCCGGACGCGATGCCGCGTTCGAGCGGGCCGGGCCCGGTATCGGCGTCCCCGCCGGGCTCCCCCGCCTCGCCGCCGTCCTCGCCGCCGTCGTGGCGGGCCGAGGCGAGCCGGATGACCTGCGCGCCCTCGTCGTCCTCGTGGCGGGCGTGCATCGTCCTGCCTCCTTCCCCGTGCGGCGCGGGCCGCACGGTGTCGTCCCCGGACGGGTCGCCCGGTCGCGCGGCCGGCCGGACCGTGCCGGTGCGACCGCGCTCGCCGGTCAGCCGCGCAGCAGCGAGGCCAGCCGTGCCGCCGGGCCGCGGCGGCCGAGGCCCTGGGCGGCGACGAAGTCGGCGAACGCCGCCTCCGACCCGTACTTCGGGCGCCAGGCCAGCTCCTCCTCCAGGGCCGACGTGTCGATGACCCTGCCGTAGGTGAGCCAGCGCAGCAGTTCGGGCGAGAATCCCGACATGCCCGCGAACCGTCGTCCCATGTCGCCGAACAGCGAGATCGACGGCGCCGGGACGGGCACGTAGGGGCGGCCCGCGCGGCGGAGCGCCTGCGACAGCAGGAGCACGCCGTCGCCGGCCACGTTGTAGCAGCCGGGGTGGTCCTCGACGGTCATCCGCCGCAGCACCTCGACGCCGTCGTCCTCGTGGACGAACTGCAGCCGGGGGTCGAAGCCCAGCACCGTCGGGACGACCGGCATGCGCAGGTACCGCGTGAGCGGCGAGTCGACGCCGGGGCCGACGAAGTTGGCGAACCGCAGCACCGACACCGTCAGGTCGGAGCGGCGCCGCGTCAGCCCGCGGACGTACCCCTCGACCTCGACGGCGTCCTTGGCGTACCCGGACGTCGGCGCCTCGACGGGCTCGTCCCGCTCGGTGAACACGGCCGGGTCCATCGGGGAGGAGCCGTAGACGGCGGCCGAGGACCGCACGACGAGCTTGCGCGCGTCGGGCGAGCGCTGGCACGCCCCGAGCAGCTGCATCGTCCCGATGACGTTGAGCTCTTTCACCTTCGCCCGCGGCACCGACGCCGAGGTGACCAGGTTGAGGTGCACCACGGTGTCGACGCGGGCGGAGGAGATGATCTTCGCGATGCCGGGCGTGCGGATGTCGACCCGCACGAACTCGGTGCGCCCGAGCGGCATCGTGGGCGGCACGGTGTCCACCCCGATGACCCGCTCGATCCCCGGGTCGGCTTGCAGGGCGTGCGCGACCCGCGCCCCCAGGAAGCGGGAGACGCCCGTGACGAGGACGACACGGGCCGCGGCGGGCATTGCAGGCACTGTGCGCCCCACCCCTTACGGCTGAGCGACCGGCGTGCTCACTTCTTGTTGCGGCGCTGGATGCGCGTCTTCTTCAGCAGCTTGCGGTGCTTCTTCTTGGCCATCCGCTTGCGGCGCTTCTTGATGACAGAGCCCACGAGACCTCGCTCGGCGTATCGGGTGTTGTGCAGGAGACGAACGTGCCGCAGGCGAGTGGTGACTCGATAAGCGCGCACGGTCCGCTGCCCAAGGGTACCGCTGCGCAGGTGGAGATCTCGCCGCGGCATGGCGCGCGGCGACCGGCATCGCGCCGCGCGCGCCGTCCCGCGGCGCCGCCCGCGATGCCGGGCACCTTTCCGCGCGGGCGGGCGGGGATGGTGATTCCGCCCGTCCCGCGGTGTCCGGACCGGCCCCGGACCGGGGGTCGCGCGGGGCATCGGCGATGCCCCGTCCGCCCGGTCCCCGAGTCCGGCGACCTGTCGGCCGCCGGCCGGTCCTCGTCCTGTTTCCCCAGCTCCGGGACGGTCCTCTCGGGGTCGTCCCGGCGCCCCCTGCACGGCCGGGTGGCAGGTTCGGCGAGGGCCTGTCGGCCCCGCCCTCACCCGTTATCCGGCTTCGATGTACGCGTCGCGCAGGTAGTCGTGAACAGCCTGTTCGGGGACCCGGAACGAGCGGCCCACCCGGATGGCGGGAAGCTCGCCCGAGTGGACGAGGCGGTAGACGGTCATCTTGGACACCCGCATCACCGAGGCCACTTCGGCCACGGTCAGGAACCTGACCTCGCTGAGAGGTCGCTCGCCTGAGCTCATCGGACGCCCTCTTCCACACGTGCCGCGCACCGGCCCTTCGGGTGACTTTGATCACGCACGTGTACTTCCTCCAGCGTAAATCGCGTATCGGCAGTCGCAAGAGGGGAGTTCCGCACATTTCCGTATCCGACCCTGACCGGGCGGCCATATCGTTGCTCCCGTACGGAGCGCGAACATGACGGCACAGGGCGTGGCGATTCAACCGAATGTCAACCGAAAACAGGCGATGACCTGCGACTCAGAGGTTCGCGCTGGGGTCGCGCCAAACCACGGACACCGTTACGGCAGCCCTGTCACACCCAGTGACAGGATGGACGGCCGCGCCGGAAGGTAAGCAAGGTCAGTCCTTCGAGGACAGGCCGGCGCGGGCGAGGAGATACGCCGTCAAGGGCGCGTAATGGTGCGGAGATACGCCGTCGTCCAGCGGGACGACCACATCGATCTTGCCTTCGGCGGCGCCGGCGAACAGCGCGGGATCGTTACAGTCCGCGAATCCGACGGTGTCGATGCCGGCCTGCCCGGCGGCGCCCGCCCAGCCATGATCGGCAATGGCCAGATCCGGCCAAGAATCGTGTTTATCGTTCATGGTCTCGCCGTTTCCGCTATTAGCGGACGCGGCCGGGTCGGCGCCTCCGGAGGCCAGCTCGCGGAGCATCGCCTCCATCGGATGCGGATCGTGCGTGTGGTGGGTGCGGAAGTCCTCGCCCTCCAGCATCGCCACCCCCGGCTCGGCGTAGACGATCCGGCGCAGGTCGGAGCCGCCGTAGTCGACCTCGATCTCGTACGTCCAGCCCGCCGCCGGGGTCAGGATGCGGCAGCCCGCGCCCTCCAGCGCCCGTGCGACGGCCTGGTACAGCGGGGTCAGCGTGGCCGGATGCCCGGTCGCGATCACCACGGTCTCCCGGCGGCGCGCCGCGAGGCCGATCCGGTCGCCCATCGCCTCCAGCGTGTCGAGGGTGATGCCGGGGTCGATCGTGTCGTCGCCGTACACGTGCCGCGGATCCGGGTTCACGCCGCAGCGCTCGACCATCATCTCCAGCACCGAGCGCTCGGTCCACGACGGCTTCAGCTCCAGCCCGAACTGGTAGTACGGGTTGCCGGCCGCCATGCGCCGGTAGTGCAGCAGGTTGTTCTGCCGCGGTGTCGCCACGTCGCCCGCGATCATCGTCCGGACGAGGTGCGCGCGCAGTTCGTCCCGCGTGGGGGGCTTGCCAGGATCCGCCATCACTCGTCCGCCGTCACTCTGCTCGTCGCTGCTCGTCGTCGCTCGTCGCTGCTCGTCGTCGCTCGTCGCTGCTCGTCGTCGCTTGTCGCTGCTCGTCGCCGCTCGTCGCTCGTCCGCCGTCACTCGTCCGTCATCGGGTCGAGGCCGTGCTCGGGGAAGACCTCCCGCCGGGTCGCCAGGATCGCCTGGTCGACCGGGTTCGCGGGGTCGTAGCCGTTCCCCCACCGGTGCACCTCCACCACGTCCGTCCCGTCGGTCATCCGGCGCGGGGCGATCTCGCCGGTGCGCCGCCGGACGAACTCGCGCCAGGCCTCCGGGGTCTCGGTGGCCGGCGGGATCGGGTCGCCGGACGCCTCCGCCAGCAGGTGCGTCCAGGCGCGCGGGACGACCTGGACCAGCTCGTAACCGCCGCCGCCGGTCAGGATCCAGCGGCCGCCGGCCGTCTCGTGCGCGAGCCGGTGCAGCGCCGCGTACGCCGTCCGCTGCCCGTCCACGGTGAGGATCAGGTGGGCGAGCGGGTCGAGCGCGTGGGAGTCGGCGCCCTGCTGGGTGACGAGCACCTGCGGGCGGAACCGGCGCAGCAGCTGCGGGACGACCGCCTCGAACGCGCGCAGCCAGGACGCGTCGTTGGTGCCGGGCGGCAGCGAGACGTTGACCGCCGTACCGTCGGCGCCGGTCTCGGTGGGGAACCCGGTGCCGGGGAACAGCGTCCGCGGCGTCTCGTGCAGGCTGATCGTCAGGACGCGCGGGTCGTCGTAGAAGGCGGCCTGGACGCCGTCGCCGTGGTGCACGTCGATGTCGACGTAGGCGACGCGCTCGGCGCCGTTCTCCAGCAGCCACGCGATCGCGACGGCCGGGTCGTTGTAGACGCAGAAGCCGCTCGCGGCGCCGCTCAGCGCGTGGTGCAGGCCGCCGGAGATGTTCGCGGCGTGCTCGGCGCGGCCCGTCCAGACCGCCTCCGCCGCGGCCACCGAGGCGCCCGTGACCAGCGCGGACGCGTCGTGCATGCCGAGGAAGACCGGATTGTCGTCGGTGCCGAGGCCGTACCGCGGCTCCGGCAGCCCGGTCGCGCCCGCGTGCTTGACGGCCGCGATGTACGCCTCCTCGTGGACGAGGCGGAGCAGCTTGTCGCCGGCGGGCTCGAACGGGGACACCCGCACGCCGGGGCGGTCCGGCACGCCGAGCTCGCGGGCCAGCGCCATCGTCAGCTCGACGCGGACCGGGTTCATCGGGTGGCCGGGCCCGAAGTCGTAGGAGACGAGCCGGTCGTCCCAGAAGATCTCCAGCCCGCAGCCCCGGGGCGGAGGCTGGGAAGGCGGCACGGCGCTCATGACCTCACGGTATCGCGGCGGGCCCGTGGCCAGGATCACAGACCCCGCCGGTCCGGGCCTCCCTCGCGATCAAGCTGTGATGTTGATTACACGCCACAAATGGGCATGTACATAACACAACGGAAACAGCCAGTGAGGTGCCGATGGACCCGAGCGTCCGCAGCCGCACGATCTCCGGCGCCCTCCGGCTGGGCGTCCACCCCTTCATGCACCGGGTCCCCGGGCACGCCCCGAGCATCCGCACCGCCCGCTCCGCCGTGGACGCCGCGTCCCGGCTGCTGCGGGCCGGTTCGCGCGTCCGGGTCGTCCCGCTGGCGGACCCGCGCGTCGAGAGCCCTGGTGACCGGCCGGTCAGGGGCGAGTGGGTGGTCGCCCGCGACGCGCCCGAGACCCCCGCCGAGGGCGCGATCCTCTACCTGCACGGCGGCGGCTACGTCGTCTGCTCGCCGCGCACGCACCGCTCCATCACGTCGCGGCTCGCGGTCGACACCGGGCTGCCCGTCCTCGCGCCCCGCTACCGGCTCGCGCCCGAGCACCCGTTCCCCGCCGCGCTGGAGGACGCCGCCGCCGCCTACCGGTGGCTGCTCGACCGCGGCGTCCCCGCGTCCGGGATCGTCGTGGCGGGCGACTCGGCGGGCGGGCACCTCGCCGCGACGCTGGCGGGCGAGATCTGCCGGACGGGGCTGCCGTCCCCCGCCGGGATCGTCCTGTTCTCGCCCTGGGTCGACCTGACCTGCGAACTGTCCACCCGCGCGCAGCGGCGCGCCCGCGACCCGTACATCAGCGCCTATGCGGCGCGCCGGGTCGCCCGCCTCGTGGTGGGGTCGGCCGGATTCGACGACCCGCGGCTGGCCCTGCTCACCTGCGCGTGGGCGGACACGCCGCCGGTGCTGATCCAGGTCGGCGGCGTGGAGGTGCTGCGCCCCGAGGCGGAGGCGCTCGCGGACGCGCTGACCGCCTCGGGCGCGGACTGCGAGCTCCAGGTCTGGAAGGGGCAGATGCACGTCTTCCAGATCCTGAACCGGGTGCTTCCGGAGGCGAGCGCCGCGATGCGCGACGCCGCCCGCTTCATCGGGTCCGTCACGGCACCGGCGCCCAAGGAGTCGGAGGTCGCGGCGTAGGCGCGGACCTACCGGTCGTCGCCCTCGGCCCCTTTGGGGGCGGGACGGCGGTTCGCGGCCAGGAGCGCGGCCGCGTGGTCCGCCATGAAGCGCGGCACGCCCAGCCTGATGAGCGTGCGGTGCAGCAGCGTCCGCTCGAGTGGGGACGCCGCGCGGTGCACGCCCGCGCCCCGCTTCCGCCGGTCGACCATCCCGCGCCTCCCCCGCCGCCGTTTCCCAAGATCAACGGGGATGGTAGCCAGGAAAATCCCGGTTCCACCCGGGAATCAAGATCATTAGCCACGCTAGTGAATTCGCCGGTCACCCCGCGTGGCCCGCTCCCGGGCGGTGCGGGTCAGAGGTTGCGGACGTGCTCGCGCTCGAAGAGCGGGTCCCCGTCCTCCGGCCGCCGCCGGACGGTGAGGATGCCGACCGCCGCCGCGACCGCCGCGATCCCCTCGCCGACCAGGCTGATCGTCTTCTCGGTGTACCAGACGGGCTCGTGCATGTCCGGCAGCGGACCGAGCGCGCCCACGTCGACGTAGTAGTAGAGCAGGAGCGCGCCGACCGCGCTCCCCGCGACGAGGAACGCCAGCGCGTACGACCAGCGGGCCGCGTAGGTGAGAATGATCACCGCGACGACGGCGGCGATCCCGGCCTGGATGCGGAAGAGCAGGTCGCCGTGGATCGAGCCGCCCTGGACGAACGCCATCTGGGGAGCGAACCTCCAGTGCACGACGGCGTCCGCGGCGAGCCCCGCGGCGACCAGCAGTCGGAGTATGAGTCCCATACTCCTAACACGGCCCGGCACCCCTGCCCGGCTCAACCCGATCATTCGAAATTCACCTTTTCGGGCGATTCTCGGCGGGCGCGGCGCAGGACGGCGGCGCAGGACGGCGGCGCAGGACGGCGGCGCAGGACGGCGGCGCAGGACGGCGGCGCAGGACGGCGGCGCAGGACGGCGGCGCAGGACGGCGGCGCAGGACGGCGGCGCAGG
>NZ_JAGEOK010000030.1 GCF_017573545.1 Actinomadura nitritigenes | reverse complement strand
AACGCCCAGCTCAAATCATGGCGAATCCTCCGCAAGCTCCGCTGTAGCCCCGGCAAGGCCGGCCACCTGGTCAAGACCATCGCCGTCCTGCAGAACTACGAGCTCACCCGAGGATGAAAAAGGGTCAATGATATCGACGTGAAGGCGCCGCCCGAAGTCGTATGGAAGCTGCTCGTCGACGCCGAGAACTGGTCGAGCTATTTTCCTCCCGAAGATCGCGTCAAGATCCTGAGCGGCGCGTCGGAACTGGCACTCGAAACCAAGTACAGCCGCGTCACGGTTGGATTTCCCATGACCCTAAAAGTGACGGAGTGCGAGCCTTTCGCCAGACTCTCGTGGGAGACGACGGTCGACGATGACGAAACCGGTTCGAGCGCATACCACGGCTGGGTGATCACGCCCACGGACGATGGTTGTCACGTGCTGACCGAGGAAACGCAGCAGGGCCTTTTCTTCCTCGAGGAGCTCGGGCGTAAGCATCCCGGTGCGCTCTACCGCTATCACCAGGACTGGGTCGAATGCCTCGCCCGTGCCGCCGAGGCGGAAGTGACGAATCCTGCGGCCTGACCGGCACAAATACACAAGCATGGACGAGGCTCCTTAAACCCTCACGCCGCCGGCACCGCCGGCGGCGTAAAGGCATTCTGCAGCGGTATGCGGGCGACAAGGACGTCCCCACGGACCCGCACAGCCAAGTGGTCCATGATCGCCTCCGGCCCCGTCCCGCGATTTGGCGGCGGTGCCTCTACCTCGAGGGCGAGCGTCTCCTGACGCGGATCGGCCAGCAGGGCACGGGCACGCTCCAGCAACACCCCGAGTTCGACCGGGTGCGGGCCGAGCCGGCATGCTTGACGATCCGCTGCCGCCGGCCCGCGGCGTACCCAGCGATCTGCGCCGCCGTAGCTGTGCTTGCCGAAAACCTCGCCCGCGCAGGTCAATCCGCATGCCGGTACTCGTTGAGGATCCCGCCCAGACGTTGCCTTCTTCGGATGTTCCACTGGGCGATCTCGTCGGGTTCGGTGATCGGTGAAGGCAGCGACTTCAACGGGCGGGCGTTGGTCTTGCCCTGGTGAGGTCGATGCTCGTTGTAGGGGGTCTCGACCTCGCGGAGGGCGTAGAGCAGGTGCCGGTCAGCAACGTCTGGATGCCTGCATCGGCCGGAACAGTGTCCAAGAGGTCGGCAGGCACAGGGGCCTCATTCCTGCTGCGGAGATGCCCGGCGGCCTGCGACCACTGCGCGACCCTGACCGGGCCGAGCAGGAATGAGGCACACCGGGCGGCACACATCGCCCGCAGCCGGTTGACGTCCGAGGACGGCTACGGTCCAACCCGAACAGGCCCGGGAATTTTAATACCGCTCGATCAACCCGCCGGCGGCCATGCGTGCGGTCACCTCGTGCAGGCGGTAGCGGGCGGATCACCCACTTGGGCCCGATGCGGACATACTCCGCGAACAGCCTTTGCAGCCCCCGGACGCTCAGCCCCAGCTCACCGGCGAGGCGTTCGACCCTGGTCACGGCCCTGTCCTTGGCGATCTGGCGGGTGAGGTGGTGCACACGAGACACTTCCTTCCCAAGTTGATCAAGGTCAACTCAGATCGGGTATCCGTGGAACGGGGGGAAGCTCACCGGTTTCGATGGAGGCTCTAGGTTGAGGAGGTCTGGTGATCTCGATGGAGTGGGGCGCAGCCTGAACGGGTGAGCGGGAGGGGTGCGCGGAGGTCGTGCCCGGGAGGCGGGTGGCCGTTACCGGCGCGGGCCTCAAGGATGCGGTGTTCTTGCAACTCGGCCTGCCGGTCGAGGCAGTGGCGCTGGACGACGCGCGCGCCGCCGCCCTGGCTCCCGCGGCCACTCCTCGGTTCCAGAAACCGTCCAGATCGGCGATCAGCACGGATCGTGAGCGCGTTGTAATCACCGATGGGCATCATCGTCACCATGACCCCATGGAGGCAGCAGCGCGGATGGCGGCCGCCAGCTCGTTCCCGATCTGCCGCCAGTTCCCGCTCATAGGCGGTCTGCCATGCGGTGACGCGTTCGGTGCCCCACACGAGGGCATTGGGGCGCTTGCCTGTCTTGAGCTTGGCCGGCTTCGCCACGTTCACCGTGACCAGGCCTTGCCGTACCGCGTCCGCCAGAGCCGACCGTAGGGTCGCGCGGATGCGCTGCATGGTCGCCGCCCCGACCGTCCGGCGGTGCGGCGGAAGCCCGGCGAGTTCGGCGCGAGCGGCTCTGTGCGCGGCCTTGTCCCCGGATCGCCATGCCCGCCGGGCCGCCGCAAGCAACCGCCGACGTTCCCCTGCCGCCCACAAGATGCGCTCGTTGCCGGCGTCGATCGCGGCGAACATCTCGTTCACATGTGAAACGCGTAGCTGGTCCAGTTCTATGTGGCCGAGGTGGGGGTTGAGGTGGTACTCGATGTGCTCCCTGTAGGATTTGCGGGTACTGCGGCGCAGGCCCCGATGGTCGGCAAGCCACTCATCAAGGTATTGCCCGACCGTGTACTACCGCACACCCGGGTCCAACCCGCGCAATGCCCGGCACAGTGCATCCTCCAGAGCGTTCTCAGCGCCCTCTTGCGTGGTGAACCCGCCCCGGCGGACCCGACGGCGCTTACCACCTGGGCCGGCGTCGAGTTCCAAGTAGAAATACCAGGTACCGTGCCGCGGGTTCCACGTGCCGCCCTCATGACGCAACTGCGGACAGCGGGAAGCAAGTTCCTTTCCGTTCACGCCACGGCATTTACACCTCTTGTACGTCGACCCCTTCATCGAAACCCGATGCTACATACCAGTCCGCAAGCCACACCAGCACCGAAAGGCTTCCTCAAGCCCATCTATGACACTCGGAAATAGCCCAATCTCCCAACCTTTTCTATTTTGGTACCGACGCTTTTTCGTCGACCGGCGGGTGCGGAGCGAGATCAGCGAAGGCCCGGGACGATCGCGGGCATGATGGCAGCCCGCAAGTACCCCGACGAGCTGCGCGGACGCGCTACGAGGATGGCGATCGAGGCTACAAGGACCTCGGGCCCCGGGCCGGTGGGCTATGCCGTATCGCCGACCAGCTCGGCTTTCATCCCGACGCGCTGCGCACCTGGGTCAAGCGTGCCGAGACCGACGAGGACCTGCGCCGGGGAATCACGAGTGATGAAGCAGCATGCACCGCTGAACTGGAACGGGAGAACGCGGGCTAAAGTGAGCCAACGCGGCCGGGCGGGGGCATGGCGCGGCCGGACCGCATCACGGTCCGCGATAATTGACGGTTACCGCGTTGCGGTGGCCAGTGCCGCGCGGATGGCGTCCTCGCCGACCGGCTGGCCATTCTCGTTCGAGTACGGCCCATACGGTGTTCCCCACACCGGCGTACCCGTCGCCTGCCGCCAACTGTCGGCCAGCGTTCCCGCGTCTACCACGCTGTAGCCGATGGAGCCGATGAATTCGGTCGCCGCCGCCTTCGCCGGTGCGGAGTCCCCAGCGATCGGCAGGTAGGAGCGGTCGGCCACCCCCGCCGGGCGGGCAAGTGACAGCAGGTGCTTGAAGAAGATGTTGTTGAACGCCTTCACGAGGAGGGCGTCCGGGACGTACCGCAGAAGCAGTTCGCTTGAGGTGAGAGACTTGTCGTCAAGCTCGGGGATGTACCCGTCACGCTCGGGGCCGTAGTTGCAGGTGTCGATGACCGTCTTCCCGGCCAGTGGCGCGGCGGGCACGTGCGGGAAGGCACTGACCGGCACCGCGACCACGACGATGTCACCGGCCGCCGCGGCCTCTTCGCTCGTCGCCGCGGACGCCCGCGGCCCCAGTTCCTCGGCCGTTCCCACGAGCGTTCCGGGGCCGCGCGAGTTGCTGAGCACCACATGGTGCCCGGCCCCGACAGCGAGTCGCGCGAGGGTCCTGCCGATGCTTCCGCTTCCGATGAATCCCACAGTCGTCATGGTCTCAACGTCCTTCAGAAGAGCCGGACTCGCCGGTTGCCCGGCTCACTGCGATCCGGGTTCCCGCCATCAGCCAGCGGGGAAATAGTGGCCGTTGTCCAGATCGGCGAGCAGGCCGGGCTGGGCGGGTTCCCAGCCGAGGGTCCGGCGGGTGATGAGGTTGGACGCCGGGTAGCTCTGCGTGACGATATTCGTGAGGAACCCGAAGTACCCCGGTGTCATCAGGGCATCGTTGGGGACGCTCACGGCGGGCAGGCCCATGCGGCTGGCGATGGCCTCGGCGATGTCGCGGAACGTGATGCCCCCGTCCTCGACCGCGTGCCAGTATCTGCCGGCCGGCCCCTTCTCCAGCGCCAGGCGGAACAGGGTGGCGGCATCGCGGATGTGCACGGCGTTCCATAGGTTCGCGCCGTCTCCGGGGTAGCCGACGAACCCCTTTTCCTTCGCGAGCGCGATCAGCTGCACGAGGAAGCCGGCACGATCGGTCGTGCTGTGCGCGATGTTGGCGATCCGCACGACCGAAGACCGCACCCCCTGCTCGGAGAGGTCGACAACGGCACTTTCCACGACGTTGCGGACCCGCAGGGTGCCCTTGTGCTCCTCGCCGGCGGGGAGGGCCGGGTCCACCTCGGTGGCCGGCCGCCCCAGGTTCCCGGGCGAGCCCATGCTTCCCGCCGTGACCAGCGGCTTGCCGGTACTCGCAAGTGCCTCGCCGTACGCGAGCATGATCGGAAGCTCCGCAGCGGCCACGGCGTCCATTCCGCCGGAGGGCAGCAGATCCTGCCTGTGGGCGACGTGGATGACGCCGTCGGAGCCCGAGGCTGCCTCCTTGAGCCCGTCGAGATCCTGAAGGTCGCCGCGACGCACCTTCGCGCCGAGCGCGGACAGGGCCGCCGCGGAAGCGTCCGACCGGGCCAGGCCGGTGACCTCGTGCCCGGCGGCGATGAGCTCGGGGATGATGTACGAACCGGAATGGCCGGTCCCCCCGGCGACGAATACGTGCATCTAGCTGTCCTTGTGAGGGTAGGTGCAGGGTCTTTCCGTGCCGTAAGTGAACTGGTGCAATGCGGCACGAGAGGTAGTGATGGGAGTGCGCTCAGCCGAGAAGGGTGATGCCGAGGGAGAAATTGGCGTGCTTGACGGAGTGGTTCATGAGGCCCAGCTCCAGCAGGCCGGCGTTCTCCAGCGCCCGCGCCATGAACAGTTCCCCCGTGTCCCAGGGGCGCAGCCCCAGGCTCTCGGCGAACGCCGACACACGTGCCTTCGCCTGCGCGTCGTCGCCGGCGATGAACACGTCCAGAGGGCGGTCCTCGGCCGGGCCGGCCGTCAGAACGTGGGAGAACACGGTGTTGAACGCCTTGACGACATGCGCATCGCCGGGAGCCGCCTTGGCGATCTCCTGTGCGCCGGAACTGCCGTCGGGGACGACGAAGCCCCGCAGGTCGGGGGCTACGGGGTTGGTGACGTCGACGATGATCTTGCCGCGCAGTGCGTCCCCGTACTCCCGCACCACCGCCGCCGCGCCGGCGTACGGCACGGCGAGGATCACGATGTCCCCGGCCGGGGCTGCCCCGGACGTCCCGACCGTGGGGCCGCCGAGCGCGGCGGCCAATTCCTTGGTCTTGGCCTGGTCGCGGCCGATGATCTCGACGGTGTTACCGCCGGCGAGCGCACGGCCGGCCAGCGCACGGGCCATGTTTCCCAATCCGATAATGCTGATGCCGCTCATCGGTATCCCTGCTTTCCGGGCTTTGCCTATGCCGTCAGATTCCAGTGTCGGCTTCTTGTACCGAATTCACTTCGATGCTCTTAAGCGCCTGTTCTTCATGCTGCCATCGGGTCTGAGTGGCGTCCAAGACCTTTTGAAGCCGTGGTGATACCCTGGAGGTACCACCGGGCCGGGGGTTTCATGGATCTGGATCTGCGCAAACTGCGTTACTTCGTCACCGTGGCCGACCGGCTGCATTTCGGCCGCGCCGCCGATGAGCTTCACATCGCACAGCCGGTGCTCAGCCGGCAGATCCGCGCGCTCGAGCGGGATCTCGGCGCCGCGCTGTTCACCAGAGATCGCCACGGCGTAGAGCTGACAGACGCGGGCCGGCAACTGCTGGCCGACGCCGGTCCGCTGCTCGCCTCGACCCACGCGGTCCGCCGCCGGGTGTCCGCGGCCGCCGGCGGCAAGCGGCGGCTGATGGTCGGTTTCCGGGCCGGCATCGCAGTCATCCCGGCGGCCCGTGCGTTCGAGGAGCGGCACCCGGACGTGGTCGTGGACGTGCGGCGGATCGAAGGGGACGACCAGGCTGCGATGCTGCTCGACGGCCGCATCGACGTCGGCTACGTGCGGCTGCCCATTGACGAGGCCGGGCTGCGTGTCACCCCGCTGTACACCGAGCCGCGGGTAGCGGTACTGCCCGCCGGACACCGGCTTGCCGGCAAGGAGGAGGTCACCGAGGCCGACCTGGCCGGCGAAACGCTGGTCTGGCACGGTGACTCGAGC
Organism: Actinomadura nitritigenes; assembly: GCF_017573545.1. GTDB lineage: Bacteria > Actinomycetota > Actinomycetes > Streptosporangiales > Streptosporangiaceae > Spirillospora > Spirillospora nitritigenes. The sequence continues at coordinate 125,768 of NZ_JAGEOK010000030.1, read as the reverse complement.
ACGCAGCCCACCGAGCGTCCTCTCCCCAACGCCGGATACGCGGTGCGCGGGGTGGACGAGACGCTCGAGCATGTAGCGGCCGGACGGGGAATCTCCTTCCTGGCCCGTTCGGCGTCCGTGTTCTACTCGCATCCGGACGTCGTCTATGTGCCCATCCCGGATCTGGCCCCCGACCAGGTGTACCTCGCGGTGGCGACATCGCACACCTCGCCGGTGGTGAGTGACTTCGTCGCTGCGGCTCAGTCGACAGCCGAGATCACAGCAGAATGCGGGAACTATGAGATGTGGCAGCTTGGAGGCGATATCGCCTCAAGGCACGCTTGAGCAGTCCGGCTGGCCCCCGGTTCATCATGCGCCGGGGAGTGAAAGGCCTGACGGAGTGGTGCTGGCGGCTGACCTCGGAGCCTGTCCCGCTCGACTATTGAGTTGGGCAGCTTGAGCTGGGGTTATGCGGCGTAGTGGTATTCGTTGATCACGCCGGTGACGACGGGTCTTCGCCGGATGGATCGCAGCGCGTTGAGTTCAGCCGGGGTCCTGATGGGCTGGCATTCGGCATCTGGAGGTCGTTGCCGGCGGGCCTGGTGTGGCCGGTGGCCGTTGTAGTGGTCCAGGTACTCGCCGAGCACCAAGGCCAGGTGCCGCTCCCCCAGGATCAACACCCTGTCCAGCAGTTCACGGCGAAGGGTTCCGATCACGCGCTCACAGATGGCATTCATCCGCGGCGTCCGCGACAAGGTCCTGACGGCCCGGAGCCCTTCAACCTTGAACACTTCATCGAACGCGCTGGTGAAGATCGGATCGCGGGCATGGATCAAAAACCGCAGCGCGCCGATACGATCCTCCAACTCCATGGCCAGGTTGCGGGCCTGCTGGACCGCCCACGCCCCCGTCGGGCACGCGGTCACCCCGGCCAGATGCACTCTGCGGGTGCCGTGCTCGATGAACACCAGCGCATAGAGCCGCTTGAGCAGGACCGTCTCCACCACCAGGAAGACGCAGGCGATGATCGCGTGTGCTTGAGCGGTCAGGAACTGCCGCCACGTCGGCTCCGCCCGACGCGGTGCCGGATCGATGCCGGCTGCGTGCAGGATCTCCCACACCGTGGACGCCGCGATCGTGTAGCCGAGACCGGCCAACTCGCCTTGGATCCGCCGATGTCCCCAGGCCGGGTTCTCCCGCGCCATCCGCAGGATCAGCGTTCTGATCGACGCACCCGTGCGGGGGCGACCTGGACGGCGCCGGTCAGTGAAGGTCCACTTACGGGCGACGAGGTCACGGTGCCAGCGCAGGATCGTCGCCGGCACAACCGGGAAGAGTTCGGCCCACCGCCGGCGCGGCACCAGTTGGGACAACGCCGCAAACCAGAGCCGGTCGCCATGATCCCAGCGCGGACGACCTGCGACCTGACGGCGCAGCACTTGGTTCTCGTGACGCAGCACCAGCAACTCGACGTCCTTGGACAGATCAGACCGGACCAGCATCACCAACAGGCCGGGCAGGCTCCGGACCAACCGGTAGAGCAGAGACAACAACACCTCGAGATGGTCGCAGTGACTGCTGCGGCACCGCAGCAAAATCCCAGCTCACAGCATGAAACTGAGTATTCGAGCGGTACAGGATGAGGTGGTGCGGGAGCACGACTTCGACTGTCCGGCGGGTATTGGCCCCAGCGAACTGACCGCCCCGGTGCGTCAACGCCAACAACCCCACCCACCAGGACCGGACCAACGAAGCTGGCCGCCCGGACATGCGTGCTACCTGGCCACCACCGCCAAATACGGCATCGGCTTCCTGGACGCCCTCACTCGGCTCACCAACCAGAGTCCTTGGCCGCTCTCAACAGCCTGAACTCAGCCCAGGAACCGTCCGTGATGGGACACTATTCCCATGAGTTCGTTGTTTCCACTGCTCATCCAACCTCTACGGTAAATCCGTAGTAGGTGCGCCAGTGCGGGGCAGGGTGCCCCGGCGGCAGCGGCGCTCCCGCCAACGGCGGAATCGTCACCGCCTCCCAGTCGACGGTCTCGGCAGGGCCTTCCAAAAGAGCCACAGTGTCGACCTTCTCGCCCCGGGAGTACGAGGTAAGGGTGAGTGTGCCGACCAGGTCGGCATAATTCGCCAACCAATAGTCGCAGGCCCAGCGCAATTCCTCGGGATCGGTGACGACCAGTTGAAGCCTGGTGCATACCGAGCCGCTCCACAACTCCGTCTCGACCAGATGGTAGTCGTAGGGGAAAGCCCCGTCCTCGCCCTCGGGGTAGTCGCCCTCGTCGAACGCTTCGGCCAGCGCCGCTAGGCACGCCTTGGGCGTGGGCGCCTCAGGGGCCTCGCGCAGGACGCCGCCGAGCAACTCCTCCGCCTCCTCTCGCCGACGCGTGTTCGCGGACTCGACCTCCTCCTCGTCGACATCGGGGGCGATGTCGACGATGGTCCGCCACAACGCGATCTGCGTGACCAGCAGACTCCCCAGCAGCGTACGGGCCAGCGCGTCATCGGGACGTGAGGTGACCGCGGCGCGCAGCCATGGTTCACCGGGCCAGACCGGTTCGTCCTCCACCACGGCCACATCCGGAAGCAGGCTCAACAACCGCCCGTATTCCCGGGCGGCCCCGGCGTCGCCGTCCTGCGCCGCCGCCCGCAACGCGGCCACCCGCTCGGAGAAGATCACCACGCCGAGGCACACTACTAGGCATCAAGCAGTTGACCAGTCACCTCCTCGGCTGGCCACTCCTCGGCCTCGGCGATCGCAGCAGTCCGGTGGCTGCGCGGCGGGGGCGGTGCAGTTTCAGCTAGAGGAAGCCTCGTCCAGTCGCCGGGCAGCACAGCGCGGAGCCACCACCAGGGCAGCGGTCAGGCCGTCGGCTGCTGTCCGCGAGCCTGGTTTTCTTAAAAGTGGGCGTTTCATCCTGCGGTTTCTGTTGGGTTCCGGGTTCAGGTTCCGCGCCAGGTGGGTGCGTTCTCGCCGGTGAGGCGGCGGGTCATGAGGTCGGTCATGGCGATGTGGATCATGGCGGCGGAGCTGGCCGGGAGGGTTTCTTAAGGCGGTCGGCAAGTCCTTTACCGCAGGTTGTAGGTGCGGGTCACGGCGGTCAGGTCGCCGTCCTCACGTGTGGAGGGCACCAGATCGCGCGGCGGCGGCACGAAGCCGGGCACGGTCGTGAGACCGGTCGTCTCCGCGATCGCGGTGAGCCGCCGGGCGCCAGGTACGCGCACGCTGATCGAGGCACCGCTGGCGGGGAGGCCGCGGAAGCGGACCTCGCCGGGCCAGGTTTTGGGTCGTGTCCCGTCGACCGCCACGCGTGCGGGCCTGGAGCCCGGTACGGCCGCTGACGCCTCGGTGATCGGGTGGTCGAAGCGCAGCGTCACCGAGCGGGCGCCGCGTCCGGTGTTCACCCGCAGCCGGAGCAGGTCGCCGTCGCGGGAGACGATCTGGACGCTGGGTTCGGCCGCCCGCATCGGCTGAGCCGGACCCGTCCACCGCAGGTTGCGCGCGTATCCGGGCGGAAGCCCGCCCTGGTCGTGGCCGGACACGTACCGCCGGGTCCAGGAGCCGGGATCGGCGTCACCGCTCACCCAGTGCGCGGTGCCGCTGTCGGCGTTCATCACGTAGGCCAGGTGGGTGCGGCGGGGGCGCGTCTGGTCGTAGGTCTCGGCGGTCATCCCGGTCACGGCCAGCGCGACGGCGAGCGCGAGGGCCGACGGCACGGCGAGCGCGGCCCGCCGCTCGGGGAGAACGAGTTCGGCGAGGGGAAGCAGCGTCAGCCCGAACAGTGCCAGCGCCAGTGCGGGCACGCCCGCCAGCGCGAGCCCCATACCGTCGAAGGCCGCCTGCGCCCACGCGGGCAGCAGCAGCCCGGGGACAACGAGCCCGAGCAGCAGTGCCGCAAACCGCCCGCGCGGCAGCAGGACGGCACCCAGACCGCCCAGCGCGCATGCTAGAGCGGGCAGCGTGCACAGGAACGCGGCGCCCGGCGCGGCCCACGTGAGCAGGACGCCCAAACCCGTCGGCCAGGCGAGCGCGCCGACCGCGAGCGCAGCCGGGCCGAGCCTGCGGCGCAGCGGGACGTACCACAGCGACAGCGCGAGCACGGCCAGCGCGGCGACGGCGGCCCGGTAGGGCACCGGCCGGTGCAGCAGGCCGCCCATCGTGTCGTAGTCGGGCCGCACGCCCGCCAGGACGCTCCACAGCACCTGCGCCAGTACGGCCGCCAGCAGCAGCGGCAGCACCGCGGACACCGCGGCGATCAGCATGCGCGGCAGGCTCGCGAGCCGCTGTTTCCGCACCGCCGCGACCAGCCCGCCGAACGCCAGGACCGACAGGACGGTCAGCACCGGCACCAGCGCCCCCGGGTAGGTCACCATCGCCCCGGGCAGGCGGAAGTAGGTCGCGTCGCCCTGACCGTCCAGGTCGGTCAGATCGGTGTTCCCGAGCGTGCGGGTGAGGGCGAGCATGGTGGCGCCCTGGTGCTGGAGGCTGCCCCGATCGAGGTTGCCGATCGAGTCCGTGGCCGTGTGGTAGTGGGAACCGCGCTGGATCCAGGCGAAGTTCATGCCGCGGAACCCGGCTTCGGACAGCGGGGTGAAGTCGGTGTTGTTCGGCAGCATCCGGTAGAGCTCGACCATCGAGGAGTCACCGTGCGGCCTCGGCGCCGCGTCCGCGAACGCGCTGACCAGCCGCGCATTGTTCCGGGTCGTCTCGAACATCAGGGTGGGCCCGCCCGCCCCGCGCGCTTCGAAGTTGAGGAGCACGCCCTTGGCGCGGCCGAGCGGATGCTCCCGGACGAACGCCTCAGCGCCGAGCACGCCGTCCTCCTCCCCGTCGGACAGCAGCAGGACCAGGTCGTTGCGCAGCGGGCCGCGCTCCCGCAGCGCGCGGGCCGTCTCCAGGATCGCTGCCACGGCCGCACCGTCGTCGGACGCGCCGGGCCCCATCGCCGCGGAGTCGTAGTGCGCGGCCAGCATGATCGTCCCGGTGGGGTCGCTGCCCGGGAGCGTGGCGACCACGTTCTCCACCCGCCCGAACGTCGCCAGCCCCGCCCCCGAGGAGGCCCCGACCGCACGCTGCACCTGCACGCCGAACCCTTCGGCGCGCAGGCGCTCGACGAGGTAGTCGCGCGTCCTCGCGCTCGCCGCACTGCCGATCGGCCGCGGCTCGGTGGCGAACCGGCTGAGATGGCCGAGGGCTCGCGCGGCACTGAACTCGTCCGGTCGTGCGTCCACGGGCAGCGGGCGCGGTGGGCCGTCCGCCATCGTCGCGGCGAACATGACCACGCCGAGGGCCAGCAATCCGAGAACGCCGGCGAGTACACGGCGTGATGCGTCGAGCAATCTCTCCGTCACGCGACCCGACGCTAGGCCCGCCCACGCAGGCCCGGAATGGGGCGCGCAACCCCGTCGGGCTGCGGTTTTCCGCACCCCCCTTTCATGTTGACCCTCTCAAGGTGCAGATCGAACCGCCGGTGATGTCCGCCCCTCGCCTGCGAATCGATGGGCCGTTCGGATCGGCGGACGACTGTGCACGCACCGCCTGCTCGGTTGCGGCACCGATGGTCGACCGTGGCGGCTGCATGTCCAGGGGGGCGCACTTGCCGAGCGGGAGCCGGGCGGCCGTCGCCGAGCCGACCGACCATCCGCGCGGGGAGGGTCATCCGGCCCGGGTGGTGCACCGGGCCGCGATGCGGGTCAACCTGGTGCGGCCAGTGCGGGGGCCGCTCCTGCTCGTCGGGCCGTGGGCGGGCGGTCCCGCCGGCGTGCTCGTCGCCGCTGGTCCTGGAGTTCGTCGGAGTCGTGCGGGTGATGACGCGCGGGCGGAGCGCGACCAGGGTCACCTCGGCGAGCCCGACGCCGCCGAACTCTTGGCGCTTGACGCCGCACTGCGCACCCGAGCCTCTCCCCTGATCTCCTCCTGAATCCCGCGAACCTCAGCTGTCTCGGGCGGGCGGGCTTCTCCGGCGGCCGCGCGATCAGTGGTCGTTCTCGGCCGGGGTGGCGGCGAGGGGCCGGCCGACGATCTGCTGGAGCGTGGCGACGTACTCGTCGAACGCGCGGCGGCCCTGGCGGGTGAGCTTGAACCAGGTGCGGGGGCGCTTGCCGGCGTAACCTTTGCGGATCTCGACGTAGCCGGCCGTCTCCAGCGCGCTTGCGTGCTTGGACACCACCGAGTCGCTCAGCCCGAGGCTGTCGCGGACGAAGCCGAACTCGGCCTCGGTCGCCGTCGCCAGCAGGGAGACCATCTGCAGCCGCGCGGGGGTGTGGATCACGGGGTCCAGGTTCATCGGGCGACCTTCCCGGCCAGCCGCGCGAACACGATGGTCCGCCCGGCGGACGGTCGCTGCACTGTAGACGGCGGCGACGGCGCCCGCGACGGCCTTCTGCCAGACGCCCGAGTCGGTGACCAGGCCGACCAGGGGTGGGACGACGCCCCAGACCACGAAGATCGAGGCGATCCACAGCGCCATCAGGGCACCGGCCTTTAGCGTCCAGGTGCGCGGCCGGAACTTGATGCGGGTGCGGGCGGACAGCGCGGCGACGAGACCGAGCAGCCCGGCGACCGCGGCGGCGGCGAGGCCGGCCTGGGCGGTGCCGTCCAGCTCGGTGCTGACCGCGGCCGCCGTGCCGAGACCGATGACGCCCGGGAGGTACCAGACCGGCAGCCGCTGGTCAGCGTGGGCGCGCTGCTGGTCCGCTCGATCGCGGCGAGGGCCTCGGCGGCGTCGGTGTACTGGTCGCTCATGGGGGGTGGCCGAGGGTGCTGGGGGAGGCAGGTCTTCGGCGGGCGTTCTCGGACGGCCCGCCTCCCCGGCCCCGTACGGGCCTGACGATGGTGCGTTGGCATGCACCGGAGCCCCGGCCGTCGTCCTGCAGCACGCTCGGATCCGAGGGCAAACAGCCCCGGGGCGCCGGGCCGTCTACGGCCCGGGCACCGGAAACGCGGACCGTGTTCGAGGCCTTGTCAGCGGTCGGGGACGAGCTGCGGGAAACGGCTCACCCATCGGCGCTGCCAAGGGGTTTCCACGGCTTTGGGGTGATGGTGCGCGCGGGCCCAGTCGGTCGCGTCGGCGGCGTCCACCCCGGACAGGATGGCCAGGCAGGCGATGACCGTGCCCGTGCGGCCGACGCCGCCGCCGCACGCCACCTCGGCCGACAGACCGGAACGCGCCTGTTCGTGCAGGTGATGGATCTGCCGGACGGCCTCGTCGGAATCGCGGGGCAGCAGGAAGTCGGGCCAGTCGATCCAGACGTGGGGCCAGGACAGCGCGGCCTCGTGGCGGCGGCGCAACCGGCCGGACCCGAGGTAGAGGCCGACGTCGGGCCTGGGCCCTTCGGGCAGCGGACGGCGCAGGCCGCGGCCGCGGATGTAGGTGCCGTCGGGCAGGCGGACGGCCCCCTGCAGCAGGGAAGTGTTCATCGGATCAGGCCCCTTTCATGGTGGCGTGCGCGGTGGTTGGCGACGTTGACGCGGTTGCCGCACAGGTCGGGCATGCAGTAGAGGCGCCTTCCGGCCCGGCTGATGTCGGCGAACACGCCTCGGCAGCCAGGGGCCGCACACGGACGGAAACGCCGGTGCCCCAGCGTTCGCACGACGCCCAGGATGCCGGTGGCGACAAGCGCGGCGAGTTCGTCGGCGAGGCCGGCTCCCGGCGCGGTGGGGATCAGCCATTCCCAATGGCCCGTGTCCCGCCGTTCCAGCGTCGGGGCCAGCCCGGCGCGCCGGATCAGCACGGTCGCTCCCGCGACCGCCTGACCGGCGGTCTCGGTCTCGATGATCCCCCGCACCTCGCGGCGCAGGAAGTGCACCTGACGGACGTCCTCATCGGTGAGCGGGCCCTCGCGTCGCAGCCGGTGCTCGGCGAGGAAGGCCGCCAGCGCGATCGGATCGGGCAGCGCGTCTCCGCTGGTCCGCACGGTGGGTGAGGTGGCGACCAGGTCGTTGGCGACCACCATCCCCCAGCTGTAGTCATCAATGGGGATCTTCACGACACCTCCAGGTAATGACTATAGTAGCGCTATAACCCTTACTCGATGCCGGCCCTGCGCCGCTCGATTATTGAGTTATGCGGCTTGAGCTGGGGTTATGCGGCATGGCGGTATTCGTTGATCATGCCCGTGACGACGGGTCTTCGCCGGATGGATCTCAGGTCGTTTGCTTCAGCCGGGGTCCTGGCGGGCTGGCATTCGGCATCTGGAGGTCGTTGCCGGCGGGCTTGGTGGGGCCGGTGGCCGTTGTAGTGGGTCAGGTACTCGCCGAGCACCAGGGCCAGGTGCCGCTCCCCCAGGATCAACACCCGGTCCAGCAGTTCACGGCGAAAGGTTCCGATGACGCGCTCGCAGATGGCGGTTATCCGAGGTGTCCGCGACAAGATCCTCACGACCTTGAGCCCTTCGGTTTTGAGCACCTCATCGAACGCGGCGGTGAAGACCGGATCGCGGTCGTGGATCAAGAACCGCAGCGCGCCGATACGATCCCCCAACTCCATCGCCAGGTTGCGGGCCTGCTGCACCGCCCACGCCCCCGTCGGGCACGCGGTCACCCCGCCCAGGTGCACTCTGCGGGTACCGTGCCCAATGAACACCAGCACATAGAGCCGCTTGAGCAGGACCGTCTCCACCACCAGGAAGACGCAGGCGATGATCGCGTGTGCTTGAGCGGTCAGGAACTGCCGCCACGTCGGCTCCGCCCGACACGGTGCCGGATCGATGCCGGCTGCATGCAGGATCTCCCACACCGTGGAAGCCGCAATCGTGTAGCCGAGACGCGCCAACTCTCCTTGGATCCGCCGGTGCCCCCACGCCGGGTTCTCTCGCGCCATCCGCAAGATCAGCGTTCTGATCGCCGCACCTGTGCGGGGGCGACCTGGACGGCGCCGGTCGGTGAAGGTCCACTTACGGGCGAGGAGGTCACAAAGCCAGCGCAGGATCGTCGCCGGAACAACCGGAAATGAGGTTCCCCCCGTAGCGCGGCCACCTGGGGTGAGATGGGTCAACTGGTCGGCGGTGAGGCGCGGTGTCGCTCCTCAAAGGCGACCGGGCTCAGCATTCCGATACTGGAATGTCTTCTGAACGGGTTATACCAGCACTCGATCCATTCAAACACTGCGGCAGCGAGTTCGGCTCTTGTCGACCATTTCTTGGTATTCAGGAGTTCGAGTTGCATTGTCCCTCAGAACGACTCCATCATGGCATTATCGAAGCAGTCGCCGACGGTGCCCATCGAGCCGGGCAGCCCAGCGTCTCGCAGGCGCTTCCCAAACGCCCAGCATGTGTACTGGGCAGCCGTTGTCGCTGTGGTGAATCAGGCCGCCGGCCTGCGGCCGTCCTTCGCGCCGTCGTTGCCACAGCGCCATCTCCAGGGCGTCCAAGGGTAGGTCGGTGCGCAGGTGGTCGGCCAGCTGCCAGCCGACGATCCGGCGAGAGAAGGCGTCCAGCACGAACGCCACGTACACCCAGCCTTCCCAGGTGCGCACGTAGGTGATGTCGGCCAGCCGCAACCGGTCCGGCCGGTCCGCGGTGAAGCGCCGGTTGACCAGATCCGGTGGTCGAGGCATCGACTCGTCGGGTGTGGTGGTGCGCCGCTTGGCTCCGCGGCGCACACCTTCCAGCCCATGCTCGCGCATCAGCCGCTCCACCGTGCACCGAGCCACCCGCACGCCTTCGCGGCGCAGCTGCTGGTGCACGCGCCGGGATCCGTAGACCCCGTAGTTGGCCTGGTGCACGTCTTTGATCTGCTCAAGCAGGGCTGCATCGCGCTGGGCGCGGGCCGAGGGCGGGCGGCGTTTGCGGCCGTAGTAGGTGCCCGGGCACAGGTTCAGCACCCTGCACACCGGCTCGACCCCGAAGCGGTCGCGAAGGTGGTCGACCACCGCGACTACTTCGTCCGGGGCTGGCCGAGCTCGGCGGCGAAAAACGTACTGGCGGCCTTCAGTATCGCGTTGGCCCGCTTCAGCTCGCTGTTCTCGCGGCGCAGCCGCCTGAGCTCCTCGCGTTCAGCGCTGGTCAGCTGCTCGGACCGCTGGCCGGCATCGGCCTGGGCCTGCCGCACCCAGGTACGCGGCGCCTCACGGTGGATGCCCAGATCAGCGGCGATCTGCGCGATCGGCCGATCGGACTCCAACGCCAGCCGGACAGCCCGCTCCCGAAGCTCTTGAGGGTACTTGCGTGGTGCCGCCATCGCGGTCATGCTCCTCCCTGCCAGCCGAGATCATGACTGGCTTGAAGGACTTCACCGAACCCGGTACGGCTCACTCAGAGATGTACGTGATAATTGACTATTACCTCGTAGGTTGTGGCTGACTGTCGATGCTGCTGGCTAGTTCGGGGCTGCTTGTGGGTGAAGCCAGTCCAGTGCTGCGGGGGCGGAGTTCAGGACGGAGATGTGTCCGTCGTCTGCAGACAGCCGTAGGTGTGCTGTGGGGCAGTTGCGGGCGAGCCATCGGCCGTGGGCGCAAGGAGCAATCCGGTCTTGTTCCCCGTGCAGCAACAGGACCGGTGCGGTGATGTCGGCCGGGGCGAAGCCCCAGGGCGCGACATAGGCCAGGTCGTCATCGATGAGCCCGTCGAGGCCGTTCTCGAGGGCCCGGTCGACGATGTCGCCGAACCAGGACCACGGGCCAGTGAGTGCTGCATGGTCTGCCGGAGTGAACATGTCCGGGTCGTACTCGGCGTTGGTCTGGTGGTGCTGTTTGGTCGCGCGGCCGGCGACGGCTGCCCGTAGGGAGTTCGCGGTGGAGTTCGTCATGCCGGAGAACCAGTCGAGTCCATCGGCGTCGAACGGGGCCAGGGCGGCGATGCCGATTACGGCGGTGACCCGGTCGGGCAGCAGTGCTCCGCAGGCCAGAGCGTGCGGAGCACCGCCCGAGTGCCCCATGACCGCAAACCGCGCAATGCCGAGCGCGTCGGCGATGGCGCTGACGTGGGCAGCGGCGGACGCTACGTCCCGGTCCGGGGCCGGCGTGGAGCCGCCGTAACCAGGCCGGTCGTAGCCGACCCAGCGGATGCGGTGCTGGCTCCTGGTGGAGAACAGGGGGTGCGGAGGCGCGCCGATGTTCGGTGTGCCGTGGTGCCAGAACACGGTGAGGGCCTCGGCGGCGTCTTCGGAACCGGTGTCGTAGACGCGCAGACGGCGACCATCAGCCACGTCGATGTCGAATTCAGTGACTCCCACAGACGAGACCGTATCGACCACATCCGACATGCCATGGTCTCTCTTTCATGTCATACAGGGCCCCGTTCCTCCGCCGAGGGAGTGCGGTCTCAGACGATCGACCGCTCGAGGCCAGGGATCAACCCGTTGTAGTGGTGCACGCCGACCTCCTCGACGCGGAACCTATGTGGTTCCGCCCACGGAGGTCATCCAGATACCCGCCGAGCGCGGCCACCCGTTTCGTTTCTCAGCCCGAGCACAAGGGTCACGCCCTGCTGCGGCGCGAACTCCACCAACCCCGCTCGGTGTCGACTTCACCGCCTAGAGATTTCAATCGCCCATCGCTTCACTTATGTACGTGATAACAAGCTAATATCGCGTACATACACGTCGATCCGCTCCCGCCGACCTGGGGATCTGCCCTCGCGGCGGATACGCGACTCCGGCACGTTATCCGGTACATCGCACGACGCCCGGGTTCTCCCGCACCAAACGCAGCACCAGCAGCCGGATGGAGCGAACGGTCGGTGGCCGGCCCGGCCGCTTGGGTTTCGAGCGGGCAGCGTGCCTACCGGTGACCTGGTCGCGGTGCCAGCGCAGCACCGTCTCCGGCCGCACCAGTAGCCGCATCTGCCGCAGCGCGCCAGAAGGTAACCGGTGCAGCAGCGCCGCGAGCAGCGCCCGGTCCACCGCAGTGAACCGCACTCGCTTTCCGGTGAGCTGGCGCTCCAGCACGGCGATCTGATGCCGCAGCACCAAGATTTCAGCGTCCTTCTCCCGATCGGTCATCGGAAGCAGACGCAGCACCGCAAACGCGTTCGCCATGGTCGAGTAAGCCGGTCGCAAGAGCACAATCGTTCATCATCCCGCGCCGAACGCCGTGCCGTCGCCTGCCCTGCAACTGATCAAGCGCGGCGTCGGAGCCCATCACCTCCCATGCATCTCACCTGCACGGACGTGGTGTTCTGTAGGCACAGGTGTGGGCCGGGCGCCGCGCCGCTGCGGCGGTGTCTCGGCGGTGTCTCGGCGGTCGAAGGCTGCGTGTTCTCGGAAGTCACTCGGGAGTTGTCCATGGTTGGTCACACCGCGGGCGGCACGGCGCTCATACGATGTTCATCTTGGCTGCTGGGCATGGTCGTCCCGGAGAACGGCGCTTGCCCTGCCGGCTGCTCGCCGGGACATCGTGGTTGTCACCGTTCCCAATCCTGCCAGCACCGCGGCCACGATCATGGCTCCGCGATAGCCGGAGGCGACCGCGGAGGCGGTCGGATACCCGCCGGTCGCGGTGAACGCTGCCGAGGCCACTGCGACGCCGAACGCCGCGCCCACCTGGCGGACGGTGCTGAACAGACCCGACGCTGTACCGATGTCGGCGGGCTTGACCGAGCCGACGACCGACTTGGTCAGTGCGGGCACGGCGAACGTGAAGCCGACGGCCACGACCGCCATGGCCACCGCCAGTATCGGGTACCCGGGACGCGAGAACACCGCCGGGATGGTCGTGCCCGCCGTCTGCAGCGTCATGCCGATCACGATCATCGGCCGGGCGCCCACACGGTCGGTGGATGTGCCGGACCGGGGCCCGAGCGCAAGGGGTGCCAGTCCGAGCGGCAGCAGGCGGAGCCCGGCGACCAGCGGACCGTCGCCTTGAGCGTTCTGGAAGAACTGCGCGGTGAAGAACACCAGGGCTGTCAACGACGCCGACTGGAGGAAGATGCCGGCGATGCCGGACGCGAAGGCGGTGTCGGTGAACAACCGCAGCGGAATCAGCGGCCGGCTCGCTCGACGCTGCCAGGCGAGCAGGGCGACCATGGCCACGCCGCCGAGCACCAGTGAGCCGACCACCGCCCTGTCGCCCCAGCCGTCAGCGGCGGCGCGAACCACACTCCAGACCAACGCCAGCACGGACGCACCGCCGAGGACCAGCCCGAGCAGGTCCGGCGCACGCCGCCCGCCCGGCCCACCGCCCTGAACGTCGCGGATGCGCAGCAGCACGGCTACCGCGGCTGCTACCCCGATGGGTACGTTGACCCAGAAGATGTACGACCAGGAGAGCATCTGGGTGATGACCCCGCCGAAGACCGGTCCGAGCACGGTGGCGAGGCCGGTGACCGCGCCGAACACGCCCTGCACCCATCCCCGTCGTTCGGTTGGGAAGGCGGCGTTGATCAGGGCGAGCGCCGTGGGCATCGTCACGGCGGCGCCGATCCCCTGCACCGCCCTGGCTCCGACGAGCACTGCTCCGTTCGGCGCGAGCGCGCAGGCCACCGACGCTACGGCGAACAGCAGCAGACCGCTCGCGTACACCCGTCGCCGGCCCCAGCGGTCTCCGAGCGCCGCCGCGGTCATCAGCAGTACGGCGAAGGTGAGTGTGTAGGCGTTGATCGTCCAGTCCAGTGTGGTGATCGAGGCATGCAGCGCGACCCGTAGTGTCGGCAGGGCCGTCGTCACCGCGAACAGGTCCAGAATCACCAGGAACGAACCGACACTCGCCAGCGCGAGCGTCCACCGCTGATCGGCGGTCAGTCGGTTCGAGGGCGGTGCCGTGAGTGTCGTTGGGGATGACATCGGTCTCCTCGGGGTGGCCAACAGTGACATTGCCGGGTAGACCCGCTGGACGCCGAAAACCGGGCGCGCCCGGTTTTCGGCTCGGCCGGTGTCATCACAACTGGACGATTATGCGAGTTCGGACGCAGCGAGGACGGGGCCATGGACGAGGTGTTGCTGTCAGGAGCACGCGAGGGCGACGCGGAAGCGTTCGGCAAGCTCACCGAGCCGTACCGGAGAGAGCTTCAGGCGCACTGCTACCGGCTGGTGGGTTCGGTCGCCGAGGCCGAGGACCTGGTCCAGGAGACGCTGTTCGCCGCCTGGCGCGCAATCGGCGGTTTCGCGGGGCGCTCCTCGATACGCACGTGGCTGTACCGGATCGCGACCAACCGCTGCCTGAACGCGTTGCGCGACCGCAGCCACCGGCCGCCTCCGGTCGCCGCCCCGCCCCCGGTTCCGCTGCCTGAGCCGAACCGGCTCAGCGAGGTACCGTGGCTCGAACCCTGTCCCGACACGCTGACCGGGTTCGGCGAACCGGTCCCCGGCCCAGAGGCGCGTGTGGAGATCCGCGAGGCCGTGTCACTCGCGTTCGTCGCCGCCGTACAGAGCATGCCGCCGCGCCAACGGGCCATCCTCGTGCTGCGCGACGTGCTCGGTTACCGTGGCGCCGAAGTCGCGGAGATGCTCGGCACGACCGTGGACGCCGTCGCGAGCGGCCTCAAGAGGGCACGCGGCGCACTGGCGAATCGCGAGAGGTCAGCACACCCGCCGCTGCCGAACTCCCCGACCGAACGCCGCGTCATGGACGCGTTCGTCACCGCCTTCGAGCGGTGCGACGTGCCCGCGATGGTCGAGTTGCTCACCGACGACGCGTGGTTCACCATGCCGCCACTGCCGCAGGAGTACCGAGGCCGCGACGCCATCGCTGACTTCTTCGCCGAAATCGGCTTCGTGCACGGCACTCGGCGGTTTCGCCTCATTCCGATCAGAGCCAACGGCCAGCCCGCATTCGGCCGCTATCTGCGCGACCCCTACGCCGGCATCGCGCACGGGCACGGACTGACCGTGCTCACTCTCGACGGCGGCCGCATAAGCCAAATTACGGCCTTCCTCGGCACTGGCGTGTTCCCGCGATTCGGCTTGCCCCGCACCCTGGCCGACAACGGATGAGCCCTGCGCTTGCCGAAAACTCCATCCATACTGGTCAGGAAGGGCCGCCGACGAGCAGGCCACAAGATCGCCAGCTGTTCATGTCGGCTCGTTGTCGGCTCGGCGGTTCCGAACCGCATCGGCACGCGGCGGCACCGTGCGGCACGAGAATCGGGCTCGATGCGGACGGATCGACACAGGCCGACACTGAGCAGGCCGCTCCGATACGACGGTTTCGGACTTTTAATCCGTAGGTTGTGGGTTCGAGTCCCACGCGACCCACTAGCCCTGACCAGGGCAAACGCGAGAACGTCCCAGTTTGCCTCCTGCCCGGCGTGCGCCGCTTCGTTCCCCTGTTGGCTCGATGTTGGCTCGGCGGCTCGCTCCGGGCCTCCAACCATCCCGCCCAGGCCCGAGAAGCGGCACCTCTAGGCCCCTACAAGCTGGGACACATCGCCCACAGCAACCGGCAGCCGAGCCTGTGGGGCTTCATTATCCCGATTCGGGGCCTGACCTGCCGTTTCCTGATCGGGATCATGCTGTGGTCGGGCAGGCTGGGTCGCCATGGTGTGGTCGCTGTTGTGCGACCTGACCCGCAACTCGCTGGGCGTGATGCTGCTTCGGCTCCGCGGGGATACCGGCCAAGGACGTCGAGATCCTGGCGTTACGCCATCAACATGCGGTGTTGCGGCGGCAGGTGAACCGTCCTGCTCTCCAACCGGCCGATCGGGTCCTGCCGGCCGCGTTGTCGCGGCCGCTGCCCCGGTCGCGCTGGAACACGTTCATGGTGACGCCCGCGACGTTGCTGCGGTGGCACCGGGAACCGGGTCGCCAGGAAGTGGACCTACCCGCACAAGGCGCCCGGCCGGCCACCGGTCCAGCGAGAAATCCGCCAGTTAGTGCTGCAACTGGCCGGCGAGAACCTGGGGTGGGGTCACCGGCGCATCCACGGGGAGTCGATCGGGCTCGGTTACCAAGTGTCGGCGGCCACCGTGTGGCGGATCCTGCGCCGCGCCGGTGTCGATCCGGCACCGCGACGGGCCGACGCGTCCTGGACCACGTTTCTGCGTGCCCAGGCCTCCGGTGTTCTGGCCTGCGATTTCTTCTCCGTCGATACCGTCTTCCTCCAGCGGATCCACGTGTTCTTCGTGGTGGAGATCGCCACCCGGCGCGCCCACGTGCTGGGCGCTACCCGCAACCCGACGGGCGCCTGGGTGACGCCGCAGGCTCGGAACCTGCTGATGGACCTGGACCAGAGCGCTCAGCGTTTCCGCTTCCTCGTCCGCGACCGGGACACCAAGTTCACCGACGCCGTCGTCGCAGCGGTGCTCAGGATCTACGCCGATCATTTCAATGGTCACCGTCCGCATCGCTCCCTGGGACAACGACCGCCTACTCCCCCACCCGAACCGACTCCCATCAGCAGCAACGCCGACATCCGCCGGACACGCCTCCTCGACGGTGTGATCAACGAATACCGCAACGCCGCATAGCGATCACCACGTCTGAAGCGACACGGAGCCCCAGGCCAAAGCCAGAATCCGGATATCGAAGCCCCACACGGTCAGCCGCTTGTTCGAGTTAGGCGCTGCGGCGGTGCAGACTCCAGATCGCGATGCCCAGCAGGGTGGCGGCGAGGCCGATGAACAGCGTGGCCTCGATGATCTGGAAGGTCCAGAAGCGGTCGGCGGGCTGGTAGACGACCTTGAGGCGCAGTCCGATGCCGCGGAGATAGGTGTCGATGGCGGCAGGGTTGTTGAGCGAGTCCATCTTCTGGTTGATCTGGGCGTTCTGCACGGCGGAGAGCGCATGGCCGGAGCTGTCGACCAAGTGCTGACCGAGGACCCAAGCGCGTGGACCAGGCGTGTTCGGAATGCTGCCCGGCCCCATGGTGTGGTTGCCGGTCGGGTCCAGCAGGCGGGTTGCTGGGGTCTGGTAGTGCTGCCGGAGCCCGTACTCCACTGGGAGGCGGACGGCGAGGAACGCGACGAACGCGGCCACGATCGCCGGTACGGTGCGGCGGATCAGCAGCCCGGCCAAGACGCCCAGCGCGAAAGCGAAGAGCGTGTATCCGGTGAGCGAGAGCCCTTCGAGGTCGAAGGCGCCGGGGGCGAACCTGCCCGATACCTGGTCCATCGGGCTTCGAAACCAGCCGAAGACGGCACTGAGGGCGAGGGTGACCACGGTGATCGCGGCGCTGATCAGGACGAGCTTGGCGGTCAGCCAGCGGGTCCGGGGGACGGCCTGGGTCCAGGCCAGCCGCCAGGTCCCGTGCTCGTACTCGCGCCCCAGCAGGCCCGCGCCGACGATCGCGCCGATGAGGCCGGGGACGGGGCTGAACCAGCTGAGCAGGTGATTGGCCAGGTCGTTGAACTGGTTCATGAACGTGGTCAGCACGTTCTGGCAGTGGTCGCCGCCGGTGCCCCGGGCCAGGCAGGCGCCGACGCCGTCGCTGCTGTAGGCGGTGCGCATCGACTGGCCGTAGGGCAGGAAGACCACCGCGGTCAGGCCGACCAGTACCAGGCCGGCCAGCAACTGCATGCGGTGTTGACGCCAAGTGAGCCAGATCATGCCGACACCGCCGGTCGCTCGAGGTAGGCCAGGATGAGTTCTTCGAGCCCGACCGGATGCGCCTGCCACGCGGGGTGGAAGTCGGGCCGGTCGGCCGCGGTGCGGACCAGCAGGTCGGTGTGGCGGTCGCTGTGGACGGCGCGGACGACCCCTGGAACCGCGAGGTCGGCGCCGGTGCGCGGCCCGGTCAGCATCCGGTGGTCGGCCAGGACGTCGTCGATCGCACCGGTGAGCTGGACGGTCCCGTGGTTGAGCAGGACCAGCCAGTCGCAGACCGGCTCCAGGTCGGCGATCACATGGGAGGACAGCAGGACGGTGATCTGGTCTTCGGCGACGGCGGCCATCACCGCCCGCATGAAGTCGCGGCGTGCGATCGGATCCAGGTTGGCCAGCGGCTCGTCCAGCACCAGCAGCGCCGGGCGCTTGGCCAGCGCCAAGGCCAACGCGACCTGCGCCTGCTGGCCACCCGACAACGCGCCGGCGCGCTTGGCCAAGGGGATGTCGAGTTCGGCCAGCCGCCGCTCGGCCAGCGCGCGGTCCCAGTGCAGATTCAGCGAACGTCCCATGCGCAGTAGGTCGGCGACCGAGAACCCCTGATAGAGCGGGTGCTCCTGGGCGACGAAGCCGACGTGGGCCAGCGCCTCGGCCGACCCGCCTCGGGCGTCCTGCCCGAAGACCTCGACGGTGCCTTGGGTCGGGCGCAGCAGTCCGGTAACCAGGTGCAGCAGCGTGGTCTTCCCGGCGCCGTTCGGGCCCACCAGGGCAATCACCGAACCGGCGGGCAGACAAAGGGAGCAGTCCCGCAACGCCCACGTGGCGCCGTACCGCTTGCCCAGCCCCTTGGCCTCCAGCGCCGGCTTCATGCCACGCCCTCCGCCCGCAGCTCGTTGCGGATCGTGGCGAACATGGCCGTGACCATGTCGTCGTCCAGCCCGGCGGCGTAGGCGTCGCGGACCCACTGCTCCAGCGAGCGGCGCAACCGGGCGTAGGGCCCCGGGGCGACCGGCTCGACGGAGGCGGTGATGAAGGTGCCCTGTCCCGGCCGGGCGGTCACCATCCCTTCGTTCTCCAGTTGCCGGTAGGCCTTCACCACCGTGTTCGGATTGATCGCCAGAGACGCGACGACCTCCTTGACGGTCGGCAACTGGTCCCCGGCGCTGAGGTAGCCCAGCAGCAGTCCCTGCCGCACCTGCTGGACGATCTGCAGGTAGGACGGGACGCCGCTGGCTCCGTCCAGCCGAAATTGGAACACGACCAACCACCCTTTTACTATGATGTTAGTGAAAGAGTAGTTACTGCGACGGCTCGGCGTCAAACTCCACGGCCTGGCACCGACATACCGCCACCTGGAGGCGAGAGGGACGTCCAGCTGGAAACTGCTCGTTCCGTGATAGGGATGGTTCGATCCGATGCGCCGCGCATCGCGGTCTATCGGCAGGGGCCCGCTCTGCGTTCAAGGGCTGGTGGCGGCCTCCTTTCGTGGGCGGTGACGGTGTGCCGTCATGACGGCAGGACGGCGGCGAGGCGGTCCGGGGCCGTCTCGACGCGGGCGGGCAGGTAGGGCGGCCGGGCCCGCACCACGGCGGCGGCCGCGGCCACCAGGTCGCCGTGAGGGCCGTCGCCGGACGCCGCGGCGTGCGCGTCGGCCAACTCCTGCAGGGCGTCGGTGAAGGACGTCCCGGGGACGCCGCCCTCGCCCGCCAGGACGTCTTGGGGAATCCCCAGGACGCCCTTGACCTCCAGGACGTCCTCGATGGCGTCGAACAGGTCGTCGACGTCCACCTCAGCGTCACCGGCGCCGGTCGCGAGGGCGGTGGGCGGTTTCGTCGCCGAGGCCTCCGCCGCGGTGGCCGCGACGTTTCCGTCGCCAAGGGTGCACGAAGGCAAGCAGCACAGATCGCTGTCCGGGAACTATCGAGCAGCTCCGTCAACGAAGCCCCTGAGGCCGCCTGCAGTTGCCGAAAACTTCGTCCGCGCAGGTCAAGCGGCATATTGGCATCAGATCGCCGTGCTGGAGCGCCAGCTGGCCGGGAAGAGGATGCGGTTCGCTGCGGCGGATCGGGCGCTTCTGGCGGCGTTGCTGCACCGCGGTTGCCTCCCGCCGCGTTGCGGCGGATGCGGTACCAGCAGCCGGATCGAACGGACGGTCGCTGGACGGCCCGCACGTTCAGACAACGTCTGGGCGGCATCCTCAACGAGTACGAGGGGCGCGCTCATGACATCCGTCCAGCACCAGCCGAGCTTGCCGCGAACACCAGATCAGGACGTTGCCCGGGCTGGGTCCCGTCAGTGAGATCACGATCGACCGCCTGCCCTGCGAGTTCGGCGTACGCGGATCTGCATGACCAAGTCGACGACGACCACCAACGGGGCTGCCGCGCAAGCGATGTAGAGCAAGATCAGCGGCAACCCAGGACGCGGGCGGATGCCGATCCCAGGGACCGGGTCTGAGTTGAACGCAAGCGATGGCTTTACATGGTGCCAGCGCGTGATCTCCAGGTACATCAGGTACCAGGAACCGAGCCACACCGCGCCGCCAAACCACTTCGCGTAGCGCATCCCCCGAGGATGCTGCCACCGAGGACGCACCGCAAGATGCCGCGTACCGGTGGATTTGCCCCCTGTCCCTGCCGAAAACCTCATCCGCGCAGATCAGGCATGTTCGTACTCGTTGAGGGTTCCGCCCAGACGTTGCCTTCTTCGGATGTTCAGGTGGGCGATCCGGTCTGGTTCGTTGATCGATGGAGGCAGCGGCTGCAACGGTGCGCCTGCCGAAAACTCCATCCATGCTGGTCGGACGGGGACGCCGACGAGCAGGCCATAGATCGCCAACGGTCCATGTCGGCTCGTTGTCGGCTCGGCGGTTCCGAACCGGATCGGCACGCGGCGGCACCGTGCGGCAGGAGAATCGGGCTGGATGCGGACGGATCGACACAGGCCGACACTGAGCAGGCCGTTCCGATACGGCAGTTTCGGACTTTTAATCCGTAGGTTGTGGGTTCGAGTCCCACGCGACCCACCAGCCCTGACCAGGGCAAACGCGAGAACGCCCCGGTTTGCCCCTGCCCGGCGTGCCCCGCATCGTTCCCCTGTTGGCCCGATGTTGGCTCGGCGGCTCGCTCCAGGCCTCCAACCATCCGCCCAGGCCCGAGAAGCGCTACCTGTAGGCCTTGTCCCTGCCGAAACCTCATCAGCGCAGGTCAAGCGGCATGTTCGTACTCGTTGAGGATTCCGCCCAGACGTTGCCTTCTTCGGATGTTCAGGTGGGCGATCCGGTCTGGTCCGCTGATCGGCGGAGGCAGCGGCTACGACGGGCGGGCGTTGGCGATGTCCTGATGCGGGCGATGCTCCTTGTAGAAGGTCTCGAACTAGCACGTGGAGCGGGTGCCGGCGTCACCCACGCTGCGCTCGGGTGGGCGGCGGCGCCCAGAACCCGGATGCGGCGGGTGTGGTGCTCGATCACCGCCAGCACGTACATGTGGGCGCCGGTGAGGGTCACGGTCTCCAGGAAGTCACACGCCAGCAGCGCCTCGGCCTGCGAGCGCAGAAGGCCGGCCCAGGTGGTGGCGGAATGCTCGGGTGCCGGGTCGATACCGGCGTCGTTGAGGATCTCCCAGACGGTGGAGGCCGCGACCTTGACACCGAGCACCATCAGTTCGCCGTGCACCCGCCGGTAGCCCCAGCCCGGGTTCTCCTGCACCAGACGCAGCACCATCAGCCGGATGGAGCGGACGGTGGGCGGTCGGCCCGGCCGCCTGGGTCTGGACCGGGCGGCATGCCGACCCGCAATCAGGTCCCGGTGCCAGCGCAGCACCGTGTCCGGCGCACCAGCAGCCGCATCCGCCGCAGCACCCCGGAAGGCAACCGGTGCAGCAGCACTGCCACAAACACCCGGTCCGCCGTAGTGAATCGCACCCGCTTCCCGGCAAGCCGCCGCTCCAGCACGGCGATCTGGTGCCGCAAACACCAAGATCTCGGTGTCCTTGTCCCGATCGGTCATTGGAAGCAGACGCAGCACCGCGAACGCGTTGGTCACGGTCATGTAGGCCAGTCGCAACAGCACAGCCTCGCATCATCCCGCGACGACCGCCTCGCCACGACCTATCCCTGCGACTGATCAAGCCCTGCGCCAGAGCCCACACCCTGAAGGTCTCACCTGCACGTAATTTCCGGCAGGCACAGGGCCGCCGATGCTCACATCGACGCGCGGCGATGACCCGGTACCGCTTCCACGGCGGCAGGACCAACACCCTTCATCCTCAGTTCCAACATGCCAGACCGAAACGTGCCAGACCGAAACGACACCACACCAAACATCCCATCAGACCAGCGGCCTGAGCAGCCAGACACCGCAGAGCCTGTCGCGCGCAGCTGCTATGACAGCCTGTCAAGGCTGCCTTTCAGGGCCTCGGTGATCCGGTGGACGTCGATTTGGGTGGTGCGCCAATTGCTGAAGGCGGCTCGAAGTGCGGGCACCCCGGCATAGGTGGTTGGGGTTAGGAACGCTTCCTCCGCCAGTGCAGCGGCGAGGTCGGCGAGTCGCTCAGCAGTGGGGTCCTCCGCCAGGGTGAAGCAAACGACGTTCAGGCGAACCGGTGCCAGCAGGCGGAGTCCAGGGATCGTTTTGATCGCCTGGCCAAGAGCGCATGCGCAGGCGATATTCCGCTCGACGATCTCACGGTGCCCGTCCCGTCCGTAGGCCCGCAGTGTGAACCAGGCGGCGAGGGCGCGCAGGCGCCGGGAGTTCTCCGGCGTGAGGTGGACGTGGTCGGGGGTCTCGCCGAGCGGGCCGAGATAGGCGGCGGCGTTCTGGAACACCCGCACCTGGAGATCCTGGTGGCGGGTGAACTGCACGGCGCTGTCGTAGGGGACGTTCAGCCATTTGTGCAGGTCGATGCAGATGGAGTCGGCGGCGTCGAGTCCGGCGACCAGGTCCGCGTGGTCCGGTGACAGCGCCGCGAAGCCGCCGAAGGCGGCGTCGACGTGCAGCCAGAAATCGTGGCGTTCCCGCAACGCGGTGATGGCGCGGAGATCGTCGTAGTCGACGGTGTTGACCGTGCCGGCGTTGGCGACGACGACACAGGGGCCTTCCACCTGCGTCAAGGCCCGCTCCAGAGCTACGGGGTCGACCGCCTCCCGACCCTGGACGGTCGGCACGGGGATCAGTGCGGTGCGGCCCAGGCCGAGCATCGACAGGCCCTTGGCGATGCTCGAATGTGGGCTGCCGGAAAGGACGGTGACTCGTCCCAGTGCCGCCGCGCCCTCTTCTGCCACGCTGACGCCCGCGCGCTGGCCGAGCCACTCGCGGGCGATGGCCAGGCCCACCGTGTTGGACATGGTCGCGCCGCTGACGAACGTCCCCTCATGGGCGGCGCCGAGGCCGAACAGGTCGCGGAGCCAGGCGATCGTCCGGCGTTCGAGTTCGGGGGCGGCGCCGTCGAGCGCCGAAGCGGGGTTCTGGTCGGCGGCCGCGGTCAGCCAGTCGCCCGCCAGCGCGGCCGGAGTGACGCCGCCGGTGACGAAGCCCAGGTAGCGGGGACCCGCGCTGGCCGAGAACAGCGGGGCCCACGTGCGGGCGAACTCCGCGAGCGTCGCCGCCAGCCCGGCGCCCTCCTCGGGAAGCGGTTCCGGGGCGGGCGCGCGAAGCGGCGGGACGACCGGCTGCTCGTCCAGGCGACCGAGCATCTCGGCCGCCTGAAGGCGGGTCGCCTCCAGCAGACTCGGCAGTTCCGCGAGATCGGTGGTGAGGCGTGGGTGCATGGGATGCTCCGGTTTCCGTGGTTCCAGACGGACCGTATCCAGAGCGGGGACGCGAAATGCTGGTCCAATACTGGCAAACTGGACCAGTGCGCATCACGGACAACCAGCTCGCCACCGCGCTGGGCGCCTGGCGCAGACCGGGTGCCGCCCTGGCCCGGGCGCTGGCCGACGCGGTCGGCGAAGCCGCTCTGGACGGACGGTTGCGGGTCGGTTCCCGGCTCCCCGCCGAGAGGCGTGCCGCCGCAGCGCTCGGCGTCAGCCGCGGCACCGTGATCGCGGCGCTGGACATCCTGCGCGATGAGGGGTGGGTCGACACCCGCCGCGGCAGCGCGAGCACGTTGCGGCTTCCGCTGGAGGCGACGACGCGGATCACGCCGTCTTCGGCCATGGGCGAGCACGGCGTCATCGACCTCCGCCGGGCGGTTCCGGCGGCGCCGCACGCGCCCTATCAGCGGGCCGTGGTGAGAGCGGCGGAGCGGTCCGGCCCGGTCCTGGCCGAGAGCGGGGAGACCGGCCCCGGGCTGCCCGAGCTGCGATCACTGATCGCGGACCGCTACACCGCGGAACGGCTCGCCACGCGGCCCGAACAGATACTGATCACCTCGGGCACTCGCGCGGCCCTCGCGCTGCTGTCGGCGCATCTGCGTCCCCGGGTCGTGGCCGTGGAGATCCCCACCTATTTCGATCCGCTGGCCGGTTTCCGAACCACCGGAACGCGCCTGGTGGGCTGCCAGGTGAACGCGGACGGCTGGGACCTGGACCAGCTCACCGCCGCGTTCCGGACCGCCGCGGGCGGGATGGCCTACCTCGTCCCCGATTTCCAGAACCCGACCGGCGCGCTCATGCCGCGAACCGCCCGGCGGACCGTGGCCGAGCTGGCCGAGCGGCATCACGTGACCGTGGTCGCCGACGAGACCATGCGCGATCTCGACCTGCGCGACGCCCCCGCGCCGGTCCAGCGGATATCCGGCTCCGTCCTCATCGGGTCCGCGGCCAAGACGATCTGGGCCGGCCTGCGGGTCGGCTGGATCCGCGGGTCGGCGGCGCTGGTCGGCGAGCTGGCTCACCATCCCCTGTGCGAACCGCTGTCGGCGGCGCCGATACAGCAACTGGTCGCCATCGAACTCCTGCGGGACCTGGAACCACTGCTGCGCGACCGGCGGGCCGTCCTGCGACGACAGCGCGACCACCTGAGCGGGCTGCTGGCCGGCGACGACCGCTGGCGGTTCACGGTCCCGCCTGGGGGTCTCGCGCTCTGGTTGCGCCTGACCACCATGCGGGCCGATCTCCTCACGACACGCGCCCGCGCACACGGGCTCGAACTCTCCCCCGGGCCGTCATTCGCCGCCGACGCGACCCACTCCCACCACCTGCGTCTGCCGTACACCCCGCCCATCAGCACGCTGAACCGCGTCGCCACCGTTCTGGATCTCGCATGCGGCGGTCGCGGCGCATAAGGAGCAGGGACTGTGCGCGTACGACCGCCCGCCCGTTACTGGACGGATGTCCGCACGGCCAGCGCGGCGATGAGGATCCCGGCGGCCATTCCCGTCACCAGCCGTCCCCGGTATCCGGTGGGCAGGCAGCCTAACGCCGACCGGTGAGGACCACCGCCATCCGCCAGACGGCGGACGCAGCGAACGCTGCAACGGCGAAGGCGGACCGATCGACAGCGTCGAAGGCCCCGAAGTGACCGCCGACGACGATGGCGGCGAAGTACCGGACCGTACCCGGGTTCATCACCGTGATCCCGATGAGCCGCAGACAGGCCCGTCCAGGTGACGACCCTGCGCTTGCCGAAAACTCCATCCATGCTGGTCAGGCGAGGCCACCGACGGGCAAGCCACAAGATCACCAATGGTCCATGCCGGCTCGGCGGTTCTGAACCGGATCGGCACTCGGCGGCACCGTGCGATACGAAAATCGGACTCAATGCGGACGGATCAACATAGGCCGACACTGAGCAGGCCCCTCCGATACGACAGTTTCGGACTTTTAATCCGTAGGTTGCGGGTTCGAGTCCCACGCGACCCACCACCCCTGACCAGGGCAAACGAAGGATTGCCCTGGTATGTCTCCCGCCCGGGATGCCCCGCTTCGTTCCCCTGTTGGCTCGACGGCTCGATCCGGGCCTCCAGCCATCCCGCCCAGGCCCGAGAAGCGGCACCTCAGGCCCCGCAAGCTGTGACACATCGCCCGCAGCAACCGGCAGCCGAGCCGACCAGAGAGGGCAACCGCGGACTCCCGCGGACGCGAATCCGCAGCCCTGCCAAGGACGTTGAGATCCTGGTGTTAGGTCATCAGCTTGCGGTGTTGCAGCGGCACTTGACGCGTCCTGCTCTCCAACCGGCCGATCGGGTCCTGCCGGCCGCGTTGTCGCGGCCGCTGCCCTGGTCGCGCTGGAACCGGCGAGAACCCGGGGTGGGGTCACCGGCGCATCCACGGGGAGTCGATCGGGCTCGGTTACCAGGTGCCGGCGGCCACCGTGTGGCGGATCCTGCGCCGCGCCGGTGTCGATCCGGCACCGCGACGGACCGACGCGTCCTGGACCACGTTTCTGGATGCCCAGGCCTCCGGCGTCCTGGCCTGCGATTTTCACCGTCGATACCGTCTTCCTCCAGCG
Source organism: Actinomadura nitritigenes (assembly GCF_017573545.1). Classification (GTDB taxonomy): domain Bacteria; phylum Actinomycetota; class Actinomycetes; order Streptosporangiales; family Streptosporangiaceae; genus Spirillospora; species Spirillospora nitritigenes. Next base: position 99,978 of record NZ_JAGEOK010000030.1, on the reverse strand, counting down.
GATCCACGTGTTCTTCGCGGTGGAGATCGCCACTCGCCGGGTCCATGTGCTGGGCGCCACCCGCAACCCAACGGGCGCCTGGGTGACCCGGCAGGCCCGGAACCTGCTGATGGACCTGGACCAGAGCGCTCAGCGTTTCCGCTTTCTCGTCCGCGACCGGGACACCAAACTCACCGACGCCTTCGAAGCCGTCTTCGCAACGGCCGGCATCACCGTCCTGCGGACACCACCGCAAAGCCCACGAGCAAACACCTTCGCCGAGCGGTGGGTCGGCAGCGTCCGCCGCGAGTGCACCGACCGGTTACTGATCTTCTCCCGACGCCATCTGGAAGCCGTGCTCAGGACCTACGCCGATCATTTCAACGGTCACCGTCCGCATCGCTCCCTGGGACAACGACCGCCTACTCCCCCGCCCGAACCGACTCCCATCAGCAGCAACGCCGACATCCGCCGGACACGACTCCTCGGCTGTGTGATCAACGAATACCTCAACGCCGCATAGCGATCACCACGTCTGAAGCGACACGGAGCTCCAGGCCGAAGCCAGAATCCGGATATCGAAGCCCCACAGGCTTTTCCGGCTTGTTCCTAGACCGTGACGACGATCTTCTTTCCGGCGTGGAGCCCCTTCTCGAGGTGGCGGTGTGCCTCGACGATGTCGTCGAGGGCGAACGTCCTGTCGATGGCGGGCCGCAGTGCGCCGAGGCGTACGCCAGCGTTGAGGAAGGCCGCCATGCGTTTCACCACGACCGCGTCGAGGGTGTGCTCGAAGCTCTGGTAGCCGAAGACCGTGAGCGGCGTGCCCGCCGGGAAGGGCGTGGGCCGAGCGTCAAGGAAGCCTGCGGCGACCAGTGTTCCACCGGGGCGGGCCGCCTTGAGAAGATCCTGCTGGCCAGGGCCCATGACAAGGTCGAGGACGATGTCGGCACCTGCCCCGCCGGTGTGGTGGTGGACGGCTTCGACGACGTCCACCTGGTCGGTGGCGATGACCGCGGCCGCGCCGGCGGCGAGCAGGTCGTCCGTCTTCGCGGTGTGCCGAGTGACGGCGAGGGGCACGGCGCCGATCTGATTTGCGATCTGCGTCGCCGCCCGGCCGACGCCGCCGGACGCGGCGGTGATGAGGACGTGGTCGCCGGGCCGCATCCTCGCCTTCTCGACGAGCGCGCCGTAGGCGGTGGAGAACGCGACCCAGACCGCCGCCGCGTCCGTGATCGTGAGCCCGGCCGGCCGGGCGGCGACCCGGCTCGCGGGGACGGTGGCGTATTCGGCGTAGCTGCCCCTGACGCTCGCGTCCGGAACGGCCGTGAGGATGACCGGATCGCCGATCTGCAGTCCGGTGACGTCGCGGCCCACCGCGTCGACGACGCCGGTTCCTTCGACACCGAGGCGGGCGTGCGGCAAGGGGACGGTCGCGGGCGCGGCGCCGGAACGCATCATGAGGTCGAGCGGGTTGACGGCGAACGCCTCGATCCTGACCCGTACCTCGCCGACCGCGGGCTCGACGATCGGCTCCTCGACGACGTGCATGACCTCCGGCCCGCCGAACTCGTCGAACACGACGACTCGTGGCATGGTGACTCCTCCGCATCCGGTGCTGGTTCAGCACTCACCGAAGACGTTACGGAGTCGTTGGTTACCTCCTGGTACCTTCGTTTACCATGCAGAACGCGACCGGACCCGTCTTCCTCGCCGACTGCCCCACTCGCCTGGCGGTCGAAATCATCTCCGACAAATGGGCCGCGCTCGTGCTCTTCGGGCTCAGCCAGCGGCCACGCAGGCACGGTGAGCTCGTCGACCTCATCGGTGATATCTCGCGCAAGGTCCTCACCCAGACGCTGCGCAGGCTCCAGCAGTACGGTCTGGTCGAACGCCGGGCAGAAGCACCACGGCGGGTCGAGTACAGCCTCACCGACCTCGGTCGGACCCTCGTCGAGCCCATCGAGGTCCTGACGAACTGGGCGAGGGACCACGGCGGGGCCGTGGTCGACTTCCAGGAGGCCGCGGAAGCCGCGACTTCTGCTCAAGCTCACGCGGCACATTGATCTCGGCGGTGGACGGCCTTGCCTGCCGGGGGCACCGACCGTCGATCTGCGCGCCGGCTCGTCGGTGAGGCCCGACTTCCGCGTCTGAGGGGCGGGGTTCGCGCATCCCGCGGGCCCGCAGCGGGCCTTCAAGCGCACCAGTGACACGCCGGCTGTGGAGAGTTCCGGCGATAGAGTCCCCCGACAGTCTGGCGGGACCCCGTCGTTTGGCGGATCTCCGGGCCGCGGAGGTGAGTTCCCCTTCCTCCACTCGTTCACCGGACCAGGGGTTCTGACGAAAGTCGTAGTTCCGCGGCGAGGGAACAGGCCCCGGAGCAGCGAGCTCCGGGGCCTTCGCCTTGCCGGGTCGGTCTTCTGTGGCTCAGGGGCCAGAAGCTCTCGAAGGCGGCCCGGCTCCGACAGCACGTGGTGCGGCTGTCCAACCGGCGAGGGGGCGGTTTCGGGGCAGGCTCTACCGGGAGGCGGTGGACCGGCTCTGGCAGAGCGCCGCCTGAACTGCGGTCTTCATGTCGTCGCTCTGTGCGTCCGTACCACCGGGGTCGAGATTCACCATGACTGTTGCCTGGCTGCCGCCGACGGTGGCGCCGCCCACGGTCTCGAATCCGAAGATATCGCCGCCGTGCCCCCAGTACAGCCCGCCGCAGGGCAGTGGCCTGCTCTCCAGGCCGAGGCCGTACGCCCGGCCATCGGAGTCGCCGGTGGGCCGGGTTCGCATCATTTCCCGCAGTTGGGCCGGGTGCAGAAGCCGGCCGTTGACGAGCGCGTCCAGGAACCGGTCGACGTCGCCGCCGCTGGAGATCATCGCGCCGGACGGGCCTGCGACCGAGGGATTGAACGCGGTGAGGTCCAGGAGCGGTGCGTTCTGGCCCGGTCGTACATATCCGCGCGGGTGCGGTTCAGGGATCGTCGTGCTGTCACCCGGTGCGGAGGTGTCGTGCAGGCCCAGCGGGGTGATGATGCGCCGGCGGACCTCCTGGTTCCAGGTGTTGCCGGTCACCTTCTCGATGAGCATGCCTGCCAGCAGGTAGTTGGTGTTGGAGTAGTGCCAGTCGGTGCCGGGCGCGAAGGTCGGCGGGTGGGCGAGCGCGATGTTCACCAGGTCGCGTGCGTCATGGTGGGCGAGCGGGTTGTTGAGGACTTCTTGCTTGTCGAGGTAGGTGAGGTAGTCGGGTATTCCGCTCGTGTGCTGCAGCAACTGGCGGACGGTGATGGTCCGCCCGTCATTGCCTTCGCCGCGAACGACGCCGGGTAGGTAGCGTTCCACCGGGGCATCAAGAGAGACGCGGTGCTCCCCCGCGAGCTGGAGGACGACCGTGGCCACGAACGGCTTGGTCATGCTGCCGATCCGGAACCTGCTGTCGCGGGGTACCGGGGCATTGCTGTCGACGTCCGCGACGCCGCTGGTCAGGACCGTGTCGCCGCGACGATCGCGCAGGTGCAGGAGCGTTCCGGGCCCGCCGTCGACCGTGGTCAACCGGTGCAGGAGTCCCGACAACCGAGCCTGGTCGGCGGCTCCGGGCGCGGCGCCGCGGGCCTGCGCCGCGCCGGTGCCGGTCAGTGCGCTCACCATGACACCGGCCGCTGCGGCCAGGGTCAGTGCGCCGCGCAGTGCACGCCTCTGCCTGAACATGTGTGTCCCCTTTGTTCTCAGTAGTGCTTGGAAAGGCGAACCGTGCCGGGTCAGGCCGTCACGCGGGCCTTGGTGGCGAGCCGGCGGGGGAAGGAGTGGCGCCGATCGCGGGTGAAGGGGACGAGGGCGAGCCAGATCAGCGCCGCCCCCGCCGGGAGCAGGTCGAGATCGGCGGTGATGGCGACGAAGCCGAGGGCGACCAGGACGGGGCTCATGGCGGCGACCGCCTTGCGGCCCGGGGTGACGGCCGCGAACTGGATGAGCAGGACGAGCAGCCCCAGCATGAACAGGACTGGGCCGACCTCGTAGACCGCCTGGGGAAGTATGGCGGGGACGTCGGCGTACCGGTCGGAGAGCATGCTCTTTTCGGCCGGGTCCGCGGCCTGCAGGCCGACCACGATGTCGACGATCGAAACGCGGACGAAGGTCACGAGCCCGAAGGCGGCGACCGCGGTGGCGACGCCTGCCGTGACCCGGCCCACGGAGCCGGCGACCGCGGCTCGGATGCGGCCGTGCACGCCCGCGATCACCCCGCCGTACAGCAGCAGTGACCCGAGGAAGAGCAGATGGCCCACGGTCCAGGCGGGTCCGGGGCCGTGCTGCCCGTCGAGGCCGTCGATGAGCCGGACGGCGCCGTAGGCGAGCATGAGGGCGGGGGCGAGGTGGTAGGCGATCTTGGCCATGAGGGGTTCTCCCGGAGTTCGAGACCTGCGTCGTGACGTTCTCGATCTTCGGGAATCCGGCGGCCGGGCGGATCGCCGCCGCGAGCGGTCTTCGGGGATCGGTGGCGCGGGGGAGGACCGGGGCGCGGCTCCCCCGCGCGAGCGAGCTCCACCTCAGGACGGTTCGATCAGCCGCGTCTCGTAGGCGGCGATCACGGCTTGCACGCGGTCGCGGATGCCGAGTTTGGCCAGCACGTTGCTGACGTGGGTCTTCACGGTGTGCTCGCTGACGACCATGGCCGCGGCGATCTCCGCGTTGGACAGGCCGCGGCCCAGGAGGCGCAGGGTCTCACGCTCCCGTCCGGTCAAGACCGACAGGCGGTCGGAGGCGGTCGCGCCGGCGCGCGGGCGGTTGCGCGCGATGTCGGAGATGAGGCGGCGGGTGACGGAGGGCGCGAGCAGCGAGTCCCCCGCCGCCACGACCCGGACCGCGTGCACGAGGTCGTCGCGCCGCACGTCCTTGAGCAGGAAGCCGCTGGCCCCGGCGTAGAGCGCGTCGTAGACGTAGTCGTCCTGGTCGAACGTGGTGAGCATGATCGCGCGGGTGCGGGTCTCGGCGCACACGGCCTTCGCGGCCTCGATACCGTCCAAGCCGGGCATCCGGATGTCGAGGAGCACGACGTCGGGGTCGTGCTCGGCCACGGCGGCGATCGCGGCGGCGCCGTCGGCCGCCTCGGCCACCACCTCGATGTCGGGCTGGGCGTCCAGGATCATCGCGAAGCCGCTGCGGACGAGTTCCTGGTCGTCGGCGAGCACCACCCGGATCACGCGGTCACCGCCGCGGCGTAGGGAAGGCGCGCCAGGACCCGGAATCCGCCGCCCGGCAAGGGGCCCGCCTCCGCGGTGCCGCCGCAGGCGGCCGCGCGTTCGCGGATGCCGATGAGGCCGTCGCCGCCACGCCGCCAGCCCGGATTCGTTCCGTCGTGTCCCCGCCCGTCGTCGGTCACCGTGATCTCCAGTTCGTGGTCGGTCCAGCGGAGCCGGACTTCGGCGGCCCGCGCGTTGGCGTGCTTCACCGTGTTGGTGAGCGCCTCCTGGACGATGCGGTACACCGCCAGGTCGGCGTCGGGAGGCAGGTCGCGGCTTACGCCCTCGACGGCGAGCCGCACGCGGACCTGGGTGCGGTCGACGTGCTCGACCAGGCCGGGCAGCGCACCGATGGTCGGCTGCGGCGCACGCACGCCGTGGTCCTGGTCCTCCTTGAGGACGCCCAGCATGCGGCGCAGCTGCGCCATCGCGTCCCGGCCCGCCTCGGCGATCGCGTCGAAGACCCGCTCGGCCTGGTCGGGGTCGGGGCGGACCACCACCGGACCGGCCTCGGCCTGGACGACCATGATGCTGACGGCGTGGGCGAGCACGTCGTGCATGTCCCGGGCGATGCGGGCGCGCTCCTCCGCCGCCGCCCGCCCCGCCTCGGCCTCGCGTTCGCGTTCGAGCGCCTCACGTTCGCGTTCGAGCTGCGCGGAACGTTCCACCAGCGCGTTCGATCGCTCCCGTGCGGTCCGCGCCAGCGTGCCGAGCAGGAACGCCGTGATGGGCAGCAGCAGCGTGAACATGAACTCGTTCGCATCGTTGCCCTTGACCAGCAGCGCGCCCGGCGGGATCGTCGCCACGAGCGCGCCGATGAACCCCCATCGCTGCCAGCTGTACCGCCCCAAGTCGGCGAGAGTGTAGATGGCCACCAGCGCCCCGTACTGCACCACCTGGCCCGGCCGGTGATGCAGCGACACTCCCATCGCGAAACCCGCCACGACCAGCGCGGTCGCGAACGGCGCCCGCCGCCGCCACACCAGCGGCACGACCGTACCCAGGTTGAACACCACACCGAGCGGCGTGACCTCCGGCGCCGTGGCGAACGGCACGAACACCGGGACGGCGACCGCCGCGGCGACCAACACGTCCACCAGACGGCCGTCACCCGTACGCGATCTCAGCCGGCCAGGAACGCGGAACCGATTCGACATCCACCCAGTATCGGGCCGGTGCGGGGCATGATCGCCTCCGTCGTACGAGGGATCTCGCGGTCCACTGCCCCGAAGCGGTCAGGCCTCACAGAACCGTTTCTCACTCGGCCGCACGGAGCCCAGGGGAAGCCGCTGTACCGCGACACGGTGCCGGCGTGGAAGTCCCCGTTCACGTCGCGACCCACTCGATCAAGCCGTGAGGAACCTCCGATGACCGAGCGGTTCCTGACCACTCAACCGCACCGTGGCTGTCAGCGGAATTCGTTGAGGAACGCGCGGACGGTAGCGGCGAACCCCTCCGGCTGATCCCTGTGGAGAAAGTGGTCAGCGTCGCCGCCGGCCTGAGCCGGGTCTCACCCACCACTGTGTTCGTGCGGCTGCCTCCAGTCGGCGATCCCCGCGTGTGAACGATTCGCTCCCGCGTGGTTCTCGGCAAGCACGAGGTGCATATCCGTGGGAGTCGAGGAACTTCTCGGCGCCCTATCTGTGCCCCGGCAGCTCGTGCGGCCGCTTTTCCAATGCGCGGGCCGTCTTGGTGCCAGGTCGTCCCGCTTGGCGCGGGTCGAGGGCGGGTGGCGTTTGCGGCCGGAGTAGGTGCCCGGGCACAGGCTCAGCACCCTGCACCGCCGTTCTCGCGGCGCAGCCGCTTGAGGTCTCAGCGGCGAAGCATCCGGGAGCCGGAGATCGCAACGAGGATCGCGGCGAGGCCGACGAGGCCGACGAGCACGGCGACCGTGGGCCAGACCCTCAGCGCGGCGGCGGTGAGCAGCGGCGGGATAGTCATGCCCGCGTAGGCGATGAGGAAGACGCCGGCGAGCGCCTCGCCCCGGCGCTCCGCATCCGCGACGACGGCGACGGTGCCGAGGGCGGCTCGGAACAGGATGCCGATACCCGCGCCCGTGACCCCACCGCCGACGATGAAGAGTGGAAGCGAGGCGACGATGGCGGCGACACCGATGCTCACGAGCCCGAGCGCGGCGAGCGCGATGGCCAGCCCGATCTGAGGGCGCATCCTCAGGCGCAGGGTGACGACCTGTGCGAGGGCCGCCGCCATGAAGATGACGAACGGCGCCAGACCGGCGAGCAGGTGCGAATGCAGCCCGAGGACACCGACCAGGAAGGTCGAGGACAGTCCCATGAAGGTGCCGAACACCGCGAACGCCCCGAACGCCGCCGCCCCGGCCGCCCAGAACGCGCCCCTTCCTGCCGCCGGCACCGCGACGCGCTGCGGCCGGTAGGCAGGGGTCTCCTCACGGCGCCCGACGGTTTCGGGCACCAAGGCGACCAGGATCCCTTCGACGACCAAGAGGACGGCGAAGGCCGCGTAGGGCGCGACGAGGGGGCGCGTGGACCAGGTCGCGATGAGCCCGCCGATCAGAGGACCGAGGCCGATGCCGCCGAGGTTCGCGAACGTCGACACGAGGGCGACGCGGCCTTTGGCGTGGCGGGCCGCCGCGCCGAGTTCGGAGAGGTACGCGGTCGCCGTGGCGGTGAGGATGCCGACGCCGAGTCCGCTGACCAACCGGGCGACGATGAGGCCGGCGACATCGTTCCAGACGAGGAAGAGGATCGCGGCCAGCAAGTTGACGAGCAGCGATCCGAGGATCACGCGCCGGCGTCCGAACCGGTCGGAGACATGGCCCACGAGATACAGGCTCAGCATCACCCCGACCGCGTAGGCGGCGAAGATGACGGTGACGATGATCGTGGGGAAGCCGTCGCGCTGCTGGTAGATCGCGTAGAGGGGCGTCGGGACGGCGCAGAAGGCGAGCTCGGTGCCGAAGGCGAGCGCGATGATCCAGAACCCCGCCCCATGCGGGAGTCGTGCGGTGGCCGGAGTCCGGGCGGGAGCCGCTGTTGTCGTCATTCCTCCATGCTCGAGGCCGCTCGTCATCGTGTCCAACGCATACTCTTGCTTACAGTTATCGATGCGGACGATGGAGCGGTGGGCGAGAGATGGAAACCCGACTGGTCGAGTACGCGATCGCGGTCGCCGACGAGCTGAGCTTCACCCGTGCCGCGCAACGGGTCTACGCAGCACAGTCGACCGTCTCCGCCGGCGTCCGGGCGCTGGAACGAGAGCTCGGCACCGCCCTCTTCGAGCGGGACCAGCGAGGGGTGCGGATCACCGCCGCCGGAGAGGCGGTGCTGCCCGCGCTTCGCACGCTCGCCGACGCCGAGGCGCGCGCCCGCACCGCCGCCGACCCGCGAGGCGAACTGCGGGGCGAACTGCGCATCGGGGTGTTCTCCAGCGTCAGCTACCTCGCGATCCCGCGCGTCATCGGCGCCTTCCACCGTGAGCACCCGCTCGTCGACCTCCGGCTGCGCGCGTCTTCGTCCGGCTCGGCGGAGCTCGCCGACGCCGTCCGGCGAGGGCGGCTCGATCTCAGCCTGTACGGGCTTCCGGCGGCCACCGCCCCGGACCTCGCCGTGCACCGGCTCGCCACAACGCCCTACGCGGTCATCGTCGCCGCCGACCATCCCCTCGCATCGCGGGCGGGACTGGCGCTGGGAGACCTCGCTGATGAGCGCTTCGTGGACGCGCCTGTCGGTTTCGGCAACCGGGACGTCCTCGACGCCGCGCTCAGCGCACGCGGGGTTGTGCGCGACGTCAGAGCCGAGGTCACCGAGACCAACTCGATCCCGGTCTTCGTCGCCAACGGCCTCGGCATCGCACTGCTTCCCGAACTGCTGATCCCGCCAAGCGAAGGCACCGTGGTCGTCCCTCTGAAAGAGCGCATCACCTGGGAGTTCAACGTCGTGACGCGGGCCTCGCACGGCGGAGCCACCGCGGCTCTGCTCGAGCAGTTGCTCGCGGCCTATTGACCCCTTCGCCGCGGTCACCTTCGCAAACAGCGGCGACAACATCGGCGTCGGCTCGTGTACGGTTCCACACCTCTCGCACCAGACCCCCACCCGATCGCACAGCCTGGCCGCCGCGGTGCCGCCCGGCGGACTCTCGCCCACAGGCCCGGAGACGACCGACGGCCGCCAGGACGGCGGCGCCGTTTGTCCGGCACCGCCGCCCCGGCGGCCGTCGGTCTGACCGCTGGGACGCCGCGCGACCTAGGGCGTCACAGGATGGCGCACGTACGCCTTCGCCTTGGCCGGACTGGACTCCACCGAACCGTGCGACGGCGTAGTCCCCTGCGCGACGGCGCAGTTCTTCACGAACCCGGCCTCGATGTCCGCCTTCTTGATCTCGTAGGTGGCGGTGCAGGTCTCGGATTCCCCGGGCGGCAGTTCCGTCCGCGGGCATTCGATCGCCGACAGGCCGCGCAGGCGGTCCTTGATGCGGACGTCGGTGAGAGTGCCGTCACCCGTGTTGGTCACCAGGTAGCTGTAGTGGAGGACCTGCCCGGCCTCGCTGTACGTGTCGGGCTTCACGGCCTTCTTCAGCGCGATCCCTGGTTTACCGGCGGGGGTCGCATGCAGCGTCACCTCCGACGGCTCCGAGACCACCGGCTCCGCAGCCCCCGGCGGAGTACCGTGCGAAGTCGCCACATTGCGAATGCTGCCGCGCTTCACATCCTCCTGCGTCGTCGTATACGTCGCAGTGCAGGTCTGGCTCTCCCCCACGTCCAGAGTCGTCTGCGGGCAGGAGACCCCCGACAGACCATTCAGGTCGTCACGGACACCCACATCCGACAGCGGAACGTTCCCGGTATTGGTCACCAGGTAGCTGTAGTGGATGTCCTGGCCGGCCGCGGAGAAGGACGTCGGCGACGCCGACTTCCGCACCCTGATGCCGGGCTCGCCGGTGGTCGCATGCAGCGTGACCTCCGACGGATCCGAGACGATCGGCTCGGTCGTACCGGGCGGTATCCCGTGCGAGGTCGCCACGTTGTGGATGGTGCCGCGCTCCACATCGTCCTGCGTCGTCGTATACGTCGCGGTGCAGGTCTGGCTCTCCCCCACATCCAGGGTCGTCTGCGGGCAGGAGACAGCCGACAGACCGTCCAGGTCGTCGGTGACACCCACGCCGGTCAAGGGGACCTCGCCGGTGTTGGTCACCAGGTAGCTGTAATGAATCACCTGGCCGGCCGCGGAGAAGGACGGCGGCGACGCCGACTTCCGCACACTGATCCCGGGTTCGGCGGTGGAATTCAGCGTGACCTCCGACGGATCCGAGACGACGGGTTCCGTCGCGTCCGGCGGGGTGCCGTGTGAAGTCGCCACATTGTGGATGGAGCCGCGTGCCATGTCCTCCTGCGTCGTCGTATACGTCGCGGTACAGGTCTGGCTCTCGCCCACGTCCAAAGTCGTCCGCGGGCAGGAGACATCCGGCAGACCGCTCAGGTCGTCGGTGACACCTACATCGGTCAACGGAAGATCGCCGGTGTTGGTGACCAGGTAGCTGTAGCGGATGACCTGGCCGGGCGCGGAGAAGGAGGTCGGCGACGCCGACTTCTCCAGGCTGATCGAGGCCTCGCGCGCAGGAACGAACGTGACGCTCGAATCGCCCGGCGGGTTCAGGCCGGTCGACGAGGTGATGTTCGAGGCGTTGTTGGTGTACGTGCCGGCGGCGTCGGACGTGACGTTGACGGTCACCGTGCAGGAGGCCTGGCCGGCGTTGAGCGCCCCGTCGGTCACGGAGATCGTCGAGCCTCCGTCCTCGGCGTCGATGTCCCCCGCCGGGCAGTCGGTCTGGGCGTCGGCGGGGGACGCCAGTGTCAGGCCGTCCGGCAACTCGTCGGTGAACGACCAGCCGCTCTTGGCGAGCAGGTCGTCGGTGTTCGTGATGGTGAACGTCATCTTCGAGACATGGCCGACCTCGGTGCTGCCGGGTTCGAACGACTTGTCGAGCTGCGGCGTGACGTCCATCAGCCTGATGTCGTCGAAAGCGTGGTCGTTGCCGTTGCCGCTGCCCTGCGAGTTGGTCATCCTGATGCCCACCGCGGACGAGCCGGTGTAGAGGAGCGGAGCGTCGCCCGTGAAGGTTCCCGCCCGGAACCCCGGGGAGACCTCCGTGCCACGCGCGCACGGCTCGATCGGCCCGGACGTGACGGGGGTCGTGGTTTCCCCGTTCACCAGGTAGAAGTTGAGCCGAGCATGGTTGTGGGTGGCGTCGCAGCTCGTCTCCGCGGCGTTCACGGAGAAGGTCAGGAACCGGCCGCTCTGCGGCACCGGGATGGTCCCGGCCGTCTCGAACTCGACCTTGTTCGGGCCCGGGTCGCCGTTGTTGACCGGCCCGTTGGTGTAGGCGCTGACCGCCATATTGGCGGCCGGATCGGCCGATCCGTTGAGGACGCCGAGCGCCTGGGAGAGCTGGCGTACGCGGTTCCACGCCGTGACCCCCGGCGTGCCGGGACCGCCCGGCGCAGGCGTGCAGTCGGCCACCTGGGGAGCCACGGCCGGGTTGGTACCGGCCGGGTCCTGGAAGGCGGCGACCCAGCCGTTGCAGTTCTGCAGCCAGGCCGGGTCCGCGGTGTAGGTCATGCCGGTCACGCCGGTGTAGCTGGTCAACCGGATGGGCAGGGCCGACTGCCGGTTCTGGAAGTCCTCGGTGAACAGCGACGTGGCCGGCTGCGGCGTGCCGGGCATGCCGGGCACCGTCTGCTGGGCGGTCGGGATCTCCGGTGCCGCCGGGTGCGCGGCCGCCGCGGGCCCGGGCGCCACCACCGCGAGCAGCACAGCGCGATGGCGCGCCGTGGTCTGCCCCTGGCCAGGCGGCCGACCATTCCGCCGCCGTACGAAACTTCCATTTCTCCCCCTGTCGCTCCATAAGAACTACGCTGATTATCACGATCAGCTTGCATGGCCGGCCTCCCGCGCACGCCTGGGAAAGGTTAAAAATGATCAAGCTTTCGAGTTTTACTGGAGCGCGTCGCGCCGGAAGGAATGCGCCGGCAGACTAGGCGCCCGGCCCGGAACCGGCGCCGATACCTGCCAGTCACGCCGCTGACGGGGCGGTCTGACCGGGATGCCGGTCAGAAATGCGCTGTCGATGTCGCCCCAGCGGACGTTGCGGTGGTCGCCGGGGTCGGCGTGCGGCGTCCTCTCCGCCGAGGCGAAGGCGCCTTATACTTCAGAGCGGAATGGCGGTCGGCGTGCTCACCGTCCCACGGAAGCAGGAAATGAACCGGAACGGTGATCCGCCTCGCCGCGGCGATATTCCGCCGCCGTAGCCGACCGGCGCGTCGGGACCGATATCGGACAGTTCCTGGAGGGCGTTCAGGGTCGCCTGCCATTTCGGCACGTGACGTGACGTAGCGGATGCCGGCCGACGGGAAACGCTCGCTATCGCCGGACATATGAACCTGCCGGAATTCAGCGCGGGCCGACCGGAGCCCTGGCCAGGGCGATCCCGCCGTGCGGGCAGACCTGACCGACCGCCAGCGGGCACTGCGCCATCGTGGAATTGCCGCCACCGAACGTCGGTAGTGGCCGACCAGAAGACGTCGGCGTGGCTGATGAGATGTCCGGGATCCAGGATGAGCGCCCGAGCCAAAGCGACGATCGTTACGGCGCCGTGCGGAAACTCCTCCGCACCACCGGATCGGGGGTGATGATGCCCAGTCGTGCGCCGGTCGGATCAGCCAGGACGGCGTAGCGGCCCGGTTCGACCGTGGTCGGGCCGACCTGGATCCTGGCGCCGAGCTCACTCGCGCGGGCGGCAGCGGCGTCGCAGTCGGCGACCTCGACATAAGGCATCCAGTGCGACGGCTCTGCGGCCGCCCGCAACTCGTCCATGGCCACCATCCCCGCCACCGATTCGTCACCCACCTTGAACTCGGTGTAGGGCAGGGCGCCATAGTCACGGTCCACCGGTCGCCAGCCGAACACCTCCCCATAGAACCCTCGCTCCGCGGCGAGGTCATGGACCGCCAGTTCTATCCACACCGGCGAGGAAGACTCCTCCACCACCCTGGCGCCGGGAAAGTCGTAGGTGTCGACCACGCAGAAGTCGGCGCCCTCCGGGTCGACGAACATGGCCGAAAGCCCGAGGTTGCCATGCTCGACGGGTTCGATCAGCACCGGCCCGCCGCACCGCCTCGACACTGCGCGCCATGTCGTCCGTACGGAAATAGCACGTCCACGACGCCGGCTGGGCGGGGTCGGCGAGCTGCTGGAGCGCGGCGACCTCGGCGTCATCCTCGCCACAGGTGAAGACATCGATCTCTCCACGATGAGGTACGACGACGGTGTAGCGGCCCCAGCCGAACAGCTCGGAGTAGAAACGATGGGACACCCCCAGGTCCGGCGTGGCCAGCTCCGCCCAGCAAGGCCAGCCCGGACGATGCCCATCGACCCGCGGCACCCCACCACCCCCTGACGAAAAATCCTCAGGTCGAAGTCCCCGTTCGGCTCCGCGGTCAACCTCATGAAACGGTCAACACACGGGCCTGGCCCGCCCCCTGCTGCCCTTCGTCTCGGCCACAGCGAGCACGACCGCCTCCGCTGCTGCTTGACTCACGTGGACGCAGCTCCCGGCAGCACGTCACTCAGCAGGACGAACGGCCTGATCAACGCAGGGTGACCGCGCCGACGATGATCGCGATCCTTGATCCAAAACCTTGATCGCGGAAACGTCGCGCAATAACCTGCCACCGATCGTTGTCACATCCCCGCCTGTTCCGGTCCCGTGTGACGTTCTTCGGGAAAGGCCCCACCCCTGTGAAGTCTCCCTCCTGCCTGCGCGCGCTGCCCGCCCGGCTCCTGTCCGTTCTCGCCCTCGGCGCGGCCGCCGTCCTCGCCGTCCTCGGCGGTGCCGCCGCGCCCGCCTCCGCCGCCGAGGACCCGCCCGTGACCATCAGCTACGACAAGTGCCCGGCCCTGCCCGCCGGCGCCACTCCCAGCCAGTGGACCTGCGGCGTCCTGGTGATCCCCGCCGGCACGATCAAGATCGGCAAGATCGAGCAGCCGATCACCTCACCGATCACGATCGTGCTGCAGAACGGCCCCGACCCCGACACCGGCGTGCGCCGCAACTTCTTCGGCAGCTTCGACTCCGCGCCGATGTCCGTCCCCGGCGGCGTGCTCGGCGTCCCCGGCACCGAGGACATCCCGTTCCTCAGCCTGAAGGTCCAGACCGAGTACGTCGGCGGGCTCGAGCTCGGCCAGACCAGCGGGACCTACAGCACCGCGATGGACATCCGCATCAAGGTCATCAACCCGCTGCTCGGCGACACCTGCTACATCGGGACGAAGGACCAGCCCGTCCACCTGAAGGCGCTGGCCGACCCGTCCACGCTGAAGTTCTACACGAGCGCGATCGGCGCGACGTTCAACGACACCACGTTCTCCGTGCCCGCAACGTCCGGCTGCGGCCTCCTCGGCGGCATCGCCGACTGGCGCTCCGGCCTGCCGTCGGCGTCCGGCAGCAACTCCGCTTCGCTGCAGGGCTACCTCGGCTCGAAGTCGTACGCGTCCCTCCCTTCGTAGGCCACTGAATCCGACGGGACGAAGACGGTGGGGTGCTCTCCGAGCCGCGGAGCGCCCCACCGGAGCCTCCCCAGGGTGGTGGACGCCCTGACCTCCGTCCCAACGCGGCTCACGAGAGGGCGACCGGCCCCGTCGTCGTGGCCGCGCACTTGCCTCGGCACCCAGATACCGGTGAGCACCGCTCCAAAGCTGGCATCTGCCGGAACTGCGTCAGAGAGATCGGGGCTTTTGCCCTCCCGGTCACGGATCAGAAACCGTTCCCGGCCTCCCCGCACAGTTCTCCGCTGGCCTCGCTGTCCTTGCTGACGGCCACGCCGGCTCGGTACCGGCTCAGCGGTCCCGAAACGGATCGGGCCGAGGACGCGGCGCGGCTTCATTCTTGCGCCCTGCTTCGCTCCCTGGACTGTCTGTTCTGAACGAGGGAGCCGGAGCTTCGGCCCGGCTATGACGAGGGGATAGAGATGCGGCTGACGAGGAAGATCACCACCACCATCCTGGCGGCGAGCATCGCCGGTGCCGGAGTCACCATGGTGGCCGCTCCGGCGAACGCGGCGACCGGCTCCTGCGGCGCCGGATACCGCTACCTCAAGGGCACGAACCACATCCCGATCAAGCACGGCAAGAAGGTCGGCGGCTATGCCGACCTCTACTACAACGCCGGCAACGGGAAGAACTGCGCCATCGTCCGCGCCAAGGGATCGGGCACTTCGCACATCACCGTGCTGCTCGCCAGGTACGACAAGAAGAACTCCGCCCCGGAGAAGACCGTCACCGACGGCTTCAAGCAGAACTACCGGTCCTACGCCGGGCCGGTGAGGATCTGGGCCAAGGGCCGCTGCATCACGGTCGTGGGGTCGCTGAGGAAGGGCTCGACCTACTACCAGGGCGAGGCCAAGAAGGTGCACTGCGGCTAGTACCGCAATCGCCCATCAAGGGCGGCGGCCCGGCGGCCGCCGCGGCGCGACTTGATGAGCTGAAAAAGGACGAGGACCTCCTGCCGAGGTGTGTGTCACCACAACACGCACATCTCGGTTAGGGGGTCCTCGTGGTTCACGCTGAGACCAGACTCGCGCCGGCCGGGCAGCCGAAGCCGGCTATAGGGAGGCTTTGCCGGTGGCCTAGCCGGTCGGTATGGGCATGCACGATGTCGGATGGCGGCTCTTCGGATCATCGCACCGCCCGCAACTACCGCGACCAGCCCGTTGCCACTGAAGCCGACGTCGGAGACACCGCCTTCCTCCAGCAGCGGGAACCAGTCCCCCGACACCGGTGCCCGCCCGCTGGAACGCAGGTGGCAGCCGGTACTCCGCGCGAACCTTGGCGATTACCTCGGCGGCCTAACCAGCGGGCATCGGGGTGACGCCCACCTGGTGCAGGACGGCGGCGGTAGTGGACATGGCCAGCGCAAGGTACGCCCAGCCATGTGGGGTGCTTGCCCAAGCAGGCGGTGAACGGCTGGTTCGCCGCCTCAACGCCAGCGCTGAGGCGGTCGATCCGAAACGGGTCGCCAAGATGATCGGCGGATACGTCCTGGCGAACCTGGTTCGTGTTGATCGCCGCCGCGCCGGTGGCGTTGATGTTCCACGGCTGTTCGGTGGGACCGGGTCAGGTTCGCTGCTGGACGGTGCGGCTGTAGTGTTCGGCGATCTGGTCGCTGGTGGTGAGCCAGATGTCGGGTTGCGCGGCGAGGTAGGCCAGGGCCTGGTCCAGGTATTTGGCGCGGAATGCCTGCCCGGTCACGAACGGGTGGAGGGCGAGGGCCATGACGCGGCCGCCGTCTTCGGCGTCGGCGTGCAGTTGTTCGTACTGGTCTTTGATGATCTGGACGAACTCCGGGCCGGTGGTGCCCTTGGAGAACAGGCCGAGGTCGTTCAGTTCGACCGTGTAGGGGAGGCTGAGCATTCCGGGCACGTTGAGCGGGTAGGGCTGGTCGTCGTTGGTCCAGTCCAGCACGTAGGTGAGGCCGAGCTCGGCGAGCAGGCCGGGGGTGTGGAACGTCTCGGTCAGCCCGGGGCCCATCCAGCCGCGCGGTCGTCGCCCGGTGGCGTCGGCGATGGTGTCGACGACGCGGGCCAGGACGGCGCGTTCCTGATCCCGGTCCGTCGCGGCGTGCAGGATCGAGTTGGTCTGTCCGTGGGCGAGCCAGGCCCAGTCCCGCTCCAGGCCGGCCTTGATGATCTGCGGGTTGTGGTGGACGACGTCGGAGTTCAGCAGCACGCTGGCGCGGACGCGGTGCCGGTCGAGGATGTCGGCGATGCGCCAGATGCCGACGCGGGGCCCGTAGTCGCGCCAGCCGTAGTTGAGCGCGTCGGGAACCAGGTCGGCGGTGCCGGGCCAGATGCTGGTGGACGGGCGGTCGATCAGGAAATGCTCGACGTTCAGCCCGATGTAGAAGGCGACCCGGGCGCCGTCCGGCCAGCGGATCGGCGGGCGTTCGGTGATCGGGCTGTAGTCGAAGAGCGCGTTCTCCAGTTGCATGGGAGAACCTTCCGCTGAGCGGCATATCCGGAACAGTGACGCCTTGTTCTACGATCGGTGCGTCAGATTCACCGATGCAGGACGCCGATGGAGCGCTACGAGATCGAGACGTTCCTGACGCTGGCCGAGGAGCAGCATTTCCGGCGTACCGCCGAGCGGCTCGGGCTGGCACAGGCCGGGTCAGCCAGACCATCAAGAAGCTGGAGCGCCGCCTGGGCGTCGTGCTGTTCGAGCGCACCAGCCGCCATGTAGCGCTGACGCCGGCGGGTGAGCGGCTGCGGGACGACCTGACGCCGGCGTACCAGCAGATCCAGGACGCGGTGGCGCGGGCCAAGGCGGTCGGCAAAGGCATCACCGGGACGCTGCGGGTCGGCTTCTCCTCGCAATGGGTGAGCGACCTGCTCCTGCAGACGGCCGAGGTGTTCACCGGCCGGTACCCCGACTGCGTAGTGCGCGTCCAGGAAGTGCAGCTCACCGACCCGTTGGGGCCGCTGCGGGCGGGCGATCTGGACCTGCAGCTCACCGAGCTCCCCATCACCGAACCCGACCTGACGACCGGTCCGGTGATCTTCTCCGAGCCGCGCGGGCTCATGGTCCCGGCCCGGCACCCGTTCGCCCGCCGCCGGACGGTCGGCCTCGAAGACCTCGCCAAGGCACCGCTCGTCACCATCTCGGGCGCCATTCCGCCGTACTGGCTCGATCACCACTACCCGCGCCGCACGCCGCAAGGACGGCCCATCGAGTGCGCCGCCACCGCCGATTACTGGGCCGAGGTGCTCTCGCTCGTGGCCACCGGGCATGGAGTGTCGCCGGTCGCGCTGCGCGCCGCGAGCTACCATGGGCGTCCCGGAATCGTCTTCGTCCCGGTCAGCGACGCGCCGCCCATCGAATACGGCTTGATCTGGCCCCGCAACGGCGGCACGGCACGGGTACGCGCCTTTGTCGAGACGGTCCGGCAGCCGCCCCCCTGAACCGCCCTGCCGAACAACGGCAGCACCCAACCCGACCCGCGATGGCGACCGGGAGGCGAGATGCGGAATCGCGGCCTTGAGGACGACCTGCCCAGTGCCGAACACGCACACGGCAGCGGACATCGCCACGCCCGCCGCGCCGGTGGGTAGCAGGATCAGCAGTGCAGCGGCCGATCCCGGCAGTCCTGCGGCTGCCGCGGAAGCCGGGTAGGTGAGAGGCGGTTGAGCACCAGGCCCAACGCGGACAGCTGGTCCGTCGGTTGCTCCGTTCTAGGAGCTGGAGGGGAATTATGGCTCGGTGATCGCATCCCCGCATGGCGCCAGGATGGTCTGCGCAGCTACTTGGAACGGCGATCCCTAATTTCTCCATTCCCCGACGACCGAAATTGGTATTTGCGACTAACGGCCCCGATTGACGAGTGTTCGCTTCGGCGCGTGCTCGGCGGTTCAGTGGGTGCGGGAGCCGAGGTGATGGAGTGCGGCGTCGAGACAGCGGCGGAGGTCCCCGGCGTCCGGGGCCACGGCGGTGAGGAGGACGCCCGGGCCGGCGAGCGGGGTGATGACGCCGCGGACGGGCGCTGGGACGTCGTCGAGGATTCGCGTGTCGGGCGGATGGTCCCGGTATGAAGGGTCGACGATGAGGAGTTGGCCGACGGCACGGTTGCCGGCCAGGACGGCCGGGCCGTCCCAGCCGGGGACGCCGGGGCCGTAAGTGCTGTGCTGGTCCAGCAGGGTCCGTTCACCGAGGCGGACGGTGATGCGGCTGGCCAACCGTCCTGTCGGCTCGTGTGCGCGGCCGAGGATCTGCTGCTCGCTCAGGACGAGCCGGGCGGTGCCGGCGAGGTCGATGCGGATGCGCTGGCGCAGGTCGCTTCCGGCGGCGGAGATGACGGGCTCGGGCAGCCAGTGCAGTCGTGCGGAGTCCGCCACACGCAGGGTCACGTCGTGGGTGGCGTGTTCGGGCGCGGACCCGGGCAGTGCGACCGTGGCGGCGGCGGAGATGACGTGCAGGTCGGCGCCCGGCCCGACGACGGCCTCGATGCGCAGGCGGTCGCCGTTGTGCGGGGCGCTCATGGTGTTCAGGGTGCAGATACGCGCCTGGGAACCGCGCGGGCGGAGCCGGCGGAGCACGAATGGGCCGTCGCCGTGGAGCAGTGGCAGATCGGTGACTCCGTCCGTGGCCTCGGCTCTGATGCGGGCGGTGGCGTGCAACCTGAAGGGAGTGCGCGCGCCACCGACAGCGTGGGGCGCGCGGTGCAGGGGCGGCGCCGCGGTCATGCTCGGGCCGTGGCCTGCTCGGCGAGGCGGCGGCAGACCCAGTCCGCGATGGGGTCGATGCCGTGGTCGGCTCTGACGCTGGTGAGGACGACGGGCAGGGAGCCGCGGGCGGACTCGGCGTCGCGTTCCATGGCGTCGAGATCGGCGCCGACATGTGGAGCGAGGTCGGTCTTGTTGATGACGAGGAGGTCGGCGGTGGTGACGCCGGGGCCGCCCTTGCGGGGGATGTCGTCGCCGCCCGCGACGTCGATGAGGAAGATCTGGTGGTCGACCAGGCCCTTGGAGAAGGTGGCGGTGAGGTTGTCGCCGCCGGATTCGATCAGGATGAGGTCGAGGGAGCCGATTCGTTCCTGCAGGTCTTCGACGGCTTCGAGGTTGGCGGAGATGTCGTCGCGGATGGCGGTGTGCGGGCAGGCGCCGGTCTCCACGGCCGTGATCCGTTCGGGGGGCAGCACTGCCTGGCGCAGCAGGGCTTCGGCGTCTTCGCGGGTGTAGATGTCGTTGGTCACCACCGCGATGGACAGGGTGTCGCGCAGTCGCCTGCACAGGGCGGCGACGGTGGCGGTCTTGCCGGAGCCCACCGGACCGCCCAGGCCGATGCGCAGGGGGCGTGGACGGCCGTCGGAGCGGGACGCGGCGGGAGGGATGATGTCGCTGATGACCGGGTCGGTGTGGTGCAGGTGCATGGCGCCTTCCGGGGGTCGATGGTCAGCTGGCGAACAGGCGTACCGGCCAGGCCGCGTGCTCTTCGGCGGTGATGTCCAGCAGTGGCGCGGACGCGGCGGGCAGTGCGTCCACCCCGTCCACCAGTAGCCGTGCGGCATGGCCGGCGGCCTCGGCGGCGAGGTGTTCCATGTCCCTGCTGAGGCGGGCGGTGACGGCGGCGGCCTCGAAGGGGTCGAGGCCGAGCAGCCGTATCGCGGCGGTCACCGGGCCGCAAACACTGTCGTAGGCGGCGGCCTGGGCGGCGCTCTGCGGCACCAATCCGGCTGTGCGTGCGGCGAGGCCGAGCACGACAGGCTGGTGAGCACCCGCCGGGCGTGCCGCCGCCAGGTGATCGAGCTCGGAGCTGGGCCAGGTGGCGCGGACAGCGCGCATCAGCTGCCGGCCGAGCCTGCGCGCTGCCCGGCGCAGCGCCGGGGCGGGCGTGCGCGCGTCGGCGGCGTCGTCCAGGATCAGCGGGTCGTACCCGCTCGCCGCCGCGGCTGCCAGGGAGGCCGCGACCAGGCCGGTGGTGGCCAGCCGGCCACGGCAGAAGTCCTCCAGGGTCGCGGCGTCGCGGACGCGTCCCGCCGCGATGGCGGCCTCCGCCCCTCCGGAGTGCGCGTGCCCTCCGGAGGGGAAACGGCCGTCGGCGAGGATCAGCAGTGACACCGGACTCATCAGGGCTCCAGGGGTAGGGGCCGGTCAGAACAGGAAGTACCGCTGCGCCATGGGCAGGACGGTGCGGTAGTCCGGCGTGACGGCGTCCTCGCCGACCTCCACGTTGACGTCTCCCTTCCGGTCGTCCTGCTCATCGGTCCCCCCGCTGCCCTCGATGACCACGGTGAAGCTGTCGGCGTCGACCTCGATGCGCGGGAGGGCGTCGTTCTCGCGCATGTCGGCCTTGGTCAGGCCCCGGGTACTCGTGATCGTCTCGAAGGGCTTCCGGAGCCCGGACATGCCTCCGGCGAACCGTTCGGAGACGAAGTTGACCGAGTTCCCGCCCGGGGCGTGCCCGAGCGCGCCGAACATGCGGCGGGGAAGGATCGGCTGCGGAGTCGGAATGGCGGCATTGGCGTCGCCGACCTGCGCATAGGCGATCTGCCCGCCCTTGACGACCAGGTACGGCTTGACGCCGAAGAACGCTGGCTCCCACAGGACCAAGTCGGCGAGCTTGCCGGTCTCCACCGACCCGACCTTGTGGGCGATGCCCTGGGCGATGGCGGGATTGATGGTGTATTTGGCGACATACCGGCGCGCCCGCTGGTTGTCCGCGGGCCCGTCGCCGTCCAGCGAGCCGCGCTGCCGTTTCATCACGTGCGCGGTCTGCCAGGTCCGCAGGATCATCTCGCCGATGCGCCCCATCGCCTGGGCGTCGGAGGACATGATGGAAATGGCGCCCATGTCGTGCAGGACGTCCTCGGCCGCCATCGTGGACGGCCGGATCCGCGATTCGGCGAAGGCCAGGTCCTCTGTGACCTTCGGGTTGAGGTGATGGCAGACCATCACCATGTCCATGTGCTCGGTGATGGTGTTGACCGTCAGCGGCCGGGTGGGATTGGTGGACGCGGGCAGCACGTTGGGCCGGGACGCCATCTCGATCATGTCCGGGGCGTGGCCGCCGCCCGCTCCCTCCACGTGGAAGGCGTGGATGCAGCGATCGCCGATGGCCTTCAGGGTGCTCTCCAGGAAACCGGCCTCGTTGAGGGTGTCGGCGTGGATGGCCAGTTGCGCGCCGGACTCCTCGCACACCCGCAGACAGGCGTCGATGACGGCGGGGGTGGCGCCCCAGTCCTCGTGGACCTTGAACCCGATGACGCCCGCGCAGAGCTGGTGCTCCATGGACTCCCGGGACATCGTGGCGCCCTGGCCGAGCAGCCCGATGTTGACGGCGGAGCCGTCCAGCGCCTCCAGCAGCGAGGCGATGTGCCAGGAACCCGATGTGACGGTGGTGGCCTTACTGCCCTCGGCGGGACCCGTACCGCCGCCGATGAGCGTCGTCACACCCGAGCCGAGTGCCTCGTCGATCTGCTCGGGACAGATGAAATGGACGTGGGTGTCCACCCCGCCCGCGGTGAGGATCTTGCCGTTGCCGGCGACGACCTCGGTCTCCGGGCCGATCACGATGTCGGTGGCGACCGCGTGATCGACGTGACGCCGGTTCATGGTCTCCGGGTTGTAGGCCCTGCCCATGGCGACGATGTCACCGTCCCGTAGCGCGACGTCCGCCTTGACGACGCCCCAGTGGTCCAGGATCACCACCCCGGTGATGACCGTGTCCGGAGCGTTCTCGGCGCGCGGCACGCAGGACTGGCCCATCGACTCGCGGATCACCTTGCCGCCGCCGAACACCATCTCGTCACCGCTGTGGCCCGGGCCGCCCGCCCAGTCCTCGGTGATCTCGATCCACAGGTCGGTGTCGGCGAGCCGGATCCGGTCACCTGCGGTCGGTCCGTACAGGTCGGCGTACTCCGCGCGCTCGAGCCGGGGGCGGCACACCTCGGGCTCAGTCACGCAGCTCGCCTCCGACCATCCCGCGCAGCCCCATGACCTTCCGCTCCCCCTGCAGAGGAACCAGATCGACCTCGACGCGGCAGGCGGTCTCGAAGCGCCGCGACTTGCCCGCGGGTATGTTCAGGCGTTTGCCGTATGCGCACTCCCGGTCGGGCTCCGCGTCCGACGCCGGCACCGGCCGGATCTCCAGCGCCCGGTTCACCTCGTAGAAGTGGTAGTGGGAGCCGACCTGAACCGCGCGGTCCCCGATGTTGCGCACCTCGACCCGTGTCACCGGCAGCCCTTCGTTGACCTCCACCGGCTCGGTGGTGCCGGGGTGCTCGACCTGCCCGGGAGCCGTGACGTCGGGCCGCGCGGGGATGGGGTCGGTGATGGTCACCAGCTTGGTGCCGTCCGGGAAGGTCGCCTCCACCTGGATCGTCTCGAGCATCTCGGGGACGCCCTGCATCACCTCTCGGCGGGTGAGCACACCGCGCCCCGAGGCCATCAGTTCGCGGACGGTCCTGCCGTCCCTGGCGCCTTCGAGCACGTGAGCGGTCAGCAGCGCCACCACTTCGGGGTGGTTCAGCCGGAGCCCCCGGGCCCGGCGCTTGGCCGCGACATCGGCGGCCACATGGATCATCAAGCGTTCCTGCTCATGATGGGTCAGATGCACTTCTTCCTCCTCAGGCTCGGCCGAACTTCCCGCGGCCCGGCCGCGGGAACGGCACAGCACAGAGAGGGCAAGAAGATGACCGGTGCCCTCGGTGTTGCGCCGCCAGCTGCAACGCTCTTCGAAATTGAAGTGTTACTGAGAGTGACTGAACCTGTAAGGGTTTACTCGGCCACTCTGAACTCACCCTTCCGAGAGACAACGTTCGCTTCGGGCCTGCGCCGGCGAGGTGTCTGTTCCACCGAGGTTCCGGTTCCCTACCCTTTGGCCGGCTCCGAAGGCGGCCGGCGGTTCTCCTCGATCACCCGAAAGCAAGGCCGTACCCCGTCCCGAAGAACGTCTGCCCAGGTCATATGGCCTTTGGCGCTCATCGGGGATGCCACCCAGCGATGCCTCGGTTGAGCCAGCGTGCGTTGCAGAACGCCTCGAACTCGCTGAGGACTGAGCAGGTGCCGCCGGCCCCAGATCAGCATGCGGTCTGCGAGCTCGCAGCGGTGGGTCTGCGCCCGCCACTCCGTCACCGCGTTCATCCTCGGCATCCGCACTCCGGCGAGCAACCGCACCGCCACGCACGCCGCGGCGCGTCCGTTAACGCAGTCCGGACACGCGGTCGTGATGCGGGGCGATGCCCGGCGCGAGTTGCTGGGACTGCTGGACCACGGGGTCTGGGCAGAACGCTCCTGGGACTGGTGGTGACCGCCGGCGGCGGCGTGACCTCCGAGGACCTCTCGGAACTCACTAGAGAACCGGTGGGTGAGATCGAGAGGGTCATACATGCGGTCACCGGGAGGACGTTTACCGGTCGCGACCAACAAGCACCGATCCGGCACTTGCCCAACCGCCTGCGGGGGGAGTTGGCCGTGCCGGACCATGGGCCCGCGAGCGCGGCGCGTGTGTGGTCTGGGTGGCAGTGCTGTCGGCGGTGGTCGGCTACGCCCAGACCGACGGCCAGCGCATCGCCGCGCTCGCTCTGGTGGCCCTCACCGCTGGCGCTCCGGCCATCCGGGCTGGCCCGCTACTGTCGGTCGTCACTGGGCAGCGGCGTGCAGGTCCCTTACGTAGCAGTCGAAGCGTGTGCCGTCTTTGCCGTGCGTCGGCTTGCCGGGGGTGAACCCTGCCCTCCGCGCGACTGCGGCAGACGCGGAATTCTCCGGCTCCACCTTGATTACCGCTTCCACCCCGCCCTCACTCGCCGCGTACTGGGACGCCAACAGGACCGCGCGGGTAGCCAGGCCACGTCCCCGCCAGGACGAATAGAGGCCGTAGGCGACGTTCACCTGCCCGGGCGCCAGACCGTCTCCTGCGAACCGCAGGTCGATCGTGCCCGCGAGCACCTCGTCGGCGCACAACCGGATGCCGAACGCGCGGAGCGGCCCAGCGGTGTCCCACTGCTCCCGGCAGTGCCGGACGTACGCTTCGACGCCCTCCCGCGTGCCGGGCCCGCCGCTGAGCCAGCGAATGAGCAACTCGTCCTCCCCCGCGAGGTGCGCCTCCACATCGTCCAGGCGCAGGGGGGACAGAGTGATGATCCCGTCGGACAGCTTCACCTCATGCATCCGGTGATTCTTGACGCCAGAGCCGCGCCGCACCAACGGATTTCCGTGACGTCACGCTGCCTCATCGTGGACGGCGGTCGTCGGGAGCCGGTGGTCTGTCTTGTCCTAGTCCCGTAGCGGTGGTTCGCCGATGGGGGTGTTCTGTGCCGCGGCGAGCCACCATCGCCCGGCGCGTTCGACCAGGACGTACAGTGCCATCTCAGAGAATCCGCCGGTGTCGGCTGCCTGCCGGCGGATATGGGTCACCACCACACCGGGAGCGGGGGCCAGTGCGGTGACCACCTCGAACCGTGACGGTGGTGCGGCATTGGCAGTCATGAGCCGTCGGTGGATGGCGTTCAGTTCGGCGTATCCGGCCACGGTCGCTCCGTAGGGGCTGCCCCACAGCACGTCCGCCGCGAACGCGGAGTCGTAGAGGTCGGCGTCGCGGGTCTCGCCGGCCCGCTGCAATATGGCGGCGAAGTCGGCCGCCACTGTCAGCGCACTCACGGGCTGTTCGGTGTCGTTCAGGGCGGGTCGTGTCTTCATGGGTTCGTCCATCCGTTTCCGTCTGGGTTTGGTGCGGGAGCGGCGGGGAGCCAAGGAAGGGCCAGGTCAGCGGGGACGGTGAGCGTTTCCCGGGGAATGCTGCGGCTGGTTCGATCCCGTCCGGCTACCTGGCCGGAACGTGTGGGGTGAGGACTACCAGGGGCAGTTCGCGTGCCGATTCCTCTTGGTACTTGGCGTATTGGGGGAACACCTCGGTCACGATCCGCCACAGCGGTGGCCTTTCCTCGGCGGTGGCGGTGTGGGCGGTGGCGGTGAAGCGCTCCGGTCCGACCTGCGCCGACACCGTGGGGGTGTCGGTGAGGTTGAGATACCAGGCCGGGTGGCGGTCCGCGCCGCCGTTCGAGGCGACCAGCAGGTAGCGGTCCTGGTCTCGGCCGTAGATGAGCGCGGTGCGGCGCAGTCTGCCGGACCTACGTCCTCGCGTGGTGAGCAGCAGCGCCGGCCAGCCCCTGAAGAGGTGGCCTTGAGCGCCGTCGGTTTCGAGGTAGGCGCGAATGTGGTCGGCGACCCACGGCGTGGGGCTGTCGAGGATCTCGTCCTCGGGCGGTGTCATCGCCCGCTCCTTGCGCCGGCGCGGTGAGCGGTGGCCGTTCGCCAGAAGGCGCAAGTCAGAACGGCTCCGACGGCCACGTGGGTGTGGGCGGGCACCGCTTCGCTCTCGCCGGAGGCCCGCGCGCGTCGTGGACTCCCGAGGCCGGCGCACCCGCCCGTGCTCACTCGCGTCATCGCCACATCTCCTTTAGCTGCTTCATAGTTCAGTTTCTGAAGTTCCGCGCCGCCGAGCGTAGCACTTACTTCATGAGCTGAACAGTTCAGTGGCTTAAGCAGCGACTATGCTGGCCGCATGAGCCCCCATGCCGACTCCGATGCCGATACCGACGCGGACGCGGTTGTAGCCGAGCTGAGCGGCCTGGTCTTCGAGGTCACCGGGCGGCTGCGCGCGCAGTTCAACGCCGCCGCAGCGGAGCTCGGCCTTCCCCCGGCCCAGGCGCTCGTCCTGACCAACCTGTCCGGCCCCGCCCCGATGCGTCAGCTGGCCGACTGGCTGTCGTGCGAGCCGTCGAACGTCACCGGCATCGTCGACGGCCTGGAACGCCGGGGGCTGGTGACCCGCCAACCCGCCCCGGGCGACCGCCGCGTCAAGCACGTGGTGCTCACCGAAGCCGGCGAGCACAAACGCCGACAGTTGCGCTCTAGCGCCAACGCGCTGGCCCATACCTTCTTCGAACTACCCGGCTCCGACCGGCAGCACCTCCGTGACCTGCTGGCACGCGTCCTGGCCGGCCCCCCGGCGAGCACAGATACCGAATCCGGCTGAGATGCCGTACCGCTCAGAATCGCTTGGATATTCGCGTGGGAAATAGCGCAGGATCCAGTGGTTGCGTTGTGGGCATGCCGTTGAAATGACGGCGGCGACTCGGCTCTGCCGGATCGTGCGCGGGCGTGAGGGGAGCAGAGCGTGGCCGTCCGGTCGGGTCGGCACCCCTTCGGCGTTCAGAGTGTTGCTGATCGCGGCCAGGCTGGGTCCCCTCTGGCGCAGCTCGATGACGCGGGTCACCACCTCGGGCGGGCAAGCGGGCACTGCATCCCCGGTCTCAGTGTCATGGAGACAGCGGAGCGCACGAAGGACACAAGTGCGGCAAAGGCCGTGAGAGTGAGGGCGCAGGGAGCAGGAGGAGAACGTGCAGGGCGAACACCTCGTGTCTTCCTCCCTCGACGATCAGGGTGCTCAAGGCGTTGACCCTATATCGACACCGTCGGGCTGGAGCCGGGGGAGGCTTTCAGCGTAGTTCGACTTCGATGCCGTGTGCGGTGAGTATTTCCAGCAGGATGTCGAGGGTCACCGCCGGCGCATGCCGGTGGCGGTCGTAGCCGGCGACGAGGTGCCGGCGGGCCACCGCCGAGTGGTGCCAGACCAGTCGGAACGGAGTCGCGGCACCCCACCTCCCGCTCACGCAGTCGTCGAGGGCGTCCAGGTTCCAGCCGAAGTAGCCGCCTGGGCCGTTGATCGCCTCACCGATGGCGCAGTAGAAGCCCTCGATGTCGGTGACGAAGCGGCCGTCGAGGTGAAAGGCGGTTCCTGCCCGCTGGTCGGGGACGTCCCAGCGGTGATGAGCCAGTGCGACGCCCGCCCACTCGTGCCGCAGCGTCCGGTCATGGCGGGCCCACAGGTTGCGCTCGGTGGGCCGGCCGGTGAGCCACAGGTCCAGAATCCCGCGGGTCGCGGCCAGGTGGGGCTCACGTGCGTCGCAGGCGATGGTGACGTCGAGGACGCCGGGGTCGAGCGCGGACGGGACGCTCGACAGGACCGTGCCGGACACGGTGCCGCCGATCAGACGTACCGCCGAACCGTCGGCGGCGACGGCTCCTACGTCCGCCGACACTCGGCGGCGGCGCAGGCCGGCCTTCGTCGTCTGGTGCGCTGCGGCGATCGCGGTCAGCAGCGGCGGCTCGGGCCGGCAGCCGACCAGGGTGATGCGCGGTACCGGCGGCCCGGCGGGGTCACGGAACAGGCCGGTGATGTCGGCGCAGACACCGCACGGCGCGTCGTCCTCACCGCTC
The DNA here is from genome assembly GCF_017573545.1 of Actinomadura nitritigenes. GTDB lineage: Bacteria > Actinomycetota > Actinomycetes > Streptosporangiales > Streptosporangiaceae > Spirillospora > Spirillospora nitritigenes. Next base: position 71,973 of record NZ_JAGEOK010000030.1, on the reverse strand, counting down.
AGCACGAATCCGGTGACGTCGTCGGGACGGGCGACTCCGTCGGTACGGTCGTGCACATCGACCAGGCCCTCCAGGTCGATGTCGAGGTGGTGCGGGGAGGTCCGCGACGGCCGGTGGCCGAGGACGGTCACGTCCAGCAACCGCTCGCCGATCCAGCCGCGCCGTGCCGCAGCGTCATCGGGCCTGGCCGACAGCCAGAGATCGCCCAGCGGCGCCCGTTCCGGCCCTGCGGTGTCGGACACCAGGGAGGCGAGCGCGCCGTCCGGCACGCAGTCCAGCAGGGTGAAGCGTTCCCGCGGCCGGGGCGGCAGATCGACGAACAACCCGTCGATGTCGGCGCACAATGCCAGGGCGTCATCTACGGGGAATTGCGGTGTGCCGGTGTGTCCGACGAGCAGCCAGCGCGGCGGGAAGCGCCGGTCCCATGTCCACCGCCGCTGCCATGGATCGCCGGCTCGGCCCAGGCGGTCGGTCATGCCCCGACCGTACCGGTGACCAGGAACCGCTGAGTGTTGGGCGCACCCCGCGCGGCAGGGCAAGGTGTGCGTCTGGAGAGGGATGGTGGGGTCGGGGATCGGAGACTCCAGGCCGCTCTGCTGCGCCGGGCCGCGCGGGACCAGAGGCTCCGCGCATCGACCCTGCGGACCTTCCTCTCCCCCCTTAAGGCCCTGCGCTTCGCCTGGGTCGACGGCGGCTCGACCGCGTCGTCCGGCGGCGGGAGTGGCCCGTAACCGCGCTGGTCGGGAGGGACGCGGCCCACGCCGCCTGGCTGCTCGCCCAGCACGCCGACTGGCGCAGCGCCGTTTCCTGCGGGCCATGCGGGAGGCGGTGGAGCGCGGCGACGCCGACCCCCACGGACCTCGCCTACTTGGAGGACCGCGTTCGGGTCAATGCCGGCCGGGCCCAGCGGTACGGCACCCGGTACGGCATGACCTCGTCAGGGTTCGGCTCGCGGCCGATCGAGGATCCGGACGGCCTGCACGACCGCCGTGCCCAGGTCGGCCTGCCGCCCGTGGCCGAGGACGAGGCGGAAATGCGCCGCCGCTTCGACGAAGAGCCGTGAACGCCCTTTACAGCGCCGATCGCGTCGGGGCGACGGCTTCGACGCGGCGTGGAGTCAGCTCTTGCGGCCGATGCCGCCATAGAGCCATTTACCGACATCCTTGGCCGGTTTGTCTGTTTCGTCGTCTTCGGGGTTCCAGGTGTCGATGGTGACCAGGCCCGGATCGACGAGTTCGAAACCGTCGAAGAACAGTCCGATGTCCGCCTTGCCGCGAAAGAAGATGGGTGTCGGGGTGGCCGCATAGGCCGCCTCGATCTGCTCGACGGCCGCCGGGGCGTGCCCTTCCGTCGTCACGTGCGTCGCGGCGAGATGGCTGCCCGGCGCCAGGGCCTCGTGCAGCGGCCCCATGACGCCCTCGCGCTCCTGCAGGGTGAGGAAGTGGGTCATGGCGATCATCAGAACGCCGACCGGAGCGGAGAAGTCGATCAGACCGGTCGTCGCGGCGTGCTGGAGGACGTCGGCGGGGCTGCGCATGTCGGCCTGCGCGACGGTGGTGAACTCGTTGGTCGCGAGCAGTGCGCGCCCGTGCACCAGCACGATCGGATCGCTGTCGACGTAGACGACGCGGGCGTCCGGGACGATCTCCTGCGCCACCTCGTGGGTGTTGCCGACGGTCGGCAGCCCGGAGCCGATGTCGAGGAACTGGCGGATTCCCCGGCGCACCATGTACCGCACGGAACGGCGAAGGAAGGAGCGGTTCTCCAGGGCCAGCTCGCCGATTTCCGGCATGGCCTGCGCGACCCGGTCCGCGGCGTCCCGGTCGACCTGGAAGTTGTCCTTGCCGTGCAGGTAGTAGTCGTACATGCGGGCGACGCTCGGCCGAGTGGTGTCGATTTCCGGCGATGGACCGTCCTCGGGCACGAATGGCCTCCGCTCAAGATCAAACTATTGTCCGTGTAGCTTAGCCATGCCGCGGCGGGGGGCCAACTCCGCCGAGAAGGCGGCAATGCCATCCGAGGCGGTCCGGGGCCACCCCGCGCCTACGCGGGGTGGCCCCGGACCGCCCTCGGCCGTGAGGTCCTCGGCGGCTTCCAGCAGGGATCTACTGCTGCTCGTCGCCGCCGTCGGCGAACAGTTCGCTGCCGGTGACGAAGCTGCTCTGGTCGGAGGCGAGGAACAGCACCGCGTTGGCGACTTCCTCCGGCCGTCCCGGGCGGCCGAGCGGCAGGGCATCGCCCAACTGGCGGACGAGGTCATCGGCCGCGGCCTCGTCGGGGGCCAGGCCGCGCAGCCCCTCGGTCTCGATCGGGCCCGGCACGATCGTGTTCACCCGGACGCCCCGGTCGGCCAGTTCCACGGCCCACGTACGGGCGAACGACCGGATCGCGGCCTTGCTCGCGGCGTAGACGCCGAACGCCGCCGTGCCGCTGGTGGCCGCGGTCGAGCCGGCCAGGATGACCGACGCTCCCGGGTTGAGCAGCGGAAGCGACTTCTGCACGGTGAACAGCGTGCCGCGCACGTTGATCGAGAAGGTCTCGTCGAAGTGCTCGGGGGTGACGTCGGGCAGCGGCGCGAACGATCCGCCCCCGGCGTTGGCGAACAGCACGTCGAGACCGCGCCCGTGCCGGCCGATCTGCGCGAAGATCTCCTCGAGGTCGTCGGCGCGGGACACGTCCCCGCGCACGCCCCGGCCGTTGGCGCCCAGCGTCTCGACCGTCGCATCGAGTTCGGCCTGGCGGCGTCCGGTGACGAAGACGAACGCGCCCTCGTCGGCGAACCGCCGCGCCGTCGCCCGGCCGATTCCCGACGTGCCACCGGTGACCAGGGCGACCTTGTTGTCCAGCTGACCCATGATTGATGCTCCTATCGAATGTCTCAGGACCGCGCGGACAGCAGGACCTTGGTCCGCAGCCCGCCGGTCTCCAGCTCTCGGTGGATCCGTGCGGCGTCGGCCAGCGGCGCGACGGTCTGGGACCGCAGCGTGAGCCCTCCCGCGGCCAGCGCCGCCATGACGTCGCGCAGCCGCCGGCCGATGCGGGGGCCGTCCGGTCCGGACAGCCGGACGCCGAAGTCGGCGGCGTGCGGGTCGGACAGGGTGACCACCCGGTCGGGTCCGCCGGCCAGCTCGACCGCGGCACCGAGCACGCCGGCGCCGGACGCGTCGATGACCGCGTCCACCGGCCCCGCGGCCGCCCGGACGTTCGCCGCCAGTGCGGGACCGTAGGCGACCGGGGTGGCGCCCGCCTTCTCCAGGAGGGCGAAGTCATCGGGGCGGACCGCGGCCAGCACCCGCGCACCGCGGGCGACCGCGAGCCGGGCGGCGATCAGCCCGACCGACCCCGCCGCCCCGGCGACCAGCACCGTCTCGCCGGAGGCGACGCCGACCTCGTCGACCACGCGCGCCGCCGCCTCCCCCGAGGCCGGTAGCGCCGCGGCGTCCTGCATACCGACCCGCTCCGGCACTCGCACCCAGTAACGGGCCAGGACCTGCACGGCGTAGCCGCCGAGCCCGGGCAAGAAGACCGCGACCGGGTCGCCCACCCGCACGTCGTCCACCGACGGGCCGACCGCGTCGACCGTGCCGGCCGCCTCGAAACCGAGGACCGACCCCGGACGCGCGCCGAACGCGCCCTTCAGCCGACCCGACCGGATCGCCAGATCGGTCGGGCCCACCCCGGCGAACGCGACGTTCACCCGAATCTGCCCCGGCCCCGGTGACCCGACCTCGACTTCCCCCGGGACCAGCGCCTCCGGGGCTCCGTAGTCACGGAGCACGACCGCCTTCGTCTTGACCGTCTCCATCTGCCGCCCTCTCTCAGTTACATGATGTGTCACGCTTTCCCTAACGTGATGTGTCACGTAAATAGTCCCGGCCCGCCTCCGCGCACCTGGTTGGCTAGCCTGAGCACGTCGCCGGTGATCTCGCAGAGGGGGCAGGCCGCATGGCGAAGGCGGAGGACCGGCGGGCCCGCGCGGACGAGACGGCACCCCGCGAGGCCGGCGGGCTGACCGCCGAGCAGGAAGCGACCTGGTTCGCCTACATGCGGGTGGCGCTGCGGCTCAACTACGAGATCAACCGCGAACTGCAGGTCGACGGCGACCTCTCCCACCAGGACTTCCACGTCCTCAACGCACTGGCCGACTCCCCGGGCCGGCGGCTGCAGCTCAGCGACCTGGCGGTCCGGATCGGCTGGGAGCGCAGCCGGGTCTCCCACCAGGTGCTGCGCATGGAGGCACGCGGGCTGGTCGAACGCCGCCGGTCGAGGGACGACGCCCGGGCGACCGACGCCGCGCTGACCTCGCTGGGCGCGGCGGCGCTGCGCCGGGCCACCCCCGGGCATGCCGCCCTGGTGAAGAGGATGTTCTTCGACGGGCTCGACCCCGACCTGCTGGCGCCGCTACACACCGCCCTCGACCAGATCCACGAGCAGATCCTCGCCGAGGGCACGCTCCCGCGCCCCTCCGGCCGCCAGGCGCGCTGGACCAGCACCGCCGAGGACTGACCCCTCTCCCCTGCCCGGTGTCGACGGCACACGCCCGGCTGGTTGGCGGGTGGCGCTCGTCAGGCCGTGTCGTCCAGTGCCCGCCGGCGGGTGTCCCGAGGGGTTTCGCCGAAGCGGCGGCGGTACGCGGCGCTGAAGGCGCTGGACGAGGGGAAGCCCGTCGCGTGTCCGATGTCGGTGATCGGCACGTGCCGGTGGCGCTGGTCGCGCAGCCGTTCGCGGGCGAGCCGGAGCCGTTCCTCGCGGATCAGCTCGCGCGGGGTGGTGCCGGCCTGTTGCAGCGCGAGCTGGACCTGGCGCAGTGACCAGCCGATGCCGCGCGCCACCGACGAGCCGTTGAGATCCGGATCCGCGATGTTCCGGCGCACGTACCGGCGGATGTCCGCCTCCACGTCCGCGAGGCGTCCGGCGGCGGGGGGCTGTTCGGCGCCCTCGATGAGCAGGCGGAGCAGCTCGGTGATGCGGTCGCAGGCGGCGTCGAACTGCGCGGCGGTGAGCTCGTCGCGCTCGTCCCGCAGGAGCCCGATCATGGTGCCCACGATCCGGCCGAGACCTTTGGACACGTCGAAAAAGCAGGCGGCCGGATACGGGCCGGGCACCTCGCGGGCGGGGATCGTCAGCAGGGCGGCACGGTGCGGGCCGGACTGGGTGAACCGGCACGGCTGGGCGATCGACAGCAGGGCGCCCGTGCCGGGCCGCACCGTCGCCTCGCTCCTGTCCGTGACCAGGCCCGTCACGCCGTACAGCGGGATCAGGAGACGGTAGTTCTCGTCGGGTTCGCGGCGGACCAGATCCGGCGTCCGCAGGTAGTGCGTCTCGGTCGACCAGTAGGAGACGAGCTGGTAGTCCCCGCTGTACTGGCGGATCATCCTGCCGTGGAAGTCCCCCGGAGAGGGGCACTGGATGTCGAGAGCGGACTGGTAGGCGTTGGTCCGCTCTCTCCACAGCTCAACGCGCTCGTGGGGGGCGTAGTCATCGGTCGCCGTGGCGGTGACGCTGTAGCTCAAGACGGTCTCCCCGCAGGCACACACGCTCACAACTGCTCGTCCTGCCGCCTAGCATGCACAGAATTCGGCTATGCGCATCCACGCGTGCCTCGACGGCAATCGCCAGCGTACGCTCGCACGACCGATCGGCAAGTGCGCTCGCCGTTGCATACGGCGGCAACTTCCGTGCGCAGCGCGGCAAGCCCCCGCCCGCGGCCCCTCCTATCTTCGGTGAACGCGTGCTCCCATGGAGTGCCCCCATCCGTGTGGTGAGCTGAGACCTGACATGCCTGGACGGGACCATCCCCGGGAGTTTCTATGTGTGCTGCGCATCTGGTGAGGTTGCGGGCGGGGTGGGCGGTCCGTGGTAAGCCGCCGGGTAGTTATGACGAGTACCGGGTGACGGGGTGTGGGGGGCCGGACTTCTCGGCGGGTGACTATGCGCACATCCTGCGGCATTTCGCGCTCGGGACGCCGTCGCCGGGGCGGTCGGGGCCGGCGGCGTTGCCGTGGGTGACGATCAGCGAGGTCCGCGGCGGCGATGACGGGACCCGTATCGGTGTGGCGTTGGAGGACTGGACGGGCGAGGCCGATGGTGCGGGGCGTCCGATCGCCGAGACCCGCTACCTGTGCGTGCCGTATGAGGCGCTGCGTGCGGTGCCGGTGTCCTATACGGGTTTGTATGAGGCGTTGGCGGGGTTGACGCCGCCGTTCCCGGCCGAGGGGGTGGAGTTGGGGGTGGCGGCGCTGGATCCGGCGGTCCCGGCGCGGGCGTTGCAGCGGTTCGGGGTGCAGCGGGTCGCCGCCGCCGCGTCCCTGCTGATCGACGGGCCGGTCACCATCACCGCCGCACCTGACCTGTCGGCTGTGGATCGGCTGGCGTTCCTGGACACCGTCGCGGCGCTGCTGCCGTACGGGTGGCGGACCCGGTTCAGCGCCGCGACCTGGGACCAGAGCGGCAACCGCAACGTGTCGCTGGCGTTCGCCCGGCAGGTCCGTGACCGGACCACCGAGCTGGACTGGCGCACACCGCGGCTGCCCGAACGCGACACCCCGGGCCGCGCCTACGCCGAGATGCTCGCGGACCTGTTCGGGGATCGGGGACGCTCGCACGCCGAGGTCATCGGGCATCTGGCGCAGGCCACCGCGCCGCTCGCCGACACCGACCCCGCCACCGTGGTGCGGGTGCTGGGCGGGCTGGACTGGCCCGCCACCGTCCTGCAGGCCGTCGAACGCGGAACCCACGACCCCGCCGACGTCCGCGACCTGCTCGCCACCGGACGACACCGCGAACTCGGCGACGCAGGCGCCCGCAAAATCCTCACCGCACTGATCCGCGAACACGCACCCGAAGACGTCCCGCTCCTGCACGAACGCTGGGCCGACCTCGGGCAGGCCGATGACCTGCTCGCCTCCCTGCTCGGCCCAGCGGATCGCGGCGAGGACGAGAACGCCGGCGCCGAGACCGCGGCGCTGGTCGTCCTCGACATGATCGACCTGGACGCCGTCGCCTCCGGCGGGCCGCAGTGGCCCGCGACGCTCGGCGCGCTCGCCGCGAACCCCCGCGCGGTGTGCGCCTTGATGACCGAACTCGCGTTCGGGCCGCCGGACCGGCTCGTCGCCTGGTACGGGATGCTCGCCCACCGCCTCCCGGAGTCCCTGCTCGGCCCCTTCGGCGACGTGCTGTTCGACCCGCTGCGCCCCGTCGCACCGGACCGCCTGGCGGCGCTGGCCGGGCACGGCACCGGCTGCGTGGCCGACCTGCTCGCCCTCGGGTCCGGCACCGGGCGGCTCGGCTATGTCCTGCCGGGCCTCGCCGGCTGGCTGACGGCCCTCGACCGCGTCCCCGACGAGGGGCCGCTGAAGGCCCGGCTGACGCAGGTGAAGTCCCCCGCTCCCCGCGAGCGCGGCGTGCTGGACGGGCTGCTGCTGTGGCTGGGCGCCCCGCCGCATCACATCACCGGGGTCACCGGCGAGGGGCACGAGCCCTACTGGGACGGCTTCCGGTCGATATGGACGTGCCCCATGCCCGCCGGCCACGCCGACCGGCGCCCGGAGACGCTGGCGTCCTGGGCGCGGGCGGGCGGCTGGGCCGGGGCCGCCGGCGGCGTCGACGCCGTCCTGATGCTCGCCCGCGCGCTGTCCGCCGAGTTCCCCGGCGAAGGGCGCCTGGTGGAGGGCGCGTTGCTCACCGCCCGCACGCGCGTGCGCGGCCTCGACCGCGCCGCCCTGTACCGGGGCCCGTGGGGCGGAGATGCCGCCGACGCCGCCCGGAACTCGCGAAGGAGTCGTTCATGATGGTCGTGACCAGCGTGTCTTTCGATGCCGCGCCCGGCCGCGCCGGTCGGCGAGACGTGCGGGGCCTGGACCGGGTCCGGCCGGAACGCCGCGTCCACCGTCGCCGCGCTCGGATCCCGGCCGCAGGTGGCCGACATCACAGCCGGAATTCCGGCGAACCGGGGAAGCGGATCGCCGCCAGCGGACAATAACCGGTTGGGGGACTCCGCACCGGCCCGCCTGTGACGAGGCGGGCTCGAGACGAGCGCTTGGTCGCCGCCGTCGCCTCCTTCGGCGAGACGGCTCCGGCGAACGGGCGCGGTGGCCGTACCAGTGAAAACCAGTGCCGCTCCACCGGCCTTTTGCATCGTTCCATTATGCGGCCTCGATGATTTGCAACGGCCCGCACCGCCACTCCGATTCAAGCCCGCCGCATCCCACCATTCCACCAGCCACTCGAACCGTTTTCCTTCTCCCCACACGGTGACCGCATGACCTTCCCGACCGCCCACCGCCGCCGACCATCCTCGAACCGCACCGTCGACGCCCTCCGCCCCGCGGCTCCCCGCGGCACGACCGCCCTGCCGCCGCCGCGCTCCGACGAGACTCCGCATGTCCACCGCGCCGCCGGGGCGGCCGGCCTGAGGGCCTCAGGCACCGCATGGCGCGGCGGCCCGGTCTGAGAAGGCGGCGCACCGCGTGCCGCCCGCACCACCGATCGTCTCATGGAGTGAGACGACCGCCCATCATGTGGAACCGACCTGTTGCAGCGCCGGGCAGTGAGCGGACGGTCGTCTGTAGCGACGCATCAGAAAGCCTCGTCCGACCTCGACTCGATCACTGCAGCGAAGACGGCCAGCAACGTTCCTGGATGCCATGCTCAACTCAGCCACCACTCCAAAGCGCTCTCAGGCGTACGTCTGTTCGCCCGCACGAATGGATCGACGAATGAAGGAGCAGGATTTTGATCGGGAATAGGCGTGCCGGCAGGTCGTCTGCGCACCCCGGCGGACGCCTCTTTTCCGGAGTTGAGGGAATGGCCGCGCGGGCCCGCCCGGCGCCCGCGGCCGCCGGCGCCGCCGCTTCCCGCCGCCGGGCTCGGGACGCGTCCCCCGGGACGAGGGCGGCATGAGGCTCTCCCGGCTGGCCTCCGGCCGAACCGCGGTCTGGTTCTCCCGGCCGCCCTCGGCGACCACGTCCCTCGTGGCCTTCATGGCCCCCCTGGGCTACTGCCTCGTCCCGTACTGGCTGGTGGCACCGGCGGGCGCCGCGGCCGTCCTGCTCGGCGAGGCCGTGCTGCTGCGCACGAGGCGGTGGAGGATCGCGCTGGACGCGATCGAGACCCTGCTCACGCTGGCCGTCACCGGCCTGGTGACGGCGCGCCCCGCGGGGCTGCCCAGCCGGACGCCGAGCGTGACGCAGATGGTCCTGCTCCTGGTGGCCGCACTGCTGATCGTCGCGATCATGAGGCGGTCCGTGCACGCTCCGCTGATCGCGGAGGACCTGATGGAGGCGGCGTGCACCGCCGGTTTCGCCTTCCTCGTCCTCAGGGCCGTGCGGACCGGGGACGTCGCCTGGGCGGTCCTCGCCGTGTTCCCGGCCGCCGTCTACTATTTCGACACCCGTGTCCTGAGGACCCGGGAGACGGCGCTCAGCACGGCCGAGCGGCTGCTGCAGTTGCCCTACGTCATGGCCCACCGGCATGCGGAGGCGGCGGACCTGGCCTCCTTCGTGGGCGATCTACGCAAGATCACGAGATCCGGGGTGCTCTGGCTGCACACCTCCCTCCCCGCAGGGGACATATGGATCAAAGCCTCCGCCGAGGGCATCACCCGCTACCACCGGCGGCCGGAGGAGCTGGCCTGGCTCGAACGGCTCCCGCCGCGGCCGCAGCCGTACCTCGTCGACGAGGACGCCCTGCCCGACGGATGGCGCGCCGGCGTGCACTTCCCGCTGGAGGCCCCCGGGGGGCGCGTCGCCGGCTACCTGCTCATGGGGTGGACGCGGCTCACCGGCCTGTACCTGAGCTTCTGGGTGCTGTCCGGGGTCCTGGGCGGAGCGATCAGGGGGACGGCCCGGGCGCTCGGCGCCTACTGGGCCAACACCTGGGCGGCCCACGAGCTCGAGGTCGAGCGGGCCCGGCTCAGCGCGGCCATCGACCATTCGGACGTCGCGATCCTCGTGCTCGGCGCCTCCGGCCGGGTCGAGGTGTGGAACTCCGCGATGGCGGCGCTGACGAGCATCCCGGCGGACGAGGCGCTCGGCCGCCGGAGCGAGGACCTCTTCAGCCTGGTCTGCTCCAACGGAGCCCCGATCGAGCTCACCGACGGGCTGACCGGAACGCCGCGGCTGAACACCCGGGACGGGCGCCATCTGTGGGTGGAGGTCTCGTGCTCGGCCGCTTCCGGCCCCGGAGCGTCCGAGCTGCTCACGGCCGTGTTCGTGGACAAGTCGGCGAGGCAGCAGCTCGACCAGATGCGGCACCTGCTGCTGGCCTCGGTGCACCACGAGCTGCACGGCCCGCTCACCACGATCCGCGGGCACGCGCAGCTGCTGGAGACCGCCGTCGAGAACCAGGAGGACACCGAGTCGATCGGCGCGATCCTCGACTCGGTGGAGGTGATGCAGCACGTCATCGCCGACCTGATGCTCGTCATCGACGGCGACCCCTCCGCCTGGCCCGTCGCGGTCGAGGAGGACATCGAGATCTCGAGCCTGCTGCGGCGGTCGCTGCAGAGCGCGCCCTCCGTGGCCTCCCGCACGGTGGTCTGCACGCCGTCGCGGATCACCGTGCGCGGCGATCCCGTCCGGCTGCGGCAGTGCCTGGTGCTCGTCCTCCGCAACGCGGAGAAGTACGCTCCGGAGGGCAAGCTGACGGTGGAGACGCGGCGGGAGGCGGGACACGGGGTGCTCACGGTCTGCGACGAGGGGCCCGGCATCCCCGCCGGGGAGCTCCTCGCAGCGCTCAAGCCCTACTACCGGTCGCCCTCCACGCAGGACCTTCCGGGCTCGGGGCTCGGCCTCCACATCGCCGACCTCCTCATGACCTCGATGCGCGGGCGGATCGACCTGGGCGACGCGCCGTCGGGCGGGCTCAAGGTCGAACTCCGGCTTCCCCTTGCGCCGACCGACCAAGATCAGGACGATGAACCGCAGACCGGCTCTACGGAGTGAGACGGGCGCCGCCGTGAAGGTGAGCGTCGACCGATGCCAGATCGGCGAGCACGCCGCGCAACTCGGCGAGATCGAAGGGCTTGGCGAGGACGCGGGTCAGCGCGCCGTCGTCCAGATGAAGTGAGGAGCGAGCAGCCGCGGTGAGGACGAGAACCGGAAGGCCGACGGTGGGGGCGTGTTCCCGAAGCCGGGTCAGGACCTCGGCACCGTCCATGTCGGGAAGCATCCGGTCGAGGATCAGCAGGTCCGGGGGGCGGTCCCGGTCCATGAGCAGGCGCCAGCCATCCTTTCCCGTCCCCGCGAGAACCGGTTCGTGACCGTCGCGTTTCACGATCGTACGGAGCAACTGCCCGACCCCGGAGTCCTCAATGATGAGCACCCGCACACCTTGCCTCCGTTCGATTTCCGAGATGGCCGCGAGTGAGCGTATCAGCGCGGTCACGCAGTGCTCGGACGGAAATGAGTCAGGCGGGACGGTACCCGCCTCCGTACGGAGTTCCCCTGGTGGTGGAGGGGCGGGCCGGATTGCGCCCGTGGCGGTGCTCGCCGTCCGCTTCCCACTCCATTCTTCCCTGACCAACCCTTCTATCCGGATACGATGAGGTATGGCGCGGATATTGGTTGTAGACGACGATCCCCGCCTGGTGAAGGTGGTCTCCACCCTCCTGCGCAAGCATCACCACCGGGTCGAGGCCGTCCCCACCGGAGAACTCGCCCGGCAAGCACTCCGTCGCGGGAACGTCGACATCACGCTGCTGGACGTCAACCTGCCGGACGTCAACGGCCTGTCGCTGATCCTCGAGATGCGCCAGGAGGGGAACGACGTCCCGGTCATCCTGCTGACGGTGCGGACCGAGGTCCACGACCAGACGCTCGGGCTACGGCTCGGCGGCGACGATTACATCACCAAGCCGTTCAACCCGGAGGTGCTGCTCGCCAGGATCGAGGCGGTCCTGCGGCGCACCCAGGGGACGGCCGGCGTCCAGCGCGACGACGAGGCGGACGACCACCTCCTGGAGATCCCTCCCATCGTGATCGATTTCGCCGCCCGGCAGGTCTTCAAGAACGGGGAGGTGGTGCGGCTGGCTCCCCTGGAGTACTCCATCCTGGAGTTCCTGGCCGCCAACCGCGGGCGGGCGGTCTCCAAGGAGGAGCTGATGCTCGATGTGTGGGGAACCAGCCGGGGCGTCTCCCGGACGCTCGCCGAGCACATCTCCCGGCTGCGCCGCAAACTCGGCGACGGCCTGATCGTCACCCAGACGGGGTACGGGTACCTCGTCCCCGGAGCGCGCTAGGGCCTGTTTTGTGGATCGTGGTTGAGCCAGAGGACGAGGCTGGCGATGGTGACGACGGCGCGGTAGTGGGCGGCGAGCTTCTCGTAGCGGGTGGCCAGGCCGCGGAAGCGTTTGAGCTGGTTGAAGCAGCGTTCGACGACATTGCGGCGCCGGTAGCGGTCACGGTCGAATCCGCAGCGGCGATGGCCCCGCCGTGCCCGGGCGGCCACCTGATCGCTGCGTTCGGGGATGGTGTGCGGGATGCGCCGGCGCCGCAGATAGTCGCGGATGATGCGAGTGGAGTAGCCCTTGTCGGCGATCAGGTGCCCGGGCCGGGTCCGCGGACGGCCCGGCCCGGCGCGCCGGATCGCGATGGCTTCGACGACCTCGATCAGCCGGGTGCAGTCGTTGATGTTGCCGGCGGTCACGGTGAACGCCAGCGGCAGGCCACGGCCGTCGCAGGCCAGGTGGATCTTGCTGGTCAATCCGCCGCGGGACCGCCCGAGCGCCTGCTGTGATGCCGGGTTCGTCCCCGACTGTTCCCCCTTTTGCGGGCGCCGGCGGCGTGCTGGTGGGCCCGCACGATGGTGGAGTCCACGCACACCACCGACCAGTCCACCACCCCGACCGCATCGTCGTGCACCTGGACGTGGGCCAATAGCCGGTCCCAGGTCCCGTCCCTACTCCAGCGGCGGAACCGCTGGTAGAGCGTCTGCCACGGCCCATAGCGTTCGGGCACGTCCCGCCAGTCCGCGCCGGTCCGGATCTTCCACAAGATCCCATTGATCACCTGCCGGTGGTCACGCCACCGCCCACCAGGCCCGGACGCGACCGGCAGCAACGGCTCGATCCGCGCCCAAGCCGCATCGGTCAACTCGTGTCGCCGCACCATGGCCACCATCCAGCCACAACCCAAAGATCCAGATCCGCAAAACAGGCCCTAGGGATCGCGGAGCCACAGGTCGGTGACGAGCGCGTCGTCGTCCTGGAGGCTGCTCCACATCTGGTGGCCGCGCACCTGCATCGCGGTGCACCACCGGGCCAGCCCGAGCTCCTCACCGACGCTCGTGCCCGCCTGGGACGGCCAGGGCAGCCCGACGCGGGACCGCGCCCGCTCGAGATCGGCGCGGGTCGCCCCCGCCGCGACGGAGCGCACGCTGTGGACGGTGAACCCGGCCTCCTGCCGCACGGCGACCCGTTGGTCGGCGACCACGCCGAGGAGCGCCAGGTGGGTGCCGGCGGTGTCGGCCACCATCCGTTCCGCGGTCTCCTCGGGCGTCTGGGCGTCCTCCAGGTCGGCCAGCAGCCGGCCGAGCCCGTCGATGGCGGAGCCGAGCAACTCCACGCAGTCGGCGTCCTCCCTCGAGACGGGGGCGGGCCGCTCCCCGGCGCCGAAGGTGGCGATGGTGAGCTCGCCCGCCAGGCGGTGGGCGAGGCCGCGGACGAATCTGTCGTTCCAGCCCTCCGGTGCCGGCTCCTCGCTCTCGACGACGACCGCGCACGTCTCCGACAGCGGTATCGCGGTGCGGGAACCGGCGGTGAACCGCGCCCGCCAGGTGAGGGCCTGGCCCGCCGCGACGAGGGAGTCGCGGTCGGCGGCGTCGTCGACGGTCAGGTCCTGGACGCCGCGGGGAGGGGACTCCACCCGGGCATGTACGAACTGAGGGTGCATCAGCCGGCAGATCCTCGGCTTCCCGCCGGAGCGGACCGGCGGGTGGCGCCGGCCGTGCTGCCGGCGGCGGCGCGGCCCCTCGCCGCACGCCGAGCGGCGCCCCTCAGCGCCCGGCGAGCCTGAGTGCCGCGAACGAAGGCGGCACGATCAAGTGGATCTTCGGCAAACTCCAACGTCCCCTCCTCGAGCTTCGGCTCAGGCAGCTCCGTACGTGCCGGTGCGGCAGTAGGAATGGGGCCCCCGCCCCCTGAACACTGAGCTGACTTCATGCTAATCGTGCCTGCACGATAGTGGTTAGACAGCTGCGTGAACAGCGGCCTTTGTGTAAGGTACATCGCTTCAGGAGGGCGGCACAGCACTCACGCGGAAGCAAGGGCCCTTGACGTGGTATCGGTGACCTGCTCCCCTTTGTTCGCCGAGCTTACGGGCGTTTCTCGTGATTACCGGGCACCGATCGGGCCGCCCGTGCCGACCCGGCCGTTGCCTGCGCGCGAGCCGATCGCCCGCCAGGTCACCCCATCGACGGGGCCGGACGGGGCGATCGGTGATCATGACTGCGGGCCGGGCCCGGGAGGGCCGACTTCCGGCCGTCCGCCCGGCCGGCGGCGAGACGTTCACGCGCGCTCCGGTATAGGACGATACGGCGGGGCGCCCGATAATTCCACGGCATATTTCAATCTCGGGTTTCAGGGCTTTCCCCGCCCCGGTGAACCTGTGGCCGAAACACCGCCCGCGGCCCCTCTCGCCGATCTCTTTTAAAATTCAACTTCCCTGCGGTGCCGACGTCGCAGGCCGGGGAAAGGATGCACCCAAGGGCCGGTCGACAACGCGGCCGCCGCGACGGCTTGGAAGATCAACATCCTCATATGTTCGAGTTCGCGCGGCTCTCCGTCCAGGTCACCGGCCGGAGCGCGGGCTGTTCGAACGGCGGAGGCCGCACGGCGCGATGGCGCGAACCGGATCCCGCCCCGGGATTGTCGCGGATACATCACTATGTGAAAATAAGCAGGCGGACGGCGTCGCGAACGCCGGTCGCGCAAGGCGCGCAACCGCAAGGCTAATGCCGCGCGAAGCGCGTGGCCGATGCAGAGTTCCTGCCTCCGCTGCGAGCTCTGCAAGTTGCACTTCAACTACTCCTGAAACTATCAGGGCCAGTTCGCGGGCTCGAAGGAATCGCGCTCCGTGAACTGATTTCGCCGGCCCCGCCGGGCGGAGCGGCCGGGCCGCGGCGCCCCGGCCGACGGCCCGCGAGGGCGGTATCGACGCCAGGTAGGCGCCGGACGCGCGCGCCATCAACACTTCTTCTTGGCCACACTCGTGCATCACGGCCTCTGCAAGCGTTCTCCGAGGTTTCAACACGAATTCCAGCCGAGATCAACTCCAGATCAACAGCGACTCGGCACACCGCGAACCAGCAGGACGGCCACCGGTCGCCGATGACCGTCTCCACCTGCAATTTCTCTCCTCCGGCTGCTCCGCGGCGCCGGCTCCGCGGACGCCGAACGGGCGTTCCGGAGTTTCAACGAGCATGTCAACAACCCTTTTGAGGCTGCCCTTTTCTCCGAGATCGTTTCGTCTGATGGCTGCGTGAATCACGAGGTGGGGAGAGACGATGGAGACCGTGCGGCCGGCCGGCGAGGGCACTCAGACTTCTGACCGGATCCGGACACGCAACGAGGAGCTGTTCGCCCGCCGGAGGCGACTCCAGACGAAGATCGCCGAACTGCGCACGAGCTGCGGCACCGGCGAGGCGGCCACGGACCGGGAGGCCGAGCTGCGGCAGGCCGAGCGCGAGCTCGACGATCTCACCTACGAGATCATGACGGCGAACTTCGGACTGGTGCGCCGGTACGTCGCCGCGTTCACGTCCCGGTCGTCCGAGCACAGTGAGGACTACGAGAGCGCCGGCAAGGTGGGGCTGCTGTGGGCGATCTCCTCCTACGACCCGGCGCAGGGCCTGTTCGCCAGCTGGGCCTTCAAGCCGATCCAGCGGGAGGTGCTGCGGGCCGTCCGGGACGCCGAGCACCCCAACCTCAACCTCGGCGACTTCGAGAAGCGCCCGGCCATCCTCGCCGCGGAGCGCGCGCTGCTGGAGGAGAACGGCAAGGCGTCCCCGCCCGACCCCGCCGCGATCGCCAAGCGGGCCGGCGTCACCGAGGCGCAGGTCCGCCGCGTCCTGGACGCCCCCCGGCTGGACAGCCTGCACGCCTCGGTCAGCGGCAGGGACGACGAGATGATCTCGCTCGAGGAGCGGCTGGTCGATCCGACGCAGAACCTGGAGGACAAGGTGGAGCTGCGGTCGCAGCTCCGCGCCCTCCACGACCAGGGGCTGCCGAGCCTCGATGCCCGCGAGCTCCACGTGCTCACCCGCCGGTTCGGCCTGAACGGCGAGCCGGGGCAGTCGCTCCGCCTCATCGGCGAGCAGCTCGGCCTTTCCCGCGAGGGCGTACGGCAGATCCAGCAAAAGGCCCTGGCCAAGCTGGTCGAGCCAGTGGCGGGCGCGATCTGAACAGCTCCCGATTACGGGAACAATACGGTTCCCGGTGGACGGCGAGCCGTTAACCGATCGCCGGAAAGGGGCACCTGCTCCCTCAACTGGCGCCGTTGGCAGCCAAGGGAGCAGGATTCCTCACATGAGATCGCCTTTGCCGACCGGTACCAAGTCGGAAGGCGACCCCGTCTATTATCGTCCGGAGTCGGCGCGCTTTTGCCACTCCCCGGGGGAAATGGATTGCGCATTCGGCGGACGGGTCCGCCTCCACCGCTCTCCGGCGATCCACCGGCCCCGCCGCGGCGGGGCCGTCTCACCGAGGGAGGGCCGCGGCCCGCGCCGCGGGCCGCGCCACCTCCCGCATCAGGGGCCCACCTCCGGGCCCGGGTCCAGCACGCGAGCGATCACCGCGGCGCAACCGCGCACGTCGTCCACCCGGCCGATCTTCGAGCCCCACTCCCACCAGAAGCAGAGGGTGTCGTCCGCCAGCGGATCCGGGTAGCACATCACCCGCTCGCTGAACCATCCGGTCTTCGGGTTGACCACCCTGACCCATGCGCCTCCGGCCGTGCGCTCCATTCGGGCACGCAATAGCTGCGCGGAGTTCAATTCGGTTGCCAACTGCTCCAGGAACTCATCGGGTTTCCCCTCCGGCCCGTCAACTTCCTCCCCCGATCGGCCACCGGTGACCAGGCTCATTGCGGTCGATGCCTCCATGTCATGAAGTCGGCCGAAGATTCGACGTCGAAGGCGAATCCCAATCGCCGGGCCGGGCTCTTCGCCTTCCCATTCCAGGGCCCTCGTATAGGTACCGTCCGGACATGGCGGCCCGCCGCAACGTTCATTTTCGAGCGCATGGGAGGAGCCCGCCCCGGCCGCCGCCGGAGCGCGGCCGTCACCGCCGGGGCGGGCTCGCGCTCAGTGCGCCATCACCCGGGTCAGGGCGCGCATCACCAGCTCGGGGGCCGCGGACCGGCCCGTGACGACGAGCCTGACGGCCGCCCGGATCTCCGACTCAGGGTTGGCGATCAGCGCTCCGACCTGCCCGGCCGATGCCATCCGCTCGGCCGTGGCACCGGGACGCACACCGATCACGTAGTCGGCGTCCAGGGGTTCCGCCGCGGCCACGCAGCCGGGGGGCAGGACCGCGTGCGGTCCCTCGAAGACCCGGCTCCCCGGCGGGACGAGCGGCGCGAGGGCCCGGATGACGACCCGCGCGGCAGGCCCCGTCACGGTCACGGCCTCCAGGCGCGCGAGCGCCCCCTCGACCTGGGACAGCAGTTCCCTGGTGACGACTCCCGTGTCGAGAAGCCGGGCGATGGTCGGGCCCCGCATGGTGCGCCGGCTCACCACGACCGACTCGCCCGCGCGGGTCACGCGCGCGTCCATCCGGTCCTGCGCGGCCTCGGCGCTCTCGACGGCCCGGCGGGCGGCGGCCTCGCTCGGGAACCCGGCGACCTCGTGGACGCCGTGCTCGCCGAACACCGTCACCCGCGTACCGCGGACGTGCACTTCCATGACACGGGGGTCCTGCCACAGCTCACCGATGAGGTGCAGGCCGCCCATGACGTAGTAGACCTTCCGGGCCATGGCGGGATCGCCGCCCGTATGCCGGCTGAGCATGTCGATCCACATGCTGCCGATCGACGGCCTGATCGACGCCGCGATCCGCGCCGCGGTGTTCCAGTCCTCGTCCGGCACCGGCGCCGCGTCCGCCGGCTCGGCCGCAGGCGGCTCATCCGAGGACGCTTCAACCGAAGGCGGCTCAACCAGAGGAGTCTCGACCGGAGGCGTCTCGACCGGAGGCGTCTCGACTCGTGGTGGCTCGACCGTTGGCGCCTCGGCCTGGGGCGCTTCCGCTGATGCCGCTTCGGCTCGGGGCGGTTCCACCGATGCCGCCTTGGCCTGGAGCGGCTCGGCCTGGGGCGGCTCTACCCGGGGCGGTTGTACCGGTGGCGCTTCGGTCCGGGGCGGTTCCGCCGATGCCGCCTTGGCCGGGAGCTGCTCGACCTGGGACGGCTCAACCTGGGGCGGCTCGACCGTTGGCGCCTCGGCCTGGGGCGCTTCCGCTGATGCCGCCTTGGCCTGGGGCGGCTCTACCCGGGGCGGTTGTACCGGTGGCGGTTCGGTCCGGGGTGGTTCCGCCGATGGGGCCTTGGCCTGGGGTGGCTCGACCGTTGGCGGGGCGGCCTGAGGCGGTTCAGCCGGGGGCGCTTCGGCTCGGCGCGGTTCGACTCTGGGTCGTTTCGGCGGTGGCGGGGCGGTTCGGGGCGGTTTCGGCGGGGGGACGGGCTCCGGTCCGTTCTGTTTCGGGGTGGCGTGGCCGGTGGGTCGGCGAGGTTCGGTCACGTGGGGGGCGGGAACCGGCTGCTCGGCGGCGGGGTCTGGTGGGAAGGGCGCCGGCCTTACGGAGGTCAGGGCCGTCCGGGGCGCGTGCTCAACGGGGGCCGGTGCCCGGAGGCGGCCGGCGACGCGCTTGTCGTTCTCGGTACCGAGGGTCCCCTTCTTCCGGGGCTCCCCGTCGAATTCGATGACCGACCAGAAGTCCATTCCCTCGGTGGGTTCTTGAGGCGGCGACGACATGGGCCGGTTTTCCTTTCCTGGCCGACGGAGTCGACCGCCCGGGCTCGGCACCGCACCGCGGGTGCGCGGACGCCACCGCGCCCGGGCCGGTCACATGGTCCTGGCGGGGGGCCTCGTGGTGGAGTTGGTCCAGCGCTTGTTGGTGTCGTTGACCTCCCTCTCGACGGAGGTCAGCTCCACCTTGAACGGGATGCCGGGCCGGCCGCCGACCTTGACCAGGAACCTGCCGCGGCCCGGAGGCTCGCTGTCCTCCTTCAGGTCGGGGTTCCAGGAGGGCGGCGTCGACCAGTCGACGATCATGCGCTCCTCGATGGACGACAGGCGCACCACCTCGTTCACCATGGGCATCTCCGCCTGCGGCAGCCCGCCGCAGATCACCATGCCCGCGCGCTCGGCGAAGCCCTTGGCCTTCATACGGTCGGACTCGTCCGCCAGGGCCAGCAGGTCGGCCATGGTGTGCGTGATCATCACCTGGCCCGCGCCGCGCTGGCGGTTGAGGCGGGTGAGGGCGTCGACCCGGTCCACCAGGCCGCGGCCGGACCGCAGCACCCGCCACAGCTCGTCGAGGACGACGAAGAAGTGCCGCGGGGGCGCCAGGCCCTCGTCCGCCAGCGCGTGCGCGACCTCGATCGCGCCGAACCCGTCCGACCAGCAGGCCAGCAGGACGGCGGCCTGGAGTTCGGCGTCGGAGTCGTCGATCCCGCTGATGTCGATGCAGACGCCGCCAGGGTTGTCCAGCTCGATCCCCGTGGTGGTGTGGCCCGCGAACGTCTCGCCCATCGGCCCGTCGAGCACCCCGAGCAGCGAGGCGTGCAGGGGGTCGACGGCCGCCCGGTACCGCGCCTCGTCACCGCGGGCCAGGGTCACGGCCCGCAGCCGCTCCGGCCCGTCGTCGATCACCTTGATGAGATCGGGCAGGATCGGCACCCCCTGGTGGCGCTCGTCCAGCACCCGCAGGGCCGCGTTGAGGACGGTGCGCTCGGTGTCGGCGATCGGCCCGCCGCGCAGGAGCGTGAGCAGCGCGGAGACCATGTTCAGCCGGCGGCCGTGGGCGTCGGCGACCAGCTTCCGCCGCGCCTCCTCCGGGAGCCTGGCCACGGCGGCGGACGTCGCGCCGGGGTCGAGCACGTTCAGCGACCCCAGCCCCCGGCCGAGCTTGATGATCTGCCCGCCCATCGCGCGGACCAGGTCGACGTAGTCCGGCTTGAGGTCGCCGAGCACCATGGGGAACACCCCCTGCCCGACCAGTCCCACCACCATCCGGCGGATCAGCGTCGACTTGCCCAGCCCCGGCTTGCCCAGGACCAGGGCGGACGGGTTGTGGATCAGGTTCGCGCGCTGGAACCACGAGATCGGATCGCAGCACAGCGCGGCGCCCGTGGTCAGCTCCCGGCCGAGCGGCACACCGATCATCGGGGTTCCCGACCCCGCCCCGAACGGCCACAGCCCGCACACCTGAACCGTGGTCCCGCGCCACTCCGGCGGCGCCTCGACGAAGGAGGCCCGGCCCCCGCCCCGGCGGCTGAAGCCCCTGAACCCGGGCTTGAGCTCGGGCTTGGCGGCCTTCTTCTTGTCCTTCTTGCGCTGCTTGCCCTTCCGTGCGCCGTCCGCGGCGGGCGGCTCTCCGGACGGGCCGAGGGGGATCGCTTCCAGCGGACCGTTCACAGTGATTCCCTCACCAGCGCCGGGACCTGAAGGTGGTTGGGCAGGACGATGCCCAGCGGCAGGGCCGCGGCGAACGCCGACGCCTGCGACCCGTACATCCGCCGCAGCCGCAGGCGCGCGGGGGCGGAGAGCGTGTCGATGGCCGCCGCCGCGACGGGCAGTTCCTCCGCCGAGCGGACGGTGGCGGTGACGAGGATGGTGAACCGGGTCACCCCCGCACCCCTGGCCTCCTCAAGGGCCGACTGGTCGCTCTTGATGACGTCGATCTCGTTCCGGGCCGCGGCGGCGGAGCCGTCGAGGCGGAACCGCGTGTCCCTGCGGTCCCGTTCCACGATCCGGGTGGCGGAGGCCGGATCGTGCGGCCGGTAGCAGAAGGTGACGCGCTTGCGCGCGATGTCGTGATGCGGCGCCACCAGCCCGTTCATCACGCTGGACAGCACTTCGCCGCGGGGCGCCTCCGACATGCCCCAGGTGATGGAATGGCCGCTGTCGTGGACGTAGTGGTCCCAGGATTCCTGCGACGCGACCGGACCGGCGTCGTCCCAGCGCAGGTCCTGGCCCTCGGCGGCCTCGATGTCCGACTGGGAGTCCGGGTCGTAGGCGATCCGCACGGCGCGGGCGAGCTGCTCCGCGGTCATCGGACGGGCGGACCCGGCGCCGGTCATCGAGAGCCCGGAGATCAGCCCGGGGATCCGCATCCCGATCTCCCGGACCATGGCCTCCTGGTCCCGGCGCTTGCCTCCGAGCTGCGGAAGGGCCGCGTAGGTGACCGCGACGCGGGTGGACACCCGCGCGCTGCCGACCGGGTAGTTCCAGACGATCTCCTCCAGAGCGGCTCGGGCCAGCTCCGGAGCGTTCGGATCGGTGTGGCTGTGGATCTCCTCCCGGAGACGGGTTCCGCTGTCGGGGGCGGTCTCGATGGTCACGCTCGCGGCGACGAGGCCCGGCTCGTAGGCCAGCGAGGCCAGCCACTGCCCCCAGTGGGACACCCACGTGTCGATCTGGATCTGGTCGACCAGCGCCGCGCCTTCGGCATTGCAGTCGAACACCACCGTGTAGTGCTTCGTGGACGGGATCACGATCAGGGCGAACGGGCGCCCGTAGGAGTCGCGACCCTCCACCAGCCGGGACTGCGCGAGCAGCCCCGGCAGCCGGCACACGCCGTGCGGGACGACGCTCAGCGGCCCCGAGCGGTAGAGGTGCCACCCCTGGGACCGGCCGGACCACCAGCTGAACCGGGCCGTGAGCGACTGGAGCGCGGTCCGTCCGTGCACGTCCTGGATGACCAGCGGCAGCATCACCACCGCCAGGACCACTGCGCCGACCAGGGCGACCACCAGCGACGCCATCGCGAGCAGGGTGACGATGATCAGCCCGACCATGAGGATCAGGGTTCCGGCGAGTCCCAGCCGCCCGATCCCCGGAGACACCGGCTTGCGCCAGTTCCCGTACGTCGGTTCTTGATATTCGGTTGCCACTCCAGTTCACCTCATTCCTTGGCTACGCATTAGCGGGTTACGGGTTGCCACTGGGCCCTCCGCTTCCACCGTTGTTGGCTCCCTTCGGACCGCCGCTACCGCCGCCCGATCCTCCGCTCCCGCCAGGAGGCGGGGGGTTGTAGGGGGGAATGTAGGGCGCGGGCGGGGGGGTGTAGGGCGGAGGCTGGTAGGGAGGCACCGAGGACGACCCCGATCCTCCGCCAGGGGGGTTGTTTGAGGGACCTTGGCTCCCCGGGCCGCCGGAGGAACCGCCCGGTCCTCCGGTGCCACCCTGCCGCCCGCCGGCCGATCCACCGCCACCGCCACCGCCACCGCCACCGCCACCGCCGCCGCCACCGCCGCCGTTCGGGTTCGAGTTCGGGTTCGAGCGCGGCCCACCGCCACCGCCGTTCGAGTTCGGGGGCGGGGGCGGGGTCGGGGGCGGGGTCGGGGGCGGGGTCCGGTTCGGCCCACCGCCGCCGCCACCGCCGCCGCCACCGCCACCACCACCGCCACCACCGCCACCGCCCGATCCAGAACTCGACCCGCCGCCGGGAACGAACATGCCGAGCAGGGAGAGTCCCCGGCTCCTCATGGTCACGGACGTGCCGCCGTACGCGAAGTGGCCGACCTGGCGGATGCCGAAGAAGCTCTGCCCCTCAGTGGCCGCGGGCATCACGGCGCGCAGGGTCGCGGGCATGGCCAGCACCGAGCCCGCGACGAGGGCCAGACCGAAAAGGCGATCGGCTTCATAGTCGGACGTCATCAGTTTCAAGGCCGCGGCATCGATGGTCGCGATGACCGGCTTGACGACGATGAACGTGACCAGCAGTCCGATGCACCGCCGGTAGGCGGCGTTCCCGTAAGAAGTGAACCTCGACGCCGCCACCGCCGGGAGGATCCCCACCACAACTATCAGGGCGCCGTTCCGGAAGAGCATCAGCACGAACTGAATGCATGACGAGAGCGCCGCGGCCGCGGCAAAGAAGGCGAGAACGAACGATACATCGTCCTTGTCGCCGCCGCGGATCAACTGGACTCCGTCCTGCCACTTCTGCTGCCAGGCGTCATCCTTCGGCTTCATATGCTCGATGATCATTTGAGAGTATTGATCTCCGGCCATATTCGCCAGATTCACGATCGTGGCAACGGTGAGGATGATCAGTGCCAGCTCAAAGAACTGCACCATCGCGTCCCGGAAAGGCGCACCCTTACGTTGGATCGCGATGCGGAACGCCGCGACGAGAAATCCGGCGAACGCGAATGCCGCGGTCAGCCAGTTCGTGTACAGACGGAGGTCGTAAAGAACACCGCCCTTTTCGCCGGTCAGCTGCACGTTATAGGCGGTACCGCTGCCGGCGATCCACCAGGTCAGGAACTGTTCGAAGCTTCCCAGTGCCCAGTCGAGCAGCTTTTGGACGAGCCAGGCCCACGCCTGGTTGAGAAGATCGTTCACCGAGCGCCCCCCGGACGGCATCGCGCAGGAGGCGCGCAGCCGTTTGACTCAGACACGGCGGTCCCCCGATTCAGAACGGATCGACCAGGAGGGAGACGAAGGCGATCGCCATCCCGGAACCCGCGACGACGACGGCGAGCACGACCCATCCGAGTTCGGAGGCGTTCGCGCCGAACTCGCCCCGCCTGTGCCTGATCGTCATTCTCCCCCCGACGATCACGAAACCCGCCACACAGCCGCCCAGGACCGTCCAGACCAGCCAGCGCAACATGATCGCCACAGGCTGGGTGATCTTCCCCGCGTCGCCCGGCTGGCCCCGCGGCAGCGTCAGGTCGGGCCGGGCGTTGATGTCCGGCTTCCTCCCTACCGGAAGCTTGGGTGTGGGGACGCTGAGATCCGGCCCTCGGAGAGCGTCCCTCCATTTCTCATATTTTTGCTTATCCTTGTCAGAGAAGCCAAACAGCTTTCTCCCGTTGTGGCAGTTGTCCTCCGCCCCTTTACCCGTCCAGGAGTAACAGGGGTCCGGTCCTCCCCTGTCCGCATTAGGCCAATGTTGACTGTCGCTGCTGTCGCAATAAGAGTCGTCGTCCTTATCGCTACCGGCAAGACAGACCTTGAAGATGTACATCTGCTTCGGATCGTAATGAGGGATGGTGGCCACGTCCTCGGCAGGATTTCCGGCCGCCCTCAGACGGACCACCAGGGTGCCGCCCAAGGCGACTCCGCCGCGAACGAGGTGACCGTCCTTCTCGGTGTCACTGATTCTCACCTGGTGAGTGCAGGGATTGAATTGGAACTTGCCACCAGGGTCCGGATCACTGGTTCGAATGTTCTTCATATCGTCCCAGTTGGAGTCGCAGGAACCGGGAGGCGCCGGTTTCGCCGCGAGACCGGCGGCCGTCACCCGGTCCGGCACCTGCACGGTCGTCAGGGCGGCGACCGGAGCCGCCCGCCTCATAACGATCCCGCCCAGCCCCGCGTCCATCACGATCCAGGCGTCACCGCCCGTCTTCATCCCCGCCGTGTTCGTACCGGAGTACGGGTCGCCGGCTGTACCCGCCGTAGCCACGAGGGCGGCCAGGGCGAGCGCGCCGAACGCGGCTAGCCGGAGGAGCGTTCCTCGCAACTGCGCGCCCTCGCGCCGGACGACGGTCCGGAGGGCCGCGCCGACCTTTCCCATGACGGTCATCGCGGCATTCGATCCAGGCACGTGGACCCCCGATCTCAGAGCGGATCGACCAGAAGAGCGGCGAAGGCGGCGGCCGGCGCGGAGCCCGCGCCGCCGCGGGCGGGGCTGCGCGGCGGCGCGGGGCGACGGCCGCCGCCCGGCGCGTGCACGGCACGGAGGCCGCGCATCGTGAGGCGTGCCGGGTCACCGAAGGCCCCGGCAGCCGTTTGGGATCGTTCCAACGGGCCGGACACTCCCTGGATCCCGCGAGGCGCCGCCGAAGCGCGAGTCGGGGGCGGGGCGATCGCGCGCCGGGGCCGCGGCCTTTGCTTCGGGCAGCGCCCTCCCCGTTGCCGGGAGCCCTGCCCAAGCTCCATCAGGTTGACGTGAGTCCGGTGACGATCGCTGCCGCACTCACGATGACGATGCAGCCGAATCCCACGATGATCAGGCTGCCCATGTGATTCCCTCCCTCGCCTCGCTTGTGCTGGATCGTCATCCTGCCGCCGATGATCACGAAGCCCGCCACCCCGCCTCCGAGGGCGAAGTACACCCCCCACCTGAGCACCGTCATGAACGGCCCCGCGAAGGGCGGTTCCTCACCCTGGCCGGGATTGGGAATGTTCCCCCCGCCGCCGCCGCTCGGCTTCGGGGTGGGAGCCAGGTGGACCATGTGGTGAACCAGGTCGGCGGTCCACATGGTCATCAAGTCAAGCATGTGCGTCCTCCGAGATGAGGCGGTCGAGATCCTGACCGGCCATGCGTGGGAGGGCGGCGGTCCGCCCTGCTCCGAGGGGTCGCCGAGATGCCGGGCCGCCGCCCTGGGCGCACGCGGCGGAAAGCCTGCGTGAACGGGCTGCTTTCGCCTCCTGCATGAGTGACGCCCCCTCTCCGAAGGGGTCGCGCCGGTCAGGACCGATCCGGCTGAACGAACACCCCCGAGCACCGTTCTGCTCTATGCATTGGACGGTCCGCGAGGGGATGCCAATGGCAACCGTCCGCGAGAGAAAAATCTGGTACGGCACGGACCGTCCGCGACGCGAACGCCGCGTGACGGGACCCTGCACGGCCCTGGAGGACGACCATCGGTCGTCAGGGGGTCATCGGATCAGAGGGCCGTCCCGTTCTCGATCAGGCCGCTCACGTCGCGGATGAGGCGCGCGTAGGCGGACGGCGGTTTCATCCTGTCCGGCGGATCGCCGAGGCGGAAGGCCTCCACCCAGGGCAGCTCCCAGAGCCGGGGGACGCCGCCGGCGATCAGGCGCACGAGGTCGGACAGCGGCTTCGGGCGCTTCCCGGGGGCGTCGGCGATCACCGCCAGACCGAGCAGTTGCACGCTCGGCAGCACGCCCGCGGCCCACTGGGCCACGGCGCCCTGGGCGGCCAGCAGCCCGGCCGCGTGGCTGCGCGCGACCAGCAGTACCCGGGAGTTCCCGGTCGGTGCGGGCACCGGCCAGTAACGTCCCGCGCTCGCGCTGTTGGTGAGGAGGGCCGCCAGCGTGGAGGTGCCGGCTCCGCCATGGCAGGAGGAGAGCCAGAGGTCGGGGCCCCGGCCGCTGTAGGTGATCAGCCCGAGTGCGCTCTGCGGCGAGGGCCCTCGCTCGGCGGGTATGACCGCCTGCGCGACGAAGCCTCCGCTGGGCGCCGCCTGCTGCCCGTACGCCTGCTGCGGAGGCGTCCCCTGCCCGTACGCCTGCGGAGGCGCAGCCCCCTGCCCGTAGGCCTGCGGCCGCGTGCCCGCCATGGCCTGCGGAGCCTCGCCGCCGATCCCCTCGTACGCTTGGGCGCCGCTCGGTGATGGCGGCATCCCCATGGCCTCCTCCGGAGTGAAGTCACAAGCGACTCTTGCGCGTACGGGTTCGACCGTCCGTGGTTCACCGCCATCTTCAACCTCGCGAGGCGCCCGACTCCGCCGAGTTCAGCATTGTGTGACGGCTCGATCACTCTGCGGCCCGATTCGGGGCCGGTCCGGGGCGGTCTCGGGGTGAGACCGCCGGAGGCACCTTGCGTATCGGTCCGATGACCACACTGTCTTGGTCGGTGGGCGCAGGGGGAGGTGGCACATGCCCGGAGAGGGGGCCGGCGGCGAGGATCCGCGCTCCGCCGCCGTCCGGGGCGTTCGGCGATGTCACCACCGCACTCGTGCGTGCATCATCGACTGCCCGAAGGATAGTGCCCGATGAGGAAATACAGCCTGCTGAGCCTTATCTCCTACTCGGGCTGCTTGGGCTTGTTGCTCATCGTGATGATGTTCGTCGCCGTCGTGACCGTGGCGAGTCAGAAACTCCTCTCACCTTTCCAGGCCGCATGCGCACCGGCGGACGTCCCGGGCCCGGAGCAACTGAGCAACGCGCCGAAACCCAGCCCCAAGACGACGGGCCCGACCGCCTATCCCGCCGCGTACACCTATCCCGCCGCGCACACCGTGCGCCCCGCTTCCCTGCCGTCCGGCGGCGGGACCGTGCAGAACGTCGCCCTGGCACGCGCCGACGGCGCGAACAGCATCCCCTCGCCCTACTTCAAGCTCTATAAAGCCGCAGAGGCGGACAAGAGGTTCGGCGGAATTCCCTGGTCCCTGCTCGCCGGAATCGGGAAGGTCGAGACCGACCACGGCCGATCCGATCTTCCGGGCGTCAAGTCGGGGGAGAACTACGCCGGCGCGGGCGGCCCGATGCAGTTTCTGCAAAGCACCTGGGAATCCGTAACCCCGTACACCGTAGCGATCGACGGACCCACCTTCGGTCCGGATGGCAACCCCGATGGCAAGCCCGATGGCAAAAAGGACCGCTACGACCCGTCGGATGCGATCTTCACCGCGGCCAACTACTTGCACCACAACGGCGCACCCGCACAGGTCAGAAAAGCGATCTTCGCCTACAACCACTCCAACGACTATGTGAATCTGGTGCTGTCGTGGGCCAAACGCTACGACCAGAACTTCTCCCTCAGTCCCGCGAACCCCTCCCAGGTCTCCTGCGGCGGCGGTGGGTTCGGCGCGGGCGGCAGCTATGCCCCCGGATCGGTCTGCCACGACGCCGCGGGGTTCGTCGCGGGCCACATCACGAAGCGGATGGCCTGCGTACGGGACCAGATCAAGGCCAAGTTCACGGTGCCGCGCGGGATCGGCTGCTACCGCGCCGACGGCGGCATCGCCGGCGGCGGCGAGCACCCCCTCGGCCGCGCCTGCGACTTCATGATCAGCTCCGGGTCGCCCAAACCCGACGAGGTCAAGCTCGGCTACGACATCGCCAACTGGGCCAAGGCCAACGCCAAGCGCCTCGGGATCGACTACATCATCTACCGCCAGCACATCTGGAACCCCGCCCGGGCCAAGGAGGGCTGGCGGCAGATGGAGGACCGCGGCGGGCTGACGGCCAACCACTACGACCACGTCCACATCTCCGTGCTGGCGGGCGACACCTTCAACGCCTGACGCCCGCAGCACGCCTTGCGCACGAACTTCAGGAGGTGCCCATGGCCGCCCCCGGCCGCCCCCCGCGCGTCGCTTTCCTCACCGCGCTCGCCTGCGCCGTGAGCGCCTGCGGCGTGGGGCACCGGGCCGCACCAGAGGCCACCAGCGCCTCCCCCACCGCCGCGATCTCCTCGCCCGCGCCCGCGTCCCCGACCTCGTCCCCGAGGGTGCCCCGCGGCCTGCCCGACCTCTCCCGGCTCGACCAGAGCGACGCCACCGCGGTGTCCAAGGCGGCGCTCACCCTGATGTGGACCGTCGACTCGGCCATCGACCACGGCCAGCAGGACGCCTACCAGCGAGCGACCCCCCTCCTGGACAGCGTCTACAAGGCCGTCATCGATGGCCAAGGCGGCGGCAGCATGCCCGGGCTATGGAGCCGCCACCGTGCCTACGCCAAGGTTCGCCTCACCCGGCAGACCCCCTTGGGTGACGTCCCCGCCGACACGCCCAAGCTGGCGCACCGGCAGTGGCGGATCGACGTCACGCCCACCGGCCGGGACGGGTGGAAGGGCGACCCCGTCCACGCCACCGCCTTCGTCACGCTCCGGCGCGACAAGCCGAGCGGACCGTGGCGCGTGTCGGCGGTGGGCACCACCTGAGCGGCGAGAGGGCACCCATGACGAGGGCATGGCCGGGCGGCGCGCGGCGGATCCGGCGCTCGCCGCGGCCCGGAAACGGACACATCCGGACACTACGATCGAGGAGGTTCTGTGGCCGGTAATGACGACGATGACGTCTACACGCTCTTCTTCGGCATCGGTCTGCTGGTCGTGCTGCTGGGCGGGGCGAGCAGTTTCCTGACCTGGCTGGCGGGTCAGGTGTCCGGTGTCATCGCGGGCGGTGGCTGGCCGGACTCCGACCCGACGGACTGCCTTCCGATCACCTTCAGGCTCCTGACCCACCCGAGCGACCCGCGAAGCGCGTGGCCGCCGGCCGCCGCGGCGGCCCTGGGGTCCGGGCCGGTCTTCTTCACCCTGCTCATCCTGTTCCTCACGGTCGCGGCGGTGGGGACCTACTTCGCGGTACGGCTGTTCCTCAACTTCCGGCGCCGCAGGACGGTCCGCCGGTTCCGCCTCGGCTACGCCTCCGGCTGGGAGGTCCGCAAGCTGCTGAGCGCCCGGACCGTGCAGAACAAGGCCTGGCAGGCCCGCCCGTCGACGCACGGCCAGAACGTCCGGAGGATCAAGCCCGAGGAGGTCGGCTTCTACATCGGACGGGACATCAGGTCCCGGCGCAAGCTGTACGCGTCCATCGAGGACATGGCGATCATCATCTCCGCGCCGCGGCAGGGCAAGGACGTGCACTTCGTCACGCCGTTCACCATCGACGCTCCGGGCCCCGTCATCGTCACCTCCAGCCGGCGGGAGACGTTCGTCAACACCGCCATGGTGCGGGCCCAGTACGGCGAGGTCTATGTGTTCGACCCGTGGAACTGGACCGGATGGCCGAACCGCATGCGCTGGTCACCGCTGCAGGGGTGCGAGGACCCGAACGTGTGCGCTGTCCGGTCCGGCACGCTCGTGGAGGCGAGCGGTTTCTCGATCGGGCGGGAAGGCGGCATCGTGCTCAGCGGCGTCATCACCATCATCCGGTGCCTGCTGCACGCCGGCGCGATCGGCAGGGTCAGTTTCCGGGAGGTGATGCGCTGGATCTACGAGGCGAACGGGGAGGAGCCGCTCGAGATCCTGCGGCAGGGCGAACGGGAAGGCCGGACCGCCCCGGGGTACACGGGGCAGCTGGAGTTCAACATGCGGGACGAGCGCCTGTGGTCCGGGGTGATGCAGGTCATGCATGCCTTCTCGCATCCCCTCGTCCTGGAGGACTGCTCGCCGGAACCTGGGGAGGAGTTCGACTTCGCCAAGTTCCTCAAGGGCCGGAACACCCTGTACTTCGTCGCGAAGAGGCAGCCCGACTGGGGCGGCATCGCCCCGGTCGTCACCACGATCCTCGAACAGTACTTCCGGTCGGCGCGCGGTGTGGCGATGAAGAACCCGACGGGTCGCCTCGACCCGCCGCTGACCTTCGAACTCAATCAGGTCGCCGACGTCTTCGTGTCGGGCGGCCTGCCGACCTACATGGGCGAGTCCGGTGGATACTCCATCTCCGTGCACGTCTACCTGACGTCACTGGCGGAGGCCCGCGCCAAGTGGGGCGCGGACCGCACCGCGGCCCTGCTGGACAACGCCACCATGAAGATCATTTCGGGTGGCGCCGGAACGATCAAGGACATCTCCGACCTCTCCGACCTCGTGGGCAAGCATGAGGGGAAGCAGATCCTGACCCCCGAGGAGCTGCGGACCATGCGCTTCGGCCGCGCCGTCGTCGTCGCCGGCACCGCGCGTCCCGTCGAGATGTGGCTGACCCCCTGGTGGAAGCGCAAGGACCGGGAGGCCATCGTCCGCAGCAAGGAGGCGGTCGAAGCGATGATCCGCCAGAAGGACTCACCGCCGCCGTACGCGCCGCCGCCGGCCGGCCCGGCACCGGCCGCCCTTCCGCCCCACGACCCGGCGCCGGACGCCTCGCCGACCGACACCCGGCCGACCGACGACCCGCCAGCCCAGCCGAGCGACACCCGGCCGAGCGACACCCGGCCGAGCGACACCCGGCCGAGCGACGACCCGTCTGCCGACCAGCGGGCGACCACCAGAACGGCGACCGACGAGCGAGCGACCGACGAGCGAGTGACAGCCAGAACGGCGGCCGACAGGCGGGCGGCCGACGGATCAGCGGACGCCGGTGGCACGGCGCCCGCGAACTCCGCGGCGGACGACGATGAGTCGATCGTGTGGTGAGAGGGACGTCCGGGGTTGCGGTGAGGGCCGCACTCCGGACGGTCCGTCTGTGGGCCCGACGTGCGGCGGCCGGTCCGGGGCGGCCTGTGCCGCACCCGGCCGGAGCGCCGAGCGGACCACAGAACCTCGCCGCCGACCCGATCACCCGGCAGGCGGCCGGACGCGGAAGGGCACCGTGACTCCCACCTCGCGGATCAAAGAAGAGTTCTACCTCCGGCGGACGGTCGGCGACGATGTCCCGCTGTTCGTGGACGCCACCCGGTACGCCCGGGAGCGGGCGCCCTACCCGCTGAGCACCAAGAGGGCGCTGAAGGCCACCTGCGCCGTCCGGACGGACGACGAGGTGGTCGCCTTCAGCCTGCGCGACTACACCGCGAGGCAGGCCGAGCGGGAGGTCGAGCACGTCGAGGACACCGTGGGCACGACGACGGTGACCCGGAGCAACGTGCTGCGGCCCCGGATGCCCCGCGCGACCCTGAGCGAGCTGGCCGAGGCGGCGCGCGCGTTCTCGGCGGTCCTCGGCGACGAACTGATCGTCGATCTGGAGGGCGACCTGTACGTCCTGGCGCTCACGGACCGGCGGGACGGGGCCGGTCTAAACCTCGTGGGCAGGCTGTCGGCGACCCTCGGCGGAGGGCACGCCCGGACGGCCGCCGTCGACACCGATGCCGAGTTCAAGATCCCGACCTCGGGCGTCCGGCTGCGCGTCTTCCTGCGCTCCCCCGTACGGCGGCGGGTCGTCGCGTACGCCTTCAGCGGCTACCTCTCCCGCAGGCCCGGCGAGCTCGAGACGCTGACCCGCGCCACCGCGCTGGCCCTCAACAGCGCCCATGACCTGGCGGCCTTCCGCCTGCTGTCCGGGCTCGGCCGCCTGGAGGCGCCGCCCGCGCCCGGGCACGCCGCGGCCGAGCCGAGCCCGTCGGCCGGACCCGTCGCGTTCCCGGTGCCGGTCCGCCTGGCCACCGCCGACGGGACCCCGGCGGCCCGAGGCGACGTCATAGCGGAGATCGATCTCGACCGGCTCGACCCGGTGACCGGCGGGCTGCTCATCCACCTGCGCGACGAGCTGACGTGGAATCCGGCGGTCGTCGGCTCCGTCCGGTTCGAGTCGTACCGGCAGGTGCTCCGCGAGGCCATCGCGGGGCTGATCGACGCGTCGTTCGGCGCCGGAGCCGTGCGCGACATCGCCTACGACATCATGCTGGGCGATGTCGATCGCGTCGCCGTCGCGGGCCTGCGCGCCGCCACGGCCGGCCTCCCGGCCCTGGAGGCCACGCCCGCCCGGGTCGAGGTGCGGCCCCGGCAGCCGGACACCGGCCGGCCGGAGGCCGCCCGGCCGATCCCCTCACGTATGGACGCCGAGATCGCGGGAGCACTGAGGAAACTGTGATGGCCACTGCGCCCAACGTCATCGTGGCGGGGCACCCGGACCTCGCACGGAAACTGCGGAACACCGGCCGGTTCCCGGCGGTGTTCGACGTCCCGTCGGCCACCGCGCTGCGGGAGCTGTCCCAGAGCGGCAGGGTCGCCGCTCCGGCCACGTTCATGTTCGGGCCGGCCTTCGAGGAGGACCTCCCGGACGCGGGGGTCGCCGTCCTGGCCAACGGGCTGGCGGCGAGCGGGTTCGCCGTGCTCGTCCACTCCGTCTTCTCCGAGCGCGGCGACGTCTTCGACCCGCGGGTCATGGCGGACACCGGGCCGCTGACCATGGCGCAGCTCCTGGAGCTGCTCTCGAGGCCGGACGCTCGGCCGGCCCCTCCGCGCAGGCCCCCGTCCGAGCCGCCGCCCCCTCCCCGGCGCGAGCTCCTCCACGAGCCGCCGCCGGCCGCGTGGACCACTCCCGCGCCGATGCCCGCCGAGCCCGTCCCCGCTCCGCCCGTCGCTGCTCCGCCCGTCGCTGCTCAGCCCGTCCTTGCCCAGCCGCAGGCCGTGCCCGTCCAGCCGCAGGCCGTGCCCGTCCAGCCGCAGGCCGTGCCCGCCGAGGAACCGCCTACCGCCCCGGACGCCGACTCGGACGACCCGCCGGAGTACGACCCGCCGGAAGAGGACGCGGAGTACGAGGACGAGTACGACGAAGGCGAAGACGCGGAACCCTCTGAGGACGAGGACGAGGAGGACTTCGAGGACGTCCCCGTCGCCGGCGAGCAGGGCCCGGCGGAAGGCCCCGAGCCGGAAGCCCCGCACGAGGACGAGCACGACCATCGGCACGTCGCCGAGACTCGCGCAGAGCCGTACCCCTTCGTGCCGGCCGAGACCCGCGCCGAGCAGTACTCGCACGACCCGGCCGAGCACTACTCGCACGACCCCGCCGAGACCGTCGCCGAGCCTTACTCCCCCGCCCCGGCCGAGGCCCGTGCCGAGCCTCAGCTCCCCGCCGAGTGGATGTGGAAGGAGACGGCACCGGAGCCCGACCACTACGCCGGGCCTCCGCCGGAGCCCGACCACTACGCGGCGATGCCACCGGGACCTGGATGGCAGGGCGGGCAGGGGCAGTTCCCGGGGCCGGGTGCGCCCGCCCCGGCACAGGCGGCGCCGTCGGGCTCGCGCCGCGGCAGGATCGTGCTGATGGTCGCGGCGGTGTTCGTGCTCCTCGCCGGGCTGATGGGCGCGGCCGTACTGGCGGTCGGGCCGGGGAAGGACGAGAAGCACTCCGAGGCGGTCACGTCCCCCGGTCCCTCGCCCACGTCATCCGCTCCCGCGTCGTCAGGGGCCACGTCTCCGGCGCCCACCTCGCCGGGGGGCGCGTCCCAGGTCCCGACGTCCACCCCGACGGCGGTGCGGCCGGCCGAGCAGTACACGCCGACCAGCGTGCGCATCGCCGACAGCCGGGTCTCGATCGAGGTCAGCTGGAAGGACGCCAGCGGCGGCAAGGCCGCGTACTACGTGGTCGGCGGCCCGGCGGGGCAGAGGCCCTCGACCCTGGCCAGCACCAAGCAGGGAGCCACCAAGGTCGTGGTCGCCGCCCTGAACCCGAGCGTGGAGTACTGCCTGACGGTCGTCGCCGTCGTGGACGTCGACCGGGTCGCCTACGCCCGGCCCGTCTGCACTCACCGCGGCAAGCGGGAGGGCTGAGCCGCCCAGAGCGGCGCGCGCGGGTCCCACCACCAGGACAGGCGGCGCGGGAGCGGCCGGGAGCGCCGCAGCGCGGCGGACAGGGAGCGGACCTCCGCGACCGCGAACGCCGCGTCGTCCGGGGTGACCGGCCCGCCGAACCCGGCGGCGTTCACCAGCCCGGCCACCCTGTGCAGCCGTCCGGAGTCGACGCCCGGCAGTTCCCGGGCGAGCCGCTCCGACATCTCGGGGGCGGTCGCGGACGCGGGCACGGTCAGGCCCGCGATGCGCATCGCCACCAGCAGCTCGGTCCATGCCGCCAGGATCCGGCCGGACGCGGGGCCCCGGCGCAGCCGCCGGAACCGGATCGCCCGCAACGACGGGACCCCCAGCAGCAGGGCCACCAGGGCGGCCAGCAGGAGCCCCGGGACGACGAGCAGGAGCGTCTCGCCCGCGCCGCCCGACCGCGACCGTCCGTGCCGGCCCGCGCCGTCGCCGGCGAGGTCCTGGTCGGGGCCCGTGGTCGGGCGTGCGCCGTCGCCTTCCGCCCGGGCGACGGTGCGCGGCCTCGCGGCCGCCTGCGAGCGCGTGCGCGGGTTCGGGTCGAACGGCACCCAGCCGATGCCCTCGAAGCGGATCTCGCCCCAGGCCACCGCGTCGCCGGTGCGGACCACCCGGGTGTCGCCGCCGCTGCCCGGCCCGAACCCGACCACCACCCGGCTCGGCAGCCCGGCCTCCCGGGCGAGCACGGCGAACGCGCTGGCGAACTGCTCGGACGTCGCGCCGCCGCCCTTCTTGCCCGGTGCCACCAGCAGCCGGGAGAGCTCCTTGTAGCCGTGCCCGCTCGGGGCGCCCGGCTCGAAGGTGTAGGACTTGCGCAGGTACTCGGCGAGGCGGGACGCGCGCTTGTAGGCGGGGCCGTCCCCGGCGGCGGCGAGGGCGATGTCGGCCAGCTTCGGGGGCGCGCCCGGCGGGAGCCGGAGGTAGCGGTCGTACCCGGAGCCGGAGACCGCCGACGCGCGGTCCGCCGGCCGGCCGCTCCAGTCGGGGACGTTCCCGGTCGCCGAGTACGTCCGCCCGGCGACCGGGCCGTCCGAGGACAGCAGCGTGCCGGACTCCTCGTCGTCGCCGACGCCGATGCCGCTCACGCGGGTGGCGGAGCCGGGGACCGGCACCCACTCGCCGGGCAGGCCGCTGACCGAGACACGCACCGTGGTCCGCACCGTCTTCGGGGGCGTGCCCGCCGCGGGCGGCAGGATCGACCCGCCGGGACGGTACGTGCTGTCGGGCAGCCAGACCGGTCCGGTGAACTCGCCGAGCGCGACCCACCGCAGGCTCGTCCGCGGACCCGTCACCTGCATCAGGGGCGCGTCGGGCTGGGCGGACCAGGCCGACAGGTAGGACAGCGGGTTGCGGAGTTCGACCGGCGTCTCCGGGGCGGCGGCCTTGCGCGGGTCCGCCGCCCGTGACGGCCAGCCGTCCAGCGCCCCGGACGCGGCGGCCGCGTAGACGGCACCGGGCAGCGCGACCACGCAGGCCGCGGCGACGGCCACCGCACCGATGCGGGCGCGCCACCGGCGCGCCCCGCCTGTGGGTTCCGTGCCGGGCAGCGGCATGGCGAGCCCGGCGCTGGCGGTGTCCGGGCGAGCCTGCGGAGCGGTCAACAGCAGCAGGGCCGCGGCGACGGCGGTCAGGGCGGCCGACCAGTAGCCCGGCCCGCCCACCCGGGGGTTGAGCGCCGCGGCACCGCAGAGGACCAGCGCGCCGGGCAGCAGCGCCGGCAGGACGCGGCCGTCGCGGCGCAGCACCGTCGCGATCGCGCCGGCCAGCCAGACCGCCGCCACCGGGAACGCCAGCAGGTCAACGGTCGCCGGGGCGTGCGGTGCCGTGGTCAGGATGCGCGCACCGGAGTGCAGCACCGCGTCCACGGCGGCGGGCACCGGGCCCTTGACGGGTCCGGGAGCCCAGGCGGCGAGCGCGACCAGCCAGACCGAGGCGGCCGGCAGCCCGGCCGGAATCGCGGCGGGGCCGATCCCGCGCGTCAGCCGGTGCGCCGCCGACGTCACCGCCACGGACAGGACCGCGGTGGCGGCCAGCACCGCGAACGCCGGGAGCGGCCGGTCGTAGCCCGCGGCCAGCAGCGGCGCCGAGGCGGCGGCGGCCAGCGCGACCGCAGCGGACGACAGCACTCCGCGGGCGGCGCTCACCGGGCCCACCAGCGGCTCTCGTTCCACTGCGCGGCGAAGGCGGCCGCGTCGGCGGCGCGCAGGAGCCGCGCACCGGCGTGCGGCGCGGGCACCCCGTCGCCGGGGTCGCCGGGGCCGATCAGGCCGACGAGCGAGAGGGTCCGGCGGGCGGCGAGCACCCGCAGCGCGGCGGCGACGTCCTCGACCGCCGCACGGGTGGACAGCAGGACGACCGCGGGTCCGGACGGCGCGGACCGCAGGCCGGCGCAGGCCGCCGGGAAGTCGGCTCCAGGCCGGCCCCGGGCCTCGGCGAGCACGTCCAGGTGCGCGATCGTCCCCGCGGTCGCGGGCGAACGCGCGCCGCCGGCCAGCCGCAGCTCGACGGGGACGTCCGGAGCGGACGCCACGATCGAGGCCGCGGCCTCCGCGAGGGCGTCCAGCTCGGCGGGCCCGTACCGGTCGTCGACCAGCACGGTCATGCCCGGGCTGGCGGAGTCCATGTGCTCGCGGACCATCAGGCGGCCGCGGCGCGCCGAGGTGCGCCAGTGGATCTGGCGGACGTCGTCGCCGGGCACGTGCTCGCGCAGCCCGGCGAAGGCCCCCTCGGAGGCGCGGACCGACGCCGACGAGGTGTCGCGCCCGCCGCCGCCGGCGGCCGGTACCGCGGCGAGCCGGTAGTGGCGCGGGTGCACCAGCAGCCGGACCGGCACGTCGTCGGCGGGCCGGACCGCGCGCACCAGCCCCAGCGGGTCGGTGCGGACCAGGCTGAGCGGACCGGCCTCGACCGTGCCGCGCCGCGGCGCCGACAGCAGGTACCGGATCCGGGCGCGGGCAGTACCGAGCGGCAGGACGACCGCCGGTCCGGGGCCGGCGACGCGTTCGGCGACGGCGCTGCGGCCGTCGCCGCCCGGCTCGATGTCCAGGACGACGGTGACGGCCGAGCCGGCGCGGACCCGCGAGGCCGTGGCCCGGCGGCGGACCCGTGCGGCCGGCGGCCGTCCGGCGACGGGTACGGCCAGCACGACGGCCAGGACGGCGAGGGCGCCCACCACGCCCGGCACCAGGTAGCCCAGGGCGAGGCCGCCGCCGCACAGCACGGCTCCGGACGCGAGCAGCCCCCAGCCGCGGGCCGTGGGGCGGGGAGTGCCGCCTGCCATGCTCCTAGCGCCCGTTCCCCTGCGGGGCCGGGACGGGGACCTCGGCCAGGATGCCGTCCAGCAGCTCCGCGGCCTCGGCGGCGGTCGTGGCGCCCGACATCGGCACCAGCCGGTGCGCCCACACCGGCCCGGCCAGGGTCTTGACGTCGTCGGGGGTGACGTAGCTGCGGCCGTGGGCCAGCGCGTACATCCGCGCCGCCCCGCACAGCGCCATGGACGCCCGCAGCGACACGCCGGCCCGCAGGTGCGGATGCCGCCGGGTGCGCTGGGCCAGGCGCAGCACGTACTCGTAGACCGGGTCGGCGAACGCGACGCCGTCGGCGGTCGGGCCGAGCCACGCCATCGCCTCGGTGTCCAGCACCGGGGTCAGTTCCTCGGGGACGGTCAGGGCCGAGCCGCGCAGCAGCGCCATCTCCGCGTCCTCGCCGGGGTATCCCAGCGACAGCCGCATCAGGAAGCGGTCGAGCTGGGCCTCGGGCAGCGGGAAGGTCCCCTCCAGGTCGACCGGGTTCTGCGTCGCCACCACCAGGAACGGGCGCGGTACCGGGTGCGCCTTCCCGTCCACCGTGACCTGCTCCTCCTGCATGACCTCGAGGAGGGCCGACTGCGTCTTGGGAGAGGTCCGGTTGATCTCGTCGACGATGACGACGTTGGCGAACACCGGGCCGGGATGGAACTCGAACTCCCGGGTCCCCTCGTTGAAGATCGTCACGCCGGTGATGTCGGAGGGCAGCAGGTCGGGGGTGCACTGCACGCGGCCGACCGTGCCGCCGGTCACCGCCGCCAGCGCGCGGGCCAGCGTCGTCTTGCCCATGCCGGGCAGGTCCTCCAGCAGGATGTGACCGCCCGCGGCGAACGCGGTGAGGATCAGCCGCACCGTGGCGGGATCGCAGCGCGCCGCCTTCTGGACGCCCTCGGCCATCCGGTCGAAGGCGTCGGCCACCCGCAGCGCCCCCTCCGGGGGAATCGCGGGCATAGCGGTCATGGTGCTCACTGGGTAACCCTCCTAGCCGCAGTTGGCCCAGCCGGACGAGGCGCTCGCGCCGGACGCGCCGCCCGAGTAGCGGACGCAGATGCCGGGCGCGTGGACGAAGACCGGCCCGGCGTAGTACTTGAAGGTGCCGCTGTCGCTCGCGACCTTGCCCGTCTGGCTCTGCAGGCGGACCCAGACACTGGTGCCCTTGCCGATGTTCGTGGTCTTCATCGTGACCGCGCAGTTGTTCTTCGTGGTGGCGCTGTAGAGCTGGTAGATCCGCCCGCCGGCGAACGACGTCGACCGCTGGATCTGGTAGTTGCCGCCCGCGGACGCGTTGCAGACCTGCTGCGGCGTGTACGGGTTCCTGGTCTGCGTGGGCTTCGGCTTCGGCTTGGACGTCGTCGGCTTGCTGGACGGCTTCGACGTCGTCGGCTTGCTCGACGGCGTGGAGGTCGTCGGCTTGCTGGACGGCTTGGACGTCGTCGGCCTGCTCGACGGGTTCGTGCCCGTGGACGGGTTCGTGCCGGCGGTCGGTGACGTCGAGGGGTGCCGCGTGGGCAGCGGAACCGACGGAGCGGGTCCGCTGGGCGTCGCCGGTGACGGGGACGGTTCCGTGGGCCCGGTCGGGGCGGGGTTCCCGGGCTGCCTGGTGGGCCACGGCCCCTCGGGCGTCTGCCGCGGGGGGTTCGGGTCGAACGGGTTCGGGAAGACCGGGTCGGCGGGCGGCACCGGTACCTGGGGCGGGCTGTTCTCCCCCCCGCCGGGCGTGTCCGGGCCGTTTCCGCCGTGCCCCCGCCCGCCCGGGTACTTGCCGATCGTGCGGGCCACCCCGTCGTCGCCGACGACCAGGGCGTCGGTGCTCCCCGGCGCGTTGACGAACAGGTTGCCCTCGCGGACCTGCACCTCCAGGTCGCCGCGCCCGGACGGCATGTTCAGCACGCCGGTCTGCCGCCCCGACGGCTCGAACACCCGGACCTGCCCCGTGTTCCGGACGGGGAGGTACACCTTGCCGGCGAACGGGACGGCGGGCTCCTGGACGGGGTCGCTCAGCGGGAAGGACCGGACCGGGCCGCCCTTGCGGACGTCGCCGAGCGTGACCACCGAGCCCGCGGCGGGCACGGTGACCGCGGCGAGCGCGCCGTGGGTGCGGTCCGGCACCATCGCGCCGTCGAGCGGAACGGACACCGGGACCCGGCGGGCGGCGTCGCCCGTCGCGACCACCAGCGCCCGCCCGCCGCGGTCCACCACGAGCGCGCCGTGGTCCAGCACGGTCACCGCCAGATCGTGGCCGGGGTCGGAGACCCCGACGGTGTGGACGACGGTGGCGCCCTTGGCGGTGACCTTCAGGGCGACGGCGGTGCCCTGCCCGGGCGCCGCGACCCACAGCAGGCCGGTGTCGTCGAACTCGCCGCCGACGAGCGGTCCGGGCAGTTGCAGCACCGGGCCGACGGGACGCAGCGTGGACGGGTCGAGCGCGCGCACCGCGCCGGAGGTGCGCTCGATCAGCGCGGCGGCGTCGCCGCCCATCGCCAGGTGCGGATCGCCGCGGGTGCCGATGTCCAGCCGTCCCGAGAACCCGAGCCCGTTGAGGTTGAGCGACGACACGCGGCCTGTGTCCAGGTCGTGGATGAGCAGGTACCTGTCGTTCTGCGTGACCTGCACCCGGTGGCCGCGGGCGTCGGTCACCTGGCGGCGCTGCTCGACCTTGCCGCTGTCGGGGTTGACCCGGTCCACCTCGCCCGCCGACCGGCTCCACAGCCAGGCGCTGCCGTCGGATGCCGCGATGGCCAGACCGGCCCGGCCCCCGCCGAGGAGGGTGGCCAGCAGCGCGGCGCTGAGCAGCACCGCCGCGGCCCACCAGCCGGCCCGCGCGCGCATCGCGGCGGCGACCTTCTTCCGCCCCATCACAGCCATCCCCTCATTGCGTGCCGCCACCGCCGCTGCACCGGCTCCTCGGAGGGCATGTCGACGGCCACCACGGCAGGTCTTCTCCACAGATCAGAGGTGCTCGCTGAACCGGTCGGCGAACGGCCGGCCGCGCTATAGAGCAACTGTCCGGAGGAAGGGGGGTTTGGCAACCGCCGCCGGGCCGCCCGCCGCGTCACCCGGGACCGGCGGGGATCAGTCGTCTTCCAGGAAGTACCGTCCGAGGACCTCGCTGAAGCGGTACTCCCGGGCCTCGAGGATCCGCACCGCCCGGTCGGTGAGCACGCCGCCGGGCCGCCCGGGATTCGCCTCGGCGAGCATCCCCTTCTTCCGGGCCAGCCGGATCCAGTTCGCGACGCCTCGCCAGCTGCACCCGGTGACCTCCTCCACCTTGCGCACCGGGTCGGAGTAGCCGAGGTCGACGTACCACGAGTAGATGGCGGCGACGATCGCGAAGAACTCGTCCGGCCGCCCCGCCCTGCCGGGCCGCCGCACCGAGCGCGCCGAGCGGTTGATGTGGCGGGCCATCTTGTCGATGGTCTCGGAGAAGCAGTCCTCGCGGGCCATCCGCTGGACCATGCTCGCCTGGGCCTTCGCCACCCTGGAGATCCGCGCCAGCGGGATCGTGCGCAGGATGTCGACCGTGATGCCCTGGTCGGTCTCCTCGGCGGCCGCTCCCGGCGCGGCCCTGATCACCATCTCCACCGGGCCGGCGGCGGCCGGCACGGCCCAGCGCATCGTCACCTCCCAGGCCCCGGTGACGAACCGGTGCTCGACGCCGCTCCCCGGTTCCGCGAACTCGTCGCCGGCCATCCCGGGCTCGGTGACCTCGAAGAGGTCCGTGGAAGCGATGATCTCCGACCTCTGCTGCTGCGTGATGCTCATGATTCCTCAACAAGTCGCGGGCGCGGGCATCGGGCGCCCTGTCGTGGGTGATGACCGGGACCGCGGCGCCCGGATGCCTCGTCCCGTCTCATCCGGGGCCGCCGGACGTCGCGGCGTGTGCTCGCAGGACCGCGAGCATGGCCTGGTTCTGCCGGTAGGTGCCGATGCTGATGCGCACGGAGTCCTCGATCCCGGGGACGGCGCCGCAGTCGAGGATCCTGATGCCGGCCTGCCGCATCCGGTGCGTGAGCTCCTCCGGCCGGTCGACGTCGACCAGCAGGAAGTTGGCGTCACTGGGGTGGACCCGGATGCCGGGTAACGTGCTCAGCGCGTCCTCGACGCGCCGGCGCTCGCCGAGGACGCGGCCGATGTTGGCGCGCGCGTACTCGATCCCGGCCGGGCTGACGGCGGCCGCCACGGTGGCGATCGTCGACTGGGTCAGGGGGCGGGGGATGGCGATCCGCTCGAGGATGCCCACCACCGCCGGATGGGCGATGACGATCCCCACCTGCTCGCCCGCGAGGCTGTACTCCTTCGACAGCGTCCGCAGCACGACGAGGTTGGGGTGCGCGTCGATCTCGCGGGACAGCGGCGCGTCCCCGGAGTACTCGACGTAGGTCTGGTCGGCGACGACCAGCGCCTTGCCGAGCAGGCGCGAGGCGAGCTCCAGCACGTCCGCCCGCCGCACCAGGTTCCCCGTCGGGTCGTTGGGCGTGCAGAGGAACAGCACCTTCAGCCCGGGATCGGACCGGTGCACGGCCAGGATCCGGTCGGGGTCGAGCTCGAAGCCGGCCTCCTTGCGCAGCGGCACCTCATGGATCGCGACGGACTGGAGCCGGGCGGAGACCGCGTGCCGGCCGAAGACGGGCGGGCAGATCAGGATGGCGTCCTGCCGGGCCGCGCAGAAGGCGCGGACCAGGAGGTCCGTCGCCTCGTCGACGCCCCGGGTGATCAGCATGCGGTCCCGGGGGGTGCCGAAGCAGTCGGCGAAGCGATCGAGGAGGTGCGCCGGCTGCGCCTCCGGATAGCGGTTGTGCGGCAGCGCGTCCACGCCGGCGGGGAACGGGGGGTACGGATTCTCGTTGGCGTCGAGCCGGGTGAGGACGTCGCCCTCCCGCTGCGCCGTCCGCCCCGGCGCGGAGGAGGCCATCTCGAGGATCTCCGGCCGCGCCAGCCTGGTGATCTCCTCCATCACGTCCTGCCTTCGCGCCGGCGGGGCTTCCCCGGTGACACCGAGTTCCGACATGGGTTCCTTACTCTCTCCGACGCCTCGACCCGACCGGCACGAGCGCCGTCCCTGTAGAACCGTTCGGCGGTGGCATCGAACCGCAACCCCCGGTCGCAGATGCCCGCGCCGCGACGGGTACGGGCGCGGCGCGGGATCGCCGCTGGTCATCGCCGCTGTCGCGGGCGGCCGCCTCACGTTCCCGGACGCTGCGTTGTCGAACCGTTGAGACCCCGCCGGCGAGCGCCCGCGGGCTCCGGGTGACGGGAGAAGGAGAGTTCGATGAACGTGTTCTTGTGGATCGCGCAGGCGGTCCTGGCCGCCCTGTTCGCGATGTCCGGCCTGGCCAAGGTCGCCCAGCCGAAGGCGAAGCTGGTCGGCAAATACCAGTGGATGGAGGACTTCTCCCAGGGGGCGGTCCGGTTCATCGGCCTGGTGGAGGTGCTGGGGGCGCTCGGGGTGATCCTGCCGGGCGCGACCGGGATCGCGCCCGTGCTGACACCGGTCGCCGCGTCGGGGTTCGCGGTGCTGCTGGTCCTGGCGGCGGCCCTGCACATCCGGCGCAAGGAGCCGTCGGCGCTGGGGATCACCGGCTTCCTGCTGGCG
This sequence comes from Actinomadura nitritigenes, assembly GCF_017573545.1. Lineage (GTDB taxonomy): Bacteria > Actinomycetota > Actinomycetes > Streptosporangiales > Streptosporangiaceae > Spirillospora > Spirillospora nitritigenes. Next base: position 28,967 of record NZ_JAGEOK010000030.1, on the reverse strand, counting down.
CTCTCCGTGCTCGTCGCCTGGGGGCGGTTCGGCCCGTACCACTGGTAACGCTCCCACGGGCGATACCAGCCGGTAATCGCGGCCGCGAAAACCTTGATCGCGGAGGATCCGGCTTCTACCCTGCCAGTCAGTAATGGAACGGTCCCCGCCCCGTTTCGGCCGTTACCACGTCCCTGGAAGGGGCCCACCCCCGTGAAGCGCTTCGCCCACCGCGTGCTGCCCGCACGCGTCCTGCCCGTCCTGGCGCTGGCCGCACCCGCCGTCATCGCCCTCGGCGCGGCGCCCGCCGCCGCGGACGCCGCTCCCGTGTCCTTCAGCTACGCCGACTGCCCCGACTCGCTGCCGGTCGGCGCGGACCCCGGGAACTGGATCTGCGACAACATCGTCATCGGCGGCGGCACGATGAAGATCGGCTCGATCCAGCAGACGCTCACCAAGCCGATCTCGATGACGGTCCAGAGCGGCTACGACCCGGTCACCGGCGAGAACATCAACATCTTCGTCAAGATGCGGTCCCAGCAGGAGACCGTGCCGGGAGGCGTGCTCGGCGTCCCCGGGACCGAGAACATCCCGCTGCTCAGCCTGAAGGAGAAGACCCAGTACGCCGGGAACTTCTCGCTCGGCTTCACCGCGGCCGGCGGCTACGGCTCCACCATCGACCTGCGCGTCAAGATCATCAACTCGCTGCTCGGCGACACCTGCTACATCGGCTCCAAGACCGACCCGATCAAGCTGAACCTCGAGGGCGACAACGACTCCCTCAAGTGGTACGACAACGCGATCGGCATGACGATGAACGACACCTCGTTCGCCGCGCCCGGCACCACCGGCTGCGGGCTGTTCGGCGGTGTCGCGAACTTCCGCGCCGGCCTGCCCTCGGCGTCCGGGAAGAACGCCGCGAGCCTCCAGCTGTACCTGTCCAGCAAGCCCTACACCGAATTGTTCCCCGCTCTGAAGGCCCAGGCCAAGAGCAGCGCTTCCACCAAGATGCTGCCCCTCGGCCTGCCGCAGAGCATCAAGCCCGGCTCCTAGCGAGCCTCTCTCCGGTGCTGACCGGTGCGCCCCCGACCGGACGCGCCGGTCGGCATCGCTTCAGAGCGGTCCGACTAGGCTCGGACGATGTCGAATCGAGCGGTATCGGCGGAGGTCGGTCTCGCACGGGTGCTGGCGCACTGCGGCGGCAGCCCGGAGGCGGCCCTCCGCCATCTCGCGAGGGCCGTCGCCTCCGCGCCTCAGGAGCCCGAACCCTATGCGGCGCTCGGCGAGCTGTGGAGGGACCACCGGTCGGAGCTGGCCGAGATCGTCCATGGCGCGAGTTCTCTGAGCCTGGTGCTGGCGCGGTCGTACATCCAATTCCTCGAAGGGGACATGGACGAGGCGGCGGTCGCGCTCGGGGCGGTCACGGGAGCGCAGCCCGAGATCGCATGGGCCACGGCCCCGTGGTTCGGCGACGAGCGGTTCCTCGGTGCCGTGAGCGCCGACGCGCTGGCCGAGGCCGCGATGCGCACGATGGACCACGGCCGGAAGCTCGACACCGACGCGATGCGCGAACGGTTCCGGCCCTGGTTCCATGCCATCGACGTGGTCACCGCCCGCTCACCGCTGCCGGAGGCGCTGGCCAGGATGGCGATCCTGCTGAGGGCGTGCGACCTCATCGACGGTTCGCTCGCCCTCTGCGACAGGGCCGACTCCGTCGAGCGGATCATGCTGACCGAGGTGGTGCGCGCCGGGACGTGGCGCAAGGCAGGTGATCGGGCTCAGAGCGCGGCGGCGTTCGAGCGCGCGCTCTCCCTGGACCCGGCGAACTGGTCGCTGTATCTCGACCTGGCCGATCTGCGGGCCGAACAGGGCGACTTCGCCGACGCGGTGCGGCTGACCGATCAGGGTCTGCGGCACGAGCCGGCGGAGCCCGCCCTTCGCGCGGCACGGGCCGCCTACCGGGCCCGGCTGACCGGCTCGGCCGCCGACCTCGGCGAGCTCATCGAGCTGGCGTCGCAGGCGCCCGGCGACGCGTACCTCCATCTGCTGATCGATTGCGCGTGTCTCGGGCCGGGGCTGCCCGCCGAGCTCGTGGCGGCCGCGCGGCGCTGCCAGCAGCCCGCGACAAGGTAGGAGCGTCGCCGTCAGGGGCTTGCGGGCGGGTGGGGGCTGCGTCTGGCTATGAGGGCGTCGACCCGGTGGGGTATCTGGAGTGGCTGGTCGGGGAAGCGGTCGTGCAGGAGCCGGGCGAGGTCGGCGTCGAAGACGTTGATCCGGTCAGGGGTCAGGGTGGCGCCGATGCCGCTGGCGCTGCGCATGCGTCCCCGCCACGCCTCGTGGGTGAAGGGGACCACGGTGTCGAAGGCGAAGCCGTGCAGGTCGCCGAAGCCGGCCGCGGCCAGTTCGTCGCGCCAGTGCGGGTTCTCGGCGAGGCCGCCGACCTCCGGCCAGTCGGGGTTGTAGGTGCGGGCCAGCTGGAGGCTCGCGGCGCCCACGGTGCCGGGCTCGGTCGAGAAGTCGCGGTAGCAGATGACCAGCGCACCGCCGGCGGTGAGCAGGCGGCGGGCCTCGGCGATGGCGCGCGGGCGGTCGAACCAGTGCCAGCACTGGCCCGCGCTCACCACGTCCCAGGCCCCGACGGGCAGCCCGGTGTCCTCCGCCGGCGCGCGGTGGTAGGACACCGCCGCCTCGCCGGCGCCGCACCGTTCCGCCTCCGCGAGGAGTTCGGGGGCGACGTCGACTCCGGCCACCGTGCAGCCGGCGGCGGCGAAGGCGCGCGCCAGGACCCCCGTCCCCGTGCCCACGTCGACGACCCGGTGGCCGGGCAGCCCCACTCCGCGCGCGGCCAACCCGTCGAACAACTCGGGCGGGAACCCCGTCCGGTACCTCGCGTAGTCGTGGGCCGTCGGGCCGAAGTTCACCGCCACGTCGCTCATTGTCCGGCCACCGCCCGGACGGTGCCACCGCGGCCCGCCGTCCTTGCCGTCCGGCACGGACGGCGAGGAGGCTTCCTCCCTGGTGGGCGCGGTGGTTCAGGCCGGCGCCCTGCGAACGCCCGATCGGCGTGACCGGGCGCGATGTCGTCCGGTTGGACCGTTTTCCGGTGATCGGTGGTTCTAGGCTGTCCGGCGTGACCTCTGGGCTGACGGTGATCGACGGGCGCTTCGAGCTGCGGGGACGGCTCGGCAGCGGCGGGATGGGGACGGTCTGGCGCGCGTTCGACCTCGCCCTGCACCGCGAGGTCGCACTGAAGGAGGTGCGGCTCGCCGGCGCCGACCCGTCCGGGGACGATCCGGCGGTCGCGGAGATGCTGCGCGAACGGGTGATGCGCGAGGCGCGCGCCCTGGCCCGGCTCCACCACCCGAACGTGGTGACCATCCACCACATCGTGGACTCCCCCGACATGCCGCACCCGTGGCTCGTGATGGAGCTCGTCCCCGGGCGGTCGCTCCAGGACCGGCTCGCGGACGGGCCGCTGCCGCCCGCGGAGGCGGCGGCGATCGGGCGCGGGATCCTGGCGGCCCTGCGCGCCGCGCACGAGGCGGGCATCTGCCACCGGGACGTGAAGCCCGCGAACGTCCTGCTGCGCACGGACGGCACGGCGGTCCTGACCGACTTCGGCATCGCGGTGCTGGAGGAGGCGTCGCGGGTCACGGCCACCGGCGGGCTCGTGGGCTCGCCGGAGTACATCGCGCCGGAGCGGCTGCACGGCCGCGAGGGCGATCCGGCCTCGGACCTGTGGTCGCTCGGGCTGCTGCTGTACGTGGCGGTCGAGGGCGGGAACCCGCTGCGGCGGCCGACGGCGGCGGCGACGCTGGCGGCGGTGATGGCCGCCCGGATCCCGCCGCCGCGGCACGCCGGGCCGCTCGCGCGCGCACTGCAGGCGCTGCTGGTGGCCGACCCGGCCGCCCGGCCTACGGCGTCCGAACTGGACCATCTGCTGGCCCAGGCGGCGGACGCCTTGCAGAGTCCCCCGCCGTCCTCGCCGTTTCCGCCGCCCGTCCAGCACGCGGGCCCCGGCACGGACCCGGGCGCGTTCCCGGGGACGGCCTCCTCGCCCCCGCCGGGGCGGCGGCGCCGGACGGGGCTGATCATCGGCGCGATCGCCGTGCCGCTGGCCTGCGTGGCGGCGGTGCTGCTGGTGACGGCCGCCGTCTTCGTCCCCGAATTGCTCGATCGGACCGGCGACGCCGCGACCGGCGAGGGCCTCCCGTCCGGCCCGGTGGACGCCGGCGGCGACCGGAGTCCCGCGACGGCGGCCGCAGGGCCGAGGACCCTGCTCACCCCGGCCGCCGTCCGCGACGTGATCAGGAAGTTCGAGAAGGCGTCGGGCTCCCGGCAGTTCGCGGAGATGACGGTCTACGCGGGCCGCGCGACCGCCGACGCGCCGGTCCGCGGCCGCCGCGGCGCGTTCGACGGCTACACCTACGAGAAGGGCGCCGACGCCGCCGTCAGGACGGGTCCCAGCGTCGGTGTCACCGATGACGCCAAGGTGAACCTGAGCGGCTTCAACTGGAACGCCCTGCCGGGCCTCATGAGCCGGGCCGCGCGCACACTGAAGGTGCCGAAGCCGACGAACAAGTACGTGATCGCCAAGGCGTCCTGGGCGTTCAACGGCGACCGGCCGACCATGATGGTCTACTTCACCGACGACTACGGCGGCGGCTACCTCGCGGCGAACGCCCAGGGCAAGGTCATCAAGATCGTCCCGTCCGGCTCCTGACGTCCCTCCCGAGCCGTGTGACGGATCGTCAGGGGGCGAGGCGGATCACGGACGGGGCCCCTTGGCGGGGCATCTTCACGTAGGGGCAGAGTTCGGCCGCCTTCGCCAGCAGCTCGGCGGCCGTCGAGCGGTCGACGTCCGGCCATGTCACGAGCAGTTCGGTCCGCACCAGATAGCCGCCGTCGGCGGGGTCGCGGCCGAAGGACACGGACGCGTCCACCCGGATCGGCGCGGGGTCGAGCGCGTGCCGCCGGGCGAGCAGGCTGAGCGCGCCGTGCAGGCAGGCGGCGACGGCCGTGGCGAAGAGCTGCTCGGGGTTGGGGCCCGCGGCATCGCCGCCCAGTTCCCGGGGCGCGCGCAGGTCCAGGTCCAGGGCGCCGTCGGAGGAGCGGGCCCGGCCGGTCGCGCGGGCGTGCGCGGAGGCGCCGCCGCTCACGGTGACCCGGGCGGTGTAGATCGGCGCGAAAGCGGGGCCGTCGTAGTCGTCGTCCGGAGAGAGGGTCGGCACGGGGATCGGGTCGCTCACCGGCTCCCCCCGTCCCGTCCGGGGGCCTGGACAGGCGGAGCGTCGTGCTCGGGATGGTGCCAGCGCCGCAGCTTGTCGGGGTTCAGCATGATCCAGACGGCGGTCACCGCGGTGCCGGCGGTGCTCACGCCGACCACCGCCACGGCGCGGCCCGTCCGGTGCAGGACGAGCCCCGTGCGCCCGTTGACGGACCGGACGGTCACGACGGTCCGGGGCCGCCCCGCGAGCAGGGCCGTCATGAAGCGGGCGACCGCGTCCGCGCCGTGCGCCGGGTGGGCGGCGGCGCGCACCTTGCCGCCGCCGTCGCTGACCACGATCGCGTCGGCGGCGAGGACGGACGCCAGCGCCGCCGCGTCCCCGGCGCCGCACGCGGCGGCGAACCGGCGCACCACGCCGTCGTGCCGCGCGAGCAGGGCCTCGCCGGAGCGGTCCGGCCGGGGATGGCGCCGCAGCCAGGCGGCGACGGGATCGGTCACGGGTCCCGGCCGGCGGACCTGGTCCCGGCGCAAGCCGACCTCCCCGCGCGGACCGACCTCCCCACGCAGACCGACCTCGCCGCGGACGGACCCGTCCCCGCGGACGGCGATGTCACGGCTCCCGGCGTGGCCGCCGGTAGCGAGGAGGTCCAGGCAGATGCCGCCCGCCACCCGCGTCAGCCACGCCCTCGGCACCGCGATGCCCGCGCGCTCGTCGTCGTCGAGCGCGTACCAGCGGCGGTACGTCTCGTGGACGATCCGGTCGGCGGCGTCCGCGCCGAACATCCACTCGGCGATGTCCAGCAGGTGCCGCCGCTCGTCGAGCATCTCCGCCAGCGACACGGTGCCGCCCGGGCCGGTCATCGGCGGCCGTCCGGGCGCGCCCCGGGCGGGAGCGCGGCGGCCCGGGGCGCGCCCGTGTCTGCGGAGCGGCCGCCGGCCGCCGGGATCGTCCGCACGTTGGTCCTCACTTCGCTCGGTCGCCGGCGGCGATGCCGCCGGTCGGACGTCGCCAGCTAAGACAGGACGGAGGCCCCCGTTGTGACCGGGGTCGCGCGCGCCCCGGTCAGGCGGCGCCGGACACCGCGGCGATCTTGGCGGGGTTCATCATCCACATGATCCGGCCGATGCCGCGGTCGGAGGCGTCGACGGTGAGGACGGTGAAGGTCTCACCGTCGCGCCGGAGCAGGGCGGCCGCCTGCCCGTTGACGGTCGCCCATTCGACGTCGACGCCCTCCCAGAACCGGAACGCGAACGCCCTGACGTACCTGGCGACGCGGACCGCGCCCACCACGGGGAAGCGGGAGGCGCGCGCCGCGCCGCCGCCGTCGGAGTAGCTGACCGCGTCCGCGGCGAGGAGCTCCTCCAGGGCGGCGAGGTCGCCGGCGCGGGCGGCGGCGACGAAGGCGGTCAGCAGCCTGCGCTGCTCGGTCCCGGTCACCGGCGCCCGCCGCTCGGACCGCAGGTGCTTGCGGGCCCGGCTGACGAGCTGGCGGGCCGCGGCCTCGCCGACCTGCACGATCGCGGCGATCTGCGGGTACGGGTAGTCGAACGCCTCCCGCAGGACGTAGGCGGCGCGCTCGGTCGGCGAGAGCCGCTCCAGCAGCATCAGCACCGCGAGGTTGAGCGCCTCGCCGCGCTCGGCGCCGAGATGCGGATCGGCTTCGGTGTCGACGGGTTCGGGCAGCCAGGGGCCGACATAGGTCTCCCGGCGGACGCGGGCGGACCGCAGGACGTTGATCGCAAGCCGCGTGGTCGTCGTCGCGAGGAACGCCGCGGGGTCGGCGACGGCGGCGCCGTCGTAGGTCTGCCACCGCAGCCAGACGTCCTGCACCAGGTCCTCGGCCTCGGCGGCGCTGCCCAGCATCCGGTAGGCGATGCCGAACAGGCGCGGGCGCACCTCGGCGAAGACCGCCGTGGCGTGGTCGAGATCGCCGTCCGGTCCGCCGTCCGCCACCATGATCGCCCCCGTTCCGGATGCGGGCCGGTCCGGTCGCACCCGCCCTCGAACAGCTCAGACAAGGCGGCCCCGCGTTCTGTGACAGCCGCCCGCCGGTGACCTCGTCCGCGGGACCGGGCGAACGCCGGGCTCGCAGGGTCTTTCCCGCGGATCGGCGGAGGCGTCGCGCGGCGGTGGGAGTTCCACGTTCCGCCGCGCGACGCGTCCGCGAACCGCGCCCGTCGCGCCCCGGCCGGGTCGGCCCCGGCCGCGCCGCGCCGGGCCGGATCAGCCCTCGACGGCGCCGACGGCGTCGAGGATGGAGGCGACCACGGCGTCGGGCTGCGAGGCGGCGATGGCGTGCGAGGCGCCGGCGACCTCGTGGGTCCCCCGGGACGAGGCCCGGTCGGCCATGAACCGGACCACCTCGGCCGGGATGTTGCGGTCGCTCTCACCGAACACGAACCACGACGGCTTGGTGCGCCAGGCGGGCTCGCTCACCTCGAGCGCGGCGCCCAGCGCCCGCTCGGTCACCGGGCGCTGCGTCGCCGCCATGAGGGCGGCCTCCTCGGCGTCCAGGTCGGCGCAGAACTGCTGGTGGTACTTCTCCTCGTCGATCCGGAACTCGTTGCCGCCGGACGCGACCGGGTAGCCCACGAGCGCGTCCCCCAGGGTGCTGCCCTCGAACTTGCCCGACAGCTCCAGGGCGCTCTCGCCGGTGTCGGGCGTGAAGGCGCCGACGTAGACCAGCGCGCGGACGGCCGGGTCGCCGGCCGCCGCCGCGGTGATCACCATGCCGGCGTAGGAGTGGCCGACCAGGACGACCGGGCGGCCGATCCCGGCGACGGCGTCGCGCACGTAGGCGGCGTCGCCCGCCAGGTCGCGCAGCGGGTTGGCCACGGCGACGGCGCGGAGCCCGTGGCCGTTCAGGCGCCCGATGACGCGGTTCCAGCTCGCGGATTCGGCGAACGCGCCGTGGACGAGGGCGATGACGGGCTTCTCGGTGCTCATCAGGCGTCCTTTCCGGTGTTCAGGGCGGCCTTGAGGACCGCGATGGCCTGGGCGGTCGCGGCCCGGGACGCCTGGGTGTCGCGAACCGGGTCGAGCATCATGAAGTCGTGGATCGCGGCGTTGTAGCGGATGCTGGTGGTCGGCACGCCCGCCTCGGTGAGGCGGCGGGCGTAGGCCTCGCCCTCGTCGCGGAGCACGTCGTTCTCGTCGACGATGACCAGCGCGGGCGGCAGCCCCGCCAGGTCGTCGAGGGTGGCGCGCAGCGGCGAGGCGGTGATCTCGGCGCGCTCGGCCGGGTCGGTGGTGTACGCGTCCCAGAACCAGGCCATGGCCTTGGCGGTGAGGTGCGGGCCGTCGGCGAACTCGCGGTAGCTCTCGGTGTTCTGCGCGGCGTCGGTGACCGGGTAGTACAGCGACTGGTGGACGAACGTCACGTCCCCGCGCCGCTTCGCCAGGATCGCCAGCGCGGCGGCCATGTTCCCGCCGACCGAGTCGCCGGCGACCGCCAGCCGGGACGGGTCGAGGTCCTCCTCCGCACCGTGCCGGACGATCCACTGCGCCGTGGCGTAGGCCTGCTCGATCGCGACCGGGTAGCGGGCCTCGGGCGAGCGGTCGTACTCGACGAAGACGATCGCGGCCCCGGTGCCGGCGGCGAGCTCGCGGACGAGCCGGTCGTGGGTGCCGGCGTTGCCGAGGACCCATCCGCCGCCGTGCACGTACAGGACGGCCGGCAGCACCGTCCCCGCGGTCCCGGCGGGACGGACGATGCGGACCCGGACGTCGCCGACCTCGGCCGGGACGGTGATCCACTTGTCGTCGACGTCGGGCGCGGCGACCGGGCCGGACTGGACGTCGTCGAGGAGCTTCCGCGCCCCCTCGGTCCCTCGCTCGTACAGGAGCGGCGGCTTGGCGGCCGCCTCCCCGAACTCCCGTGCCGCGGGCTCCAGGACGTGCTGGCTCATGCTGTGCTTCCCTTCTCGATGGCGGTGCCGGCCGGGCGGGCCGCCCGGCCTGGCGCTTCCTCGCGGAAGTCGATCTTTCGGTGGGTCCCGTCGCACAGCGGTTTGCCGGAGCTGTGCCCGCAACGGCACAGGGTCATGCGGTTCCGGGTCTCCAGCGGCCGCCCGTCGGCCCTGTGCACCGGCACGCCGCCGGTCACCCACAGCGCGCTGGCAAGGCCGTCCTCCTCCTCGAGGACCGAGACGGCGGGCGGGAGGTCGGGCTCGATGGTGTCCCCGCCGCGCCGCAGGGCGTAGCTGTAGGAGCCGGAGGGGCAGTGGTCGATCCGGCCCATGATGTTGGAGCGGACGTCGCTGTCGCCGGTCTCGGAGAGCATCTCCGCGATCGGCCGGGTGCGCCCGATGCAGAACGCGGCGTGGATGCAGAGCTCGCCGACCCGCTGCGCCGAGATGTCCACCCCGTCGTGCACGTGCTGCAACTCCCTGTAAGGCCGGACGCCGGCGTTCTCGGTGCCGTCGAACCCGATCAGGGCGTGCGTCCCGTCGCAGAACGGCTTCGACCCCGAGTGACCGCAGCGGCACAGCGCGTAGGTGGGCTCCGTCGGCAGGGCGTCCCCGGTCTGCCAGGTGAGCGCGTCGTTCCCGGCGGAGACGATCTTGCGCTTGCGGCGGAGCGGTACGCCGCCGTAGACGAGGTACGGGCCGTCGGGGAGCACGTTGATCCGCTGCGGCTCGTCGCCGGCGGTCCATCCGCGCTCCTCCGGCGGGACGTACTCGAACGTGGGGCCGGCCATGGTGCCCTCGCCGTCGGGCGTCCGCATCAGCGCCTGCGCCTGCGCCTTCAGCTGGTACATGGTCGCGACGGCGACCGCGAGCAGCCGCGGGCTGCCGTTGAACGCCTGCTCCAGCAGGTGCAGCAGGGTGCAGTACGTCCGGTTGAACTCCTCCTGGGCCGTCCGGACCGCGCTGCCCGGAGCGTGGTCGGCGATCTTCGGGTTCGGCCGCATCGGCAGGACGCCGGCGAAGTCCACGGCGAGCGGCTCGCCGGTGGGCCCGGACCGGGGGGTGTCGCCGCGGCGGTAGCGCCGCCCGGCCCTGAGCTCCTGGAAGCGGTAGTAGTGGGCGACCTCGTCCCGGTCGGGGTGGTGGACGTCCGGGTCGCCGTCCCAGACCGCGCCGCGGGCCGTGCCTTCGCCCTCCTCGACGATCTCCTCCAGCGCGGTCAGCGCGGAGGCGAGGCCGGTGACGGCGATCATCCGTCCGGCGGTGTGCGCGAAGTGCTCGGCGCCGATCTGGCGGGCGGGGTCGCCGGTGAAGACCGCCGCCTCGCCGAGCCGGTCGCACAGGCGGCGCAGCCCGGCCTCGATCGCCTCGTAGAACTGCCCGATCGTCTCGTAGCCGTCGCTTTCGGCGGGGGCGCCGGGCGGTGCGGGCTGCTCCAGGCGCAGGAACATGCCGAGCGCCTCGTCGCCGAAGGGGAGCAGCGACAGCTCCAGCGAGGGCGCGGCGTGCGGCAGCCGCCGGGGGTGCGGCGGCAGCAGCTCCGGCGCGTCCAGCCGCGGGCTCCCGCCGACGGCGTTGAGCAGGTTCGCCGCCAGCGCCAGGTGCAGCATCTCCTCGATGAAGACGCCCGCCACCGCCTCGACGGCCTCGGGGTTGCGCTCCGGGTCGAGCGAGTAGAGCGCGCACAGGTACGGCGGCAGGGTCGCGTGCTCCAGCTCGATCGCCCACTGCAGGTGCTCGCGGAGATCGTCGAGCGTGGCGATCCCCGCCGGCCGGAGGGGAACGTGGGCATGCTGCCGCCCGGCTGGGTGGTTCATGGTGTCTCGCTTCGGGTGTCGTGAGGTGGGCGGGGTCAGGCGCCTTCGCCGGTGCCGCGGCGCCGGGACCGGGGGCCGGACTCCAGCTCCTCGGCCGCGCCGAGGAGGTTGCGGAGCTCGACCTCCTCGCGCTCGACGTCGGTCGGGTCGAACAGCCACTCCGAGGCCGGCTGCCCGGCCGCTCCCGGCTCGCTCGCCTCGGCGAGGTCCAGTTCGGCCTCGACCTCCACCTCGAACTCGATCTCGAACTCGTCGCCCGTCGGCGTGCTCATCTGTCCTCCACACACGGGTCGTCGGCCGCACGGCCGCACGGCCGCTCGGCCGGACGCTTGGTCGCAGGGCCGGACGCTTGGTCGCAGGGCCGGAGGCTTGGTCGCAGGGCCGGGCGCCTGGTCGCGCGGACCGGCCGCAGGGGATCCGCCCGGAGGCGCGCAGGCGGGTGGGGTCTCGCCGGGCCGGGCGGCCCGCCCGGCGGCCAGGCCGTCGCGGTGCGGGGTCAGGAACCCCGGAGAACCCGCAGGTGGGCGCGCTCGGCGAGCTCCGCCTCGTCCACCAGGGTCAGCATGGGCTTGCCGGGCTCGCAGAGCATGGTGACGACGAACCGGACCGGCATGTCGTCGCGGTTGTTGCCGTCCTGGTAGTGGATGACGTCGCCGCCGGGCTCCCAGAACGCCTCGCCCGCCGGGATCGGCCGGGGCGGCTGCCCTTCGAGCTCCATCAGCATCTCGCCCTCCAGCACGTAGCCGAACGCGGGACCGGGATGCCGGTGCGGCGGCGCGCCGGGGTCGCCGGGCGGGTACTCGATGACCACGGTCATGGCGTGCGCGCCGGCCGGGATGAAGGGCGGCTCGACCTCCTGGACGGTGGTGAGCGCGGTCTGCCACGCGTTCGACCTGGGCTTCCGTTCGGCGGCAGTGGATTCAGGACCGGACATGGAAGTGCCTCCTCGGCTCGTCGGTGCGGACGTGGTCACGTGACGGGCGGTCACGTGACGGGGTTCGCCGCCAGCCAGTCGGCGTACCTGATCTCGCTGAGGGTCGCGGCGCCCTCGTCCGGGACGAGGTCGCGCTCGTGCATCTCGGCGCCGAAGTAGTGCGCGTGCGGGTCGGTGACCACCTCGCGCGGGTCGCCCCACGCGGTCAGCGCCTTGCGGAAGAACTCGTCCATCCGGGACACCTCGGGGCCGGCGATCTGGATCCGGCCGTTCAGCGGCGCGCCCGCCGCGGTCCGCGCGACCGTCCGGGACACCTCCTCGCCCGCGATGGGCTGGAACAGCACCGGCGGCATCGGGACCGTGTCCCCGCCGGCGGCGGCCTCGTCGGCGATCCTGCGCCCGAACTCGAAGAACTGCGTCGCGTGGACCAGCGAGAACGGGATCGGCGACTCCTCGATCAGCTTCTCCTGCGCGACCTTCGCCCGGAAGTAGCCGATGTCGGGCCGCCGGTCGGTGTTCACGATCGTCAGCGCGACGTGGTGGCCCACGCCCGCCTTCTTCTCCGCCTCCAGCAGGTTGCCGGTCGAGGTCGTGAAGAAGTTCAGCACCGCCGCGTCCTCGAAGGACGGCGAGTTGGACACGTCGATCACCACGGACGCGCCCTCCAGGACCTCGGCGAGCCCCTCACCGGTGAGGGTGTCGACGCCGGTGTTCGGCGCCGCCGGCACCGCCTCGTGCCCGTGCTGCCGGAGCATCTGCACGGCCTTCGAACCGATCAGGCCGGTGCCGCCGATGACCACGATCTTCATAGGGTTCCCTTCCGTCCGCCGGGCCGTCGGTCACCGCCCGGTCGCCAGCTAAGACAGGCCACCCCGCCGGGCTGTGACAGCTCCGGCGGAGGATTCCGGGAAGCGGCCGGATCGGGCCCCGGGCGTCACAAACAGGGCCTCCGCCTTGTCTTCGCGGCTGGACGAGCCATGTGACGACGGGAGCGAGACCGTGCCGCCAGCAGGTGCCGCGTGCCGGATCCGGGTCCGGATGACCGCGCGCGCGATCGACGAGCCGCACCGCGCCTCGAGCCAGCTCGAGCTGCTGTTCGACCTCACCTTCGTGGTCGCGGTCGCGGCCGTCACCGCCCGGTTCGCCGACCACATCGCCGACGGGCACGCCCTGTCCGGGCTGGTCCCGTTCCTGCAGGTCTTCTTCGCGGTGTGGTGGGCGTGGATGAACTTCACCTGGTTCGCGTCGTCGTACGACACCGACGACGTCCCGTACCGGCTGCTGACCATGCTGCAGATGGCGGGCGTCCTCGTCCTCGCCGCCGGCGTCCCGGCCGCGGCGGACCGCTCCGACTACCGCACCGTCGCGATCGGCTACCTCGTCATGCGGACCGCCCTCGTCGCGCAGTGGCTGCGGGCCGGCGCCGAGGACCCGGCGGGCCGCCGCACCGCGCTGCGCTACGCCCTCGGCGTCACCGCCGCGCAGGCGGGCTGGATCCTCTGGCTCGTCGCGGCGGAGGCGGGCGCCCTGCCGCCGGCGGCCGGCGTCCCGTCCTTCGCGGCCCTGGCCCTGCTGGAACTCGCGGTGCCGTGGTGGGCGGAGCGGGCCAGCCCCACCAACTGGCACCCGCACCACATCGCCGAACGCTACGGCCTGTTCACGATCATCCTCTTCGGGGAGAGCGTCCTCGCCGCGTCGAACGCGGTCGCCGGGGCGCTCGACGAGGCCGAGGTCAGCGGCCGGCTCATCGTCATCGCGGGGTCCGGCCTCGTCCTGCTGTTCGCCCTCTGGTGGCTCTACTTCCTCGTCCCGGCGGGCGAGGGGCTGAGCGACGGCCGCCGCCGGTCCTACCGGTGGGGCTACGGCCACTACGGCATCTTCGCGAGCCTCGCCGCGCTCGGCGCCGGGCTCGAAGTGGCGGTCGGGCAGACCGGGCACGACGCCGCGGCGTCGCCGCTCGCGGCCTGCTACGCCGTCGCGATCCCGGCCGCGCTGTTCATCCTGCTGCTCTGGACGGTCCACACGCCCCTGCTGGGCGCGCGCGTCATGCATCCGGCGGTGGTGCTGTGCGGGGTCACCGCCATCCTGCTGCTGCCGCTCGCGGCCTCGGGGGCCGGGGTGGCCGCGGTCGTCGCGGCGATCGCGGCCACCTGCGTCCTGACGACCGTCCTCACGATCATCCCGAACCGGGAGAGGCGGTGACCGCCCGGCCGGCGGGCACCGGCAGGTCCTGGTAGTCGTTCCTGTCGGTCATGGTCGGGACTCCCTCTGCGTCGTGCCGGCTTGTCATCGCGCGTCCTTCAGCTCACCGGCACGGGCGCGGTGGACGCCGATGCTCCGGGCGCCGGGGCGGCGGGAGTGCCGGCGGACGCGTCGGACGCGGCCCTGCGGGCGGCCCGGATGCGGCGCCGCTCGCCGGGGGTCGTCCCGGCCCAGATGCCCTCCGGTTCACCGGTCGTCAGCGCCCATTCCAGGCAGCGGCGCGCGGCCGGGCACGCGGCGCAGACCCGGCGGATCGCTGCGATCTGGTCCGCGTGAACGGTCTCGTCGCCCAGCGGAAAGAAAAGGTCGGCATCGACCGACACGCACGACGCGGTCTCCGTCCAGTGCAGATTCATCGTGCTCGCCCTCTTTCCGCGGGTCCGGGCCATGGATCGTTGGTCGTCACTGTCCCTCCAACCGGCTGCTTCCATTCGGGGCCGAGAACAACGGTCTCCGAAACGGCGCCCGGTGGGACCCGTGTACCTCCCTAGCGAGTCCCTAGCCTCGATCCCCCGGGAAATCGGTTGGCTACGGAGTGACGCCCAGGGGTAATGGGACGGCTTGCCCGTGGTCAGGTGCGGGCAGCATGAACACCACGCGGAGGGACGGCCCTCAGCCCGTCCCTCCGCTCTTGTTCAGGCCGCGCGCAGGGGGGCGAGGGCTCGGGTCCAGGCGATGTCGACGGCGCGGGCCCCGCTGACGTTGCTGCCGTAGGCGACGAAGCCGGCGGCCTTGTTGGTCCACTCGGCGTAGAGGAAGTCGACGGCGTTCTTCAGCGCGGACGGGATCGAGCGGTTGTACTCCGGAGTGACGAACACGAAACCGTCGAGCTCGGCTATCTTCGCGCTCCACTTCCGCGTATGCGGATGCTCGTAGTCCCCATGAGCGGGGAGCGCGGCTCGTCGAAGACGGGAAGGTCGTAGTCGGCGATGTCCACGGTCTCGAATTCGGCGCCGGCGTGCTCGCGCGGCCCTTCTTCAAAGGGAAGGCCGTGCACTTTGACGTCAGTTGCGAACATGAATGGAGGAATTGAGCGGACCGGGCCGCCGTGGCGGCTGGAGCGCCACCGCCAGGCCGGTCAGGCGAAGCGCCGTCGCGCCGCGCAGGTGCGGGAGGTCCGCGGAGCCGTCGCCCGTGCGGGTGAGGAAGGCGACCTGTTCTGTCCAGGTCAGGTCGGTCGATCCGGCGTCGCCGGCCAGCTGGACCGTGACGAGCGAGGTCCAGCGCAGCACCTCGTCGACAGTGGATGCGTAGACGTAGACGATGCGCCGCTCCGGCACGATGTCGAGGTAGCGCGAGCGGTAGTCGAGCTGCTCCGGCGCCGCGTCCAGGACGGCGAAGGTGCTCTGCGCGGTCTCGCCGCCGCCGACGCGGAACTCGTGGTGGTACGTGGCTCCGGACCCGGGGAGCTTGACCCAGCGCCGCCGGACCGCGTCGTCGGCGAAGGCGGCGAAGACCGCGGACGGGGGCGCGTCCAGGCGCCGGGAGATCGTGAAGGTGTCGTGGCGGACCTCGGTTCCGCCGTCCGTCCGCCCGGGTCCGGTGTCCTGGTCGCTCATCCCGCGTCCTCCGTTCGCTGGCCGCCGCAGCGGGCCTGCACGCTTACGATCGGTAGGAATCGCGGATCGGCGGGCATTAATCCCCCTCGCCAATACGCACTTTGAGGTAGGCAACGCACGCGAAAGGCCGAATCGCATGGACGTCGCGCTCCGCGCCGAACTGGCCGCGCAGGGGGTCGCGCCCGACTGCATCGAGACCATCGGGCTCGTCCGGGACATCCTCGCCCGCGTCGGCGACAAATGGACCGTCCTGATCGTCACGGAGCTCGCGTCCGGTCCGATGCGCTACACCGCCCTGCACGAGAAGATCAGCGGCATCTCCCAGCGGATGCTCAGCCACACCCTGCGTGCGCTGCACCGCGACGGCCTGGTCACCCGGACCGCCTACGCCGAGGTCCCCCCGCGAGTCGAGTACGAACTCACCGCGCTCGGCCGCTCGCTCGCGCAGGCCGTCGACCACCTCGTCCTCTGGGTACGGACCCACCAGTCCGCCATCGCCGGCAATCGCGACGCCTTCGACGGCGACGACTGACGCGGGATCAGTCCGTGCCGGTGACGTAGCGCGGCCGCCGGGACCCAGCTCCCGCACCGTCTGCTCCACCGCCTCCGCCGCGGCGTCGGGACGGGCAGATCGGCCTGGACGACCACGGCCCCGCCGCCGTCCGCCTCAGTTCCCCGGCGACCTTCCGGGAGCGCGGCCGGCGGCCGGGCTCCCCTCGCCGTCCGGCCCTGACCGCCGGCCAGGACGCGCTGCACATCTTCGCGGCGCAGCCCTTCGGTGACCGTTTTCCAGGGGGGCGCACGTTCACTCCTTGGTGCAGGAATGGCGAAGGGCCGCCGGACCGGGTGGTCTGGCGGCCCTGTTCGGCCGGTTCACGGTGTCAGGCTTTGTTGTAGGTGTGCTTGGCCCACAGGTACGACAGGAGGGCGATGCCGGCGCACCAGGCGGTGGCGATGGCGGCGTCGTTGCCGATGGGGGTGCCGAGGAGGAGCCCGCGGACGGTCTGCATGATCGGGGTGAAGGGCTGGTACTCGGCGAACCAGCGCAGGGCGGTGGGCATGGAGTCGGTGGGGACGAAGCCGCTGCCCAGGAAGGGCAGCAGGATCAGGGGCATGGGGGCGTTGCTGGCGGCCTCGGGCGTCGGGGACTTCAGGCCCAGGGCGACCGACAGCCAGGTGATGGCCAGGGCGAACAGGGTGAGCATGGCGGCGGCGGCGAGCCAGTCGGTGGCGGTGGCGTGCGGGCGGAAGCCGATGGCCAGGGCGATCCCGATGAGGACGGCCATGCCGAGGAGCTGCTGGACGACGGCGGCGATGACGTGGCCGGTCAGCACGGAGGCGCGGGAGATCCGCATGGTGCGGAAGCGGGCGATGATGCCTTCGGTCATGTCGGTGGCGACCATGACGGCGGTTCCGGTGGCGCCGGTGGCCACGGCCATGAGCAGGATGCCGGGCAGCACGTAGTCGATGTAGGCGTCGCGTCCGCCGCCGAGGCCGCTGCCGAGGGTGCCGCCGAGGACGTAGACGAACAGCAGCAGGATGATCACGGGCGTGATGATCAGCTGCACGGTCATGGAGGGGTAGCGGATCAGGCGCTTGAGCTGGCGGCGGGTCATGGTGCGGGAGTCGCGCAGCGCCAGGGAGAGGGTGTTCATCGGGCGGTCTCCTGCTTCCGGTCGTCGTTGCGGTGGTCGTCGTTGCGGTGGGCGTCGGTGGAGTGGGGCTGGCCGGTGAGGGTGAGGAAGACGTCGTCGAGGTCGGGGGTGTGGACGGCGAGGTGGGCGGGTTCGATGCCGGCGGTGTCGAGCTGGGCGAGCAGTTCGCGCAGGGAGGCCACGCCGCCGTCGGAGGGGATCTGCAGGGTGAGCCGGTCGTCGTCGGAGGGGTCGAGGAAGCCGCGGCCGAGCGCGGTGAGGGCGCCGGTGAGGGTGTCGTCGTCGGTGAAGCGCAGGGACACGTGGCCGCCGGGGATGAGGCGCTTGAGCTCGTCGGCGGTGCCCTCGGCGATCAGCCGTCCGTGGTCCAGGAGGGCGATGTGGTCGGCGAGTTCGTCGGCCTCCTCCAGGTACTGGGTGGTGAGGAAGATGGTGACGCCGCCGGCGACCAGTTCCCGGACGATCTGCCACATGGCGCGGCGGCTGCGCGGGTCCAGGCCGGTGGTGGGCTCGTCCAGGAAGATCACCCGGGGGTCGCCGACCAGGGTCATCGCCAGGTCCAGGCGGCGTTGCATGCCGCCGGAGTAGGTGGAGGCGGGCTTGCCGGCCGCCTCGGCGAGGTCGAACCGCTCCAGCAGCTCGGTGGCCTTGCGCCTGCCGTCCTTGCGGGGCAGGTGGTGCAGGTCGGCCATCAGCAGGAGGTTCTCCTCGCCGGTGAGCAGCTTGTCGACCGCCGAGTACTGGCCGGTGACGCCGATCGCGCCGCGCACGTCGTCCGGCCGCCGGTCCAGGTCGTGCCCGGCGATGCGCACCTGGCCGCCGTCGGCGGGGATCAGGGTGGACAGGATCTGGACGGTGGTGGTCTTGCCGGCGCCGTTCGGGCCGAGCAGGGAGAAGATCGTCCCTTCGGGGACGGCCAGGTCGATGCCGTCGAGCACGACCTTCTCGCCGGTCTTGTCGCGGTAGGACTTGCGCAGCCCGACCGCCTCGATCGCCAGGTTCGTCATGGGGGGCTCCTCAGGGTGGGTGGGGTGAGACCCGGGGGGCGGGCCCGCCCGAGGGCGGGCCCGGTGGTCCCCAAGGCGTAGGGGTCAGAGGCTGCGGGCGGTGATGTCGCCCTTGGTGGTGGTGGCGTGGATGTCCAGGGCGGTGGTGCCGTCGTTCTTGAGGGTGTTGGTAATGCGGCCCAGGGTGGTGCCGGCGTCCAGGGCGGCCGAGAGGCCGGGGGCGGCGCCGATCGAGATGTCGCCGGCCTGGGTGCTCAGCTCGACCCGCCCGGCGCCGGCGGCCTCGGTGATGCGGATGTCGCCGCGCTGGGTGGTGATGTGGGCGGTGCCGTTGAGGCGGCCGACCTCGACGTCGCCGTCGGTGGCGGTCAGCCGCACGCTCGCGGCCTCGTCGATCTTGATCTGCCGGTAGGCGCCGTCGAAGGCGACCTCGCCGAGCCGGCCGACGCCGCGGAACTCGGTCGCGGCGGCCTCGGCCTCGATCCGTGAGCCGGCGGGCAGCTGGACGGTCACCTCGACCGCTCCGGTCGAGCCGAAGTACTGGTTGCCGGACGGGGCCTGGATCCGCAGCGTCCCGTCGGCGAACTCGACGCTCACCTGCTCGGCGGCCTTGGCGTCGCGGTTCTTCGCCGGGTCGGCGGGCCGGACCTGCACGGTGGTGTCGGCGCGGTCGGCGGCGATGATCTGCACGCGGCCGGCGGGGATCTCCAGGGACGCGGTGATCGGGGCGGGGGTGGTGAAGGTGGTCATCGTGGTGCTCCCTGCTGGGGGGTGGCCTTGCGGCCTGCTCGTTTCTGACAACGCAAACGCTACGTTGCCTTTCGAGAATCAGCAAGAAGCTTGTTGCACAGAATCAGCGTCTTCGCTGGTCATCTGGAGATTTTCGTTGCAACGGTTAGCAATGCAATGCAACGAAACGGACACTTCTGTTGCAATGGCTTGGGAGTGAACGCTATGGTGAGGGCGTCCGAGGAGCATGAAGGAGGCCGTGATGCCGGGAGGCAGGCTCACCCAGCAGGAACGCCAGCAGATCGCGGTCGGGCTGGCCGACGGCCTGGCCTACGCCGAGATCGCCCGGCGCCTGGAGCGTCCGACCTCGACGATCACGCGCGAGGTGATGCGCAACGGCGGCCCCGCCGGCTACCGCGCCGACCTGGCCCATCGCGCCACCGAGCGGCGCGCCCACCGCCGGCGGCAGGCCGCGCCCCGGGGGCCGGAGGCGCCCCCGCAGGCCGACGGGCGCGACCCCGAGGCCGTGCGCGAGTTCGAGGAGTCGCTCACCACCGTCTTCATGGCCTCGGGCACGCCGAAGATGATGGCCCGGGTGATGGCCTGCCTCTACACCACCGACTCCGGCAGCCTCACCGCGTCCGAACTCGCCGGGCGCCTCCAGGTCAGCCCGGCGTCGGTGTCCAAGTCGATCACGTTCCTGGAGGAGCAGGGCCTCGTCCGCAGGGAGCGCGCCGAGGGGCGCCGCGAGCGCTACATCGTCGACGACGACATCTGGTACCAGTCGCTGGTCGCCAGCGCCCAGGCCCTCGTGCAGGTCATGGAGGCCATGCGGCAGGGCGTCACCGTCCTCGGGCGCGGCACGCCCGCCGCCGACCGTCTCGAGGGCGGGGCTCGCTTCATCGACTTCGTCAGCGAGAGCCTGCTCCGTGCCGCCGAGCAGGCGCGCGAGGTCCT
The DNA here is from genome assembly GCF_017573545.1 of Actinomadura nitritigenes. GTDB lineage: Bacteria > Actinomycetota > Actinomycetes > Streptosporangiales > Streptosporangiaceae > Spirillospora > Spirillospora nitritigenes. The sequence goes on along the minus strand of NZ_JAGEOK010000030.1, from coordinate 8,932 downwards.
CCACACCGGTGCCGGCGCGGCGCCCGAGAACGTCGCGGAGCCGAGCCCGGCCGGAGGATGAGCGGCCGGGCTCGCCCGGCATGACGACGGGACGGAGGCGGCCCCGCCGCTCTCCGTCCCTGTCGCCGCTCCGCGCGTCGCCGCTCCGCGCGCCGCCGCGGTTACGAGGTGCCGCGGATGAAGTCGGTGACGAGCCTGTTGAACTCGTCCGCGTGCTCGATCATCGCCCAGTGCCCGCACCGGTTCAGCAGCACCAGCCGGCTGTCCGGGATGGCGGCGAGCAGGTGGAGCGAGTTCTCGAAGGGCACGACCCGGTCGTCCCGCCCGTGGATGAGGAGCGTCGGGACCTGGATGCCGGGCAGCAGGTCGGGCCTGACCCAGATGGGGAGCGGCGCGCCCTTCGGCAGCCCCTCGACGTAGTTGCGCAGGTGCTCGGGGCGGGCCAGCGCCGCGTCCGAACGGGCCGCGCACAGCTCCGGCGTGGCGAACCGGGCCTTGTCGAAGCACATGATCTCGACGAGCCGGCGCATGTTCTCCGGACTCGCGTCGCGGTACGCCTCGATGAGGACCTTCAGGCCCTCGGACGGTCCGTCGCCGGGGCCGAAGAGCGACGGGATCCGCCCCACCGGCGGGCCCATCGTGACCAGGTGGGTGATCCGGTCCGGGTGCTCCGTGGCGAGCCTGAGCGAGGTCTGCCCGCCCATCGAGTTCCCGACGAACGCGGCCTTGGCGATGCCGAGGGCGTCGAGGAACTGGATCGCCGCGTCCACGTGGTCGAGGCGGTCGACGGTCGCCGCGTCCGACTCGCCCCAGCCGGGCATGTCCACCGCGTACACGTGGAAGTGCCGGGCCAGCGCCTCGATGTTGCCGGAGAAGTTGCTCCAGCCCGTCGCGCCAGGGCCGCTCCCGTGCAGCAGGACGACGGGCTGCCCGTCGCCCGCCTCGTAGTAGCGGAGCTTCCAGTCCCGGGTCTGGACGGTGCGCGCGGCCTCGGCCTGGGTCAGTGCCATCAGAGGGCGTCCTTTCCGGAGGCGCGGGAGAGCAGGCCGGCGACGACCCCGGGCGGCCGGTGCCCCCAGCTGTGGAGCCGGTCCAGCGTCTTGACCTGCCAGGTCGCGTCGTCGACGAGCAGGCCGCCCCAGCCGTACTCGACGCTGAAGCCGGAAGGCGTCTGCACGTAGAAGCTGAACATGTGGTCGTTCGGGTGCATGCCGAGGGTCATCTCGAACGGCTGGCCCGCGTCCATGCAGCGGTCGTAGGCCATGCCGACGTCGCGGACGTCGGTCACCTCGATCATGAAGTGGTGGGTCCGCTTCGGGTGCGGCATGTCGCCGAACGCGACGGAGTGGTGGCGGGGGTTGCAGCGCAGGAAGATCAGGTCGGCGACGGCGCCGGGGGCGAGCTCCTCGACGATGCGGTCGGAGATCCGGAAGCCGAGCAGCCCCTCGTAGAACTCCAGGTACGTCTCGCGCGCGACGCCCTTCGACAGGAGCACGTGGTGGCCCGCGCCTCCGGCGCCGGTGACGAACCCGCCGAGCAGCGCGTCGGAGTGGAAGGGGGTGGGGGCGTCGGCGAAGCCGGTGACCAGTTCGACACGGTTGCCCATCGGGTCCGCGGTCACGGCGATGCGGTCGACGGCGCGCGACGCGGCGAGGTCGGCGTCGCCCTCCGCGACCTCGACACCGGCGGCCGCGAGCCGTTCGATGAGCGCGTCGAGGGCGGCGCCGTCCGCGACCTCGTAGCCGCTGGCCACCAGGTCGTCGGCCGGTCCGCGCCGGACGAGCCAGCGGTGGGCCTTCCGGTCGGTGCGCAGGGCGATGGCGTCGGCGGACTTCTCGGCGAGCTGCATGCCGAGCAGGCTCACGCCGAAGTGCTCCCAGTCGTCGAGGCTGCTCGCCTCGTAGACGACGTACGCCAGTTCCTTGACTCCGGTCATCGGGAGTCCTCCTTGCTCTCGGCGCCGCGGTACGAGCGGCGGGACGGGCGGCGGGCCGTGCGGAGGCCGCGGGACGGGCGGCTGCGGGTCATGCGGGGGCAGCGAGGCCGGAGACGTCGGCGGCCGCCACGAACCGGTCGGGGCGCACCGCGACGGCGCGGACGCCGTACCGCGCCAGCCACGGCAGCAGCACCTCGTCAAGGTCGACCAGTTCCTCCGGGCCCCGCGTGTAGGCGGTCTTCGGGCGGACCGCGACGTAGCGGGCGCCGAGCGCGTCCCAGCGCTCGCGCTCCGCGGCGGTGAGCAGGCCCGCCGGGTCGACGTCCGCGCCGAGCAGCACGAAGCCGTCACCGAGCAGGTCGTCGAGGCGCGCCATCCGGCCGGTCGCGTCCCCCGCGACGGGCTGCGGGACCATCCGGCCGACGATGCTCGCGTCCCCGACCGGCCCGCGGATCCAGCCCGCCTCCAGCACCGGCGGCGCGGTCAGCGGCGGCTCGAACGGCGTCACCGTGCCCTCCGGCACCCGGTTCATCTCCTCGATCTCCGCCGGGGTCGCCTCCTGCTTGATGACCCGGCCGAGCCCGACGGCGAGGGCCGTGTAGAACGCGGCGTTCGGCCGCCGCTCGGTCTCGTAGGTGTCGAGCCAGCTCTCGTCCAGCTCGCCGTTGAGGACGCGGGCGAGCTTCCAGCCGAGGTTGTGCGCGTCCCGCATGCCGGTCTGCATCCCGGCGCCCGCCCACGGCGGCATGAGGTGGGCGGCGTCCCCGGCGAGGAAGATCCGGCCCGACCGCCAGGCGTCCGCCATCCGGGTGTGGTGGCGGTAGAAGGCCCACTGGTGGATCGAGACGTCGTCGGTGGTGACGCCCAGCGCCTTGAGCAGCGGCCAGACGTCGTCCTCGGACGCGAAGTCCGCCTCGGTCTCGTGCGGCTCGAGCGGGATCTCCCAGCGGTGGTTGCCCGCGGACAGCGCGATGTCGACCACCGGGCGCCGCCGGTCGGACCAGAAGGTGAGGAGGTCGCGGTCGGGCCACCAGCGCTTGACGCGGCAGTCGATGACGATCCACCGCACGTCGATCGTGTCGCCGTCGAGCCGGCCGCCGATCATGCCGCGGGTGGGGCTGCCGCCGCCGTCGGCGCCGATCGCGTAGCGGGCGCGGACGGTGCGCTCCTCGCCCGTCGCGGCGTCCACGGCCGTCACCGTCACCCCGGTGGCGTCCTGCTCCAGCCCGGTCACCTCGGCGCCGTAGCGGACGTCGATCAGGTCGCCGTGCTCCTCGGCGCAGGCGCGCAGCTCGGCCTCCATGGCCGGCTGGTAGATGTTGTAGAAGCGGGGCCCGGGGCCGAGCGCCGACGGCGGATGCTCGACGCGCATGATCTCGGTGCCGTCGTAGGTCACCCAGCGCAGGGCCCGCTGCGGCTCGATCACCTTGGTGATCCGCTCGTCGATGCCGAGGCTCTGGAAGATCCGCATCGTCCAGTCGTTCACCGTGACGGCGCGGGCGCGCGGGTAGATGGCGGCGTCCCGCTCGAACGCGACCACCGAGACGCCGCGCTTCGCGAGGGTCAGGGCGGCGGTCACGCCGGTGGGGCCGTAGCCGACGATCGCGACGTCGGCGTCGAAATGCTGGCTCATGCGGGCTCCGGGGCGGCTCTTCCGACAAGTTTTGGACCGGTCGTTCGGTACAACAGTGGCCACCCTCACATGTGTTCCTCCTGGGTGTCCATGAAATTCCGCTGTGCAGAATCGCCCGCGCGAGGGGGCGGCGCGGGGCGTCTATGCTTCGACGCGTGGCGGACGAGACGATCGGGAACCGCCGTGGCCGCAGGTCACGGGAGGAGATCCTCGACGTCGCGGCCCGGATCATGGCGGAGCGCGGCTACGCCGCCACCTCGCTGTCGGTGCTGAGCCGGGAGACCGGCCTGCCGAAGAGTGCGGTGTACCACCACTTCCACTCCAAGGCGGGGCTGCTGTCGGCGGTCATGGCGCGCGGCGCCGAGGACTTCTTCGCGGCGATGCGGCGGGCCCAGGCGGGCGGCCCGGAGGGCGGCACCCCGCGCGAGCGGCTGACGTGGTTCCTGCTGCGCACCGGCGAGGTGTTCCTGGACCGCCCGGAGTTCCTGCGCCTGCACCTGCTCCTCGTCATGAGCGCCGAGGCCGCCGAGGCCGAGGTGGACGGCATCATCGAGCGGGTGCGGCGGGACGGCCGCGCGCACATGAACAAGATGATCGCGCTGTCCTTCGCGCCGGAGGGCGAGGAGATCGCGCAGGCCGTCGCGGACCAGCTCGACTACTTCGGCATCGCCGGGTTCGATGGCGCGTTCGTCGCCCTGCAGGCCGAACCGCACCGCGACCTCGCCGCCCAGATGCGGCTGCTCGCGGAGGCGGTGGCCGCGCTCGGCGAGGCGCGGGCGGCCGGGCTGCGCGCCGCCGCGCCGTCCGCGCGCGGCGCCTGACCCGCGACGACGCCTGACCTGTCACGACGGCTGCCCCGCCACGACGGCTGCCCCGCCACGACGGCTGACCGGCGGCGACGTGGGAAGGGTCACCGCCATGGACATCGATCTCAGCGGGCGGACCGCCTTCGTCAGCGGCTCCACCCAGGGCATCGGCCGCGCCATCGCCGCGGGCCTGGCACGGGCCGGAGCGACCACCGTCGTCAACGGGCGGTCGGACGGAAGCGTCGCGGGCGCCCTGGACGCGCTGCGCGCCGAACTGCCGGACGCCGACGTGCGGGGCGTGGCCGCCGACGTCGCCACCGCCGAAGGCGCCGAGGCGGTACGCGCCCAGGTGCCCGACGTGGACATCCTGATCAACAACCTGGGCATCTTCGGGGCGCGGCCCGTCCTGGAGGTCGACGACGACGAGTGGCGGCACTACTTCGAGGTCAACGTGCTGTCGGGGGTGCGGCTCGCCCGCCTCTACCTGCCGGGCATGACCGGGCGCGGCTGGGGGCGCGTGCAGTTCATCGCCAGCGACTCGGCGGTGGTGATCCCCGAGGAGATGGTGCACTACGGCGTCTCGAAGACGGCGCTGCTGGCCGTCTCGCGCGGCTACGCCAAGGCCGTCGCGGGGACGGGCGTCACCGTCAACACCGTCCTGGCCGGGCCGACCCACACCGGCGGCGTGGAGGACTTCGTCGCCGAGATGGTCGGGGACGGCCTGCCCTGGGACGAGGCGCAGCGCCGCTTCATGGCCGAGCACCGCCCGAACTCGCTGCTCCGGCGGCTCATCGAGCCCGAGGAGATCGCCGGCATGGTCGTCTACCTCAGCTCGCCGCACGCCTCGGCCACCACCGGCGGGGCGATCCGCGCCGACGGCGGCTACGTCGACGCGATCCTGCCCTAGCGGAGCGCCCGCCGGGCCGGCGGGCGCCGCCGGAACGGCTAGGGGATCAGGACGACCTTCCCGGTGGCCTGGTCGTTCTCCATGTGGCGGTGGGCCGCGACGACGTCCGCCAGGGCGAAGACGCGGTCGATGTTCGGCCGGTAGACGCCCGCCTCGACCTGCCGGACGATCCGCCGCAGCAGCGCGGCGCCCGCGGCGCCCTTGAGGTCGTCGCTGTGGAAGGCCGTGAGCCTCGTCCCGGACGGGATCATCGCGACCGGCTGGAAGTCCGGGATGGCCCAGCCGCTGAGCGAGCCCGCCACGCAGACCGTCCCGCCGCGGCGGGCCAGGCGCAGGGAGTCCACCGCCGTGGCCGCTCCGACGAGGTCGAGGACGTGGTCCGGGCCCTCGGGCCAGATCGCCCGCACGTCCTCCGCGAGCGAACCGCCGGTGTCGACGAGCACGTGGGCGGCGCCGGCGGCGGCCAGCGCGTCGATCCTGTCCTTCTGCCGGGTGGTGGCCGCGATCTCCAGGCCGTGGGCGGACGCGATCGACAGGGCCGCCATCCCGACCGACGACGTCCCGCCCCGGACGAGCAGCCGCCCGCCGCCCGGCCCCGCGCCCAGCGCGTCGAGTGCGTCGAGCGCGCCCTGCGCCGTCAGGTACGTCTCGGGCAGCGCCGCCAGGACGTCCCAGGGCAGCGTGGTGGCGACAGGCATCAGCAGCGCGTTCGGCAGCAGCGCGTACTCCGCGTAGCCGCCGTCGAACTCCCGCCCCATCTCCCCCATCACCGCCGCGACGGTCGTCCCCTCCGGCACCGCGGGATCGGTCGACGCCGCCACGACGCCCACGCACTCGATGCCGAGCACGCGCGGGAACACCACGTTCGGGGAGTGCCCCTGGCGCGTCCGCAGCTCCGACCGGTTCAGGCCCGCGCCCATGACCCGCACCAGGCTCCAGCCGTCCCGGACCGCCGGGACCGGCACCTCGCGGACCTCCAGCGTCTCCGGCCCGCCGGGCCCGAGGCAGACGGCCGCCCGCATCGTCGCGCTCATCGCACATCACCTTTCGACGGAAGGAGGAGGACGCGGTTCATGCGTCCACTCTCGCCGGAGGGCGGTGCGGCCGACCACCGGTAGAATGCCAACCCATGCCCGTTGGCCGCCACGTTCCCGCACCCGGTCCGGCGTCCCGCCTGTGGCCGTCCGGAGGGGCGCATCTGTGGCCGGCGGGCGGGACGAGCACGGCGCAGACCCACTCGCGCGGGCACCTGGTGTACGCGGCCCGCGGCGTGCTGTCGGTGCACACCGAGGACGGCACCTCGATCGTCCCGGCCAACCGGGCCGCCTGGACCCCCGCCGGGTTCACGCACCACCACCGCGCCCACGGCACCACCGACATGCGGATCGTCTTCCTGCCGGCGTCCCTGGCCCGGCTCGTCCCCGACCGCCCCGCCGTCTACCTGGTCTCCGACCTGGCCCGCGAGATCCTGCTCGCGCTCACGGGCCCGCGCCGCGAGGACCGCGCCGCGGACGCCCGGACCCGGCTCCGGCGCGTCCTCGTCGACGAGCTCCGCGAGGCGCCCGAGCAGCCGCTGCAACTGCCCGAACCACGCGACGACCGGTTGCGGGCCATCGCCCGGGCGCTGCGCGAGGACCCCGCCGACACCACCTCGCTCGCCGGGCTCGGGCGGCGGATCGGGGCCAGCCCCCGGACGCTCAGCCGCCTGTTCCGCAACGAGCTCGGCATGACCTTCTACCAGTGGCGCACGCAGCTGCGCGTCCACCACGCGCTCGTCCTCCTCGCCGAGGGCCACGACACGACCCGCGTCGCGCACGCCTGCGGCTGGGCGAACCCCAGCGGTTTCATCGCGGCCTTCGCCGACCTCGTCGGCACGACCCCGGGCCGCTACCGGACGAACCCGTGACGGCGCCGCGGGTCAGAAGTGCTGCTCCAGGCGGGCGGCGACCTGGCGGTACCTGCTGACCGGCACCAGGTGCACGCCGTCGAAGGCGCCGCTGTCGCGGATCGCCAGCACGTGCTCGCACGCGGCGTCCACCCCGGCGTCCCGGTCCCGCTCGACCGCCGCGACCAGGTCGTCCGGGATGGCGATGTCGGGGATCGCCGCCGCGAGGTTGCGGGCCATGCCGGTGCTCGCCAGCACCATCACGCCCGCGTACACCGGGACGTCCAGCCGGACGCTGTCCCGCCAGCGCAGCAGGGCGTCCAGCGAGTAGCTGACCTGGACGAACACGAAGTCGGCCTGGGCCTTCCACGCGGGGACGGCCCGCAGTCCGGTGGCGACGCCGGCCCGGAACGGCGCGCGTCCGGCGAACACCGGGTCCTCCGCCGCCGCCCGCGTCTCCTCGATCATGGCGCGCACGTTCAGCTCGCTCGTCCGCCCGCCCACGGTCGGCTTGTCGCCGTAGACGAACAGGAACCGGTCCACCCCGTACGCCGCGGCCGTGAGCAGGTCGCGGCGGAACCCCAGCAGGTTGCGGTCCCGCGAGTTCAGGCACGCGATCCCGGAGGCGCCCATCGCCTGCACCTCGTGGGCGACCGCCACGCTCGACACCGTCGCCCGCCCGATGTGGTTGTCCGGGATCAGGAACGAGTCGGCGACCGGGCTCAGCACGCCGATCTGGTGCCGCACCCGTGCCAGATCCGGACGGACGGGCGGCTCGATCTCGCAGATCACCTCGAAGCCATCAGCCACCATCCCCGAACCCTACAGGCGCCGCCCCACCGGGTCTTGCGGAAGGCGGCGAATGCGCCCTGTGGGCCGGGACGAGGGCGCGGTAGACCTCGCGCGGGATGTCGCGCTGAGGCATCGGATGATCTCCTTCTTCGACAGTCGCCGCGCGGTCGAGGCAGTGCCGGAGGCCGGAACTCCACATCGATAAGTTGCGATCAGGTACGAACTGCGGACGGTCTCGTCTGCCAGGCCATGAGCGACCTGGAGGGGGCACGACAGAAAGGCGATCGTCTTGAAGGTCAACCGACCCGCGAAGCACATGATTTCGCTGGCGATCAGCGGATCCGCGATTATCGGCACAACGGTGCTTGTCACCGCACCCCAGGCATCCGCTGCGTCCTGGGATCACAGGATGCTCTCCGGCGACATCAACCCGGGCGCAGCGATCCGCTTCGTGCAGCGCGGCGATGTCGTACAAGTGTGCGACATCGAAGCGGACAGCTACACCGCATACGGACGTGTGTCCTGGAGCACCAAGTCCTACTCTCTCCGAGTAGCCGGTAGAGGCAGGTGCATTCAGACGGACGCCAGAACCCACAATCTGCCCGAGAAGACGAAAATCACTTTCCGTATCTGCCTGCAGAAGGCCAGCGACAAATACTACTGCCACACCACCAAGTGGTACAACGGCAGGTAATCAGAAGTAGGACTCCAAGGCGCCGGCTTCGCAATTACACTTCGAGCGTGTCTCATGTGGGGAGTTGTGTGAGCTTCTTGTAGCAGGTGATGGCTGCGGCGAGAACGAGGAAGGCGTTGAACAGGTGGCCGTGGCGTTCGTAGCGGACGGTCAGGCGCCGGTAGCCGAAAAGCCAGGCCAGAGTCCGTTCGATCTTCCAGCGGTGGCGGCCCAGACGCTCGCTGGACTCGATGCCGGCTCGGGCGATGCGCGGCACGATCCCGCGTCCCCGCAGCCAGG
>NZ_JAGEOK010000002.1 GCF_017573545.1 Actinomadura nitritigenes | reverse complement strand
CCGGGCCCGCAGGGCCGCGCCGCCCGCCGAGCCCGCGGGCGGGCGCGGCTGGGCGCCCGAGGAGGGACGCGGCGGTCCCGTCGCGCCGTCCGCGCCGTCCGCGTCGGCGACCCAGGCGGTCCCGGCGTCCCCGCCGCCGCTCCCGCCGGAGCGCGGCCGCTCGTCCCGGGCGAACGGGGCGGCGCCGTCCGGATCGGGGACCCGCTCGTCGTCCGGCCCGCGCGGCACCCGCGTGGCCGGCGGCGCGAACGGCAGCGGCGCGTCCACCGGGAACGGCGCGTCCGGCCTGCCGAAGACGCCGCCCCCGTCGGGCAAGCCGCCGCGCAAGGGCGCGCCGAAGGGCCGCTCGGACAAGCCCGCGGAGGGCGACAAACGCCCGGCCTCCGACATCGCCGCCGACCTGTGGCCGGACGGCGGTGACCCGACCCGCACCGCCGAGGACCCGCTGTACCTGCTCGGCGGCAAGGTGCCGAGCGCGGACAAGCCGTCGCCGGCCGCCGACAAGCCGGCGGCCGACAAGCCCGTGGCCGACAAGGGCCGGGGCGGCAAGCCGGAACCGGGCACCGGGGCCGGCAAGGGAAAAGGCGACTCGTCCCTGATGCACTACGACCTGGACAGGTGACCCGGGGGGCTTCGGGACGGAGCGTGAGCACCCCTGAGAGCACGGCCGAGACGAGCGCCGCCGAGGTGAGCACGGCCGAGAGGAGCACGGCCGAGACCGCGATCGACCTGCCCGCCGTGCCCGGCCCGGCCCCCGCGGCACCCGCCGCGGGCGGTCGCGGCAAGCGGATCGCGGGGAAGGCCGGCCGGCTGCTGGGCTCCGCGGGCGGCGCCGTCGCCGTGCAGTTCGTCACCGCGGGCGGCAGCCTCGTCGTGCAGTCGCTGGCCGCCCGCACGCTCGGCGCGTCCGGCTACGGCGCCTACGCGCTGCTCTTCTCGATCATCGTCATGATCACCTCGGTGCAGACCAGCTGGGTCGGCGACACCCTCACGGTGTTCGACCGGTTCGAGCCGCGGGTGCGCGGCGCGCTGCTGCTGTCGGTCGGCGGCACCGTGGTCGCCGGCGCGGCCGTGGGCGCGGTCGTGGCGGCCGCCATGCACCTCGCCGGGCCGCTCGGCATCGCGCTGTTCGCGCTCTCGGTGGCCCTGTGGCTGCTGGAGGAGACCGGGCGGCGGATCTTCACGGCGCGGATGGAGTTCTGGCGGCTGACCGTCAACGACGCCTGCTACCTGCTGACGACGCTCGCGGTGCTCGGCGCCTCGCTCGGCGCCGGCGCGGGCGCCTCGGTGGAGCTGCTGCTCGCCTCCATGTGCGCGGGGTCGCTGGCCTCGATCCTGCTGGCCCGGGTCCGGCTGCCGCGCGAGGAGTACGCGCTCGCCTCGCTGCGCGGCACCGCGTTCCGGGAGATCCTCGCGTTCTCCTGGTGGCGGTCGGTGCAGGCCGGCATCCGGCCCACCGCGCTGCTGCTCGCCCGCGTGATGATCGCCGGGTTCGCGTCCACCGCCGCGCTGGCCGGGGTGGAGGCGGCGCGGCTGCTGCTGTCGCCCGCGCTGACCTTCGTCAACGGCGCGGGCTGGTTCCTGCTCGGCGACTTCGCCAAGGCGGAGAAGGCCGGCCGGCCGATGCGGGCCCGGCAGGCGGTGCGGGCGTGCGGGCTGATGTCGGGGATCGCGCTCGTGATGAGCCTCGGCGGGATCCTGCTGGTGGGCTGGCTCGGCCCGGTCGTGACGGGCGGCTCGTTCGAGGTGGACCGGGTGGCGCTCGGCGGCTGGGCGCTCTACTCGGTGTGCTTCTCCTGCACGCTGCCGCTGGCCAGCCTGGCGACGGCCCGCAAGCAGTCCCGCTCGGTGTTCGTGATCCGCGGTGTCGAGAGCCTCAGCGGCCTGGCCGTGCTGCTCGGCCTGCTGGCCGCCGACCCGGGGCACGCCGCGATCGCGCCCTACTGCCTGGGCGCGGGCGGGATCGTCTCGGCGCTGATGCTGTGGCGGATGCTGCGCAAGGGCGACCCGCCGCGCGGGAGCGGCGGGCCGGCGGCGGCGCCTGCGGGCGCGGAGCCTCAGCCGTCAGGGGCCTCTGCCCGGACGGCGGGGTCAGGGGACCAGCTCGTCCGCTGACGCGGGGACGCGCTCGCGGCCGTTCCGGGCGCCCGCCGACCGGGCCGTGCGGCGGCGCCCGGCCAGCCAGACGGCGGCCGTCCCGGCGCCGAGCACGACCACCGTCCACGCGATCGGGACGGCGCCGACACCGAACATCTTCAGCGCGGACGCGACGAGCACCAGCGCCAGCACGCGGCGGATGAGGCCGCCGGGGGCGCGCGAGGAGATCTTCGAGCCGAGGTAGACGCCCGGGATCGAGCCGACCAGCAGCGCGGCGGTGACCTGCATCTGGAAGTCGCCGAACAGCAGGTGGCCGAGCGCGGCGGCGAACACCAGCGGCACCGCCTGGAGCAGGTCGGTGCCGACGAGCTGGTTGGCCTTGAGCGTCGGGTACAGCGCGAGCAGCGCGACGATGATGAGCGAGCCGGAGCCGACCGAGGTGATGCCGACGACGAGGCCGCCGACGAGCCCGATCAGCACGGTCGGCACGGGCCGGATCCGGATCTGCGGGGCCTCGCCGTCCGCGGCGCCGGGGCGGTGCCGGTCGCGCCGCGCGAGCACGCCGCGGACGGCCAGCCCGGCGGCGGCGATGAGGAGCGCGCCGCCCATCGCCTTGCTGATCAGGTCCTCGACGTGGTCGCCGTGGCCGAGGGCGCGGGCGAGCAGGACGCCGGAGAACGCGGCCGGGACCGACCCGGCGCACAGCCAGCCGACGAGGCGCATGTTGATGGTGCCCTGCCGGTAGTGCACGGCGCTGCCGACGGGCTTCATCACCGCCGCCGCCACGAGGTCGCTGGAGACCGCGGCGAGCGGGCTGACGCCGAAGAACGTGACGAGCATCGGGGTCATGAGCGCGCCGCCGCCCATCCCGGTGAGCCCGACGACGATGGCGACCAGGAACGAGCCGAGGGCCATGGTCCAGTCGAAGTCCACGCGCCTTCACCCCCTACAGCGGCATGACCTACCTGCTATATAGGAAAACTTGCCTAATACAGTACGGGACCGCACCCGGGTCTGTTAACCCGGGTGCACCCCAACAAACGCGACTAGATTGACGATCTACGTCTTAAGGGACGAAAGAGGACTATTCGGTCCGGAGCCAGCCGCCCGCGACCATCAGCTCGAGGACCCGCCCCACCGCCTCGTCCGGCGCCATCGCCGAGGTGTCCAGCACCAGGTCGGCGTCGTCCGGCACCTCGTACGGGTCGGAGATCCCGGTGAACTCCGGGATCTGCCCCGCTCGCGCCTTGGCGTACAGGCCCTTGCGGTCGCGGCGCTCGCACTCCTCCAGCGGCGTCGACACGTGCACCAGGATGAAGTCCCCCGCAGCCGAGACCATCCGGCGCACCTCCGCGCGCGTCGCCGCGTACGGGGCGATCGGCGCGCAGATCGCCACCCCGCCGTGCCGGGTGATCTCCGCCGCGACGAACCCGATCCGCCGGATGTTCAGGTCGCGGTCGGCCTTGGAGAACGTCAGGCCCGCCGACAGCATCCGCCGGACCACGTCCCCGTCCAGCAGCGTGACCGTCCGGCCGCCCCGCTCGACCAGCGCGTCCGCCAGGCCCCGCGCCACCGTGGACTTGCCCGAGCCCGACAGGCCCGTGAAGAACACCGTGACGCCCCGCGAGTGCTTCGGCGGGCGGGCCCGCGCCAGCTCGGCGGCGACCGCCGGCGGGGTGAACCAGTCCGGGACGGGCTCGCCCGCGTCCAGCAGCTCGCCGAGCCGCTCGGCGGTCAGCTCCGCCTGCACGTGGTCGGGCTCGATCCGCGCCACCGGACGCCAGATCTCCACGTCTGCGTCATAGGCCCACGGCTCGGGCACCACGACCGGGATCGCGGTGCCCTCCATCTCCTGCTCGGCGAGCAGGTGCGTGGCGCCGTACGCGGCGGCGACGTGCGCGCGCAGGAGCAGGTCGCGCTCGTGGTCGCCGCGGGGCGGCAGCGGCACCGGGACGATCCGCGTCCCCTCCGGCAGCTCCTTGCGAACGCCCAGCAGCGCCCGGACGAGCGACTCGTCGTGCTCGCCGCTCAGCAGCGGCAGCACCAGCACCTGCGCGCCGAGCTGCTCGGCGACCTGGCGGATCTGGCCGAGCTGCTTGCGGTGCAGGGGCTCGCGGGTGGCGACGCAAAGGCGGTTGCCGGCGGCGCGTCCTCCCTCGGCCGGCGCTGCCGGGCCGTCCACCGGGTCCAGCTCGTCGGGACGGCGGCGCAGCGAGTGGAACGGTCCGTGCGCGGGGGAGCGGAGCGGCTCCAGCGGACCGGCCAGCCGCCAGCCCTGGGACGTCGGGTCCTGCCAGGCCTCCGTGACCTTCAGGACCGCCAGCGGCACGCCCTCCGGGTCCTGCAGGACGAGCCGCTCGTGCGCGGTCAGCTCCTTGGGCACCGCCAGGGTGACCGGGACCGGCCACGGCGTCCCGTCGGCGAGCCGGCCGCCCGCGATCACCATCGCGGCGTCGAACGAGCCGAGGAAGCCGGTCAGCGGCCGGTACACGCCCGCCAGCAGCAGCTCCAGATCGGCGAGCTCCACCGCGTCCGGAGCCCACCCGGGCAGGTCGCGCAGCGTGTCGGGAAGGCCGGCTTCGGCGGTCACCGCGGTCTCCGATCCCGCCCGGCGCGCGCGCCGGGCCGATGCAGGTCAAGGGTCGATTTCCCGCCAAATTACTGCGGTCGCGCCGGTGCCCGCATCTCCGCCCCCCGTCAGATCACCCGGGCGAAGCGGTTCTCCGGCTTGCGGATGACGAGGGTGACGTCGCTGTGGTCTGCGGTGAGGCGGCCCCGGCTGGCCGCCGACACCAGCCGGCACAGCAGGTCGGTGAGGCCGGTTCCGGCCCCGAGCGCGTCGATGGCCTGCCGGGAGGTGTACTCCTCGGCGATCATCAGCCCGCGCATCACGCAGTACCACTGCATGCCCTGCCGCGACGCGACCCTGTCGTAGATCGCGGGCGGCGGCTGGAGCCGCCGGGCCCGCCCGGCGCGCGCCTCGGCCGCCGGGACCCGCCGCCTCTCCCGCCGCGGAGCGGGCCGCTCCCGCCCGTCCGTGGCGCCGCGGGCGTCCGGCGCGTCCGGCAGGGCGACGGCGGTGCCCGCGGGCGGCGGGACGGCGGCGTCCGCCATGCCCCCCGCCGCGTCTTCCACCGGGCCCGCCGCCGGGCTCTCGGCGGGGACGCGGGCATGGGCGCCGCGCGCCGCCCGGGCGGGACGGGACTTCCGGCGCCGCCCCGAGGCGTGCATCCAGCGCGGCAGGTGCCGGTCGAGGAACCCGAACGCGGTGTTGCGGTCGCGCAGGTGCACCAGCAGCAGCCCGCCCGGCTTGAGCGCCGCGACGAACCGGTCGAGGACCAGCTCGGCGTGCGGGACCCGCTCGACGAGGTAGGTCGCGTGGACGATGTCGTAGGCGCGCGGCGGCATCGGCACCGTGCGGAGGTCGCCGAGGTGCCACTCGTCGAGGTCGGGCCGCTCGCAGGTGTGGGCGCGCAGCTCCGGGGACTCCAGGTCGACCCCGGTCACCAGGCAGTCGCGGTCGCCGAGGTCCAGCCCCGCGCCCCAGCCGCAGCCCGCCTCCAGGATGTGGATCCGCTGCAGGGGCTTCTCCAGTGCGTACTGCCTTGCGCGTTCTGAGAAGAGATCGCCGTCGTTGACCGGCGGCGTACGCAGATCGGTCACAGTTTCGCAGCGTAACCGCTCGACTGCACTCTGTCCGCTATTTGCCTATTCTTGGTAACCGCCGTGTCGCCCAGCGCGACCGGCGGCGGTCTGCGGCGCCGCCAGCGCGAGGGCGGGCGCGGGCGCGTAGGCTGGTGGGCGATGCCGGGTCCGCGCACGGATTCCGGTTCTTCGGGCTGCCCTGCCCCTCGGGGTGAATGCGAACTTACGGGCGAAGATGACGCTTTCTGGACTTGTTGACCTTGCATGCGCCGACCCTGAACTCGAGCGCGCGCTGAAGCGGGCGCGCGTCGACACCGAGGTCGTCGCGCCCCCCGCCACCTGGCCGATCCTCGCCGCGGCGCTGAGCCGCGCGGTCGGCGCGCGCTCCGCCGGTCCCGGCGGGCGGCACGGCGTCGTGCTGGCGGTCACCGCGACCGGCCGCGAGGCCGAGGACCTCACCGCCGCGCTGACCAGCCTGATCGGCGCCGGCCGGGTGGCGCACTTCCCGGCCTGGGAGACGCTGCCGCACGAGAAGCTGTCGCCGCGCTCCGACACGGTCGGGCAGCGGCTCGCCGTGCTGCGCCGCCTCGTCCACCCGAACGCGGCCGACGCGCCCACCGAGGAGGAGGCCCGCGAGCCCGGCGCCGAGGGCGCGGGCGCCAAGGGCGGCGCGCTGGACGTCGTCGTCACGCCGATCCGCGCCGTCCTCCAGCCGATCGTGTCGGGCCTCGCCGACCTCGAGCCGGTCCGGCTCGTGTCCGGCGGGGACGCCGACATGGACGACGCCGTCCGCCGCCTCGTCGACGCCGGGTACCACCGCGTCGACCTGGTCGAGAAGCGCGGCGAGATCGCGGTGCGCGGCGGCATCCTCGATGTCTTCCCGCCCACCGAGGAGCACCCGCTGCGGGTGGAGTTCTGGGGCGACACCGTCGAGGAGATCCGCTACTTCAAGGCCGCCGACCAGCGGTCCCTCGAGGTCGCGCAGGACGGCCTGTGGGCCCCGCCGTGCCGCGAGCTGCCGCTCACCGAGAAGGTCCGCGAGCGCGCGAGGCGGCTGGCCGGGGAGCACCCGGCGCTGGAGGACATCCTCGGCCGGATCGCCGACGGCGACACCGTCGAGGGCATGGAGGCGTTCTCGCCCGTCCTCGCCGAGAGCATGGAACTGCTCACCGACCTGCTGCCGGACGGCTCGGCGCTGCTGGTGTGCGAGCCGGAGCGGATCCGCACCCGGTCGGTCGAGCTCGTCCGCACCAGCCAGGAGTTCCTGGAGGCCAGCTGGGTCAACGCCGCCGCCGGCGGCGAGGCGCCCATCGACCTCGGCGCCGCCGCGTTCCGGTCGCTGGAGGAGGTGCGGGCGCACAGCGCCGAGCTCGGCCTGCCGCGCTGGAGCGTCACCGCCCTCACCCCCGGCGCGGCGGCCGGGGACGCGTCCGGCGCGTTCGACCCGGACGCGCCGGGCGAGGTGCTGAACCTCGGCGTGCACGCCGCCGAGGCGTACCGGGGCGACACCACCCGCGTCGTCGGCGACCTCAAGGGCTGGATCGACGCCGGCTGGCGCGTCGTCATGGTCACCGCGGGCCACGGGCCCGCCGAGCGCCTCGTCCAGCTCGTCGGCGAGGAGGGCGTCGGCGCGCGGCTCGCCGACGTGGCCGCGCCGCCCGAGCCGTCCGTCGTCACCGTCACGACCGGGCTGCTGGAGAACGGCTTCACCTGGGAGCCGGTCAAGCTCGCGGTGCTGACCGAGACCGACCTGTCCGGGCAGAAGTCGTCCACGAAGGACGTCCGGCGGATGCCGTCGCGGCGCCGCGGCGGCATCGACCCGCTGCAGCTCAAGCCCGGCGACTACGTCGTCCACGAGCAGCACGGCGTCGGCCGGTACGTGGAGATGGTCAGCCGGACGGTGCAGGGCGCGACCCGCGAGTACCTGATCCTGGAGTACGCCAAGAGCGACCGGCTGTTCGTCCCGACCGACCAGCTGGAGGAGCTGACCCGCTATGTCGGCGGCGAGGCGCCCAGCCTGCACCGGCTCGGCGGCGCCGACTGGCAGAAGGCCAAGTCGCGTGCCCGCAAGGCCGTCAAGCAGATCGCCGGGGAGCTGATCCGGCTGTACTCGGCGCGGATGGCGAGCCCCGGGCACGCGTTCGGCGCCGACACCCCGTGGCAGCGGGAACTGGAGGACGCCTTCCCCTACGTGGAGACGCCCGACCAGCTCGCCGCCATCGACGAGGTGAAGGGCGACATGGAGAAGCCCGTCCCGATGGACCGGCTGATCTGCGGCGACGTCGGCTACGGCAAGACCGAGATCGCGGTGCGCGCCGCGTTCAAGGCCGTCCAGGACGGCATGCAGGTCGCGGTGCTGGTGCCGACGACGCTGCTCGTCCAGCAGCACCTGTCGACGTTCACCGAGCGGTTCGCGGCGTTCCCGGTCGTGGTGAAGCCGATCAGCCGGTTCCAGACCGACGGGGAGATCGGCGCGACGCTGCAGGGCCTCGCCGACGGCACCGTGGACGTGGTGGTCGGCACGCACCGCATCCTGTCGGCGCAGACGAAGTTCAAGAAGCTCGGCCTGGTGATCATCGACGAGGAGCAGCGGTTCGGCGTCGAGCACAAGGAGGAGCTGAAGCGGCTCCGCACGCAGGTCGACGTGCTGGCGATGTCGGCGACGCCGATCCCGCGGACGCTGGAGATGGGCCTCACCGGCATCCGGGAGATGTCCACGATCCTCACGCCGCCGGAGGAGCGGCACCCGGTCCTGACGTTCGTCGGCCCGTACGAGGAGAAGCAGATCGCCGCCGCGATCCGCCGCGAGCTGCTGCGCGAGGGCCAGGTGTTCTTCGTGCACAACCGGGTCCGGTCGATCGACAAGGTCGCGGCGAACATCGCCCGCCTCGTCCCGGAGGCGCGGGTCGCGACCGCGCACGGCCAGATGAACGAGCACGAGCTCGAGAAGGTCATGGTCGACTTCTGGGAGAAGAACTACGACGTGCTGGTCGCCACGACGATCGTGGAGTCGGGGCTGGACGTCCCGAACGCCAACACGCTGATCGTCGACCGCGCCGACATGTACGGGCTGTCGCAGCTGCACCAGCTGCGCGGCCGCGTCGGCCGCGGCCGGGAGCGCGCCTACTCCTACTTCCTGTACCAGCCGGAGCAGCCGCTCACCGAGACCGCGCACGAGCGGCTCGCGACCCTCGCGCAGCACACCGAGGTCGGCGCCGGCATGTACGTCGCGATGAAGGACCTGGAGATCCGCGGCGCGGGCAACATCCTCGGCGCGGAGCAGTCCGGGCACGTCGCGGGAGTCGGGTTCGACCTGTACGTCCGGATGGTCGGGGAGGCCGTCCGGGACCTGAAGGAGGGCGGCGCCGAGCCCGAGGCCGTCGAGACCAAGGTCGAGCTTCCCGTCGACGCGCACCTGCCGCACGAGTACGTGCCGGGCGAGCGGCTGCGGCTGGACGCCTACCGGCGGATCGCGGCGATCACGTCCGAGGACGAGATCGGCGCCGTGCACGACGAGCTGAAGGACCGGTTCGGGCCGCTGCCCGTCCCGGTGCTGAACCTCCTGGAGGTCGCGCGGTTCCGTGCGAAGGCGCGCCGGGCGGGGCTCGCCGACGTCACCGTCCAGGGCAACTTCATCAAGTTCACGCCGGTGGACCTGCCCGACTCCAAGCAGGTCAGGCTGCAGCGGCTGTACCCGAAGAGCATCCTGAAGCCCGCCACCGACACGCTGCTCGTGCCCGCGCCGAAGACGGCGCCGCTCGGCGGCCGCCCGCTGCGCGACCAGGAGCTGCTGAAGTGGGCGACCGACCTGGTCGAGGCGCTGTTCCTGGAGGTCTCGCCCGCGTCCGCCGGGCGGGGATAGGCTGCACCGGATCGCCGGACGATCAGGACCAGGGCCGTCCCGACGTGTCCGGCGACGCACAGCGACGAACGACGAGACGAGGATTCCGTGCCCGGTAAGTCCGTGAAGGTCGTGGTGGCCGCCGTGGTGGCGGCCGGCGCGCTGGCCGGCTGCGGCGGCCAGACCCGCGTCGGCACCGCCGCCCTCGTCGGCGGCGACCGCATCACCGTCAGCTCCCTCGACCAGACCGTCCGGGACTGGCGCGGCCAGTTCAAGGACGACCCGGTCGCCAACCAGATCCGGGCGAACTCCAGCGGTCTCGCGCCGGGGCTCGGCGACCAGGAGTCCGAGACGGACATGCAGGGCGCGCTGAGCCTGCTGGTGAACTTCCGCGTCGCCGACCGGGTCGCCCGCCGGGCGGGCGTGTCGGTGCCGGAGGGGCTGGCCGACCGGACCACCGCGCTGATGGACCAGCGTGGCGGCGCCGGCTCGATCACGCTGGCCAGCGGGCTGCCGCGGTCGCGCGCCCGCGACCTGGCGCGGTTCATCGCGACGCAGACCGCGGTGATGCAGAAGTTCGGCGCCGACCTGAACAACGCGCAGAGCCCGCTGACCGTGCAGGCCGCGCAGCAGTGGGGCGAGCTGTTCCAGCGGACCGCCGACGGCATGCACATCAAGATCAACCCGCGGTTCGGCCGGTACGACGCGGCCAAGGTCGACATCGGCCCGGTCGTGTACGACCTGTCGTCGGCGGAAACGGGTACCTCCGAAAGATGAGCGGAGCGAACCGGGGGGTGCGGGGGGTCGTCCCCCCGCAGGGTGCTCGCATGAGCGGAGCGAACCGGGGGGTGCGGGGGGTCGTCCCCCCGCGGGGTGCTCGCATGAGCGGAGCGAACCGGGAGGCGCGAAGGGTCGTCCCCCCGCAGGGGACGCGCGCATGAGCCTGACGCTGCTGGCGACCACGCACCGGGTCGCGCCCGGCCTGCTGACCTGGAAGGCGTGGGACGCGCTGCGCTCGGCGGGGCGGGTGCTCGCCCGCCCCGGCCATCCGCTCCTGCCGTACCTGCGCGACGCGGGCGTGACCGCCGAGGAGACCGCCGTCCCGGACCCGGCCGCGCTCGTCGCCGCCGCGCGGGAGGCGGACGTCGTGTGGATCGCGGCGCCCGAGGGCGACGAGGACCTGATGCGCGCGGTCGGCGCCCTCGTCGTGAGCGACCCGCTGGACGTCGAGGTGCTGCACGGCTCCTACGACCTGCCCGGCGCGCGGCTGCTCGACCTGGTGGCGGTGATGGAGCGGCTGCGGCGCGAGTGCCCGTGGGACCGGGAGCAGACGCACGAGACGCTCGTGCCGTACCTGCTCGAAGAGTCCTACGAGGTGCTCGACACCATCGAGAACGGCGACTACGGCGCGCTGCGCGAGGAGCTCGGCGACGTGCTGATGCAGGTGGCGTTCCACTCCGAGGTGGCCTCCGAGCGCACCGACGACACCGCGTTCACCATCGACGACGTCGCCGCCGGGATCGTCGACAAGCTCGTCCGGCGGCATCCGCACGTGTTCGCGGACGTGGCGGTGGCGGGCGCCGACGAGGTCAACGCGAACTGGGAGCAGATCAAGGCGGCCGAGCGGGCGGCGAAGAGCGGCGCGGACGCGTCCGCGCTGGACGGCGTCCCGATGGGCCAGCCGGCGCTGTCGCTGGCGGCGCAGCTGCAGCGCCGCGCCGGCCGGACGGGCGCCCCGGGCGAACTCGCCCCGACCGCCGCCGACACCGGGAACGACCTGGGTATACGGTTGTTCGCCCTGGTTCGGGAGGCCGCTGATCGCGGACTCGACGCCGAAGCGGAGTTGCGGGCCGTATCCCGGGTATTCCGCGATCGTGTCAGAGCGTGGGAACGGCGGCGGACGCGCGACTGATCCGGGGCATCGCGGGCGGAACATCGCCGATGGGGTGGTCCGCCGGAAGTCGCCCGTCTACAGTGAGCGCGTGCCGAACGGGGCCGAGGACGGCGGCGGGAACGGGAACCGGTCACCGGTGCGCCGTCGCCGCCGGCTGCTGACCTCCTCCACCACGCGAGCCCAGAAGCTGCGCGCGCTGCGCGGCCTCGGCGTGCTCGGCGGCGTCGCCGGGGTGCTCGTCGCGCTCATGGTCCTGCCGACGGCCTGCACGGCCGGGGTCAACGCCCGCGACTCGGCGCGCTGGTTCGACAGCGTTCCCGCCGACCTGGACACCTCCGGCGTGCCGCAGCGGTCCCGGATCCTCGCCGCCGACGGCTCCACGCTCGCGACGTTCTTCTACCAGAACCGGGTGGACGTCCCGCTCGGCAGGATCGCGCCCATGGTCCGCAAGGCGGTCGTCGCGATCGAGGACAGCCGCTTCTATGAGCACGGCGCCATCGACGCGCAGGGCACGCTGCGCGCGCTCGTCAGCGACCTCGGCAACGGCGAGGTCACCCAGGGCGGCTCCGGCATCACCCAGCAGTACGTGAAGAACCTGCTGCTCACCCAGGCCGACTCGGCGGCCGAGCGCGACGCCGCCAAGGAGATCTCGGCGGCCCGGAAGATCCGCGAGCTGCGGTACGCGGTGGCGCTGGAGAAGCGCTACCCCAAGGACGAGATCCTGCGCCGCTACCTCAACATCGCCTACTACGGCGCCGGCGCCTACGGCATCGAGGCCGCGTCCCGCCGGTACTTCTCCAAGCACGCCTCCCAGCTGAACCTCGCCGAGTCGGCGCTGCTCGCCGGGGTCGTCCGGTACCCGTTCGCGTACGACCCGACGCGGCACCCGGAGGCGGCCCGCAAGCGCCGCGACACCGTCCTGCAGCGGATGGCCGACCTCGGCTACATCGACCAGGCCACCGCCGCGGCGACCGAACGGCAGCCGGTCCGGCTGCACGTCCAGGACGTCAAGAGCGGCTGCGTCACCAGCTCGGCGCCGTTCTTCTGCGACTACGTGCAGCGGGAGATCCTCGCGAACCCGGTGTTCGGCGCGACGTCCGGCGGCCGCGAGAAGCTGCTGAAGCGCGGCGGCCTCACCATCCGCACCACCCTGGACCGGCGGGCGCAGAAGGCCGCGCAGCGCGCCGTCGACGCGCACGTCCCGGCGAAGAACTCGGCGCACAAGGCGGCCGCCGAGGCGATGGTGGAGCCCGGCACCGGCCGGATCAAGGCGATGGCCGTCGACCGGAAGCTCGGCTCGGACAGGGTGCGCGGCAAGACGTGGATCAACTTCGCCGCGGACGCCGACCACGGCTCCAGCATCGGGATGCAGGCCGGGTCGACGTTCAAGGCGTTCACGCTCGCCGCCGCCCTCGACCAGGGCCTGCCGTTCGGCACGCGGCTGATGGCGCCGAAGGCGTTCACGCCGGTCGGCTACCGCGACTGCAAGGGCCGCCGGGTCGGCGACCCCGGCGCCTCGCTGCACAACGCGGGCGACGGCGAGGGCGGCAAGCCGTTCAGCATCGTCACCGGCACCCAGCACTCGGTGAACACCTTCTTCCTCGCGCTGGAGAAGAAGGTCGGGCTCTGCCCCACGGTCAGGATGGCCGAGAAGCTCGGCATGAAGCAGGCCACCGGCAAGCCGCTGCAGCAGTACCCGTCGTTCACGCTCGGCATCAACCCCGTCTCGCCCGTCCGGCTCGCCGCCGCCTACGCGGCGTTCGGAGCGCGCGGCCGGTACTGCTCGCCGATCGCGATCACGCAGATCACCAACGCGTCCGGGCACCGCCTCAAGGTGCCGAGCGCGCACTGCGAGCAGGCCATGGACAAGGAGACCGCCGACGCCGTGAACTACGTGCTGCGCGGCGTGCTCACCAAGGGGACCGCCGCCGGCCAGGGCATCGGGCGGCCCGCCGCGGGCAAGACGGGTACCGTCGACAACTTCTCCGCCGCCTGGTTCGCCGGGTACACCCCGGACCTTGCGGCGGCGGTCTGGGTCGGCGACCCGCGCGGCGGCTACCAGCACCCCATGTCGGACCTGTGCATGGACGGCCGCTGCTACGGCCCCGTCTACGGCGCGACGATCCCCGCGCCGATCTGGCAGCAGAGCATGGCCGGCGCGCTGGCCGGCACGCCCGCGTCGCCGTTCGTCCGGCCCCCGTCGCACTTCTTCAGCAAGGGGACGGGCGAGGAGAGCGCCCGGCTGCCCGACGTCCGCGGGATGAAGGTCGCGGACGCCGCCGCGAAGCTGCGCGCCGCCGGGTTCACCGTCCGGATCGGCGGCGCGGTGAAGTCCGACTATCCCAAGGGGACCGTCGCGGAGGTCTCCCCGTCGTCGGCGCGGCCCGGCGACACGATCACGCTGCGCCCGAGCAAGGGCGGCGGCGGGCCCAAACGCCGCGCCGAGGCCGGCGGCCCGCGCCACGGAATCCGCGGCTGACCTGCGCACCTGTGTGATCGTCGGGTACCGGGGTAGATCATCCGTCGGGGTGATCCCAGTACCAGTCCATCGGGGGGACGATCGTCATGCGAGCCATCGCCGTGTCCGAATACGGCGCCACGCCGGCGCCCACGCACCTGCCGCGCCCGGAGCCCGGCCCCGGCGAGATCCTCGTCAAGATGATCGCCGCCGGCCTCAACCCCGTCGACTGGAAGATCGCCGACGGGATGCTGAAGGACGCCCTCGAGGCCCGCTTCCCGCTGATCCTCGGCCAGGACGGCGCCGGCGTCGTCGAGGCCGTCGGCGAGGGCGTCACCCGGCTGCGGCACGGCGAGCAGGTCTACGGGATGTTCCGCGACGTCGAGCGCGGCATCGGCAGCTACGCCGAGTACGCGCTGGCCTCCGAAGACGGCCCCGTCACCCGGATGCCCGCCGGGATGATCTACACGCAGGCCGCCGCGGTGCCGACGGCGTGCGGCACCGCGATGGCGATGGTGGACGAGGCGGACCTCGACACCGGGCAGACCGTCCTGATCGTCGGCGCCACCGGCGGCGTCGGCCAGGCCCTCGTGCAGCTCGCCGCGCTCACCGGCGCCAAGGTGATCGCCACGGCCCGCGACGACATGACGGGCACGATCCGCCGCCTCGGCGCCGACGAGACCGTCGACCACTCGCAGGGCGACCTGAACGACCAGGTGCTCCGTCTGCACGGCGACGGCATCGACGCGATCCTCGACGTGGCCAGCGACACCCAGGGCGCCGAGCGCCTCGCGCAGCTCCTGCGGCCCGGCGGCACCTACATCAGCACGACCTGGTCGGTGAACCCCGACGCCATGGAGGCCCAGGGGCACCGCGGCGTCAACCACGTCGGCGCGCCGTCCGCCGAACTGCTCGACCGGCTCTCCGACCTCATCGACGCGGGCAAGCTGCGGGTGATGATCGAGCGCGAGGTCCCCCTGGAGGCGGCGGGCGACGCGCTCGCCGACAACCGCGCCGGAGGAGCCCGCGGCAAGACGGTGATCCGGATCTGAGGTGATCGCGGCCCGCGTCCGGGCATGCAGCACGGAACAGACCCCCGTGAGGAGACCCACATGAACGAGGACGAGAAGCGCGCCCGGATCCGCGACCTCGACGCGAACATCTCCCGGCTCCGCGCCGAGCTGCCCGGCCCGTCGGCGGACGCCACCGACTTCGTCGACGGCGGCCAGAACCTCGCCGCCCGCGAGGAGCTCGCCGGCCAGATCGAGGCCCTGGAGAACGAACGCCGCCGCCTCCGCGACGAGCTCGAGTAACCCAGGGGGGACGACCCCCTGGAACCCCGGTCACGGTGCTGGCCCAGGGGGACGACCCCCTGGAACCCCCGTCACGGTGCTGGCCCAGGGGGACGACCCCCTGGAACCCCCGTCACGACGGACGGGCTGTTTCCCGCTCCGCTGGCGCTCCGCGGGAAACAGCCCGTCCGTCGTCGGGCATGCCCGCTGCGCTCGCTGGCGCTCGCTCCGCGTGCCTGCCCGTGGCGGTGGCTGAGGCATCCTTCCCGTAAGGAACAAAGCCGGGGCTCCTCCGGTTCATGGTTGCGTCAAGCAACCTTCGAGAGGGGGCCCACGTGATCACCTACGAGGACTTCGAGCGCGCCACCCTGTTCTTCGACGCGAAGGACTACGCCGGCGCCGCCCGGCTGCTGGCCCCCGTCGTCGCCGAGGAGCCCGGCAACCGCGCTGCCGTCGAGCTGCTGGCCCGCGCGTACTTCCACAGCGCCCAGCTCGGCCGCGCCGAGGAGACGTTCCGCCGCCTCGTCGAGCTGGACCCGTGCAACGGCTGGGCCCACGAGGCCCTGGCCCGCACCCTGGAGCGCCGCAGCCGCCCCGACGAGGCCCGCACCTACCGCAACCTCGCCCGGGCGATGGGAGTCGGCTCCGCCGAGAAGGTCGACGTCTCCCTGACGGCGGCCGACCTGGCCTGATCCCGCTCGCCGGGACCCGGCTGAACAACTGACGGGAAGCAGAGCCCGCCCCCCGGGGCACGGGCCTGCCTGGCGACTGACAGGCGGTTTCGTCGCGGAGCGGGGAAAATGTCTGTCAGTCGTGACGGGGGTTCCAGGGGGTCGTCCCCCGGGGCTAGCGCGCGTTCCAGGGGGTCGCCCCCATGGGAAGACGCAGTACGAAGCGGGCGCCCTCCTCGTCGGTCTGGCGGTCGGCGAGGATGAGGGAGCCGCCGTGCGCCGCGGCGATGTCGCGGGAGATGGCGAGGCCGAGGCCGGTGCCGCCGGCGTCGCGGTGCCCGCCCTCGTTGAGCCGGGTGAACCGCTCGAAGACGCGCTCGCGGTCCTCGGGAGGGATGCCGGGCCCGTCGTCGATCACCTCGACGACGGCGGTCCCCGGCTCCTCGGTGCCGACGATCAGGGTGACCGCGGACCGGGCGTGCCGGTCGGCGTTGTCGATCAGGTTGGTGAGCAGCCGGGCCAGCTCGCTGCGTCCGGCGCTCACCGTCACGGGGGCTTCCGACAGGACGGTGACGCGGGCGCGGCGGGGGCGGCGCAGCACCTCCTGGTCGGCCAGTTCCGCCAGGTCCACGGTCTCGCGCGGGAAGTTGCGGTCGGCCTCGAGCCGGGCCAGCGCGAGCAGGTCGTCCACGACCGCGCCGACCCGGTCGGTGTTGTTGAGCAGGGCGCGCAGCGTGTTGGGGAGGTCGGTGGCGTCGGGGTCGGCGAGCGCCAGCTCCAGCTCCATCCGGAGCCCGGCGAGGGGGCTGCGCAGCTCGTGGGAGACGTCGACGACGAACGCGCGCTGCCGCGCCACCGCCTCCTCCAGCCGGTCCAGGGTGGCGTTGATGCTGTCGGCGAGCACCGCGATCTCGTCGCGCCGTTCCGGGACCGGGACGCGGCGCTGGATGTCGGTGGCGGTGATCTCGTCCAGCTCCCGGCGGATCGCCTCGACCGAGCGCAGCATCTGGCTCGCCGACAGCCACGTCCCGTACCCGGCGAGCCCGGCGGTGGCGGGGATGCCGAGGCCGAGCAGCGCCGCGAGCAGCGGCCGCGGGAACAGGCCGGGTTCGGGCGCGAGGGTGTACACGAAGTCCTGGCCGGGTCCCGGCAGGCCCACCCGGTACGTCACGACCTGGAAGCACGGGCCGCCGGGCGCGTCGACGGTGCAGCTGCGTCCGTCGCGCCGGTCGTTGCCCGGCGGGGGCCGCGGGAACGCCAGCGGCGGCCGGCCCTGCATCCGGCTGCTCGCGGCGACGATGCGGTGCTGGTCGTCGACGACCTGCGCGAGCGTGTCGTCGACCGTGTAGATGTGCGGGGCCGGCAGCGCGCCGGCGTGGATCAGCGTCGCGATGCGCCGGCCCTCGCGCGACAGGTCCCCGTCGACGTTGTGCTTCGCGTCCTGCCTGATCAGCGCGATGAAGACCACGTAGAGGACGGTGGACAGCAGGAGCGCGGCGAGCGCCGCCGTCACCGTCACCCGGAACCGGACCCGCGAGCCGTGCAGCAAGATCCGCCACACCCAGCGGGTCAGGACCGCTGCGGCACGGCGGAGCCGGACACTGATGACGACCTCCCGGGTATGTTGCCGATACCCGGTGTTTCTTGCCGGAGCAGGGCAAACGCGACCGTGGGCGGCGGGTAAAAGATCGGTCCGCCTGCGGAGGCGTCAGTCGTCCAGGCCCCAGCGTTCGCGGATCGCCCGGTCCACCACTCCGAACAGCTGGTCGATCACGATCCCGACGATCAGGATGACGATCATGTAGGAGATCATGCCGGGGGCGTCGTTCAACTCGCGGGCCTGCGACAGCAGCACGCCCAGCGAGGTGGTGCTGCCGATGATCACCAGCAGCTCGCCGGCCATCAGGCTGCGCCACGCGAACGCCCAGCCCTGCTTCAGCCCCGCGACGAACGACGGCAGCGACGCGGGCATGATCAGGTGCCGGTACAGGTTCGGCCCGCGCAGCCCCATCACCTTCCCGGCGCGCAGCAGGATCGGCGGGGTGTAGTCGACGCCCGCGATGAGCCCGTTGGCGATGGACGGCGCCGCGCCCAGCACCACCACGAACAGGATGGCGCTCTCGCTCAGCTTGAACAGCATGATCGCGAGGGGGAACCAGGCGATCGACGGCATCGTCTGCAGCCCCGTGATCAGCGAGCCGAACGCGCGGCGCAGCACCCGGAACTGCGACACCAGCGCGCCGATCACGACGCCGAAGGCGACCGAGACGGCGTACCCGATCAGCGCCCGCCGCATGGTGAGGCCGACGGCGCTCCAGAAGGAGGAGGTCGTGACGTGGTCCCAGAGCACGGGGAGCGTGTCCTTGGGCCCTGGCAGGACGTAGGACGGTTTCCAGCCGCTCCACACCACCGCCTGCCAGGCGAGCAGCGCGATCAGGACGGCCGTGATGATCGGCCAGACCGCCGACCAGGCGCGCTGCAGCGCCCGGCCGCGGGCGGCGCCGCCGAGTTCGAGGGCGTCCAGCCCGGCCAGCTCCCGGTCCAGCCGGCCGTCCGCCGCACCGGTGTCCGCGGGGACCGTGCCCTCGGCGATGGTGCCCGCCGGGGCCGTGCCCGGCTCGGGGACGCCCGGGGCCGGTGCGTCGTGCCGGCTCGTGGTGTCATGCGCCATGGCGGCCGACCTCCTCTCGCAGCCGGTCGGTGACGGCCGCGGCGAGCTCGGCGACCTCGGTGGAGTCGATCCGCCGGGGCCGCTCGAACGGGACGGGGAACTCCTGCACGACCCGGCCCGGCCGGCTGCTGAGCAGCACCACCCGGTCGCCGAGCCGCACCGCCTCCCGGACGTTGTGCGTGACGAACAGGACGGTGAGCCCGCGCTCGCGCCAGATCCGCTCGATCTCGTCGTGCAGCAGGTCGCGGGTCATCGCGTCGAGGGCGCCGAACGGCTCGTCCATCAGCAGCACGGTGCCCTGGCCGCCGTCGGAGTCGTCGACGGTCAGCGCCAAGGCCCGGGCGAGCGCGACGCGCTGGCGCATGCCGCCCGACAGCTGGTGCGGCCGCTTCTTCGCGAACCCGCCGAGATGGACCGAGTCGAGCAGCTCGGCGGCGCGGCCCCGCCGGTCCTGCCGGGGGACGCCGCGCATCTTCAGCGCCAGCTCGATGTTCGCCGTGACGTTCAGCCAGGGGAACAGCGCGGGCTCCTGGAACATCAGCGCGACCCGCGCGCCCTCGGTGTCGACGGTCCCGGCGCTGGCCTGGTCGAGCCCGGCGACCAGGTTCAGCAGCGTGCTCTTGCCGCAGCCGGACGCGCCGAGCAGGCAGACGAACTCGCCGGGCGCCGCGTCCAGCGACACCTGGTCGAGCGCGAGCAGGGAGGAGCTCCCCGAGCCGAACGCCTTGGAGACGCCACGGAGCCGGACCGCCGCGGCGGTCCGGCTCGGGGCGGCCGTGACGGCCTGTGTCATTTGTCGCTGACCTGTGCCTTCCCGCTCGCCTTGAGCACGTCGTTGAGGGGGCCGAGCTCGTAGATGCCGTTCAGGTCGGTCTTCTGCAGCAGCCCGATCTCCTCGGCGTGCTGGGCGCCCGCGGTCAGCGACGAGGCGACCGGGTCGACGGTGAAGGTGATCGACTTGAACGCGGAGTCCAGGACGTCCGGCTTGAGGGGCTTGCCGCTCAGCTTGGTGAGGGCGTCGTTGGTGACCTTCTCGGCGTCGGCCTTGTTCTGGTTGATGTAGTCGGTGGCCTCGACGACGCCCTCCAGGAGCTTCCTCACCTCGTCCGGGTGCTTCTTCTCGAACTCCTGGCTGACGATGAGGTTCGTGATGACGAACTTGCCGCCGGGCCACAGCGACGACTCGTCCAGCAGCTTGACGCCCTTGTCCTCCAGGATCAGCCGGGACGCGTAGGGCTCGGGGACCCAGGCGCCGTCGATGGTCCCCTGCTGGAAGGTCTGCAGCGTCTGCGGGTTGTCCTGCGGGATGATCTTGACGTCGCCGCTGCCGTCCTTGTTCGCGGTGAGCCCCTGCTGCTTGAGCCAGTACCGGACGGCGACGTCCTGGGTGTTGCCGAGCTGCGGGGTGGCGATCTTCTTGCCCTTGAGGTCCTGGGCGCTCTTGATCCCGGGCTTGACGATCAGGGCGACGCCGCCGGACGCCGCGCCGGAGATGATGTGCACCGCCTTGCCGTGGGACTGCGCCCAGGCGTTGATGGACGGGTTGGGGCCGACGAAGGTCGCGTCGATCGCGCCGGAGAACAGCGCCTCGACGGCCGCGGGGCCGGCGTTGAAGGTGGCGGTCTTCGGCGCCTTGCCGAGGTGCTTGGCGAAGATGCCCTTCTCGACGCCGACGAGCGCGGTGGCGTGCGTGACGTTCGGGAAGTACCCGAGCCTGAGCTGGGTGCCCGCACCGGACTTCCCGTCGCCGCCGTCGTCGCCGCAGGCGCTGAGCGTCCCCGCGCCGGCCAGGACGATCAGTGCCGCGGCGGCCGCGCGCCATCGGAGTCTGCGATGCATTGTCGGCATTCCCTACTTATCAAGTGTGTTTGACGTGCTTAGTAGACAAGGAGGGCAATGATTTCGTCAAGTCGCTTGCGCGGCACGGTCGCGTAACGGCCCCCGCCGCCGAACGGCGAGCCAGTTGGGCGGTGCAGGGGGTGCGCGGGATAGGCTCGGTGATCGCACCGATCTGTCCCGTACCACCAGGGGGTTGCCCGTGTCGTCCATCGAGGCCGTACTCGCCCGGGAGATCCTTGACTCCCGCGGTAATCCGACCGTCGAGGTCGAGGTACTGCTCGCCGACGGGACCGAGGCCCGCGCCGCCGTCCCGAGCGGCGCCTCCACCGGGCAGTTCGAGGCCGTGGAGCTGCGCGACAAGGACGAGCGGTACGGCGGCAAGGGCGTCCGCAAGGCCGTCAAGGCGGTCAACGAGACCATCGACGAGAAGCTCGTCGGCTACCCGGCCTCCGACCAGCGCCTGATCGACCAGCTGCTGAACGACCTGGACGGCACGCCGGCCAAGTCCGAGCTCGGCGCCAACGCGATCCTCGGCGTCAGCCTCGCCGTCGCCAAGGCCGCCGCCGACTCCGCCGGGCTGCCGCTGTTCCGCTACGTCGGCGGCCCGAACGCGCACCTGCTGCCCGTCCCGATGATGAACATCCTGAACGGCGGCGCGCACGCCGACAGCAACGTCGACGTCCAGGAGTTCATGATCGCGCCGATCGGCGCCGCGACGTTCGCCGAGGCGCTGCGCTGGGGCGCCGAGACCTACCACGCGCTGAAGTCGGTGCTGAAGTCCCGCGGGCTGAGCACCGGGCTCGGCGACGAGGGCGGCTTCGCGCCGGACCTGCCGAGCAACCGCGACGCGCTCGACCTGATCGTCGAGGCGATCGGCAAGGCCGGCTTCACCCCCGGCCGCGACATCGCGCTCGCCCTGGACGTCGCCGCCAGCGAGTTCCACGCCGACGGCCAGTACGCCTTCGAGGGCACCAAGCGCTCGTCCGACGACATGGCCGCCTACTACGGCGAGCTGCTCGGCAACTACCCGCTCGTCTCCATCGAGGACCCCCTCGACGAGGAGGACTGGACGGGCTGGGAGGGCCTCACCGCCGCCGTCGGCGACCGCGTCCAGATCGTCGGCGACGACCTGTTCGTCACCAACCCCGAGCGGCTCGGCCGCGGCATCGAGGCGGGCGCCGCGAACGCGCTGCTGGTGAAGGTCAACCAGATCGGCACGCTCAGCGAGACGCTCGACGCGGTGTCGCTCGCGCAGACCAGCGGCTACCGCTGCATGATGAGCCACCGGTCCGGCGAGACCGAGGACACCACGATCGCCGACCTCGCCGTCGCGACCAACTGCGGCCAGATCAAGACCGGCGCCCCGGCCCGCAGCGACCGCGTCGCCAAGTACAACCAGCTGCTGCGCATCGAGGAGCTGCTGGACGACGCGGCCCGCTACGCCGGCGCCGCCGCGTTCCCGCGCTTCGACGCGCAGGGCGCCTGACGGGCCCGTGTCCCGGGACGAGCGGGACGACCCCCGGGGAGACGACTCCCCGGGGGGCGGCGCGCGCCGCGCGAGCCCGGCGCTGACCAGCCGCGCCGCGATCCTCGCGGTGGTGATGTGCGCGATCGCGCTGAGCCTCGCCTACCCTGTGCGCGAGTACATCGCGCAGCGCAAGGAGATCTCCGATCTCCAGCGCAAGCAGGCCGCCGCGCGCAAGAGGGTGGACGAACTCGCCCAACGCAAGCGGCAGCTCGGGGACAAGTCGTACATTGAGCGTGAGGCGACACGAAGGCTGCACTACTGCCGCCCGGACGTGACGTGCTACATCGTGCTGGACGGCGGCGGGGACGACGGGCGCAAGGCCCGCAACGACGGTCCGGCGACCCGGCCGCCGTGGTATGAGACGTTGTGGCGGTCGGTGGAGACCGCCGACAGGCCGCGCTGATCCCGTTCCGCCGCCGGGCGGGACGGGCGGCCGCGACCGGCGGGTGGGGCCGGGCGCGGGCGCGCCGGAGGTGCGGCAGGCCGACACGGATCACGCGATCCGCGGGTGGGGACGAATGATCGACGAACGTTGCACAGGGGCATCCGAACCGGCGTCCGAGCGGGACGTCGCGGCGGTGGCGGCGCAGCTCGGGCGGGAGCCGCGCGGCATCCGCGGGGTCGCCTACCGCTGCCCGTGCGGGCTGCCGGCGGTGCTGGAGACGGCGCCGCGGCTCCCCGACGGCACCCCGTTCCCCACACTGTTCTACCTGACCTGCCCGAAGGCGGCGTCGGCGATCGGCACGCTGGAGGGGAGCGGCGCCATGCGGGAGATGCAGGAGCGCCTCGCCGCCGACCCGGAGCTGAAGGCCGCGTACACCGCCGCCCACGAGGACTACCTGCGCCGCCGCGCCGAGGCCGCCCGCGAGGACGGGATCGAGCCGCTCCCGGCGGGCATGCAGAGCGCCGGCGGGATGCCGGAGCGGGTGAAGTGCCTGCACGCCCTCGTCGCGCACGAGCTGGCCGTGCCGGGCGCCAACCCGTTCGGCCGCGAGGCGCTGGCGGCGCTGCCCGAGTGGTGGCGCTCCGGCCCGTGCGTGTGCACCGACCCCGCCGCCCAGGACGCCCCCGACGCCGAGGAGGCCAAGTGACGCGCGTCGCCGCCATCGACTGCGGGACCAACTCGGTCCGCCTGCTGATCGCCGACATCGCCGCCGGCCCGGACGGCGGCGCGCTCACCGACGTCGAGCGCCGCATGGAGATCGTCCGGCTGGGCGAGGGCGTCGACCGGACCGGCCGGCTGTCGCCCGCCGCGCTGGACCGGACGTTCACCGCGATGCGCGGGTACGCCGAGCTGATCGAGCGGCACGGGTCGGAGACCGGGGAGGGCCCGATCAAGACCCGGGTGGTGGCGACCAGCGCCACCCGCGACGCCGAGAACCGGGCGGACTTCGTCAGCGGCGTCGTCGACATCTTCGGTGTCGTCCCCGAGGTGATCAGCGGGGACGAGGAGGCGGAGCTGTCGTTCACCGGCGCCACCCGCGAGCTGGCCGAGCTGCGCCCGGCCCGCCCGTACCTGGTCGTCGACATCGGCGGCGGGTCCACCGAGTTCGTGCTCGGCAGCTCGTCGGTGGAGGCGGCGCGGTCGGTCGACATCGGCTGCGTCCGGATGACCGAGCGGCACCTGCGCGACGGCGACCCCCCGTCCCCGGAGCAGATCTCCAACACGGTCGCCGACATCGACGCGGCCCTCGCCGAGGTGCGCCGCACGGTGCCGGTCGACGAGGCGCGCACGCTGGTCGGCCTCGCCGGGTCCGTCACGACGGTCTCCGGCATCGCGATGGACCTGCCGGAGTACGACTCGTCCCGGATCCACCTGTCCCGGGTCACCGCCGGGCAGGTGCACGAGGTGACGCGGCGGCTGCTGCACGCGACGCGGGCCGAGCGCGCGGAGATCGGCGTCATGCACCCGGGCCGGGTGGACGTGATCGGCGCGGGCTCGCTGATCCTCGACCGGATCATGCGCGAGTACGGGTTCGGCGCGGTCGTGGTCAGCGAGCGCGACATCCTCGACGGGATCGCCTGGTCGCTGGTCTGACCCCGGCCCGCGCCCGGCCGGCTACCGGCGCCCGCGCCCGGTCAGCCCTTGAGGGACGCCAGCAGCGCGGGGATCAGCACCGCGTTCGGGTTCTGCTGCGGGACGTACAGGACCGGCGACGCGCTCGCGGCCTGCCGGATCCAGACTCGGCCGCCGTCGACGACGGCGCCGGAGATCGACGACCAGCTCAGCGACACCCGGTCGCCGCGCACGCCGCCCGGGTGGACGGTGAGGCCCTGCGCGACGTCCACCGACTCGCCCGCGCGGACGCGCCCGGCCAGCTCGCCGACCAGCCGCGGCTCCGCGCACGCCTGGCACAGCTGGATGAGCCGCCCCCAGACCGTCTCCGGCTCGATGGTCCCGCCCGCCTCGATGACGACCTCGACGCGCGGGCCGCCGTGGAACGGGTGCCGGCCGGCCTGGAAGATCCACCGGGTGCCGGGGGTCTGGCCGAATCCGGCCGGGATCTGCGCGGCCCAGTAGGCGACCCATTCGACGTGCGGCCACGCCAGGGCCGCCTCGCCGTACGCGACGCCCTGCTCGTCGGCGTGGAGGCGCCGTCCGTGCACGGTCGCGGCGACGCCCTGGACGGCGGGCGGCCCGCCCCAGGAGGGCTGCCGCCCGTGGCCGGGGTACGGCTCGGACGGCCGCCGGTGCCCCTGCTCTGACGTGCGGGCACGCGGCGGGCGGTCGGGTTCGGGGTTGAGGCGGTCGGTCCAGGCCCGGCCGTCCCACCAGCGCAGGCTGCCGGTTCCGTAGGGGTCGGGATACCAGCCCGGTTGCGACAAGGGATGCCTCCGCTCGGCAATGGCGCACGCCGGACGCCCCGCGTCCCCGACCGGCGGAACCGCATCGTACCGAGGGGCGTCGCCGGGGCGTGCGAGGATCGGGGGCATGACCGATGCGCGCGCTCCCCATGTGCCACCTGGGACGGGATGGCCCGACGACCCGGCCGCCCCGGACACCCCCGTCGCGCACGGCGCCGGCGACGTCATCGAGCTCGCCGCCGGGGCGCCGGACCTGGCGGAGCTGTGCGCGCGGCAGTCGGTGTGCCGGGCGTGCGACCGGCTGGTGGAGTGGCGGGAGAGGGTCGCGGTGGAGCGGCGGCGGGCGTTCGCCGACGAGGAGTACTGGGGGCGGCCGATCCCCGGCTGGGGCGATCCGGAGCCGCGCATCCTGATCGTGGGGCTGGCGCCCGCGGCGCACGGCGGCAACCGCACCGGCCGGATCTTCACCGGCGACCGGTCGGGCGACTGGCTGTTCGCGTCGCTGCACCGGGTGGGGCTCGCGTCGCAGGCCACGAGCGTGCACGCGGGCGACGGGCAGCGGCTGATCGGCGCGCGGATGGCCGCGACCGTGCGGTGCGCGCCGCCCGACAACAAGCCGACGCCGCTGGAGCGCACGACGTGCCTGCCGTGGCTGGCGCGCGAGGTCGAGGACGTCGCGGGGAGCGTCCGGTGCGTCGTGTGCCTCGGCGGGTTCGCGTGGCAGGGCGTGTGGCCCGCGCTGAAGCAGGCCGGATACGAGGTGCCGCGGCCGCGCCCGAAGTTCGGGCACGGCGCCGAGGTCGAGCTGGCGCCGCCGCCCTCGGCGGCCCGCCGGGATCCGGTGCTGCTGCTGGGGTGCTACCACCCGAGCCAGCAGAACACCTTCACCGGACGGGTCACCGAGGGCATGCTCGACGCCGTCTTCGTCCGCGCTCGCGACTACGGGTAGCGCGCCGCGTCCGCGCGGGGGCGGGTCACATCTTGCCGAGCACGATCGGCGTCAGCCGGATCTGGCCGTGCTGGCAGACGGGGCTCCCCACCCAGTTCACGCTGATGTGCGTGGTCTGGTTGGGCGGGATGATGTGCAGCGCCCTGGCGGTGGGCTCGCACTGGCCGGTCTCGCTCTCGCCCTCGCCCGGGACGACCCCCCAGTGCAGCTGCTCGTAGGCGGAGGCGCCGGCCGGGATCGTGATCGTGCGGGCGCTGCCCTCGCGGACGACCCTCGTCGGGAGCGCGCCGTTGGCGTTGACGAGGCCGAGCCCGGACCAGCCGCCGGTCGTGCAGGACGACCCGGAGGCGTTCTCCAGCTGGAGCGTGGCGTACCGCTGGCCGGCGCCCGCGTTCCCGTTCGAGTACACCGACGCGTTGAAGTCGGAGGTCGTGCAGTGGCGTATCCCGGTGCCGTTGGGACGGGAGCCGTTGCCGGTTCCGGTCGTGGTGGAGGTACCGCCTCCCCCGCCGGGTCCGCTATGGTGTGGTGAGCCGTTCTGCGTGGACGTACTCGCGGGCGGGCTGCTCGCGTTGGACGAGGGGCTGGCGGTGAAGCTGGCGTCGCATCCGGTGAGGGCTGCGGTCAGTGCCGCCGCGGCCACGGTTCCCCAGATGATTCGTTGCATGTTCGCACACCCCTGATACGAGTCGTCGACGGCGGGGCAGGGCCTTGGCCAAGCGGCCGCTGAAGCCGCGCCGACCGGCCCCTGTTCCGGTCGCCGTCGGCGGCGCTTGGCGCCCCCGTACGGCCCTGTCCCGGCCCGTCCTCTCTCTTGCTGGTACGTACGGTGAGATGCCGGGGTGCCCGGGGAAGTTCGCACCTTCAGACGATCTTTCCGCTGTGACGCGTTTGGCGTGATCCGGTGGCGGATGCGGGTATCGGTCCCGTTATGCCTTCCGAGCGCAAGCACATCGTGATCGTCGGCGGCGGCTACGTCGGCATGTACACGGCCCTGCGGCTGCAGAAGCGGCTGCGCGGCGAGCTGCGGCGCGGCGAGATCGCCGTCACCGTCATCGAGCCCCAGTCCTACATGACCTACCAGCCGTTCCTTCCGGAGGCGGCGGCCGGGAACCTGGAACCGCGGCACGTCGTCGCGCCGCTGCGCCGCGTCCTGCCGCGCTGCCGGATCGTCAACGGGTACGTCACGCGGATCGACCACGCCTCGCGCAGCGTGACCGTCCGCCCGGCGGGCGCACGGACCGCGGGGGTGCCGGAGCGGACGATCGGCTACGACCGGCTCGTGGTGGCGCTCGGCTCCATCTCCCGCACGCTGCCCATCCCCGGCCTCGCCGAGTGCGGGATCGGCTTCAAGACGGTCGAGGAGGCCATCTTCCTGCGCAACCACGTGCTGCACCAGCTCGACATCGCCGCCTCCAACCCCGACGACGAGGAGGTCCGCAGGCGGGCGCTGACGTTCGTGTTCGTCGGCGCCGG
This sequence comes from Actinomadura nitritigenes, assembly GCF_017573545.1. Taxonomy (GTDB): domain Bacteria; phylum Actinomycetota; class Actinomycetes; order Streptosporangiales; family Streptosporangiaceae; genus Spirillospora; species Spirillospora nitritigenes. Next base: position 436,738 of record NZ_JAGEOK010000002.1, on the reverse strand, counting down.
GTTCGCGGGGATCGAGGCGCTCGCCGAGCTGGAGGACCTGGCCCGCGACGCCTGCAGGTTCTATCCGGGCATCGAGCGGTCCGACATGCGGTGGATGATGGTCGAGGCGACCGACCGGATCCTGCCGGAGGTCGGTCCCGAGATGGGGCGGTGGACGACCGAGGCGCTGCGCCGCCGCGGCATCGAGGTCAAGCTGGAGACGCTGCTGAAGTCCGCCGAGAAGCGGCACATCGTGCTGAGCGACGGCGATGAGTTCGACGCAGGCACCCTCGTCTGGACGGCCGGGGTGAAGCCGCACCCCGTCGTCAAGGAGAGCGACCTGCCGCTGGACGACAAGAGCCGGATCAGGACGACCGACGAGCTGACCGTCGAGGGCCTCGACGGCGTGTACGCGGCCGGGGACAACGCGGCGGTGCCCGACCGGTCCGGCTTCGCCGAGTTCACCGCGCCGAACGCCCAGCACGCGGTCCGGCAGGCCAAGCGGCTCGGCGACAACATCGTGGCGGACCTGCGCGGCGAGCCCCGGAAGGTCTACGAGCACAAGTACGTCGGGTCCGTCGCGAGCCTGGGCCTGCACAAGGGCGTCGCGAACGTCTACGGGCTCAAGCTGCGCGGGCTGCCCGCGTGGTTCATGCACCGCACCTATCACCTGTCGCGGATGCCGACCGTCAACCGCAAGTTCCGCATCACCGCGGACTGGACGCTCGCGCTGTTCTTCCGGCGCGAGATCGTCTCGCTCGGCGAGCTGGAGTCGCCCCGCCAGGAGTTCGAGCTCGCGGCGGGCCGCACCGCCAAGGACGGCTGAGGGGGCGCGTTCCCCGCGGTCGCGACCCCGGGCGTCCGCTCGGCGACGCGCGCCCCGGGTGCGCTGACCTGGCCGTCTCCACGGTCACCCTCCGGATATGATGACGCCGCCCCTGTAGCCCAATGGCAGAGGCGGGCTCCCTAAAAGAGCCATTGTGTCGGTTCGAGTCCGACCAGGGGCACCGTGCGCGCACCGATCAGCCCCTCGCCGGCGGCGAGGGGCTGATCGGGTGCGGGATCTCTGCGCCAGGGTCGTGGCGTCTGCTCGGGCGCAGCGGCACGACGGCGGGGGCGTCCGTCGGCGGGATCCCACCAGGTCCGTATGAAGTTCGGCCGTATGCGGTTGTCGGCGGCTCGCGAGGCGGTCAGTAGTGACGCTCGCGGCGCGCCCGCTCGTGCTCGCGGACGAGGGCGGAGGCGTAGCCGTGGGAGAGGTTGTGCTCCTCGGCCAGCCAGGTGCTCCGTTCCTCGCAGCGGGTGAACGAGGGACCGTTCTCGATCGTCGAGAACCACTCGGGGAGGTCACGTCCTGTGACCAACGGGATGCGGGCGATCAGCTTGCTGTGCGTCTCCGGCGAGTGGTTCAGTGACAATTGGCACCTCCAGGTCGCGGGGCTCTTCCTGGCACTCTGCAACACCGGCCCGTATGTGACAACCCCCTAACGGGGACCTATCTTTTACGTTACGTAGATCATTCGTAACGGGGAGGTCCCCCGGAAAAGCGCAGGTGGCCCGTGCCGGGCGCGCAAGCGCTCCGGCACGGGCCACCGCGGGCCGGTCGTCAGGAGAGCCGCTCCAGGACCATCGCCATGCCCTGGCCGCCGCCCACGCACATGGTCTCCAGCCCGAACTGCTTGTCGTGGAACTTCAGGCTGTTCACCAGCGTGGAGGTGATCCGGGCGCCGGTCATGCCGAACGGGTGGCCGACCGCGATCGCGCCGCCGTTGACGTTCAGCTTGTCGAGGTCGATGCCGAGGTCCTCGGCGGACGGCAGCACCTGCGCGGCGAACGCCTCGTTGATCTCGACGAGGTCGATGTCGCCGATGGTCATGCCGGCCAGGGCCAGCGCCTTCTTCGACGCCTCCACCGGGCCGAGGCCCATGATCTCGGGGGACAGGCCGGTGACGCCGGTCGAGACGATCCGGGCCAGCGGCGTGAGGCCGAGCTCGGCGGCCTTGGTGTCGCTCATGATGACGACCGCGGCGGCGCCGTCGTTCAGCGGGCAGCAGTTGCCCGCGGTGACCGTCCCGTCCGGGCGGAACACCGGCTGGAGCTGCGACACCTTCTCGTAGGAGGTGCCGGGCCGGGGGCCGTCGTCCTTGGACACCACGGTGCCGTCGGGCAGGGTCACCGGGGTGATGTCCTTCTCCCAGAACCCGTTGGCGAGGGCCTTCTCCGCCAGGTTCTGCGAGCGGACGCCGAACTCGTCCTGCGCCTGCCGGCTGACGCCGCGCATCCCGGCGACGTTCTCGGCGGTCTGCCCCATCGCGATGTAGATGTCGGGGACCTGGTCGTCCTGGCGCGGGTCGTGCCACACCGGCGCGCCGCCCTCGGCGGACTTGGCGGTGCGGGCCTGCGCGTCGGCGAAGACCGGGTTCTGGGTGTCCGGCAGGCCGTCGCTGCTGCCCTTGGCGAACCGGCTGACGGTCTCGACGCCGGCCGACACGATGACGTCCGCCTCGCCGGCCTTGATCGCGTGCAGCGCCATCCGGGTCGTCTGGAGCGAGGACGAGCAGTAGCGGGTGATGGTCGCGCCGGGCACGTTGTCCCAGCCGAGCAGGACCGACACCACGCGGGCCATGTTGTAGCCCTGCTCGCCGCCGGGGAGCCCGCAGCCGAGCAGCAGGTCGTCGATCTGCGACGGGTCGAGCTGCGGGACCTTCGCCATCGCGGCGGTGATCATCTGGGCGGTGAGGTCGTCGGGCCGGATGTCCTTCAGCGACCCCTTGAAGGCGCGTCCGATGGGCGAGCGCGCGGTGGCGACGATGACTGCCTCGGGCATGTGCGGGTCTCCTGTCTCAGCGGCCGTCTCCGGACCCGGCGCGACCATCGCGGGCGGACGGTGTTACTCGCCGGTCACCAGCAATCTAGCTCCCGCGCCGCACCCGCGCGCAACCCGGCCCCTCCGGCTGTGCTGACGGTGAGTCTAATAAGTATCCGCTTACTCACCTGGGCGGGGAGTCCCGGCCCGACCGGCCGCGTCAGGCGATGTCCGGAGCGACGGCCGTGGACGGCGGCGTGGTGTCGGCGGCCGGCGCGGAGCGGCGGCGCAGCAGCCGCGCCCACCGCCCCCGGGGACCCCGGTCGCGGCCCGCCACGGACGCGCCCGACACCTCCGTGCCGGAGATCTCCGCCGCCTCGGCCGCCGCCAGGTACACCGGCAGCACGGCCTCGCCGAGCCGCGGATCCGGCAGCGCGCCGAGATCGGGCTCCACGCCGAGCGCGTGCGCCATCGACGGCAGCACGGCCGCCGCGGCGGCGGCATAGCCCCGCGCGGACGGGTGGTAGCGGTCCTCGCTGAACATCGAGATCGGGTCCGCGGCGAACTCGTGGCCCAGCAGGTCGCCGAGCGACACCGAGCGCGCGCCCCGCTCCACCGCCGCGATCGTCTGCGCCGCGGCCAGCTGCCGGCTCGCCCGCCGCGCGATCCACTTCAGCGGCTGCATCAGCGGCTTGATCGTGCCGAGGTCGGGGCACGTGCCGACCACCACCTGGCAGCCCGCCGCGCGCAACCGCACCACCGCGTCCGCCAGGTACCGCACCGACGTGCCCGGCGGCACGCGTCCCGTCACGTCGTTCGCGCCGATCATGATGACGGCGATGTCCGGCCGGACCTGCAGCGCCCGGTCGGTCTGGTCCTCCAGCTCGGCCGACCGGGCGCCCGAGCGCGCCACGTTCGTCATCCGGACGGGCCGCTCGGCGATCGCCGCCAGCCCCGCGGCCAGCATGGCCCCCGGCGTCTCGTCGGCGTCGTGCACGCCGAGCCCCGCCGCGGTCGAGTCGCCCAGCATCACCAGCGACAGCGGCGGGCCGGAGAGCGCCTCGCCGTACAGGCCGTCCGCCGCCGGCGGATCCCCGTTCGGCGTCGCCTGGATGATCTTGCGGGCGAGCTTGGCCTCCGCGACGAGCAGCCCGAACGTGATGCCGCCGAGGGCCGTGATGCCCCCGCCGCCGTAGGCCGCGGCCGCCGCGATCCGGCGCGCTGTGAACGCTCTCAGCATGTCCGTTGACCCTCCGTGATCGAGTTGTACCCTCGCGGGGGCCGTTCGATGCCCGCGGGGCCGATCTCGGCTACCGTCGGTGCTGGGGCATCCCCCTGTGGTGCGTCCGGTTCCCCTGCGTCACACGCTGCTGGAACGGGCGCCCGACCCGTGGAATTCCGACACACTGAACGACAAGGACGTCGCGGTGCACGTACACGACTCGCTCGTCGAGCTGATGGGCAACACCCCTCTCGTTCGGCTGCGCAAGGTGACCGGCGGCTCGCCGAACGAGCGCGGCCCGCAGGTGCTGGCCAAGGTGGAGTACTTCAACCCCGGCGGCTCGGTGAAGGACCGCATCGCGGTCCGGATGATCGACGCCGCGGAGAAGTCCGGCGCGCTGCGGCCGGGCGGGACGATCGTCGAGCCGACCTCCGGCAACACCGGCGTCGGGCTGGCCATCGTCGCCCAGGAGCGCGGCTACAAGTGCGTCTTCGTCTGCCCGGACAAGGTCGCCAAGGACAAGGTGGACGTGCTGCGCGCGTACGGCGCGGAGGTCGTGGTCTGCCCGACGGCCGTCTCGCCGGAGCACCCCGACTCCTACTACTCGGTCTCCGACCGGCTCGCCGCCGAGATCCCCGGCGCGTGGAAGCCGAACCAGTACACCAACCCGCAGAACCCGGTGTCGCACTACGAGACGACGGGTCCGGAGCTGTGGGAGCAGACCGAGGGCCGCATCACCCACTTCGTCGCGGGCATCGGCACGGGCGGCACCATCAGCGGCACCGGCAGGTACCTCAAGGAGGTCTCCGGCGGGCGGGTCAAGATCATCGGCGCCGACCCGGAGGGCTCGGTGTACTCGGGCGGCTCGGGCCGCCCCTACCTGACCGAGGGCGTCGGCGAGGACATCTGGCCGGAGACCTACGACCGCGACATCTGCGACGACGTCATCGCGGTCTCCGACAAGGACTCCTTCCTCATGACCCGCCGGCTGGCCCGCGAGGAGGCCCTCCTCGTCGGCGGCTCCTGCGGGATGGCGGTCGTCGCGGCGCTCCGCGTCGCCGCCGAGGCCGACCCGGACGCGGTCATCGTGGTCCTGCTCCCCGACGGCGGCCGCGGCTACCTCAGCAAGATCTTCAACGACAGCTGGATGGAGGACTACGGGTTCCTGCCCTCCTCCACCGAAGAGGCCCGCGTGAACGAGGTGCTGACCCGCAAGGGCGGGGCGCTGCCGGAGTTCGTGCACGTCCACCCGCACGAGAGCGTGCAGACCGCCATCTCGATCATGCGCGAGTACGAGGTGTCGCAGCTGCCGGTGATGAAGGAGGAGCCGCCGGTGATGGCGGCCGAGGTGATCGGCTCGGTCGTGGAGAGCGAACTGCTCGACGTCCTGGTCAAGGAGCGCTCTGGCCTGCTGGACCCGGTCGAGGCGCACATGTCCGCACCGCTGCCGACGATCGGCTCCGGCGAGCCGGTGAGCAAGGCCGTCGGCGTCCTGGAGAAGTCCGGCGCCGCCGTCGTCCTCGTGGACGGCAAGCCCAAGGGCCTCATCACCCGCCAGGACCTCCTCGCCTTCCTGGCCGATTCGAACAACTGACGTCCGCGAACCGGGCTCCGGCGCTCCGGTGAGACATGCGTCACATCGGGCGTACCGATGTCACGGGACGCCCGGCCGATCCGCTCTCAGGTCCGCCAGCTTCGCGATGCCCGCAAGCCGCGGGCGGAGGAGACGATCGCCATGCCCAGTCCGATGTCTCGCGCCGTGACCGTCGCCGCCGCGGCGGCGGCCGTCCTGGGCGGCACCACCGCCGCCCGGGCGTCCGTGGAACCCGCCGCCGCCTGGACCGTGTCCGCGGGAGGCGCCACCGAGGTGCACGGCACCGGCGGCACCGCCGTCCTGACCAACGACCGGACCGGTGCCAGGATCACCTGCTCGACCGGCCTGACCTTCGCGAGCCGCGTCACCACGGGCCGCACCGCCGGCCAGCGGTTCGGCCTGCTCGACGACTACTACATCGACTGCACCGACGCGAACGGCCTGGCGCTGAGGTTCGGCGACGCCTACCGGGCGCTGCAGAACGCCGACTTCCTGTACGGCACCGGCTACGACGCTTCCGCGGGCCGCGTGACGGGCTTCCTCGACATCGACACGAGCGCCCCGCAGATCCCCGCCCTCGTCGCGCAGACCCTGTCGTCGAACACGTGCCTGCTGGTTTTGCAGCCGCCCGGGGTCGCCTCGGCCCCGAACCACTACCGGGTGCCGATGACGTACACGAATTCCAGCCGCACGCTGACCCTCGGCGCCCCGCTGTCGCTCGTCGCCCCGACCAGTTGCCCCGGCGTGCAGACCACCGACACCTACACCTACTCGGGCACGGTCGTGATCGGCGAGCCGCTGACGATCACGCCCGCGGCGTCCTGACGGCGGGGACCGGAGGCAGGCGCCCGGCCCCGGACGCGGCGAAGCGCCGGAGACCTCGGCGGTCTCCGGCGCTTCGCCTTCAAAGGGAACCGGATTGCGGGCCCCGGCCCGTGGGCGGCATTTCTGACCGGGGCTCCGCAATCCGGCGACTGCGGGGGCCGCCGTCCTAGGACGGGCGGCCCGTGCCGACGTACTGGTCCTGCATCGGGTCGGGGCGTCCGAGCCTCTTCTTCGGCTCGTCGCCGTGGCCCGGCCACCAGGCCCGGTGGCCCAGCATCGCGGTGATGCCCGGCACCAGGAACGTCGACATCACGAATGCCGACAGCGCGATGCCCATCGCGACGGAGAAGCCCATCTGCTTGAGCATGGACACCGGCGCCAGCAGCATCACCGAGAAGGTGCCGGCCAGGATGAGGCCCGCCGCGGCGACCGTCGGGCCGCCGTGCCGGACGGCGCGGGACGCCGCCTCCCGCGGGGAGTGCCCCTCCTTGGCCTCCTCGCGCAGCCGCGCGGTCATCAGGATGTTGTAGTCGGTCCCGATGGCCAGCACGAACAGGTAGAGGATGATCGGCAGCTGGAAGATCACGCCCTCCTTGCCCTGGGCGTACTGGAAGACGTACACCGCGGAGCCGAGCGTGGAGGCGAAGCCGAGCAGCACCGCCACGACCAGGTAGATCGGCGCGACCACCGACCGCAGCAGCAGCGCCAGGATCAGCGCGATCAGCACCGCCGCCACCGGCAGGATCACCGACAGGTCGCGGTTGTTGACGGCGTTGATGTCGGCGTAGGTCGCCGTCGGGCCGCCGACGTAGGCGCGCGTGCCGGGCGGCTGGATCTTGTGCACGGTCGGCGCCAGGTCGTTCTTGACCAGGCTGATCGCCTCGTTGGAGGCCGGGTTCTTCTTCAGCACCAGGTCGACCCGGGTGACGCCGTTCTTGCCGGGGACGGCCTGGTTGACCTGCCCGACGCCGGGGGCGCTCTTGGCCTTCCGGCTGAACTCGTCGATCTGCGCCTTGCCGATCGCCTGCCCGTTGTCGCTCTTGATGAACACCTGGACGGGCTGGGTGAGGCCGGGCGGGAAGCCCCGCTCCATGTCCTTGGTGGCCTGCGCCGACTCGGTGTCCTGCGGGAACCCGGCGGCGAAGTCGTAGTCGGACTTGAAGCCGAGCGCCCCGATGGCCAGCACGACCATGACACCGCCCGCGGCCAGCGCCGCGACGGCCGGGTGGCGGCCGACGCCGCGGCCGATCGCGCCGGAGACCCGCTCCTTCGGCTGCTTCTTCCAGGCCTTCGACGGCCAGAACACCGCGGTGCCGAGCAGCGACACGAGCGCCGGGAACAGGGTCAGCGAGGTGATGCCCATGGTGACGACGGAGATCGCCAGGGCCGGGCCCCAGGCGCTGAATACGCCGAACGTCGCGAGCAGCAGCACCAGGAAGGTGACGGCGATGGCGGCGGCGGCCGAGGAGATGACCTCGCCGACCCGCTCCACCGCGTGGATCATCGCGGTCTTCTTGTCCTCGCCGGCCCGCAGGCGTTCGCGGAACCGGAACATCAGGAACAGGTAGTAGTCGGCGCCGATGCCGAACAGCACGATCAGGATGATGGTGCTGAGACTGTCGTCCCCGGAGAACCCGAAGATCTTCGAGGCGGTGCCGATCAGGCCGAGCGCCACCTGCATGGTCAGCATGATCACGACGATCGGCAGCACCGCGGCGATCGGCGCCCGGAAGATCAACAGGATCAGCCCGATGATCAGCACGAAGGTGGCGATGCCGACGATCTCGAAGGACTTGTTGAAGGAGTCCTCGTTGTCGACGAATCCGGCGACGTCACCGCCGACCTTCGCCTCGAGCCCGCTGCCCTTCAGCAGGCCGGGCAGGTCCTTGCGTATCTCCTTGACCGCGTCGCCCTGCTTCTTGCTGGCGGCCTGGTCGGTCCCCTTCATCGGCACCGAGATGACCTGGACGGCCTTGTTGGGCGCCACCAGCTGCTGGCCGGTGAGGAAGTTGAGCACGGTGGCCGGCTTGTGCGCGTTCATGGACGCGGCGGCCTTGTCGATCACCCGGGTGTCCGCCGGTGTGATCTTCCCTCCGTCCGAGCGCTTGACGACGACGATCGAGGAGGTGTCCTCCTGCTGGGGGAACGCCTTCTGGGCGATCTTGGCCGCCTGGACCGACTCGTACTTGGAGGGCAGGAAGTCGCCCTGGTCGGACTCGGTGGACAGCTTGGGGGACAGCGTGATGATGAGACCCGCGGCCACCAACCAGGCCACGATGGTCCACCATGGGTGTCTCACGACGAAGCGCGCGAGCCGAGCGAACATGCGTCTTCCTTCAATAAAGGGTCATCTCGGGATACTGGTTAAACGGTAGGGAACGCGCGCGCTCTTGGGCTCAACCCGCGTGCTGAAATGGGGGCTGATACCTCCGGGGGAGCTCCTCCTCCCAGAGGAGGGGCGGCGGGTGGATAGCCTCGTACCCATGGACAACGAGGTTCACCGGGGGTTCGAGACCCTGGCCATCCACGCGGGACAGGAGCCCGACCCCGCCACGGGGGCGGTCGTCCCGCCGATCTACCAGGTCTCCACGTACAAGCAGGACGGGATCGGGGGGCTGCGCGGCGGCTACGAGTACTCCCGATCGGCCAATCCGACGCGTACCGCGCTGGAGGTATGCCTCGCCGGGATCGAGACGGGGACGCGCGGGCTGGCGTTCGCGTCCGGGCTCGCGGCCGAGGACGCGCTCATCCGCACCGTCTGCAAGCCCGGCGACCATGTGATCATCCCGAACGACGCCTACGGCGGCACCTACCGGCTGTTCGCGAAGGTCGCCCAGCCGTGGGGCGTCTCGTTCGACCCCGTGCCGCTCGGGGACGCGGCGGCCGTGCGCGCGGCGATCCGCCCCGAGACCAGGCTGATCTGGGTGGAGACGCCGACGAACCCGCTGCTCGGCATCGCCGACATCGCGATGCTCGCGGGCATCGCGCACGATGCCGGCGCGCTGCTCGCCGTCGACAACACCTTCGCCTCGCCCTACCTCCAGCGGCCCCTGGAGCTCGGTGCGGACGTCGTGGTGCACTCCACGACCAAGTACATGGGCGGCCACTCCGACGTCGTCGGCGGGGCCCTGGTCGTCGCGGACGGCGGGCTCGGCGAGCGCCTGGCGTTCCACCAGAACGCGATGGGCGCCGTCGCGGGCCCGTTCGACGCCTGGCTGACGCTGCGCGGGATCAAGACGCTCGGCGTGCGGATGGACCGGCACTGCTCCAACGCCGAGAAGGTCGTGGAACTGCTGACCCGGCACCCCGCCGTCCGCCAGGTCCTGTACCCGGGCCTGCCCGACCACCCCGGCCACGAGGTCGCCGCCAAGCAGATGCGCGCGTTCGGCGGCATGGTCTCGTTCCGGATGGAGTCGGAGGAGGCCGCCGTCCGGGTGTGCGAGCGGACGAAGCTGTTCACGCTCGGCGAGTCCCTCGGCGGCGTCGAGTCGCTGGTCGAGCACCCGGGCCGGATGACGCACGCCTCGGCGGCCGGCTCCCCGCTGGAGGTCCCGGGCGACCTGGTCCGCCTGTCGGTCGGCATCGAGGACGCCGACGACCTCCTCCGCGACCTGGAACTCGCGCTGAGCTGAGCCAGGGGAGCGACCCCCCTGGAACCCCCGTCACGGTCGAGGGGCTGTTTTCGCGCTCCACCAGCACTCCACGCGAAACAGCCCCACCGCCGGGCAGGCCCGCTGCGCTCGCCGGCGCTCGCTCCGCGTGCCTGCCCGTGACCAGGGGCCGAGGTTCATGCCGGGCGGCGGAAAGCGCCGAACCGGGCATGCTTCCCGCAAGTAACGTGATCAAACATCTATACTCAGCCCGCCAGGTTCGTTCACGAAGGGGCCCGGGGTGCGCAAAGTACTGGTCAGTGGGGCGGCGTTCGCCGCGACGTGTGTCTCCGCCGTAGCCGTGCCGATGGCCGCGCAGGCCACCACTCCCGGCCCGAGCCCGACGCCCTCGGTGTCGGTCCCGTCGGACACCCCCACGGGCACTCCCGGCTCCGACGCGCCCACCGGCCCTCCCGGAAGCGGCGCGCCGGGCAGCGAGTCGCCGTCCGGCACGCCGCCGGCGCAGGCCCCGGACGGGGAGCCGCCGGCCGCCGGCGGCGGCACCGACGGCGTCGTCCGCGCCAAGGCCGTCATGGTCACCCCCAAGCTCCCGCGGTCCGCGACGTACAGCTACGGGCCGTCCGCGAGCCAGCGCGTCGACGCCTACTGGCAGCCGACCCCGGCCCAGCGGGCCAAGGCCCGCGGCAACGCCAGGCGCAACGCCGCGGGGGCCGCGGGCGGCGCCCAGAGCGCCACCCGGCCCGGCGTGCTGATCATCCACGGCGGCTACTGGCTCGGCGGCAGCAAGGACGGCTGGAAGTACTTCGCGCGGAGGCTGAGCGACGCCGGCTACGTCGTCCTGTCGGCGAACTACCGGCTCGCGCCGAAGGCGCAGTGGCCGGCGCAGCGCGACGACGCCCTCGGCGCCCTCCGGTTCATGAAGAAGCACGCCCGCACCTGGAACCTCGACCCCGACCGCATCGTGGTGCTCGGCTCGTCGTCCGGCGGGCAGCTCGCGACGCAGATCGGCACCCACGGGACCGGCACGGACCTCGTCCGCGGCGTCGTGGCGCTGTCGCCGCCGAACAACCCGTTCCTGGCCTACAAGGACGGCGCGGCGGCCGGCGCGTCGTCCCGCCAGCGCAAGCTGCGCCAGGCCGTGGTCGACCTCGTCCACTGCGCGCCCGGCTCGCCGGAGGCCACCCTGGAGGCCGCGGGCTGCTGGAAGCGCGTCGAGGACGCCGACAGCGCCACCCACGCCTCTGCGGGCGACGCGCCGATGCTGCTGCTGCACGCCACCGGCGACTTCGTGCCGGTGACGCAGAGCCAGGGCCTGGCGAGCGCGTTGCGCGCCGCGGGCGTCCAGGTGAAGGTGCAGACGGTCGACGGCGTCATGCACGCCTCGGACATGCTGAACGTGGACGGCATCACGCCCGAGATCCTGCAGTGGATCAAGGCGCACACGAAGGCTCGCCCCTGACCCCGAAGGGGCGCACCCCCGGGGGACGTCAGGCGTTCCAGACCATCAGCACGAGGATCACCAGCCAGAGCAGCGCGATGACGCCGGAGATGGCGGCGATCCGGCCGCGCTCCACCTGGGCGACCTCACCGGCCGCGGGCTTCCCCGCCACCGGCGTCTCCCCGGTGGCCTTCGCGGCGCCGGACCCGCCGCCGTCCTCGGCCTGGGCGGCGGCCTCGGCCTCGGCCTGGGGCGCGGCAGCCCCGGCGGCCGTGGCCGCGGCGGGCGCCGGGCCCGCCTCGTCCAGCAGCTTCGCGGCCTTCCGCTGGTCCCGCTCCACGATCAGCAGCAGCACCAGCGCGACGATGAACAGCGTCATCGACACCGACAGCCACGCCTGCGCGAAGTGGCCCTCGGCCAGCCACAGCCCGAACAGGAAGATCAGCAGCGTGCCGACGCCGTAGATCTGGGTGGTGCGGTTCAGGTACCGCACCACGGTGGCGTTCCGGTTGCGGATGTAGCGCGGCGTGGACATCGTCGCGGCGGTCAGCGGGCCCAGCGTGAAGATCGCGAACCCGATGTGCAGGATGAGCAGGATGCGGTCGGAGGTCGACATGTGCCGACCCTAGCGCCGACCGCACCCTAGCGGCGGCCCCTGCGGACCCTCAGGTAGTCGCTGACGACGTACTCGCCGAGCCGGTCGGCGTCCGGCGCGAACACCCGGCCGCCGTTGCGGCGCGCGACCTCCTCCACGAACGACACCAGCCGCCGGTCGTCGGCCAGCATGAAGAAGTTCATGGTGGCGCCGCGCCGGGTCATCTTGTCGACCTCCGCGAGGGTGAGCACCAGCGTGTCGGTGGACGGCGGGTAGTCGAACAGCGAGCGGCCGTCCGGGCGCAGGTGCGCGGTCGGCTCCCCGTCGGTGACGACGAGGACGATCGGCTCGAAGTCGGGGTGCCGGTCCAGGTGCCGGCCCGCGATCATCAGCGCGTGGTGCAGGTTGGTGCCCTGCACCATGTCCCAGTCGAGCCCGGCCATCTCCTCGGGGTGCAGCGTCCGCGCGTAGTTGGAGAACCCGATGATCTGGATCGCGTCCTGCGGGAACTTGCTGGTGACGAGGGTGTGCAGGGCGAGCGTCGTCTGCTTCGCCGCCGCCCACGTCCCGCGCAGCACCATCGAGTACGACAGGTCCACCAGCAGGCAGACCGCCGCGCCGGTGCGCCGCTCGGTCTCGTGCACCTCGAAGTCGTCGACGCCGAGCCGCACCCGCGCCGGGCGCGCCGGACCGCGCCGGTCCACCGCGTCGGCGCCCACCGGCTCCAGCACCTCGGCCGCGGCGAGGGAGTCCAGGGACGCCGCCGGGGCCGCGACGAGGCCGGTCGCCGCGTCGGGCACCGGGCCCTCCATCGCGCTGCGGCGGATCGCGTTGCTCACCGTCCGGACGACGTCGAGGGGCTGCTCGTCGCCGAACCGCCACTCCCGGCTCGACCCGGTCAGCTCGCCCGCCTGGCCGGCGTCGCGCTGGTCGTGGTCGCCCTGCCGGCCCGACGTGAGCTGCGAGAACACCCGGCGCAGCGCCGTCTCGCCGAGCCGCCGCACCGCCTTCGGCGTCAGCTCCAGCTTCCCGCGGTTGCGCCGCAGGTAGCCCTGCTTCTCCAGCTCCTTCTCCAGGCGGCGCAGCGCGTCGAGGTCGTCGACGGCCTGCCGGCCGAGCGCCCGCCGGACGGCGTCCTCGTCGATGTCGTCGAGCCGCGCGCCCGGGTAGTCCTGGCCGAGCGCCGCCTCCAGCTCCGACAGGTCCGCGAGTTCCGCCAGCGCGGTCGTCGCGTCGCCCATCCCGAGCGGATCGTCGCCGTCCATCTGCTCCGGCCGGCCCCAGCCGAGGTCGGGCCTGCGCGTGCGCAGCGCGTCGCCGAGCCGCGTCATCTCCATCGCGAGGCCCGCGTCCTGCATGGCCTGCTCCATCAGCCCCGCCAGCTCGGCGCGCTGCTCCGGGCTGAGCGAGGCGAGCAGCCGGTCCATCGCGGCGGCGCGGCGGGCGAGCTGGTCGACCAGCTCCTCCAGGTTCTCCGGACGCTCGGGGAACATGTCCCCGTACTCGTCCATGAACCGGTCGAAGTCGGCCTGGGTGTGCTCGCCCCGCGCGTCCTTCTCCAGCATCTCGTTCAGCGACGCCATCATGTCCTTGACGCGCTGCATCGCCGCCGGGTCCTGGTTCTCCAGGGCCTGCTTCATGCCCTGGAACTGCGCGTCCAGCACCTCCCGCCGCAGCAGGTCCTTCAGCTGCTCGAACGTCCGCCGCGCCGCGTCGGACCGCCACTGGTAGTCCGACAGCCGCCGGATCGCCTGCGACGTGTCGGACGGCAGCGTGTCCAGCTCCGCCTCCCGCAGCCGCGCGTCGTCGGACGGGTCGGGGAACAGCTCCGCCCGCTCCTGCCCGATCGCGGTGTCGAGCAGCGCCCGCGCCTCCTCCAGCGTCCCGTCGAGGCGGCCCCGCTCGCGCAGCGCGCGGCGCCGCTCCCGCACCTCGCGGAGCAGGTCGTCGAGGCCGCGGCGGCCCTGCGCGTTCGGCAGCCCGCGGCGCAGCAGGTCCCGCAGCGCGTCGTCGGGACGGGTGCCGTCCAGCACCGAGTCGCCCATCGCGTCCAGCGCGTCGCGGACGTCGTAGGGCGGTGCGAGCGGGTCGGGCCCGTCCTCGTACGCGCCGTACCTGTACCGGCTCATCGAACCTCCTCGGACATGGCGCCTCCAGGACCCGCGATCAGGTCCGGTACGTCGCCGTCCCGTCGGCCCGGCCGCCCTGCACGTCCTTGGACAGCCGCCGGGTCAGGAACAGCCCCTCCAGGGCGAACTCCAGTGCGGCCGCGGCCTGCTCGGGGGAGTCCCCGGACATGCCGAGCCGTTCCATGATCTTGGCGAGGCCGGGGACCTGCCCGATCCTGCGCAGCAGCTCGGTGGAGGACACCAGCTCGCCCGACTCGACGGTGTCGCCGGAGTCGAACTTGTCCAGCAGCCCGGACAGGTCGGCGGGGCCGAGCGTCCGCCGGTAGGTCTCGGCGATCGCGCGGCGCAGCAGGTGCTCCAGCACCTCCTGCTCGCGGCCCTCCTCGCTGACCTCGAACTCCACCTTGCCCATCAGCGACGGCACCACGGACGGCAGGTCGCAGACGCGCGCGACGGCGCGCTCCTCGCCGGCCAGCGCCGCGCGCCGCACCGCGCCCGCCGCGACGGTCTCCGCGCCCGCGAGCGCGAACCGCGCCGACACCCCCGACCGCGCGTCCACCGCCGTCGACTCCCGGACGAGCCGGGTGAACCGGGCGATGACCTCGATCAGGTGGTCGGGCACCTCGGCGGGCAGCCCCGCCAGGTCCGCGAAGTCGGACTCCTGCCGGATCAGCGCCAGCTCGGCGTCCAGTTCGAGGGGGTAGTGGGTGCGGATCTCCGCGCCGAAGCGGTCCTTCAGCGGGGTGATGATCCGGCCGCGGTTGGTGTAGTCCTCCGGGTTGGCGGACGCGACGAGCAGCACGTCCAGCGGCAGCCGCAGCGCGTAGCCGCGGATCTGCACGTCCCGCTCCTCCAGCACGTTCAGCAGCGCCACCTGGATCCGCTCGGCCAGGTCGGGCAGCTCGTTGATGGAGAAGATCCCGCGGTTGGTGCGCGGGACGAGCCCGAAGTGCACGGTCTCCGGGTCGCCGAGGGTGCGGCCCTCGGCCACCTTGATGGGGTCGACGTCGCCGATGAGGTCGCCGACGCTCGTGTCGGGGGTGGCGAGCTTCTCGCCGTAGCGGTCGTCGCGGTGCCGCCACTCGACCGGCAGCTCGTCGCCCAGCTCGGCGGCGAGCCGGCGGCAGCGCACGCACACCGGGTCGTAGGGATGGTCGTTGATCTCGCAGCCGGCCACCACCGGGGTCCACTCGTCCAGCAGCCCGCCCAGGGTGCGGATCAGCCGCGTCTTGCCCTGCCCGCGCTCGCCGAGCAGCACGAGGTCGTGGCCGGCGAGCAGGGCGCGCTCGAGATGGGGGAGGACGGTGTCGTCGAAGCCGAGGATGCCGGGGAAGCGCGGCTCGCCGGATCTCAGCCGGACGAGCAGGTTGTGGCGGATCTCGGCCTTCACCGTTCGCTGGACGTGGCCGCTGGTGCGCAGCTCGCCCAGTGTGGTCTCGCGTGGTGTGGATGAACGCACGCGATCGACACTACGTCGCCGACGCGCGCGATCGCACCTGTGCGCCGAGGATTCCTTGGCCCCCGCGCCCGGGCGCGCCGGGACTCGAGCGGGACCTCTGATGTTGGGTCAGATGCGTCCGGCGGGGGAGACTGGGAGATGTGATGCGACCCGGTGAACGGAGTGAGGGAGGCGGCGCCGATGGCGCGATTCGGTGACGGCCTGGCCCTCGGCCCCGATCTGTCCAGTGCCGCCGTGTCCGCGGTCGAGCAGGCGCTCGCGCCGCTGTCCGCGGCGCCCGACCTGGTCTGCGTCTTCATCTCCGGCGACGACCCGGAGGAGATCGCGGCCGCGGCGCGGCGCGCGGCGCTGTCCGCGGCGCCCGCGCTGGTGATCGGCTGCAGCGCGTCCGGAGTGATCGGCGGGGGCCGGGGCGTGGAGGACGCGGGCGCGGTCAGCGCCTGGGCGGCGGTGCTGCCCGGCGCCCGGCTGGAGGCGTTCCGGCTGGAGACGCTGAAGGCCGAGGACAAGCTGATCGTGGTCGGCATGCCGGAGGGACAGGACGACGACGTGGTGGGGCTGCTGCTGGCGGACCCCTACAGCTTCCCGGTGGACGCGTTCGTCGAGCGCTCCGATGACGCGCTGCCCGGCCTCGCGCTCGTCGGCGGCCTCGCGGAGGCGGGCGAGCACGGCGAGGCGCGGCTGTTCGTGGACGGCGACGTGTACGAGGACGGCGCGGTCGGCGTGGTCATCGGCGGCGCCGTGACCGCCGCGACCGTCGTCAGCCAGGGCGCCCGGCCGATCGGCCCGGACATGGTGGTGACGAAGGCCGACGAGAACGTGCTGTACGAGCTGGCGGGCGTGCCGGCGCTGGAGAAGCTGGAGCAGATCGTCCTGGAGCTGCCCGAGGACGAGCAGGAGCTGGCCGGCCGGGGCCTGCTGATCGGCGTCGCGATGGACGAGTACGCCGACGAGCACGAGCGCGGCGACTTCCTCGTCCGCGGGGTGGTCGGCGCCGACACCGACAGCGGCGCGATCGCCATCGGCGACGTGGTGGACGTGGGGCGGACCGTCCGCTTCCAGGTCCGCGACGCGGGCGCCGCGGAGGAGGAGCTGACCGCGCTGCTGGAGCGGTTCGACCTCGCGCCGGTCGAGGGCGCGCTGCTGATCTCCTGCAACGGCCGGGGGCAGGCGATGTTCCCCGACTCCGACCACGACGCCAAGGTGCTCGACCGGGCGTTCGGGCCGGCCGGGGTCGGCGGGTTCTTCGCCGCGGGCGAGATCGGCCCGGTCGCCGGGCGCAACCACGTGCACGGGTTCACCGCGTCCATCCTGGCGTTCGGCCGGGCGGGGGACCGGTGATGGCGGCTGCGGGTCCGGCGGCCGGTCCGGGCGCGGGTTCGGGGCCGGCCGCACCGGTCCTGGCGGTGGACATCGGCGGGACGAAGCTCGCCGCGGCGGTCGTCGAGCCCGGCGGGCGCGTCGTCGCCTACGACCGCGTCGCCACCCCCAACGGGGAGGGGCTGGACGCCGAGGGCCTGTGGCGGACGCTCCAGGGCCTGCTCGAAAAGGTGCACGCCGACGCGGGCTCGCCGGTGCTCGCGGGCGTCGGCTGCGGCTGCGGCGGCCCGATGACGTGGCCCGCCGCCGAGGTGTCGCCGCTGAACATCCCCGCCTGGCGGGGGTTCCCGGTGCGCGAGCGGCTCCGCGGCCGGTACCCGGGGCTGCCCGTCCGCGTCCACAACGACGCCGTCTGCGTCGCGATCGGGGAGCACTGGCGCGGCGCGGGGCGCGGGCGCAGCAACCTGCTCGGGATGGTGGTGTCCACCGGCGTCGGCGGCGGCCTGATCCTCGGCGGGCGGCTCGTGGACGGCGCGAGCGGCAACGCGGGGCACATCGGGCACGTGGTCGTCGAGCCGTCCGGCCCGCCGTGCGAGTGCGGCGGGCACGGCTGCCTGGAGGCGATCGCCCGCGGCCCCGGGCTCGTCGCGTGGGCGCGCGGGGAGGGCTGGCGGCCCGGCGGGCAGGACGTCACGGGCGTCGAGCTGGCGTCCGACGCGCGTCGCGGCCACCCGGTCGCGGTCGCCGCGATGCGCCGCGCGGGCCACGCCATCGGCGTCGCGCTCGCGTCGGCGACCCACCTGTGCGACCTGGACGTCGTCGCGATCGGCGGCGGGGTGTCGCAGGCGGGCGCGCTGCTGTTCGACCCGGTGGAGGAGGCGTTCCGGGCGCACGCCCGGATGGAGTTCGCGCGCAAGACGCAGATCGTCCCGGCGGCGCTCGGGCAGACCGCCGGGCTGATCGGCGCCGCCGCGCTGATCTTCGCGCAGGACCGCTACTGGAACGCGGCCGACTGACCGGCGCAGGGGCGTCCCCGGACGGCAGGGCCCCGGAGCGCCCTCGCGGCGACGGGCCGGCGCCCGGCACGGCCCGTGGGAAGATCGTGGGATGAGTGCCGTCTTCATCGACGAGGTACGCGCCGCGCGGGACCTCCTCCGCGACGTGGCGGTGCCCACCCCGCTGATCTCCTCCCGGGTGCTGTCGGAGCTCATCGGCGGGCCGGTGCTGCTGAAGTGCGAGAACCTGCAGCGCACCGGCTCCTTCAAGATCCGCGGCGCGTACGTGCGGATCGCCCGGCTGAGCGAGGACGAGCGGGCCCGCGGGGTCGTCGCCGCCAGCGCCGGGAACCACGCGCAGGGCGTCGCGCTCGCCGCATCCATGCTGGGCTGCCGGTCGACGGTGTTCATGCCGGTCGGCGCGCCCCTGCCGAAGATCGCGGCGACCAAGGGGTACGGCGCGGAGGTGCGGTTCCCCGGCCCGACCGTCGACGACTGCCTCGTCGCGGCGGAGAAGCACGCCGAGGAGACCGGCGCGGTCTTCATCCACCCGTTCGACCACCTGGACGTGGTCGCCGGGCAGGCGACGATCGGGCTGGAGATCCTGGAGCAGTGCCCGGACGTCGCGACCGTCGTCGGCGCGGTCGGCGGCGGCGGGCTGATGTCCGGCGTCGCGGCGGCGGTGAAGGGCGCCGCGAAGGAGATCGGCCGCGACTCCGGCGTCAAGGTGATCGGGGCGCAGGCCAAGCGGGCCGCCGCCTTCCCGCCGTCGCTCGCGGCGGGCCTGCCCGTCCGCATCGAGCTCCAGCCGACGATGGCGGACGGTATCGCCGTCGGCCGTCCGGGCGACATCACCTACGGGCTGGTCAGCGAGCTGGTCGACGCCGTCGTCACGGTGACCGAGGAGTCCATCTCGCAGGCGCTGCTGCTGTGCCTCGAACGCGCCAAGCAGGTCGTCGAGCCCGCGGGCGCCGCCGGGGTCGCGGCGCTGCTGGAGCACTCGTACGCGGTGAAACCGCCGGTCGTCGTGCTGCTGTCGGGCGGCAACATCGACCCGCTGCTGCTGTCGAAGGTGCTGCGGCACGGCCTGG
Organism: Actinomadura nitritigenes; assembly: GCF_017573545.1. Lineage (GTDB taxonomy): Bacteria > Actinomycetota > Actinomycetes > Streptosporangiales > Streptosporangiaceae > Spirillospora > Spirillospora nitritigenes. The sequence goes on along the minus strand of NZ_JAGEOK010000002.1, from coordinate 417,674 downwards.
CGGGCGCGGGCCGGTACCTGGTCGTCCGGTGCCGCCTGAAGGACCGTCCGGGCGCGCTCGTCACGCTGCTGAGCGAGCTCGCCGAGATGGGCGTCAACGTGCTGGACGTGATGCACGAGCGGGTCGCCGCGCGGCTGCACGTCGAGGAGGCGGAGGTGCTGATGCACCTGGAGACCCGCGGCGCCGACCACTCCGAGGACGTCATCGGCCGCCTCCGCGCCAAGGGCTACACCCTGACGCTCAGCTGAATTGCATTGCCCTTGGCGGTCGGGCCCTGGGGGCCGCCCTTCGGCGGGCGATGCGTGCGATCGGTCGGCGGCTGAGGAGAGGAACTCCGCCTGCCGCGGAGGGAGCGGGCGGGGCGCGCCCTCCGCAGCACCGGTCAGAGGGCCGGCTTGCCCTCGGAGTAGAGCCACTTGGCGGCCCAGTCGCTCAGGTCCTTGTGCCCGATCTTCTGGGCGAACGCGACGAAGTCCTTCGTCGAGGCGTTGCCGTAGCGGTAGCGGGCCGGCCACGCCTTCAGCAGCTTGAAGAACGCCTTGTCGCCGATGGTCTGGCGCAGGACGTGGATCGCCATCGCGCCGCGGTCGTACACCAGGCCGTCGAAGATGTGGTCGCGGCCCGGGTCGGCGACCTTGCCCTTCCACAGGTCGTCGCTCGCCGGGGTCGCGTACTCGGCGTCGAAGAGCTGCTGGACGGTCTTGCCGCCGTGTGCGGCGCCGAACAGCCACTCCGAGTACGTCGCGAAGCCCTCGTTGAGCCAGATGTCGGCCCAGCGCCGCGGCGACACCGAGTCGCCGAACCACTGGTGCCCGAGCTCGTGGGCGAGGAGGCCGTAGGACGGGATCGTGCCGGGGTGGCGGCCCAGGTCGTACACCGGGCGGCCCTGGGTCTCCAGCGCGTAGCCGACGCCCGCCTTCACCGTGATGCCGCCGGTGGAGCTGTAGGGGTAGCGCCCGTACAGCCCGGACTCGAAGTCCACGACCTCGGCCGTCTGCTGGTTGAACTTCTTGGCGTCCGCGGCGGAGATCGCCATCGCGCGGTCCGTCGCGGTCAGGTTCGGGACGCCGCCCTTCGTGCGCCCGTTGACCACGTCGTACCTGCCGAACGCGACCATGGCCAGCTCGCTGGCCATCGGGCTGCGCATCTCCCAGCGGGTCGTGGTCAGCCCGCCGGCCGTGCGCGTGCCGGTCAGGTCGCCGTTGGCCAGCGAGGTGAGGTCCTTCGGCGCGGTGAGCGCGAACGAGTACGTCGCCTTGTCGGTCGGGTGGTCGTTCACGGGGTAGACGGTGGCGGCGCCGATCGGCTGGTTCAGCATGATCCCGCCGTCGGCCGTCGGGACCCACCCGGACACGCCCAGCGCCGGGTCGTTGATCGTCTGCGGGACGCCGGAGTAGACGGCGCGGACCTGGAACCGGCGGTGCTCGCGCAGGCCCTTGCGCGGCGTGATCACCAGTTCCTGCGCGCCGGACCGGGTGTAGGACGCCGGGCGGCCGTCCACGGTCAGCGAAGAGATCTTCAGTGGGCCCTGGAAGTCCAGGTCGAACCGGGACAGGTCCTGCGTGGCGCGCGCGGTGACGGTGGTGACGGCCTGGATCGCCTTGGTCTTCGGGTCGTAGCGCAGCGCGATGTCGTAGTGGGAGACGTCGAAGCCGCCGTTGCCCATGTCCGGGAAGTACGGGTCGCCGGCCCCGGGCGCGCCCGGGGTGAACCGCACGGTGTCGGCGCCGGCGGGGGCCGCCGCCGACACCATGAGGCCCGCCGCGGCGCCGAGCGCCACGACGGCAAGAGCTCTGGGGGTTCTGCTCATTCGATCTCGTCCTCGGGTGAGACGACACAAGTGGATCAAGGATTTACGGTGTCACCGCGGTGTTCAAGCGCGTTTCCATCTCGAATTCGTCGATCCGGGACGGATTTCGCCGCGGAACCGGAACGGGGCCGGCGGTGCGGGCTGTGGACAAGGCGCCGCCGCCCGCCGCTCCGGCGAGCCGAACCGGGGCCGTCCGCACGGGCGGCGGACGGTCCGGAAGGTCCGTTCACTGCGGGATGGTGCCGTACGGGCGGCCCGCCCGGTGGGGGAACCGGCCGCTCTTTCCGAGACCCTTGCCGTCCCTTGTCACTTCGCGGGACGGCCCTTGCGGTACAGCCAGGCGTCGAAGAAGGCGTCCAGCCTCTTGCCGGACACCTTGTTCGCCAGCGCGATGAACTCCTTCGTCGTCCCGGTCGAGTACCTGTGCTCCTTCGTCCACGTCTGCAGCAGCCGGTAGAACGCCGGCTCGCCGATCCGGCCGCGCAGCGCGACCAGCGTCATACCGCCCCGGTCGTACACCGAGCGGCCGAACATCTGGCGGCGGCCCGGGTTGCCCGGCGGCACGTCCCACAGGTCGCCGGCCGAGCCCTCCCGGTACCGCTGGTCGAACTGCTCCTGGACGCTCGACCCGCCGGACTTCTCGCCCCACAGCCACTCCGCGTACGTCGCGAAGCCCTCGTTCAGCCAGATGTCCTGCCAGCGGCCGACGCTGACGCTGTCGCCGAACCACTGGTGCGACAGCTCGTGCGCGACGACCGTCGGCTGGAGCCCGAACGCCCCGTACACGGGGCGCGTCTGGGTCTCGAGCGCGAAGTCGACCTGCGCGTTGTCGATCAGGCCGCCGGCGGAGTCGAACGGGTACGGGCCGAACAGCTTGGACCACTGGTCGATGACGTCGGCGTTCAGCTTGGCGAACGCGTCCACGTTCACGCCGGGGACGCTCGGGTCCACCGCGGTGATCACCGGCTTGCCGTCGGAGGTCTTGCCGGTGCGGACCGCGAACCGGCCGACGTCCACGGTCGCCAGGTACGTCGCCATCGGCTGCTTGACGTGCCAGGTCGTGGTGGTCGTGGCGCGGCGGTCGGCGGCCGGGACGACCGACGGGCCGCCGTTCGGCGATTCGCCGCCGGGCGACTCCCCGCCGCCCGAGCCGCCGCCGGGCGCGCCGGGGAGGCCGGGGGCGCCGCCGCCGCCCGAACCGGTCACCGGCGTCGTGGGCTCGCCGTTGGCGATCGCCGTGAGCCCCTGCGGCACCGTGACCTCGAAGTCGAACGTGGCCTTGTCGCTCGGATGGTCGTTGGCGGGGAACCAGGTGTGCGCGCCGCTCGGCTCGCAGGCGATGAAGACCCCGTCGGACGTGCGGACCCACCCGTAGGTGCCGAGGATCGGGTCGGAGATGGTGCGCGGCGTCCCCGAGTACTTCACCACGGTGGTGAACTTCGCGCCCTTCGCCAGCTCCTTGGCCGGGGTGACCTCCAGCTCGCTGCCCGCCCGCTGCTGCCGCGCGGGGCTGCCGTCCACGGTGATGGAGGAGATGGTGAGGCCGGTCAGGTCCAGGTTGAAGCGGCCGAGCGTCTCCTTGGCCGTCGCGGTGATCGTCGCCGTCGCGGTCAGCTCGGTGGACGCGTCCGGCGTGATGTTCAGCTTCAGGTTGTAGTTCTGCACGTCGTAGCCGCCGTTCCCGTCGCCCGGGACGTACGGGTCGCCGGCGGTCGTCGGCCCGGCGGGGCCCGCGGCGGCGCCCGAGGACGGCCCGGACCCCGACCCGCCGTTGCCGATGGAGACCTGGCAGGCGGCGGTCAGCGAGCCCGCGACGGCGAGCGCGGCCAGCCCCGCGGTCCCGCGGAGCGCGCCGGCGCGCAGGGCGGTGCCGCGCGGCGCGGCGCTCCGGCCGCGGCGGCGAGGGCGGGGGCTGGGGGAGTATCCGGCCATATGCACGCCGCCCAGCCTGCCCGTGCCGGGCCGTGCCCGGCAACTCCGGATGCCGTCAGCCGCGCACGTACGGGTCGGGCAGGTGCGCGCCCGCCTTGATGACGACGGTCCGCGCGACCTTGTCGTGCAGCGCCTGCTTGCGCGGGTCCCACAGGATCCACGCCACGTCGATGAGCCCGATGCAGCCGCAGATGCCGCCGAGGACGGTGTAGAACGCCGCCCGGCCCGCCGCCTGCCCGTTCGTGACCGCCAGCCCGTCGTCCTGCCGGACGACCCGGATCTTCAGCAGCATCTTGCCGAGCGTCTGGCCCCACCTGGCCGTCATCAGCCAGAAGTAGAGGAAGCCCAGGACGATGCTGATCGCGTTGGTGCCGACCCGGGCGCCGTCGTACATGGTGCCGTTGTTGTGGATCACGTGGTCCCAGTTCACGAACGGCAGCGAGATCAGCCCGACGACGATCCCGACGATGATGCCGTCGATGATGGCCGCGCCGAGGCGGGCCCACCGGCTCGCCAGCCCGGCGGACGGGTCGGCGTACTCGCCCGGGCCGCCCTGGTACCGGGGGAGCCCGCCGTAGGGGCCGCCCTGACCCGGGTAGGGCTGCTCCTGCCCGTACCCCGGCTGGCCGTATCCGGGCTGCCCGCCGTAGGGCTGCTGCTCGCCGTAGCCGGGCTGGCCGTAACCCGGCTGCTGCTGGCCGTAGCCGGGCTGCCCGTATCCGGGCTGGCCGCCGTACGGCTGCTGCTCACCGCCGTACGGCGGTCCGGTGTACGGGCCCGGCTGTTCCGGCTGCCCGTGCGGTTGCTGCCCGTGCGGCCGGTCCTCCGGCTGGTCCCCGGACCGAGGGTCATTGGGCGGTTGCGTCATGTCTGAGAGGTTCGCCGCGCCGCGTCCGTCCAAACCTCGCCGGCGTCGGCGGGCACCGGAACGTTACCGCCGTGATGATCAAAGGTTGCCGCCGCGCCGGAGATCAGGTACGGGCGTACGGGTCCGGCGCCCACGCCGGCGCCCGCACCACCACCGTCCCCGCCACCGCGTCGTGGACGGCCCGCCGGTCGCGGTCCCACAGGATCCACGCGTTGTCGAGCAGCGCGACGAACCCGAACAGGCCCCCGAACGGGACCAGGAGGGTCAGCGCCGTCGTGATGGCGTCGGCCAGGAACACGAACCCCTGCCGCGCGATGATCTGCCCCCAGCTCGCGGCCGTGCGGTCGTCCGCCCGCACGACGCGGATCCCGACCGCGCGCTTCCCGATCGTCTTGCCCCATACGGCGTGCTGGACCGTGTAGTAGGCGACGCCCAGGAGCATCGCGACGGCATAGCCCACCGCCAGGCGCGGGAGGTCGTAGGCGTCCAGCGGGTTGTCGAGGCTCTGCCCGCTGTCGGCGACCTCCCGCAACCGGTCCCAGCGGATGGCGAACAGGACGACCGGCACGTTGAAGAGGCCCACGATGAACCGGTCGATGAGCCCCGCGGCGAACCGCAGCCCGCGGCTCGCCGGCGCGCCCGGGTCCCCGGGGGCGAAGGACGGCGTGCCGTAGCCGGCGCCCGGCCCGTACGGGGCCTGTCCGTCCGGGGCCTGCGGGTGAGGCGCCTGGCCGTACGGCGCCTGCTGCGCGCCGGGCCCCTGGCCATATCCGGCCTGGCCGGATCCGGGCGCCGGGTACCCGGCCGGGGGCGTGAACACCGGCTGCGGGCGCCCCTGAGGCGCGCCGTACACGCCCTGGTACGGCGGCGGCCGGTCGTCCGCCGGCTCCGCCGGTGCGGGGACGTCCGGCTGCGCCTGCGCGTCCGGCGCGTCCGGGGAGGCCCAGCCCTGCTCCGGCGCCTCCCGGCGCGGCGGCGCCTCGGAATCCTCGGGCGGCTCGGTGTTCTGCGGCGGTTCGGTCATAGCGCCACAGTGTGCCGGTCCGCGCCCCCGTCCGCCCGCCGGGCTCCTGACCGGCCCAGGACACCGCGTGCCCGGGCCGGTCAGGTGCCGCACGCCGGCGGCGCCATCACAGGTTGCCGCGGCGCTCCTGCTCGCGCTCGATCGCCTCGAACAGCGCCTTGAAGTTGCCCTTGCCGAAGCCGAGCGACCCGTGCCGCTCGATCAGCTCGAAGAACACCGTTGGACGGTCCTGCACCGGCTTGGTGAAGATCTGCAGCAGGTAGCCGTCCTCGTCCCGGTCGACCAGGATGCGGCGCTTCTGCAGCTCCTCGATCGGCACCCGCACCTGGCCGATGCGCTCGCGCAGCTCCGCGTCCTCGTAGTAGGAGTCGGGGCTGTCCAGGAACTCCACGCCGGCCGCGCGCATCCGGTCCACCGACGCGAGGATGTCGTTGGTGGCCAGCGCGATGTGCTGCACGCCCGGGCCGCCGTAGAACTCCAGGTACTCGTCGATCTGCGACTTGCGCCTGCTCTCCGCCGGCTCGTTCAGCGGGAACTTCACCTTCCGGGTGCCGTCCGCGACGACCTTCGACATCAGCGCCGAGTACTCGGTCGCGATGTCGTCGCCGACGAACTCGGCCATGTCGGTGAAGCCCATGACGCGGTGGTAGAACTCGGCCCACTCGTCCATGCGCTCGACGTTGCCGACGCAGTGGTCGATCGCCTGGAAGAACCGCTTCTCCGGCGGCTCGACGATCGGGTCGGCGGCCTCGAAGCCCGGCAGGTACGGGCCGGAGTAGTTGGAGCGGTCGACCAGCGAGTGCCGCGTCTCGCCGTAGGTGGCGATCGCCGCGATCGTCACCTTGCCGTGGTCGTCCTCCAGGACGTGCGGCTCCTCCAGTCCCGTGGCGCCCTTGGCGAGCGCGTGCCGGTAGGCGTGCTCGACGTCCGGCACCTCGATCGCCAGGTCGACGATCCCGTCCCCGTGCTCGGCGATGTGCCGGCCGATCGCGGTGCCCGCCTTCACGGGGCCGCGGAACACGAACCGGGCGCCGCCCGACTCCAGCACGTGCACCGCCTCGTCCGGGCTGCCGTTCTCCGGGCCGCGGTAGGCGACCCGGCGCATCCCGAAGGCGGTCGAGTAGTAGTGGGCCGCCTGCTTGGCGTTGCCCACGGCGAACACGACGGCGTCCATGCCCTTGACCGGAAACTCATCCATGCCCACCAATCTCGACGTACACCTACAAGGTGCGCAAGAGTCGCCGAAATCGCTGCACAATCTGTACAGTCGGCAGCGGAAATGATCGGTCGCTCTGTACAGCGTGACCAGGACCACAGCGACGGGAGGACGCCGTGCCCATCGACGAGCTGGACGGCCGGCTGATCGAGATGTTCGCCGCCGAGCCCCGCGTCGGCGTGCTGGAGGCGTCCCGCCGCCTCGGCGTCGCCCGCGGGACCGTCCAGGCAAGGCTGGACCGGCTGTCGCGCGACGGCGTCATCGCCGGGTTCGGCCCCGAGATCGACCCGGCGGCGCTCGGCTACGGCGTCACCGCGTTCGTCACGCTGCAGCTGCGGCAGGCCGGCGGCCACGACCCGGTCGCGCGCCGCCTCGCCCAGGTCCCGGAGGTGATCGAGGCGCACACGATCACCGGCCCCGGCGACATGCTCTGCCGCATCGTCGCGCGCAGCAACACCGACCTGCAGCGCGTCATCGACGTGCTCGTGGACGTCGCGGGCGTCGAGCGCGCGTCCTCGGTGATCTCCCTCGCCACCCAGATCCCCTACCGCACGCTGCCCCTCGTCCGGGAGGCGTCGGGACGGAACGGCGGCCCCGGGCAAAACGACGGTCCGCCGCCCCGCTGAGCGGGACGGCGGACCGTGAAGCGCACTCCCGGCCGGTGACGCCGCTCGGGGGAGCGGCGATCGCGGCGGGGGTCAGCCGCCGTAGGGGGTCGCGTCGAGGATCTCGACGGTCATGCTGCGGCCGTTCGGCAGCGCGTAGGTGGCCTTGTCGCCGACCTTCTTGCCGTTGATCGCCGCGCCGAGCGGCGACTTCGGCGAGTAGACGTCGATGGGCGCGCCGACCTCCTCGCGGGAGGCCAGCAGGAACGTGACCTCCTCTTCGTCGCCCTCGAAGGTGACCGTGACGGTCATGCCCGGGCCGACGACGCCCTCGGTGCGCGGCGCCTCGCCCACGCGCGCGTTCTCCAGGATCCCCTGGAGCTGGAGGATCCGGCCCTCGATCTTGCCCTGCTCCTCCTTGGCCGCGTGGTAGCCGCCGTTCTCGCGCAGGTCGCCTTCCTCCCGCGCCGCCTCGATCTTCTGAGCGATCTCGATGCGGCCCGGGCCCGACAGGTGGTCCAGCTCAGCCTTGAGCCGGTCGTACGCCTCCTGGGTCAGCCAGGTGACGTTGTCAGCGCGGGTCTCGGTCACGGGTACTCCTCATCCACATGTTGCGATCCTCGCCGGCCCTTCCGGGCGGGCGCCACATCGACATGAAGTGCGGCCGGGTGAAACCTCTAGCCTATCCGGTGTGTGCGGGTAAAGGTTCCCTGAACTCGGCGTGTGCAACCGGCCAATCGGGTTTCACCCGCCGACCGGACGATCCAGGCGTCCGCGGCCCGGACCGGCGTCACGCCTTGCGGCAGCCCTGCACCTGGGCGCTGGTCGCCTTGCCCGGCGTGGGCAGCGTCTCCGACATGCCCGCCTTCGACGTTCCGGCCGGGATCGTGACGTCCCTCTTCGCGATCACGGCCATGTTCTCGTCGAAGGCCTGCAGCGTGCAGTGCACCACGTCCCCCTTCGGCTTCGCGACGGAGAAGTTCACCTCGATGGAGGCCGGGCCCGCGTCGTAGGTGATCAGCTGCGCGTCGATGCCGGGAGTCTGCCCCACGTGCGCGGCGATGAACCCGAAGCCGCCCGCCGCGACCGCGCACACGATCCCGATGATCACCAGGCCGAGCCGGCCGCGCTTGGGCTCGGTGGGCGCCTCCGGCGCCGGCACGCTCGTCGTCATCGCGGGGAATCTCCGTGCGGGGTGCGGACGTTGTCAGGGACAATTCTCGTCTGTAGGCGCGGGTGCTCCGAACCGGGGTCCGCCTTCACGGTAAGAACCGCTCGCTGAGAGGGAGATCCCCAGGTGTCCGAGGTCATCGACGATACGACGTGCGCCCGGCCGGACGGGGGTGCCGAGCCGCTGCGCCTGATGGCGGTGCACGCCCACCCCGACGACGAGTCCAGCAAGGGCGCGGCCACGATGGCCCGGTACGTCGCGGAGGGCGTGGAGGTGCTGGTCGTCACCTGCACCGGCGGCGAGCGCGGCGACATCCTGAACCCGGCGATGGACCGTCCCGAGGTCAAGGCCGACATCGGCAAGGTGCGCGAGGCCGAGATGGCGCGGGCCCGCGAGATCCTCGGCGTCGGGCAGCGCTGGCTCGGCTTCGTCGACTCCGGCTTCCCCGAGGGGGACCCGCTGCCGCCGCTGCCCGAGGGCTGCTTCGCGTTGGAGCCGCTGGAGACCGCCAGCGAGCCGCTGGTGCGCGCCGTCCGCGAGTTCCGCCCGCACGTGATGCTGACGTACGACGAGAAGGGCGGCTACCCGCACCCCGACCACGTGAAGTGCCACGAGGTGTCGGTGGAGGCGTTCGAGGCGGCCGGCGACCCGGAGCGCTACCCGGACGCGGGCGACCCGTGGCAGCCGCTGAAGCTCTACTACCACATGACCTTCAGCAAGGACCGCATCCTCGCGCTGCACACCGCGATGGAGAAGGCGGGCCTGGAGTCGCCGTACCACGACTGGATCGAGCGCTTCGAGGACGAGAAGGAGAAGCGCGCGACGTGGGACGTCACGACCCGGGTCCCGTGCGCGGACTACTTCGAGACCCGTGACCGCGCGCTCCTCGCGCACGCGACCCAGATCGACCCCGACGGGTTCTGGTTCCGCGTCCCGCTGGACGTCCAGCGCGAGGCATGGCCGACCGAGGACTACCATTTGGCCAGGTCCCTGGTCGACACCGAGTTGCCGGAGAGCGACCTGTTCGCCGGCATCCGGGAGAAGGTGTGTCTGTAGTGCTACCGCTCGCCCACGCCATTCCGCTCAACAACGACACGGTCAGCCCCGGCCTCCTCGGCTTCGGGGTGTTCCTGGCGCTGCTGATCGCGCTGGTGTTCCTCGTCCGGTCGATGAACAAGCAGATGAGGAAGATCCAGGCGCCCCGGGAGGCCGATCTCAAGCAGCAGGAATGGGAGCGGGCGCAGGCCGCCAAGGCCGCCGCGGCCGCCGACCGCAAGGCGGGCGACGAGTCCGCCGGCACCGCCTAGCCCGGCGCCCCGGCCGGCAGGCATCCCCCCATGAGCGACGCGCGCACCGGGCACGCCGCGCCGTCCGGCATGCCCGCAGGGCGCCCGTCCAGGGTGGACGCCCTGCTGCGGCCCCGCGGCGACGGCACGGCGCGGGTCACCTTCTTCGAGCTCTTCTTCGACCTGGTCTTCGTCTTCGCGGTGACCCAGCTGTCGCACCGGCTGCTGGAGCACCTGACCGCCCGCGGCGCCGCCGAGACGCTGCTGCTCCTGCTCGCGGTCTGGTGGGCGTGGATGTACACCTGCTGGACCACCAACTGGTTCGACCCGGACCATCCGGTGGTCCGGCTGATGCTGGTCGGCGTGATGATCGCCGGGCTGTTCATGGCGGCGATGCTGCCCGGCGCGTTCGGTTCCGGCGGGGTGTGGTTCGCTGCGGCCTACGTGGTCATCCAGGTGGGCCGGACCGTCTTCGTCGTCGCCACCACCTGGGCCCACGAGCTCGGCCGCAACTTCCAGCGGGTGCTGTTCTGGCAGGCGGTGTCGGCCGTGCTGTGGATCGGCGGCGCCCTCGTGGACGCGGCGGACGTCCGCGCCGGGCTGTGGCTGCTCGCCGTCGCGCTGGAGTACCTGGCGCCGTGGCACGGGTACACGACCCCGCTGCTCGGCCGGTCCAGCACGGCCGACTGGACCATCGACGGCGGCCACATGGCCGAGCGCTGCCAGCTGTTCGTCATCATCGCCCTCGGCGAGTCCGTGCTGGTCACCGGTGCGACGCTCGGCGGCCGTACGCCGGGCGCCGGGGTCGCGGCGGGGTTCGTGTCGGCGTTCGCCGGCGCCGTCGCGCTCTGGTGGATCTACTTCGACCACACGGCGGAGAAGGCGGCCGAGCGGATCGCCGAGTCCCCGGATCCGGGACGTCTGGGCCGGTCCGCGTACACGTTCATCCACATCGTGATGGTCGCGGGCATCATCGTCGGCGCCGTCGCGGACGAGATGGTGATGGCGCATCCCGGCGGGCACGTGACGGCCGGTTTCGCCGCCGTCGCGACGGGCGGCCCGGCCTTGTTCGTGTTCGGGCACGCCCTCTTCAAGCGGGCCGTCTTCGGGGACTTCACGCGGGCCCGCCTCACCGCGCTGGTCGCGCTCGCGGGGCTCGCGGCGATCTCGTTCGCGATGGACCGGCTGACCCTGCACATCTGCACGACGGTCGTGGTGGCCGCGCTGGCGCTGTGGGACGTGCGCGCCTACCGGCTGCGCGACCGCGTCCCGAGCGTCCCGGGAGTGCCGGCGATGCGGCCCGTCCCGCTCGGGGAGGCGGCCGCCGACGGCGCCGAGCCCGCCGAGCCGCCACCGGGGCGCTGAGCCGCGAGCCGCAGCCCCGCGGCCGGAACCCGGGCCGGAACCCGGGCCGGGACCGGGCCGGGGCGCCGGGCCCGGGCGCCGGGCCCGGGCGCCGTGGCGGGGCGTCGTGCCGCCCGGTTGGCGCCCGCCGCGTCGGGGGAAGGACCCCGACGTGCGCGCGAAATTCGAGGACTCCTACCGGGCGCTCCCTCCGGACGCCGCCCGGCTGCTCCGGCTGCTGGGCCTGCAGCCCGGCGACGACTTCGGCGCCGCCGCGGCCGCCGCCCTGGCCGGGGTCCCGGAGGCGGATGCCCGCGACCTGCTCCGGACGCTCGCCGACCGCGGTCTCGTCGCCGATGCGGGCGGCGACCGCCACCGGCTGCCCGGGCCCGTCCGCGACTACGCGCGGGAATGGGCCGCCCGCGAGGACACCGAGGAGGAGCGCGACGCGGCGCTGCGCCGGGTCCTGGACCACTACCTCTCCGGTCCGGCGTCCGGCGAGGCGGAACTGGAGGCGGAGGGACTGGCGCTGCTGCACCGGGAGCGCTGGGCGGAGGCCGCCGAGTCGCTGGAGGAGGGCCTGCGGCTCGCCGAGCGCGACGGCGACCGCCGCACGGTGCTGCTGGCCCGGCACAACCTCGGCCGCGCGCTGATGGAGACGGGCGACCTCGACCGCGCCATCCGGCTGCTGGGCTCCCTGCCGGACGAGTTCGCCGCGCTCTCCGACGACCACGACCGGGCCCGCGCCCTCACCACCCTCGGCGAGGCGTACCTGCGCGCGGGACGGCCCGTTGCGGCGACCAACTTCTTCGGCCAGGCACTGGAGATCGTCCGGGCGGAGGAGGCCCCGGAGCGGGAGGGCGACGCGTTCGTGCATCTCGCGGACGCGGCCCGGCAGCGCGGCGACACCGCGGCCGAGGGCGCCGCCCTCGACCGCGCGATCACCCTCTACGGCTCGGTCCCGACCCCCAAGGCGGAGGACGCGGCGCGCCGGCGGGAGGGGCTCACGCCTTCCGATGGTCCCAGCTGACGACGGTGTCGGGGTCCATGACGACGAGGACGCGCTTGGACATGGCCTGCTCGATGCCGGCGGCCATGGCGGGGTCGATGGGCTCGCCGATCTCGGGGACGGGCAGGCCCGCCATGCGGGAGCCGACGACGTAGCCGACCTTGTGCAGCTCGTCGCGGTCCTCGATGACCAGGCCGCGGCCGTACAGTGCGACGCCGCGCAGCTCGTTGTACTCGACGCCGTCCTCGACGAGGCAGGTCATCGTCGGATTGCGGCGCAGGTTCACGACCTTCTGCGACGAGTGGTACGTGGTGAACGCGATCTTGCCGTCGAGCAGCGCGTAGAACATCGTGACGAGGTGCGGCTCGCCGTCCTTGCCGACGGTGGCGACCTGGACCTTGAAGTTGCCGGCGAGGTAGGCGGCGACCTCCTCGGGGGTCATCCTGATCTTGTCGCGCTTGCTTCCGGCCACGCGGCTCTCCCTTGCTCGCATCGGTCCAGGACGCGGTCAGGATAACCAAGCGCTTGCAACGGCCTTCGCCCGGCACCATGGGGGGATGTCCGCACGCGATCTGATCGTCCTCGGCTCCGCCAGCGCGGTGCCGACCAAGGCCCGCAACCACAACGGCTACCTGCTGCGCTGGGACGGGCAGGGCCTGCTGTTCGACCCGGGCGAGGGGACGCAGCGGCAGATGGCGCACGCCGGGGTCGCCGCGAACGACGTGACGTGGATCTGCGTGACGCACTTCCACGGCGACCACTGCCTCGGCGTGCCCGGCATCGTCCAGCGGATCGCGCGCGACGGCGTCGAGCACCCGGTGAACGCGGTGTTCCCGGCGAGCGGCGCGGAGTACTGGCAGCGGCTGCGGTACGCGTCGGCGTTCCACGACACCGAGGTGGTCCGCGAGTGGCCGGTGTCGGGGGAGCGGACCGCGCTCGACCTGGAGGACGCGCCGTTCTCGCTGGTCGCGCGGCGGCTGTCGCACCCGGTGGAGGCGTACGGGTACCGGGTCGAGGAGCCGGACGGCGTGACGATGCTGCCGGAGCGGCTCGCGGAGCGGGGCGTGCGAGGGCCGCTCGTCCGCGAACTCCAGGAGCGGGGGCGGGTGACCGCGCCGGACGGCACGACGGTCGCGCTGGAGGAGTGCAGCGCGCGGCGTCCCGGGCAGAAGGTCGCGTTCGTCATGGACACCCGCCGCTGCGACGGCGTGCGGGATCTCGCGTCCGGCGTCGACATGCTGGTGATCGAGTCGACGTTCCTGAACGAGGACTCCCCGCTCGCGGCGAGGTTCGGTCACCTCACGGCGGGGCAGGCGGGCCGGGTCGCGGCGGACGCCGGCGTCCGGCACCTGGTCCTCACGCACTTCTCCGAGCGCTACCGCGCGGAGGACGAGCACCGCTTCGAGGACGAGGCCGCCGCCGAGTTCGGCGGCGCGATCTCGCTCGTCCACGACCTGGACCGGATTCCCCTGCCGCCCCGCCGGGCCGCAAAACCTCGCCCGCCACAGTGAGACCCCGCCCAACATGGGCAGGACTCGGGGCATGGCTGAAGAAGTCGATGTCGTCGTCATCGGTCTCGGGCCCGGCGGGGAGGACGCGGCGGGCCGGCTGGCCGAGGCCGGCCTGTCCGTCGCGGCCGTGGAGTCCCGGCTGGTCGGCGGGGAGTGCCCGTACTACGCGTGCGTCCCGACGAAGATGATGGTGCGCGCGGCGGGGCTGATCGCGGACGGCACCCGCATCCCGGGGATGGCGGGCGACTCGATCATCCGGCCGGACTGGGCGCCGGTGGCCGCCCGGATCTGCGACGAGGCGACCGGCTCGTGGACGGACACGGCCGCCGCCGACCGGCTCACCGGCAAGGGCGCGCGGCTGGTGCGGGGGGAGGGCCGCATCACCGGGCCGCGCGAGGTGACGGTCGGCGACCGGGTGTTCCGGGCCCGCCGCGGCATCCTGCTCAACACCGGCACGGCGCCGTCGGCTCCGCCGGTCGACGGGCTCGCGGACGTCCCGTACTGGACGAACCGGGAGGCCGTGCAGGCCACCGAGGTGCCGGAGTCGCTGCTGGTGCTGGGCGGCGGCGCGGTCGGGGTGGAGATGGCGCAGGTCTTCTCACGCTTCGACAGCCGCGTGACGGTCGTCGAGGCGGCCGACCGCCTGCTGCTGAACGAGGAACCCGAGTCGAGCGGGCTGCTGCGGCAGGTGTTCGAGCGGGAGGGCATCGGCGTGCGGACGGGCGCGAAGGTCACCGGCGCGTCGTACGCGAACGGCGAGTTCCGCCTGCATCTCGGGGACGAGACCCTGGCCGCCGACCGGCTGCTCGTCGCGACGGGCCGCCGCCCGAACCTGAAGGGCCTCGGCCTGGACGCCGTGGGCCTGGACGAGAACGCCCGGCGGCTCGACGTGGACGGGCACATGCGCGCCGCCGACGGCGTCTGGGCGATCGGCGACATCACCGGCAAGGGCGCGTTCACGCACGTGTCGATGTACCAGGCGTCCGTCGCGGTCCGCGACATCCTCGGCGAGGAGGGGCCGCAGGCCGCCTACCGGGCCGTCCCCCGGGTGACGTTCACCGATCCCGAGATCGCGTCGGTCGGGCTCACCGAGGCGCAGGCCCGCGATCAGAACCTGCCGGTCCGCACCGGGCTCGCGCCGATCCCGGAGTCGGCGCGCGGCTGGATCCAGAAGGTCGGCAACGACGGGTTCGTCAAGCTCGTCGAGAGCACCGAGTGGGGGGTGCTGGTCGGCGCGACCGCGGCCGGGCCGGCCGGCGGGGAGGTCCTCGGCGCGCTGGCCGTCGCCGTGCACACCGAGGCCCCCACCGCGGCCCTCCGCGAGATGATCTACGCCTATCCGACGTTCCACCGCACCATCGAGACCGCCCTCGCGGCCCTCGACGGCTAGCGCTGCCGCCCGTTGCGGCGGCGCATCGCCCGGGGCAGCGCGGTGGCGGCCCGGCCGACCTTGAAGCTCAACGAGTTGCGGACGGAGTCGAGCTCGTGCTGCGCGCGCGCCCGCTGCTCCTCGGCGCGGGCGAGGCGCTCCTTGAGCTCGCGCGTCCGGTCCTTCTTGGGGGCCTTCGGGGCCGGCTTGCCCTTGACGCGCAGCAGCGGCCGCCCGGCCACCTCCTGCACCTCGTGCCAGAGGTCGTCCTGCTCGCCGAGCCAGGCCAGCAGGTCGTCCTGGACGTCCTTCACGTCGCCCCACGTCCCGTAGAACTTCTGGGGGGTGACGCAGACCGGGCGCAGGCCCTCGGCGGCGACCGCCTCCCAGACGGCGGCGGAGACGCCGGGGGTGTGCTCGGAGCGGTAGTCGTCGCAGACGAGCACGCCCTCCACCGGCAGCATCACGTGCGCGGCCTGGATGTCGCCCCGCACGTGCTCGTACAGGTGGGACGCGTCCACGTGCACGAACCGGCAGCTCTCCGGCCGCACGTGGTCGAGGATCACCGAGGTCGGCGCCTGGACGATCCGCGGCAGGCCGTCGTGGAAGGCGCGGTAGTTCGCCTCGAAGGCGGTGCGGGTCAGGCTCGCGTACGACCCGTCCATCTCGGCCTGGTTGGAGTCGTCGGGGGCCTCGGAGTCGAACAGGTCGCAGACGGTGAAGGTCTCGCCGTCGCGCAGGTGGCGCCCGATGAGGATGGCGCTCTTGCCGAGGTAGGAGCCGAGCTCGACGAGGTCGCCCTGCTGGCCGAGGCGTTCCTGGCGGTCCAGGAACCAGGTGAACAGCCTCTGGTCGACCTTGGGGAACCAGCCGTCGACGTCGTCGAGGGAGGTGGGGGTGGAGGGCCGGGTTTCGGTCATGGGTGAAGCTCCAACTTCAGCGGGTGCAGGAGCGGGGGGAGGGGGAGCGTTGGACGACGTTCTTGGTGCTTGTGCCGGGTCGGGGCCCGTCCGCGGACGGACCCGGTCATCGGCGACGTCATCATAGGGGCGGCGCGCTCGGGGGCAACCCGCCGAAACGGGACGGCCCGGGGCCGTGAACCGGGCGCCGGATCGGGCAGGATCGGGGCATGAACCGGCTCAAGGACGCCACCAGCCCGTACCTGCTGCAGCACGCCGGCAACCCGGTCGACTGGTGGGAGTGGAGCGCCGAGGCGTTCGCCGAGGCGCGCCGGCGAGATGTCCCGGTGCTCCTTTCTGTTGGATATGCCGCTTGCCACTGGTGCCACGTGATGGCGCACCAGTCCTTCGAGGACGGTGAGACCGCGCGGCTCATGAACGAGATGTTCGTGAACGTCAAGGTGGACCGGGAGGAACGCCCCGACATCGACGCGGTCTACATGGAGGCCACGCAGGCGATGACCGGCCAGGGCGGGTGGCCGATGACCGTGTTCATGACGCCGGACGGGCATCCGTTCTACTGCGGAACGTACTTCCCCCGGCAGCAGTTCCAGGGGCTGCTGGAGGCCGTCCACAAGGCGTGGACGGAGCAGCGCGACGAGGTCGTCGGGCAGGGGCAGCAGGTCGTCGCGGCCCTGACCTCGCGCGGGACGGGCCTCGCGGGCGGCGAGGTGCCCGGCGCGGAGCGGCTCGCGCAGGCCGTGAAGGTGCTGGCGCAGTCCTACGACGCGGCGCGGGGCGGGTTCGGCGGCGCGCCGAAGTTCCCGCCGTCGATGGCCCTCGAGTTCCTGCTGCGCCACCACGCCCGCACGGGCGACGCGGAGGCCCTCGCGATGGCCGGGCACACGCTGGAGGCGATGGCCCGCGGCGGGGTGTACGACCAGCTCGGCGGCGGGTTCGCGCGGTACTCGGTGGACGCGGGGTGGGTCGTCCCGCACTTCGAGAAGATGCTCTACGACAACGCGCTGCTGGCCCGCGTGTACGCGCACTGGTGGCGGCTGACCGGTTCGCCGTTCGCGCGGCGCGTCGCCCTGGAGACCTGCGACTGGATGCTGCGCGACCTGTGGACGCCCGAGGGCGGCCTGGCGTCGGCGCTCGACGCCGACAGCGAGGGCGTGGAGGGCAAGTACTACGTCTGGACGCCGGAGCAGCTGAGGGAGGTCCTCGGCGAGGACGACGGCGCCTACGCCGAGCGCCTGTTCGAGGTGACGGGCACGTTCGAGCACGGCACCTCGGTCCTCCAGCTCCTCCGCGACCCCGACGACGCGGAGCGCTACGAGCGCGTCCGGACGCTCCTGCTGGAGGCCCGCGCGCACCGGGTGCCGCCGGCGCGGGACGACAAGGTCGTCGCGGCCTGGAACGGCCTCGCCGTCGCGGCGCTCGCCGAGTGCGGGGCGCTGTTCGACCGGCCCGACCTCGTCAGCGCGGCCGAGGACGTGGCGCGGCTGCTCATCGACGTGCACGAGAGCGGCGGGCGGCTCGTCCGGACGTCGCGCGGCGGCGCCGCCGGCGGGAACGCGGGCGTCCTGGAGGACTACGCGGACGTGGCGGAGGGACTGCTCGCGCTGCACGGCGTCACCGGCGACCCCGTGCACATGCGGCTGGCGGGGGAGCTGCTGAACACCGTCCTCGAACGGTTCGAGGACGGGGAGGGCGGCTTCTACGACACCGCCGACGACGCCGAGCGGCTGTTCCGGCGCCCGCAGGACCCGACCGACAACGCCACCCCGTCCGGGCAGTTCGCGGCGGCGGGCGCGCTGCTGTCGTTCGCGGCGCTGACCGGGTCGGACTGGCACCGGCAGGCGGCGGAGGCGGCGCTCGGACCGGTCGGGCCGCTGGCGGAGAAGCACGCGCGGTTCGCGGGCTGGGGGCTGGCGGTCGCGGAGGCGCACGCGGCCGGGCCGGTGGAGATCGCGATCATCGGCGGCCGGGACGACGAGCGGACCCGGGCGCTGCACCGCACCGCGCTGATGGCGCCCGCGCCGGGCGCGGTGGTGAGCGTCGGCGAGCCGGGCGCCGAGGGCGTCCCGCTGCTGGAGGGCCGCGAACCGGTGGACGGGGCGCCCGCCGCGTACGTCTGCCGGATGTTCACCTGCCGGCTGCCCGTGACGACGCCGGCCGAGCTGACCCGCGAGCTACGTGGGCAATTGGATTAGCCGTCCATTTTGTGGCAACGTGACCTTGCTCTCGTTCCCGCATGGTGTTACCAATGGGTAGCGGAGACGGGGCTGACCCGATGGGGCATGACGGGCAGGGGTGCCCGGTGATGCACCGGGTATCTGGACGGTTGCCGCTCCTCTGGGTCATAGTCGTGGGAGCCGGAAGGCTCGACCTCAAAGGAGCGTGGCAGTGCGGAAGCCGAACCGCCGGGTCCTACCGACGATCATCGGCGTTTCGGTCCTGACCACGCTCGCCGCCAATACGGCGGTCCTCATCGCCCGCGGCCACGACGGCGACCCCGCCCCCTCGCCGCAGGAGAAGCGGGCCCGCTACGTCGCCGCCTCCGGCAGCACCAGCCTCTCGCCGGGCGCGGTCGCACCGCTCGGCAAGCGCCTCACGCCGCACGTCCTCGTGGCGGCCCCGTCCGCGCTGCCCGCCGCGACCATCGCGAAGATCCGGGGCGCCAAGGGCGTGAAGGGCGTCGAGGTCGTCGACGCCGTGCAGGGCATGGTCGCCGGCAAGCGCGTCGGCCTGATGGGCGTCGACCCGTCCACGTTCCGCAACTACACGCCGAAGCCGACCGCGCAGTCCGACGCGCTCTGGCGCAACGTCGCGTCCGGCGACGTCGCCATCTCGTTCACGATGGGCAGCGACGGCGGCGTCAAGCTCGGCAGCCAGGTGCCCGTCGGCGGCAAGCAGCACCAGTCGAACCTGCGCGTCGGCGCCTACGCGACGATGGGCATCAGCGACGTCGACGCGGTCGTCTCGCACGCCACCGCGCAGGCCCTCGGCATGCCCACCGGCAACGCGATGCTGATCAGCGTGCCGAAGACGAAGCCGGCCGCCTTCATCAAGAAGCTGAAGAAGGTGCTGCCGAAGCACGCCAAGGCCGTCGCGGTCAACCCGCAGATCGACTTCCCGAGGGCCGGCTCGGACCACGCGCCGACCTCGCACGGCCAGGTGATGACCGCCGGCCAGGTGCAGACCGTGATCAAGGCGGCGTACTCGCGGATCGGCTGGCCGTACGTGTGGGGCGGCGAGTCGGAGGCCGAGGGCGGCTACGACTGCTCCGGGCTGATGCAGTACGCGTTCGCGCGGGCCGGCATCCGCCTCCCGCGCGTCGCCGCCGACCAGGCCCGCGTCGGCTGGGTCATCCCGTACAACAAGGCCGTCCCCGGCGACATGCTGATCTGGGCCAACGACCCCACGGCGCCCGGCTACATCTCCCACATCGCGCTGTACATCGGCAACGGCAAGATGGTCGTCGCGCCGCGCACGGGCCTCGACGTGATGATCCAGAACGTCTACACCCGCAACCTCAAGGGCGCCGTCCGAGTCAGCCCCAAGCTGGCCGCCCAACTGTCCAGCTGATCCGGCGCCCCCGAACCCCGACTACGGCAGGTGTGACCGGGCCCGGCAGGCCGGACCCCACAGCCACACGGCCTGAACCCCAACCCCGGCACGCTCGACCCCCAGCCCCCAGCCCCCGGCCAGGCTCGAACCTCAGCCCCGGCAGGCTCGGATCCCAACCCCGGCACGCTCGACCCCCAGCCCCCAGCCCCCGGCCAGGCTCGAACCTCAGCCCCGGCAGGCTCGGATCCCAGCCCCGGCAGGCTTGAACCTCAGTCCCCGGCAGGCTCGAACCGCAACCACCTCACGGGCGTGCACGCGGAGCGAGTGCAGCGAGCGCAGCGGGCACGCCCGCCGGTCGTGAGGCCGTTTCGCCGCGGAGCTCTAGCGGAGCGGGGAAACGGCCTCACGACCGTGACGGGGGTTCCAGGGGGTCGCCCTCCTGGATAAAAGTCGCCCCCTGGGCTAAAAGCGACAGCCGCGGGACAGGAAGTCCAGGTTGCGGTCGATGAGGTCCGGCATGTCGTGGGCGGTGGCGTCGCCGTCGATCCACTGGTACATGGCGGCCTGCATGACGCCGATGACGGCCCAGGTGAACGCCTGGACCTCCCGGTCGGTGGGCGGGCGGCCGACCCGGGCGCCGACGGCCTCGCACAGCATCGCGGCGGTGCCCTCGCGCATGGACTCGAAGGTCCGGCTGCGCAGCGCGGGGACCTCGGCGGTCAGCCGCAGCCGGGTGTTGATCACCTCGAGGTCCTCGTCCAGCATCTGCGGGAGGATCTCGCGGAGCGTCGCGCGCAGCGCCTCGACCGTGGACAGCTCGGGCGGCTGGTCGCGGAAGATCTCCGCCATGATCGGGTCGTACTCGTCGGTGACCACGACGTCTTCCTTGGTGGGGAAGTACCGGAAGAACGTGCTCGGGGAGATCTCCGCGGCGGCGGCGATCTGCTCGACGGTGGTCTGGTCGTAGCCCTGCTCGGTGAAGAGCCGGAGGGCGTGGTCCTGGATCGCCCTCCGGGTCCTCAGCTTCTTGCGCTCCCTGAGCGGCAGCCGGGCGAGCCGGTCCTCCAGGCGGTCGAGGGCGTGCTCAGGGTGCGACGTGCTCATGTGTCGATTCTGGTTCATCGGCGGTGACGTCCGCACCCCGGCGGCCCGGCTGGAAGGCGAGGAGGAGGACGGCGACGGCCAGCGACGCGGCTGCGCAGGCGGCGAGCACCGCGTCCATCCCGTGGACGTAGGCGTCGCGGGCGGACGCCAGCAGGGCCGCGTCGTGGAGCTTCCCGGCGACCGCGAC
Source organism: Actinomadura nitritigenes (assembly GCF_017573545.1). Lineage (GTDB taxonomy): Bacteria > Actinomycetota > Actinomycetes > Streptosporangiales > Streptosporangiaceae > Spirillospora > Spirillospora nitritigenes. The sequence continues at coordinate 396,766 of NZ_JAGEOK010000002.1, read as the reverse complement.
GGCGCCGCCGACCGAGCCGTGCGCGGCGTCCGCGGCCGCGCCGGGCAGGCCCCCGGTCGCGACGTGGTCGCGGTAGACGGCCGACAGCAGGCTGCCGAGGCCCGCGACGCCGAGGGTGCCGCCGGTCTGGCGGAGCGTCTGGACGAGCCCGGATCCGCGCCCTGCCTGGTCGGCGGGGAGCGCCGCCATCAGGGCGTCCATCGCGGGGACAAGGGACAGGCCGCAGCCGAGGCCGATCAGCAGCAGCCACGGGACGATGGAGCCGTAGGAGTCGCCGGCGTCGGTGAACGCGCCCCAGCCGAGGCCCGCCGCGAGGACGGCCAGCCCGGTCACGATGATCGGCTTGTGGCCGGTGCGCGGGACGATCCGGTCGGTGGTGAGGCCCCCGGCGAGGAGGCCGAGCAGCATCGGGATGAGCCGCAGCCCGGTGCCGAACGCGTCGTTGCCGAGGACGGCCTGCAGGTACTGCGGGAACACGAACAGCAGCCCGCCCATGAGCAGGTTCGCGGCGACGGCGGCGACCATCGCCCAGCTGAACCGGGGGTCGTGGAACAGCCGGACGTCCATCATCGGCTGCGGCGCCCGCCGCTCCCACAGCACGAACGCGGTCAGCAGGACGGCGGAGAGGGCGAGCACGCCGAGCACGGCGGGGTCGCCCCAGCCGCGCACGGGGGCCTCGATGACCCCGTAGACCAGGGCGACGAGGCCGCCCATCGACAGCAGCGAGCCGGGGCCGTCCGCCTTGGGGGCGGCCGGGTCCCTGGTCTCGGGCATGGTGAAGGCCAGGGCGATGCCGCCGACCGCCACGATCGGGACGTTGACCAGGAAGATCGAGGTCCAGGAGAAGTGCTCCAGCAGCCAGCCGCCGAGCAGCGGGCCGATCGGCAGCCCGAGGGCGGACGCCGAGGACCACACGGCGATGGCGCGGGTCCGCTCGTGCGGCGGGAAGACGGCCGGGAGCATGGACATCGACAGCGGCATCATGATCGCCGCACCCAGGCCCATGAAGGCGCGGGCGGCGATGACGCCGCCGGTGCCGCCCGCCAGCGCCCCGGCGAGCGAGGCGGCGCCGAAGACCGCCATGCCGGCCAGCAGCGTGCGCCTGCGGCCGAGGCGGTCGCCGAGCAGCCCGGCCGGGAGCAGCAGCGCGGCGAAGACCAGCAGGTAGGAGTCGACGATCCACTGGAGTTCGCTGGTGCTCGCGTGCAGCTTCTCCGAGATGGTGGTCAGCGCCACGTTGAGGATCGTCATGTCGAAGCCGAGCGCCAGCATGCTCAGCGCCAGGGCGCCGAGCCCCCACCAGCGCCTTTCGTTGCCCACCCTCATGACACTCGCCTCCAAGTAAGAGTCAATCGTTTTTGATAGTAACTCTCAAAAAATAGCGAGTGTCAATCGCGATGGAGGCTGGTGCTGCCGTCCTGCAGGCTGTAATTTTGATTACATGAATACGAGCGAAGCGGCGGACCGGCTGCGCGGCTGGTTCGCCGGGCGCCTGCCCGACGGCTGGTTCGAGGGCGCGCCCGAGGTCGTCGTCGACCGCGAGGAGGTCAGCGTGGTCGGCCGGCTCCCCGAGCCGGACGCCGCGCAGGACGTCTCGGAGACCGAGCGGTCCGCGCTGCTCGCCGGGCACGTCCAGCGCTTCCGCGCCGACACCCGCGACCAGCGCATCGCCATCGCGCGCGAGGCCGAGCACGCCTTCGGCCACAAGGTCTCCTGGGGCGTCGAGTGCGGTGGCCACCGGGAGATGTTCACCACCCTGTCGGTGCCGGTCATGACCCGGCTCCGCCAGCCCGAGCGCCGCGTCCTGGACACCCTCGTCGAGGCCGGGGTCGCCCGCAGCCGCAGCGACGCGCTCGCGTGGTGCGTCCGGCTCGTCGGCAAGAACACCGACGAGTGGCTCGGCGAGCTGCGCAGCGCCCTGGAGCACGTCGAGCGCGCCCGCGCCGCCGGCCCGCAACCCTGACCGCCGCCTCCGCGGATCATTACGCGATCCCGACGTCCGCTGGGTGTGATCATGGTGCCGACCTGGCCTAATGTGCGTTGAAGCGCGGGTCGGCCGCGCCGGGACGACGCCGGGGAGGGGGACGGAGCGTGAGGGCGCTGCGCTGCCTGGACGGCTCGGTGCTGGACGTCGTGCCGGTCGCCTCGCTGGACCGCGGCGGCACCCCGTTCGAGGTCACCCTGGAACTGCGCCGCGACGGCGACCGCTTCGGCGCCGTGGGGGAGCGCTGCGGCTACTTCCTGGCCGACCTCGCCCGCCGGGTCGACGCCGCCCGCGCCGACGGCTCCCCGCAGGCGGCCCGCTGGCCGGACCCCGACGACCGCTTCCCCGACCCGCCCGCGGCCGGCGCCGCCCGGGAGCCCGAGCTGTTCGCCTTCCGCTACCGCGACCGCGGCGACGTGATCAGCACCGGCGAGCTGCGCTGCGCGGTGCGGACGTCCTCGATGTGGGTGGGGCGCCAGCAGTCCGCCGCCGGGCGCTGGCGGGTGGCGCGCCGGGCCGTGATCGAGGCGTGGGGCGCGAGCGGGCGCGGCATCCGCGCCGTGCTCACCTCCGCCGAGCTCGCCCGGTTCCTGAACGCGCTGCTGGCCGATGTCGATCATGCGGGGCTGTCCGGAACGTCAGGAGTGCCCGGAGCGTTCGCGGCGGCCCGGCCGGCCGGGCCGGCTCGGCGCGGCCGGGCCTCCCGACCTGCGCGCTAGCCTGACATCACCGGAACGGCAGGAAAAGTGTCGCCGTCGGGCCATAATTGAGCGTCCGTTCCCATCAGGGAGGATCGCTCGAAGGGATGCCCACATGGGGGTTCGGCGTACGGGGATGTCACGGCGCGACGAGGCCGCGAAGGGCGGCGCCGAGGGCGGCGCGGCCCGGGAGCGCGGTGCGCGCCGCATCCCGTCCGCCGGCGGCCGGCTGACCGCCGCGATCCGCCGCAGCGGGCCGTACGCGGCCGTCCGGGACGCCGTCTACCGCATGTACGAGAACCGCGTCGAGGCGTCCCTGCCCACCGACATCACCCCCCGGCACGTCGGCGTCATCCTCGACGGGAACCGGCGTTGGGCCAGGTCGATGGGGTTGGCCGACGTCAACCACGGGCACCAGCGCGGCGCCGACAAGATCTCCGAGCTGCTGCAGTGGAGCACCGAGGCCGGGGTGGAGCACGTCACGCTCTGGCTGCTGTCCACCGACAACCTGAACCGTCCCGCGAACGAGCTCGACCCGCTGCTGGAGATCATCGAGAACACCGTCCGGAAGCTCGCCGACGAGGGGTGGCACGTCAAGCCCGTCGGCGCCCTCGACCTCCTGCCCGATAAGACCGCCCGCGTCCTGAAAGACGCGGGTGAGGCGACATCCGGCGCTCCCGGCCTGATTGTGAACGTCGCCGTTGGGTATGGAGGTAGGCGTGAGATCGCTGATGCGGTGCGCTCTCTGCTCATCGAGCAGGCGAGCCGTGGCACCAGCATCGAGGAACTCGCCGAGGGCCTCGAGGTGGAGCACATCGCCGAGCATCTCTACACGCGCGGCCAGCCGGACCCGGATCTGGTCATCCGCACCTCGGGGGAGCAGCGCCTGTCCGGCTTCATGCTCTGGCAGAGCGCCCACTCGGAGTTCTACTTCTGCGAGGTCCACTGGCCGGACTTCCGCAAGGTCGACTTCCTGCGGGCGATGCGTTCCTACGCCGCGCGGCACCGGCGCTACGGTACCTGACGGTCTTCCTGTCGCCTCCGTCGCAGAGACCACCGCCCCAGGCCGCCGACCCCTGACCGGGGTCTCCGGCCGTACGGGGGCGGACTGTCGCGCCACCGGTACATCCCCCATAGTCAGGGAGATCGAGTGGCCACAACCTCGCCGCGCCGTCCCGAGTCCGGGATCCCCGCCGGAACGCCCGTTCCGGACCGGCGCACGTACGTCCTCGACACCAGCGTCCTGCTCGCCGACCCGGGGGCGATGACCCGGTTCGCCGAGCACGAGGTCGTGCTGCCCATCGTCGTCATCTCCGAGCTCGAGGCCAAGCGCCACCACCCGGAGCTCGGCTACTTCGCCCGGCAGGCCCTGCGCACCCTCGACGACCTGCGGCTGGAGCACGGCCGGCTGGACGAGGCCGTGTCGGTGCAGGGGCCGAACGGCGACCAGGGCGGGACGCTGCGCGTCGAGCTGAACCACTCCGACCCGAGCGTGCTGCCGGACGGCTTCCGGCTCGGCGACAACGACACCCGCATCCTGTCGGTGGCGGCGTGGCTCGCCCGCGAGGGACGCGACGTGGTGCTGGTCTCCAAGGACCTGCCGATGCGGGTGAAGGCGTCCGCGGTCGGGCTCGCCGCCGAGGAGTACCGGGCGGAGCTGGCCGTGGTGGAGTCCGGCTGGACCGGGATGCGGGAGCTGGAGGTGCCGGGCGGGCTCGTCGAGGAGCTGTACGAGACGGGCGGCGCGGACCTGGAGGAGGCGCGGGACCTGCCGTGCCACACGGGCCTGCGGCTGCTGTCGGAGCGCGGGTCGGCGCTCGGCCGGACGCTGCCCGACAAGTCGGTGAAGCTGGTGAAGGGCGACCGGGAGGTGTTCGGGCTGCGCGGCCGGTCCGCGGAGCAGCGCATCGCCCTCGACCTGCTGATGGACGAGGACGTCGGGATCGTCTCGCTCGGCGGGCGGGCCGGCACGGGCAAGTCGGCGCTCGCGCTGTGCGCGGGCCTGGAGGCCGTGATGGAGCGGCGGCGGCACCGCAAGGTCGTGGTGTTCCGCCCGCTGTACGCGGTCGGCGGCCAGGAGCTCGGCTACCTGCCGGGGTCGGAGAACGAGAAGATGTCGCCGTGGGCGCAGGCCGTCTACGACACGCTCTCGGCGGTGACCACCCCGGAGGTCATCGAGGAGGTGGTGGACCGTGACATGTTGGAGGTCCTGCCTCTCACCCACATCCGGGGCCGCTCGCTGCACGACTCGTTCGTGATCGTGGACGAGGCGCAGTCGCTGGAGCGCGGCGTGCTGCTGACCGTGCTGTCGCGGATCGGCGCGGGCTCGCGGGTGGTGCTGACGCACGACGTGGCGCAGCGCGACAACCTGCGGGTCGGGCGGCACGACGGCGTCGCCGCGGTGGTGGAGAAGCTGAAGGGGCATCCGCTGTTCGCGCACGTGACGCTGACGAGGTCGGAGCGGTCGCCGATCGCGGCGCTGGTGACCGACATGCTCGGCGAGGTCGTCGCCTGACGGACCCGCAGCGGGACCGCACGGACCGCACCGGACGTGCATCGGTCCCGCACGGGACGCGACGGGCGCCCCGCCGGCCCTCTTCGGGAGGCGCCGGCGGGGCGCCCCGTCTCGCGCCTGTGGACGGCCCTGTGGAAAACCGCACGGAACGTGATCCTTAAACGCCGCACCGTCGACTTGTGATGAAGGTCACACAAACCAACGCGGACTGAAGGAATCGCAGGTCTTCCCCCGTTTTCGGGGATGCGAACGGGGAGTTGACAACCGCACCACTCGCAGCATTTGTCTCGTTTCGGTTGCGGAGCAGGGCGCGGACTCGGGCATTGTGTCTCCTCGTAAGCACCCCCAGAACGGTGCCGCCCGCAGCGCACCCCCCTGTGAAAGCGCGCGGGCGCGAGCCGCTCAGGGCCCGGAGCCGTCCGCGGTACGGACGCGCCGCCGGGCCGGGGTGGAAGCAGTTCGCCCGCGTGTCCATGCGCGTGCGACCGTCGGAAGGACCGCCTTGTTCGGAGACCGTCCCGGGTCCCCTAGGCGAGACGAACGACAGAGCTTTGCCCCCGAGGAGCCGTGGTCGCACGCGGCCCCGGCCTCCGCCGAGACCCCCCGGCTCGGCGGCGCCGAGGCATTCCCGGCCGCACCCGGCGCCGAGGACGTCAAGGTCGCCGGTTCGGCGCCCGCGTTCGGCGCGCCCCCCGCGGGCGACACCCTCGGCTTCCAGGCCGTCCCGCAGGGCGAGTCCCCGGCCGCCGCGACCGGCGCGACGGGCGTCCTCGCCATGGGAGCCCCCGGAGCCGGAGGGCAGGACGCCGGCGAGCCCCGCGACGAGATCGCCTTCGGCGCCGGCTCCTCCGCCGGTTCCGGCCGCCGCTCCAACCCCCGGCGCCTCGGCGGCTCCCGCCCCGCGTCCGGCCGGTCCGCCGGCTCGCGCCGCTCCGGCGGCGGCCGCAACGGCCTGAAGATCGCCGCGGTGGTCGCGGGCGCGCTGGTCGTGGTCGGCGGCGGTGGCGCCGCGGCGTTCGCGATGACCGGGTCGGGCGACGGCGGCACCAAGACCGTCCAGCCGAAGAAGCTGGCGGACGCCGCCGCCGCGCCCAAGGTCGACCCCATGGTCATGGAGCAGATGCGCCGCAAGGAGGCCTACGAGCGGGCCTCCCGCGCGACCCGCGAGGACCCGGCCAAGGGGCCGAAGCTGCAGGCCAAGGGCAAGCCGATCCCGACCCCGACCCCCACGAAGTCGAAGACGCCGAGCGGCGGGAGCGGCGGCCCGTCCGGCGACCCCGTCCCGGCGGGCGAGGCGCAGCAGATCGCCAAGGGGCTGCTGCCGAGCTACGGCATGAGCGGCTCCGGCCAGTTCGGCTGCCTGGTGAACCTGTGGAACAAGGAGAGCCACTGGAACACCCACGCGGCGAACCCGTCCGGCGCGTACGGGATCCCGCAGGCGCTGCCCGGCTCGAAGATGGCGAGCGCGGGGCCCGACTGGCAGAACAACGCCACGACCCAGATCAAGTGGGGTCTCGGCTACATCAAGGACCGGTACAGCACGCCCTGCGGCGCATGGGCGCACTCCCAGTCCAGCGGCTGGTACTAGACCGCGTCCAGAAGCACACGAGAGAGGGGCGGCCCAGTGGGCCGCCCCTCTCTCCGTCTCCGCGCCGCCGTGGCGGCCTCTCGCGGGCGAACCCGCCACGGCCTTCCCTCAGCGCCGCGCGCGCCCCCTGACGCCTCCAGCGGTCGCTGAAGCCGTCAGCGGCGGGACGCGTTGGTCATGCCGAGCACGTCCAGCGCCGCGTCCAGCTGCTCCTCGGTGAGCTTCCCGTCGGCGACATGGCCGCGCTCGATCACGACCTCCCGGATCGTCCTGCGCTCCGCGAGGGCCTGCTTGGCGACCTTCGCCGCCTCCTCGTAGCCGATGTAGCGGTTCAGCGGCGTCACGATCGACGGCGACGACTCGGCGTACTCGCGCAGCCGGTCCACGTCCGCCTCGATGCCGTCCACGCAGCGGTCCGCGAGCAGCCGCGACACGTTCGCGAGCAGCGTGATCGACTCCAGCACGTTGCGGGCCAGCATCGGCAGCATCACGTTCAGCTCGAAGCTGCCCGCCGCGCCGCCGAACGCGATCGCCGCGTCGTTCCCGATCACCTGCGCGGCCACCTGCGTCACCGCCTCCGGGATCACCGGGTTCACCTTGCCCGGCATGATCGACGAGCCGGGCTGCAGGTCCGGCAGCCGGATCTCGGCGAGCCCGGCCCGCGGCCCCGACCCCATCCAGCGCAGATCGTTGGCGATCTTGTTGAGGCTCACCGCGACGGTGCGCAGCGCGCCGCTCGCCTCGACGAGGCCGTCCCGGGCGCCCTGCGCCTCGAAGTGGTCGCGGGCCTCGGTCAGCGGCAGCCCGGTGACCCGCGCGATCTCCGCGATGACGCGGGCGGCGAACCCCTCCGGCGTGTTGATCCCGGTGCCGACCGCCGTGCCGCCGAGCGGCAGCTCCGCCAGCCGCGGCAGCACCGCCTCCAGCCGCTCCACGCCGTGCCCGACCTGCGCGGCGAACCCGCCGAACTCCTGCCCGAGCGTCACCGGCGTCGCGTCCATCAGGTGCGTGCGACCCGACTTCACGACCGTCGCGAACTCGTCGGCCTTGCGGGCCAGCGCGTCGCGCAGGTGCCGCAGCGCCGGGATCAGCTCGTGCACGACCGCGCCGGTCGCCGCGATGTGGATCGACGACGGGAACACGTCGTTGGACGACTGGGAGGCGTTCACGTGGTCGTTCGGGTGGACGGGCCGGCCGAGCCGCTCCTCCGCCAGCGTCGCCACGACCTCGTTGGCGTTCATGTTCGACGACGTCCCGGACCCGGTCTGGAACACGTCGATGGGGAACTGGTCGTTCCACCGGCCGTCCGCGACCTCGCGGGCCGCCTCGCCGATCGCCTCGGCGACGTCCTTGTCCAGCACGCCGAGCTCGGCGTTCACCGCCGCGGCCGCCGCCTTGATCCGCCCCAGCGCGGCGATGTGGGCGGGCTCCAGCCCCCGTCCCGAGATCGGGAAGTTCTCGACGGCCCGCTGCGTCTGCGCCCGCCACTTCGCCGCCGCCGGCACCCGGACCTCGCCCATGGAGTCGTGCTCGACCCGGAATTCCTGCTCCGCCATGAAGCCACCTCCGTGAGGGGCGTCCCCGTGGAGCCCCCGCGCAATCGTCGTCGCCGCCCTTCATGGCAGCGGCGCGGGGCGCCCGCGCATTCCCGCGCGGGCGCGGCCGTGATCAGCCCCCGGAGCCCTTCGTCACGGTGTAGCTGACGCGCTCACCGGGCTTGCCCAGCGGTTTCTCCTGGCCGTTCACCCACACGTCGCAGGCGGACGCGTCGTAGATCACCGCGTTGATGTGGGCCTCGCCGTACCGGCGCGCCTCCCCGGCGCTGAGCGTCTCGTCGCTCAGCACCCGCATCGCGGTGCCGGGCACCGAGACGAAGATCTTGCAGGAGCCGCTGCGGGCCCGCACGACCAGCGTGCTGCTCGCGACCCCGGCCGGCGGGGCGGCCTCGCCGGGCCGGCCGGACGGGGTGGAGGCGCGGGAGGTGGGGGACGGCCCCGGGCTCTCCCGCATCATCCCGACGATCAGCGCCGTGGCGCCGATCCCGCAGGACGCGACGGTCGCGCCGATCAGCGCGATCACCGCCATCAGCCGGTAGCGGGGCGTCGCCTGCCGGCGCCCGGCGCGCGGTCCCGCCATGGCTCGCTCCAGCCGGTCCACCGCGCGGGCGTGGCTGAGCCGGCGCGTCGGGTTCTTCTCCAGCAGCCCGGTGATCACCGGGCCGAGCGCGCCGGCGTTCTGCGGCGGCGGCGTCGACTCGTTCGCCAGCGCGCTCAGCGTCGCCATCACGTTGTCGCGCTCGAACGGCGGACGGCCCTCCAGCGCGGCGTACAGGGTCGCGCCGAGCGACCACAGGTCGGAGCGGGGCGTGGCCTTCTCGCCCGCGGCGACCTCCGGGGCGACGTACGCGGGGGAGCCCATGAAGTGCCCGGTCTTGGTCAGGCTCGCCGAGCCCGACGAGAACGCCAGCCCGAAGTCGGTGAGCACGACCCGGTCGCCGTCCAGCAGCACGTTGCTCGGCTTGAGGTCGCGATGCACGATCCCGGCCTTGTGCGCGGTGTTGAGGGCGTCCAGCAGCCGCCGCCCGATGTGCGCGACGCGCTCGGGCGGCAGCGGGCCGTCGCGCTCGATGAGCTGCTCGAGGTTCGGCGCCTCGATCATCTCCATCACGATCCACGGCCGGCCCTGTTCGGTGACGACGTCGTAGACCTCGACGATGGAGTGGGTGCGCAGCTGTGCGGGCGCGCGCGCCTCGCGCAGGGTACGGCGGAAGAAGACCACCCGGTCGTCCTGGGAAAGGTCCTCGGGGAGCCGCAGCTCCTTGATCGCCACCGCGCGATCGAGGAGCTCGTCATGGCCCCGCCACACGGTGCCGTTGGCGCCCTGACCTATTTCCGAGACCAGCCGATAGCGCGTCGCCAGCACGAGGCGCTCTGACTGAGACATGGCGGAAAAGATACCGGAGTGGCCACGCGGTCACCGGGGAGACGTCTCCACCAAGTTGGATTTAGCCCCAATATGTGACCTCCCGCCCCGATACGCCCCGGAATCGGGCCGTCAGGGCCCGGATTCCGGGGACGCCGAGGGCGCCCGGCCGCCAGGTCAGCGGCGGCCGATGGTGAGGACGGGGCCGGTGGTGTCGGCGAAGAAGTCGCCGCCCTTGTCGTCCACGACGATGAAGGCCGGGAAGTCCTCGACCTCGATCTTCCAGACGGCCTCCATGCCGAGCTCCGGGTACTCCAGGACCTCGACCTTCTTGATGCAGTCCTGCGCGAGCCGCGCCGCCGGGCCGCCGATCGAGCCGAGGTAGAACCCACCGTGCTCCTTGCACGCGTCGGTGACCTGCTTGGACCGGTTGCCCTTGGCCAGCATCACCAGCGAGCCGCCCGCCGCCTGGAACTGCTCGACGTAGGAGTCCATCCGGCCCGCGGTCGTCGGCCCGAACGAGCCCGACGCGTAGCCCTCCGGCGTCTTCGCGGGGCCCGCGTAGTAGACGGCGTGGTCGCGCAGGTACGCCGGCATCGGCTCGCCCGCGTCCAGCCGCTCCTTGATCTTGGCGTGCGCGATGTCGCGCGCCACCACCAGCGGGCCGGTCAGCGACAGCCGCGTCTTCACCGGGTACTTGGTCAGCTCGGCCCGGATCTCCGCCATCGGACGGTTCAGATCGATCTGGACGACCTCGTCGTCCAGGTGCTCGTCGGTGGTGTCGGGCAGGTACTGCGCCGGGTCGGTCTCCAGCCGCTCCAGGAACACGCCCTCCGCGGTGATCTTGGCGAGGGCCTGCCGGTCCGCGCTGCACGACACCGCGATCGCCACCGGGCAGGACGCGCCGTGCCGCGGCAGCCGGATCACCCGCACGTCGTGGCAGAAGTACTTGCCGCCGAACTGCGCGCCGATGCCGAGCTTCTGCGTCAGCTCGAACACCTGCAGCTCCAGCTCCAGGTCGCGGAAGCCGTTGCCGAGCGGCGAGCCCTCCGTCGGCATCGTGTCCAGGTAGTGCGCCGACGCGTACTTGGCCGTCTTCAGCGCGTACTCGGCGGACGTGCCGCCCACCACGATCGCCAGGTGGTACGGCGGGCACGCCGCCGTGCCCAGCGAGCGGATCTTCTCCTCCAGGAAGGACATCATCCGCTTCGGGTTCAGGACGGCCTTGGTCTCCTGGTACAGGAACGACTTGTTCGCGCTGCCGCCGCCCTTGGCCATGAACAGGAACTTGTAGGCGTCGCCCGGCGCCGCGTACAGCTCGACCTGCGCGGGCAGGTTGCTGCCAGTGTTCTTCTCGTCCCACATCGTCAGCGGCGCCATCTGCGAATACCGCAGGTTCAGCCTGGTGTACGCGTCGTACACGCCGCGCGAGATGTGCTCCTCGTCGTTCCCGTCCGTGAGGACGTGCTGGCCGCGCTTGCCCATGACGATCGCGGTGCCGGTGTCCTGGCACATCGGCAGCACGCCGCCGGACGCGATGCCCGCGTTCTTCAGCAGGTCCAGCGCCACGAACCGGTCGTTGGGGGACGCCTCGGGGTCGTCGAGGATCCGGCGCAGCTGCGCCAGGTGCGCGGGCCGCAGCAGGTGCGCGATGTCGCGCATCGCGGTCTCGGTGAGGAGTCGGAGGGCCTCCGGCTCGACCTGCAGGAACGTCCGGCCGTTCGCCTCGAACGTGGAGACCCCGTCGGAGGTCAGGAGCCGGTAGTCGGTCTCGTCGGGGCCGAGCGGCAGCAGGTCGGTGTAGGAGAACTCAGGCATCTCAGGCAGATCCTCGCGCGATTCCGATGGGGGCCGCATCACAGGGTACGACCCGGCGCCGCAGCCCGAGGACGACCCCCGCCGCCACCAGCGCCGCCCCCGCGAGGTCCGCCGGCCCCGGCCGTCCCAGCCCGAGGACGACCGTGGTGACGACCGCGCTGACCGGGATCATCCCGGCGAACAACCCCGCCCGGTCCGCGCCGAGCCGGCCGAGCGCCCCGTACCAGAGCAGGAACGCGATCACGGTGACGATCACCGACAGGTACGCCAGCCCCGCGAACTCCGCGCCGGTCGGCGCCCGCAGCACGGCCGTCCCGTCGGTGACCAGCCCCACGGCCAGCAGCATCGGCGCGGCGATCGCCGCCGAGTACGCCGACACCCGCACCGGGCCGAGCGCCGGCAGCAGCGGGACGGCCAGCAGCGAGAAGCACACCTCCCCGGCGAGCGCGCCCAGCGACAGCAGCAGCCCCCGCAGGCTGCCCCCGCCGAACCCGTTGGCGAGCGCCGCCCCGGCCGCGACCACGCACGCCGAGGCGACCACCGCCGGTGCGGGCCGGCGGCCCTCCAGCAGCGGACCGACCAGCGCCAGCACGATCGGCACCGTCGCGATCACCGTGCCGATCGTGGCCGGGCTGGTGTCCCGGGTCGCCGCGACGATGCACACGTTGAACGCGACCAGGCCCGTCCCCGCCAGCGCCGCCAGCAGCGCCCACTCCCGCGCCGCCGGACGCCGGGCCGGCCCGCCGCGCAGCCGCGCCACCGCCAGCAGGATCACCGCGGCCACCGTGTACCGGACGGCCTGGCCGCCGAAGACCGGATAGTCCGCGATCGTCGCGGACACCGCGGTCAGCGTGCCGACGAGGAACATCGCGGTCCCGGCGGCGGCGCCGCCCCCGGAGGAGAGAGAGGAGATCTTCATGACTCGAACGCTAGGAGGCCGTTGGACCTGGAGACAGAGCCAATGGCTACCATCGATCATGGACCAATCCCGGGTAAGTGACGCATGAACGCCCGGTCGACGCTGAGTGTCATGTGACCGACCTCCATCTCCCACTCGACCGCGGGGCGGGACGGCTGGCCGCGCAGATCGCCGCGGGCTTCCGCGCGGCGGTGCGGGCCGGGCGGCTGACCGCGGGCACCCGGCTGCCGTCGAGCCGCGACCTCGCGCGCGACCTCGAGGTGTCCCGCGGCGTCGTCGTGGCCGCCTACGAGCAGCTGACCGCCGAGGGCTTCCTCATCGCCCGGCGCGGCGACGGCACCCGCATCGCCCCCCTCGCCCGCCCCGACGACCCCGACCCCGTACCCCCCGCCGACGACCCCGACCCCGCCGCGCTCCCGTCCTGCGACATCCCGCCCGACCCCGGCGCGCTCTACGACCTGTGGCCCAGCCAGCCCGACCTGTCCGCCTTCCCCCGGGAGCGCTGGGTCGCCGCCACCCGCGCCGCGCTGCGCACGCTCCCCAGCGACGAGCTGACCTACCCCGACCCCGGCGGCGTCCGGCCGCTGCGCACCGAGCTCGCCGGCTACCTCGGCCGCGTCCGCGCCGCCGTCGCCGACCCCCGCCGCGTCGTCATCATGAACGGGGTGGCGCACGGGCTGTCCGCGCTGGTCCGGGTGCTGATCGCGGACGGCCACCGCGTCCTCGCCGTCGAGGACCCCACCAGCGTCCGGCAGCTGCCGATGCTGGAGGCGTCCGGCATCCGGCTCGTCCGGATCCCGGTGGACGCCGACGGCGTGAACGTCGCCGCGCTCGCCCGGACCAACGCGCGCGCCGTCCTCGTCACGCCCGCCCACCAGTACCCCACCGGCGTCGTGCTGTCCCCGTCCCGCCGCGCCGAGCTGATCGCCTGGGCGCGGGACGTCGACGGCGTGATCCTGGAGGACGACTACGACGCCGAGTTCCGCTACGACCGCGAACCCGTCGGCTGCCTGCAGGGCGTCGACCCCGAACGCGTCGTGCTGCTCGGCTCCGTCAGCAAGGCCCTCGCGCCCGCGCTGCGCCTCGGCTGGACCCTCGCCCCCACCGGCCTCGCGACGCGGCTCCGCGAGCACCGCGGCCAGACCGACCTCGGCGCGCCCGTCATCGAGCAGTACGCCCTCGCCGAGTTCCTCCGCAGCGGCGGCTACGACCGGCATCTGCGCACCATGCGGCGCCGCTACCGGTCCCGCCGCGACGCCCTCGCCGACGCGCTCGCCACATACGTGCCGGGCGCGACGGTTCACGGCGTCTCAGCGGGCATCCACCTCTATGTGGAACTCCCGCCCGGATCCGACGAGGACGCGGTGCTGGCCCGCGCCGCGCGGTCCGGGGTGTCGGCGGCCGGCGCCCGCGAGATGTGGTCCGCCGGACGCGCCGCCGACGCGCCCCCCGCCCTCGTGCTGGGATATGCCCGAATTGCCGAAAGTCGCCTGGTCAAGGCGGCACAGCTGCTCGGCAAAGCGGTTACCGGGGGGACGGAAGGGTAGGACCAACATCCCCGGTGTAGGAGGTATGGATGAGTCTGGAAGAGGCCGCACGGCAGCTGAAGATGGCCGGTCACGACGCGCAGGTCGCCTTCGACTGCGTCGGCCTGGGCGACCTCGAACGCGCGCAGGAGCACGCCGTCACCCTGCGCGCCGCCGCCGACGCCGCCGAGGTGGCGCTGAGCCGGGCGCTCCAGGACCTGACGCCGGAACAGGCCCAGGTGGAAGGCGAGAAGGCCGTCACCGCCCTGGAAGAGACTGTGTAGACCCAGGGGGGCGACCCTGCTGGCCCAGGGGGGCGACCCCCTGGAACCCCGTTACGGTCGTCAGGCTGTTTCGCGCTCCGCTAGAGCTCCGCGCGAAACAGCCTGACGACCGTCGGGCATGCCCGCTCCGCTCGCTGCACTCGCTCCGAGTGCCTGCCCGTGGGCGGTGGTCGAGGTCTGGCCTTCCGTGGCCGTGTTCAGCCGGGTTCCACGTGTCGGATCCGCTCGTTGAGGCGCCACGGGCGCGCTCGGGGGCTGCTCAGGCGAAGGGGCGTTCCATGGCGGGCGCGTTGGGGTCGGCGCCCTCGACCGGCTTCGGGTCGAAGCCCTTGGCGGTGACGAACACGACCAGGATCAGCGCGGCCGGGACGGTGAACGCCAGCCGCAGCCCGTGGTCGTGGCTGACCGGCGCGATCGCGCCGACGACGGCGGCGCCGAGCACGAAGCCGACGTAGTTGAAGATGTTGACGCGGGCCACCGCGACGCCGAGGCCGGTCGGGTCGACACGTCCGGCGGCGGAGAAGGAGACCGGCGCGATCACGCTGAGGCCGAGGCCGGCGAGCGCGAAGGCGGCGATGGCGACGGCCGCGTTCGGCGCCGCCACCACGGCGATCATGCCGATGATGCCGACCAGCCCGCCGAGCCGCACGACCTGGACCGGGCCCGAGCGGCGGACGCCGAGGTCGGCGACCGCGCGGCTGATCACCATCGTGATCTGGTAGGCGACGTAGCCGAGCGGCGCGACCCAGTCGCTCGCCGAGAGCTCGTCGTCCAGATACTTGGCGCCGTAGCTGGAGATCGCCGAGTCGGCCAGGTAGGCGACGGCCATCGCCGCGCCGACGACCAGGATCGGGCGCCACGGAACGCTGCGCCCGGCGGCCTTCAGCTCCTCGGCGGACGGCCCGTCGCCCTCCTCCTCGCGCCGGTACAGGCGCGCCCCGGTGGCGAGGGACGCCACGATGCCGACGGCGGCGGCGATCCCGAAGCCGGTGAGGAGCGAGAGGTCCAGCTTGTTGGACGCCGACGCCCACAGGCCGCCGAGGATCCCGGCGACGGACCACACCGCGTAGAAGCCGGTGATCAGGCTGACGCCGTACCGGCGCTCGACCGCGATGGCCTGCGCGTTCATCGAGGCGTCCACCGCGCCGACGAACAGGCCGAACAGCGCGACGGCCCCGTAGAGGGCGAGGTCGTTGTCGCCGGTGGCGCCGATGAGCACGATGGTGACGGCCACCGCGGGCTGCGCGACCCGCAGCACGGGGCCGCTGCCGAAGCGCTTGAACAGCGACCCCGAGATGACGCTGCCGACGCCCGCGATCAGCGGGACCATCAGCAGCACCAGCGAGAGCGTCCCGTCGCTGAGGTGGTGCGTCTTCTGCATCTTCGGCACCTGCGTCACCAGAGAGGCGAAGCACAGTCCCTGGACGGCGAAAGCGGCGTAGGCGGAGACCCGCGCCCGGCGGTCCCGCTCGGTGGTGCCCTCGCTCATGCGGTCCGACCTCTCTGCCTGACACAATGTGAAGAAGATTCGCGTCAGCGTAGAGACAGGGTACGCGCCGGGTCAATCATCCAGGAAGACGTCCCGATCAGTCGATCAGCCGCTTCCGCATCCCCCGGACCGCCAGTATCCACATGAGGGCCGCGAACGCCACCAGCGCCCCCAGATGCCCGAGGTCGGCGAGCGGCCGCAGCCCGAACACCGCGTGCCGCACCAGCTCCACGCAGTGGTAGAGCGGGTTCACCCGCGCCGCGTACCCCGCCCAGTCCGGCAGCGCGTCCACCGGGAAGAACGTCCCCGCCACCAGGAACAGCGGCGTCACCACCCCGGTGATCACGTAGTCGAACGAGTTGATCGACGGCACCACCGACGACGTCCACATCCCGAACAGCCCGAACCCGAGCGCCAGGAAGAACACCATGAACGGCACCAGCAGCATCCCGAACGACGGATCGAGCCCGAAGAACAGCGCCACCACGATCGGCGTGCACGAGTACACCGACGACTTCGCCGCGATCCACAACGCCTCCGCCGTCACCAGCTCGTGCACGTCCACCGGCGCCGCGAGGATCGCGTCGTAGGTGTGCTGGAAGGCCCGCCGGATGTAGGAGTTGAACATCCCCGGGAACACCGACGTGAACAGCGCCGCCGTCCCCACCACTCCCGTGGCCACGAAGTCCAGGTACCGGTAGTGGCCCACCGCCGCGACCATCGACCCGAACCCGTAGCCGAACGCCAGCAGATAGAACGTCGGCTCCACCATCGACGCGAACGACTGCGTCATCCAGTACCGCTTGTACAGCGCCAGTTCGTGCCGCCAGATCCCCCTCAGCGGCGCCACCTCGAAGCGCCGCAGCCGCGGCGCCCGCCCGGCCTCTGCGGTCATTCCACTCGCTCCCCGGTCAGCACCACGAACACGTCCTCGAGGCTGGCGGCCCGGCGCACGCCGTCCGGTCCCAGCTCCTCGTCCAGCGACGGCGCGATCGTCTCCGCCTTCAGCACCGACACCGACGGGCCCGTCCGCCGCGTCGGCAGCCCCGCCGCCCGCGCGACCCGCTCGACCTCCGCCAGCCGGTCGGGCGGCCCGTAGTGCTCCACCACCCGCTCGCCCGCGTACCGCGCGACCAGCTCCGACGGCGATCCCCGCGCGATCACCCGCCCGTGCGACATCAGCGCGCACTCGTCCGCCAGCCGCTCGGCCTCCTCGATGTAGTGCGTCGACATCAGCACGGTCGTCCCGCGCGAGCGCAGCCCGTCGATCAGGCCCCACAGCTCCGCCCGGACCTGCGGGTCCAGGCCCACCGTCGGCTCGTCCAGCAGCACCAGCGCCGGGCGGTGCACCAGCCCCCGCGCGATCAGCAGCCGCCGCCGCATCCCGCCCGAGAGGTCGTCCACCTTCGTCTCCCGGCGCTCGGTCAGGTGCGCGATCGCCAGCGCGTCGTCGACGGCCGCGCGGCGCTCGCGCCGCGGCACCCGGTACAGGTGCGCGAACACCTCCAGGTTCTCCCGGGCGGTCAGCTCCTCGTCCAGGTTGTCCTGCTGGGGGACGACCCCCATCGCCGCCCGCGCCTGCTTCGACTGCGCGGGGACCTCGAACCCCAGCACCCGGATGGCGCCCTCGTCCGCCACCGCCTGCGCGGTCAGCATCTTCATGGTCGTCGACTTCCCGGCGCCGTTCGGCCCGAGCAGCCCCAGGCAGCTGCCCGCGGGGACGTCCAGGTCCAGCCCGTCCACCGCGGTGAACGTCCCGAACCGCTTGACCACGCCGCGCAGGCTGATCGCCGCCGCGCCGGCCTCCCCCTCTTCGGCCGCGAGCTGCGCACGTTGCACCGTCATGCCGTCACCCTAGGTACCGATCCCGGCGAAACCCATCCATTTTCCTCGGGGTCCCCCGCCGTCGGCCCAGTAACCTCTTCGTGTGGACATCCCCCGCCGCCCGGGACAGGCGACCCGCGTGAGCGACCTGCGCGCGTCCGACGCCGACCGGGAGCGCGTCGCCGCCGTGCTCGGCGAGGCGCTCGCGGACGGCCGCATCACCATGGACGAGCACGCCGACCGCACCACCCGCGTCTACGCCGCCCGCACCCTCGGCGAGCTCACCGGCCTCACCCTCGACCTCAGCCCCGAGGAGGCCCAGCCCATCCTCGTGGACGACCGCCCGGTCACGGTCTTCTTCGGCCGCGTCCGCCGCGAAGGCCGCTGGGTCGTCCCCGTCAAGCTGCCGCTGCTCGCCCTCTTCGGCACCGTCGAACTCGACCTGCGCGAGGCCGTCCTGCAGCGCCGCCACATCGTGCTCGACTCGATGGTGCTCGCCGGCCGCGTCCGCCTCCTCGTCCCCGAGGGCGTTCGCGTCGACGTCACGGGCCGCACCGTCCTCAGCACCCGCGAGGTCCGCACCCGTCCCGCAGCCGAGGGCCCCACCATCGAGGTCGCCGGCACCCTCATCTTCGGCTCGGTCAAGGCCAGGGCCCCGAAGCGGACCCTCCGTCAGCGCGTCCGAGGCCGCCTGCGACGCTAGCCCCCATGGACGATCTTCCTCCCCTCGAACTCGCCTTCCCCGGCCCCGAACGCGACCGCGGCGTGGCCGCGATCCTGAACGGCGAGAAGACCGCCTTCACCGGCCTGCTCGAGCTCCACGAGAAGGCCGGCGAACCGGTCCCCGGACCCGGCGACCGGTTCGCCGTGCTCGACTCCGACGGCCGTCCCGCCGCCGCGATCGAGCTCACCGAGGTCCGCGTCGTCCCGATCAAGGAGATCGACGACGCCTACGCCCGCGCCGAAGGCCGCGGCTACGCCGGCGCCGCCGAATGGCGCGCCGACCACGAGCGCTTCTTCCGCAGCGAGGGCGTCGCCGCCTTCCTCGGCCGCACGCCCGAGATCACCGACGACACGCTCGTCGTGGCCCAGCACTTCCGCCGCCTGGATCCCTGACGAGCGCCTTCTAGACCGCGCTGTCGAAGTTGATGGCGCTGTAGGCGCGGAGCTTGCTGAGCTTGTGCTCGCTGGAGATCGTGCGGATCGTGCCGCTGCGCGACCGCATGACGAGGGAGTGGGTGACGGCCGTGCCCTTGCTGTAGCGGACGCCGTCGACCAGCTCCCCGTCGGTGATGCCCGTGGCGGCGAAGAAGACGTCGTCGGAGGTGACGAGGTCGTCGGTGGTGAGGACGCGGCCGAGGTCGTGGCCCGCGTCGAGCGCCTTGCGCCGCTCGGCGTCGTCCTGCGGCCACAGGCGGCCCTGGATGACGCCGCCGAGCGCCTTGATCGCGCAGGCGGCGATGATGCCCTCCGGGGTGCCGCCGATGCCGAGCAGCAGGTCGACGCCCGTGCCGGGACGGGACGCCATGATCGCCCCGGCGACGTCGCCGTCCAGGATGAACTTGATGCGGGCGCCGGTCTCGCGGACCTCCTTGACGATGCCCTCGTGCCGGGGGCGGTCCAGGATGCAGACGGTCACGTCGTGCGTGGAGGAGCCCTTGGCGCGCGCGATGGCGGCGATGTTGTCGGCGATGGGGCGCTCGATGTCGACGACGTCGGCGGCCTCGGGGCCGGTGACGAGCTTCTCCATGTAGAACACGGCGGACGGATCGAACATCGATCCGCGCGGGGCCACCGACAGCACGGCGATGGCGTTGCTCATGCCGAGGGCGGTGAGGCGGGTGCCGTCCACCGGGTCGACGGCGACGTCGCACTCCGCGCCGGAGCCGTCGCCGACCTCCTCGCCGTTGTAGAGCATGGGGGCGTTGTCCTTCTCGCCCTCGCCGATCACGACGACGCCGCGCATCGAGACGGTGTTGATGAGCTGGCGCATCGCGTTGACGGCGGCTCCGTCGGCGCCGTTCTTGTCCCCGCGGCCGACCCAGCGGGCCGCGGCCATGGCGGCGGCCTCGGTCACCCGGACCAGCTCCATCGCCAGGTTGCGGTCCGGCGCGGCCGGCTCGGTGGTCAGCGGGGAGGAAACGGTGGTCTCTTCGGACATGACGGGGCGGCCCCTTCGTTCGATGGTGACTCGGATTCTCCGGGGACCGGACGTCGGGTCACAAATTGGACCAGACCAGCCGGTGCGCCGGGGAGAGCCGCCCGCGTGCGCGGGTCGTTTTGACCGTCACGCGGGCAAGGGATCGTTTCCCCGTGGGAAGAGGGCGTAATCTCTGGGCTCATGAGCAGCGACATCGACGTCTCGTCCGGCGGGGCGGCACAGGACGGGGGCGCGGGAGCCGCGGAGGCGCCCGCGCGCACCTCCGACCGCGGGGCCGCCACGCGCAGCGCCCTGCTGTCCGCCGCCCGGGACGTCTTCTGCGAGGCGGGCTTCGCGCAGGCCGCGGTGACCGACATCGTGGCCAAGGCGGGCGCCAGCGTCGGCAGCCTGTACCACCACTTCAACGGCAAGGCCGACCTGTACCTGACGCTGTTCGAGGAGTTCCAGGGCCGCCAGCAGGAGCGCACCCGCAAGGCGATCAACGCGGTGCGGGACGCGGGCGAGAACGACCCGATGCGGCAGTTCGTCGCCGGCGCCGGCGCGTACCTCGACGGGTGCCTGCGGGAGCGGGACGTCGCGCGGCTGTTCATCTCCGGCGACGGCCCGCCCGGGTTCGACCGGGTGATGCGCCAGCGGCTGAACAAGTGGGCCCGGCGGAACGCGGCGCTGTTCCACACCGCCGACGGCGGCGTCGACGAGGCGCTGGTCGTGGTGCTGACGGGCGCGATGGCGGGCGCGGTGTCGGAGATCTCCCTGATGGACGACGAGGACGCGGCGCGCACCCTTGCGGACGAGATCATGGGCATCGTCGGCACGATCGAGAACCCCCGTACGGAGCAGCCCTGACCGTGCGGGATCCTGGAGGGGTGACCGACAAGAGTCCCGCATCCGCTCCGGAGTCCGCCGAGTCCGAGCAGCCCGCCGCCGGCGAGCGGCCGTCCGCCGGGGAGCCGTCCGCGGCGGAGGCGCCCCGACAGCACGGCGAGGTGCCCGAGGGCGCCGCTTCGGAGGGCGCCGGGGACGCCGCGTCCGACGAGGGCGACGGCGAGCGGACCTCGGCCGAGGGTGAGGGCGCGCAGGCCCGGACGGAGGACGGGGCCGCGGCGGCGCCGCAGGGCGCGGGCCGTCCCGTGGTCCAGGTCAGCCCGGCCGTGTACAAGCGGCTGACGACCGGGCTCGGCGGGTTCACGATGGCGATGGGCGCGTGCCTGCTGCTGGTGCTGGCGATCTTCGTGATCACGCCGCGCGACAACAAGGAAGTGCTGCGCACCGTCGACTACTCCTCGCAGCTGTGGGCGCTGCGCAGCGACGCGCCGTACACGCCGTGGGCGCCGGAGGGCCTGCCGCCGAGCTGGCGGCCGACGAGTTCGCGCCTGAACGGCCTGGACTCGGGCGGCGAGCAGCCGGTGGCGTGGCACCTCGGGTTCGTGACGCCGAAGGGCGAGTACGCGGCGCTGGAGCAGAGCAACGAGAAGGCGGAAGCGTACGTCCCGCGGATGACCAACAGCAGCAAGCCGATCGGCACGATGCAGGTCGCCGGTGAGTCGTGGGCGAAGTACCACCGCAACGACAAGAAGGCGAACTCGCTGGCGCGGCCGGGCCCCGGCGGGATGAGCATCGTGGTGACGGGCACCGCGTCCTACGAGGAGCTGGCGGTGCTCGCCGCCTCGCTGAAGCCGCAGGCCAAGCAGGGTGCGGGCCCGGCGCCGTCGGCGTCGGCGCCGGCCACCCAGGGGTCCTGACCGGGGCCTGCGGGCCCGTCCCGGGCGCGTGTCCCCCTACGGTCAGAACGGAGCCGGGGCTTCGCCGTCCTCCGGTCCCTGCATGGCGGCGGCGAGCCTGGCGCGCGCGCCCTCGAGCCACTCCTCGCAGACGGCGGCGAGCTTCTCGCCGCGCTCCCACAGGGCGAGGGACTCCTCGAGCGTCAGCCCGCCGGCCTCCAGCCGCTTGACGACGTCGGTCAGCTCGTCGCGGGCCTGCTCGTACGAGGGCTTGCGGTCGGTCGCGTTCTCTTCTGCCACTCTCACCACTCTAGGGCTCTTCGCGGTCGGAGACGGTCGCGGTGAGCCGGCCGCCCGCGAGGCGGACGTGGAGGCGTTCGCCGTCCTTGACGTCCGCGGGCTCCCGCACGACCGCCTCGTCCTCGCGCTGGACGATCGCGTAGCCGCGGTCGAGCGTCGCGGCGGGGGAGAGGGCGAGCAGGCGGGCGCGGGTGTGCGACAGCTCGTCCCCGGCCCGGTCCAGGGCGGACGCCACGCACCGGCGGGTCCGGTCGCGCAGCGCCAGGACCTGCTCGGACTGCCGCTCGATCTCGCGGACGGGGTCGGCGAGGGCGGGCCGGGACCGGACGTTCCTCAGCCAGTGCAGCTCCCGCTCCAGGCCGCCCGCCAGGCAGCGGCGGCCGCGGTCGCGGAGCTGCCGGACGAGCTGGAGCTGCTCGCGCACGTCCGGGACGGTCTTCTTCGCCGCGTCGGTCGGGGTGGAGGCGCGGACGTCGGCCACGAGGTCGAGGATCGGGCTGTCCTGCTCGTGCCCGATCGCGCTGACGACGGGGGTGCGGGCGGCGGCGACCGCGCGGACGAGCGCCTCGTCGGAGAACGGCAGCAGGTCCTCCATGGCGCCGCCGCCGCGCGCGATGACGATGACCTCGATCTCGGGGTCGGCGTCGAGCCTGCGCAGCGCCTCCATGACCTCGCCGACGGCGTAGGAGCCCTGGACGGCGGTGTTCTCGACGCGGAACGCGACGGCGGGCCAGCGGCGGCGCGCGTTCTGCAGGACGTCGTGCTCGGCGTCGGAGTCGCGGCCGCAGATCAGCCCGATCTTGCCGGGCAGGAACGGCAGCGGCCGCTTGCGCTCGGGCCGGAACAGGCCCTCGGACGCGAGCACCTGCTTGAGCCGCTCCAGCCGGGCCAGCAGCTCCCCGACGCCGACCGGGCGGACCTCGACGGCGCTGAGCGAGAACGTCCCGCGGTTGATCCAGAAGTCGGGCTTGGCGTGCACGACGACGCGGGCGCCGTCGGTGACGGCGGGCCCGGCGGCCTCGAACACCCCGCGTGGCCCGACGACCCGGACGGACATGTTCGCGACGGGGTCGCGCAGCGTCATGTAGACGGTGCCGCCGCGCGCGTTGAGGTCGGTGATCTGGCCCTCGACCCAGATCCGGCCGAGGCGGCCGATCCAGCCGCCGACCGCCTGCAGGACGGTCCGCACCGGCACGGGGGACTCGGCCGTGGTCTCCATCGCCATGCCCGAAGCCTACGGGCGCCGGGAGGCCGGCGGCGTGTGACGGACGAGACATGCCGGACGGCGCCAATGCTTAGCCCAACTAACTTAGACTGACTAAGTAATTTCGAGGAGAGCGACCGTGACCGTTTCCGAGAGCGCGCTGGCCGAACAGCTCAACCGCAGCCTCCGGCACATCGTGCTGATGCTGCGCCGGGTCAGCGCCGACCAGGCGATCACCAGCCAGCAGCTGTCGGTGCTCGGCTCGCTGGACCACGGGCCGCGCCGCATGACCGAGCTGGCCGCCGAGCACGGCGTCCGGCTCCCCACCATGACCGCGCAGATCAACCGGCTGGAGCGGGACGGCCTGGTCGAGCGCGGCCGGGACGTCTCGGACGCCCGGGTCGTCACCGCCGCGCTCACCGCGACCGGCCGCGAGCGGCTGGCCGCCGGGCGCGAGCAGCGGATCGGCTTCCTCGCCGAGCGGTTCGCGGTGCTGACGGACGAGGAGCGCGCGGCGGTCGCCGCGGCGCTGCCCGCCCTCGACAAGCTCTTCACCGCTCCTTGATCTCTTAAAGGGGGGTCTCCATGCACGCCAAGCCCTCGTCGAACACGAGGCGGCCCTCGTCGAGCACGAAGGGCGGCGGCATCCTCAGGCAGCCGATGTCGGTGTGGGCCACCGCCTTCGCCGCCGTCGTCGCCTTCATGGGCATCGGGCTCGTCGATCCGATCCTGCCCGCGATCGCCGCGAACCTGCGGGCCACGCCGAGCCAGGTCTCGCTGCTGTTCACCAGCTACTTCCTGATCACCGCGGTGGCCATGCTGATCACCGGCTGGGTGTCCAGCCGGATCGGCGGCAAGAGGACGCTGATGATCGGGCTCACCCTCGTGGTGGTGTTCGCCGCGCTCGCCGGGACGTCCGGCACCGTCGGCCAGCTCGTCGGCTTCCGCGCCGGCTGGGGGCTCGGCAACGCGCTGTTCGTCGCCACCGCGCTCGCCGTCATCGTCGGCGCGGCGTCCGGCGGCGCCGAGAAGGCCATCGTTCTGTACGAGGCCGCGCTCGGCCTCGGCATCTCGCTCGGCCCGCTCGCCGGAGCGCTGCTCGGCGACATGAACTGGCGGTTCCCGTTCTTCGGCACCGCGGTCCTGATGGCCGTCGGCTTCCTGCTGATCAGCACGCTGCTCAAGGCGCCGCCGAAGCCGGCGGAGAAGACCCGGCTGAGCGCGCCGATCCGCGCGCTCGGGCACGGCGGGCTGTCCACCACCGCGTTCACCGCGCTGTTCTACAACTACGCGTTCTTCACCATCCTCGCCTTCACCCCCTTCGTGCTCGGGATGAGCGCGCACGGCATCGGCCTGGTGTTCTTCGGCTGGGGCGTCATGGTGGCGCTGGCCTCGGTGTTCGGCGCGCCCGCGCTCCAGCGCCGGATCGGGACGGTCCGCGTCATGTACCTCGGGCTGGCGCTGCTGGTGCTGTTCCAGCTCGGCCTGGCCTTCCTCGGGCACGACGGGATCGTCGCCTGCACGATCCTGTCCGGCATCCCGATCGGGCTGAACAACACCGCGTTCACCGAGGCCGCGATGGAGGTCTCCGACAACCCGCGGCCCGTCGCGTCCGCCGGGTACAACTTCGTACGGTGGATGGGCGGCGCCCTCGCCCCCTACTTCGCGACGAAGCTCGCCGAGGAGGTCAACCCGCACCTCCCGTACGTCGTCGGCGCCGCCTGCTGCGCCGTCGCGATCGGCGTCCTCGTGGTGCGCCGCCGCCACCTGGCGCCTCTGGAGCGCGTCGACATCGACCACGCCTTCCAGGACGAACCGCTGCCCGCCCAGGCGTGATCGCGGGCGGCGGCGTCGCGTCAACGATCACCCGCGCGGCGGCTCGCCTCCGGTGCCGCCGCCGCGCGGGTGTCAGCGCGCCCGCCCCGCCTCCGGCGCCGCTTCCAGGGCCGGAACCCCGAACGGCCGGTGCGCGGCGGCCCAGCGCGTCGCCGGGACGAACGCGACCGCCGCCACCAGGAAGACCGCGCCGAAGACGACCCAGCCGCCCATGCCGTGGCGCAGTGCCGTCTGCGTGACGACGAGCGGCCCGAGCAGCACCCCCGCCGCGAACCCGCTGTTGAAGACCCCCTGGTAGACGCCGTGCGCGCGCTCGTCCGCCAGCTCGTAGCTGAGCGCCCAGGTGCCCGCCGCGCACAGCACCTCGCCGACGGTCTGGACCACCAGCGCCGCCAGGATCAGCAGGGACGCCGTCCACGGCTCCGGGCCCTTGGCCAGCCCGAACAGCAGGCAGCCGGCCGCCATGAGCGTCCCGGCGCGCAGGCACGCCCGCGCCGCGACCCGCGGGTCCTCGACGCCGCGGCTCATCCGCACCTGCAACGCGATGACCAGGACCGTGTTCACCACCAGGCAGGCCGAGACGAGCAGCCGCGGCGCGTGCGTCTCGCGCGTCACCCACAGCGGCACGCCGACCTCGAGGATCCCCTGCTGCAGCACCAGCACCCCGCCCAGCACGGTGATGACCAGGTACGGGACGTCGGCCAGCGCGCCGAAGCCGGCGCCGCCGGACGCCGCGTCCCGCGCCGGACGCACCGCCGGGACCCGCGTCAGCAGGAGCGCCGCCCCCGCGAACGTCACCGCGTCGAGCACCACGATCGTCCGGTAGGCGGACGGGGTGTCCACGACCAGCGCCAGGGACGCCAGCGCCGCCCCGACACCGACGCCGGTGTTGGTCATCATCCGCAGGAACGCCCGTCCCGGCATCCGCAGCCCGGGCGGCAGCGCGTGCGCGACCAGGGCGTTGCGGACCGCGCTCGCGCCCCGGTCCAGGAACGTGACGCCGCAGATCAGCGGCACCGCCGACCAGAACGAGTGCACCTGCGTGTAGCCGAGGATCAGCACCCCCTCCGCGCCCAGCAGCGCCACCACCGTCGGGCGCGCCCCGAACCGGTCGGCGACGCGGCCCATGGGCACCCCGGCCGCGATGCCGAACACCCCGCCCAGCGCCAGCGCGACGCCGACCTGGGACGGCGACATGCCGACCGCGCGGGTGAACAGCAGCGCGCTGGTGGTCATGAAAAGGCCGTTGCCGAGCGTGTTGACCAGCATCGCCGCGGCCAGCACCCGGATCACCGGATGCCGCGCCAGGGCGGCCACGCCCGGGGGAGCGGAGGGGATCGTCGTCATGCGGCCATCCCAGCCGCGCGGCCCGCCGGCGGGAATGGATTTAGGATTCTGCTCAATGTACGAGTTCAGGCTCGGCATCCAGGACCTCGCCGAGACGTCGTTCGGGATGTCGCCGCTGTTCGAGCTGGTGTTCAGCCTGCGTCCGCGCGTGTTCCCGGCCAAGCACCCCGAGCACCTGCCCTGGGTGCGGGAGACCGCCGCCGCGTACGCCCGGCTCGACACCGCGCTCCTGGACGTCCTGTTCGCGCCGCACGGCTGGATCCCGGACTTCCTCACCCCCCGCCCGGCCGGGATCGGCAACGAGATCGCCGACGACCTCGCCGTGCTGCGGCAGACGCCGCCGGACGCCGTCCGGCACGACATCGCCGCCGCGTACCGGCACGTGCCCGTCCCGCCGGTGCTGAGCGGCGATCCGGCCGCCGTCCTCCACCGGATCTGCGCGGCGTTCGCGGCGTACTGGGACGCCTGCGTCGAGCCGTACTGGGCCCGGATGCGGGCGGTCCTGGAGGCCGACCTCGCGCACCGGGCCCGGCGGCTGACCTTCGGCGGGGCCGCCGCGCTGTTCGCCGAGCTGGACGACCGGATCAGCTGGACGCCGGGGCTCGTCCGGCTCGTCATCCCCTCCGGGCTCGCGCCCGAACGCGCCGTGGACGTCGCCGGACGCGGGCTCGTCCTTGTCCCGGGCCTGTTCCTGCGCGGTGCGATCACCATGATCGAGGATCAGGGGCCGCCGCTGATCTGCTATCCGGCGCGCGGCCGCGGCGCGGTGTGGGAGCACGCCGCCCCCGAGGGCCCCGCCGCGCTCGCCGCGCTCATCGGCGCGCGCCGGGCGGAACTCATGGTCATGCTGGCCGCGCCCGCGTCCACCACGGACCTCGCCCGGCGGCTCGGCGTCACGCCGGGCGCCGTCAGCCATCATCTGGCCGCCCTGCACGCGGGGGGGCTCCTGAACCGCACGCGCGCCGGACGGTCCGTCCTCTACATGCGCAGCCCGCTGGGGGACCGGCTCGTCCGTTGAACCCGGGACCGCCGCCGGAAGGCCCGTGCCGCGGCGCCGTGAACGCGCCGAGGCCCGTCCGGAACACGGCCGGACGGGCCTCGACGCGTGCGCTCCCGGGTCAGTTGAGCCCGTTGAGCTTGGCGATCCGGTTCTCGTACATCTTGATCACTTCCGGGCGGGCGGCGTGCTTGCGCTCGTACTCGCGCAGCAGCTTCACCTGGTCCGCCGACAGCCCCCGCAGCCGCGCGCGCAGCTGCGGCAGCGTGGCGTCGTCGTAGTTCGGCACCGGCAGGCCCTCCGCCGCCCGCTCGGCCTCCGCCGGCGCGGCCGGCCTCAGCTCGGGCTTCGGGTCGAACGGGCCCTCGTCCGCGGCCTTCTCCGCCGGGGGCGCGGGCGTCGGGTCCGCCTCCGGGACGGGGTTCGGAGCCGGCTGGGCCTGCGCCTCCGGCTCCGGACGCGGCTCGGCGGGCTTCGGCTCCGGCGCCGGCTTCGCGACCGGAGCGTCGTCCTGGACGGGCTTCGGAGCGGGCTTCGCGGCGGGCTTGCCGACGGAGATCTCCCCGTCGGCGGCCCGGCGCTGCGCCGTCCGGACCGTCCCGCGCTCCGCCGCCGGCCTGGCCGGCCGGGTGCGGGTCCGAGGCCGGGGCTCCGGCTCGGGCTCCTCCCCGCCGCGGACCGTCTCCACGACCTTCCCGACGACCTTCTCCGCGGTTTGCCGGACGTCGGCGCGCAGCCGACCGATCACCGGGCCGACGCCCTCGCCCTCGGTGATCTCCTTGTAGTCGCGGCTCATCCGGTCGCCGAGCAGGAGCGCCCGGCCCACACCGAACATGGCCAGCCGGACGGCGTGCAGCGGGAGATCGCGGACCTGCTCGCCCACCGCGTCCTGGACCTGCTGCTTGAGGCGGCGCGGCGTTCTCGTCATGGTCATTCCTCTTCCTGCCGTCCTGATCACGCACATGCGGCAATCGTGGTCTCGTGTCTCACTCTGCCCCATGGGTGCGAGGAGGGTCACCCCGGGTTAATGGAATTCTGTCCAAAAGCCGCGTGGAGTGGGTCACACAGCGGGCTTCACCAGAGCTTTACCCGTTTTCCCGGCGATCTCCCGCCGCCCGGCGCGCCGCGTCCCGCCGTGCACGGCGCGGACGGGGCGGCTCGTACGATGGAGGCATGACCGCCAACAGCCAGCGCCGTGTCCTGCTCGCCAAGCCGCGTGGTTACTGCGCGGGCGTCGACCGCGCCGTCCAGACGGTCGAGATCGCCCTGGAGAAGTACGGGGCGCCGATCTACGTCCGCAAGCAGATCGTGCACAACGTCCACGTCGTCAAGACGCTGGAGGAGCGCGGCGCGATCTTCGTGGACGAGACCGAGGAGGTCCCGGAGGGCGCCATCGTGGTGTTCTCCGCGCACGGCGTCGCCCCCGTCGTCCACGACGAGGCCCGCGGCCTGAACCTGCGCACCATCGACGCCACGTGCCCGCTGGTGACCAAGGTCCACAAGGAGGCCGTCCGGTTCGCCGCGCAGGACTACGACATCCTGCTCATCGGCCACGAGGGGCACGAGGAGGTCATCGGCACCACCGGCGAGGCGCCCGACCACATCCACCTCGTCGACGGCCCCGACGACGTCGCCAACATCACCGTCCGCGACCCGGAGAAGGTCGCCTGGCTGTCGCAGACCACCCTCTCGGTGGACGAGACGATCGCCACGGTCGAGAAGCTCCGCGAGCGCTTCCCCAAGCTGATGGACCCGCCGTCCGACGACATCTGCTACGCCACCCAGAACCGGCAGACCGCCGTCAAGGAGATGGCCGCGCGGTCGCAGTTGGTCATCGTGGTCGGCTCCACGAACTCCTCCAACTCCGTCCGGCTGGTCGAGGTCGCCAAGGAGCACGGCGCCGACAACGCCTACCTCGTCGACTACGCCGAGCAGATCGACCCGGCCTGGCTGGAGGGCGTCGACGTCGTCGGCGTGACCAGCGGCGCCTCCGTGCCCGACGAGCTCGTCCAGGGCGTCCTCGCGTGGCTGGCCGAGCGCGGCTTCGGCGAGGCGGAGGAGATCGAGTCCGTCGAGGAGCGGATGCGCTTCTCCCTCCCGAAGGAACTCCGCAAGGACCTGCGCGTCACCCCGGTCTAGCCGACCTCCGGGCGCCACTCAGTCGGGTCATGGTGGGGGGATCCCCACGCCCCCGCGCGAGGTCGGCTGAGCGTCGCCCTGCAATCCGCCGGCGCTCCGCTCTGGGCGCCGCTCAGTCGACGTCACCGTGGTGCAGGCGGCGCTCGGCGGTCGTGGTGGGGGACTCGTCCCAGCGGACGGGGTTCTCGTTGTCCTCCTTCTCGAACAACCGGACCCCGACGAGCTTGCCGCGCAGCTCCCGCACGTTCGCCGGCAGCCCCCGGAACACCGTGATCACCAGGACCAGCAGCGTGCCGAAGAACAGCCACGGCGCCGTCGACGCCAGCGACGTCAGCAGCCCGACCGTGAGGGCGCGCAGCAGCGAGCCCTGCCCCAGCGCGTCCACGATCTCCGCGAGGACGGTCGCGAAGAAGAACACCAGCGGCGGGCTCACCGCGATCGTCAGCAGGTCGGCCGGGCGGGTGGCGAACGCGGCGAGCGCGCAGGCGATCGCGAAGCCCGCCCCGGCCAGCAGCCCGACGCCGAGCCACCGCGACAGCAGCGCGCACACCAGCGCCGCGCCGAACATGAGCACGACGCCGCCGCGCCCGGTCAGGGTGACGGCGCCCGACCCGGCGGCGTGCGAGCGGCGCGAGGAGGCGGCGCGCTGACGTCCCACTGGACCCCCTGAGGCCGGCGAGGCGCCGCCGGGCGCGTCGCGTGCCGTCGATGAGCTCATGGCCACCTCTCTCGCCGATCATCTTGATCAGGGATGGCCCGTCCGCCGAAACCTACCGGTTCCGACGCCGCATCAGGCCGAGGCCGCTCCTCGTCGCCGAGGGCACCGCGACCGGAGAGCCCCCGGTCGTTAGGACGGTCCTCGTGCGCCGTCAGTTCGGCCGCCGAGAGAGCGCGCGGACTCTCCTCCACCGGCTGAGGGCCGTCCAGGGACTCGTCCACGACGCCCAGCTCGTTCAGCTTGCGGGCGCTGACCAGCACACGCGTCTCCAGCGAGCCCACCGTCCGGTTGTAGGACGTGATGGCGCCGGTGAGCGCCCGGCCCAGCTCGTCCACGTGCCGGCCCATGGTGCCGAGGCGCTCGTACAGCTCCTTGCCCAGCTCGAACACGGCGCGGGCGTTGCGCGACAGCGCGGCCTGCTGCCACGCGTACGACGCCGTCCGCAGCATGGTGATCAGCGTGGTGGGCGTCGCGATGTGGACGCGCCGCCGCATCGCGTACTCCAGCAGGCCGGGATCGCGGTCCAGCGCGGGCGCGAGGAACGCCTCGCCGGGGATGAACAGCACGACGAACTCCGGCGCCGGGCTGAACGCCTGCCAGTACGACTTCGCGGCCAGCCGGTCGACGTGGTCGCGCAGGTGCCGGGCGTGGGCGTCCAGCCGGACGGGGTCGCCGGTCTCGGCGGCCTGCAGGTACGCGGCGAGGGACACCTTGGAGTCGACCACGATGCTCTTGCCGCCGGCCAGCCGCACCACCATGTCGGGCCGGACCGTCCCGTTCACGGTGGCCGCGCTCGCCTGCTCGTCGAAGTCGCAGTGATGCGCCATCCCGGCGAGCTCCACGACCCGCCGCAGCTGCAGCTCGCCCCACCGGCCGCGCGCCTCCGGCCGCTGCAGCGCCCGCACGAGGCCCTGCGTCTCCCGCCGCAGCTGGTCGGAGCTCTGCCGGACGAAGTCGACCTGCTTGGCGAGCATCGCGTGCGACTCGCGGCGGCCCGTCTCGACCTCGCGGAGCTGCTCCTCCACCCTCGCGAGCGTGTCCTTCAACGGCGCGACCAGGTGCTCGACGGCCTGCTGGCGGCGCTGCAGGTCGCCCGCCGCCTCGACCCCCGCCGCCTTCAGCCGCGCGTCCGCCAGCTCCAGGAACCGCTGGTTGCTGGCGTCCAGCGCCTTCGCCGACAGGTTCTCGAAGTGCTCGGCCATCCGCTCCTCGGCGTAGGCGAGCTTCTCCTCCGCCGCCCTGGCCCGCGCGATCAGCGCGCCCTGCCTGCTCGTCGCCAGCGCGTACCCGGCGACGACGCCGAAGACGGCGCCGACGAGAAGTCCGGCGAAGAGCGCGAGGTCCATTACTTCATCGTGACAGCGGACTCGCGAAGCGCGACCGCGACGCGCCGGATCACCCGCCGGAGCGGACAATCCGTTCACTGTTCGCCAACCGTCCGGGTCACCGGGCCGCCGGCGACCCCGGTCCCGTCCGCCGTCCGGCAGCCCGGGGGGTCCGCGGGGTCCGTAAACTTGACCGCCGTGAGCCTCTCCATCGGAATCGTCGGGCTGCCCAACGTCGGCAAGTCCACCCTCTTCAACGCGCTGACCAAGAACGACGCGCTCGCCGCCAACTACCCGTTCGCGACCATCGAGCCCAACGTCGGCGTCGTCGGGGTGCCCGACCCGCGGCTCGGCGTGCTGGCCGAGCTGTTCGGCTCCCAGAAGATCATTCCGGCGACGATGGAGTTCCTCGACATCGCGGGCATCGTCAAGGGCGCGTCCGAGGGGCAGGGCCTCGGCAACAAGTTCCTCGCCAACATCCGCGAGACCAACGCGATCTGCCAGGTCATCCGCGCCTTCGAGGACCCCGACGTCACGCACGTGGACGGCGACGTCGCGCCGTCCCGGGACATCGAGACGATCAACACCGAGCTGATCCTCGCCGACCTGCAGACGATCGAGAGGGCGCTGCCGCGGCTCGACAAGGAGGCGCGGACCAAGAAGGACAAGGACAAGCTCGCCGTCGTCGACGCCGTCAACGCCGCGCAGAAGCTCCTCGACGACGGCATCACGCTGTTCGCGGGCGCCGAGAAGGCCGGCATCGACCTCGCCCTGCTGCGCGAGCTGCACCTGCTCACCGCCAAGCCGTTCCTCTACGTCTTCAACCTCGACGAGGGCGAGCTGACCGACGAGGCGCTGCGCGGCCGGCTCCGCGACCTGGTCGCGCCCGCCGAGGCGATCTTCCTGGACGCCAAGATCGAGGCGGAGCTGATCGAGCTCCCCGACGACGAGGCGCTCGAACTGCTCCAGAGCATGGGCCAGGAGGAGTCCGGCCTGTCGCAGCTCGTCCGGGTCGGGTTCGCCACGCTCGGCCTGCAGACGTACCTGACCGCCGGCCCCAAGGAGTCGCGGGCCTGGACGATCCGCAAGGGCGCCACGGCGCCCGAGGCCGCCGGCGTCATCCACACCGACTTCCAGCGCGGCTTCATCAAGGCCGAGATCGTCTCCTTCGACGACCTCACCGAGGCCGGCTCGATGGCCGCCGCCCGCACCGCAGGCAAGGTGCGCATGGAGGGCAAGGACTACGTGATGCAGGACGGCGACGTCGTCGAGTTCCGCTTCAACGTCTGAGCCGCCCGCGCCCCGGCCCGCCGCGCCGCCTCCGTGCCGGCTCCGTGCCGTCTCCGTGCCGTCTCCGTGCCGTCTCCGCGCCGCCTCCGTGCCGGCTCGCCGGCGTCCGCGCGCCCCGACCCGCCGCGCCCTTCACGCCAGGCCCCACCGGACGAGTGGGGCCTGGCGCGCGTCCGGGGTCTTGTGTGATTTGCGATACAGGTGTTGCATGTGGGATCGCTCCCCAGGTCACCGCGTGTTCTGTGGCGATATGTCCCAAAGTCGACACTTTGCCGGATTCGCTCGGAAACAGATTGCGGTCGGAACGGACACCCGGTAACCAAGCAACTGCCGAGTCGCGCCGCTTGCCGGAAACCTGGTCAGGCGCACCGTTCGGAGCCTTGGATAGGGGATCGTCACCGTTTGGCAATCTTCCCCGTTCCTGTTGAGCTGGATTGCATTATCCGCAACCGCGTGCCGGGGGTGTGCTTCGCCGCGATGCGCTGGAACAATTGACGCTCGTGGTTACGCTGGGCCCGAGGTGGGGTTCAGAAAGGACCACCGCACAGGACCCAGGCAACAGACCGCGCCGACCGGGGGCGAGGCGCGAGCGGAGGCAGGATGGCTCGCAGGTCGGCCGTAGGACGCGGCCGTGACACGGCCGTGGTCGAGGAGACGGCGGCGCCCGCGGCGCTCGCCGCGTCCGCCGACCCGTGGGACGCGCCCGCGCCCGAACGGCGCCGCGGCCGCTCCGGCGGATCCGGCGACGGCCGGCGCGGCGGCGGACGCTGGGGCGGCTCCGGCGGCCGCTGGTGGGTGTGGGTCGGGCGCGCCGTGCTCTGGGCCCTCATCCTCGTCATCCTCGTCAACGGCATCCGCGCCCCGTTCGAGCGCTTCACCGCCAAGAACGGCGACTCGGCCGGCACCGGCGCCACCGCCAAACCCGGAAAGGGCACCGGATTCCCGAGCAGCGCCGCCGGCGCCTTCGCGCTCCAGTTCGCCAACGTCTACCTGAACTACGACCAGAAGAACGCGCCCGCCCGCGAAGCCCAATTGCGCACCTTCCTGCCCGACGGCGCCGACGCCCAATTCGGCTGGAACGGCGTCGGCACATTGCAGGTCCAGTCCGTCCAGGTCGCCGGAGTCGACGCCCGCGACGCCCACAACGGCACCGTCACGGTCCTCGCCCGCACCGCCGACAAGTGGCTCCGCCTTTCCGTGCCCGTCTACGCGGCCGACGGCGGCGCGCTGGTCGTCTCGGGACGGCCGGCGCTGCTGCCCCCGCCCACCAAGGCCGCGCTCCCGCAGGGCGGCGTCCAGGACCGCGACACCGCCCTGGAGAACGAGCTCCAGCCGTTCCTCGGTACGTTCTTCCAGGCGTACGCGTCCGGCGACCAGGCCGCCCTCTCGCGGTTCTCCGACGGGACGCCGATCGCGGGCCTCGCCGGCTCCGTCAGCTACGTCCAGGTCAAGGAGGTCGTCGCCCCCAAGGGAGCCGCCGACGAGCGGACCGTCACCGCGACCGTGGGCTGGCAGCTGCCCGGCGCCGCGGGCTCCGGCGGCGGCGGCGAGCTCGACCAGGCCTACGAGCTCACCGTGGTGAAGAAGGGGACGACCTGGTACGTCAGAGACATCCGCGGCACCACGGAGCCGAACGCATCATGACCGCAACCCCCACGACATCCGCCGTCCCAGAGAGGTGATCAGTCGATGCTGCACCACATCATGGCGTCGATTCCGCACGAGGTCTGGGCGGAACCGCAGAAGAACGACGAACTCAACACCGGCAATCTCGCCGACTGGCTGCGCAACATCTTCGGCCCGCTCTTCCTCGTCATCGTCTCCATCGTGGCGATCTTCTTTCTGTTCACCCGGGAGATCACGCGTTTCGTCCAATTCATCGTGCTGGCGATAGGAATCGGAGTGGTCTTCTACGTGCCGAACATCATCGAGACGACCGCCCGGGCGATCGCCAAGGCGCTCGGGGTGGACGCCACCTGACCACGCGGAGGTCGGCAGGCGGCACCGTGCTCGCGCAGTTAGGGGAGTAGGGGCGTGGATCTACCCACGTACACGAACATTTGGCGCATCGAGAAGCGGCTGTACAAGCTGTACGACCTGCGGCTTCCGATGCCGCTGCCGCTGGTCCAGATCGGTGTGTTCCTCGGCGTGTTCGTGCCCTGGATCCTGCTGCTGAGATTCGCCGGGATCCCCTTCAAGTCCCCCTGGCACGTCCTGTACATCGTCCCGCCCGGCGTGCTGACCTGGCTCGCGACCCGGCCCGTCATCGAGGGCAAGCGGCTCACCGAACTGCTCCTCTCCCAGACCCGCTACCTCGCCGAACCGCGCACCTGGTGCCGCCTCACCCCGATCCGCGAGCCCCGCGAGGTCGTCGTCGTCGCCCGCGTCTGGCGCGGCGCCGAGGCCCCCGCCCCGGTCGCCGCCCCCGAGCGCGCCGCGGTCAAGTCCCGCCGCCGCGCCCGCAAGGCCGCCGCGGAACCGGCACCGGCCGCGGCCGGCGCGGCCGTCTTCGCTCCGCCGCCCGCCGCCGTCCCCACCGCGGCGTCCCTGGTTCCGGGCCCCGCCGTCGCCGACGGGCCCGTCCCGCTCGCCGACTACGCCGCCCAGTTCGACGTCCCCGCCCCCGCGGCCCCCGCGGCCCCCGCGGCACCCGCCGCGCCTCCCGCACCTGTGGCGCCCGTGGCGCCCGCGGCCTCCGGGGCGCCCGCGCCCAAGCCCTGGCGCCGCACCGACCGCGACATCTCCCACGAGGACGACGTCCAGCTCGAGCCGCACCTCGGCGAGTTCGAACGCCCCCCGGCGACGCCCCGGCTGGAGGTCCCCCCGTCCTCGGCCGGCTCCGGGAAGCGCGGCCTCGCGTCCGGTGTCCGCCGGCCCGGGGCGTCCGCCGAGATCTGGCCCGCCGTCCCCCCGAGCACCCGCCCGGACATCCCCCAGCAGGCTCCCGCCGCCCCCGCCTCCTTCGGCAGGCCCGTCCCCTTCGCGAAGGCCGAGACCCCCGCCCCGCCCCCGCCCGCCGGTCAGGCGCCCGGCGCCCACCCGGTGCCCCTGCCGTTCGGCCCGGGCGGGACCGACGACCCGGCCGCCCGGCAGGCGCGTCCCGAGGAGTCCCCGAGCCCAAGCGAAGAGACCCCCGCGACGACGTCGTCCGCCCCAGGCCCCCACGAAGCCCCGGTGGCGGGTCCGGCGCCCGCCCGCCCCGCGCCCGAGGCCGCCGCAGAACGCGCGCAGGAGTCCGGGCACGCGGACGAGGCCGGAGCCGCTGACCCCGCGCCGCCCGCACAGGAGCCTGCGGCTTCGCCGGGCCACGGCTCCGCAGCAGCCGGTACGGCCGGTGGGCGGGAGTCCGGGCACGGCGACGAGGACCGGACGACGGAATCGCCGGCGCTCGCCAAGCCCGCCAAGGCCGAAACCGCCGGCGCCGCTGAGCCCTCGGCGTCCGCGCCGGAGCCGGAGGCCCCCGTCGCAGGCGATGCCGAGCGCCCGGCCGCCGCGCAGGAGGCGCAGCGCACGGACGAAGCCGGAACGGCCGGTTCGCCGGTCGAGGATCCTGCGCCCGTTGCCGCCGCCGAGGCTTCTCCGACCCCGGCGGGACGCGACGACGCCGCCGAGCGACCGGCGGCTGCCGTCGAGCCCATACGAGGCCGTCGGCGCGGACGCAAGGCAGCCGAGCTGTTCGGCGGCGAGCCCGGTGACAAGAAGGTCGCCGGGTGGAAGGAGGCGGCGTCGCGGAGGGCACCCGCCCCGCCGCCGCAGCGGCCCGCACCTCAGCAGCCGGTCCAGCAGCAGCCGGTCCAGCAGCAGCCCCCGGCGGCGCAGGGACCGACGCGGCCGGATCTGCCGCAGCAGGTTCCGCAGCGGGGCGGGCCTGGCGCGCCCGCGCAGCCGCCGATGGTGCGGCCGCCCGCTCCGACGCGGCCGGACGTCCCGATGCAGGGCCGGCCCGCCGCTCCCGTCGCGCCCGCCGCGTTCGGCGGCACGCAAGGCGGACCCTCGGAGGAGAACGAGTGGCGCCCCGCCAAGCAGGAGCAGGACGCCGGGACGCCGCGCCTCGAAGCGCCGCGGCCGTGGTCGAAGGGGCTGTCCAAGCCGCTGCGTCCGGCGACCACCGACAACACGCCGTGGCCGCCCGTCCCGGAGCCGGGGAGGGCGCCGGAGGCGTACACGGAACTGCCGCCCCAGGGCGTGCCGATCCAGCCGCCGCCCCAGCAGCCGCAGCCGCATGTGCCGCAACCGGCGGAGGAGCAGGCGCCGCCGCGGGAGGTGCGGTCGCAGCCGCAGTCGCCGGTCCGGCCGAGGCCGCTGCCGCCGCCCCCGTCGCCGCCCGCGCACGGCCCCGCGATCACGCCGCCGGGACCGGACCACGAGGTCACGACCGGCGGACTGCGCCGCCTCATCCAGGCCGTCGGCGGCGGGCACGGCGAGGTCGACGCCGAGTACCAGCAGCGGCTCCAGCAGCCGTTCCACGGGACGCGGCACGTCGTGGTGCTCGGGTGCACGGGCGGCGCGGGGCAGACCGTCACCGCGCTGATGCTCGGGCACACGTTCGCGCAGCACAACGGGGAGCCGGTCGTCGCGATCGACGTGAACCCGGGGCCGGGCGCGCTGGCGCGGCGGACGCGCAGCGAGACCAACGAGACGCTGACCTCGCTGATCACCCGCGCCGACCAGGTCGGCAGCCTCACCGCGATGCGCCGCTACACCTCGCAGGCCAAGTCCGGCCTCGACGTCATCGCGGCCGGCAAGAACCCGCTGCAGGCGCTCGACGACCGCGACTACGCGCTGGCGATCCGGACGATCGACAAGTTCTACTCGGTGACGCTGCTGGACACCGCGGCGGCGATCGTCGCGCGCGTCCTGCCGTACGCCGACCAGATCGTGCTGGTCGCGCCGGCCAGCGCGGACGCGCCGCGCGCGGTGGCGATGACGTTCGAGTGGCTGGACGGGCACGGGTACGAGGAGCTCCGCTCCCGCGCCGTCACGGTCATCAACGGGGTGAGCCGCCGCAGCATGGACGACGTCGAGCAGGCGGAGGCGGTCGCCCGGGGGCGTTGCCGTGCCCTCGTCCGCATCCCGTGGGACGATCACCTCAGCATGGACCGCGCGCCCCGCAACGAGCTGAAGTCGTTGCGCGCGCCGACGCGCCGTGCCTATCTTGCCCTCGCCGGTGTGGTCGCCGGCGGGTTCACGGTCGTGCCCGAGCGTTACCAGGAGCTTCAGCAGGAGCAGGAGGCCACCCGATGAGCGCCCCTCGCGGGCACCGAGCCGGCCGGACGGGCGCGAGCGTGGCGGGCGCGCCTGTCGTTGATGTCCGCCCGGATTGTGAACACTCTCCCCGCCAGCCCTTCGCAGCCGCACGCCGATCGGGAGAATCATTGGTCAGGACCAGGGTCGGGAGGACGGCATGAGCAAGGCCAGCCGGCTGGCCGTGCGGTACTTCGACGACCGCGTACTGCTCACCGACAACGCGGCCTGGGCGTACTTCCGGCTGCCCACGGTCTCCTACGAGTTCACCACCGGCGAGGAGCGGGAGGCGCTCGCCACCAACATCACGATCGCGCTCGCCGGGATCCGGATGCAGGACGCCGAGGTGCACCTGCGGATCGCGCACCGCACGTACCCGGCGGCGGAGTGGGCGCTCGCGCTGGACAACACGTCCGACGGCGGCCCCGGCTGGCGGGAGTACCTGGAGGAGACCTACGCGCACGTGTGGGCGAAGGACTTCTGGACGAAGGAGGTCTACCTCGGGGTGCGGCTCGGCCCCCGGGGGATGGGCGCGCACCTGTCCGGCGGGGTGGTGTCGCAGCTCCTCGGGTTCTACAAGCGCAGCGAGAAGGTCCTCGGCGTCAACGACGACGCGATCGACAAGCGCGAGATCGGGCGCTGGACCGACCAGGCCGAGCGGATCGGCCGGGCCCTCGGCGGGTCCGCCCTGTACGCCCGGCACGCGACGTCCACCGAGGTGGCGTGGCTGTTCCAGCACGCGGTGACGGGATCGCTCGCCGACCCGCCGCCGTCGGCGGTGCCGCGCCGGACGTGGGGCAAGGGCGAGATCGAGTCGCTGGTGGAGGGCGCCATCCACAACGGCCGCTCGTACCTGCGGATCGAGCAGCCGAACTTCACCGGCGCGGGCGGCGGCGCGACGGCCGCGTCCTACGTCGCGTACCTGTCGTTCGCCCGATTCCCCGACATGATGCCGTTCCCCGACGGCGAGCCGTGGTTCCACTACGCCGACGCGCTGCCGTTCCCGGTCGAGATCAGCGCGCGGATGAAGCTGATCCCGCCCGCCAAGGCGTCCAAGGACGTGTCGCGAAAGCTCGCGCACGCCCGCGACATGGACCAGCACATCCGGGAGGCGGGCGCGGAGGCGCCGATCGCGCTGGCCGAGCAGATCGACGCGGCGCGGATGCTGGAGCACGGCATCACCAAGGAGCGCCTGCCGTTCGTGTACGGGTGGCACCGCCTGATCGTGTCCGCGCCCACCGAGGACCTCCTCGCCCAGCGGGTCGACGCGGTCGTCGAGCACTACCGCGACATCGGCATCGACGTCGTCAACTCCACCGGCGACCAGTTCTCGCTGTTCCTGGAGTCGCTGCCCGGCGACCAGATCAGGCTGAACGCCTACGCGCAGCGGCAGCCGCTGCGCACCATCGCGGGCGGGATGCCCGTCGCGACCGTCGACCTCGGCGACCGCACCGACGACAACGACGAGGGCTGGATCGGCCCCTACATCGGCGAGACGCTCGGCCGGGCCCGGTCGATCGTCCACTTCGACCCGCTCGTCGCCGCGGCCCGCAACCGGCCGACCGCCGTCGCGATCACC
This sequence comes from Actinomadura nitritigenes, assembly GCF_017573545.1. GTDB lineage: Bacteria > Actinomycetota > Actinomycetes > Streptosporangiales > Streptosporangiaceae > Spirillospora > Spirillospora nitritigenes. The sequence goes on along the minus strand of NZ_JAGEOK010000002.1, from coordinate 357,338 downwards.
GGCGAGCCCGGCGGCGGCAAGACCACCCTCGCGCTGCTGCTCATCTACCAGATGGCGCTGCGCGGCGTCACGATCGCGGCCATCGACCCGAAGGGCGACGCCGAGTCGCTGGTGGAACTGCTCAAGGCGCGCGGCCGCAAGGCGCGGATCCTGCCCCTCGGGTCCGCCGCGCCCGGCCTGCTCGACCCGTTCTCGTTCGGCGACGACCTCGCCACCAAGAAGACCATGGCGACCGAGACGCTCCGGCTGCTGCTGCCGCGCATGTCGGAGGAGCGCGAGTCCGCGATGATCCAGGCGGTCGGCGCCGTCGCCAACGCCGACCAGCCGTCCCTCGGCCGCGTCGTCGACCACCTGGAGCAGGCCCCCGACCCGGCGTCCAAGAACCTCGGGGCGGTGCTGCGGTCGATGTCGGAGATGCACCTCGCCCGGCTGTGCTTCGACCCGTCCGGCGGCGAGCGCATCGACACCGCCGGCTGGACGACCGTGTTCACCCTCGGCGGCCTCACCCTCCCCGACGTCACGATCTCCCGCGAGGACTACTCCTACGAGCAGCGCCTGTCCGTCGCGCTGATGTACCTGGTGTCGCAGTTCGCGCGGCGGCTGATGCACGGCATCGACCGGCGGCTGCCGAAGGCGATCTTCCTGGACGAGGCGTGGGCGATCACGTCGACGCCCGAGGGCGCCAAGCTGGTGCCCGAGGTGTCGAGGATGGGACGGTCCCGCAACACCGCGCTGATCCTCGTCTCCCAGAACGCGGGGGACCTGCTGAACGAGCAGGTGACCAACTGCCTGTCGTCGGTGTTCTCCTTCCGCTCAACCGAACGGGTCGAGGTGGGCAACGTGATGTCGCTGCTCGGGGTCGAGTCGTCCGACGAGCACAAGGCCGTGCTGCGCAACCTCGGCAACGGCGAGTGCATCTTCCGCGACCTCGACGGGCGGGCCGGCCGGATCGGCGTCGACCTCATCTCCGAGGAGCTGCGGCGCTGGCTGGACACCAACCCGACCCGGTCCCATCCCGGGCGTTCCGAACTCACCGCTGCGGGGGCCGAGGTCGAGGAGGTCAGCCGATGAGGGGTCCCCGCATCCGGACGGAGCGCCTGCAGCGCTCGCCCGGCGAACGCCTCGACCTGCGCCGAAACCGCCGCCGGCGGCACCGCCCGCGCAGCCGCCGCTCCGCGGTGCTGCTCGTCATCATGGCGCTGTTCCTGGTCAGCCCGCTCTCGCCGGCGGCGGCGTCCATTCCGCTGCCGCCCGGTTCCAACCCGAACGACGCGTGCGCTCCCGCCGACAACCCGGCGCCGGAGGCGTACGGGTCCGGGACGGACGGGATGATCAAGCCGCCCGGCTACCCGGACGCGAAGCTGCAGAAGACGCCGGGCGACCAGCTGACCTACTACGACCGGTACGGCACGGCCGGGCAGACCTGGTACGCGGTCGACATGGGCTGCTCGGACGCGATGGCGATGATGGGCAACGCGATCGCCAACACGACGTTCACGCTGGTCCGGGCGGTCGACCGGACGACGATCAGCATCTACCAGGCGGCGGCGTCGGAGTCGCTGCTCGGCTGGCTGAAGAGCACCGTCGACGGCGTGATCAGCGGTATGGGCAAGACGTTCAACGCCCGCTACTGGTCGTGGGTGGTCATCCTCGGCGCGATGTGGCTGGCCTGGTGGGGGCTGGTCCGGCGGCGCGCGAGCAAGGTGACCGAGGGCGTCGTCTGGATGGTCGCCGCGATGGTCGCGCTGATCTGGCTGGTCGCGCGGCCCGCGGACTTCACCACGCTGGGCACGAAGGTGTCGTCGGCGACGAGCGCGGCGTTCAACGCTGCGCTGCCGCAGAGCGACACCAAGGGCGGCAGATGCATCCCGCCGCCGGACGGCAAGCCGGACCCGATGGCGTCGGCGAACCTGGACGCCACGACCCGCAACGCGAACGGGCTGTGGGTGGCGCTGGTCTGCAAGCCGTGGCTGCAGGGCGAGTTCGGCACCACCGATCCGAACGCGAAGATCGTCAAGCAGAACGCGGACAAGCTGCTGTCGTCGCAGGCGGTGGACCTGCCGGAGACGTACGGCGCCGAGAAGGTGGACCTCGGGCAGAAGGCGGACGACTACAAGAGCGTCGCCAAGTCCATCAAGGACGACTATCCCGGGACGTACTCGCTGTTCCAGGGCAAGAGCTGGCAGAACCGGCTGGCGGTGGCGTTCGGCGGGCTGTTCGCGGCGCTGGTCGCCGGCCTGCTGATCATGGTGATCGCGATCGCGCTGATCGTGGTGAAGATCGCGTTCCTGCTGCTGCTGGTGGCGGGGCCGATCTTCCTCGGGATCGGGATCCATCCGGGGATCGGCCGGGTGATCGCGATCCGGTGGCTGGAGCTGCTGCTGTCGATGCTGCTGAAGCAGGCGGCGCTGATCGGCGTGCTGGCGCTGCTGCTGTGGGCGTACGGGCTGATCCTCGGCGAGACGCTGCCGTGGGGACTGCAGATCCTGCTGATCGCGCTGGTGACGTTCGCGGCGTTCATCTACCGCAAGCCGTTCCAGCACCTGTTCTCGGCGGTCGGCTACTCGGCGGTGGGGTCGCGGGAGAAGAGCGAGGCCCATCTGGACAAGTCGGTCGCGCAGGCGCGCAAGAACACGGCGGCCGTGGCGGGCGCCGTGGTGCCGGGCGCGGCCGGGTACCGGCTGGGCCGCTGGGCGGGTAAGCGCGACGCCGCGGCGGAAGCGGCCGGAGCGGGCGCCCTGGCGGACGCGGCCGGCGCGGGCGCCGCGGCGGCCGACCGGCGGACGGGCGTCACCACGGCCGGGGCCGGAGAGGGGCCGTCGCCTGAGGAGGCGCCGGTGCTCGCCGCGAAGCCGCGGACGGGCGGCGTCACCGTGGGGCCGGGACGGTCCCGGCGCGGCGCACCCCCGCTGAACCTGCCGTCGCGGACGGCGAAGGTCATCGACGCGCAGGCCGCCAAGGGCGGTTCGGGCGGCGGAGGTGCCGGCGTGGGCGCGGTCGTCGCGCGGCCCGGCGGGGTCTCGGGCGCGCGCGCGGGCGGCGGCTCGGCGTCGGGTGGCGGCAAGCCGTCCGGCGGCGCGGGCTCCGGCTCCGGTACGCCGCGTCCGACGTCCTGGTCGGGACGCGGCGGAGGTGGCGGTGTGACCGGTGGCGGTAGCGGCGGCTCGGGCGGCTCGGGCGGTTCGTCCGGCGGCGGCTCCGGCGGCTCCGGTGGCGGGTCCAACGGTGGCTCCGGTGGCGGCTCGGGCAACGGGCGCGGCGGCTGGTTCTCCGGCGGCGGGCGCTCGTCCGGCTCCGCCGAGCGCGGCCGCGGCCGCGCGGGCGGCGGGTCCGGCGGGGCCGGAGGCTCGGGCGGCGGCGCGCCGGCGCGCGGGTCCGGCGGTTCCGGCGGGTCGGGCGGGCCGGCGTCGAACGTCCCCCGGCCCCGCGCCGGTGCGGGCGGCGGCGGTGCCGCGCCGTCGAACGGCGGTCCCGGCGGGCGGCAGTCGCCGCCGCCGCTGTGGGGCCGGCGCGGCTCCGAGGAGGGCCCGCCGATCCCGTTCTGGCTGCGTCCGGCCGAGCCCGGCCCGGGTGAGTCCGACCGGGACGAGTGATGAACCTGAACGACCGCCAGCGCAAGCTGCTGTTCGCGGGCCTCGTGGTGGTGCTCGCCGCGATCGGCGTCTACCTGACCGTGGCCGCGCCGGAGCACGACCACGACAAGGCGGACGCGCGCCCGAGCGCGACGGTGACGGCCGGCCCGAGCGCGCCGGCGTCGCCGCCGCCGGGGATCCACAGCACCGTCGACCCGAAGAACTTCGACATCTACCGGCTGCTGCCGTTCTCGCAGCAGGACTTCGCGACGGCCGCCGACCTCGCGCAGCGGTTCGTCGCGGCGTACGGGACGTACCGCTACGACGAGGACCCGACCGCCTACATCGGCCGGATGTCCGGCCTGGTCACCGATGACCTGCGCGGCCAGCTGGAGGCGGGGGCGTCGGCGCCGGGGATCCAGGACCAGCGCCGCAAGGAGCAGGTCGTCGCGCAGGGCGGCGCGTCGCTCGACCAGGTCCGCACCATCGAGAACAACTCGATCATCTTCCTGGTGACCGGAAAGCAGCAGCTCACCCGGAACGGGACGGCGAGCAGCGACAGCAAGCAGTACGCGGTGACCGTGTCGCGCGACGGCGGCTCGCTGAAGGTGTACGCGTTCGCGCCCGCCGACGCGGGCCAGGCGGGGGACACCGGATGACGCCGAGACGCGTGCTGGCGGCGTGCGCGCTCGCCGCCGCGGCGGCGCTGTTCGTCGCGCTGATCTTCGTGCCGATCCTGTTCGGCGCGAGCCAGTTCATGTTCGGCGGCAGCGTGAACGGCGGCTGCGTCGACACCTCGGGGGCGGGCGCGCAGCCCGCGGAGGCGGGCGACGCGAAGTCGATCCCGGCGAACTACCTCGACCTCTACAAGAAGGCCGGCAAGGACTACGGCATCCCGTGGAACGTGCTGGCGGGCATCGGCGAGGTCGAGACGGGGCACGGCACGTCCAACGCGCAGGGCGTGCACAGCGGCGAGAACTACGCCGGCGCGGGCGGGCCGATGCAGTTCCTGGACCCGACGTTCAAGTCCTTCGCGGTGGACGGGAACAAGGACGGCAAGAAGGACCGCTACGACCCGGCCGACGCGATCCCGACCGCCGCCGCCTACCTGAAGCACAACGGCGCCCCGCAGCGGATGAAGACCGCGATCTTCCAGTACAACCACTCGTGGGACTACGTGAACATGGTCCTGGCGTGGGCGAAGCGGTACGGCGGCGGCGACTTCAAGGTGGTGCAGTCCAACGGCGTCGACTGCCAGGACAACGACCTGCCGGCGAACGCCAGCCAGCTCGTCCAGAAGATCATCGCGTTCGCGCTGGCGCAGCGCGGGAAGCCGTACGTGTTCGGGGCGACCGGCCCGGACGCGTGGGACTGCTCCAGCCTGGTGCAGGCGGCCTACCGGGCGGCGGGGCTCGGCATCCCGCGGACCACGTTCGAGCAGTGGCCGTTTGGGCTGAAGATCCCCAAGGGTAAGGAGCAGCCCGGTGACCTGGTGTTCTTCAACTCGGGTCCGGGGACGTCGGCGGACAATCCCGGCCACGTCGGGATGGTCATCGGCAACGGCAAGATGATCGTCGCGAGCTGCTCGGCGTGCGTGCCCGCGATCGGCGTGAAGACCTACAAGCGGCCGGACTGGGTGGGCGTGACGCGCCCGCTGGCGAGCCCGACGCTCAAGGCCAAGGTCGGGGAGCTGGCCGCGCGGCAGCCGGGCGGCTGACCGGGACGCCCCGGCCGGTGGCCGGGGCGTCCGGTGCGGGATCAGCAGCCGAAGTCGATGTCGTAGAACGTGCTGTAGTGGTCGGGCGTCCAGTACATGCCGTCGTGGCCGAGGTCGTCGGATGTGATGATGCGGCGGGCGCCGCGCGTCGAGCTGCCCGGCGTCTTCACCGTGTACTCGTGGTAGTAACCCTGCGGCTCCTGCGGCAGCAGCCCTTCGCGGTTCTGGAAGACCGTGCCGTCCTGCGGGTACGGGAACGGACCGCCCTTGTCGATCAGGGCGATCGTGTCGTCGGCCTGCGACGGCAGCGCCGACTCGCAGACGGTGGAGACGGCGTGGACGGACGGGCCGGGAGCGGCGGCGTAGGCCGCGGAGACGGTGGCGGGCTGCGCCGCGGGTGCGGTGGCGGCGTGCGCCGCGGGGCCGGTGAGCCCCGCGATGAGCAGGGCGGCCGGGAGGAGCGCGCGGCGGAACCGGTGGCGGGGGGTCGTCATGGGGCGAGTGTCGCCCGGACCGTTCGCCCCGTCACCGGCGATCCCGTCGATTCAGGAGAAGTTGCCGACCGCGTCACCGGTGATTCGGCACGGATCGGACGGTTGGTCACCGGAACCGCCGCTTGCCGATCACCAGCAGGACGTCGCGCAGGGCGTCGGCGGCGTCGCGGACCGCCTCGGCGGGCACCCCGGCCATGGCCTCCCTGTGCGCGCGCGCCGAGGCGTCCAATGCCAGCGTCGTGACCCGCAGGCCCTCCGGCGTGAGCTGGACGAACCTGCTGCGGGCGTCGCCGGTGTTGGCCTCCCGCTCGACGTAGCCGGCCTTCTGCAGCCGCTGCAGCACGTTGCTCGTGCCACCGGAGGTGAGGAACGCCGACCGGGTCAGCTCGCTCGGCCTCAGCCGGTACGGCTTCCCGGCCCTGCTCAGCACCGTCAGCACCTCGAACTCGGCGTAGGTGAGCCCGAGATCGGCCAGTTCCCCGCGCAGCGCCTGCTGGACGAGCGCCCCGATCCGCGACGCGCGCTTGCTGACCTCCAGCATCGCGATGACGTCCTCGCCGAGGCCGTCCCGCCGCCATGCCGCGGCCAGCTCGTCCACCTCGTCACGGCGGCCGCCGTCGTCATCGCGCACAAGCCGAGGATACCGGTCGACGTATTGCTTTTTGAAAAGCTTCTTTCTAAGCTTTGCGTCATGACATCGCTTCTCCTCCGCAACGGCACGGTCATCGACACGGCGCCCGAGCCCACCGTCCTCGGGCGCGCGGACGTCCTCGTCGAGGACGGCCGGATCGCCGCCGTCGGCCCCGGCCTCGCCCCGCCCGCGGGCGCCGAGATCCTGGACGCGGCGGGCCGCATCGTGATGCCCGGCTTCGTCGACACCCACCGGCACACCTGGCAGACCGCGATCCGCGCCACCCTCCCCGACAGCACCCTGCCCGCCTACCTGCAGCGCGTCCTCGGCGAACTGGCACCCCGCTACCGCCCGGGCGACGTGTACAGCGGCACCCTCGCCGGCGCCCTGGAGTGCCTCGACTCCGGCATCACGACCGTCGTCGACTGGTCGCACATCATGTTCAGCCCCGACCACACCGACGCCGACATCGCCGCGCTCCGCGCGTCCGGCATCCGCGCCGTCTTCGGCTACTGCTACGGCGGCGGCGACGACCTCACCGCGCTCGCCGCCGAGACGGCCCGCGTCCGCCGCGAGTACTTCGACGGGCCGCCCGGAGCCGTCTCGATGTGGATGGCCGCGCTCGGCCCCGAGATCGCCGGCGAGGAACGCGCGCTCGCCGAGTGGCGGCTGGCCCGCGACCTCGGCCTGCCCGTCACCGTCCACATGGGCGGGCACGGCGCCGACGGCGCGGCGCGCGGCCTGGCGTTCCTCGAGGACAACGGCCTGATCGACCATCCCGCCATGTACGTGCACGCCAACTTCTACACCGGCGAGGAGTTCAAGCGGATCGCCGCCAACGGCGGCACCGTCTCGGCCACCCCCGGGGTGGAGGCGGCGCTCGGCATCGGCGACCCGGCCACCGGCCGCTCGCACTCCGCGGGCGTCCCGACCGGCCTCGGCTGCGACACCGTCGCCAGCGGGCCGGGCGACATGTTCGGCGTCATGCGCGCGGCGTACTTCCTCGAACGCGCCCGCCCGGACGGCGCCGGCACCTGGTTCACCACCGCCGCGGCCCTCCGCGCCGCGACCCTCGGCGGCGCCGAGACGGCCGGCCTCGCCGACGTCACCGGTTCCCTCACCCCCGGCAAGCAGGCGGACCTGATCGTCCTGCGCACCGACACCCTCGGCATGGCGGCGGCGCACGATCCGGTCGCGGCCGTCGTCCTGTCCGCCGAGACGCGGCACGTCGACACGGTCCTCGTCGGCGGCCGCGTGCTGAAGCGCGGGGGAGTCCTCCAGGGCCACGACGTCCCGTCCCTGCTGGACGGGCTGCGGGCGGCGGCGGCCCGCATCACCGCCGGATAAATCGGGAGGGGATCGTCGGTGCCGCGTGGCATGCTGGCGGCGTGGAGTCCGAGATACGCGTCCGCATCGCCGACGACCTGCTGATGTTCCTGCCCGCCGCACGGCGCGAACCGGTGAGCCGGGTCGCGTGGGACGGGACGTCCACGCTCGGGCACGTCGTGGAGTCGCTCGGAGTGCCGCTCCCCGAGGCCGGCCGGATGACCGTCCGCGGCGAGCCCGTCGAGCCGTCCGCGCGCCCCGCGGCCGGCGACGAGGTGAGCGTCGAGCCCGTGCGGCGGCCCCAGCCCGTCCCGCTGGACCCCGGCCAGGACGCGCCGCGCTTCCTCCTGGACGTCCACCTGGGCACGCTCGCGCGCCGGATGCGGCTGCTCGGCCTCGACACCGCCTACCACAACGACATGGACGACCCGTCCCTGGTCGTCCAGGCGAACGCCGAGCGCCGCGTCCTGCTCACGCAGGACCGGGGCCTGCTGCGCCGCCGCGCGCTCTGGTTCGGCGCCTACGTCCGCGGGTCCCGGCCCGACGACCAGCTCCGCGACGTCCTGGACCGCTTCGCGCCCGTCCTCAGCCCCTGGACGCGCTGCACCGCCTGCAACGGCGTCCTCGTCCCCGTCGGCAAGGAGGAGATCGAGCGGGACCTGGAGGCCGGCACCCGCCGCAGCTACGACGTCTACGGCCGGTGCGCCGGCTGCGGCCAGGTGTACTGGCGCGGCGCGCACGGCGACCGCCTTGAGAAGATCGTCGAGGAAGCGACCCGTCAGGTCGGGACCGCCCGCGCCGGAACCGCCCGGCCCCCGGCGGCCGTCTCAGACGGGTAGGGACGGAAGGGGCTGGTCACCATCACCGATCTCGTCGTCGTCGGCGCCGCGATCATCCGCGACGGGCGGCTGCTCGCCGCCCAGCGGGCCGAGCCGCCGCACATGGCCGGCGGCTGGGAGCTGCCGGGCGGCAAGGTGGACCCGGGCGAGTCCGACGAGGACGCCGTGGTCCGCGAGTGCCACGAGGAGCTCGCCGTCAAGATCCGCCCGCTCCGCCGCGTCGGCGGCGACTGGCGGCTGAGCGAGCGCGCCCTCCTGCGCGTCTGGACCGCCGAGATCGTCGAGGGCGAGCCGCGGGCCCTCGAACACCTGGCCCTCCGCTGGCTCGCCCGGGACGACCTGTACGACGTGGCCTGGCTCCCCGGCGACCGCCCCGTCATCGCGGAGCTGGAACCCGACCTCCGCTGAGGCGGGCCCCGCTAGGAGATGCGGTTCGCGCCGGCGAAGTCGGAGCGGGTGGAGAGCTTGGAGATCTTCACCACGTCACCGGTCTGCGGGGCCTGCAGGAACTTGCCGTCGCCGACGTAGATGCCCATGTGGTGCAGGTTGCTGCCGAAGTAGACCAGGTCGCCGGCGCGCAGCGCGGAGCGGGACACCTTGGTGCCGAGCTGGAAGAGGTCGCCGGTGTAGTGCGGCAGGCCCGGCTTGCCGACCTGGGCGTACGCCCAGACGACGAGGCCGGAGCAGTCGAAGGAGCTCGGGCCGGCGGCGCCCCAGACGTAGGGGCTGCCGAGCTTGGTGAGCGCCTTGCGGGCCATCTTGGCGGGCAGGTCCGAGCCCTTGATCGTGGCGGTGAGGCCGGACTTGGGGTCGGTGGTGTGGGTGGTGGTCAGCTTGTCGAGGCGCTTCATGACCTCGTCCACCTTGGCCTTGGCGGCCTTGCGGGCGGCCTGGACCTTCGCCTGGGCCTGCTTGACCTGCTCGGTGCGCTCCTGCGCGGCGCGCTGGGCGGCCTCGGCCTGGTCGACCTGCTTCTGCAGGGCGAGGACGGTGGTGGCCTGGTTCTGCTGGAGGTAGGCCGAGTCGGACAGGCTGTCGGCGCTGCCGCCGGAGCTGAAGATCGCGTCCGGTCCGCCGCTCATGTAGTTGGCGGCGGCCAGCTGGGCGAGCCGCTGGCGGGCGGGCTCGGTCTGCCGCAGCAGCTTCTGCGCGTACGTGGTGGCGGCCTTCTCGGCCTTCACCGCGCGGCCGAGGTCGACGCGGGTCTTGTTGAACTGCTCGGTGAGCGTCTCGGCCTCGTCGTTCAGTTCCTTCAGGCTCTGCTTCAGCCCCTTCTCCGTGGTGGGGAGGGGGCTGGGCGTCCCGGTGGCCGACGGCGCGGCGGCGGGGCCGAAGGGGGTCGCGGCGTGCGCGGCGACGGGGGCGGTGGTGCCGAGGCCGATGACCAGCACTGCGACGGCGGTGGCGGTCGGCGCGACGCGCCGCCGGGGACGGGGGTCCGGTGCCAAGCCGGTGTCTCCTCTCCTCGCTCGCCTACCGGGTTAGCTGACGGGTTCGGGCCAGGAGTCGCCCTACGACGTGCGTCGATTCACCCCAGGGGGATGGGTCCCCGGTTCGTCCGCGGGTGGGTGCCGCGGGGGATTCGGCGGTCCGGTCGCAGCCCCGGGGGGTGGGGCTCCGGACGACCGGATCTCGGGAAGATTACAAAGGATGGGCAAAGATGGCCAATCGGGGCCCGTGTGAGGCACGGGACGAGCGGCTCTGAACGGGCGGCGCCGTGCGCCAAGTAGAATGGTGGCAGCCGCGCGTCTGCGGCGACTCCCGAACTCTCACGCAAGGCGAGCCCGCATGCCCATCTCCACGCGCGACGACCTCCGGAACGTCGCGATCGTCGCCCATGTCGACCACGGCAAGACGACGCTGGTCGACGCCATGCTCTGGCAGTCCGGCGCCTTCCGCGAGAACCAGGACGTCGACGACCGCGTCATGGACTCCAACGATCTCGAGCGCGAGAAGGGCATCACCATTCTCGCCAAGAACACGGCCGTCCGGCACAACGGCCTGACGATCAACATCATCGACACGCCCGGCCACGCCGACTTCGGCGGCGAGGTCGAGCGCGGCCTGTCCATGGTGGACGGCGTCGTCCTGCTGGTGGACGCCAGCGAGGGGCCGCTGCCGCAGACCCGGTTCGTGCTGCGCAAGGCGCTCGAGGCGAAGCTGCCGGTGATCCTGGTCGTGAACAAGACCGACCGGCCCGACGCCCGCATCGACGAGGTCGTGGACGAGACGTACGAGCTGTTCATGGACCTCGACGCCGAAGAGGACCAGATCGACTTCCCGATCGTGTACGCCTCGGGGCGCGCCGGGCGGGCGTCGCTGAACAAGCCCGCCGACGGCGGCATGCCCGACAGCGAGGACCTGGAGCCGCTGTTCACGGTCATCACCGAGACGATCCCGGCGCCGTCGTTCGACCCGGACGCGCCGCTGCAGGCGCACGTGACGAACCTGGACGCCTCCAGCTACCTGGGCCGGATCGCGCTGTGCCGCGTGCACGCGGGGACGATCAAGAAGGGCCAGCAGGTCGCGTGGTGCCGGCACGACGGCAGCATCGAGAAGGTGAAGATCACCGAGCTGCTGATGACGGAGGCGCTGACCCGCAAGCCCGCCGACGAGGCAGGACCGGGCGACATCATCGCGATCGCCGGCATCCCGGAGATCATGATCGGCGACACGATCGCCGACCCGGACGACCCGCGCCCGCTGCCGCTGATCACGGTGGACGAGCCCGCGATCTCCATGACGATCGGCACCAACACCGGTCCGATGGCGGGCCGCGAGAAGGGCACGAAGGTCACCGCCCGCATGGTGAAGGACCGGCTCGACCGGGAACTGGTCGGCAACGTGTCGATCAGGGTGCTGCCGACCGAGCGCCCGGACTCCTGGGAGGTGCAGGGCCGCGGCGAGCTGGCCCTCGCGATCCTGGTGGAGAACATGCGCCGCGAGGGCTACGAGCTGACCGTCGGCAAGCCGCAGGTCGTCACCCGCGACATCGACGGCAAGAAGCACGAGCCGGTCGAGCGGCTCACCGTCGACATCCCCGAGGAGCACCTCGGCGCGGTCACGCAGCTGATGGCGGTCCGCAAGGGCCGCATGGAGCACATGACCAACCACGGCACCGGCTGGATCCGGATGGAGTTCCTCGTCCCGGCCCGCGGCCTGATCGGGTTCCGCACGGAGTTCATGACCGAGACGCGCGGCACCGGCATGGCGCACCACGTCTTCGAGGACTACGAGCCCTGGTTCGGCGAGCTGCGCACCCGCCCGTCCGGCTCGCTGGTCGCCGACCGCTCCGGCGCCGCCACCGCCTACGCGATCACGAACCTGCAGGAGCGCGGCACGTTCTTCGTCGGCCCGACCACCGAGGTCTACGAGGGCATGATCGTCGGCGAGAACTCCCGCGCCGACGACATGGACGTCAACATCACCAAGGAGAAGAAGCTCACGAACATGCGCTCCTCCACCGGTGACGAGCTGGAGCGGCTCACCCCGCCCCGCGTCCTGTCGCTGGAGGAGGCCCTCGAGTTCTGCCGCGAGGACGAGTGCGTCGAGGTGACCCCGGCGAACGTCCGCATCCGCAAGGTGGTGCTGGACGCCAAGGAGCGGGAGCGCACGCGGGCCCGCACCAAGCGCGCCGGCTGACGCCGCCCCGGAGGCCTGAGCCGTCGCGCGAGTGCGCTATCTGACCGGCGAGACGAAGCCGAAGGCGAGTCTCGCCGGGAAGCTCGCGAAGCGAGGTCGCGCTCGCCCAAGCACGGTCAAGGGCCGAGCCGCCAGGCGAGGCCCTTGGGCCGGGGTTGCGTGAACAGAGCGGCCCCGCGGTTCGGAACCGCGGGGCCGTTTCCTTTCGGTCGTGCCGGCCGGTCGTGCCGGCCGGGTGGTGCTAGGCGAGCTGGACGGTGCCGGTCACGTCGGCGGCCAGGCGGAGCTGGTCGCCGTCGCGCAGCGGGGCCTCCACGCCGCGGGGGAGCCGCTCGCCGTTGACGAACGTCCCGTTGGTGGAGCCCTCGTCGCGGACCCAGGCCGTCCCGGACGGGTCGAGCCAGACCGTCGAGTGCCGCCGCGACACGTTGTCGTACTGGGTGAACGTGGCGGCCACCGGCGACTGCCCGGCGTCCCGGCCGAGCACCAGGTGCTGGCCGACGGAGACCTTCAGCTCGCCGGTCGGGAACTGGACCCGCAGGACGGGCGTGCCCTTCTGGGGCAGCGGCCGGCCGCACGAGTTGCACTGCGCGGCGCCCGGGTTGGTCAGCACGGCCTCGCAGTACGGGCACATGAACGCCGTGCTGTCGGGCTGCTGCGGGTGCCCCCGCTGCTGGTCGGGCGGCAGCAGGGTCGCCTCGCGGCCGTGCGGCGGGATCGGCGGCTGCTGCTGCGGCGGCGGGCCGTACTGGTGGTCCGCCGGGCCGGGCTGCGGCATGTACTGGTCCGGCGGCTGCTGGTACGGCTGCTCGGGCTGGTACTGCGGTTCCGGCTGCCGGTACTGGTCGGGCGGCGGCTGGTGCTGCTGCGGAGGCGCGCCCCACTGGTCCTGCTGCGGCTGCTGTTGCTGCGGCGGCGGCATGGACCACGGGTCCGCCGGCTGCTGCCCCTGCTGCGGAGCCCCGTGCTGGGGCTGGCCGTGCTGCGGCTGCTGCGGCGGCGGGCCCCACTGGTCCGGCTGCTGCTGCGGCGGGGGCCCCCACTGGTCAGGCTGCTGCGGGGGCGGGCCCCACTGGTCCTGCGACGGCTGGCCGTGCTGGGGCGGAAGCCCGCCCTGCTGGGGCGCACCGTGCTGAGGGGCACCGTGCTGCGGGGCACCGTGCTGCGGAGGCTGCTGGTAGTCGTGCTGAGGCGGCTGCTGGTACGGCTGGCCTTGCTGCGGCGGGAAACCGCCGTGCTGGGGGGCGCCGTGCTGCGGAGCACCGTGCTGGGGCGGGCCGCCATGCTGGGGGGCACCGTGTTGGGGGGCGCCGTGCTGTGGAGCGCCGTGCTGCGGCGGGCCCTGGTCGTACCCGCCCGGACCGGCCCGGTGGCCGCCTCCCGGGCGCGCCAGGTTGGCCCCGCAGCTCAGGCAGAGCAGATCGCCCTGCTGGTACGGCTCGTCACAGACAGGACAGTTCAAGGTCGCCATGACACATCCCCCGAGCGCACGCCGGCGCGTTCGAGCCTCGACGTGAGGTGCTCCATGTCACCCCTTCGCGGGATCCCGATGTAGTACACCCGCCTTCCCTCCGGCCCTTCGTCCACGGACACCTGTACTCGGGGCCCTGCGTGTTCCCTAGTCTTACCGATGCCGGCCGATGCCCCGTACCGCTCCTCCCCCAGCGGGGTGAGCGGGACGGCGCGCTGGTTCGCCGACCCCCTCCAGAGTAGAGAGCCACCTTCCGGGTGTCGCCCCCTCGGGTTGAGCCGGTCGACGTACGGCCCCGCCATCACGGCATCGCACAGGTCGAGGATCTCGCGCGACCCCCGGACCCGCGAAAGCCGAGAGTAGACATATCCGCTGTAAACCAATATGTCCAATGGCATCGTCTCACGCCGCGCGTCACGCCACGCGCGGATCCCGCGCAGCAGGGCGGCGAGCGCCTCGGGCTGCTGGAACGGCTCGCCGCCGGAGATCGTCACCCCGTCCAGCGGGCCCGGAAGGGACTCCAGCCAGCCGAGGACGGCCTCGACCGGCACGGCCTTGGCCGGGTCCGCCTCCCAGGTGTCGCGGGACAGGCAGCCGTGGCAGTGGAGCGTGCAGCCCTGCGTCCAGATGCCGGCGCGCGTGCCGGGGCCGAGTGTGGTCACCGGATAGTGCGCCTTGGCGAGCAGCAGCGCGGGGGCCTCGTCCACGGGCTCGCCGGGGGACGGGACGGGGGGTCCGGCGGTCACTGGATGTCCAGGTGCACGATGCCGCCCTCGCGCCGGATCCCGTACACGCTGATCCGCTCGTCAGCGCCCAGCTCACGGTCGAACAGCGCGCGCGCCAGCGGGTTGACGAAGTGCGACTCCAGCGCCATGCCGATGCCCCGGCCGCCCTTGTCGAGCTCGTCGGTGCACCAGTCGCGGAGCGTCTGGAGCGCTTCGTCCTGCACCGTCAGCATGAGCCGGTGCTCGTCGGCGACCCGCTTGCAGATGTTCGCGAACTGCAGGTCGAAGATCTTGTGCGCGGCGTCCCCGGAGATGAAGTCGAACACCACGATGTTGTCGCCGAACCGGTTGAGCAGCTCCGGGCGGTTCAGCACCTCGGTGAAGTGCGCGGCGACCGCGTCCTTGATCCGCTGCTCCACCTCGAAGTAGGACATCCCGGGTGTGATGTTGCGCACCCGGTCGCCGGCGAGGGCCGGGACGGCCTCCAGCATGCCCGGCTCGCGGCCCGGCACGAACATCCCGAGGTTCGAGGTGAAGATCAGGATCGACTCGGAGAAGTGCACGGTGTTGCCGCGCCCGTCGGTGAGCCGCCCGTCCTCCAGGATCTGCAGGAACTTGTCCAGGATCCGCGGGTGCGCCTTCTCGATCTCGTCGAACAGGATCACCCGGAACGGGTCCTCCCGGACGGCGTTGGTCAGCTCGCCGCCCGCCTCATGCCCGACGTACCCGGGCGGCGCACCGATCAGCCGGTCCCCGGAGCCCTCGGCGGAGAACTCGCTCATGTCGAAGCGCAGGTAGGCCGACTCGTCCCCGAACACCAGCTCGGTGATCGCCTTGGCCAGCTCGGTCTTGCCGGTGCCGGTCGGCCCGGCGAAGAACAGCACGCCGCGGGGCCGGCTGCCGGACCGGGTCGCCTGCGCGCCCGACAGGCCCAGCACCGCGCGCTTGAGGATGTCGAGGGTCTTGGTGACGGCCTGCGGCTGCCCGATCACCCGCTCCGGGACGCGCTTCTCGCCCTCCAGCACCCGGCGCCGCAGGTGCCCGCGGCTCCACGGGTTGTCGAGGACGCCGAGCTTGTAGGTGCGGACCGCGTCGGGCAGGTCCGCCAGGTCGACGTTGCGCTCCTTCGCCAGCCGCGTCACCTCGATCATCGACTGGAGGGTGAGCCCGTCGGCCTGCTCGGCGAACGAGTCGCACGCCGCCGCGGCGACCTCGTCCGCGCCCACGTCGGTGACCCCGAACGCGCGGGCCAGCAGCCGCGCCGTCTCCTGCCGGTCGCCGAGGTGCGGGCGCGGGATCGTGATCTCGCGGATCGTGTCGTTGTCGGCCGTCAGCCAGGACGGCAGGTCGCCCGGCCGCTCCACCAGCCACACCACCGGGTTGTACAGCGGCTTCGGCCGCGCCCCGTTCCCCCGGACGGGCCGGGCCGTCCGCGACAGCTTCGCGCAGAACCGGAAGAAGTCCCGCTCGGCCGGCTCCATCTCGGTCGGGGTGCGGGCGATCCGCGACGCGGAGTCGATCACGAAGGCGGCGCGCACGTTCTCATGCGGCCGCGCCACCGCCGCCAGGTGCCGGGTCAGCGCCTCCAGCGACGGCCGCTCGTCCTTGATCTTGCCGAGCACCCGCTCGGCGGCGCGCTCGGCCTCGTCGCCGGCCTCGTCGCCCGGGGGCGGGAGGATCTCCAGACCGTCCACCGGGTCGTACACCACCATGAACGACGCGCCGCTGGCACGCAGCGTCTCCCACAGCAGGGACCGCAGCGGCAGCAGCCGCGCGGGCCCGCCGCCCTCCGCCGGCGGCGCCAGGAAGCTGTCGTACAGGTTCCCCGACAGGACGTACTGGGAGTGCACCGACAGCGTCGCGTCGAGTTCGCGGATGAACGGCGGCCAGCCCTGCAGCCGGCCGCCTAGGGTCGGCGAATCAATGCTCATCTGGCTCGCTCCACTCCGCATGTCCCGAGGGGCGCCGGCCTCCCGCGCCCCGCGGCCCCCATTCTCCGATCACGCGCCGCCGACGGGAGACGGCACGTCACGTGGGACGCTCCCGGCGGCGTTCGCGTTGCCCCGAACGCCCACCAGTCTGCCGTGACGCCCCGCCGACCGGCAGTTCCCGGACGCCGGGGTCCACCCGCCAGGACACCTCGGAGCGGATCCCGCCGTCCGCCAGCCGCGCCCGCGCCGCCTCGAACGCCGCGCACCACTCGCGCTCCCGCTCGACGTCGACGCGCCGGTCGTCCTCGCTCTCGGCGGGCCGCTCCCGCACCATCGCCGCCTCGACGCGCGCGGCGCCGTCCACCCGCATCCGCACGCTGTGGTCGGGCCAGGCTCCCTTGGTCAGCACCACCGAGCCGTCCCCGGCGGTCAGCGTCTCGAAACCCGGCTGGACCTCGTAGCCCATGTCCTCGAACGCGGCGGTGATCGAGTCGAGCACGTACCGGCGCTCCGCCTCGGCCTGCTCGGCGGCCTCCCGCTCGGCGGCGCGGCGCCGCGCCAGCTCCCGGGCGTCCTCGGTGCGCCGGTTGGCCTCCCGGATCCGCAGCCGGACCTCGTGCAGGACGCCCTCGGCCTCCTCGGCGGTGCCGACGGCGGCGAGCAGCCGGGCCGCCTCGGCGACCGCGCGGCGCTCGTCCTCGGCGGCGTCGGGGAGCAGCCGCCCCATGATCCTCTCGAGGGTCCGCTGCGCGTCGTCGCCGCGGCGGGGCGGCGGGGTCCTGCCGGTGTCGGCGCGGAGGCCCTCGGCGGGCGCGGTGAAGACCTGCGCGGTGACCTGGGCGGCGAGATGCTCCGACAGGCTGCGCTCCGCCGCGTCCAGGAGCCGGTCCGTCGCGGCGCACCAGGCGGTCAGCTCCTGCGCGGACTCCTCGCCGGGCCGCAGCGGCGGCGGCAGCGCCACGTCCGCGCCGAGCTTGGCGCGGGTCTCGGCGAGCGCCGCGATGCGCGCGTTGCGCTCGACGACCTCCCGCAGCGCCCGCTCGTGCGTGCGGACCTCGGCGAGCGCGGCCTCCCGCGCCTCGGCCCGTCCGGCGGCGAGCGCCGCCAGCGCCTGCGCGCCGCGTCCCGCCGCGTCGCCGCCGCGGCCGAGCACCCGGTTCATGCCCAGGGTCAGCACGACCGCCGCGTCCAGCACGATGTCGGCCTCGACGCCGCTGCTCATGTGGGGGTCCCTCCGAGGTGGCTCGTGCGGGCCTGCTGCCAGCGGTGCATCCGGACACCGGCCGCCACGCCGTGCGCGGCGGCCCCGGCGACCATCACCAGCACCCACAGCACGCTCGCGATGGACGTCAGCGCCGCCGCCAGCAGAAGCAGGATCAGCAGCGGCACCGTACCGGCGAGGAGCAGGAACCCGCAGCCCCGCCGGTCGTTGCGGCGCGCGGCGCCCGACATCGTGCGCGACGCCCGCGACAGCCCCCGGCCGCCCGCGCCGAGCACCTTCGATATCAGCGACCACGGCCCGTACGGGAGGTAGTCGCCGCCCTGCGCGCGCGCCAGCATCACCTCGGCGCCGCACTGCACGCCCCACGCGATGACCGCGAGGACGGCGAGCGCCGCGAACGGCACGCCGCCGCCTGACGACGCGTGCAGCCCCACCGACGTCGTCCCGTCGTCGTGCTTCCCGGCGCCGAACAGGCTCCCGACCACCCAGCTGCCCGCCAGCCAGATCGCCAGGATCGGCAGCGACCACACGACCGCCCGCGTCACCGCCGCGCCGCGCCCGGCGAGGCGCTGCCGCTCCCGGTCCGCCCACTGCGACCGCAGCTCCTCCGAGCGCCGCGCCGCCGCGTGGCGGTCGCGCGCCCGCGCCTCCGCCTCCACGACGGCCTCCGGCAGCGCGCGGGCGACCGCGAGCAGGCGCAGCGGATCGTCGCCCGCCCCGTCCGCCATCCACGCGAACCACGGCACCGGCTCCGCGACGGCCGCCCGCGCCCGCGCCGCGCCCTCGGCCAGCGACCGGTGCGCCTCCGCGGGCCGGGCCGCCAGCGCGAGCAGCGCCAGCAGGACGGCCGGAGGGTTCCCGGCCTCCGCGTCCGGCAGCCGCGCCGCCAGCCCGGCGGGCGTCGCGTCCTGGGCGCGCAGCCAGCGGGCGAGCTCGTTCCACGTCGCGACGTGCGCGCGCCACTGGCCGTCGATCCCGGCCAGCTCCCCGGCGCCCGCGAAACCCGCCAGGACGCGCAGCAGGCCGTGCTCCCACAGGTCCCGCCCCATCCGGCACGCGACGCGATGGTCGGGGTGCCGGGGATCGTCCGCGAGGGCGGCGAGCGCCGGCAGGTCCTCGGCGGACGTCCTGCGGCCGAGGTAGTGGGGCGGCAGCGCGGGATCCAGCCACAGCACCAGATGCAGCAGCTTCACGTCCGGCGGCAGCGCCGACGTGAGCGGGCCGTCCACCAGCGCGATGCGGCTGTCGTCCGGCACGCCCGCTAGCCAGTCCCGCAGGCTCCGCCACGCCTCGCCGGACTCCCCGCGCCCGAAGAAGTACTGCGCGGCATCGTCCCAGTTCTCCACCAGCGCGCGCGCCAGCTCCTCACGCCTCGCATAGCGGGCGCCGAGGAACGGAAGGCCGACGCCCGGCTGCGCGGCCTCCTCCACGACCTGCGGGGACGCCCCGTCCAGCCACTCGGCGACCTGCTCGCCCGTCCACCTGTGCCGCGGATCCCGCGTCAGCAGGCCCTGGCAGAGCAGCCGCAGCCGCGGGTCCGGCACGTCGTCCGCGCTCACCGGACGCGTCGCCAGATGATCGACCACCACGGTCTCGCTCATCCCGCGGAACGGCGCCCGGCCCGTCGCGCACTCCCGCACGATCATCCCGAGCGACCACCAGTCCCGGGCCGGCGACACCTGCCCCGACAGCGACTCCGG
The DNA here is from genome assembly GCF_017573545.1 of Actinomadura nitritigenes. Lineage (GTDB taxonomy): Bacteria > Actinomycetota > Actinomycetes > Streptosporangiales > Streptosporangiaceae > Spirillospora > Spirillospora nitritigenes. Next base: position 338,068 of record NZ_JAGEOK010000002.1, on the reverse strand, counting down.
CGCCGCGTACGCCAGCGTCCGCGACGACGACGCGAACACCACGCTCTCGTCGAGCACCTTGCTCAGCCCGAAGTCCGCGATCGCCAGCCGCAGCGGCTCCGCCTCGAGGACCAGCACGTTCTCCGGCTTCAGGTCCCGGTGGACGATGCCGGCGCGGTGCAGCGCCCCCAGCCCGTCCGCCAGCTGCGCCGCGATCTCCCTGACGGTCCCCTCCGGCAGGGGGCCGTCGATGAGGTTGCGCAGGTTGCCGTCCGGCGCGTACGCGGTGACCTCGTAGTCGCGGCCGTCCGCGTGCCCCGTCTCGACGATGCGCAGCACGTGCGGCGAATCCAGCGACGGCAGCTTCGCCCACACGTCCCGGTCGGCGTGGTACCCGCGGCGGAACACCTTCGCCACGAACCGGTCGCCCCGCGCGTCCCGCACCAGTAGCAGGTCCGACTCCGCGCCCTGCACGGGCAACTCGGCGACCGCCTCGTACCGATCCGCCAGCGCCGCCGGCAGGCGCATCAGCGGATCGCCGGCCGCCTCCCCGTCCCGCCGCGTCGCCCCGGGCCCGGCCGCCGGCGGCGTGCGCGGCGCGGGCACCCGCTCGTCCCGCCGGGTCGCCCCGGCGTCCCGCCGCGTGTCCCGCGGCCCGCCTCCGGCGGATCCGGCCTCGCCGGACCCGGTCGCGTCGAACTCGCCCACCGCAGTCCCGTCTAGTCCTTGTCCTTGATGGCCCGCAGGTACTCACTGATCTTGAACTGGTTGATCAGGAACTCCAGGACCATCCGGGTGGCCAGCAACTGGAAGATCCACAGGAAGGGGGTCGCGATGAGGGTGAGCAGCCCCAGGGTCGTGTTCCATTCCAGGAAGGCCACGCCGTACCACGCGACCAGCAGCGCCAGCAGCGTTATCAGGACAAGTGCCAGCCGGTAGATGATCTTGATCATCTGGGTCGTGACCATGTGGTCGAAATTGGTGTCGAACAGCGCGCTGAGCAGGCCCTTCGACTGCGGGTCGCGGGGCGTGGGCTGCCACGTCTGGGGCTGTTCGTACGGGCCGGTGCCGTAGGCGCCGGGCGGGCGGGGGCCGGGGACGGGCCCGGGCTGCTGCTGCGGCGGCGGGCCGTACGGTCCCGTGCCGGGGCCCGGCGGGGGCCCCGGGGGGCGCGGTGATTGGCCGGGGTCCGATGGGTGCGTCATCGCCGTCGTCTCCAGTCTGGGGCCGCCTCTAGGAAGACTCTAGAGCCTGATCCGGGCGTCCGGACGGAACGGGACGCGCGGCTCACCGGGCGTGCCGCGGTCCTCGCGGGCGCGGCCGCCGGGCACGCTGTGGAAAACCGGTGGCACGGCTGGTGACGGGAATGTCGCGAAACGGAGCGGCGGCGGGCCGGACCATGGTATTCGAGTCCATTCTCTGAGACGAGGGCCCGGAGGCCCCTTTTCGTCGGCCGCCCCGTGGGGCCAGAGGCTTAAATTCCTTCCCTCACCTGCGTATTTTCCGTTCATTCGATGATTGGACAAGAGAAGTTCACCTTGCTGGTGCACCGTTCTCGGGATCGGTCCAACCGGATATCGGGTAACTTCTCACGAGTCCGTCGGATTGGCGGCTCAATTCCTGATCGTGGCGGATTTCGATGGTTATCGTGGCCCGCGACCCGGAAATCCGGCGCGGTGCCGTGCCGGGCCGTCCGGACGGCCCGGTGGAGGGTGTGGTGAGGCACGTGACCTTTCGGGGCGCGGCGTGACGCTGGTGATGCTCCTCGACGACGTTCCCGGCCTGGGCGTCTTCCGCGGCGTGGCGGCCGCGCGGGTCCGGGCGGGGTTCTCGCCGCTGTCGGACGAGGGACTGGAGTTCACCGCCCGGATCGGGAGCACGCTGGCCGAGCGTCCGGCGGTGCTCGCCCTCTACCCGACGTGGCGGCCGGACGCGGCGGCCCGGCTGCTGCGGTTCGCGCGCGCGTCGCTGGGGACGCGCCGCCTGGCGATCGTCCCGCTCGACCTCCCGCCGCTCGCGCTGTCGCTGGTGGCGGACCAGCTCGCCTTCCTCGCCCCGTACGTCGAGCCCGGGACCCTCGCGACCGTCGCGCCCCGGCTCGCCGGGCTGCTGGTCGCCGGGGCGCGGGTGAACAGCGTCACCCGGCTGGAGCACGTCCGGACGGGCTTCGGCGACCACCTCGCCTCGTACCTGCCCGGCAGCGAATTCCTGGTCACGGCGGCTCCGCGCCAGGGGGTCCGCAGGGCCGGCCCGGACACGGCGCCGGAGGCCGGGGACGCGCCGCGACCCCCGGTGGTCGTGCTGGCCGCGGAGCACGGCGGCGACGGCGGCTGGGTCCGCGACCGGCTGGGGCCGGCGCTCGGCGCCGTGTCGGTGTCGATGGTCGCCGATCAGCCGCTCGGCGCCGAGTACTGGCGCGCGAAGAGGTACGTCGAGTTCGTCGCGTTCAGCGGGGACAGCGGCGTGCTTCAGGCGATGCTGCGGCAGGTGGTCTGCGAGCCCTGCCCCTGGTGCGGTACGGCGGTCGGCTCGCCGGTCTGCCCGTTCTGCGGGATGGTCCAGCCCGTCCGGACGCCGCCGCCCGATTCGGCGCCGCCGCCGGTCGAGCACCCCGCCGCCCCCGGCCCGTCCCCTGCGCGCCCGCTCTCGGCCGAGCGGCCGCAGCCGCCGCCGGCACGGCTCGTCACCGCACCCTCTGAGACCGGGTTCGGCGTCCCCGAGTCCCCGTCCCCGTCGTATGCGAACGGAGTCACATGAACCCCCGACAGCGCCGCGGCGTGCTGCTCATGATCCTCGCGGCGGTGGGCGCCGTGACGGTGTTCGTGTCGGTGCTCGGCTACGTCGGCTCGGTGCGGGCCGAGGTCGGCGAGAAGCGGCAGGTGCTGCGGTTGAAGGTCGCCGTCCCCGCCTACGGGCGGCTGGACCCGGGCATGGTCGAGCGCGTCGAGATGCCGGTCAAGTGGTCGCCGGACACGATGCTCACCGATCCGGCGTCCGTCGCGGGCAAGGTCGCGCCGACCGCGCTGGTCGCGGGCGCGTACCTGCAGCAGGGCATGCTGATCGACGCGCCGCTGTTGCAGCCCGGCCAGCGCGAGATCGCCATCATGATCGACGCGGAGACGGGCGTGGCGGGCAAGGTCAGGCCCGGCATGGTCGTCGACATCTACGCGACGTTCCAGCAGCAGTCGCAGCGCGACCAGCGGTCCTGCGCGTCCCGGATCATCCGGCGCGCGCAGGTGATCCAGGTCGGCCGGACCACCCGGCAGCATTCGGGGTCCAACGCCCAGGACGTGAACACGGTCGTGCCGATCACGTTCGCGCTGGCGGCCGACGACAGCGTGAAGCTGACCTACGCGGAGGCGTTCGCGAGCCATGTCCGGCTCGCGCTGATCGGCGGCGACCAGGCCGACGCGGCGAGCGACCCGGTGCGCAGGCTCGGCGCGATCTGCGACATGCCGGCGGCCCGGTGAACGGCCCCGTGACCGGACGGCCCGTCCGGGTGCTGCTGGCGACCGATGACCGCGACCTGGCGTCCCTGCTGAACGCGCAGTTCCGCGAGCTTGGCGCGGTCGAGGTCGCCGGGGTGGAGACCAGCACCGGGGACGTGGTGGGCGCGGCGGCGGGCGCGCCCGGCCTGGACGTGGTGCTGCTGCACCAGGCCCTCGGGCCGCTGCCGGCGCTGGACCTGATCCGCGAGCTGGGCGTCCGGCACCCGCACCTGCCGGTGGTGCTGATCGCGGAGGAGGCGACGGCGGAGACGTTCGGCGCGGCGATGGCGGCGGGCGCGCGCGGGGTGATCTCGACCGAGCCGACGCTGTCGGAGCTGCAGGGCCGGGTGGAGGCGGCGGCGGAGTGGGCCCGGACGATGCGCCGGCACTTCGACTCGTCCGAGGACGGCCCGCCGCCCGGCCGCGTCGGGACGGTGCTGGCGGTGTGCGGCGCCAAGGGCGGGACGGGCGCGACGACGATCGCGGTGCATCTCGCCGTGGCGGCGGCGACGGCGGGCCGCGGCGTGTGCCTGGTCGACCTGGACCTGCAGAAGGGCGACGCCGCCGGCTACCTGGACGTCGTGCACCGGCGCAGCATCGCCGACCTCGTCGGGGCGGCCGACGACCTGGACGGCCCGACGCTCGCCGAGGCGCTGTTCGTGCACCGCCTCGGCCTGCACCTGCTGCCGGCCCCGGCGGAGGGGGAGCGGGCCGAGGACGTGCCGGCCCGCGCGACCCGGCAGATCCTCGCCGCGCTGCGGGCCCGGTACCAGGTGGTGATCGTCGACTGCGGCGCCCAGCTGTCGGAGGCGAGCGCGATGGCGGTGGAGCTGGCCGACCGGGTGGTGATCGCGGCGACCCCGGACCTGCCCGCCCTGCGCGGCGCGAAGCGGCTGGTGAAGATGTGGGGGCGGCTGCGGGTCCGCAAGGAGGAGGACACCGTGGTCCTGCTGAACCGGCACGACCGCCGCAACGAGATCCAGCCGGACCTTGCCGCGAAGATCGTCGGCGTGGGGCTGCTCGGGACGACGGTCCCGGCGGTGTACCGGGCGCTGGAGGACGCGTCGAACACCGGCTCGCCGGAGGCGGTGAAGAGCTCCGACTTCCGCAAGGCGATCAGCGGGCTGGTCCGCGAGACGGGCCTGCTGGACGAGCCGGGGGCGCGGGAGGACCCGCGCGACCGGGGCGCGGCGTCGGTGGACTTCGCGGCGATCGTCCCGCTGGTCGGGCTGGTGCTGCTGCTCTGCTGGCAGGCGCTGCTGACCGGGCTGACCTCGATGTACGCGAGCCACGCGGCGGACGAGGCGGCGCGGGCGGTGGCCGTGGTCGGCTATGACACCCCGGAGGCGAGGCAGGAGGTGCGGCGCCGCGCCGTGGCGCGGGTCGCGGGCCCGTGGGGCGGCGAGGACGTGCTGCACCTGGGCGTCGAGGACGGGTACGCGAAGGTGACGGTGGACGTCCCGGCGGTCCTGCCGGGCTGGTCGTCGACGTTCGGGCTGACCACCCGCGCCAGGATCGTCGACGAGGGCGCGGGGGGCGGGTGACGCCGTGCCCGCCCCCGACGCCGCCCGGACCGCGGGTCCCGCCCCCGGCGCTGCCCTGACCGCTGGTCCCGCCGCCGACCGCGGGACCGCGTCCGTCGAGTTCGCCGCGCTGCTCCCGATCGTGCTGGCGGTCGTGCTGGTCTGCTTCGAGGCGCTGATGGCGTCCGTGACGGTCGAGCGGGTGGAGAACGCGGCGCGGACCGGCGCCCGCGTGGCGGCCATGCGGCAGGACGCGTCGGCCTGCGTCCCGGCGGCGGCCGCGGCCCTGCCGGGCTGGCTGAACGAGCGGGTGCTGCGCGGCGGCGAGGCCGGCGGCGACGGCGTGTCCTGCACCGTCCGGGCGAAGGTGCCGCTGCTGTGGCGCGGCGTCCCGCTCGACTACACCGTGACCCGCACCGTCACGATGCCGGAAGGGTGAGCCGATGGGACTGAGGGACCGCCTGGAGGACGAGCGGCTCCACGGCACCGCCGCGAGCCGCGCCGGGGTGTCGCACTGGCGCCGCCGGCTGCTGGAGGAGGTGAACCTCGACGAGCTGGCGCTGCTCGGGCTGGCGCAGCGGCGCGCCCGGCTGGAGAAGGTCACCGGGCACATCGTCGGCCGCGAGGGGCCGGTGCTGTCGCCGGGGGAGCGGGCGGCGCTGGTCCGCCGGGTGGTGGACGAGGCGCTCGGCCTCGGCGTGCTCGAACCGCTGCTGGCCGACGAGACCGTCACCGAGATCATGGTGAACGGCCCCGACCACGTGTTCGTGGAGCGGGAGGGCCGGGTGGAGCGGGTCGACACCGCGTTCGCCAGCGAGGACCAGCTGTACCAGACGATCGACCGGATCGTCGCGCAGGTGAACCGCCGGGTGGACGAGTCGAGCCCGATGGTGGACGCGCGGCTGCCGGGCGGCGAGCGGGTCAACGTGATCATCCCGCCGCTGTCGCTGGTGGGGCCGGTGCTGACGATCCGCCGGTTCCCCCGCTCGTACACGATCGAGGAGCTCGCCGCGCGGGCCAGCCTGGACGCGCCGACGGGGCTGCTGCTGGCCGCGCTCGTCCGGGCCCGGCTGAACCTGGTCATCTCGGGCGGCACCGGGACGGGCAAGACGACGATGCTGAACGCGCTGTCAGCGTTCATCCCCGGCCACGAGCGGATCGTGACGATCGAGGACTCGGCGGAGCTGCGGCTGCGGCAGGAGCACGTGGTGCCGCTGGAGTCGCGCCCGCCGAACATCGAGGACAAGGGCCGGATCACGATCCGCGACCTGGTCCGCAACGCGCTGCGGATGCGCCCGGACCGGATCATCGTCGGCGAGGTCCGCGGCGGCGAGACCCTCGACATGCTCCAGGCCATGAACACCGGCCACGAGGGCTCGATGGTGACGGTGCACGCCAACTCCACCGAGGACGCGGTGTACCGGCTGCAGACGCTGGCCAGCATGAGCGACGTCAAGCTGCCGTTCGACACGATCCGCGACCAGATCGACAGCGCCGTCGACGTGATCGTCCACCTCGGCCGGGGCCCGGACGGATCGCGCCGGATCGTGGAGATCGCGGCGGTGGCGACGCGGCGCGGGGAGCGGCTCCGGCTGGAGCCGATCATGAACTTCGAGTCGCTGCCGATCGGGCCGGACCGGATGGTGCGGGGCGAGTTCCGGCACCGTCCGCTGCCCGCGCCGCTGGCGACCCGGCTGTTCCACGCCGGCGAGGGCGTCCCGCCGGCGTTCGGTGTCCGGGCCGAGGAGGAGGAGTGGCGATGAGCCTGCCGGTCATCGTGCTGCTGATGGCGGTCACGGGGGTCCTGGCCGTCTGGGGCGTGGGGGAGTTCGCCGCGGGCCGGGAGCTGCGCCGCGGCATCACCGTCCGGTCCCGGCTGGACGGGGAGGCGCCGCCCGACGGCCCGCTCGTCCGGCTCGACCGGCGGCTGCGCGGCACCGAGCTCGGCCGGCTGCTGGCCCGCCGGATCGCCGCGGCGGGCCTGGCGATGCGCGTCTCCACGTTCCTGCTCGCGATCGTCGCGGGCGGGCTCGCCGCCATCGTGCTGATCGGCCGGCTGCTCGGGCCGGTGTTCGGCGTCGCCGCCGCCGTCGCGGTCGGGTTCGTGTTCTTCGGCTACCTGCGCCGGCGGGAGGAGCGGCGCAAGGAGGAGTTCGTCGCGCAGCTCCCGGAGCTGGCGCGGGTGCTGTCCAACGCCGCGCAGGCCGGGCTGTCGCTGCGCACCGCGATCGCGCTGGCCGCCGACGAGCTGGACGACCCGGCCCGCACCGAGCTGCGCCGCGCCGCCGACGGGCTGCGGCTCGGCGAGTCGCTGGAGGCGGTGCTCGGCGACCTGGCGGGCCGGCTGCCGTCCCGGGAGCTCGGCGTGCTGGTCAGCACGCTGCTGGTGTCGGCGCGGTCGGGCGGGTCGCTGGTCACCGCGCTGCGCAGCATCGCCGGGACGCTGGAGGACCGCAAGGAGATCCGCCGCGAGGTGCGCACGATCCTCGGCCAGGCGGTGGTGTCGAACTGGGCGGTCGGGATCCTCGGCGTCGCCGGCATCGCCATGATCAACCAGATCGAGCCGGGGGCGCTGCGCGAGATGAGCACCCACCTCACCGGCCAGCTGATGCTCGCGGCCGGCGCGGGGCTGTTCACGGCCAGCCTGGTGGTCATCCGCCGGATCACCCGGATCGACGTGTGAGGTGACCAGATGATCTTCGTGCTGGCGGGCGGCGCCGGGCTCAGCGTGCTGCTGGGCGCCTGGGGCTTCGTCCTGCTCACCGGCGGGGAGCGGGTGGCGGGGTCGGCGCTCGCCGCGTCCGCTCCGGCGCCCGCCGCGCGGCCCGGCCGGGGCGAGGTGTTCGGGCTGAACCGGCTGGCCGGGCGGCTCGGCCGGCCCTTCGGCCGCCCCCTGATGACCGCGCTCGCCCCCTGGCACCGCCGGATCCGCGAGCGGATCGACGCGGCGGGCCGTCCGGGCGGCATGACGGTCGAGTCGTACGCGCGCATCACCGCCGGGTACGCGGTCCTGTTCGGCTCGCTGGGGGTGCTGCTGCTCGCCGCGGGGCAGGTCCCGATGGGGCTGATCTGCCTCGCGGGGATCTTCCAGAACGAGCTGTTCCTGCTCGGCCGCGCCCGCAGCCGCCGCGACGAGATGCAGCGCGGCATGCCCGACTTCCTCGACGTCCTCGCCGTGACGGTGTCGGCGGGCATGGGGTTCCGGCACTCGCTGGCCCGGGTCGTGGAGAGCATGCCGGGGCCGCTGGCGGACGAGTTCACGATCGCGCTGCGGCAGATGGAGCTCGGCACGTCCCGCCGCGAGGCGTTCGAGGATCTGCGGCGCCGCAACCGGTCGGAGATGCTGAGCCAGTTCGTCACGGCCGTCCTGCAGGCCGAGGAGCTGGGCGCGCCGCTCGCGACGGCCCTCATCGACATCGCCACCGACATGCGCCGCGAGTCGGCGCAGTGGGCGCGGCGCAAGGCGCAGCGGACGACGCCGCAGGTCACCGCCGTCACCACCGCCCTCACCCTGCCGGCGCTGATCCTCGTCGTGCTCGGCGCGCTCTTCTACAGCTCGGGAGCTGATCTCGGTGCCGTCCTCGGTCACTGACCCCGCCCCGGGTCCCGGCGCGGGGGCGTGCGAGGCCGCGCGGGCCCGGTCGCGGATCGACGCCGCGTTCCGGCTCCTCATGCAGGTGCGGACGCTGATGGCGGCGATCACGCTGCTCGTCCTCGCGGTGCGCGGGCTGACGGTCGCGACGTTCGTCATGGTGGCGTGCGTCGGGCTGCTGTCCTGGCTGGTCTCCCGGCACGTCGACCGGATCGTCCCGCGGCTGCTCGACCATCCGCTGCTCGTCGCGCTCGACCTGTGCGTGGGGTTCGCGGTGCTGGCGGTGTGCGGGCCGTCCGGGCCGTTCTTCCTGTCCACGGTGGCGACCGCGGCGGCGGCGGGGCTGCTGTACCGGTGGCCGGGCATGCTGATCGTGTCCGTCGTGCAGATCGCCGGGTACTTCGTCACGTTCGCCGTCCCGCACGCCGACGTCGGCACGTTCCAGGCGCTGGCCAGCCAGCCCGCCTACTACCCGCTCGTCGGGTTCGCGGGCGTGGCGCTGCGCCGGCTGTTCGAGGAGCACGCGGCGGCGGAGGACGCGCGGGTCGTCGCCGAGGGCGCGGCCGCCGCCGCCGAGGAACGCGCCCGGCTGGCCAGGGAGATGCACGACTCGCTCGCCAAGACGCTGCGGGGCGTCGCGCTCGCCGCGTGCGCGCTGCCCGCGTGGATCCGCACCGCGCCCGAGCGCGCCGAGCGGGAGGCGGCCCGGCTGGCGGACGCGGCCGAGACCGCGTCCCGGGAGGCGCGCGGCCTGCTGACCGATCTGCGCGACGCCACCGCCGCGGCGCCGCTGCCCGAGGCGGTCCGCGCCGCCTGCGCCGCCTGGTCGGCCCGGACGGGCGTCACCGTCCAGGCCGACGTCGCCGCGGACGCCCGGCTCCCGCAGCGCTCGCGCCACGAGGTGCTCGCCATCCTCGGCGAGGCCCTCGCCAACGTGGAACGGCACGCGGACGCCGCGAACGTGACCGTCCGGCTCGCGCGGGCGGCGGGCGACGTCGTCCTGACGGTCCGCGACGACGGGCGCGGGTTCCGCACGGCATCGCCGGCCGACCACGCGCGCCGCGGCCGCTACGGCCTGGTCGGCGTCTACGAGCGCGCGGAACGGGCCGGCGGGACGGCGCTCGTCCGCTCGGAGCCGGGCGAGGGCACGACCCTCCTCGTCCGCGTAGCGGCGGCGCCGGCCGACCCCGCCGGCGCGGACCGGCCCGCGGAGGTGGGCTGAATGGGCGCGCCGCGGGTCCTCGTCGCCGACGACAACGTGGTGGTCCGCTCCGGCCTGGTGTCGCTGCTGGAGGCGCACGGGATCGAGGTCGCGGGCGAAGCGGGCGACGGGCGGCGCGCCGTGGAGCTCACCGCCCGGCTCCGCCCTGACCTGGTGCTGCTGGACGTGCGGATGCCGCTCATGGACGGCGTCGCCGCCGTGGCGGAGATCAGCCCGCTGGCCCGGGTCCTCATGCTGACCTACACCGACGACCCCGGCACCGTGCGGGCCGCGCTCGGCAAGGGCGCGACCGGCTACCTCGTGCACGGCGCGTTCACCGCGGACGAGCTGATCGCGGCCGTGCACGGCGCGGTCGGCGGCGCGCACCCGCTGTCGCCCGCGGCGGTGTCCGCGCTGGTCGGCGCCGTCCGGGAAACGTCCGAGACCGCCGCGTCCGCGCCCGCCGAGCCCCGGACGCCGCCGGACGCCCCGCACGGGGGCTTCGGCCTGTCGGCGCGGGAGGCGGAGGTGATGCGGCTCATCGTCCAGGGCGCGTCCAACGGGGAGATCGCGGCGCGGCTGTTCCTGGCGGAGAAGACGGTGAAGAACCACGTCAACCGCATCTACGCCAAGCTCGGCGTCACCTCGCGCGGCGCCGCGATCGCCCGCTGGATCGGCACGGCCGGTGATCTGGGGCGGGCCCGGTGACCCGTGCCGCGGCCGCGGGCCGGCCCCCGGCCCCTGGGCCCACCCGCCCGGGCCGCCGATTGGGACGGCGGGCCCTGGGAATGGCGGCGCCCGCTCCATATTTTGGTGGTCGTAAAACGGACGGGCGAACGTTCCCGGCCGGTGGACAGGCCATCTGGAAAGGACGCCGATGATCCTCGAATCGGTGCGTAAAAGGGTTCTGGGCGACGATCGCGGGGCCGATGTCTTCGAGTGGGCCGGGATGCTGATCCTGGTGGCCGCCGTCATTGCCGGCCTCTACGGCCTCGGCATCGTCGACACCACGACGAACGGCGTCAAGGGCGCGCTCACCAGCATCTTCTCCGGCGACCCAGGCGGTGGCGGTGGCGGCGGGGGCGGCGACAAGGGCAACGACAAGACCTGTGTTCTCGGCATCTGCTGGTAAAGGGAATCGATGATGAACGTTCTGCTTCCGGCCCTGGTGCGCGCCCGGTTGTCGATGTGGTCGGGCGGCGAACGGACCGCGCTCTTCTTCCGGGACCGCGTCGAACGGCTCAAGGACCCCGACGACCGCGGCGCCGACATTTTCGAGTGGGCCGGGATGCTGATCCTGGTGGCCGCGATCATCGCGGGGCTCTACAGCCTCGGGATCGTCGACACGGTCACCAAGGCGGTCCAGGACGCGCTCAAGCAGATCTTCGAGGGCGACCCGGGCGGCGCCAAGGGCGACACCTGATGGGCGAGGCCGCGGCCACCGGAGCGGCGGTCGCGGGAGCGGCCGCCGGGTGGCTGTGCGCCCCGGTCACGGCCGCCTACCGCGGGCCGCTCACGCCCCGCGCCCGGGCCGGGGTCGCGGTGCTGACGGGCGCGGTGCTCGCGGCGCTGGCGGTCCGGCTCGGCGGACGGGCGGACTCCGTGGCGTTCGCCTACCTCGGCGTGGTCGGCGTCCTGCTCGCGGTGATCGACGCCGCGGTCCGGCGGCTGCCGGACCCGCTGACGCTGCCGTCCTACTTCGCGGGCGCGGCGCTGCTGGCGGCGGCCGTCCCGTTCACCGCGCACGGCGCGCTCCGGTTCGCGCACGCCCTGATCGGGATGGCGGTGCTGTGGGCCTTCTACTTCGTCCAGCGCTTCCTGCTGCCGCACGCGATGGGCGGCGGCGACGTGAAACTGGCCGGTGTCCTCGGCCTGTACCTCGGGTGGCTCGGTGAGGCGGCATGGGTGACGGGCGTGGTCGCCGGTTTCCTGTACGGCGGCGTGTACAGCGTGACGTGGCTGCTCCTCGGCCGCGCCGGGCGCAAGGACGAGCTGCCGTACGGCCCGTTCATGCTGGCCGGCGCGTTGACGGGCATCCTGTTCGGCGGCTGGTTCGCGCGATGAACCGGGAGGCCCGGCGGGGCGACGAGGGCGCGGCCACCTCGGTCCTCGTCGTCGGGATGGCGCTGTGCCTGGTCGCGGCCGTGCTGCTGTTCGGCCGCGTCGCGCAGGCCGGCGACATGCGCAGCCGGGCGCAGCGCGGCGCGGACGCCGCGGCCCTCGGCGCGCTCGAACCGCTCCGGCTGCGGCTGGCGGAGATGGCGCTGTCCGGGACGCCGCCCGCGGGCCTCGGCGCCTGGCTGCTCGCCGACGACGCCCCGCGGAACGCGGCCGGGCGCTACGCCCGCGACAACGGCACGCGCCTGAACGGCGAGGTGCACCTCACCGGGCTGGACGGCACGTACGCCAAGGTCAAGGCCGTCACCGCCGACTGCCAGCTCAAGAAGGACGGCGAGCTCACCGAGCAGGAGAAGGACGACCTGCGCCACGGCCGCCATCTGTGCACCGACGCCAAGGGGGACAGGGGCATCGGCCGGGTCGGCAACGCCGTCGCGATCGCCCGGCTCGCCGTGCCGGACTGCACCTACGAGTTCTCCCCGGTCCCGCCGGGCGAGTCCGCGCCCGAGGAGCAGCCGACGCCCCCCGCCCGGCTGGTCTGCGAAGGCACCGTCGCATGGCCGGGCGGCGACGCGGCCGCCGTGAAGAAGACGTTCAAGCTCCGGCTCGTCGACAAGGAGAGCGACGTCGCCTACAACGGGTTCCCGTACCGGAACATCGGATACGGCGGCGCGATGCCGCCGCCGGGCCCGCTGCCGGCGGGGACTCCGGAGATGATCCGGCGCGCCATCGCCTTCGCCGAGGCGCAACTCGGCACCCCCTACCAGTGGGGCGGGACCTGCACGGCGCCGAACCCGAAAGTGGCGACCATGGGGAACTGCGACTGCTCGTCGCTCGTGCAAATGGCGTACCGCGCGGCGGGAATCTCGATCCCCCGCGTCACCTACGACCAGTGGAGGTTCGGGCAGAGCATTCAGGCCGGCCAGGAGAAGGCGGGCGACCTGGTGTTCTTCAATATGGGCCCGCGCGGCCCCGAACATGTCGGCATGGTCGTCGATCGCGCCACCCGCACGATGATCGAGGCGCCGCACACGGGCGACGTCGTGAAGTTCTACACCTACGACGGGAACATCGGTTTCCGGCGTCCCTACGCGGGCTGATGAGAAGCCCAGGTAACGCGCCCGAGAACGGAAGGAAAACGGGCCCGTGAATGGGTCCGTATTTGGGTCCCCGGGCTCATTCGCGACGGAATCCCGCGTGCGAGCCTGCGAGGCGTGTCCCCCCAGCAGCGCAGCCCGGACCGGCTCGCCGACCGCGGCGCGTCCGTCCCGGAGTACGCCGGGATCCTGGCCCTCGTCGCGGCGGTCTGCGCCTCGCTCTTCGTCCTCGGCGTCCCAGGCCAGACCAGTGACGCGGTCTGCCGGGCGCTGCACCGGATGCACCTCGGCGACGCCTGCGCGGGAGGCGGCGGGAACGGCGGCCGGACCGACCCCGACGAGCCCACCACCGCGTGCACGACGGGCATCGAGACGAAATACCTCGAAGAGACCGTGACGATCCCGACCCGCATCAACGTGCGGACCAACAGCCGGGGCACCGTCCAGCTCACCCGCAAGGTCGGCGCGGACGGGAGGACCACCTGGGAGGTCACCGACTTCACCTGGGGTGAAGGGGCCGCCGCCAGTCCCGACTTCGGCTTCGGATTCGGCAAGATCGGCATCTGGGGCGGCGGGCAGTTCACGAATGGAACGGTCTACTCCTTCGACGACGAGAAGGGCGCGAAGAAGTTCTTCGACGACCTCGTCGACCACCGCATCGGGAACACCGCGAAATTCGTCGTCCGCACCAATCCCCTCACCGGCGGATTCTCCTGGCTCATCGGCAAGACCCCGTGGGTCGGCAAGTACTACGACCGCTGGATCGGCGGCAGCGAACCGGACAGGAAGCCGTCCGCCGACTACCAGGAGGGCGGCCCCACCGGCGGGTTCAAGGGCGAGCTGAACCTGTGGAAGGTGAAACTGCCGTTCAAGGCGCGCGGCTGGCTGATCGATGGCACCCGCACCGACCACGAGACCGGGCAGCGCACCACCTACTACACCGAGAAGGGCGAAGGGGAGATCGGGGCCCTCGTCGACCTCGGCGACGTCTGGAAGGTCCTGCCCAAGGGCACCCGCGAACGCGCCGCCGCGGGCGCCGCGGACGCGCTCGCCCTCGCGGTCGACGAGATCGGCAGGCGGCTCGGCGGCAAGGGCGTCGAGCTGTCGCCCGCCGAGGTCGAGAAGATCAAGGGGCAGATCCGGCTCAACCCCAACATCGGCCTGAACGTCAAGCACCGGGGCCAGACCACCTGGGCGTACACCGAGGACAAGGACGGCAACCCGATCAGCCTGACAAAGACCGGCAACTCCCAGAACGTCATCTACTTCCGCGCCGACGGCAAGGCCAAGGGCTCGCTCGAAGGTGACAAGGGCGAGCTGACCGCCGGCAAGCAGTGGATCCTCAGCTCCCAGCGCACCGTCACCGACAAGACCCTCGACTACACCGACCCGCAGGACCGGCAGGCGTTCGAGGACTACGAGCGGACCGGCGACGACGGCGCCCTCGACCGCTACTTCGACGGCGGCGGCGGGCGGATGTCCCGGCTGACCTACGACGTCGGCGGCGACACCGGCAAGCTCGACGTCAAGGGCGAGGCCGGCGGCAAGAGCAAGTTCGGCGGACTGTTCGAGAGCTCCACCGAACACCAGGTCAACACCCTCACCGGGGCCCAGTACTACAAGCCGGGAGAGGGGTGGGTGCCGTGGCGGCGCTGCCTCGGCTGACCGCCTGCGCCGCGCTCGCCCTCGTCGCGGGCTGCTCCGCGCACCACGACCCGCCGCCCGTCCCGGCGGGCTTCCGCGAGTACCGCTCCGACGCCTACGCGTTCGCCTATCCGGCCGGCTGGGCCCCGCACGGCGGCACCGACGAGAGCGGCGCGCCCACGCTCGACGTCGACGGTCCGGAACTGCCGTCCGGCGTCGACGACGGCCAGATCCACCTCGGCCGCCGCGACCGTTTCACCGGCGAGCTCGACGGCCGGCTGGCCCAGTTCCGCGGCCTCGCCCTGCTGAACGGCTACCACCTCACCGCCGCGCGCCGCACCGCGCTCGACGGCGCCGACGCGCGCCGCGTCGAGGCCCGCTACACGATCACCTCGACCGACGGCACCCGCACCCCCATGCACCTGACCGGCCTCTACGTCCTCACCGAGCGGCGGACCCTGCTCGAATTCATGATCCGTTCGCCCGACGGCGGTACCGCCGCCGCCCGGGTCCCCGCGATCCTCGGATCGTTCCGGCTGAGGGAAGGACGATGAGACGCCGCGCCCTGATCCTCGCCGTCGCGGCCGCCGCCGCGTGGGCCGCGCTGCACCTCCTGGACCTAGCCCCGGTGAGCCGGGCCGCGCTGCCGGCCGCCGGGGCGATCCTGCTCGTCGCCGCGCCGCTCATCGTCGTCGCGGACGCCGCCGCCCGCCGCCGCACCCCCGCCCGCGCCGCCGGCACCGTCCTCGCCTGCGAAGGCGAGGGCGTCGATCCGTCCGGCTGGGAGTACACGCTGACCGTCCGCTTCACCTCGGCGGACGGCCGCGACCACGTCATCACCGAGTCCGGCCGCCCCCGCCGCAGGCCGTCCGACCCGGTGACCGTCCGCTACGACCCCCGCGACCCCGTGCGCGCCCGCCTCGACCTCGGCGCCGCGCCCGCCTGGACGGCCGCCGCCGTGGTCCTGCTCACCGGCGCCGTCGTCACCTGGTTCGCCGCCCGCTGAAGGAGCCCCATGCCCGACCGCCGCCGCGCCGCCACGACGGTGCTGCTCACCGCGGCCGCCGCCCTGGCCGTCCTCGCCGCGCTCGCCGTCGTCGTGTCGGCAGCCGCCTTCGCCGCACCTTCCCTCGCGTCCTCGGACGCCTTCTACTGGACGTCCGCCGCCGCGGCGGCCCTCGTGCAGCTCCCCATCGGCTTCCTCGCCGCCCGCCTCACCGCGCCCCGCCTGCGCCGCGCGGGCGTGTCCGGCCCCGTGCTCCTCCCGCTCCTCGCGGCCCTCGGCCCGGCCGTCCCCGCCGTCCTCGCCAACCTCCGCCCCGTCGAGCACGTCGCCCCGCCGCTGAACGTCCTCGCCCCCCTCTGCGCCCTCGCCGCCGGCACCCTCCTCGGCCTGCGCCGGACCGCCCGCGAAAGCACATCGCTCTACTGAATTGGGTCCCCGATTGGGCCTCGAGACCCATGTGCTCCGGCCCCACCTCTCGTTTCAATAGGGTTCTAACGAAAAATCCCGGCCGTTTCACGGCCGGGAAGGAATCGCTTCCCTTGTGTACGGCGCGTCAGTGCCGTCCAATCGGTCGTTTCTGCTGGTTCCAGAGTAAGCAGAGGGTAGATTGGTGGCCATGAAATTGGTGGTGCAAGTGAAGCTACTGCCCACCGCAGAGCAGGCGGTGGCGCTGGCCGCGACCTTGCGCATCGCCAACCAGGCTGCCAACCAGGTCGCCATGGTGGCCTACCGGCAGCGGGTGTTCTCCCGTGCCGGGTTGCAAAAGCTGTTGTATCACCAGGTGAAAGCCCTGGGATTGTCGGCTCAACCGGCGCTGCATGTGATCCGGAAGGCCGCCGACGCCTACACCACACTGCACGCGTTGATCGACGCCGGGATGCTGGGCCCGGAGCGGTCGAAGCGGCGGGATAAGGCCGAGTCAAAGCCGATCACATTCCGGCCGGACGCCGCGCAACCGTTTGATGATCGCTGCCTGTCGTGGCAGTGCGACGCGCGAACCGTGTCGATCTGGACGGTTCACGGTCGCCTGCGAGGCATTGCCTACACCGGCGAGCCGTCTCACCTGAAGACCTTGGCCGAGCACCGCCGAGGTGAATCGGACCTGGTGCTGCGGGAGGGGAAATGGTTCCTGATCGCGACCTGCGAGGTCCCCGAGGAACCTCTCAACCGTGATCCGGTGGACTGGATCGGGGTGGATCGTGGGATCGAGAACCTGGCCACCACCTCCGATGGGGCCAACTTCCAGGGCCAGGGTTTGAAGCGGTACCGGCGGGCCCAGGCGCGGCGGCGGGCCGAACTGCAGGCCAAGAAGGCGGCCGGATCGAGGTCGGCCGCGCGCCGGCTGGCAAAGCGCAAGCAGCGTGAGACGCGGCACGCCACCAACACCAATCACATCATCTCCAAGCAGATCGTGGCCGATGCCCAACGCACCGATCGCGGAATCGCCGTCGAACAGCTCGACGGGATCGCTGATCGGGTCCGGCTCAGGCGGCACCAGCGGGCCACGTTCTCGACCTGGCCGTTCCACCAGCTCGGCGGCTTCCTGGAATACAAGGCCCGCCGGGCCGGGGTGCCGTTCTTGCAGGTGGATCCGGCCTACAGCTCGCAGGGCTGCCCGAACCGCTGGTGCGGGCACGTCTCGAAGAAGAACCGCCCCACCCGGGGCCGGTTCCGCTGCGTCGCGTGCGGGCTCGCTGGCCTGGCCGACGACATCGCCGCCGTGAACATCCGCAACCGGGCGCGCACGGCGTGGGCATTTGTCACCATGCCCGACCCCATCCCCCACGACCAGCTCACCCGGGCCAGGCGGGGGAGGGGTGATGCGCCCCCAGCACCACAGCCAGTGGGACGGGGAGCGCGACGAGGCGTGAAGACCGGGCTACCAAGCTCGGCCGTTCACGGCCGAGAAGGTGACTGACGGCACCATGCCTCCTGAAGACGGTGTCGACCTCCCGCCTCTCCCGCTGGACCTCCCGGGCTTTCCCACCCCACCCCAGCCCGCCGTCGACCCCGCCCCCACGCCCTCGGCTGCGCCGAGCCCGCCGGCGCCGAGCCCGGCGCCGCCCGCCGAGCTGACCGCCGCCGCACCGCCGACGAACGCCCCCGCGCCGCCGCCCGAGCCCGTCACCGCCGAGCCGAGCCGAGCAGCGCCCGTCGAGCCGCCGCCCTCCATGCTCGTGCCCGCGCCGTGGTCGGCCGTTCCCGCTCTTTCGGCGCCGCCTACGCCTGCTGCTGAACATTCCTCTGCTGCGCCAGCCAGCCCATCTGCCGCCGCCCCTGCCGTTGAGCCGAACCCGGCGGTGCCAGGTGGGCCGTCTGCCACGGAGCCTTCGTCGGACGCACCGACGCCTTCCGCGCCTGTCAGCGAGCCGAGCCCGGCGGCGTCCGTTGAGTCGTCGCCCGGAACGCCCGTACCTGCGCCATGGTCGGCCGCTTCCCCGCCGTCTACGCCTGTTGCGCAGCAACCCCCGGCTGTGTCGTCTGGTCCGTGGGTCGCTGCGGCGCCGGAGGGAGGCCGCCAGGCGGACGTGCCGTTCTTGACCGCGCCTACTCCTCCTGGGGTGCATGCGCCGTTCGGGGCGCCGGGGCCTGGGCCGCGGCCCACGCCCTTCGAGGGGACGGCTCAATCCGTGCCGGAGGTCGGTCCGTCCGGGCCTGCTGTGCCGTTCGGGCAGGTGAGCGGGGGCGTCCCGGCGCAGGGGGCGGTGCCGCCGGCCGGTGTCGTCGTTGGCGGGGGCCCGGTGGCGAATGGGGGTCCGCGGTTCGCGGCGCCGGTGAGGGGCGGGCCGCGGACGCTGGTTCCGGCGCGCCGGAGAGGTCCGCGGCGTCCTCCGCCGGTGCTCATCGCGGGCGTCGCCGCGGTGCTGGCGGTCGCGGTGCTGGTCGGCGTGAAGTCGTTCGGCGGCGGGGGGTGCGGGGGACGGCTGGCGCTGAGCGTGGCGGCCGATCCCGCGGTGGCGCCCGCGGTGACCGCGCTGGCCGAGAAGTTCAACGACGCGGACCATGAGGTCGGCGGGCGGTGCGTCGAGGTGTCCACGAACACGCTGCCGTCGTCGGCGATGGCGCTGGCGCTGGGCGGGGACAGGTCCGCCGCGCAGGCGCGGGCGGACGCCTATGTCCTCGACTCGTCGCTCTGGCTGGAGATCGCGGGACGCACCGCCGAGCGGACGGGCACCGCGCTGCCGAGGCCGATCGGCTCGGTGGCGAACTCGCCGGTGGTGTTCGCGGTGGCGAGGGACGCGGCGCCGGGCGCGCTGGCGTGGCGGGCGATGGCGCCGGGCGGGAACGCGTCCCTGCGGCTGCTCGCGCCGGAGCAGAGCGCGGCCGGCATGATCTCGCTGCTGATGGCGAAGCAGGCGGCCGGGACGGGGGACAGGGCGATCGCCGGGTTCGCCGGGATCCTGCAGTCCGCGCAGAGCGTGGACGGGTCCGCGCAGGGCGAGGCGGCGGCGTTCGACGGGCTGGTGCGGTTCGGCGGCGGGAGCACGCCCGTGCTGGCGGTGCCGGAGCAGACGGTCTGGCGGCACGCGGTGGCGGGCGGCGCGCCGGTCCGGGCGGTGCTGCCGGCGGACGGCACGATGAGCCTGGACTTTCCGCTGGTCGCCGCGCCGGGGAGGAAGGCGGAGGCGGCGCGGCGGTTCCTGGCGGAGGTCCGGTCCCGGGCGGGGGCGGGCGCGCTGGCGAAGGCGGGTCTGCGTCCGGCGGGCGGCGGCGCGGCGCCGGCCCTGTCGGCGGTGACGGGACTGTCGGCGGTGCCCGCGACGGCCGCGCCGGCGCCGGGCGCGGTCAGCGAGGCGCTGGAGATGTGGCGGCGGATGCATCTCGGCACCCGCATGCTCACCGTGATCGACGTGTCCGGTTCGATGCTGGAGCAGGTGCAGGGGACGGGCCGGTCGCGGATGGCGGTGACGACGGGCGAGGTGGAGAAGGGGATGTCCCTGCTGCCCGACTCCGCCGACATGGGGCTGTGGGCGTTCTCGACCGGGATGGACGGGCGGCTCCCGTACAGGGAGCTGGTCCCGGTGGGACGGCTCGGCGCGGCGGACGGCGGGCTCACGCATCGCGCCGCGATGCAGCAGGCGCTCGGCCGGATGCGGGCGAAGCCGGACGGGGACACCGGCCTGTACGACTCGGTGCTCGCCGCCTACCGCAGCGTCAAGGCCGGCTACCGCGGCGACGCGATCAACATCGTGCTCGTGCTGACGGACGGGAGGAACGACTTCGCGGGCGGACTGTCGGAGCAGGCGCTGCTGGCGCAGTTGAGGGCGGAGTACGACGCGAGCCGGCCGGTGCAGGTCGTCGGGCTCGGTTTCGGGCCGGGCGTCGACGTCGGCGCGCTCCAGCGGCTCGCGCAGGCCACCGGGGGCGCCGCGTACCAGATCCGCGACCCGAGGCAGATCCATCAGCTGTTCCAGCAGTCGGCCGCGTTGAAGATCTGCGACGACCCGCGGCAGTGCCCGGTGGGGTGACCGGGCGCGCGCGTTCGCGCGCACCGGCGTGCGGGGCGGGTTATCGTGCCGGAAGCTCCCTCAGAGTGCCGGAATGGGCGAGGTGCGATGGTCGCGTTGGTGCTGCTCCCTGCCGGGTTCGCCGCCGGCCTCCTCCTGGCCCCGCTGGCGGCGCCGTTCACCGGCGGCGTGCCGTGGACGCGGCGGACGGCCATGGGGGTCGTCACGGCGGCCGTCTTCGGGGTGACCGGGTGGCGGGTGGGGGCGCACGCCGTCCTCGGCGCGCTGCTGTACCTCGCGGCGGCCGGCACCCTGCTGGCGTTCATCGACGTCGAGGTCAAGCGGCTGCCCGACCGGTTCACGCTGCCCTCCTACGGCGCCGTGGCGGCGCTGCTGGCCGTGGCGGCGCCGTTCACCGGCGGCGGGTGGCGGCATTTCGAGCACGCCCTCATCGGGATGGCGGCGATGTTCGCGCTCTACGCGGTGCAGGCGTTCGCGGTGCCGTCCGGGATCGGGCTGGGGGACGTCAAGCTGTCGGGGGTGCTCGGGCTGTGCCTCGGCTGGTTCGGGGCGCGGGCCTGGGTGACCGGCCTGCTGGTCACCTACCTGGTCGGCGGCGTGATCGCGGTCGGCGTGCTGATCGTCCGGCGGACGCGCAAGGGCGAGTTCCCGTTCGGGCCGTCGATGCTCGTCGGGACGCTCGTCGGGGTGCTCGCGGCCGCCGGGTAGCGGTGCTCACGCGCAGGGGTTCTTCTGGCCGGCCTTGACCCCTCCGGTGATCTTGTTGAGCGTCTGCTGGGTGAAGTGCACGCCGTTCCTGCCGAGGACGAGGCGGACGCCGCCGGCGGGGGCGGAGCCGTCGGCGGTGAGGAGCGCGTCGGGGACGTCGCGGGCCAGCGCCGACGCCTGGGCCTCGGCGGACGGGTTGTAGACGAGCCGGCTCTCGGCGGCGGGCGCGGCCTTCTCCGTCCTCTTCGCGACCTTGAAGCCGCGCTTGCCGAGCTGCTCGACGACCCGCTGGACCATCGCCTTCGGGGCGCCCGCGG
Source organism: Actinomadura nitritigenes (assembly GCF_017573545.1). Classification (GTDB taxonomy): domain Bacteria; phylum Actinomycetota; class Actinomycetes; order Streptosporangiales; family Streptosporangiaceae; genus Spirillospora; species Spirillospora nitritigenes. The sequence goes on along the minus strand of NZ_JAGEOK010000002.1, from coordinate 316,926 downwards.
CGACGACGGTGACCCCGACCTTGCCGGGCGCCGGCGGGGCCTGCCCGGCGGGGGCGGGCTTCGCCGGCTCGGCGGGCAGGTCGTTGTCGTGCCGGATCGCGTCGAAGAGCGGCCTGGCCTCGGCCTGGTTCCACTGGACGCGGTTGGGGTCGGGGGCGTAGCCCTCGACCGGGACCGTGACGAACCGGACCTTCCCGGCGTCCATTCCCTTGAGCCCGTCCGCGAGCTTCTTCATGGTCGCGAGGTCGAGGCCGTCGTCGGTCGTCAGCGACTTGGTCGCGGCCTTGAGGAACTTGTAGGTCTTCGCCGGGTCGGTGAGCACCGAGCCGCTGGTGGCCTTGTCGACGACGGCCGCCATGAACTTCTGCTGCCGCTGGATGCGTTCGAGGTCGGAGCCGTTGCCGAGGGAGTAGCGGGCGCGGACGTAGCCGAGGGCCTGGGTGCCCTTGACGGTCTGCTTCCCGGCCTTCAGGTGCAGGTCGGCGCGGGGGTCGTCGACGGGCTTGTCGACGCAGATCTCGACGCCGCCGAGCGCGTCCACCATCCGCTTGAAGCCGGAGAAGTCGACCTGCACGAAGTGGTCGATGTGGATGCCGGTGAGGCTCTCCAGGGTCTTCCACGTGCAGGTCGGCCCGGCCAGGGAGAACGCCGAGTTCAGCATGCCGAACTGCGCGGGGACGGTGCCGCCGCCGTCCTTCTCGCACTCGGGGATCTTCACCATCGAGTCGCGGGGGAAGCTGATGCCGACCGCCTGGTCGCGGTTGGGCGACAGGTGCAGCAGGACCGCGGTGTCGGAGCGGGCGCCGGTGACGCCGTCCGCGGCGTACCTGGCGTTGTCGCCCGCGCGGGTGTCGGACCCGAGCAGCAGGATGTTGAGCGACTTGTTGAGCTTCTTCGGCCGGTTCCCGCCGAGCTGCCCGCCGACGTGCTTCTGGTCGATGCCGCCGACGAGGTCGTGGTAGAGCCAGGCCGCTCCGGCCCCGCCGAGCAGGACGACGCCCGCCGCGCCGATCGCGGTCCAGCGCAGGAACCTGCGGCGGCGCGCCCGCGCCGCCAGGGCGCGCGGCGGCGCGGTCCCGTCGGCGTCGGTGTCGTCGTGGGGCGAGGCGGTGCTGCTGTGGGCGGCGGCGTCCCCCGCGAGGTCTTCGCGGCCGGGGTCTGTGTCGCTCATTCGTCCAGTTTCGGGCGGGCCCTGTCCGGGGCGCGTGGTCTGGGAGGTTCGTCAGTCTAGGCAGGGGGGCGGAAGTCACGTACGTCTTCTTGTTGGATGCGCGATACGCCCGTTCTGTTGACATCTTCGGCGGAATTGTGGCTCGAATCCCTTGCGGCCGCGTTTTCCGTACGATCTCGTCCGTGGACGAGGCGTGGGTGGTCGGCGGCCGTTTCACCATGCTCGACCGGATCGGCGCGGGCGGGACGAGCCGGGTGTGGCGGGCCTATGACCGGGCGGAACGGCGGTACTGCGCGGCGAAGCTCGTGCGGAGCGGGGGCCGGACGTCGGTGCTGCGGGCGATCCGCGAGCAGGCGCTGCGGGTGGCGGATCCGCACGTGGTGACCCCGTACGCGTCGTGCATGGCCGGTGAGGACGTGCTGCTGGCGATGGACCTGGTGAGCGGCGGGTCGCTGGAGACGCTGCTCGGCGACTACGGGCGGCTGCCGCCGGAGTACGCCGCCGAGGTGCTGGACCAGGTGCTGGTCGCGCTGAGCCGCATCCACCGGGCCGGGATCGTCCACCGGGACGTGAAGCCGGCGAACCTGCTGCTGGAGCCGAGCCCGGTCGGGGCGCCGCACGTGCGGCTCGCCGACTTCGGGATCGCGCTCGGCGACGACGGCCTGCGCCTCACCACGACGGGTTTCACGGTCGGCACGCCGGGCTACCTGGCGCCGGAGGTGCTCGACTGGAACCGTCCCGGGCCCCGGCAGGACCTGTACGCGGTGGGCATGGTGGGCTGGCGGATGCTCACCGGCGCGGGCGACCCGGAGCCGCGCCAGCGGATCGGCGCCCGGCCCGCGGGCGTGCCGCCGATGCTGTGGACGGTGCTGTCCCATCTGTGCGACCCCGATCCGGCGCGCCGGTTCAAGGACGCCGACGCCGCGCGCCGGGCGCTCGCCCCCCACCGCACGGACCTGCGGTTCCCCGCGCTCACCCTCGACGGGGAACCGCTGCAGATCTTCGACCATCTCGGCCCGCCGCCCGCCCACCCCCGCTGACCCGCGACCGGGCGCCGTGCCGCCGGCGGAGCGGGTCGGCGCCCTCGCCCCGCGACCGGGCGCGGGCGAGGGTCACGCCTTGTCGAAGGTGATGTCGACGCGGCGGTTCTTCGCCCGCCCGGACGGGTTGTCCTTGCCGCCCACGAGGTTGGGGGCGATCGGACGCGTCTCGCCGTATCCCTTGGCCTCCATCCGCAGGGAGGTGCCGCCGAGCGCGCTGGCCAGCTCGGCCTTGACCGCATCGGCCCGCCGCTGCGAGAGGTCGAGGTTGTAGGACGGGGAGCCGATCGAGTCGGAGTGGCCGGAGACCTGCACGGTGCCGCGCGCGTCGCGGAGGCGCGGCGCGAGGTCGGCGATGCGGCGGCGGGCGGCGTCGGTGAGCTCGGCCTTGCCGAAGTCGAACAGGACGTCCGCCGAGATGTGCACGGTGACCTGCGAGCCGTTGTCGTCCTCGGTCTCGAGCGGGACGACGGCCCGGGTGAGGTCGATGGCGCGGACCGCGCCGGCCGCGTCGATGGTCTTGACGGACGCGGTGATGTTCCCGTCGGGGACGACGGGGTCGGTGTCGGCGCCGGCCTGGCCGGCGCCGGAGAGGGAGGCTGAGGCGGCCACCAGCACGGCGGCCGCGACGGCGATCGTCCGGCGCACGCCGCTCACCTCTCGACGGGGACGTCGCGGAACGCCGGCCACGATCCGAGCTGGACGTCGATGCTCTTCACGTTCGCCGGCGGCGCGGCGAACGTGTGGGTCGTCAGGGTGGCCTGGTCGTTCGGCAGGTTGGTCAGGACGACGTCGCTCTCGAGGTTGCGGTAGCCGGAGTCGGACACGACGACGTAGCGCTTGAGGTTCACCGAGTCGATCAGCGAGGCGTCCAGGCCGTGCTCCCCGTTGAGGCGGTAGGGGGTCGGGTTGTTGGAGCTGCCGGTCACGTGCGGGGTCCACTGGAGCGTGAGGGTGGCGAGCCGGCCCTTGACCCGCAGGCCCATGACCGCGATGTCGACCTTGGCGCCGGGCGCCATCGGGCTGTCGAAGGTGGCCTTGGCCACCGGCTTGTCGAAGCGGTCGACGAACGCCTTGCCGAGCGATCCCTGCGCGGCGCGGCCGGAGCCGCCGGAGCCGCCGGAGCCGCCGCCCGAGCCGCCGTCGGACGTGGAGCAGCCGGCCATCGCGCCGGCGAGCAGGAGTGCGGCCGCCGCCGTCGCGGCCAGGCGGTGTGACAGGCGCATGTACTGCCCTTTCCGTTTCGTCGCATATGCAAAGATCGCTTACCGTGGCACCATGGTGGCGAACCCAGAGGGCGTCATTGCGTTCGAGAATCTAGCGTTTGCAACTGTGAACAGTCAAGGGGGGCGGCGAAAATGGGCGTTGCCGCGGAGACGGTCGTCCGGAACCGGGCGCTTCAGACCGAGTGGTACGGCGAGCCGCTGGGCGACCGCGTCCGCCGGCTCCTGGATCGCCTCGGCCTGTCGCAGTCGGCGCTCGCCGGCGTCCTCGGCCTGTCCGCGCCGATGCTCTCCCAGCTGATGTCGGCGCAGCGCGCCAAGATCAGCAACCCGGCCGTCCTGCACCGGCTGCTGGCCGCCGAGGAGCTCGCCGCCGACCCGGGCTTCGGCGCGCTGGGCGCGGCGGAGGTCAAGGAGCGGCTGGAGGCGATCGGCGCCGAGTCGGCCGCGACGACCTCGGGCCTGCGCGTCGCGGCGTCCGGCCGCGTCCCGGTCGGCGCCTCCGCCGACCGGCCGTCCGACGGGGCGCCGCAGGGCGCCGGAGTGGCGGACGGCGCGCCCGTCCACGCGGAGCAGCCGGCGCGGCTCGTCCAGGCGCTGCTGCGCGAGGTGGCCTCGGCCGCCGAGATCGAGGCCGCCGCCGCGCTCATCGGCGACCGCTTCCCGGATCTGGCGGAACTGCTCCGCGTGTACGGCAACGGCCGCACGAGCGAGGCCGAGGCCCACTACGCGCGGATCATCCGGGACGCCCGCGGTCACTGAGCGCGTTCACCGGCCGCCCGCGCGCTTCCATCGGCGCGATGGCCGTCCGGTCATGCCGCGGCGTGCTCGTCTCGATTCCGCTGGGCCATAACGACTGGTTATGGGAAGCGGGCGGTGCCGTATCGCCTTTGGGCGGCTAAAGTCTGTGGTCAGGGTCACATGCGGGTCTGGCTGTTATGTATGTCACAGCTCCTGTGGGAAGGCGTAGGGTCGCTTCGCTGGAAGCGCACACGAGGCGTCACCGCGCGCATGCGGGACGGCGCCTCAGGCCGGGCGCGACGGCCGCGCGAGTGCGCTCAGACCGTGGTACGGGGACACGACGACCCGAGCTCAGGAGAGCGATCGATGAGCACTATGGAGGCGCCGGCCAAGTCGCGCGCCCAGATCAAGGAACGCACGCTCCGCAGGGACAACTGGCGCCTGTATCCGATCACGACGTTCGTGATCTTCACGGCGTGGGTGGTGTACGCGACCGTCAGGGCCTTCTGGGGCGCGGCGTTCTACGTCCCCGAGTACCACTACCTGACGCCGTTCTACTCGCCCTGCCTGAACGACATCTGCAACAACGTCACCGTCAACGGCCACACCGGCGACGCCGCGGAGTTCGGCACCTTCCTCCCGGCCGGCACCAGGGGCTTCATCCCCTTCGCGATCATCACGCTGCCGTTCCTGCTGCTGTTCCGGCTGACCTGCTACTACTACCGCAAGGCCTACTACCGCTCGTTCTGGGCGTCGCCGCAGGCCTGCGCGGTGCGCGAGCCGCACGGCACGTACACCGGCGAGCGCCGCTTCCCCCTCATCGGCCAGAACCTGCACCGCTACTTCTGGATGGCCGCGTTCCTCATCTCCGTCATCAACACCTGGGACGCGATCCGCGCCTTCCACGGCAAGGACGGCGGGTTCGGCATCGGCCTCGGCACGATCATCCTGGTCGCGAACGTGGTCCTGCTGTGGCTGTACACGCTGTCGTGCCACTCGTGCCGGCACATCGTCGGCGGGCGGCTGAAGAACTTCTCCAAGCACCCCTTCCGGTACCGCATGTGGGGGTGGGTCTCCAAGATCAACCAGAACCACGGGACCTACGCCCTGATCACGCTGGGCTCGCTGGTGGTGGCCGACGCCTATGTCGCGTTCGTGGCCGGCGGCGTCTTCTCCGACCCCCGCATCTTCAACTGAGGCCAAAGGATCATGACTGAGATCGAGAGGCACGCCTACGACGTCGTGGTGATCGGTGCCGGCGGCGCCGGGCTGCGGGCGGCGATCGAGGCCCGCCTCCAGGGCAAGAAGACCGCGATCATCTCCAAGTCGCTGTTCGGCAAGGCGCACACGGTGATGGCGGAGGGCGGCGCCGCCGCCGCGATGGGGAACGTCAACCCCAACGACAACTGGCAGGTGCACTTCCGCGACACCATGCGCGGCGGCAAGTTCATGAACAGCTGGCGGATGGCCGAGCTGCACGCCAAGGAGGCGCCCGAGCGCATCTGGGAGCTGGAGCACTGGGGCGCGCTGTTCGACCGCACCAAGGACGGCAAGATCAGCCAGCGGAACTTCGGCGGCCACGAGTACCCGCGGCTGGCACACGTCGGCGACCGGACGGGCCTGGAGCTGATCCGCACCGCGCAGCAGAAGATCGTCGCGCTGCAGCAGGAGGACCACGCCGAGCACGGCGACTACGAGGCCCGGCTCAAGGTGTGGGCCGAGACGACCGTGACGCGGCTGCTCAAGGACGGCGACCGGATCTGCGGCGCGTTCGCCTACGTCCGCGAGACGGGCAAGTTCGTGGTGTTCGAGGCGCCCTCGGTGGTGCTGGCGACCGGCGGCATCGGCAAGGCGTTCAAGGTCACCTCGAACTCCTGGGAGTACACCGGCGACGGGCACGCGCTGGCGCTGCTCGCCGGCGCGACGCTGCTGAACATGGAGTTCGTGCAGTTCCACCCGACCGGCATGGTCTGGCCGCCCTCGGTGAAGGGCATCCTCGTCACCGAGTCGGTGCGCGGCGACCGCGGCGTCCTCAAGAACTCCGAGGGCAGGCGGTTCATGTTCGACTACGTCCCCGAGGTCTTCAAGAACCAGTACGCCACCACCGAGGAGGAGGGCGACCGCTGGTACGACGACCCCGACAACAACAAGCGGCCGCCGGAGCTGCTGCCGCGCGACGAGGTGGCCCGCGCCATCAACTCCGAGGTGAAGGCCGGGCGGGGATCGCCGCACGGCGGGGTGTTCCTCACCGTCGTCGACCGGATGCCGGGCGGCGCCGCTGAGATCGTCCGGCGGCTGCCGTCGATGCACCACCAGTTCAAGGAGCTGGCGGACGTCGACATCACCAAGGAGCCGATGGAGGTCGGCCCGACCTGCCACTACGTGATGGGCGGCGTCGAGGTCGACCCGGACACCGGGGCGGCGAAGGTGCCGGGGCTGTTCGCGGCCGGCGAGGTCTCCGGCGGCATGCACGGCTCGAACCGGCTCGGCGGCAACTCCCTGTCCGACCTGCTGGTCTTCGGCCGACGCGCCGGGCTCGGCGCGTCGGAGTACGTGGACGCCCTGCCCGAGCGTCCCGGCGTCCCGGAGGCGGAGATCGAGGCGGCGGTCGCCGAGGCGCTCGCGCCGTTCGAGCGGGAGGACGGCGAGAATCCCTACGCCGTGCACGCCGAACTGCAGCAGACGATGAACGACCTGGTCGGCATCATCCGCAAGGAGGCGGAGCTGCAGCAGGCGATCGAGGCGCTCGGCAAGCTCCGCGAGCGGGTCGCCAACGTCGGCGTCACGCCGGTCGCGGTGGGCGACGACGGGCGCGGCTACCACCCGGGCTGGCACCTGTCGCTGGACCTGCGGAACATGATGCTGGTGTCGGAGGCGGTCGCGAAGGCGGCGCTGGAGCGGCAGGAGAGCCGCGGCGGGCACACCCGCGACGACTACCCGGGAATGTCGGCGGAGTGGCGGAAGGTCAACCTGGTCTGCGGCCTGGCCGGGGACCCGTCGTCCCCGCACGTCGAGCTGACGCGCCAGCCGATGGTGCCGATGCGCGAGGACCTGCTGGCGCTGTTCGAGACCGACGAGCTGAAGAAGTACCTCACGGCCGAGGAGCTGCCGGCCGAGGTGGTCGCCGATCCGGTGGAGCCGGAGGGTGCCGCCGCGGAGGCGGAGGCGTCCGCCGAGGAGGCGGAGGCGTCCGCCGAGGAGAACGAGGAGGGCGACCGATGAGCTACGAGGCCAAGTTCAAGGTCTGGCGCGGCGACGACGGCGCGGGCGAGCTGACGGACTACACGGTCGAGGTGAACGAGGGCGAGGTCGTCCTCGACATCATCCACCGCCTCCAGGCCACGCAGGCGCCCGACCTCGCCGTCCGGTGGAACTGCAAGGCCGGCAAGTGCGGCTCGTGCTCGGCGGAGATCAACGGCATGCCGCGGCTGATGTGCATGACGCGGATGTCCACCTTCACCGAGGACGAGACGATCACCGTCACCCCCATCCAGACGTTCCCGGTGATCCGCGACCTCGTGACGGACGTGTCGTACAACTACGAGAAGGCGCGGCAGATCCCCTCGTTCGACCCGGGCGAGGTGAAGCCGGGCGAGTTCCGCATGCAGCAGGTGGACGTCGAGCGCTCGCAGGAGTTCCGCAAGTGCATCGAGTGCTTCCTGTGCCAGAACGTCTGCCACGTGATCCGCGACCATGAGGAGAACATGCCCGAGTACGCCGGGCCGCGGTTCCTCATGCGGATCGCGGAGCTGGAGATGCACCCGGCCGACCAGGCGGACCGGCGCAACATCGCGCAGGACGACCACGGCCTCGGGTTCTGCAACATCACCAAGTGCTGCACCGAGGTGTGCCCCGAGCACATCAAGATCACCGACAACGCGCTGATCCCGATGAAGGAGCGGGTCGTCGGCCGCAAGTACGACCCGGTCGTGTGGCTCGGCACCAAGCTCGGCATCGTCAGGAAGGGGCAGGACACTTCGTCCGCCTGACCTGCGAGGGCGCCCGGGACGGCGGGCGGCGACGGCGGGCGGCGATGCCCCCGGACCGCCGCCCGCCGTTCCGCCGTTCCCCATGAACGCCGTGCTCGCCGGCGGGGGCACGGCGCCCCTGTCCACCGTGCCTCCGCGCAAGCCGGGCGCCGGCGGCCTGCCGGCCGCACACGCCGCGATCAACCCTGGCGCCCGCCCGTCCCGCTGAATAGGGAAGAGTGCACACAACGCGTGACAAATTCGTGATTATCCCCCGGGACCCGTGCCGCCGGGTTCCCCTTAGCGTGGTGGGCATGAGCCCCCTCGAACCGGGTTCGTTCCTTGCCGAGCTCACCCCGGCGGAACGCGGCGACCTGGAATCCCGCGGCCGCGTCCGCGACTTCGCCCGGGGGGACACGCTGTTCGTCGAGGGGGACCGGTCCAGCTGGGTGGCGGTCCTGCTGAGCGGGCGGGTCAAGGCGTTCTCCTACCGCGAGCACGGCGGCGAGGCGCTGCTCGCGGTGCGCGGGCCGGGCGCGCTGCTCGGGGAGGTCGCCGCGATCGACGGGCTGCCCCGCTCCGCCACCGTCGCCGCGCTGGAACCGGCGCGCGCGCTGGCCGTCACGGCCGAGGAGTTCATGGCGTTCCTGCAGGCGCACGGGCGCGTGTCCATCATCATCATGCGGATGCTGTGCCAGCGCTGGCGCGACGCGGACCGCAAGCGCGTCGAGTTCGGCATGTTCGACGCGACGGGCCGGGTGGCGCAGCGCCTCGTCGAGCTGGCGGAGCGGTTCGGGCAGCCCTACGAGGGACGCGCCGGCGCCGCCGGGCAGCGTGGTGGGCAGAGCGGCGGCCAGAGCGTCCGGATCACGCTGAACCTGTCCCAGGAGGAGCTGGCCGGGTGGGTCGGCGCGTCGCGGGAGGCGGTCAGCAAGGCGCTGCGGACGCTGCGGCGGCACGGCTGGATCGAGACGGGCCGGCGCCGGCTGATCGTCCACGACCTCCAGGCCCTGCGCCGGCACGCGCGCTAACGGCCAAGGCGGTCGCGGGCGGCGCCGGGGCGGGCCCGTACTCTGTGCAGGATGCAGTTACAGCAGCTCGCCTACTTCGTCGCGGTCGCGGAGGTACGCCATTTCACGCAGGCCGCGGAGCTCCTGCGGGTGGCGCAGCCGTCGCTGTCCAAGCAGATCCGCGCGCTGGAGACCGAGCTGAACGCGCCCCTCTTCTCCCGCGCGCGCGGGAACATCACCCTGACTCCCGCCGGGGAGGCGCTGCTGCCGCTGGCCAAGCGCATCCTGGCCGACGTGGACACGGCGCGGCTGGAGGTGCAGGAGCTGACCGGGCTGCGCCGCGGGCGGGTGCGGCTGGGCGCCACGCCGTCGCTGTGCGCGGGGCTCCTCGCGGACGTGCTGCGCCGCTTCCACGACGCCTATCCCGGCATCCAGCTGCTCGTGGAGGAGGGCGGGTCGCGCGACCTGGTGAAGGAGCTGACACGGGGGTCGCTCGATCTGGCCCTGGTCATCCTGCCGCTGCACGGCGACCCGCCGCTGGACACCAGCCCGATACTGCGCGAGCACCTGGTGGTGGCCTCCCCGGTGGGCGCGGACGACGGCGACGCCAGGGCGGTGCAGATGCCGCGCCGCTCCTATCTCCGCATCGAGGACCTGCGCAACCGTCCGCTCGTGATGTTCCGGTCGGGCTACGACCTGCGCGAGGCGACGATCAGCGCGTGCCGCGCCGCCGGGTTCGAGCCGCGGTTCGCCGTCGAGGGCGGCGAGATGGACGCCGTCCTGCGGTTCGTCGAGGCGGGACTCGGGATCGCGGTCGTCCCCAGCATGGTCCTCGCGGGACGTCCGGGCCTGCGCGGGACGCCGCTCGTCCTGGCCGACGAGGAGGCCCGGCGCGGCCATCACGGGCCCGGCCTCCTCCGCACGATCGCCCTGGCGCACCGCAAGGACGTCGACCTGACGCACGCGGCCCGCGCCTTCCAGGACCTTTTGATGACGTTCCTCGTGGAGGCGGGCGCGGCGGGCGACCTTCCCGCCGGCGTGGAGAGCCTCGTCCGCGACTGATCCCCCGCCCTTCGCCGACGGCTCGGCGATCACCTTGCGGGCGCGCGAACCGCTGATCCGGTTCGGGGCACCGGCCGGCGGCGGCGTTGTACGGTTACGGGACGGGCGGCGGGCGGCGAGGGGAGGCCGGTGTGGAGCACCGCACCTCCCGGCAGCGGCGCCTGGTGATGCTGCTGGCGGGCTTCTTCGGCTTCGCCATGACGGCCACCCTGTCCGTCGTTCCCAACGCGGCGGCCGTCGAGATCGTCCGGATCGGGACGGCGGCGGCCGCGAGCGGCACGGGCTCGCGGGGCTCCGCGGCCTCGCCCGTCCGGGACCGCCGCTCCGCGCCCGCCTGGCCGCGGTTCTCCGCGGCGGACGTCCACCTGTGGAAGCGGCTCGGGTTCGTCTCGAGCGGGACGCGGGGACAGCACGCGGTCCTGCCGTCGGCCGATCCCGACCTCGCGCTCCAGCGCGTCCGGGTCGCGGCCGCCTGGTCGCGCACGGTCGTCCCGGCGTCCGTCCACACCGGCACCGTCCAGGTGCGCGGGCCTCCGCTCCGCACGGGTTCCTGACGCTCACCAGTCACCGGCCGCAGTAGTCCTGCGGACGCTGCGGCGTACCCGTACGGAGGCAAGTCATCTTCCGCATCGCCATGCGGCGAGCGCGCCATGCGCTCGCCCGGTTCGCACTGCCCGCGCACCGGCCGGACGCGGCGTGCTGACCGCGCTCACCCGCGCGTTCCGGACCCCGGATCTGCGCAAGAGGCTGCTGTTCACCCTGTTCGTCGTCCTCGTGTTCCGGCTGGGGCAGAACCTGCCCCTGCCGAACGTGGACGTGACCGCCCTGAAGTCCGCCGCCGACGCCGCGAAGAGGAACGATCGGCTGTACGGGCTGCTCGACCTGTTCAGCGGCGGCGCGCTGCTGAAACTGTCGGTCTTCGCGCTCGGCATCTACCCCTACATCACCGCGAGCATCGTCCTGCAGCTGCTGACGGTGGTCGTCCCGAAGCTGGAGGCACTGAAGAAGGAAGGCCAGTCCGGCACCACGAAGATCACGCAGTACACCCGCTACCTGACGGTCGCGCTGGCGATCCTGCAGGGCGCGAGCGTCGTGGCGATGACGTCCACCGGGCAGCTCTTCCGGGGCTCGGACGGCATCCTGCACGACAAGGGGGTCTTCCCGATCGCCACGATGGTCGTGTGCATGGTCGCCGGGACGGCCGTCACCATGTGGCTGGGCGAGCTCGTCACCGAGCGGGGCGTCGGCAACGGGATGTCGGTCCTGATCTTCACGCAGGTGGTGGCCGTCTTCCCCGGCCAGCTGTGGGGCATCTACAAGGCGAAGGGCGGGTTCGTGTTCGCCCTCGTCGTCATCGTCGGGCTGGCGATCATGGCCGGCGTCGTCTTCGTCGAGCAGGCGCAGCGGCGCGTCCCGGTGCAGTACGCCAAGCGGATGGTCGGCCGCCGCGTCTACGGCGGCACCTCGACCTACCTGCCGCTGAAGGTCAACCAGGCGGGGATCATCCCCGTCATCTTCGCGTCGTCGCTGCTGTACCTGCCGGTGCTGGCCACCCGGCTGTGGCCGGACGCGGCGTGGCTGCGGCGGGTCCAGCCCTATCTCGACCAGGCGAACCCGTGGCACATGAGCGCGTTCTTCGCGCTGATCGTGTTCTTCACCTACTTCTACGTGGCGATCACCTTCAACCCGGTGGAGGTCGCCGGCAACATGCAGAAGTACGGCGGCTTCGTGCCCGGCATCCGGCCGGGACGCCCGACCGCCGAGTACCTCGACCACGTCCTGACCCGCGTGACCGCGCCCGGCTCGCTCTACCTGGGGCTCGTCGCGCTCATCCCGATGGCGGCGCTGGCGCTCCTGGACGTGGGGGACCAGTTCCCCTTCGGCGGGACGACGATCCTCATCGCGGTCGGGGTCGCCCTGGACACCGTCAAGCAGATCGAGAGCCGGCTCCAGCAGCACAACTACGAGGGGTTCCTCGCCTGACCGCGGGCCACCGCGCGAGCCGCCGCCGGGACGCGCCGTCCCGGCGGCGGGCCGCACGGCCGCCGGACCGGTGGGTCACAGGTGCGGGGCGAGGGCGGCGAGGAGGTGGCGCTTCGGCTTGGCGCCGACCATCTGGTGGACGACCTCGCCGTCCTTGTAGAGGGTCAGCGTGGGGAAGCCGAGGACGCCGTACCGGCTGGTGATGTCGGGGTTCTCGTCACCGTTGAGCGAGGCGATGGTGAGCCGGTCGCCGAGCTCGGCGTCGATCTGCTCAAGGATCGGCGCGATCATCTTGCACGGCGGGCACCAGTCGGCCCAGAAGTCGACCAGGACCGGGCCCGGCGCGTTCAGCACCCGCTCGTCGAAGGTCGCGCTGGTCACCGTGATCATTGGTCGCCTCCTGGGGGACGGTGCAGCCCGGGCAGGCCCGGGCGAGTTGGGCGGCCACGTCGGCGCGGCGCCGGACGAGGGTGCGGATCTCGGCGTCGATCTCGGCGAGCTTGCGGCGGTAGACCGCGACCGGCTCGGGGCACGCGTCACCGGTCGCGTGGCCGGAGCGCAGGCAGTCCACGAACGGGCGGGTCTCCTCCAGCGTGAACCCCGCCGCGAGCAGCGACCGGATCTGCGCGACGAGCCGCAGGTCGGACTCGTCGTACTGGCGGTACCCGTTGGGCGCGCGGCGCGCGGTGATCAGTCCCTGCTGCTCGTAGAAGCGCAGCGTGCGGGTGCTGACACCGGCGCGTTCGGCCAGCTCGCCGATCAGCATCGGAGACCCTCCTTCGGTGGCCGTCAGCGACCGTACGCCTTGACGTGCGCGTCAAGGTCAAGCGGCGCGGGCTCGGGACGGGCGTCGAAGGACTCCCGGGCGGTGAGGACGTCGGGTACGTGGGCCACGGCCCAGTCGGCGATGGCGCTGGTCAGTCGGCCCGCCTCGGCGCCGAGCGGGGTGAGGCCGTACTCGACGCGCGGCGGGACGGTCGGGTAGACGGTGCGGCTGACCAGGCCGTCGCGTTCGAGGGCGCGCAGGGTCTGGGTGAGCATCTTCTGGGTGATGCCGTCGAGGGCGCGGCGCAGCTCGTTGAAGCGCATCGGCCCGTCGCCGCGGCGGAGGGCGGCGAGCACGTAGAGCGTCCACTTGTTGGCGAGGACCTCGATGACCGTGCGGGACGGGCAGTCGCGGCGGTAGGTGAGGGGCCACCGGTCGTGGCGGGCGGTATCCATAAGGTACCTGAATATCAAACAGGTGCCTTCTTCACAATGGATACCTGCCCCGTCCAGCATGGACGCAGGGCGGTCGGGTGACCGCGGAAGGGGTGTCGGAGATGCGTGCAGTGAGGCAGCGGACGTGGGGCGGCCCGGAGGTCCTGGAGGTCGCGGAGGTCCCGCGGCCGGACGCGGGGCCGGGCGAGGTCCTGGTCCGGGTCGCGGCGGCCGGGGTGAACCCGGCGGACTGGAAGATCCGTTCGGGTGCCGTGCGGAGGTTCGGGGAGCCGCCGTTCACGCTCGGGCTGGACGTCGCGGGCGTGGTCGAGGCCGTCGGCGGCGGGGTGTCCGCGTTCCGTCCGGGGGACGCGGTGTTCGGCAACGCGCTGCCGCCGAACGGGGCGTACGCCGAGTTCGTCGCGGTTCCGCAGGAGCGGCTCGCGCACGTCCCGGACGGGCTGGACCTCGTGCACGCCGCGGCGCTGCCGACCGCCGCGCTGACGGCGTGGCAGCCGCTCGTCCGGGTCGCCGGGGTGGGCGCGGGGCAGCGGGTGCTGGTGCACGCGGCGGCGGGCGGGGTCGGGCATCTGGCCGTGCAGGTCGCCAAGGCGCGCGGCGCGCACGTGACGGGCACGGCGCGGGCCGCCAAGCACGCGTTCCTGCGCGGTCTCGGCGCCGACGAGCTGGTCGACTACACGGCGGACGATTTCGCCGCGACCGTCCGGGACGTCGACGTGGTCCTGGACCCGATCGCCGGCGACTACGGGCCCCGGTCGCTGCGGACGCTGAAGCCCGGCGGGCTGCTCGTCGACGTGCGCGGCACCGGTCCCGACCGGACGGAGGTGCGGCGGCTGGCGGACGAGCGGGGCGTGCGGTTCGTGGAGTTCGGCTTCACCCCGTCCGGCGCGGACCTGGCCGAGGCCGTCCGCGGCGGGGTGCGGGCCGTGGTCGACGAGGTGCTGCCGCTGGCCGAGGCGGCGAAGGCGCACGAGCTCAGCGAGACGGGACGGGTGGCGGGGAAGATCGTCCTCGTCGTGTGAGCCGGACCCGGGCGGCGGGGCGGAGCCGGGTCGCGGGGCGGAGCCGCCGGACGAGGTGGAACAGCGCGGCGGGCGCGGCGGCGGCCCACAGGATCGCGGCGCCCGCGTGCTGGTCGTCCAGGGGAGGTGCGCCCCAGCGGCGCCCGAGCCCTTCGTACCAGCCGCCGCCGAGGACGGTTCCGTCCAGCATGAGGACGATCCCCGCCGCGACCAGCAGCAGCGGCAGGACGAGCGGTACGCGGGCGCCGCTGAAGAAGGCCAGGCCGATGGTGAGGAAGCAGGCCATGGCCAGCGAGTGCAGCGCATGGTTGGCGAGCGACGCACCGAACAGAGGCGAGGCGTAGTACGCGTAGAGGCTCAGCAGGAGCAGTGCTGAGGACACGACCGGTTCCCTGAGGAACCGCACGCCTCGGCTGTCGAGAACGGCGGCGAGCATCGAGCCCGCAGGTACGAGCCGTGAGGGACGTCCATACAGGAGCAGTATGGGCGCGACCACTCCGACCAGTACGTGCTGCAAGGCGTGCGTGCTGAACAGGACCATGCTGTAGCGGGCGATACCGCTGCCCATGGCGAACAGCAGGACGCTCAACCCTGCGGCCCACGCCACGCTGCGGCGAACGGGCCAGCTCCCCGCCCGCATCACCCCGACCCCGTACAGGACGGCCCCAACGAGGGCGAGCACCAGGAACAACGGGTCGATCCACCAGTGCGTCAGGTAAGCGCCGACGCCGGCGGGGCCGGGCAGCGGGAAACCGAGTCGCAGGGCGACCGCGTCGATGGTGCCGGGCGAGACCTCGGGCGGCGGCGTCCGGGACAGGCCGGTCGCCAGCGCCATCGTCGCTGCCATCGCCACGATCTCGGCCGACCCGAGCCGGACGAACGGCCGGGGCGCCGACGCCAGCACCGGGATCGTGGCGCGGCGGTGCCACCAGCCCATCGCGCCGAGGGCGACGAGCGCGGCGGCCTTCGCCGCCACCAGCGCGCCGTAGCGCGACCCGAGGTGCGGGCCGCCGAGCCGGATCCACGCGTTCACCGCGCCGCTCACGCCGACGACGGCGAACGCGGCCAGCGCGAGCCGGCTGTACCGCTCCACGACGCGGGGCAGCCGGTCGCGGATCTCCGGTGCGAGGAGGACGAGCACCACGAGCCCGCCGATCCACAGCGACGCGCCCGCGATGTGGGCGGCGAGGCTGTAGACGGCGAGGGCGTGATGGGACCCGGTCGCGGCATGGCCGGTGAACAGCGGCGGCATGAGCCCGGCGAGCGCGCCGAGCAGCAGGTGTCCGGCCGCGCCGGGGGCGGCGCGCAGCCGGCACGCCCACCAGAGCGCGGCGGCGGTCCCGAAGACGAGGACCAGCGCCCGGCCCTGTGGCAGGTCGAGAAGGAACGTCAGCAGCATGTCGCCGCTGATCCCGGTGAGCCCGATCCCGAACAGGTCGGACACGCTGAACGCCGCGAGCGCGAGCGTGCACAGCGCCCAGGCCAGCGCGCTCAGCGACGCCGCCCGCAGGCACCGGCGCGCGGTGCCCGTCGCCGGGACGTACACGGCGGCGGCGAGCAGCCAGCCGACCGTCACGGTGGACGCGGCGTTCACGCCCAGCTTGGCGACGGTGAGGCCGGTCTCGGTCAGCGCGCCGGCCTCCGACAGCCCGGGCGCGGCGGCGGCTCCGAGCGACCCTCCGAGCCGGATGACCAGCGCGAGGACGAGCAGGGACGCCGCGAGCGCCGCCGTCAGGAGGACGGGCCGGTCGATCCCGGGCGCATGCCGCGGTCGCGTTGCCACGGCGGGAGATACGCGCGGACCGGGGCGGAAGGTTCACCGCGCACTAAAGTGTCCGCCATGCCGCCGCCGCCCGTGCCGCCGCCGCCTCCCTACTCCCCGCCCCCGTCCTCCCCGTCTCCGGTCCCCCCGCCGCCGCGCTTCCCGCCGAACCCCGACCCGGACCGGCTGCACGCGTGCCTGCTCGGCGGCGCGATCGGCGACGCGCTCGGCGCGCCCGTCGAGGGCCTGACGCTCGACCGGATCCGGGCGCGGCACGGCCCGGACGGGGTGACCGGATTCGTCGACGAGCGCTTCGGCGCCGGCGCCATCACCGACGACACGCAGCTGACGATGTTCACCGCGAACGCGCTGGTCGAGAACTTCCTGCGGGCCCGCGAGCGCGGGATCGGCGGCGCGACGGCGGGCATGCTCCAGGAGTCGTACCTGAGGTGGCTGAAAGGCCAGGGGGAGGAGTTCCCCGACCAGGGCATGGGCGGCATCTGGCGGTTCCCGCAGCCGGAGCACGCGCTGATGGCGCGCCGCGGGCCTGGCCGCAGCACCATCTCCGCCCTGCTCAAGGCGGCGGCACGGCAGCGGTCGGGGTGGCCGCTCGGGACGGTCGACGAGCCCATCAACGACTCGAAGGGCTGCGGCGGCGTGATGAGGGCGGCGCCCTGCGGCTTCCCGCCGTGGGGAGGGGGCGCCGAGAGCGCGTTCCGGATCGGCCGGGACGCGGCGGCGCTCACGCACGGCCACCCCAGCGGCCACCTCCCGGCGGGGGTCCTCGCCGCGGCGGTGTGGGTGCTGGTGCGCGGCGGCGACCTGCCGGAGGCCCTCGACGTCGCCCGCGAGCAGCTCGAGACCCAGGACGGGCACGGCGAGACGTCCGCCGCCCTCGACGCCGCCGTTGACCTGGCCCGCCGAGGCGGGCCGCCGTCGCCCGAGCGGCTGGAGACGCTCGGCGCGGGCTGGACGGGGGAGGAGGCGCTCGCCATCGCCGTCTACGCCGCCCTCGTCCCGATGCCGTCCGAAGGCGGGCCGGCCCGCAGGCTGCTGCTCGCCGTCAACCACTCGGGCGACAGCGATTCCACCGGCGCGATCTGCGGCAATCTCGTCGGCGCGATGTGCGGCGCCGAGGCCCTCCCGGCCCGCTGGCGGGCGGACGTGGAGGTCGCCAAGGGGATCGAGGCGCTGGCCGAAGCCTGCGCCGACGAGTTCGGGCCGACCCCGCCGGTCGACGCCACGGGACACCCGACGAGGAGAAGATGAGCGCCAACGACGGTGGCAACACCTACCTGGAGAAGGTCGTCGCCCAGCAGGCCGTCCTGGAGGACGGCCTGAGGTCGCGCCGCTCGGCCCCGCCGCCGCCCGGCGCGGTGCCGCCACCGGGACCGCTGGCCAAGCGGGACCGCGCGCTCGGCGCCGAGCACGCCGAGCACGCCGAGCACGCCGAGGCGGGACCGGTCGAGGTGCGGATCAAGGGGTTCTGGCGCTGGAAGAACGTGCTGGTCCCGCCGAACGCCTTCGTCGTGCACACCCGCCGGGGGCGCGCGGAGCCGTTGCACATCGGGCTGGGGGTGTCGTTCCGGTTCAACCCGTCCACGGACTCGTTCCTGGTGGTGCCGGGCGCGACGCAGACGATCCTGATCAACGCGTACTGCATCTGCAGCGAGCTGCAGGGCGTGCTCGTCCAGGGTTACGTCCAGTGGATCATCCAGGACTTCGCGACCGCCTACCGCAAGCTCGACTTCGGCGACGCGCAGGACCCGATGCGGGTGGTGAACCTCCAGCTCCGCGAGCAGGCGGAGGCGGCGATCAAGGACAAGGTCTCCAGCATGGGCGTGCGGGACGTGCTGAGCGACAAGCAGCCGATCATCGAGGAGCTCACCGCGCGGCTGCGCGCCGTCGCCGAGGGCGAGGACCACAGCGACCGGGGCCTCGGGCTGCGGATCGTCACCGTGCAGATCAAGGAGGCGGTGGTCAGCTCGTCGCGGCTGTGGGAGAACCTGCAGAAGCCGTACCGGGCCGAGCAGGGCCGGATCGCGCGGCTGGCGGAGCTGGAGGCGGAGGAGGCCGTCGCGCAGCGGGAGATGGCGGCCGAGCGGGTCAAGGAGACGCAGCGGCTGGAGCACGAGCGGGAGCTGGCGGAGCTGCGGTCGCGCAACGAGGCGCGGCGGTTCGACACCGAGGCGGCCGAGAAGCAGCGCCGGACCCGCCGCGAGCACGACGACGCCCGCGAGGTCGCCGAGCTGGAGACCGAGACGACGCGGCACGCGCTGCGGATGGAGCGGGAGCGGCACGCGGAGGAGGCCGAGACGGGGCGGCTGCGGATCGAGCGCGACCACGAGCTGAACCGGCTGCGGGTCGAGGGCGAGCTGGTGCTCCAGGAGACGCGGGCCCGGTCCCAGCACGAGACGGCGCTGCTGGGGCTGGAGCGCGACCGGGCCCGCGCCGCGATGGACAACGAGCAGACGCCCGCGGCGATCCAGGCGCGCCTGATCGCCCGGCTGCCCGACATCCTGGAGCGGCTGCCGAAGCCGGACGAGCTGCGCACCGTCACCGTCAACGGCGCCGACCAGACCAGCCTGGCCGGGCTGCTGACCCAGCTCGCCGCGGTGGTCGGCGCCCTGCGCGCGGCCGCCGGCGAGTCCCCGTCCGTCACGGGCGGGGCGCCTCCGGAGGGAAGCGGACGGGCAGCGCGGTGAGCGCCCGGTGGAACGGGCCCGGCCGCCATTCCAGCTCCTCGGCCGGGACGGCCAGCTCCATGTCGGGCAGCCGGTCGAGGAGCATCTCGATCGCGGCGGACGCGATGAGCCGCGCGTGCCCCTTGGCCGGGCAGGTGTGCGGGCCCGCGCCGAAGGCCAGGTGGGCGCGGTTGCCCGTCCGGGCGTGCGAGGCGCGGGACGGGTCGGTGTTGGCCGCCGCGTAGGAGATCAGGACGGGCTGGTGGGCGGGCAGCCGGTGGCCGTGGAAGTCGAGGTCGTGCCGCGGGAAGGCGGTGTTGTAGTTCGCCAGCGGCGGGTCGGTCCACAGGATCTCGTCGAGGGCGTCCTCGACGGGGAGGTTGCCGCCGGACAGGTCGCCGCCGAACCGGTCGTCCGACAGCAGCAGCCGCATGCCGTTGGCGATGAGGTTCTGCTCCGGCTCGGTGCCGGCGCCCAGCAGCAGCACGATCTGCTCGGCCATCTCGTCGTCGTCGAGCTCGGCGGGATGGTTCATCATCCAGGACGTCACGTCCGCGCCCGGGCTCTCCCGCTTCAGTGCGACCAGGTCCCGCGCGGCCTGTCCGAGCATGGCGTTGGCCTGCTCCGGGGAGACCCCGTCGAAGATCCCGCTCATGCCGCGCACCAGCCGGTCCCCGATCTCGGGCGGGCAGCCGAACAGCTCCCGGAACACCAGCAGCGGCAGCACGCGCGCGTACCCGCCGATGAGGTCGGCCTCCCCCTCGCCGGCGAACCCGTCGATCAGCGTCGTCGCGGCGCTCTCGGTGTGCTCGCGCAGCGCGGCGGGATCCACCCGGTCCAGGCTCTCCTTGATCACCGCGCGCAGGCGCGCATGCGTGGCGCCGTTGGTGAACAGGGCGTTCGGCCGGCTCATCATCATCGGCAGCACCGGGCACTCCGGTCCCACCGACGCCTCCCACACCGTGCTGCAGCGGGGGAAGGTCTCCGCTTCCCGCATGACCTCCAGCGCCGCGTCGTAGCCGATGACGAGGGTCGCCGGGACCCCGGGCGAGATCTCGACGGGCGCGAGGTCGCCGTGCGCGCGCAGCGCGGCGTACACGCGGCGGGGGTCGGCGGCGAACTCCGGCCCGTAGAGCCGTCCGGGTTCCCGGCCGTCGCCGCCGGCGGGGTCGTCCACGGGACGGGTCTGGTCGACGGTCACTGAGCCTCCTGACCGAGCGTGAGCAGGTGGTCGACGAGCGCGATCAGCGCGTGCGTGGAGGACGTCCGCTCCCGCGCGTCGCAGGTGACGAGCGGCGTGGACGGCGCGAGGTCGAGCGCCTCGCGCACCTCCTCGGCGGGGAACTCCGGCGATCCGTCGAACCGGTTCACCGCCACCGCGTACGGCAGGCCCTGCTTCTCCACGATGTCCATGACGGCGAACGACTCCTGCAGCCGTGCGGTGTCCACCAGGATCAGCGCGCCGAGCGCGCCGCGCGCCAGGTCGTTCCAGAGCCGGGTGAAGCGCTTCTGGCCGGGCGCGCCGAACAGGTACAGGACGAGGTCGTCGCTCAGCGTGAGCCGGCCGAAGTCCATCGCGACGGTGGTCGTCGTCTTGTCGCGGACGCCGGCGAGGTCGTCGACGGTGGCGCCGGCCTGCGTCATCCGCTCCTCGGTGCGCAGCGGCCGGATCTCCGACAGCGTCCCGACGTAGGTCGTCTTGCCGACCGCGAAGTGCCCCACGATGAGGATCTTGACGGCGGTCCGGACGGTGTCGCGCAGGTAGGGCCCGTCACCGACCGCTCTCCTGTCAGAGACTTGCGCGGAGTCCATCGAGCACCTCCTGCAGGAGCCGGGTCCGGGACGTCGGGGCGGCCGGTGCCGGCGCCCGCGTGGTGAGGTGGCCGCTGTCGACCAGGTCGGACAGCAGCACCTTCGTGACCCCGACGGGCAGGGCCAGGTGCCCGGCGATCTCCACGACCGACAGGGCGCCGCCCCGGCACAGCTCCACGATCCGCAGCTTCTCCGGGCTGAGGCCGGCGCGGGGCAGGTCGCCGGCCGAGATCACCAGCGTGACCAGGTCGAACACGTTGCGGGACGGGTGCGCCCGGCCGCCGGTGACCACGTGCGGCCGGACCAGCGCCCGCTCGTCGCGGCGGCGGCTCATGCGCGGCTGTCCGCGCCGGGGCGCGGCGGGCTGGTCAGCTCCTTGCCCAGCCGCTGCACCAGCTCCTGGAGCCGGAACGACACCGTCTCCATGTCCACGTGCTGCGTCGCCGACACCGCCAGGTAGGCGCCCGGCCCCGCCGCGACGAGGAACACGTACCCGTCGTCGAACTCGCTGATGGTCTGCCGCCACGGCGTGCCCGCGTCGCCGCAGAACTCGGCCGTGCTGCGGGCCAGCGACTGCAGCCCGGACATGCCGGCGGCCTGCCGCTCCGCCTCGTCCCGGCCGATGCGCTCCGAATGGGCCATCAGCAGCCCGTCGGCCGACAGCAGGATCGCGTACCGCGTCTCGGGCATCCGCAGGGCGTCGTCGAGCATCCACCCGAGCCGGTTCGTGCCGTCGTCCATCGCGCCGTTCCACCCCTCGTTCATGGCCGCAGGTCCTTTCCTTCAACGCCCGGCGGCGGCACCGGAGTGCCGGCGGGCGGCGTGCCGGCGCGGCCGGAGCGGGTGCCGCGCTGCCAGGCGCCGAGCCCGGCCGCGGTCTCGCGCGGCGGGCGCACCGGCTCGGCCCAGGCGGCCGGGGCGGGTGCGTCCGGCTCGTCCGGTTCGGGGGCGCGGTCGGCGACCGCGACGCGGCTGCGCTTCGGCAGCCCGTGCTCGGTGGACGGGACGTCCGGCGCGTCCGCGGCCCGCGCGCGCTCGGCGCCGCCGGACGCGGCGGGTTGCGTCCGCGGGCCGTCGGGAACCTCGGTGAGCAGTGTGCTCGGCACGAACACGACGGCGCGCACGCCACCGTAGGGGGACCGCGAGTCGACCGACACCGAGAACCCGTACCGGGCGGCGAGCACGCCCGCGACGGCGAACCCGACGCGCGGCGGGTCGCCGAGCCGGTGCACGTCCACCGACGACTCGCCGGACAGCAGCTCGGTGGCGCGCTGGAGCTCCTCGGCGTCCATCGCGACGCCGGCGTCGTCGATGGTGATGGCGACGCCGTTGTGCGCGGTGCGGAAGTTGACCTCGACGGCGGTGTCCGGACGGGAGTGGCGGGCGGCGTTGTCGAGCAGCTCGGCGAGCGTCAGCACGACCGGCTCGACCGCCCGGCTGGTGATCGCGACGTTCACCGGTCCCTCGAGGTTGATCCGCAGGTAGTCGCGGATCCGGGAGGTCGCGCCGCGCACCACGTCGGTCATCGAGGACGCCGAGCGCTGCTGGCCCGGCCACGACCCGCAGAGCACGGCGGTGGCCTGCGCGCGCCGGCCGAGCTGGGCGTTCATGTGGTCGATGCGGAGCAGGCCGTCGAGCACGTCGGGGTCGTCGTGCCGCTCCTGCATCGAGGAGATGGCGAGCTGCTGCTCGTTGGCGAGGCTCTGCACGGCGCGCATCATCGCGCGGAGGGTCGACTTGGCGGACTGGTCGGCCCGCGCCCTGACCCGGTCCGCGGACCCGGCGAACAGGTCCATCACCGTCTGCAGGGACTGGCCGAAGGCGGGCGCCTTGCGGGTGAGGTCGTGCAGGGGGCCGGCGACGCGCATGCCCGGGTTGTGGAGGGAGTCCATCAACTCGGGCAGCCGGACGTCGGCGAGGTGCCGCAGCTCCTTGTCGCGCAGTGCGACGCCGGCCGCGAGGGCGGCGTTCTGGTCGCGGAGCTCGGCGGTCAGGCGCCGCTGGCGTGCCAGCTGGACGGCGGCGGCGACGCCGGCGGCGGCCACGACGACGAGCGCCGCCGCCAACAGGATTTGCTCCATCGGATCCTCGTGCACAGGGGAGTCGGGCGAGACGGGCCGCGCGTCGGACCGTCTCGTGGCCGGTGGGATGGGTGCCGGCGGCGCCGGCCGGGGAGGTGACGCGCCGCGGTTTCGTGACCGTAGGCCGAGGCGGCGCGGGCGCGCTTGTGTCCGCGCGCAGAGAACTTGCCGCCGGACGCATGCCACGATCACCAGCAGTCCGATACGCGTTACTTTCCGGCGTGTCCTCCTGATTTAGGGGCGCGGATCGTACTACGCTCGCCTGCGGCGGGCCGCCCTGACCAGCGCGTCCCCGACGCCCGGTCGGCGCCGTCCGCCGGGGTGCGGCACGGCGGAAGGGCAAGGGTGGACGACGGCGCCTACCAGCTCGTCCTGCGCCGGTCGGAGCAGATCGACTGCGTCCGCACCGCCGGCCAGGCGCGCCGCGAGCGCGCCGACGGCTACCGGTTCCTGCTGCCGCTCGACGGCGAGCTGACCCTGGCCCAGGACGGCCGGGAGGCGCGGCTGCGCCCCGGCACCGGCGGCCTCGTCACGCTGGCCGAGCCGTACCGGATCGGCATCGGGCCCGGGAACGGTCCCACCGCCGCCCGCCCGGACGACGGGAGCCGGCGCGCCGGCTCCGCCAGGGCGTTCGTCATGACGATCCCGGCGCGCGAGATGGACCGCCGGCTGCGCCGTCCCTCGCCGGTCGCCACCGGCCTCGACCTGTCCACCGGCCTCGGCCGCGTCGTCGCCGACATGGTGCGGGCCGTCGGCGAGGAGCGCCGCGCCCTCAGCGCCGCGCAGTTCGACGCCGCCTGCGACCGGATCACCGAGCTGCTCTGCGTGATCGTCGCCGGCCGGCAGCGGCCCGCCGCGCCCGGCCACCTCGCCGAGGTCGAGGCGGTGGTGCGCCGCTACGTGCGCGAGCACGCCACCGAGCCCGGCCTCACCGGCGCCGCCGTCGCCCAGGACCTCGGCTGGTCGCTGCGCCAGGTGCAGCTTGCCCTGCAGCACGCCGGGACGACGCCGCGCGAGCTGATCCGCGAGGAGCGGCTCCGGCTCGTCCGGGACCGGCTGCGCAACCCGCAGGACCGCGACGTCACGATCACCGACCTCGCGCACGCCGCCGGGTTCTCCTCGGCCAGCGCGCTCAGCACCGCGTTCCGGCGCCGGTTCGGCGTGAGCCCGCGCGAACTCCGCCACGCCGCGCACTGACCGTCCCGGCACGTCCGGGCATCCCGCCGGGACGGACACCGAGCGGGCCGTCCGTGGTCGCCATGGGACGCGGTCAGGGCGGGGCGGCGGGGAGGGTGACGGTCACGTCGAGGCCGCCGTCGGGGCGGGGGCGGGCGGTGACCTCGCCGTCGTGGGCGCGGACGATCGACTGCACGATGGACAGGCCCAGGCCCGCGCCCTTGGCGGTGACGACGCGGTCGGCGTCGAGGCGGCGGAACGGCTGGAACAGGCCCGGCACCTCGTAGGACGGGACGTGCGGGCCCGAGTTGGCGACCTCCAGGACGGCGCGCCCGTCGCGCGTGCCGGACGTGACGCGCACCCACCCGCCGTCCTCGCCCGTGTTGTGCCGGATGCCGTTCTCGACGAGGTTCTCCACGACGCGTTCGAGGAGCAGCGCGTCGCCGCTGGTCATGGCCTCGCCGGGCTCGGTCTTGACGGTCACGCCGGCCTGCTCGGCCTCCGGCGCGGTCCGCGCCGCGACGTGCGGGACCACGTCCGCGAGGTCGACCGGGGCGCGGCCGGTGATCTCGTTCTCCGAGCGGGCGAGCAGCAGCAGCCCGCCGATCAGGCGCTCGTGCCGCGAGGTGATCTGCAGGAGGTCCTCGCCGAGGCGGAGCACGTCCGGGGACGCCGTCTTGCGGTGCATCGCGACCTCGACCAGCGCGCGGCTCAGCGTGAGCGGGGTGCGCAGCTCGTGCGAGGCGTTCGCGACGAAGCGGCGCTGCCCGTCGAAGGAGCGGTCGAGCCGCTCGACCATCGTGTCGAAGGTGTCGGCGAGCTCCCTGACCTCGTCTTGCCGGCCGCGCAGCGCGATCCGCTCGTGCAGGACGCGGTCGGCGGCGGGCGCGCGGGCGATCCGCCGCGCGGTCTCGGTCACCCGGTGCAGCGGCGCGAGGACGCGTCCGGCGATCAGCCAGCCGAACGCCATCGCGGCCCCGCCGACGACGAGCAGCGCGATCGAGCCCTGCGTGACCAGGGACTGCGTCGCGGCGGCGCGCAACTCGTCGTGCTGCTTGCGCGCCTGCGTCTCCAGGTCGATCGGCGAGATCGACGCGTCCGAGCTCTCACGGGGGGCCGCACTCCGTTCCACGATGGTCCGGCCGGCGCCGGACGGGTCCTTGTCCTGCGTGACGCTGGCGAGGACCCGCGTCCCGGACCGGTCGAGCTGCTGCGTGAACAGCGCGTACGTGGCGCCGAGCAGTACCAGGCCGGCGGCGAAGAACAGGCCGCCGTAGGTCAGCGTGAGGCGGGCGCGCAGCGAGACCCGGCGCGGCCGCCCGATCGCGGGGATCTTCACGGGATCCGGTACCCCGCTCCCTTGACGGTCTCGATGACGGGCGGCTCGGCGAGCTTGCGGCGCAGCTTCAGGACGGTCAGCCGGACCGCGCCGGTGAACGGGTCGGCGTGCTCGTCCCACGCCTTCTCCAGCAGCTGCTCGGCGGACACGACCGCGCCGTCCGCGCGCAGCAGCTCGGCCAGGACGGCGAACTCCTTGCGCGCCAGCGGGACGTACCGGCCGTCGCGGAACACCTCGCGGCGCGCCGGGTCGAGGGTGATCCCGGCGCGGCACAGCGTCGGCGGCGCGGCGGGCCGGGACCGGCGGCCGAGGGCGAGGACGCGGGCGGCCAGCTCGGCGAACGCGAACGGCTTGGTCAGGTAGTCGTCGGCGCCGAGGCCGAGCCCGGCGACCCGGTCGGTGATCTCGGCGGCGGCGGTCAGCATCAGCACCCGCGCCGCCGCGCCCGCCGTCACCAACTCCCGGCAGACGTCGTCGCCGTGCACGACGGGCAGGTCCCGGTCCAGCACGACGACGTCGTAGTCGTTGACGCCCGCGCGTTCGAGGGCGGACGCCCCGTCGTGCGCGAGGTCGACGGCGTGCGCCTCGTCCCGCAGCCATTCCGCGATCGCGTCCGCGAGGAGCCGCTCGTCCTCCACCACCAGCACCCGCATGCCGTTCCCTTCGCCAGGTCCTGATCGCCGATGGTGCCGGGCGGTGTGTTTCCTCGCCGTAAGGGGCCGAGGCCGGGGCGGGGGGAAACGGTGGGGAAACGTGCCGCCGCGTTGCATCGCTGCTCGTCCGGCCGGAGCACGTCCGGCCGCCGAACGAGGGGACGAGACATGCGACTGCGCACCCAGGGCGCCCTTGCGGCGCTGCCGCTGGTGATGGCGCTCGCGCTGACCGGCTGCGGGTCGAAGGACGGCGGGGACGGCGGGGTGGCGTCGGCGGGCGGCGGCAAGCAGCCCACCGCGTCCAAGAGCGCCGACCCGCAGAGCATGGGGGTGAAGTTCGCCCAGTGCATGCGCGAGCACGGCGTCCCGATGGACGACCCGCAGGGCGGGCGCATGACGCTGAAGTTCGACGGCAAGACGCCGAAGGAGACCGTCGACAAGGCGCAGGAGGCGTGCCGGCAGTACAACCCGATGGAGAACGGCGCCGCGAAGCCGGATCCGAAGATGCAGGAGCAGGTCCGCCGGTTCGCCGAGTGCATGCGCAAGAACGGCGTCGAGGACTTCCCCGACCCGAAGCCGGGCCAGCAGGGGATCGTCATGGACAAGAAGCTGTCCGAGGACCCCGATTTCAACAACGCCCAGCAGAAGTGCAAGGACATCATGGCGGGCGGCCCGAAGTGACGGCCCTGGAGGAGCGGGCGCCCGGGGAGCGGGCGCCCGAGGACGGGGGGCGCCGCGCGCGGCGGCGCCGTCCCGGCAGGCGGGCCGTCCTCGCGGCGGCGGCCGCCGTGGCCGTCGCCGGCGGTGCGGCCGCCGTCGCGCTGAACACCGGAGGCGGCTCCGGCGAGGACCGGGCGACCGCCCTTCCGCCGAACACGACGCAGGTCACGCGGCAGACGCTGAAGGACGAGCAGACCGAGGACGGCTCGCT
The DNA here is from genome assembly GCF_017573545.1 of Actinomadura nitritigenes. GTDB lineage: Bacteria > Actinomycetota > Actinomycetes > Streptosporangiales > Streptosporangiaceae > Spirillospora > Spirillospora nitritigenes. The sequence continues at coordinate 290,047 of NZ_JAGEOK010000002.1, read as the reverse complement.
CGGCTACGGCCCCGCCTACACCGCGACGAGCCGGCTCCAGGGCACGCTGACCACGGTCCCCGAGAGCGGCGACGTCATCAAGCGGGGCCAGGCGCTGTACGAGGTGGACGGCGATCCGGTGGTCCTCATGTACGGGTCGAAACCGGCGTACCGCCCGCTGCGGATCGGCACCGAGGGATCGGACGTCGAGCGGTTCGAGAAGAACCTGAAAGCGCTCGGCTATGACGGATTCACCGTCGACAAGGAGTACACCGCCGACACCGCCGACGCCGTCGAGAAATGGCAGGACGACCTCGGCCTCGACGAGACCGGAACGGTCGAGCTGGGCCGGGTGGTGTTCGCGCCGGAGCCCGTCCGGATCGACAGCCTGCAGGCGAACGCCGGGGACCCGACCGGGCCCGGCCGGAAGGTGCTCACCTACACCGGCACCGACAAGGCCGTCACCGTCGAGCTGGACACGACCGACCAGCGGATGGCCCGCAAGGGCGCCGCGGTCGAGGTCGCGCTCCCCGACGACACGACCGTGACCGGAAGGATCGACGAGGTCTCCACGGTGATCCAGCCGGGCGAGGGGCAGGGCGCCGACCCGTCCACGAAGGTGGAGGTGACGATCTGGCTGCGGTCGTCGAAGGCGCGCAAGGCCGCGGCGAGGTACGCGCTCGCCGCCGTCGACGTCACCTTCACCGCGGGTGCCCGCAAGGAGGTGCTGACGGTCCCGGTCACCGCGCTGGTCGCGCTGTCGGAGGGCGGCTTCGGCGTCGAGGTCGTGAAGGGCTCGACGTCGTCGTACGTCCCGGTGAAGACCGGGCTGTTCGCCGACGGGCGGGTCGAGGTGTCCGGCGCGGGCGTCGCCGAGGGCACCGTCGTGGGGGTGCCGAAATGATCGAGCTGCGCGAGGTGACCAAGGAGTACCCGGGCGGCGTCCGGGCGCTCGGCGGGGTGTCGCTGCACGCCGGCGCCGGCGAGCTGGTCGCGATCGTCGGGCCGTCGGGGTCGGGGAAGTCGACGATGCTGAACGTGCTCGGCACCCTGGACCGGCCGACGTCCGGGACGGTCCGCATCGACGGGTACGACGTGGGGCGGCTGCCGGACGCGGCGCTGTCGGCGCTGCGGGCGAGCCGGATCGGGTTCGTGTTCCAGCAGTTCCATCTCGCCGCCGGGACGCGCGCGCTGGACAACGTCGCCGACGGGCTCCTGTACTCGGGGCTGCGGCCGGCCGCGCGGCGGCGCCGTGCGGCGGACGCGCTGGAACGGGTCGGGCTCGCGCACCGGATGCACCACGAGCCGCACGAGCTGTCGGGCGGCGAGCGGCAGCGCGTCGCGATCGCGCGGGCCGTCGCGGGGGAGCCGGCGCTGCTGCTGGCGGACGAGCCGACGGGCGCGCTGGACTCGGCGTCCGGCGACGGGGTGATGGCGCTGCTGCGCGAGCTGCACGCGTCCGGCACCACCGTCGTGATCATCACGCACGACCGGGAGATCGCGGCGGGGCTGCCGCGCCGGGTCCGGATGCGCGACGGCCTCGTGGTCGAGGACTCGGCGCTCCCGGCGCGGGCGGAGCCGGCGGAGGCGGCGCGATGACCGCCGGGACGCTGCGTCCCGGCCGACCGGGTGCCGAGCGGCCGCGTCCGGCCCGGCTGCGCCCGGCCCGGCTCGGGCCGGGCGACGTGGTGAAGGTCGGCGCGGTGGGCCTGCGGACGCGGCCGATGCGGGCGTTCCTGTCCGCGCTCGGCATCGCGATCGGGATCGCCGCGATGGTCGCGGTCGTCGGGGTGTCGTCCTCGTCGCGCGCCGACCTCGACCGCGCGCTGGCGGCGCTCGGCACCAACCTGCTGACGGTCACGCCCGGTAACACGCTGACCGGCGGGCAGGCGCAGCTCCCGCTGGAGGCCGAGGAGATGGTCGGGCGGATCGGGCCGGTCGAGGAGGTGTCGGCGGTCGGGCTGCTGGACGGGGCGAAGGTGTACCGGAACGGGAAGATCCCGAAGGCGCAGACCAACGGGCTCGCCGCCTACGCGGCCCGCACGGACCTGCGCGCCGCGACCGGCGCGCGGCTGCGCAGCGGGGTGTGGCTGACCGCGGCGACGCAGGACTTCCCCGCGGTGGTGCTCGGCTCGTCCGCCGCGGACCGGCTCGGCATCGGGCACGCCGGGACGGACGTCCAGGTGCTGATCGGCGGCAAGTGGTTCACCGTGGTCGGCATCCTCGAACCGGCGCCGCTCGCGCCGGAGCTGGACTCGGCGGCGCTGGTCGGCTGGCCGGCGGCGCAGGCGCGGCTCGGCTTCGACGGGCACCCGACCACGATCTACACCCGGTCGCGGGACGCGAGCGTCGAGCAGGTCCGGGAGGTGCTCGGCGCGACCGCGAACCCGGAGGCGCCGAACGAGGTGCAGGTGTCGCGGCCGTCGGACGCGCTCGCCGCGAAGAAGGCGGCGGGAGAGGCGTTCACCGGGCTGCTGCTGGGCGTCGGCGCGGTGGCGCTGCTGGTCGGCGGGGTCGGGGTGGCCAACACGATGGTCATCTCGGTGCTGGAGCGCCGCGCGGAGATCGGGCTGCGCCGCTCGCTCGGCGCGACCCGCGGCCAGATCCGCACCCAGTTCCTCGCGGAGTCGCTGCTGCTGTCGGCGCTCGGCGGGCTCGGCGGCGCCGCGATCGGCGCGCTCGTCACCGGCGGCTACGCCGTGTACCAGGGGTGGCCGATCGTGATCCCGGCCTGGGCGGTGCTCGGCGGCGTCGCCGCGACGCTGGTCATCGGCGCGGTCGCGGGCCTCTACCCGGCGATCCGGGCGTCCCGCCTGTCGCCCACGGAGGCGCTGGCGGCTCCCTGAGCCGATTGACATAGTGAGCACTATCTGAATATGGTTTGCTATGTGGATAGCGACAACGATGAGAAACCGAGGCGGCTGACCCGCGCCGAGGCCAAGGCGCGCACCCGGCGGCGGCTGCTGGACGCGGCGGCGCGCACCTTCGCCCGCAAGGGGTACGCGGGGGCGTCGGTCGAGGAGATCGCCGAGGCGGCGGGCTACTCGATCGGCGCCCTGTACTCCAACTTCGGCGGCAAGGAGGAGCTGTTCCTCGAGCTGATGGCCGGCGGCGCCAGGGCGCGGGTCGAGCGGGGAAGGCAGACGGTCGACGCCGTGCAGGCGGGGACCGAGGATCCCGAGACGGCGCTCGGCCGGTTCTTCCTGGAGGCCGCCGACAAGGACGACGACCTGCCCCTCCTGCAGGCCGAGCTGTGGCTCTACGCCATGCGGAACCCGCAGCTGAGGGAGGCGCTGGCCGCCGCTCAGCGCGAGCCGCAGGAGGCCCTCGCGGAGCTCATGGAGCCGGTGCTCGAGCGCGTCGGCGCCTCCGGCCGGGTCCCCGCCTCCACCGTCGCCACGGTCGCGAGCGCGATGTTCCAGGGCCTGCTGCGGCAGCGCCGCCTCGACCCGTCGAGCGTGCCGGACGACCTGCTCCGCCAGGCGATGCGGTGGCTGTTCGTCGGCATCGCCAACACCCCAGGCCCGTCGACCGAGGAGCGGCCGTGACCCGCCAGGACCTTTCCCTTCCCCGCCGCGCCGGCGCGCCGGCGACCCCGCGGCCGGTCAAGCGGGTCTACCGGATGGCGGGCCTGATCATGGGCGCCGTCTGGGCCTGGAACGCGGGCGAGCCCGTGTGGGAGCACGCGCTCAAGTTCGGGCTGCTGCTCTTCGTCGGCGCGCCCCTGCTGCACCTCGTCCAGAAGCGCCGCACGGCGGGACGCCCGCAGGCCGGGCCGCGGCTCTCGCTCGCCCGCGCGGTCGCCGCCAAGGGCGTGCTGCTCGCCGTCGCGCTCCTCGCCTCGTACCTGCTGAGGTCGACGCCCCACGGCGACCTCTACGTCGCCGCCGGGCTGTTCGCCGCCATCGCCGGCATCGGCCCCCTCGTGCACCGCCACCTCATGACGGGCTGACGCCCTCACCGGGCCCGTGACGCGCCGTGCGCGCTTCGTACCGCAGCGCTAACGGTCCCGCAACGGCGGCGAAAAGGCCGGACGCTGTGCTCGACGCATGAGCATCTACGACTCCATCGGGGGAGAGGCCGCGCTGACCGCCGTGGTCGACGACCTGTACGTCCGCATCCTCGGCGACGAGGAGCTGAAGGGCTTCTTCGCCGGGACGAACCTCGCCCGGTTGAAAGGCCGCCAGGTCGAGTTCTTCGGGCAGGCGCTCGGCGGGCCGATGGTCTACGGCGGAGCCTCCATGAAGGACGTCCACCTCGGACGCGGCATCGAGCGCGCCCACTTCGACAAGGTGGCGGGCCACCTCGTGGCCGCCCTCGCCGCCGCGGGCGTCCCGGACGCCACCATCGCGGAGATCGTCGCGGTGGTGGCGCCGCTCGCGGACGACATCGTGAGCGGCGCCGTCCCCGCCGGGTAGCCGCGCCGGGCGGGCGCGCTCCCGGCCGGGGAACGCGGCCCGCCGGGCGGGCGCGCTACGCGTCGAGCAGGTCCTGCAGCTCGCGGACGGCCTCGCGGAGCCGGTCGGCGAAGTCGTACATCGCGTCCGCGACCGGCTCCGGCGTGCTCAGGTACAGGTTGAACCGGTCGGGCAGCAGCACGTAGGCGACGCCGATGCACTGCTCGCTCGTCGACCCGAACCCGAAGTACCGGATGTTGACCGACGGCGCGGAGCTGGTGCTCAGGTAGTCGTCGCGCATCGTCACCCAGCCGGGCGAGTCGAACAGCGCGAGGTGCTCGGTGACGCCGAGCTCCGCGCCGCGCCGCTTCTGGATCAGCTGGAGCTCCCACAGGTGCTGCTCCGGCGCGCGGCCCGCCTGGCAGTCCTTGGCGCGCCGGACGTGCGCCTCGGCGGCGGCGCGGAACGCGGCGCGGCGGGCGCCGGCGTCCGCGCCCGGGTCGTCCATCGCCGCGACGAACCGCAGCACCTCCGGGGTGACGACCCGCATCGCCTCGGTGCGCCCGTTGCGGTACTGGCGGGTCGCGATCGACTCGTAGGTGGCGCCGGTGAGGCCCTTCGCCCGCCTGTGCGCGAGCTGGTACGCCATCTGGACGAACGCGTCGGGGGAGGTCTTCAGCGCCTTGGCGCGCTCGGAGCCGAAGTCGTCGAACGACACGCAGGTCGTGGCGGTCGCGGCGCCGTAGGCGGCGAAGGCGGCGGCCGCGTCCCGGACGTCGGCGCGCAGCGCGTCGTCCAGCGCGAACTCGATCGCCTCGGTCACCGGCAGGCCCTGCGACCGGGCCCCGGACCGCCGCGCGTGCGCCTCCGGGGACTCGCCGAGCAGCGCGTCCACGAAGCTGAGGATCGTGGTGCCGTCCAGCCCGCAGTGCTCCACGTTGATCCCGGCGGTGCCGTCGGCGAAGACGACCAGGGAGACGGCCTTGTCGAACCAGCGGTTGCCGCTGTCGCCGTGCAGCAGGTTGTCGCACGCCTCCAGGTCGTTCCTCGGCGCGACGTCCTCCAGGCAGACGCAGAACAGCGCGGTCTCGACGGCGTCCAGCGCCCGCGCGTTGGCGGGGTCGGCGGCGAGCAGCGCCTCCCGGCTCGCCGCCCACTCGGCGCGCGCCTTGGTGGTGAGGTGCCCGGCGGACGGCTCCGGCGCGGGCTCCGCCTTCATGATCGTGCCGAGGCCGGCGACCAGCTCGTCCAGCGCGTGCGGGACGCCGTCCGGGCCGATCACGTCCATCCGGACGATGTTGCCGCGGTAGAACACGACGATGTGCCTGGCCTGCGACGGACCCGGCCACTCGGCGCTGTAGGGGGCGCGGACGGTGTCCTGCTCGGCGCCCGGGATGCGCGTGGTGGAGAACAGGTACTTGTTCTGCTCCATCGACAGCGGCGCGCCGCGCTGCAGGACGGGCGGGATCCGCTCGGCGTCCAGCAGCAGCTTGTAGTCCAGCGCACCGGCGATCAGCCCGGCCGCGCGCTCCAGCTGCCGCTCCCCGGTGTCCTGGAACAGGAAGAAGAAGTTCGCGTTCAACGCGATCCGGTCGCGCCGCCCGAGGTAGCGGTACGGCCAGAAGGTGTCCAGCCAGCTGCGCACGCCGGGCTCGGCGTCGTAGCGCTCCAAGGCGGCGTGCAGGGCGCGGCCCGGGCCGTCCGGACGGGCGAACGCCTCCACCGCCGCGCGCGTCTCCGCCAGCTCCGCCTCTGTCAGCAGCGGCGCGCACCACTCCAGGAACCGCGTGCAGGTCTCGTCGAGCGCGGGGAGCGGCACCCGGGGCAGCGCGTCCTCGTTGCCGAAGGTGCGGGCCGACGGTTCAGGGGTGGCGTTCAATTCGTCCCTCGTTCTCCGTGCCCGGGCGTTCCGCACGCCCGGGGCCGATGGTGGTCATTCCCCGCGCGGGCGCGACACGTACAGGCCCGCGTAGAGCCAGCCCCCGTCCTCCAGCCCGGACGGGTCGACGCCGGCGTCCGCCAGCGTGTCCAGCACGAGCGCCTGCTCCTCCGTCGCGAACCGCCGCTGCCGGAACAGCCCGTCGCGGCGGACGGTCTCGTACCCCGCCGCCGCCAGCGTGTCGGCGACCGGGTCGAACGGGAACATGCGCAGGATGAAATGCGCCATCCACGGCCGGCGCCCGCCCGCGGCCTCGACGACGCGCGCGATCGTCCGGTCGGTGACGTAACCGAGGCAGCCGGTGGAAATGACGAGATCGGCGCCGGCCAGCCGCGCGGCCTGCTCCTCCGTCGGATCGCGGTCCTCGAGATCGGCGTGCACGGCGCCGTCAAGGAAACCGGCGTCGAGCGCATAGGAGAGCGCGTTCCCGGACGCGTCGAGACCGACGAAGCGGACGCGATTCGCACCTTCATGGGAACGGACCAGCTCACGGTCGCGGGACAGGAGCGCGCCGTGGGTGAGCCGTTCGGCGTCGCGGCCGCCGTAGCGATCGTACAGCTCCGCCATGGTGACGCCGTATTTCAGCAGCGCCGCGTTGATGCCGTACGAGCAGCCGATGTCCACGACCGTCGGAACCGGCACGCCGCGGGCCTCCCGGTATTCGGCGATGAGCCCGGAGAAGTGCGGCTTGGCCAGTTCGGGGATGTTGTACTCGAGGCCCCGCAGGGTGCTGAAGTAGGCGCGCGGGTCGGGCTCGGTGTAGATGTGGTCCAGCGAGATCTTTCCGGTCGTGTCGCCGCGCACGTCGCGGTCCTTCCTGGAGAAGGCGGATGGGCCGGGCGTTCCTCGCCTCAGTCGAGCAGCGCGTCCACCCGGACGGCGCGTCCCTCCGCCGCCAGGTGCTCCGGCAGCACCCGGCCGAACAGCTGCCGGGTCCGCGCGACGCTGCCGACCACGCCGGGGCGCTCGCTGTAGGCGAGGATCGCGGTGTGCCGCGCGATGTCCCCGCGCACCTCGCTGACCCGGTGCAGGGAGTAGCGACCCTTGAAGAGCTGCAGGTCACCGGGCCGCAGCACCAGCCGCCGCACCAGCCGCCCGCCCTGGCCGGTGAGGACGGCGCGGACGTCGGCGAAGTTCTCGTCCGCGGCGGACCGGATGTTCGGGCAGTACTCGAAGACGCCGCCGTCCTGCGGGCGCTGCGTCAGCAGGCTCACCGTGAACTCGTTGGTGTCGAAATGCCACGGGTGCTCCATCCGGGGATTCACCACGTTCAGGCACAGCCCGGACAGCGGATCGCCCAGTTCGTGGACGCGCGGCAGCCCGAAGCAGGCGGCCACGAACCGCTGGAAAAGGGGATCGGAATAGAGCCGGTGGACGATCAGGTCCCGCGGGATGAGGTCGCGCGCCACGAACGCGTTCCCGCGCTCGACGGTGATACGGCCCGGATGGTCGTCGGGCAGCGGCGTGCCGATGTCGATGTTGTAGGCGTTCACCGTTTCGACGTCGTAATGAGCGTCCGGTGCGATGGCGGCGCATTCGGTCCGCAGCCGCTCCTGCAATGCGCCGCGAATGAAGTCCGGAAGCACGCAGCACCCGGAATTCGCCAGCTCCTCCCGGACCCGGGAAACGACGGCGGTCCAGCCCGGGCCGTCCGGCTCGTCCAGCGGATAGAGATCGGTGTCGACCAGTTCCGTGCCTGCCGCCCGGCCGGCGGCCCGAGCCTCCACTGCGCCCATGAAGATCCTTCCGCGTGGCGAACCCCACCCGGGTTTTAGCACATTCCCCCTGCGCATTCATGGCCGTGCTTTCCCGGCGGCTTTGTCAGAATTCGATAGGCCCGGTCGGTGACCTGTGCCTTCGAACGGTCCACTGCCCGCGCCGGCACACTGTCCGATGTGTCCCATATCACCCCCTGATCGCGGCCGGCCCGAACCTTCGCCCGGGTGACGGCGTCATCGACGGTTGGGACACTGGCCCACTACTTCCCCGGGAGGGTGCATGGCGGACTGGCGGCTGACGGGCTTCGTCGAGGAACGCGAGCTCGGCCGCGGCGCGCAGGGCCGCGTCGTGCTGGCCCGGCACGCCGGGACCGGCGCGCCCGTCGCGATCAAGTACCTGACCGGCGGTGACCCGGCGGCCGTCGCCGGGCTGCGCGCCGAGGCGCGGATGCTCGGCCGGCTGACCAGCCCGTACGTGGCGCGGCTCTTCCGCTTCGTGGAGAGCGGCGACGGCGCCGCGATCGTGATGGAGGCGGTGAACGGCGCGTCGCTGAAGGCGGTGCTGGCCGAGCACGGCCGGCTCGCGCCGGAGGCGGCGCTGACCGTGCTGAAGGGCTCGCTGCTCGGGCTCGCCGCCGCGCACGCCGTCGGCGTCGTCCACCGCGACTACAAGCCCGCGAACGTGGTCGTCCGGCCGGACGGGCTGAGCAAGCTGGTCGACTTCGGCGTGGCCGTGCTGGCCGGGCAGGGCTCGGCCGCCGGGACGCCCGCCTACATGGCGCCCGAGCAGTGGCGCGGCGAGGCCGCCACCCCCGCGACCGACGTGTACGCCGCGACCTGCGTGTTCGTCGAGTGCGTGACCGGGCGGCGGCCGTTCGCGGCCGGGGAGCGCGCCGCGCTGATGAACCGGCACCTGTCCGCCGCGGCGGACGTGGCGGACGTCCCCGAGGCGCTGCGCCCGCTCGTGCTCAAGGGGCTGGCGAAGCAGCCGGGGGACCGCCCGCCCGGCGCCGCCGCGTTCGTCGGCGAGCTCGAGTCGGCGGCGGTCGCCGCCTACGGGCCGGACTGGGAGCAGCGGGGCGTCCGGGCCCTCGCGGCCGCCGCCGTCGCGCTGGCGGCCCTGTTCCCGCTGGGCGCTCTCGCGGTCGCCCCGGGCGCCGCCGCCACCGGCGCGGGCGCCGCCGGGACCGCCGGGACCGCCGGGACCGCGGGTGCCGCCGGGACGGGCGGTGGCGTGTCGGCCGGCGCGGGATCCACGGGCGCGGCCGTCGGCAAGGGCTTCCTCGCCACCGCCGCCGGCAAGGGCGCTCTCGCGGCGGCGGGCGCCGCCGTCGTCGCCGCCGCGGCCGGGGGCGCCGTCTACGCGACGAAGGACACGACCAAGAAGCCGCCGAAGGACCATCCCGTCCTGGCCCTCGCCGCCCAGAACGAGACGATCCCCGGCACGTCCGTGAAGGTGGACGGCGCGCGGTACGCGACCGTCACCGGCCTGCACGACGCGGCCCTCCAGCGCCGCATCAACGCCGAGCTCCGCGCCCCGCTCGACGACCTGATCGCGCTGGCGAAGGACAGCCGCAGGCAGGTCGCCTGCGGGAGCACCCCGACCACCGTGACCGTCCAGACCCGCGTGGGGCTCAACGGGCCGCGCCTGGTCTCCGTCCGGTACTTCCAGATGTCCGACTGGTGCCACAAGGCCGACGGAGCGCCCGGCGGCGAGGCCGTCACCGTCGACCTGCGCACCGGGCGCCGGCTCACCGCGTCCGACGTCTTCCGTCCCGGCACGCTGACCGCGGCCGGAGCGGGGACGCTCTACTCCCGGCTCGTCCAGCGGGACGGGCGCCCGTGGGCCGACTGCTCCGGGGGCAGGACCTGGCAGCCCGCCGACTTCCAGCCCACCCCGCCCGAGGGCCTGTACCGGGGCGCCTCGCACACCCCGCCGCGCCTGAGCGCCTTCCTCACCCCGTCCGACTTCCAGCTCGCCTGGTTCACCTCCGGCAGCGACGGCTGCGGCAACCTCGACTTCGGCGCCCCCTACGCCAAGATCCGCGACCTGCTGAAACCCGGGTTCGCCGCCCTCCTGCCGAAGTGACCGGCCGGGCACCGGGTACGGGAGGGAGGTGCAGACCTTCCTGCCGTACCCGGACTTCGCCGCCGCCGCCCGCGTCCTCGACCCGCGGCGGCTCGGCAAGCAGCGGGTGGAGGCGCTCCAGGTGTTCCGCGCCCTCACCGTCCCCGGATACGGCTGGCAGCGCCATCCCGCGGTGCTCATGTGGACCGGGTACGAGGAGGCGGTCGTCCGCTACGGCCTGGAGATCTGCGCGCGATGGTGCGCGCTCGGCCGCGCCGACACCTGCGCCGCGACGATGACCGCCGAGCTCGCCGCCGGAGGAGGCCCCGCGCGGGCGCGCGACCAGGAGGCGCTGCGGCGGGCCGATCAGCTGCCGCCCTGGCTCGGCGAGCCCGCGTTCCACCGCAGCCACCGCTCCGCGCTCGTCCGCAAGGACCCGGTCTACTACCGTCCGCTTTTCCCGGAGGTTCCCGACGATCTCCCTTACGTCTGGCCGCGCTCGGACCGCCCACGTCCGGAGCGTCCCGGGGGTCATACCGGCGCAGATGGGGGGTAGGCCCCTCACCAGGAGGCAAGCCAGGGCGGGCCCTAGCCGGAGGTACGCGATGAACGCCGAAGGACGGCCGGACGGCCGCCCGCGCGGCGGGCGGCTGCTGTGCGACGTGCTGGCCGCCAGCCACGTGATCTCGCTGGAGCAGGTGCCCGACATCGTCGCCGAACACGCCGCGCGCGCGGGCCTCGCCGACGTGCGGATCTACGTGGTGGACCTCCAGCAGCAGGTGCTGCGGCTGCTCACCGGCCGGGGCGAGGACGCCGGCCGGGCGTCCGGCCGCGATCCGGAGGAGATCCGCGTCGAGGGCACGCTGGGCGGCCGCGCCTACCAGAGCGTGGAGACGGTGACGGGGCACCCCGAGGGGGACGGCGCCCACCACCTCTGGGTGCCGATCCTGGACGGCACGGAACGGATCGGCGTCCTGCGTGTCACCGTCGATCCGGGCGACGAGGAGGCCGCGTCCGCCGCCGAGTGCCTCGCGGGCCTGGTCGCGCTGATCGTCGTCAGCAAGGGGCCTGCCAGCGACTCGTTCGCCCGGCTCGTCCGCAGGCGGGACATGACCGTCTCGGCGGAGCTCCAGTGGCGGCTGCTGCCGCCCATGACGTTCTCCAACGACGCGGTGGTGATCGGCGGAGCGCTGGAACCGGCCTACAAGCTGGGCGGCGACACCTTCGACTACGGCCTCGCGGGCGACATCGTCCACCTCGCGGTCTTCGACGCGATGGGCCACGACACCTCGGCGGGCATCACCGCGAGCCTCGCGATCGCGGCGCATCGCAACAGCCGCCTGCAGGGCGCGAGCCTGGTGGAGAGCGGCCGCGCCATCGAGGAGACGCTGATCGAGGAGGACGAGTCGGACCGGTTCGTCACGGCGGTCCTCGCGGAGCTGGACACGAGGACGGGCGAGCTGTCGTGGATCTCGCACGGCCACCCGGCGCCGGTGGTGATCCGCGGCGGCCGCTGGGTGACGACGCTGGACTGCGAGCCCGGTCACCCGCTGGGCACCGACCTCGGCGTCGAGCCGAGGGTCTGCCGGGAGCAGCTCGAACCCGGCGACCGGCTGCTGCTCTACACCGACGGCATCGTGGAGGCGCGCGACCCGAACAAGGAGGAGTTCGGGCTCGTCCGGTTCGTCGACTTCATCATCCGCGCCAACGCCGACCGCCTGCCGGTCCCCGAGACGCTGCGCCGCCTCGTGCACAGCATCCTGGTGCACCACGAGGGCCGCCTCGACGACGACGCCACCGTCCTGCTGCTGGAGTGGCACGGCTCCGGCGGCGCCCCCCGCGCCGTCCCCGGCGCCGGTTGACCCGGGCCGGGGACGGGGCGTCCGATCACGACACGCCGGTCACGAGACGCCGGATCACGAGACGCCGAGGGCGCGCATCAGCATCGGGTAGGCGTCGTGCAGGTCCCGCTGCCAGTACGGCCAGGAGTGCTGGCCGTCGAAGAAGCGGGCGGTGACGGGGATGCCGAGGGCGTCCAGCCGGTCGACGAAGGCGTGCGAGACGTCGTTCGCCGCCGCCTCGACGGGGTCGGTGAACGGGAGCCCGCCGAGCGACCCGGCCGTGCCGTTGCCGCTGGCCACGTACAGGCGCACGCCCGCGAGCCGTCCGGCGAGGTCGGTCGGGTTGTGCGCGTGCCAGATCGCGGCCTGCGCGTCGGGCGCGCCCCAGACGCGCCGCCAGTCGGTGCCGGGGCAGGAGAAGGACGGGCCCCAGCCGATCGAGTCGTCGCCCGGCGTGTAGCCGTAGAGGGTGTCGACGTAGCCGCTGAAGGCGGCGGCCGCCGCGAACATTCCGGGGAAGCGGGCGGCGTACAGCATCGCGCCGAGACCGCCCATGGAATTGCCGGCGATGACGCGGCGGCCGTTCGCCCGGTAGCCGTTCTCCAGGATGGTGCGGAGCTCCTTCATATGGAAGGTCTCCCATTCGGGTGATCCGCCGTTTCCGTAGTTCCACCAGTCGGAGTAATTGCCGCAGCTTCCGCCTTCCGGCATGACGACGATGACGGGGGAATCGGCGGTGAGGGCGGCGACGTCGGTACCGCGCGTCCAGGCGGTGTAGTCGTCGACGCCGCCGTGCAGCAGCCAGAGGGCCGGCCAGGTGCGGCCGGCGTTCTTCGACCATCCCGGCGGGACGAGGAGGCGCACCTTCTCCTGCGCGTCCATCGCCGGGGACTGGACGGTCAGGTCGATGGTCCGCGGCGCGACCGTCGTCTCCGCGATCACTTTCGCGCCGGTCACGGCGCCGGTCGCGCCGGTCGCGGCGGCGGGACGGGCGGCGGGGACGGCCACGGCGAGCGCGGCGGCCAGGACGAGGGGGAGCAGCAGGGCGAGGGACCCCGGCCCTGCGACGGGGGTGGAGCGTCGGAGCAATGACGGGCCTTCCGGGCATGCCGGCAGGGTGGGCCGGCCGGAAAAGGGGGAGCGCCGTTGTACGGCGAATGCGCGCAGCGCGGCGAAGGGCGGGTCGCGCTCCCGCCGGCTGCCTTCGGGCCGTTAGGCGGCCCGGTACCGATGTGCGTTCCGAGATTGGGGGATTCTGCTCCTTACTCCGAGTAGGTTCCCGTTTCGGGTACGTTCCAAGCATTGCCCGGGAATCGCGGAGAAGATTGTTTTCCGTGGACGCGCCGGGCCGGACGCCCTTTCGGGTGCCCGGCGCGGGCCCGGTGGTCGTCCGCCGGCCCGCCCGGGGCGTCCGGAGTCCCGCGCGGTGACGGCGGAGAGCGGGCGATGCGCCCCGCGGCGGAGAATGTAACGATTGTGTGACGGCCGATTGACAGTGAGATAGATCATGAACGTACGCTCATGGGAGCGCTCCCACGATCTCCCGTCGACATGTCGCGCCCGGCTCCCGGCGGCCGCGAGGCAAGGAGGGCACGATGGGCCTGCAGTTCGACCTGCTCGGACCCGTGCGGGTACGCCAGGGCGACCGGCTGCTCGCGCTCGGCTCCGCCAAGCAGCGCATGCTGCTCACCGCCTTATTACTCGAACCCGACCGGACCGTCTCGCTCGAGTTCCTGACGCGCGCCTTGTGGGACGAGGCGCCCCCCAAATCCGCGATCTCCAACCTGCGCACCTACGCCAACCAGCTGCGGCGCGTGCTCGCCGACTCCGCGCCGCGGCTGATCGCCCGGCGCCCCGGCTACGCGCTGGCCGTCGAGCCCGGCGAGCTCGACAGCGCCCGGTTCCTCCACCTGCTGCGGCTCGGCCGCGCGGACCTGGCGGCGGGCGCGCCGCACCGCGCGGCCTTCGGGCTGGAGGCGGCGCTCGCCCTGTGGCGGGGCCACGCGGCCGAGGACCTGCCCCGCACGCTCGCCCTCGCGCCCCGCCTGCAGGCCCTGGACGACCTGCGCGGATCGGCCGTCGACGCCTACGCCGAGGCCCGCCTCGCCCTCGGCGAGAACGACGCGGTGGCCGCCGAACTGCCCGAGCATCTCGCCGTGCACCCCACCCGCGAACGGCTGTGGGCGCATCTGATGGTCGCGCTCTACCGCTGCGGTGACGCGGCCGGTGCGCTGGCCGCCTACGCCCGGGCGCGGGACGTCCTGGTGAACCAGCTGGGCGTCGATCCCGGCCCCGAGCTCGTCGCCCTCCAGCAGGCCGTGCTCAAGCGCGATCCGAAGCTGGACCGGGCGCCGGAGCCCCGGCTCAAGGTGCCATCGCGATGGCGCGCACGCGGCGTCCACCGCGGCCTTCGCCCCCTGTACTGGCAGACCCGCCATGCGTGAGGCGCGGCCCCGGCCCGGCTGGAGCGCGGCGCCCGCGCGGCCCGGCCGGCGCACGCACCGACCGCGCGGGCCGGCGGGGCGGCGGGGCGGCGGGGCGGCGGGGCGGCGACGGACGGCGCGTCAGCGGAGGCGGCGGACGACCACGCCGAGCAGGGCGTCGGCGGGCAGCAGACCGAAGTGCCGCGAGTCGACGCTCTGCGCGGGGTTGTCGCCCAGGACGGCGAGCCGCCCCTCCGGGACGGCCGCGCCCGCGCCCGACGGGAGCGCCTTGCGCACCGGCGCGGGGACCGGCTCACCCGGCACGGCGGCGGCGCGCTTGACGATCCAGCGCAGGTCGGCGGGAGCCCCCGGACCGAACTCGCGCCAGTAGGGGCCCTCCAGCACCACGAGCCGGTCCGTGTCGACACGGGCGAGCCCGGTCCGGCGCACCAGGAGGCGGTCGCCGGGCGCCAGGGTGGGAACCATACTCGTTCCGTACACCTCGACCACCGTGAATCGCCGTCGCAGAAGCAGCACCAGCGCTCCTACGGCGGCGGCCACACCGAGCACGCCGAGCACGGCGGCGGTGGGCCAGCCGAGCGTGCTCATGACCGGAACAGCTCGATGATGTCGTCGGCCGCCAGGACCAGCAGCGCGACCAGGGCGCCCGCCGCGACCGCGAACAGCGCACCCGTCGCGTCGGGAAGGCGGGGCGTCCCGGACAGCGTGGCGCCGAACCCCGCCAGCGCGGCCGCGGCCAGCGACAGGTTGCGCACGACCTGGCGCGGGCCCAGCGGCGTGTCGGCGTCGCCGAAGCAGGCGCATGGCGCCCGGTCGCCGTGCGCGAGCGCGCGGACGATGGCCGCCGTGAACGCCGCCAGGAGCGCCGCCGCGAGCGCGAACCCGAACGCGGCCGTCGCGGGCAGCACGAGCAGCACGACCACGGCGGCCTCGGCACCGACCACCGCGGCGGCGATCCACCGCGTTCCCGCGGCGGCGGACGAGCCCGGTGCGAGCCGGGCCGTCGCCGCCGTGAACCGCGCGTAGGCGTCCCTCCCGCGCAGCTTGCCGACCGCCGACGCCACGAAGACCAGCGCGAGCAGGACCCGCAGGGCGGTCACGACCTCGTCCACGACATCTCCTCCTCCTGCCGGTATCCGTCGGCCTGGAGCTCGAACAGCCGCGCGTACTCGCCGCCCTCGGCCATCAGCTCGGTGTGCGTTCCGCGCTCGACGATCCGTCCGTCCCGCAGCACGACCAGGGTGTCGGCGTCGCGCACCGCGCTCAGCCGGTGCGAGATGAGCAGGCTCGTCAGCCCCGCGCGGTGCTCGCGCAGCCGGGCGTGGACGTGGTGCTCGGCCTCGGCGTCCAGGCCGGAGCTGGGTTCGTCCAGGATCAGCAGGTCGCGGCCGTCCCGCAGGAAAGCGCGGGCCAGGGCGAGCCGCTGCCACTGCCCGCCGGACAGCGGCACCCCGGGTTCGGCGTCGCCGTCCGCGCCGCCGGCGAAGGCCCGCGTCAGCAGCGTGTCGTAGCCGCCCGGCAGGTCGCGGACGAAGGCGTCGGCCCCGGCCCGTTCGGCCGCCGCCCGCACGAGCTCCAGGTCGTCGCGCCGCTCCAGGTCGCCGAGCCCGATGTTGTCGGCGGCGGTGAGCTCGTACTCCATGTAGTCCTGGAACACCACGCCGATGCGGCGGCGCAGCTCCGCAGGGTCCAGGTCGCGCAGGTCCACGCCGTCCCACCGGATCGCGCCCCGTTCCGGGTCGTAGAACCGGCACAGCAGCTTCACCAGGGTGCTCTTGCCCGCGCCGTTCAGGCCGACGAGGGCCGTCGCGCGCCCGCACTCGATGGTGAAGCTCACGTCGCGCAGCGCCCACGGATGCTCGGGGGAGTACCGGAACCAGACCCCGTCGAACTCGATGCGGCCGGTCAGCGGCCCCGGGACGGCGGGCCGCTCGGCGACCGCCAGGTCCGGGCCGGCGGCGGTCACCGCGCGGTAGTGGCCGAACAGCAGGAGCTGCTGGTGGGCGACGGTGAGCTGGGTGACGAGCTGCGCCCCGGCCGCCTGCGCCCCCGCGAGGGCGGCGACCAGCAGGCTGACGTCGCCGACGGTGATGCGGCCGCGCCACGCCTCGGCGAGCGCCCAGGCGAGCCCGGCCCCGGCGACGCCGGTGGACAGCACCGCGAGCCCCGCCTGCGTGGCCAGCTCGCGGCGGTCGGTACGGCGGCGCGCGGCGTCGGCGGTGCGCCGCTCCCCGTTCATCAGCGTCCGGAAGTGCCCCGCCGCACCGAACAGCCGCAGTTCCTTGGCCGCCCTGACGGTGGTGAGCAGCTCCCGGTAGAAGAACTCGCGCCGCTCGGCGGGGCCGATCGCCAGCATCATCGCCGCCCAGCGGCGCGACAGCCGGAACTCGGCCGCCAGGGCGGGGACGGTCGCCAGCACGACGGCCAGGGCGAGCCACGGGCCGACGGACAGCAGCGAGCCGAGGAACCCCGCGAGCGTGATCGTCCCGCTGACGGCGGTGAGCGCGCTGCCGACGACCTTTCCCGGCGCGCCGCCGCCCGCCTGCTGGGCGAGCCGCAGCCGGTCGAGGAAGGCGGGGTCCTCGAACGGGCCGAGGCCGACGAACCGCTCGGTCGCCCGGAAGACCCGGTCCTGGGCGAGGAACCCGACCCGCCGTTCGAGCTCCTGCCGCAGGTAGCGGGTGACGTGCTGGGTGAGGCCGGCGGCGGCCCCGGCGAGCACCAGGCCGGCGCCGGCGGCGGCGAGCCGGGCTCCGCCGCCCGCCCCGCCGCCCGGCCGCTCCGTCAGGACGTCGACGGCCACCTTGGTGAACCACGCGATGCACACCGGCGCGGCGGCCTGAGCCAGCGTCAGCGCGGCGAGCAGGAGCGTCAGCGCCCGGCCCGCCGACCAGGCCAGCGCGGCCGAGCCGGCGAGCCCGCCGAGGAGCTCCCGCGCCCGGCGGGCGCCGGCGGCCGTGTCGCGGCGAGGCGTCATGCCGGGACGGGGGAGCGGTCGGACGGCAGGCCGGTCTCGACCACCCGGCCGGTCTCGTCCAGGACGCAGAACGTGGGGAGCCCGCGGACGGCCAGCGCCTTCGCGATCCCGGTGCGGTGCGGTTCGACGACCACGCGCGCGACGCCGCCGAGCCGGTCGCGGTAGGCGGACGCGTCCTCCCCCTCGCCGGCGGCGATGACGGCGAGGACCCGGTCCCGTCCGCCGGGGAAGGCCGCGGCGTCCGCCAGGAAACCGGGCATCCGCTCGGTGCAGGCGTCGCAGCTCGGGCTGAAGAACCCGACGAGGGTGCGGCCGGTCAGCGCGTCCCGGCTGACGGGTTCGCCGGCGGTGTCGACCGCGTCGAACGGCGCGGCGACCTCCCCGGCGGGGAGCATCGGCGGGCGGTCGGCTCCGCCGGCGGCGGACGACCGGGCGAGGACGGCGGCGTGCTCGCGCAGCTTGCGCATCACGCCGAGGGTGAGCACCAGGTCGAGCAGGCAGACGGCTCCGACCAGGGCGACGAGCGCGGTGAGGAAGGGCATGGGGACCACCTTTCGCGAGGCGGCGGCCGGGCCGCTGGGGAGCGTCTCCCGGCCGCCGCTCAACCGATGACGTGCCTGGCCGTGCGGGTCAGCAGACGTAGACGCAGCTGCAGGAGGTACCGCTGCCGGAGAGGTAGCAGCACTTCTTCACCAGGCACTCGATGCCGCAGGGCCCGTCGTTCCAGCACCAGTAGCCGGTGCTGGCCGCGGCGCGCGTCTGCGGGACCAGCCGGGTGAGCATCCGCTCGCCCAGCGCCTCGATCTTTCCGAGCATCCTCGGCTCCTTCCGTTTCGGGGGACGGAGGCGACGCTACGAGCGAGGTCGACAAAGCCGATACAGGCTGGATACAGCCGCCCGGGGCGGGCACGGCGCCCCGGGGCCCGGCGGTCGCCCGGACGGCCTCTGATCGACGAGAACGCGGAGCGGGCCGCCACACTGGCGGCCCGCTCCGCGCGGTCAGGGGTCGGAGGTCAGGGGCAGGTGTCAGGCTCCCGGCGCCGGCTCGGTGGACGGCCCGTTCACGTACTTGACGGCCATCCGCACCGCGCCGCGCAGCATCCGGTACGCGATCAGCGTGAGTCCCAGCAGCGGCAGCACCAGCAGCACGATCTGCAGCCCGGAGGCGATCAGCTGCAGCGCGCCGGCGCCGTTCGCGGCCTCGGCGGCCAGGCCCTGGATCTTCCGCCAGTCCATCCGGATCAGCCCGGGGACCTGCGTGGAGATCAGGACGAGCTGGAACAGCATCACCGGGACGATGACCAGCACCCACATCGTGACGAAGATCTGCGGCCAGCGCTTCAGGTCGTTCAGCCGGCTGTCGGCGCGGCGCAGCAGCAGCGCGCGCCGCAGGATCGGCCCGATGTACTTGAACAGGTCGGGGACCCCGACGAGGTCCGACATGATGTAGTAGCCGTCGAAGCGCAGCGTCGGCAGCAGCTGCTGCAGGATCTCGAGGTTGACGTACAGCACCGCGACGAGCAGCGGCTCAAACCCCGTCTCCACGTACAGCAGCGTCAGCGCGACGACGAAGATGCCGTTGAAGTAGACGCCGGCGAGGTCGGCCCGCAGCCGCCCGAGGCGGCCGAGCCGGTACGACTCGGTGATGTCCGTGTAGAACGCCGGCCAGACCAGGTAGATGCCGCAGCCCATCACGCCGGGGCGGACGCCCCCGTACCGGCAGGCGGCGGCGTGCCCGATCTCGTGGAACGCGCACGACGCCACCCCGAGCCCCATGATCAGCAGGATGCTCACCGGGGCGAGGATGGCGTGCTGCAGCGCCGTGCTCATCGACCGGGTGGCGAGCACCCAGGTCTCGGCGGAGACGACGGCGGCCAGCGTGAGCACCAGCACGACCGGCCGGAACAGCCAGGCGAACAGGCCCGCGACGAACCAGGTGACCGACTCGGGGAACACCGCGATCCGGAACCGGAGTCCGAGGAACGGGTCGGCCTTCACCACGGGCGGCGCGGTGCCGTCGCTGTAGGTGGTGACGCCGAGCGGCGCGAGCTTGCGGTCGGCGAGGTAGATGACCTGCTCGCCGGTGAGCCGGGCCCCCGCCTCGCGCGAGACCGCCTCGGCCACCCGGTCCAGCGCCGTCTCGATGTCGGTGGTGCGGGCGAGGTGGCGGTGCTCGTGCAGCGCCTTCGCGACCAGGAACAGCAGCGGCGGGAGCCGGACGAGCTGCCGGTTCGGCAGGCAGACGAGCTGCGGCGGTTCGCGGTAGCCGGAGTTCTTGAACTCGCCGACCAACTCCACGCCGTCGGTCAGGACCGGCAGGGTGAGGACCGGGGTGGACGGCGCCGTCGCCACGGAGGTCGCGCCTCCCGCGGCCGGTCCGGCGCCGGCCGGGCGGGCGGTGCCCGCCGCAGGCTCCGTGCCCGGCGGCCGCCCGGTGCCCGCCGGGCGTACGGGGGCGCTCGCGGCCGCCCGCGACGGGGAGGCGCCCTTCCGGTGTGCTCCGCTCATGTGCTCTGGTGGTGGACCACGACCGGGACGCAGGTCGTCGTCGTGTAGCCGGCTTCGGCGAGCAGGCCCGTGCCGAGGAGGCCCGGCGTGCCGGTCGAGTGCGTGTACTGGCAGGCGTAGGTGACCTCGGAGTCGGCCGCCCCGGACCCGCCGTCGTTGAGGTTGATGTTCTTGTTGCCGTTGTCGCCGCCGCCGGCGAGCAGGGTCGACAGCAGGGCCCGCTCCGGCAGTACCTCGCCGGACAGCCGGTCGAGTTCCGCGTAGCTGAACGTCTGAGGGTTGGTCTGGCTCATCGGTCGCCTTACAGGTCGTCACAGATAACCGGAGAAAAGGGGGGAAGGGCCGGCGGGAGAACGCCAGCCCTTCCCAGGCGGGCCGGAGCCCGCGAGCACGTCGTTTCGGATCAGTGACCCGAGACCACCGAGCTGCCGGCGCAGGTGAACTCGTTGTTGGGGTTCTCGGAGCTGAGCCCCAGCGCGCCGATGAGGCCGCCCTGCGAGTGGTTGATGTTGCTCTGGCAGTTCGGGACGACCGCGGTCGTGCCGCCGTCGTGGCCGCCGCCGCCGTGGTTGAAGTTGAGGTTCTCGTTGTCGTTGTCGCCACCGACCAGAAGGGTGGACAGAACGGCGCGCTCCGGCAGAACCTCGCCGGCCAGCTTGTCCAGCTCGGTGTAGCTGAAGGACTTCATGTGGTTCCTTTTCTTCCTTGTCACGCCCGGATCTCAAGGTGGAGCCCGGATGTCCCTTTCCCGCCCCAGGCCGAGGCGAGATAGCTCTACGTATAGCACGCGTGACGGAACGTGTCCAAGTAGCGACGCCCTCACCCTGAGTGTCGTGCCGTCCCGGCGGCCCCGCCCGTCTCCGCCGCCGTTTGGCCGTCTCCGCCCCTGCCGGCATGGAGATCGGGGGCTGGGTAGGAGAAGGGGCGTCCGCGCGCCGACCAGGAGGAGAGGCATGACCGAGAGCAGCTTCAGCATCGACGTGGCGAGGATCCGGGAACGCGCCCGGCAGAAGATGGCCGACGGGCCGGTGACGACCGGCTACAAGCGCAGTCCCGACGAGGTCATCGGCGTCCTCAACGACGTGCTCGCCACCGAGATCGTCTGCTGGATGCGCTACTCGCGGCACGCGATCAGCGCCACCGGCATCGACCGCGCGCAGGTCGCCGCCGAGTTCACCGAGCACGCGGACGAGGAGCGCGACCACGCGATGCGCGCCGCCGAGCGGATCAGCCAGCTGGGCGGCGACCCCGACTTCGACCCCGAGACGCTGGCGAAGCGCTCGCACACCACCTACGAGACCTTCGAGGACGGCGACCTCAAGGGGATGCTCGAGGAGAACCTGGTCGCCGAGCGGATCGTCATCGAGTCGTACCAGGAGATCATCCGGTGGCTCGGCGACGGGGACGTCACCACCCGCCGCCTCATGGAGCACATCCTCGCCGAGGAGGAGGAGCACGCCGACGACCTCATGGACCTCCTCGGCAACTGAATCCGGAGCGTTCCGGCGATTGGGCGCGTCCCGGCGGGTACCGAGCCGTCATGGAATTCGGATACACGCTGCTCTGCGAGCAGACACCGCCCAAACAGCTCGTCACCGACCTCGTCGAGGCCGAGGACGCCGGCTTCGACTACTCGGTCATCTCCGACCACTACTTCCCGTGGCTGGAGGACCAGGGGCACTCCGCCTACGCGTGGTCGGTGCTCGGCGCCCTCGCCCAGGCGACCCACCGCATCCCGCTGATGACGTTCGTGACCTGCCCGATCATGCGGTACCACCCGGCGGTGGTGGCGCAGAAGGCCGCCACCGTGGGGGTGCTGTCCGACGGCCGGTTCACCCTCGGCCTGGGCGCGGGCGAGAACCTGAACGAGCACGTCGTGGGGCGCGGCTGGCCGTCGGCGGACGTCCGGCACGAGATGTTCGCCGAGGCCGTCGAGATCATCCGGGCGCTGTTCTCCGGCGACTACGTCAACTACGAGGGCGAGCACTTCCGGGTCGACTCCGCGAAGCTGTGGGACCTGCCGGACCGGCCCGTCCCGATCGGCATGGCCGCGTTCGGGTCGCGCGCCGGACGGCTGGCCGCGCAGCACGCCGACCTGCTCATCTCCGACCAGCCCGTCGGCGACGTGGTGAGCCTGTTCCACCGCGAGGGCGGCGAGGGCAAGCCCGTCTACGGGCAGATCCCCGTCGCCTACGGGCAGGACCGCGAGGAGTGCAAGCAGCGGGCGCACCGCTACTGGAAGTTCTCGGCCCCCGGCTGGAAGGTGATGGCGGAGCTCCCGGGCACGGTCAACTTCGAGGCGGCCGCGAAGACCGTCCGGCCGGACGACGTCGCCGAGTCCGTTCCGTGCGGCGACAACGTGGAGGACTACCTCCAGGCCGTCCAGCAGTGGAAGGACGCGGGGTTCACGCACATCGCGTTCTGCCAGAGCGGGCCCGACCACCAGAAGGACTTCCGCACCTGGGCGGAGGGCGACCTCCTCCCGGCGCTGCGGGAACGCTTCGGCTGACCCGCGTACCCGCGGCGCCGCCGTCCGGACCCGGCTTCCGCGCGCCGCGGAAAGCCGGGTCGGGGACGGTGCCGAATCCGAATTCGCCGTCTCCTTGCCGGAGAACGCCCGGCGGACCGGTTCCCGGCGCCGCGAAATGCGATTTGGTTGCCCGAAGAACCATCCCGCCGCCGACCGAATTGCAACGGACTTTGGTTCTGGTCTTCTCCGGGTCCGCAGGATCCTGTGGTGGCGGCCGCTGTGGCCTGAGAATCCATATCCGGGTATTGACGGATTCCTGAGCGCTGTCTACGTTCTGGGTAGAACGCGTTCTACCCAGGTGGCCGGTCACCGATGTCGAGTGGCGCGACGGTTTCCGGACACCGCTCCCCGACGCCGCGGTGCTCCCAACCGCCCACCCGACATGAGCGGATCGGGCGTCCCGGGTCGCGGATCTCCCACCCCTCCGGGTGCAGGCGCGACGCCCGTCGTCCCCGAAATGAGGACTTCCTTGTCCCGCATCAAGAAGCTCGCCGCCATCGCCTCCGCCTCGGCGGCCGCCACCGCCATCGCCGTCGCCGCGACCGCCGCCCCCGCCCTGGCCTGGACGGCCGGGCCCTACACCGCCAACCTGTCCGGCAACATGACGATCGACGCGGGCACCGCCGTGACCTGCAGCGGGTCCACCCTCAGCGGCGACCTCGCCGCCGACGGCTCCCTCACGGTCACCTCCGCGAGCATCTCCGGCTGCCCCGCCAGCGTCACGCCGCAGAACCTGCCCTGGACCGGCAGCCTGAGCGGCGGCAACGCCACCCTCAGCGGCTTCTCGGTCGAGGCCCTCGGCTGCACCTACGGCGGCACCATCAACGGCACCTACTCCGGCGGGGACGCGCTCCCGGCCACCGTCACCTTCAGCAACCAGACCGTCCACGCGACGGGCGGGTTCTGCCTGGTGCAGTCCGTCACCCTCACGGCCACCTACGTCTTCTCCCAGTGACCGCTGAGAGCTGACGTCCCGCGACCCGGGCGGCCCCGCGCCGCCCGGGTCCCCACCCGTGCCGCCACGGCCGCTACACCGCGTCGGCGGGCCTCGGCCCGGGGCCGGGTCGGCAGATGCGTCAGGCGGTCAGGCCGGCGCTGATCAGCCAGATGTGCTCGCAGGTCGACGATGCCTCTTGCAGCTTCCCGCGGGACTCCTGCGAGGCGTGGTAGAAGGTCCGCTCGATCATCCAGCACAGGGCGCGCGCCATCGCCGGCGCTCGGTCCGGTCCGGCGCCGGCCTGAACGCCGGCTCGTTCCAGGACGGCGGTGATGGCCGCGATGAACAGGTCGGCCGTGCGACTCCACAGCTCGCCGATCTCCGGCACGGTCAACGACAGGTCGATCGCCGTGCGCATGACCAGGCCGTGCTCGTTCCACAGCTCGACCGTGCGCCGCATGGCCGCCGCGATGGCCTGGCGCGGCTCGTCGGCCTGCGCGGTGGCCCGCGACCGCTCCCACAGGTGCTCGACGGTCCGGGCCACGAGCGCCGTGACCACTTCTTGCTTGGAGCCGAAGTAGAAGTACAGGGCGCCGCGCGTGATGCCGGCGCCCTGGGCGATGTCGCCGACGGTCATGGCGTCGTAGCCCTTCTCCGCCAGCAGCGCCTCGCAGGTGTCGAGGATGGCCCGCTCCCGTACATCGCCCTTGCGTTCGGTGGTGCGCCGGCTGCGCGCGGCCTGGTGGCCGGGCATCAGAGCTGAGCGCCTTCGGCGAAGTCGGTCGTGCGGGAGAGGGTCTCCCATGCGCGGATGTCGTCGTCCACGGCCGTGCGTGCGGCGGCGACCAGTCGCAGCGCGTCCGAGCCCAGGACGAGGTGATTCGGCGGCTCCTCGACCGAAGCGATGTGCACGACGGCGTCCCCGGCCTTGGCCGGATCGCCCAGCTGGTTCCCGCTCGCCTTCCGCCGCGCCTCGCGGATGGGGGTGAACAGCTCGTCGTAGTCGTCGATGGTCTGTGCGGCGCGTGTCATGGACCGTCCGGCCCAGTCGGTGCGGAAGGAGCCGGGCTCGATCGCCGTCACGTGGATCCCGAACTGCGCGACCTCCTTGCCCAGTGCCTCGAGGATGCCTTCCAGGGCGAACTTGCTGCCGCAGTAGGCGGACATGCCGGGCACGGCCATGAGCCCGCCCATGGAGGT
Source organism: Actinomadura nitritigenes (assembly GCF_017573545.1). GTDB lineage: Bacteria > Actinomycetota > Actinomycetes > Streptosporangiales > Streptosporangiaceae > Spirillospora > Spirillospora nitritigenes. Next base: position 265,509 of record NZ_JAGEOK010000002.1, on the reverse strand, counting down.
GACGGCCATCAGGTGCCCGCGGCGGCGCCGGCGCATGTGGGGCAGCGCCGCCTGGAGCGTGGCCACCGCCCCGAACACGTTGACCTCGAACTGCCGCCGCACCTCGGCCAGCGGGGTCTCCTCGAAGACGCCCTCCAGGCCGTAGCCGGCGTTGGCGATGACGACGTCCAGGGGGCCGACGCTCTGCTCCACCTCCGTGATCACATTCGACACGGCGTCGGCGTCGGTCACGTCCAGGATCCGGCCGTGCGCGGACCCGGGCTCGAGCCCCTCGAAGGCATGCAGGTCCTCCTCGGAGCGGACGGTGCCGACCACGGTGTGCCCTGCCGTCAGAGCGGCTTGGGCGAAGGCGCGCCCAAGGCCCGAACTGACGCCGGTGATGAGCCACTTCTGCTTCCGCACTGCTCCTCCAGAGAGGCCTCGGAAGGGGCGGGTGCCCCCTCTCGCTCCAAACTCTACACGACGTCGATTTTTCTCATCGCTACGTAGAATCTGACGGCGCCCCACGGGCACGGACGAGCCCTGGCCTGCGGATCGGCAGGCGCGCGTTTCGATGGGGAGCCGGGATGCCGGGCGACCGGGGGCGGCGGGGAGCGGCCGGGAGCGGCCGGGGCGCCGGCAGGGGCGGCGACGTTTTTCGCGGGGAGCGGGAAGCCGCCGGAAACGGCGGACTGTTCGGACTCCGGCATTCGGACGAGCCGGAACCCGAGAGAATTATTGTAATTTTTGTCAATACTTGCGGATGTGACTGCCGGGACAGTAGTTTCTTCGGGCGAGTGAGCGCAAGACCGGGACTGGCGCGCGGTCCGGATCGGTCTGATCGGCTGGGGAGTCCATGAAGAAGCGTACCGACAGGAAGATCGCCATCGCCGGGACGGCGGCGGCGGCCGTGATCCTTCCGGCCGTCATGGTCGGGCTGGCCCAGGCCGGGGTCGGGGTGCCGAAGGGCAAGCCGGAGGCCGCCGGCAACGCGCAGCCGATCCCCTCGTTCGGGCCGCCGACCCAGCCGACGCAGGTCACCGGGTCGCCCTCGCCGAGCGGCTCCCCCTCCGCGAGCAAGCCGATCAAGGTCCCGAACGTGCCGCTGACGCACGGCGGCAACCCGTTCGGGACCGGCGGCACGCCCGCCGCGAACGACCCCGACTCCAACAACGGCTCGCACGGCAAGAAGCCGCACCTGCCCCCCGGCGTCGGCGGCGGCAAGTACCGCAAGGCCCCCGACGGCGCCACCATCACCGCGATCAAGAAGGTGAACGCGCAGGAGTTCGACGTCAGCATCGCCTCCCCGGCGCTCGGCGCGGTCGTGCAGACGCGGGTGTTCGTCCCCAAGGGGTGGAAGGCGAGCGACACCAAGACCTACCCGGTCGTGTACGCCTTCCACGGTGGCAACAACAAGTACACGTCGTGGAGCCATGACGGCCACATCGAGAACGTCGCGAAGGCCTGGAACGCGATGGTCGTCATGCCCGAGGGCGGCTCGAACGGCTCGTACACCAACTGGTGGAACGGCGGCAAGGGCGGCATCCCCGAGTGGGAGAGCTTCCACATCTCCGAGGTCATCCCGCTGATGGAGGGCAACTTCCACGCCGGGCCGTCGCGCGCCGCGATGGGCCTGTCGTCGGGCGGGCAGGGCTCCATCACCTACGCCGAGCGCCACCGGGGGTACTTCAAGTACGCCGCCGCCTACAGCGGTCCCCTCAACATCACCGCGCCCGGCATGCCCGCGGTGCTGACCGTGATGAACAAGGAGGCGGGCACCTCCATCTGGGGCGACCCCATCTTCAACCGGTCGAACTGGGACGCGCACGACGCGACCGTCAACGTGCGCAACCTCAAGGGCATCGGCGTCTACGTCTCGTCCGGCAACGGCCAGCCTGGCCCCTACGACGACCCGAACACCCCGGCCGGCTCCGCGGGACGCGTCGGCGAGGACCTCGCCGGGCAGATGAACGTCAACTTCGTGAACGCCGCCAAGCGCGCCGGCGTCCCCATCACCTCCCACCTGTACGGCCCGGGCATGCACAACTGGAAGTACTGGCGCCGCGAGGTCAACCTCAGCTGGCCGGCCATCATGGCCGCGATCGGCGCGAAGAAGGTCTGATCCCCGCGGAGCCGGCCGGCGGCGTCCTCTTCCCGGGACGTGCCGGGCCGGGCGGTAGCGTGGCCGCGTGAAGGGGTTGGCGCGGCGCGAGTTCCAGCTCGTGCTGCTGCGCCGGATGGCGGACTACCAGCCCGGCCTCGTCGAGGACGCGGTGCGCGCGCTGGACTCCTCGCGCACCGAGATGCGCGAGGTCAACGCGCGCTGGCAGCGGATCCTGCGGTCCCGGACGTTCCCGCGCGGGCGCCGCCGCTACGAGGCCGTCCTCGGCCCGCCCGCGGACGCCGGTGCGCGGCGCGTCGGCGACGTCGTGTGCGAGGTGGCGTCGTGGCCGCCGTTCCCGCTGTGGCCCGGCCTGCGGTTCGAGATCACGATGGCGCCGGACGGGTCGGTGGCGCAGGAGTGGCTCGTCCGGGAGCCGGGATCGCCGGTGCCGGAGCTGCGGACCGTCGACGACCTCGCCCCGTGGACGTGCGTGGTCGGCGATCTGGCGGCCCGGTGGGACGGGGCGGCGCACCAGGACGGTGACGCGCCGAGCCGCTGGCACGTCGGCTTCACCGCGCCGGACGGGTCGTCGTACGTGGCGCATTTCGTGTGGGGCCTGCTGCAGGACGTGGTGAGCGTCTAGACGCGCCTGGTTGGGGCATTTTTGGGTGGTCTTTGGGGTATCGGGGAATCGCCGCGTCCGTGACGATGGCACGCCCGCCCATAACGTGGTGGATATGCGCGCTCCGAAGGCCGGACTATGCCCGAAGTGACCGGACACGCCGTTGGGCGACCGTCCTGGGCGGAACTCGCGAGCCCCGACGTGAAGGCGTCCCGGGACTTCTACTGCAGCCTGTTCGGGTGGTACGTGTACACGCTGACCGTCCCGGAGTACGACGACTACGAGATCTTCACCCTGGGCGGCGTCCAGGGCCCCGAGGTCGCCGGGATGCAGCGGCTCGCCGACGAGGCGCAGCCGCCGTCCTGGTCGGTGTACTTCCGCACCGACGACGTCCCGGCCACGGTCGAGGCGGTCAAGGCCGCGGGCGGGCAGGAGCTGGTGTCGCCCATGCGCGTCGCCGACCTCGGCGAGATGGCGCTGTGCGCGGACCCGGAGGGCGCCGACTTCGCGCTCTGGACGCCGGGCGGGCTCCAGGGCGCCGGCGTCGTCGACGAGCCAGGCGCGATGTGCTGGGTGGAGCTGGCCTGCCACGACGTCGACGAGGCCCGGCGCTTCTACGGCAAGGTCTTCGGCTGGGAGGCGGTCGAGCGCCGGTACTACTCCCCGTACACGAACCTGAAGCTGGACGGCTGGTCGTTCGGAGGCATCGTCGACATCGGCGACCTGCGCAGGAACGGGTACGAGGCCGACCCGCACTGGATCCCGTACTTCTGGGTCGGGGACTGCGACGCCGTGGCCGCGAGGGCATGCGAGCTCGGTGGCCGCGTCCTGCTGCCGCCCACCGACATCGAGCCGGGCCGGTACTCGGTCCTCGCCGACCCCGTCGGCGCGCGCCTGGCCGTGATCGCGCCGGGCGGCGGCGGCCCGGCGGAGCCCTGATGGCGCCGGCGCCGGCGAAACCCGTTCCCGGGTGGCCGGGCTGGATCGACCTGGCGAGCCCGCATACGGAGACCGCCCGGGCCTTCTACAGCGACCTGTTCGGCTGGTCCTTCTACACGCTGAGCCTTCCGGACTACGGCGACTACACCGTCTTCAGCCTCGGCGACGTCCAGGGGCCGGAGGTCGCGGGGATGCAGGGGCTCGCCGACGACTCCCAGCCTCCGTCGTGGACCTGCTACTTCAAGGTGGAGGACCTCCGGACGGCCGTCGACGCGGTGAAGGCCGCGGGCGGGCGGGAGCTGACCCCGCCGGCGGACTACGCCGGGCTCGGCTCGATGGCGCTGTGCATGGACCCGGAGGGGGCGGACTTCGGCGTCGCGCGGCTCGGCAACGTCATCGAGTTCGGCGCCGCCAACCGCCCGTCCACGATGTGCTGGGCGGAGCTCGCGTGCCGCGACACCGGCAGGGCGCGGCGCTTCTACGGCGAGGTGTTCGGCTGGCGGGCGGTGGAGTGCGAGTACCACGGCTCCGTCTACACGAACTGGGAGCTGGGCGACCGCGCCCTCGCCGGCATGGTCTCCATGGACCACGGGTGGCCGCCGCAGTATCCGGCGCACTGGATCCCGTACTTCTGGGTGGACGACTGCGACGCGTCCGCCGCCCGCGCCGCCGAGCTCGGCGCGGCGGTCCGCATCCCGCCGACCGACGTCCGCCCGGGCCGCTACGCGATGATGACCGACCCCTCCGGCGCCCGCCTCGCCGTCATCACCCCAAGAACCACCGCCGGCCCCGGCGGCGCGGCGTAGGACGGGCTCCTCGTGTCACGCGCGGTCCGCCACCGCGTCCGGCCCGGTCACGCGGGCGCGGACGGCGCCGCCCGGCCAGACGACGTCGACGGCGATGCCCCGGCGGCGCGCGTGCTCCACGATCTCGGCGGTGCCGCCGCGCCCCCGCGCCGGCGCCCCGTCCCACACGGCGATCAGCCGGTCCGCGCGGTCGAGCATCGCCAGGCCGGCCTCGAGGTAGGGGCCGGGACCGGGGGCGAAGTGGTCGAGCCACCGGATGCCGGATGCGCGGGCCGCCAGGTCCTCGAACCCGCGCCGGGCGCGGCCGCCGAGCGCGGCGGCGTACCCTCTCGCGGGGACGATGACCTCCAGCCGCCCGCCCAGCTCCAGGACGGCCCGCGCGAAGATCTGGTCGGCCCCGGCGGCCAGGCAGGAGACACCGCAGAGGTCACCGGCGAACGGCGCGAGCAGCGCGCGGATCTCGCGGCGCACCAGCGCGGCCGTCGGACCGTCGAGGTCCCGGTGTCCGGTGATGGCGATCCGCATGGGCTTCCTCCGGTGTGCCGTTCGCGGGCGAGCGGTGGGCGGTTCAGACGTGGGACGCCCACCAGAGCGTGTGTTCCCGGGAGATGGCCTCTTCGACCTCGTCCACGAAGTGCGCCCATTCCGCCTCGGTCTCCGGCCATCGCAGGCGAGCGGAGATGTCGGCGAGCTCCTGCGCGGCGATCCCGTAGGCGGTCGCGAGCTGCTGGTGCTGCCGGGTCTGCACCCAGGCGAGACCGCCCGCGGCGACCGCGCCCGCGATGCCCGGCAGGTCGAGGCCGAACACCCCGACCGCGTTCAGCACCGCCGCGACGAGGCCCAGCGCCTCCATGGACGCGAGGAACAGCGACCAGCGTGCGACGCTGCGGCCGTGCTCCTTCGCGCGCCGGCTGTACCAGCGGCGCTGGTCGAGGATCCGGCCCGTCCGGTACGCGCGCCGGCGTTCCTCCAGCGGCCGCGCCCGCATCGCTCGCATCTCGTCGGTCACCTGGGGCCGGCTGCCGTCGTCGCCGTCGGCGCTGACCGCGTGCATGTTGCCCAGGATCACCGAGAAGCGGTGCAGCAGCAGCGACTCGGCGGCGCGGTCGCCGGTGTCCGCACCGAACGGCTGGCCTGCGACGGCGAACCGCCAGACGAGGGTCTTGGCGGACTCCGCCGCGGCACGGGACTCGTACCACTGCCGGTCGGGGCGCTCGGTGAGCAGGTAGACCTCGATGACCAGGGCCGTGCCGAGCCCGGCCGCGGCGAGGAGGGCCGCCGCGTCCAGGCGGCCGACGGGCACGCTGAACGCACCGAGCACGGCGGCGGCGAGCAGCGCGGACAGCCGGAGCGCGGTCGCGGTGAGCAGCCGGTGCTGCCCGTCGGCCGCGCTCGCGTCGGCCACCCGGAAAAGTGGCGGGAAGTCCGCTTCGGCCAGTGCCTCCACACTTTGAGTGGAATCAGAGTGGAGTTATGCGTCAAGTTCTGTGTGCACAAGTCCACGTACCAGCGCATGTCCGGCCCCGGCCAGTGGCGCCTCGGCGGCACGTGCGCAGGCGTCCTACTTGAACATTCCAGATTCATGGACTTTCCTGCGAAAGCTGTCACTCGGAGGCTACATTCATGAAACCTGTCACTTGGAGGCTACATTCATGAAACTTTGCTTGACCTAAGACTGACTGTAGCCCCGGACTAGCGTCGGCACGACTTACGGTACAAACATTGTTACGTAACGTAATCACCCTGGAGAATGGATCAAAGTGGACCTTCTGGAAGCCAAAGGCGCGCCGGACCTCGTTGACCTGCAAGAACTCGGGCTCGATGACCTCGCCTCCGACGCCGAGGCCGCCCGCCTCGCCGCCCGCCTGACCCGTATCGACGACAAGGACGAGGAGGGGTCGGATCCGGTCCGCGTCGCGGCGTTCAACTCCTATATCTGACAATAGTCATCTCGCACAATGACCTCCTCAACCGCTTTGCGGCAGTTCGTGCTCAAGGTGCACGCGCGATGCGACCTGGCCTGCGATCACTGCTATGTGTACGAGCACGCCGACCAGAGTTGGCGCGCGCGGCCGGCGGGAATGCCGGTCGCGACCATGGCGCGCACGGCGCGGCGCATCGCCGACCACGCGGCGGCGCACCGCCTGACGGAGGTCTCCGTCGTCCTGCACGGCGGTGAGCCGCTACTCGCCGGTGCGCGCCGCCTCGGCGACCTGATCGCCGCGCTGCGCCAGCCGCTGCGCGGCGTGTGCGACGTCGACCTGCGGGTGCACACCAACGGCGTGCTCCTCGACCACCGGTTCTGCGAACTGTTCCGCGAGCAGGGCGTCAAGGTCGGCATCTCGCTGGACGGCGACCGGGCGGCGAACGACAGGCACCGCCTGTACCGCGACGGGCGGAGCAGCTACGACAAGGCCGTGCAGGCCGTCGGGCTGCTCCGCGGCCGATATCCGGAACTGTTCTCCGGCCTGCTGTGCACCATCGACGTCGCCAACGACCCGATCGCGGTGTACGAGGCGCTCGTCGCGCACCGCCCGCCCGCGATCGACTTCCTGTGGCCGCACCACACCTGGGATGCGCCTCCGCCGCGCCCGTCCGCCACCGCCTACGCCGACTGGCTGATCGCGATCGCCGACCGGTGGTTCGACGCCGGGCGCCCGGTGCCGGTGCGGATCTTCGACTCGATCGTCAGCGCCGGGCGGGGCGGGGCCAGCTTCACCGAGTCGCTCGGCCTGGAGCCCGCCGACGTGCTCGTCGTCGAGACCGACGGGAGCTACGAACAGGCCGACTCGCTGAAGACGGCCTACGACGGCGCGCCCGCCACCGGGATGGACGTCTTCCACCACGCTGTCGACGAGGCCGCCGGGCATCCAGGCCTCGAGGCGCGGCGCGGCGGGCTGGCGGCGCTGTGCGCGCAGTGCCGCGAATGCCCGGTCGTCGGCACGTGCGGCGGCGGGCTGTTCGCCCACCGGTACCGGGGTGACGGCTCCGGCTTCGGCAACCCGAGCGTCTACTGCCCGGACCTGATCGCCGTGATCGAGCACGTGCAGCGGCGCGCGGCCCGGCCCGCGCACGCGCTGCCGGCCGCCGCGCTGCGGTCGCTCGCCACCGGGTACGGCGATCCGGACGCGATCGGCCGGCTGCGCGGCGCCCAGGCGGTCGGCCGCCGGGTCCTCGTCGCGAAGGCCGGCGCCGCCGGTCCGGCCGCCGCGTTCGACGTGCTGCGCCGGGTCGCGGAGTCGGCCCCCGAGGCGTTCGACTCGGCGGTGGCCCATCCGTACGTGCGGGCGTGGGCGGTGCGCCGGCTCCGTGCGCCGTCCGAACCGTCTGCGCCGCCCGAGCCGTCCGCGGCGGACGAGGGAATGCTCGCCGCCCTCGCCTGCACGGCCGCGTGGCGCGCCGGGATGAGCGCCGAGCTCACGGTGGCCGTCCGCGACGGGGCGGTCTACCTCCCCGGGATCGGCCGGTATCCGGTCGCCGGCAAGGAGAGCACCACCGTCCGCGTGCGCGACGGCGCGCTGCACGTGGACGCGGCCGGGGAGCTCGAACCCGTCCGGCACTTGAAGGCCGGGACGTTCTCCGTCGCGCTCGACGACCTCGACCCTTATCGCGACTGCCACGAGCACCCGGCGGCGGCGCGGCTCGGCGCCGAAGGGTTCGCGCGATGGCAGGCGTCCTTCGAGGAGGCCTGGACGCTGCTGGAGAAGGAGTACGCGGAGTACGCGCCCGGGATCGCCGGGGCGCTCACCACCATCGTCCCGCTGGAGGCTCCCCGGGACGGCGGGAGCGTCAGCTCGGCGGCGCGGGACGCGTTCGGGTCGGTCGGCATCGCGCTGCCCGCCCGTCCGGAGATGCTCTGCCTCCTGCTCCTCCACGAGTTCCAGCACGTCAAGCTCGGCGCGGTCCTCGACTTCGTCGACCTCTACGATGCCCGCGACGACCGCCTGTACCACGCGCCCTGGCGCAGGGACCCGCGCCCGCTGGAGGGGCTGCTGCAGGGCACGTACGCGCACATCGCGGTCGCCGACTTCTGGCGGCGGCGCACGCACGACCGGGATCCGGAAACGGCGGCCGAGGCGGGGCGGCATTTCGCCGACTGGTATCCCAAGACGCTGGAGGCGGTCCGCACGCTTCAGGAGTCCGGGGCGCTGACGGGGCTCGGTGAGCAGTTCGTCGCCGGAATGCGGCGCACTCTGGAGGGCTGGCCCGCCCCAGGGACGGCCGGCTGACCCGTGGACGAGGCGATGTGCGGAGGCCCGCCCGGTGCGCGGGCCGCGTCGGACCGGGCATCGCTGGCGGAGGATCTGCGCGCGCTCGGCGTCGAGCCGGGGAGCCGCCTCCTGGTGCACGCGTCACTGCGCCGCGTCGGCAGGGTGGAGGGCGGTGCCGGGACCGTTGCCGCGGCGCTCGGCGACGTGCTCGGGCCGGCCGGGACGATCGTCGTCCCCACCGCCACGTCCGACAACTCCGACACCTCCCGTGCGTTCCTGGCCCGGACGCGGGGGATGAGCGAGGACGAGCGGCGCCGCCACCTGCGGACGATGCCGCCCTTCGATCCCATGACGACCCCGTCCACCGGCATGGGCGCGCTGGCCGAGCACGTCCGGACGTCGCCGGGGGCCGTGCGCAGCGCCCATCCGCAGACGTCGTTCGCCGCGCTGCACGCCCGGGCCGGCTTCTTCGCCGGCGACCACGACCCCGCCTGCCATCTCGGCGAGCGCTCGCCGCTCGCCCGGCTCTACGAGGCGGGCGCGTCGATCCTGCTGCTCGGCGTCGGCTACGCGAGCTGCACGGCACTGCACCTGGCCGAGTACCGCTACCGGCAGGACCCGCCGACGCGCTGGTACGGCTGCATGGTGCTGCGCGGTGGGCGGCCGGAATGGTGGCGGTACCGGGACGTCGTCCTCGACGACGGCGACTTCCCGGAGATCGGCGCCGCGCTCGACCGTACCCGCCATGTGGTGAAGGGCCGGGTGGGGGCCGCGGGGGCCCGGCTGCTGCCGCTGCGGCAGGCCGTGGATTTCGCGGCCGGATGGATGGCGCACGCGCGCACGAGATGACCGCGCCCGGCGGCCGCGGCCGGGCGGGCGGCACCCGTCGATGACCACTTTGTGTCATCTGACGCGCAGAACTGTTCACGGTAAAAATACGCGTCCGGCGGCCTGTATCGTGCCCGGCATTGCCGCTATACAGTGATGGAACCGGAAGGAGCGGCATGCTCGGAAGACTCCTGGCGGATGAGCGACGCCCGCACTTCTTCCTGAGTTATGCCAGGTCGCGGTACCGCCCGGAGAACTCCGACCGGTGGGTCGTCAAGTTCTTCGACGACCTCTGCCAGGACGTCGGGCATGCCACGGGCATGCAGAATCCGGGTTTTATGGACAGGCAGATTCCGGTGGGCGGCGAGTGGCCGGACCATCTCGCCGACGCGCTGGCGAACTGCCGGGTCTTCGTCGCATTGTTCTCGCCTGCCTACTTCCTCAGCGATTACTGCGGAAAGGAGTGGGCGGCGTTTTTGAAGCGGTACCAGGCGCTGTCGGCGGGGCTCGACGTGCCGTCCGCGATCATCCCGGCGCTGTGGATGCCGATGCGTCCCGACGAGGTGCCGCAGCCGCTGCAGTCCATGCAGAACGTCCCGCCAGGGTTCCCGGCCGCGTACGCCGCGGAGGGCCTGTACGGGATCATGAAACTGGGCCGGCACCGCGAGCACTACAAGGAGACGGTGCTGCGGCTCGCGGCGCTCATCAAGGAGCGCGCCGCCGAGTGCGCCCTCTCGCCGCGATCCATCCCGAGCCTGGAGACGCTGCGGAGCCCGTTCGCCGAGAACCCGCCCGGCGCGTCCCGCCCGGCGATCCGGCTCGCGCTCGCCGCGCAGTCCGCCCAGCGGCTCGCGCCCGGGCGCGACTCCTACTACTACGGCCGGACGCCGCGCGAGTGGACGCCGTTCCGCAGCGAGGCCCACACGATGCCGATCGGGGCGTACGCCGGGCAGGTGCTCACCGAGCTCGGCCACCGCTCCATCATCGACGGCGTCGACGAGGCCGGCGCCCGGCCCGCCGACTCGCCGAGCGTCCTGCTGGTCGACCCGTGGGCGGTCAAGGACCGCGACATCGGCAAGCGGCTCCGGCAGCTCGACCGCGACCCGGTCAACGTGATCGCGCCGTTCAACGCCGACGACCCGGAGACCTCCGCGCGGGCCGACGAGCTGAACGGCGACCTCACCGAAGTGCTGCCGAACAGCACCGCCCTGCATGGCTCCGCCAAGCGCGTCACGTCCGTGGCGGCCTTCCGCGACGCGCTGCCGAAGGCGGTCAACGAGGCCGTCACCCGCTACCTGAAGACGGCCAGCGTGCACCCGCCGCGGACGCCGCCGACCATGCCCCGGCCCACCCTGCGGGGACCGGACAGCTGACGCAGGAGAAGCCATGACGAACGACGGCACCATCGTCACCTTCTACTCCTACAAGGGCGGCACGGGACGCACGACCGCGCTCGCCAACGTCGCCTGGATCATGGCGATGGCGGGGCACAAGGTGCTGGTGGTCGACTGGGACCTGGAGTCGCCGGGGCTGCACAAGTTCTTCCATCCGTTCCTCGACCAGAACGTCGTGTCCGCCACGCCCGGAGTCATCGAACTGCTCACCGACTACGCGTGGGCGGCGACGACCAAGCACGAGAACGACGAGCGGGACTGGCACCTGGAGTACGCCCGGATCCTGCGGCACGCGGTCACGCTGGAGTGGGAGTTCCCGGGCGAGGGGACGCTCGACTTCGTGTCGGCGGGACGGCAGAACCGCGACTACTCGTCGCTCATCACCAGCATGGACTGGGACAACTTCTACGACCGGCTCGGCGGCGGGCAGTTCTTCGACGCGCTCCGCACCGACATGCGCCGCCATTACGACTACATCCTCATCGACAGCCGCACCGGGCTGAGCGACATCGCCGACATCTGCACGGTGCACTTCCCGGACGTCCTGGTCGACTGCTTCACGCTCAGCGATCAGAGCATCGACGGCGCCGCCGCGATCGCCGCGCACATCGACGAGCGGTACCGGGAGCGCGGCATCCGCATCCTGCCGGTGCCGATGCGGATCGACTTCGGGGAGAACGCGAAGGTGGAGGCCGGGCGGGCCTACGCCCGTGCGTGCTTCGACCGGTTCCCGCGAGGCATGAGCCGGCAGGACGCGAACCGGTACTGGCTGTCGGTGGAGATCCCGTACCGGCCGTACTACGCGTTCGAGGAGACCCTGGCGACGTTCGGCGACGCGCCGGGCTCGCCGAACTCGATGCTCGCCGCGTTCGAGCGGCTGACCGGCGAGATCACCGAGGGGCGCGTCAGCGGGTACCGGCCGGTCCCGGAGGAGCTGCGGCTCGGCACCCTGGAGCGGTTCGCGCGGCGCGGCCCGTCCGAGGTCACCGACGTTCTGATCAGCTACATGTCGGAGGACCGGCCGTGGGTCGACTGGATGACCCTGGTGCTGGGCCGGGCCGGGTTCCGGGTGCTGACCTGCAGCGTGGACGCCGCCGGCGGCGACGACGACCCGCCCGACACCGCCGGCCACACCATCGTGCTGATCTCGCCCGCCTACGCCGCCTCGCCGCACGCGCAGCGGGCCTGGGACTCGCTGGCCGGCCGCACCGCCGCCCCGCAGCGCCGGCTGACCGCCGTGCGGGTGCTGGACGCGCCGCTCAGCTCGGCGTTCAACGGCCCGGTGCCGATCGACCTGACCGGGCTCGGCGAGCGCGAGGGAGCCGACCGGCTCGTCCGCGCGCTCGGCCGCCCCGGGCAGGCGATGGAGCACGCGCCCGAGCACTCCCGGGTCGGGCCCCGGTTCCCGGGCGCGGCCCGCACCGCGCCGCCGGTCTGGAACGTGGACCGCCGCAACGCGGTGTTCACCGGCCGCGGCCGGCTGCTGGAGCAGCTGCGCGACCAGCTGCTCGGCTCGACGCAGCGGGTCGTCCTGCCGCAGGCGCTGCACGGGCTCGGCGGCGTCGGCAAGACGCAGGTCGCGCTGGAGTACGCGCACCGCTTCAAGGCCGACTACGACCTGGTGTGGTGGATCAGCGCGCAGCAGCCCGACTCGATCCGCGCCGCGCTGGCGAACCTGGCCAAGCAGATCGACCTGCGCGTCGGCGAGAGCATCACCGACGCCGCCAACGCCGCGCTGGAGGCGCTTCGGCGCGGCGAGCCGACCGCGCGCTGGCTGCTCATCTTCGACAACGCCGACAACCCGCGGGATCTGGAGCCCTACCTGCCGGGTGGCGACGGCCACGTGCTCATCACCTCCCGCGACCCGGCCTGGACGCAGCTCGCCGCGCCGCTGGCGGTGGACGTGTTCACCGAGGAGGAGGCCGCCGCGCACCTGGTCCGCCGGGTCGGCGAGATCTCCGACGACAACGCGCGCAAGATCGGCAGGGCGCTCGGCTACCTGCCGCTGGCGATCGAGCAGGCCGCGGCGTGGCTGGCGTCGACGTTCATGCCGGCGAGCGAGTACCTGCAGGCGCTGGAGAACGAGACGGCCTCCACGCTCGCGCTGAGCACCGAGACCTTCCCGCAGCCGGTCGCGCTGACCTGGAACGTCACCTTCCGGCAGCTGCGGGACGCCTCGCCGGCGGCGGCGCGGCTGCTGGAGCTGCTGGCGTTCTTCTCCTCCGAGCCGATCTCGCTCGACCTGATCTACAGCGACGAGACCGCCGGCGTCCTCGCGCCCTACGACGAGACGCTGCGGGACAAGCTGGTGCTCGGCAAGCACGTCCGGGAGATCAGCCGGTTCGCGCTGGCGAAGGTCGACCTCGGCAACAACTCCATCCAGGTGCACCCGCTGGTGCAGGCGGTGATCCGGCACGGGATGGAGCCGGGGCCGACCGAGACGACCTGCCACGACGTGCACAAGATCCTGCTCGGCGCGCGGCCCAAGCACGGCGACACCGACGACCCGGTGAACTGGCCGGCGCTGGAGGAGATCCTGCCGCACGTCAAGCCGTCGAGCGCCGCCCAGTGCGACGACGAGGACACGCGGCAGATGCTCACCGACCTCGTCCGCTACCAGTGGAAGCGCGGCAGCTTCGAGAGCGCGATGGCGGCCGGGCGGGAGTTGAGCGCCGAGTGGAGCGGCAAGCTCGGCCGCGACCACTGGCAGTGGCTGTTCCTGCAGTCGCAGATCGCCAACGTGCTGCGGTCCCAGGGCTCCTACGCGGAGGCCTACGAGTTGGACCTCGACGTGATGGAGCGGCAGGAGAAGTCGCCGACGATCGGCCCCGCGCACCCGCACACCCTCATCACGGCCGGGAACCTGGCGGCGGACCTGCGGGCGATGGGGAAGTTCCGGGAGGCGCTGGAACGGGACCTGGTCACCTACGAGAAGGCGGCCGTGCCGTGGGGCGAGGACCACCCGCGGACGCTGATGATCGCCCACAACCTCGCCGTCGACTACCGGCTGAACGGCGACCCGGAGAGCGCCCGCAGGTACGACGCCGAGACGCTGGAGCGGCGGCGGACGTCGCCGGCCCTCGGCGAGAACCACCCGTACACGCTGTTCTCGGAGGCCAACCTGGCGCGCGACCTGCGCGAACTCGGCAGGTTCGACGAGTCGGTGACCAGGCTGCGGGACGTGTACCGGCGCTACCTGGACGTCCTCGGCGACCAGATCCTCGACACGCTGCGCACGGGCAAGAGCCTGGCGGTGTCGTTGCGGCGGGCCGGGCACCGCGAGGAGGCGCTGACGTTGGCGGAGGAGACCTTCGCCCGCTACCAGCGGTACTTCCCGGACTCGCCGGACACGCTGCCCGCCGATCTGGAGGTCGCGGCGTGCATGTCCGCGCTCGGCGACAAGATCGGCGCGCGCGACCGTACCCGGACGATCCTCGCCAAGCACACCGAGCAGATGGGACCGGACCACCCCTACACCGTGATGATCGGCAACAACCTGGCCTGCTACCTGCGCGGCGCCGGCGACGTGGGGGAGGCGCGCGTGCTGGCGGGCGACGTCGTCGAACGGCTCACCGGCCTGCTCGGCCGCGAGCATCCGTACGTGCTGTCCGCCGTGCTGAACTCCGCGAACTGCCTCGCCGACGGCGGCGAGCCGGAGCGGGCGCACGATCTCGAGCGGGACGTGCTCGGCAGGCTGGTCGGGGTGCTCGGCGACGACCACCCCGACACCAACGCCTGCCGGGCCAACCTGTCGGTCACCCTCAACGCGATGGGCCGCGTCTCGGAGGCCCAGGAGCTGCGGGACCGCGCCTGCGCGGGGCTGCTCGTCCTCGCCGTGGACCATCCGCACCCGCTGATCTCCGACGTGCGGGCCGGCGTGCGGGTCAACCGCGACCTCGAACTACAGCCGCTGTGAGGTGCGGGCGCCCGGTGCGCTGTCCGGCTGGACGAGCCAGGTCAGCACGTCGGGGAGGACGTCGAACGCTCCGAAGTGCGCCGACCCGGGCTGCACGACCACGGTCGAGGTCGGGATGCGGTCGGCGAGCCAGCGGGAGTGCCCGGCGGGGGAAAAGGTGTCGTTGGCGCCGTGCCACAGCATCGTCGGCACCACGATGTCGCCCAGTTCGAATCCCCACGGCGCGCAGAAGGCGAGCAGGTCGTCGATCCAGCCGTCCGCGGACGTGCGGAACGCCTCGGCGAACGTCTCCAGCAACATCCTGCGCATGCCCGCGTCGGACACGACGCGGCGGTCGGACTGGGTCAGTTCGGCGGACAGGTCGGCGACGTACTGGGCCGGGTCGGCGCGGATCCGGTCGGCGACCGACCGCAGCCGGGCCGACACCAGCGGGCCCTGCCGCCGGACGGCGAGGTACTCGCGGGTGTTGGAGGCCGCCATCCCCTCGAACCAGTCGAGCCCCTCCGCCTGTGCGGGCGCGAGCCCGACGAGCGCCGCGACCCGCCGGGCCCGGCCGGGCAGCAGCGCCGCGCAGGCGAGCGCGTGCGGACCGCCGCCGGACCGGCCGAGGACGGCGAATTCCCGCAATTCCAGCGCGTTGGCTATTCGCCGTACATCGTCGGCGACATCGGCGACCGCGCGTCCGATGCTGCGGTCCGAACGGCCATATCCCGGCCGATCGAAGGTGATGAGCCGGATGCCCAGCTGGTAGAGCACCATGGGGCGGGGAATGGGGCCGAGCCTGCTGCCGGGCGTGCCGTGCAGGAGAAAGACGGGGCGGCCCGCCGGTTCTCCCCACTCCTCCACGGCAAGCCCCCGCCCGTCCGCCGCCGGCACGACCGTCGTCAAGACGTCCTCCGCTCCGGATCCAGTACCCGAAAGGAATCCCTTATTCGCTTCTAACCGAGCTTCCGCGGGGAAGTCAACCCCCGATGCCTCATTCCGGTTCGGTGCGGTTCCACCGGCAGTGCGATTTGTGACATCCGCGGCGCGGCGATTCGCTATTCCTTAATTGCATTTTCTTTGCGCGGGCGAGGGCGTCGGGGGAGGGCGCTGCGCGGGCCCGCCGGGGCGCGGGCGCCGGGGTGGCGGCATGGCTGGGTGATCGGGGGGAATCGGGGGGCGGTGTGGATCAGTGGATTGTGGGGGTATGTCCTGCCTTGGGCGGGGTGGCGGTACTGGCGGGAACGGCTGAAGCTCACCGCGAAGGCGGTCGTCGCCGGGGTGCTCGCGTGGACGGCGGCGCGGTACGTCGCCGGGCACTCCGAGCCGTACTTCGCGCCGCTCGCCGCGCTGCTCGGCGTGTACCCGTCGGTCGTGCGGTCGGTCCGGGAGAGCCTCGCCTACGGCGCCGGGTTCGTCATCGGCGCCGCGCTCGCGATACCGGTCGGCATCTGGATCGGCCCGAACGTCCTCGGCATCGCCGTCGTGCTGTCCCTCGCCATGATGGCGTCGGGGTGGCGGCGGCTCGGCGGCCAGGCGTCGCAGGTCCCGTTCACCGCGCTGTTCGCGCTGCTGCTCGGCGGCCGCGACGCCGTCGGGTACACGCTGCCGCGGCTCGGGGACGTCGCGCTCGGGCTCGCGGTCGGGCTGGCCGTGAACGCGCTGGTGTTCCCGCCGCTCCACCTGCGCCGCGCCGAGTACGCCGCGGAGCGGATGCGGGACGCCCTCGCCGAGGCGATGGACGCCCTCTCCGCCGCCGTCACCGACCCGGACGGGCGCCGTCCGTACTGGGACGAGGCGGACGAGCGGCTGCGGACCGTCCAGGAGCAGGCGCGGCACGCCTACGAGCAGGGCCGCGACAGCATGCGCGCCAACCCGCGCGCGAAGCTGCGCGGCTACCGGCTGCGGTGGCGGGACGAGCCGGAGCGCTGGCCCGCGACCCGGCTGATGAACACGCTCGACCAGGCGACGACGTACGTCCGGTCGATCGCCGGCACCTACGCCGAGGCGGGGGACGCGGAGACCGAGGAGCTGCGGTTCCCCGAGGCGTTCCGGCACGACCACGCGCGCGTGCTCGGGATGCTCGCCGGGCTCGTCCGGCGGCTGCCCGAGGCGCCCGGCGAGGAGGAGCTTGCGGACGCCGAACGCCTGCAGCGGCGCATGGAGCGCCCGCACCAGGGGGCGGGCACGGACGCGCCGGGCCTGTGGGACCCGCAGAAGGAGGTCCTCCGGCTCAGCCGCCTCATGCTGGACGACCTGCGCCCGCGCCCGCCCCGCTGACTCAGGAGAACACGCCGATCCCGTTGGCGACGGCCCGCTCGGCGCCGTCGGACGGGACGTTGCGGACGGTCGCCGACGACTCGCCGGGCCCGCGCGCCACGAAGGCGGACGATCCGCCGCCGTCGAGGTTCACCCCGGCGGACGCGCCGGCCCGCGCGAGCAGCGACGCCAGCTCGGCGACGGTGACGCCGCCGCTGGTCTCCGACCGCCCGTCCACCACGGCGAGGTACAGGTGGCGGCCGTCGCGGCTCACGCCGGCGGCGGTGCGCGGCGCGGGGCCGGCGGCGTCCAGTCCGTCGAGGGGGCGGCCGCCGCGCAGGATCGGGAAGCCGCCCACCGCGAACCGGAACCGCACCTTTCCGGTCAGCCGGTACCGGACCTTCACCCGGTCGCCCCTGCGCAGCCGCCGCAGCGCGTCGGCGCCCTCGTCACGGCCGACGAGCACGGTCGTGCCCGCCGGGATCGCGCCGTCGCCGACGGCGTCCGAGACGCTCGTGACGACGCCGCGCCGCACCGCGACCTCCGCGGTGTCGGTGCTGCACGGGTCGTTGCGGGCGTGGTCCGTGCCGCAGACCGCGCGCTGCCGCGACACCGCGCCCCACTCGCTCGTGAACGCGCCGACGCCGCCGACGGGGAGCGCGTACTGGTTGAGGCCGCCCAGCTCCAGCGTCCCGAGCCGGGAGCGGACCGTCCCGGCCAGCCGCAGGCTCGCCACGTGCCCGCGCCGGTCGGTGCCGACGCCGATCACGTCGCGGGTGGACGTCCCGGGCGGCAGCGCGGGCCCGAACCGCTGGCCGTCGGGCACGGCCGCCTTCAGCGCGCGGCCGCCGTCCACCTCCGGCCCGGACGACGAGCCGGTCGGCGGCACGCCCGCGTGGGTCTCGCTGATGTTGAAGAAGTCGCCGTTGACGCCCCCGATCGCGTGCTGGGCGTTCGCCATGCCGGAGACCGTCGCGCGCTGCGCGATCGCGTCCGGGTGCAGCAGGCCGACCCGGACGTGCGGGGCGCGCAGGTCGACGTCGAGCAGGTCGCCGACCGCCTTCCCGCCGACGCCGGACGTCTCGAAGGTCCGCGCGACGACCCCGGGCGCGAGCCGCAGCGCCGAGGTGTAGCGCAGGTCCGCGACCGCCGCCGCGCCGGGCATCGCGCGGGCGGCGGGGCGCTCGCCGGATCCGGCGCCGTCCGCCGCGGGGGGCGCCGGGGCGGCGCCCGCCGTGCCCGCGGCCGCCGTGTTCAGGACCGCCGTGTTGACGACCGCCGTGCCCAGGGCCGCCGCGACGGCCACCGTCCACTTCCTCACCACCGGTACCACCCTCCTGTGCGGTGACAGCCTGATGATCATGGCGCGGGAAGGGTGAACCGCCGGTGCTGCCGGTGCGAACTTTCGTCAACGATCTTCCTGGTCGCGGGGTGCGCCGGAGGAGGCGGGGGATTGACGGGCGCCGGAAACTAGAATTACGTTCGAATTCCTACTGGTCGGTACGGAGGACGGACGATGCGGGCAGCGCGCGAGGCTTGGCGCCGGCTGGAACCGGTGCACGGCATGATCTACTTCGTGCCGGAGGGACCCGAGCGCTACGCCGCGCTGGGCCTGGACGGCGCCGCCGGCTACTTCGCCTCCCGGTCCGCCGCCCTCGGCCGCGCGTCCGCCGAGGTCGTCATCGCGACCTTCTACAACTTCCACCCCCGGCTGGTCCGCGCCGCCCTGCCCGCCGCCTGGGAGAAGGCGACCCCGGAGCAGGTGCTCGCCGCCCGGCTGGACGCGGCCGGCGCCGCCCTGCGCCGCGCCGGCATCCACCGCGTCGACGGCCTCGACGAGATCCTCGGCCTCGCCACCCGCGCCGCCGAGGCCGCCTGCGGCCACCTGCACGGCCGCCCCCTGTTCGCCGCGCACGCCGCCCTGCCCTGGCCGGACGAGCCGATCGACCGGCTCTGGCACGCCCAGACCCTGCTCCGCGAGTTCCGCGGCGACGGGCACGTGGCCGCACTGACGGACGCGGGCGTCGCGCCCCTCGAAGCGCTCGTCCTGCACGCCGCCACCGGCACCGTCCCGACGCCGTTCCTCAAGGCCACCCGCGCGTGGCCCGCCGACGAATGGGCCGCGACGGAGGAGGCGCTGCGCGCCCGCGGCCTCCTCGACGGCGATGAGCTCTCGGCCGAGGGGAAGGCGTTCCGGCAGCGGATCGAGGACCGCACCGACGAGCTCGCGCTGCCCGCCTACACCGCCCTCGGCGAGGACGGCTGCGAACGCCTCGCCGACCTGGCCCGCCCCTTCGGCCGCGCCGTCGTCTCCGCGGGGCTGCTCAACCCCGCCGGCTGATCGCTCCGGGGCCCGGAGAACGCCGGAAAAACAATTGGCGCCGATTCCGGGCCCGCGGTTATCGTCGCGGGGCCGCGGAACATTTCCGCGTCCCCACCGGCGAGAGCCAGAAAAGGAGTGATTCCCGATGACCGCGACCTTCCTTGACCTGACGACCGTTCGCAACATCGGGATCATGGCGCACATCGACGCCGGCAAGACCACCACCGCCGAGCGGATCCTCTACTTCACCGGCGTCTCGCACCGCATCGGGGAAGTGCACGACGGGAATACCGCGCTGGATTGGACGGACCAGGAACGCGCGCGCGGAATCACCATCACGTCCGCCGCGACGACCTGCCATTGGCGCGGGCACACGATCAACCTGATCGACACGCCCGGCCACGTCGACTTCACCATCGAGGTCGAACGGTGCCTGCGCGTCCTCGACGGCGCCGTCGCCGTGTTCGACGGCGTCGCCGGCGTCGAGCCGCAGTCGGAGACCGTGTGGCGGCAGGCCGACCGGTACGGCGTCCCGCGCGTCTGCTTCGTCAACAAACTCGACCGTGCGGGCGCCGACCTGCACCGCTGCGTCGACATGATCGCCGACCGGCTGGGCGCGGTGCCGCTCGTCCTGCAACTGCCGATCGGTGCCGAGTCCGGCTTCACCGGCGTCGTCGACCTGGTGGAGGAGCGCGCGCTCGTCTGGTCCGGCTCCGGCGAGCCGGACGTCCGGCCCGTCCCGCCCGGTCTCGCGGCGGACGCGCGGCGCGGGCGGGCCCGGCTCGTCGAGACGCTCGCCGAGCACGACGAGACGATCATGGAGCTGTACGTGGACGGCGCCGAACCACCGGCGGAGCGGCTGCACGAGGCGATCCGCAGGCTGACCGTCGCGTCCGCCGCCACCCCGGTGCTGTGCGGCAGCGCGTACCGGAACAAGGGCGTCCAGCC
Source organism: Actinomadura nitritigenes (assembly GCF_017573545.1). Lineage (GTDB taxonomy): Bacteria > Actinomycetota > Actinomycetes > Streptosporangiales > Streptosporangiaceae > Spirillospora > Spirillospora nitritigenes. Next base: position 245,198 of record NZ_JAGEOK010000002.1, on the reverse strand, counting down.
GCTGCTGGACGCGATCGCGCGGTACCTGCCCTCGCCGCTGGACGTCGCGGGCGGCCCGCACGCCGCGTCCGACCGCGCGCCGCTGTCCGCCCTCGCCTTCAAGATCATGACCGACCGGCACCTCGGCCGGCTCACCTTCGTCCGGATCTACTCCGGCCGCCTGGAGGCCGGCACGCCGGTGCTGAACGGCGTCACGAACGGAAGGGAGCGCATCGGCAAGATCTACCGCGTCCACGCGAACAGCCGCGAGGAGATCGGGTCGGCGGGCGCGGGCGACATCGTCGCGGTCATGGGCCTGAAGCGGACCACGACCGGCGAGACGCTCTGCGACCCGGCGCACCCCGTCGTGCTCGAGTCCATGGACTTCCCGTCCCCGGTCATCGAGGTCGCCATCGAGCCCCGCGCGCGGGGCGACCACGAGCGGCTGGCCGCCGCCGTCCAGCGGCTCGCCGAGGAGGACCCGTCCTTCCGGGTGCACGCCGACGCCGAGACCGGCCAGACCGTCATCGGCGGGATGGGGGAGCTCCACCTCGAGATCCTCGTCGCCCGCCTGCGGGACGACCACGGCGTCGACACCGCGGTCGGCAGGCCGCGCGTGGCCTACCGGGAGACCGTCCGCCGGGCCGCCTCGAACGTCGAGGTGACCTACAGGAAGCAGAACGGCGGAAAGGGGCAGTTCGCGAAGGTCCGGCTCTCCATCGAGCCGATCGAGGAGCATTACGAGTTCGTCAACCGGGTGACCGGCGGGCGCGTTCCGCGGCATTTCGTGCCGTCCGTGGACGACGGCTGCCAGGAGGCCATGCGGACCGGCCCGCTCGCCGGCTTCCCGATGACGGGCGTGCGCGTGACCCTGCTCGACGGCGACCACCACCCCGTCGACTCGTCCGAGCTCGCCTTCACGATCGCCGGTTCGCTGGCCTTCAAGGAGGCGGTCCGCCGCGCGTCGCCCGCGCTGCTCGAACCCGTGATGGCCGTCGAGGTCACCACGCCCGCCGAGCATATGGGCGCGGTCATCGGCGACCTCAACGCGCGCCGAGGCCGCGTCGAGGGCACCCGGCCGCAGGGCGGCGCCGAGGTCGTCCGCGCCCTCGTCCCGCTGGCGGAGATGTTCGGCTACGTCGGCCACCTGCGCGGCGCCACCTCGGGCCGCGCGGTGCACTCGATGCAGTTCGACTCGTACGCCGAGGTCCCGCCCAGCGTGGCGGCCAAGGTGACGGCGGCCGCCTGACCCACCCGGCCGCACGGGCCCGCGCCCGTGCGGCCGGCCCGGTCAGCGCACGCCGTCGATGGTCCACTCGGCGCTCGCGCGCACGAGGAACAGCCCGGGTCCCGGTAGCTCCGCCGCCTTGGTGAACGAGCCCGACCCGGCGACCACCGACCCCGCGAGGTCGCACGACCACGAGAACCGCAGCAGCGCGAACGACCCCCGCCCCTTCTGCCGGACCCGTATCGGGACCGGCCCGCCGTCATGCCGGAACAGGTACATGCCCTGTCCGGACGTCCCGTCCCGCAACGGCGGCACGTCCTCCAGTGCGACCAGCCACGCCTCCCAGGGCACGTCGGACGTGATCTGCACCGGCAGCAGCCGCTTCCGGCCCGCGGCGAGCGGGAAGACCACCCGCCGGGTCGGCTCGCCCGTCCCGGACCACAGCGACCTCGGGTTGCCCCGGTGCCGGATGTCGACGGACGCCGCCGTGGGTCCGGAGAAGCGGACCACCAGAACGGCCGCCTCCCGGGGGGCGATCGAGAGCTCGACGCGGGCGTTGCCCTTCCTGCGGGCCACGCTCCCTTGCGCGGTCCCGGCGGGAGGCGCGTCGAACGGAGCCGCGCCGGCCGGCTCGCCGGGCCGGGCCCGCTCCCGCTTCCGGCTCCCGGACCCGGCGACGCGCCCCGTCTCGATCGGCGGGAGGCCCTCCTCCAGCCGCACCGCGTCCGCCGCGCACACCGGCACCGGGCGGGCCGTCCCCTCCGGCGGAGCCCATACCGCCCGCCGCACCGACGGCCCGTGCCGCGCGTCGAAGAAGCACAGCGGACGGTGGTCCGGTACCGGTAGGCCCGCAAGCCGGGCGTCCACGCAGGCCAGCGCGTGGCGCCCCGCGTCCAGCGCCCGGACGGCGTCCTCGGCGTCGAGGAGGTCCCTGTCTCCCGCGAAGGCGCGTTTCGCCTGCTCGTACGCGTCGAGGGCGCGCTCGTAGTCGGCCAGCAGGTCCGCGTCGCCGGCATGCTCGGCGGGCTCCAGCGCATGTCCCGCCAGCGCCTCCCCGAGTGCGGTGATGTCCGCCTCGACCGCGGCGAGCTCGGCCCCGCGGCGCCGCCTGAAGATTCCGAACACCCCGGCAACCTACCGCTCCGCCCCTCGCCGGACGCGGCCGCGCGCAGCGGCGGAGCGTGCCGGTGTTGACGGACTTCCAGTTCCTATTGGCGACACGTTAATAGCGTGTTACAAGTAACTCAACACTTATGAAGCGCCCGGTCGGGGGGCGCGCGGGCGCCCTGCGGGCTCCGGAAGATCCGGAGCGCCAGAGGAGGTCACCATGGGTGAGACCACGCGCAGGCGGTTCCTGCGCGACGCCGGGCTGATGGGCGCGGCCACGGCCGGAGCGCTGGCGATGGGGTCCGCGCCCGCGCGGGCCGCGGGCGGGAAGCGGGTCGCGGTGCTCGGCGGCGGCGTCGCCGGGCTGAGCGCGGCCCACGAACTGGCCGACCGGGGCTTCCAGGTCGACGTCTACGAGCGCACGGCCCTCGGCGGGAAGGCGCGCAGCATCTTCCCGCCCGGCACCGGGACGGGCGGGCGCCTCGACCTGCCGGGCGAGCACGGATTCCGGTTCTTCCCCGGCTTCTACTTCAACCTGACCGACAACATGCGCCGGACGCCGTTCCCGGGCAACCAGAACGGATGCTGGGACAACCTCGTCCGCGCCGACGCGTACATGATGTCGCGGCAGGGGCGGCCCGACCTGACCATCCCGTTCCCGTTCCCGCTGCCGCCGGACTCCAGCATCTACGACAAGGCCAGCTTCCTGGCGACGATCCAGTCCGGGCTGCAGACGGTCGCGAAACTGTCGCTCACCGAGGCGGCGTTCGCGGCGCAGAAACTGCTCGTCTACGTCACCAGCTGCGACGCGCGCAAGCTCGGGCAGTGGGAGAACATCACGTGGTCGGACTACATCCGCGCCGACCGGTTCTCCGACGAGTACAACAAGTTCATCGCCGACGGGACGATCCGCAACCTGGCCGCGACCAAGTCCAAGGACGCCAGCACCCACTCGATCGCCAAGGTCGGCGAGGCGACGGTGTGGAGCATCCTCGACCTCGGCAACGAGCCCGGCGGGACGGTCGACCGGGTGCTGGACGGGTCGACGTCCGAGATGTGGCTCGACCCCTGGATCGCGCACCTGAAGAGCCTCGGCGTCACCTTCCACGTCGGCTACAACGTGGATTCGCTGCAGATCTCCGGCGGCGCCATCACCGGCGCCGGGGTGACCGCGAACGGGAGCTCCAGCACGGTCACGGCCGACTGGTACATCGTCTCGATGCCGTGCGAGCGGGCCGTGAACCTGCTGAGCGACGACATCCTCAAGGCCGATCCGGCGCTCGGCGGGATCAAGGGCCTGCGCACGGACTGGATGACCGGCCTGCAGTTCTTCCTCAAGAAGAAACTGCCGCTGGCGCCCGGCCACGTCAACTACGGCGACTCCGCGTGGGCGGTCACGTCCATCAGCCAGGAGCAGTTCTGGAAGCGGGACTTCTCCACCTACGGGGACGGCACCGTGCAGGACTGCCTGTCGTCGATCATCTCCGACTGGTTCACGCCCGGCACGTTCAACAAGAAGAAGGCGAGCGAGTGCACGCCCGCGGAGATCGCCGCGGAGACGTGGGCGGAGATCAAGGCGCACCTCAACGACACCGGGACCGTCCTCACCGACGACATGCTGCACTCGTGGTTCCTGGACCCGGCGATCGTCCGCAGCGGCAGCGGCGTCACCAACGACACGCCGCTGTTCATCCAGCAGCCCGGCTCGTGGAAGCTGCGGCCGGACGCCAAGACGAAGATCCCGAACCTGTTCCTCGCCGGCGACTGGGTGAAGACGCCGATCAACGTGACGACGATGGAGGGCGCCAACCAGGGCGGGCGGCAGGCGGTGAACGCGCTGCTGGACGCGGCCGGGTCGAACGCGTCGCGCTGCTCGGTGCACGAGCTGTACGAGTCGCCGCTGTGGACGCTGTTCAAGGCGAACGACAAGGTCCGCTACGCGCTCGGCCTGCCGCACGAGTTCGACGTCCTCGACCCGCGCTGGCCCTAGCCGAGTGACCGGCGCGCCACCAGCGCCGCGTTGAGGAGCTGCAGGTCGGTCGGGCGGGCCGGGTCGAGCCCGGTCAGCTCGCAGATCCGGCGGACGCGGTAGGCGACCGTGTTCGGATGGACGTGCAGGGCCGCCGCGGTGGCGCGCCGGTCCAGGTCGTCCGCCAGGTAGCGGCGCAGCGTGTGCAGCAGTTCGGGCTTGCGGTCGAGCGGCTCCAGCAGCCCGGCGAGCAGGGCGAGCGCGCCGCTCGGCCGGCTGAGCTGGTAGTCGAGCAGGACGTCGGCGAGCCGGTACAGGCCGGGCGGGCGGCCCGTCCCGCGGACGAGGTCGATGATCTCGGCGGTCTGGGTGACGGCGGCGGGGATGCCGGACGGCCCGGTGATCTCCGCCGCCGCGGTGACGCGGGTGTCGGCGGCCTTCCCGGCCCGCGCGACGAGGTCCTGCACCAGGTCCCAGGCCGGCGGCGCGGCGAACGGCAGCAGCGCCGTGCCGCCGGACGCGTCGAGCGCGGTGAGGGCGGGCTCGCCGGCGAACCGGTCCAGCACCGTCCGGACGCGGCGGATCTTGCGGCGGGCGGCGACCCGGGCGCGCTGGCCGGTGCCGCGCTCGTCGGGCGTCCGGGTGAACGCGAGCGTCAGGACCGCGTACCGGGCGGCGGGGCGCAGGCCGGTCCGGCGGACGATCAGGTCGAGCGGCTCCCCGGCGAGCAGTGCGGTCATCAGGGCGTGCCGCCCGCCCTGCTCCTGGCTGTCGAGGACCTGCCGGACCTCCAGGTAGGAGCCGCTGACGGCGGTGGTCAGCCGCGCCTGGAAGTCGACGAAGTAGCCGAGCGCCTCCTGCAGGTCGGGAAGGTCGGCCGGCCGGGCGCCGGCGGCCAGCTCGTCCCAGGCCATCGCCGCGCCGATCCGGTAGGCGGTGAGGATCGCCTCCAGCGGGACGCCCTCCTCGGCGCGCAGCGCGGCCGAGTCGCGCTGCCGCCCGAACTCGCCGGCCCCGGCGGGGCGGCGGCGCTCCAGCACGTCCGCGAACTGGCGGAGGCTGTGCTGGACGATCCCGGCGACGTCCCCGGCGATCTCCTCGTTCGGCAGTTCGGCGTAGACGGGCAGCTCGGCCAGCAGCCGTTCCAGGACGCGGCGGGTCAGCTCCGGCGCGCGCGCCCGCAGATGGGCGGCCAGCGGCCGCCCGCCCATGCGCAGTGCCTCCGCGGCCGTGCCCGAAGGCGGCCCGTCCAGGCCCGAAGGCGGCCCGGCCATGCTCAGCGACCCCTTGTTGTCCTCCGGCACAACGGCTCCCGGGAAACTCTGCGCCCGCACCAATTGAACGGTGTGTCAAAAGTCTGGACGATCACGGCGACATCGTCCATGGCGGCCAGGGAGCGAAGTGTTGGCCTCTCCTCCTCTTCCAAGAAGAGGATTCTCACGGCTCGCGCTGTGAGGGTTTCTGCTTCGCTGCCGACCGCCCCGTTCGGGAGGACTCCCGTTGAGGTCTTACACCGGCTCCACAGACCGACACCGCCAGCCCGGCGGCCAGAAGGTTGCGTGCCGCGTTCACGTCCCGGTCATGGGCCGTGGCGCAGCCGTCGCACGTCCACTCGCGGACGTTGAGCGGCATCTTCTCCCGGAGGGTGCCGCAGGTCGAGCAGAGTTTGGAAGAGGGGAACCAGCGGTCCACCGCGACCATCTCGCGGCCGTACCAGTCGGCCTTGTATTCCAGCATGCTCCGGAACTCGCTCCAGGCCGCGTCGGAGATGGCGCGGGCCATCGTGTGGTTCTTGAGCAGGTTCCGCACCGACAGGTCCTCGATCACGATCGTTTGGTTGTCACGAACGAGCCGAGTTGTGATCTTGTGCAGGGTGTCGCGGCGGCGGTCGGTGATGCGGGCGTGGACGCGGGCGACGCGGCGGCGGGCCTTACCGTGGTTCACCGAGCCTTTGGCCTTGCGGCAAAGGCTCCGCTGGGCCTTTGCCAGCCGTTCCCGGTCGCGCCGCTCGTGCCGGGGGTTGGCGATCTTCTCGCCGGTGGACAGGGTCAGCAGGTGGTCCAGGCCCGCGTCCACGCCGACCGCCGCGTCCGTTGGTGGCAGGGGCCGGACGGTGGGGTCCTCGCACTGCAGCGAGACGAACCAGCGTCCGGCGCTGTCTTGGGAGACGGTGACCGTGGACGGCTGCGCTCCCTCGGGCAGGGGACGCGACCATACGATCGCCAGCGGTTCGGCCATCTTCGCCAGAGTCAACTGACCGTCCCGGAAGCGGAACGCCGAGGTGGTGTATTCGGCGGACTTGCGAGACTTCTTCCTGCTCTTGAACCGCGGATACTTCGCCCGTTTGGCGAAAAAGCCGGTGAACGCCGCCTGCAGATGGCGCAGCGCCTGCTGGAGCGGTACCGAGGACACCTCGTTGAGGTAGGTGAATTCCTCGGTCTTCTTCCACGCCGTGAGCATCGCCGAGGTGGCGTTGTAGTTGGTCCGTTCCTGTCGCAGCACCCACGCCTGGGTGCGGGCGGTAAGGGCGAGGTTGTAGACCTTGCGCACGCATCCGAACGTTCGCGACAACTCGGCTGCCTGCGCGTCGGTCGGATAGAAGCGGTACTTGAAAGCCCGCTTTACCGGCACAGCCATAGCCATGCTCACAAGATATCAAATCGGATAGTGAGCAACCGTTGGTTCGGTAGGACCGGCCATTTTCTCTGCGCTGATTTATAGCTTCCTGTCCACTTTGGCAGAAGTTTCTTTTTCTCTCCCCGGCTCGGGGAATACGCGAAGGAGGCTGTATGAAGCGTCTGTTCGGTGGAGTCGTCGGCTCGATCGTGGCGGCGGCCGCGGCCCTGGCGGTCGCGGGGCCCGCGCACGCGGCGGCGGGGCGGTACGTCGCGCTGGGCGACTCGATGGCGTCCGGCCCGCTCATCCCGGATATCACCGGCAACGTCGGCTGCGGCCGGTCCACCCGCAACTACGCGCACGACCTGGCCTCCGCGATGGGCCTGAACCTGGCGGACGTGACGTGCAGCGGCGCGTCCACCAAGCACATGACGCAGTCGCAGGACACCAGCGTCGCGGGCGTCGACACCGGGACCGTCCCGCCGCAGTTCGACGCGCTGACCGCGGACACGGCGCTGGTCACGCTGACGATCGGCGGCAACGACGTCGGCCTCGTCGGCATCGCGCAGAACTGCGCCACCCTCGACCCGACGGCGACGCCCTGCAAGGGGACGTACGAGGCGCAGGTCGAGCAGCGCACGGCGGAGTTCGAGCCGAAGCTGTCGGCGGTGCTCGACGGCATCCGGCAGCGGTCCCCGAACGCCCGGATCGTCGTCACCGGCTACGGCCTCTACATCAAGCCGAACGGCTGCTGGCCGCTGCAGCCCGTGCTGCCCACCGACGCCGACTTCCTGCAGGGCTCCGTCAACGCCTTGAACGCGGTCATCAAGCGGCAGGCCGAGGCGCACGGCGACACCTACATCGACCTCGTCACGCCGAGCGCCGGGCACGACTCGTGCCAGTCGGCGTCGCAGCGCTGGCTGGAGGGCTACGTGCCGGTGCACCCCGCCGCGCCGCTGCACCCGAACCAGTCCGGCGAGGCCGCCTACGCCTCCGTCATCCGGGGCGTGATCGACGCTTCCTGACACGGCCGCCTCTGAGGCGACGAGGCGCCGCGTTCGGCGACGCGGCGCCGCCTCCCGGCCCGGGCGCCGCCCCTTCCCAGGGGGCGGCGCCCGGGCGCGTCCGGGGCTTCTGGATAGATTGAGGACGCCTTGTCCCCCTTGCTGAAGGACGCCGGGATGAACGACGAGATGCGCGGGAACGTCGCCGCGTTCGAGCAGACGGTCCGTTCCTCGCTCGCGCTTGCCGCGACGCTCGGCGCGGCGGAGTGGGAGCGCCCGACCGACTGCCCGGGCTGGACGGTCAAGGACCAGTTCTCCCACCTGGTCTCGGTGGAGGCGTCGCTGCTCGGCGACCCGTCCCCCGAGGTCGAGGTCCCCGAGTTCGACCACCTCCGCAACGACTTCGCCCGGTTCCTGGAGGCCGGCGTGCACGCGCGGCGGTCCGTCCCCGGGCCGCAGGTCGCGGCCGAGCTGGCGGACGTGCTGGAGCGCCGCCTCGCCCAGCTGCCCGGCCTGGACCCGGACGAGCCCACGACGCTCCCGAACGGGAAGCAGGGCACGTACGCGCTGTTCATGCGGTTCCGCGCGATGGACTGCTGGACGCACGAGCAGGACGTGCGCCGCGCGGTCGGCCGCCCGGGCAACCTGGACGCGCCGGCGGCGGACTGCTTCTGGGACGTCCTCGCCCAAGGGCTGCCGCTCGTCGTGGCGCGCAAGGCCGGGGCGGAGCCGGGGCAGTCGGTGCTGTTCCGGATCGGCGGGCCGGTCGAGCGCCGGGTGGCCGTCGTGGTGGACGGCGACGGGCGCGGCGCGTTCGCCGGCGAGGTGCCGGGCGACGCGACGGCCGAGCTGGAGATGGACTGGGAGTGCTACGTGCGGCTCACGGCGGGACGGTGCGGGCCGGACGCGGTGAAGGTGCGGGCCAAGGGGGACGCGGAGCTCGCCGGACGGGTGCTCGCCGGCATGGCCCTGACCCCGTGAGAACGACCACCGGCGGATAGCCGGATCCGGCCACGGACGAACGGGACGGCTTTACAGCTCGATCATGCCAGTGAATGCTGGCACGATCGAGTTCCCCGCATGGGAGGAGACCGTCCCGTGAGAACCCTGCTCGGCCGCCGGACCGCGGCGCTCGCCGTCACCGCCGCCGTCACCGCCGCCGGCCTGACCGGCACCGCGCTGGCCGACGCCCCGTCCGGCGCCTGGACCGCCACCGAGATCACCGGGCTGACCGCTCCGGCGCTCTACGGGGTCACGGCGCCCGACCGCGGGCACGCCTGGGCCGTCGGCACGCAGTCGTCCTCGTCCGCCCCGCTGATCCTGAGCTACCGGCACGGCGCCTGGGCGCCGCAGGCCGCGCCCGCCGGAACCGCGCCCCAACTGGTGGACGTCGCGTCCCGCGGACCGTCCAACGTGTGGGCCGTGGGGCAGGGCGGCGGCGACGCCACGGCGAAGTCGCTGCACTGGAACGGCCGCGCGTGGAAGGCCGTCGCCTACCCGCGGCAGCTGCCGATGGCCGTCTCGGTCGACTCCCGGGGCAAGGCCTGGTCGATCGGCTCCAACACCGACGGCAGCGGCGCCGCCGTCTTCCGCCGGACCGGCGGCACCTGGACGGACGAGGGGCTCTCGCTCGCGAGCGGAACCCTGCTGGACGCGCTGGCCGCGCGGACGCCCGAGGACGTCTGGGCCGGCGGCATGACCTCGTCCGGCGACGGCCTGTGGCACTACGACGGGACGGCCTGGACGCAGATGGACATCCCCGGCGATTGGCCGCACTGGGTGCTTCAGGTCGTCGCACTGTCACCGGAGGACGTCTGGTTCTACACGATCCCGCAGGACCCGCTCTTCTCAGGCCCGACCCTCGTCCACTGGGACGGCGCCGCGTTCACCGTGACGAAGACGCCCTCGCCCTACGAGCAGGTCCGCGCCTACGCCCAGGACGTCGGGTTCCTCGGCGACATCGCGTCCGACGGGCGGGGCGGGGTGTGGCTGCAGGACAGCCGCACCGCCTACTACCGGCACTTCGACGGGACGACCTGGACGAGCGTGCCGCGTCCCGCCAACGACCTGGGCGGCTGGCCGCAGGTCTACGACCTCGCGCAGGTCGGCCGCACCGCGTCGGTGTGGGGCGTCGGGCCCGGCGCCGGCGACCGGCTGCTGATCGACCGGTTCCGCTGACCCGCGCACCTGTACTACCGCCGGGCCGAGGCGGACCATGTCCTCATCGCCGCTCCCGACCGCGCCAGAGCCTAGGAGGGCCACCGTGACCGGCATCGACGAGCGCGTGCGGGACTTCGCCCGGACGCAACCGGACCGCGTCGCCGTCATCGGCACCACCACCTCGATCACCTGGGGCGAGCTGGACGCCGCCGCCGACCGCGCCGCCGCGTTCCTCGCCGGGCGCGGCGTCGGGCCCGGCGACCGGGTCGGCTGGCTCGGCCGCAACGACGCCGCCTACCCGGTCCTGCTGCTCGGCGCGTGGCGGCGCCGCGCCGTGCTCGCCGGGCTGAACCGGCGGCTCGGCCCGTCCGGGCTGCGGGCCGTGCTGGACTCCGTCGAGCCCGCCCTGCTCGTCGCCGACGCGAGGAGCGCCGCCCTCGCCGAGCAGGACCACGTCGTCCCGGACGGCGATCCGCCCTGGTCGGACGGCCCGATCGACGCGGACGCGGTCCTCGCCCCGGAGCCCGGCGACGCCGCGCTGCTGTTCTTCACCTCCGGGTCCACCGGCACCCCGAAGGGCGTGCTCCTCGACCGCGGCCCGAACGACGCCCTGTGCACCATGCCGATGCCGTTCGAGATGACCCCGTCGTCGACGGCGCTGATCGTCCCGCCGGTGTTCCACGTCGCCGGGTCGAGCTGGGTGCAGATGGCCCTGGCGTCCGGCGCGACCCAGCTGTTCCCGGCGGACGCGGCGCCCGCGTCGATCGTCCGCGCGCTGCGCTACCACCGCGTCACGCACGCGCTGATGGAGCCGGCGCTGATCAGGACCGTGCTGGACGAGCTGTCCCGCACCGGCGCGAACCTCCCGGACCTGCGGCACATCGCCTATGACGGCATGCCGATCCCGCGCCCGCTGCTGGAGTCGGCGGCCAAGGTGCTCGCGGGCGCCGGGTTCACGCAGGCGTACGGGCTGACGGAGGCGGGCGGGCTCTGCGCGCACCTGGAGCCGTCCGACCACGTCCTGGACGGCCCGGACGGCAGGCTCGGCGCCGCCGGACGGCCCGTGCCCGGCGTCCGGTTCACGGTGGTCCGTCCCGGCACGGACGAGGAGTGCGCGCCGGGCGAGCAGGGCGAGGTCCTCATCGGGTCCGACTTCATGATGCGCGGCTACTGGCGCGATCCGGCCCGCACCGGCGAGGTCCTCGACGCGTCGGGCCGGCTGCGCAGCGGCGACCTCGGGCACCTCGACGAGGCCGGCTACCTGCACATCGCGGGCCGCGCCGACGACGTGATCACCACCGCCGCCGGGGAGAACGTGCACCCGGCCGGGACCGAGCGGACGATCATGGCGCTGCCGGGCGTGGCGGAGGCGGCCGTGTTCGGCGTCCCGGACGGGCACGGGGGGCAGCGGGTCTGCGCCGCCGTGGTCACCGACGCGGGCCTGACCCCGGACGAGGTGATCGGGTTCTGCCGGTCCCGGATGGCGCACCACGAGTGCCCGTCCGAAGTGCTCGTCGTGCCCTCGCTTCCGCGGACCCCGGCTGGGAGGATCTCCAGGAGCCGCCTGCGCGGCCTCGCCGCCCCCTGACCCCCGACCACCCCCGGAGGTTCGCCCATGGCGAAGGTCATCGATCACGGAACCTGGCAGTTGACGCCCGCGGACGAGGGGCTGCACGAGCCCGGGTCCGAGGTGCTCTGGAACGAGTCCTACTACTTCGACTTCGCCGCACCGGACGGGTCCGTCGCCGGGTACGTGCGGCTCGGCCTGTACCCGAACTGGGACCGCGCCTGGTACTGGGCGTGCGTCACCGGGAAGGACCGCCCGCTCGTCCTGATCGCCGACAACGACGCCCCGCTGCCGAAGCCGGGCACCACCGACGTCCGGACCGGTGCGTACGAGGCGACGCAGACCATCGCCGAGCCGTTCGGGCCGGTGCGGATCGGGCTCGACGGCGAGGCCGCGATCCTGCCCGACCCCACCGCCGCGTACGGCGACACGTCCGGCGCGGAGACGACGCGCCTCACCTTCGATCTGCGATGGGACACCGTCGGCGGCGTCTACCCCTACAAGGACATCCCGCGCTACGAGATCCCGTGCACGGTCTCCGGCACCGTCACGGTCGGGGACGAGGCCCTCGCCGTCGACGCGCCCGGCGAGCGCGACCACAGCTGGGGGGAGCGCGACTGGTGGAAGACGTCGTGGCTCTGGTCGTCCGGGCGCCTCGGCGACGGCACGTTCTTCCACTGCATGCAGGCCAACATCGGGTTCGCGATCCCGTGGCCGTCGTTCGCGGTGCCGCCGGGCGGCGAGATCGAGCACCGCGACGGCTTCTCCGCCGAGACGCGCTTCGCGGCGGACGATCTGCCGGAGTCGTCGCACCTGCGGGTGCCGGGCGTCCCGATGACCGCGACGCCGCTGGCGTTCGCGCCCGTCGCCGTCGTCTCGCCCGACGGCCGGACCGCGCATTTCCCGCGCGCGCTCTGCCGTTTCGAGGCCGAGGACGGCCGCACCGGCCACGGCTGGACGGAATGGCACCAGCCGCCCGGCTGGCGGGACCACGGCTGGTCGTACCTCGCCGAAGGCGGCGCGCGATGACCGGGCCGGTCGCGGGCGGCGCCGGCCTGACCGCGTCCTGGCTGACCGAGGCGCTCGCGGGCGACCTGGACGGCGCGGCGGTCACCGTCGTCGGCGCCGAGCCGGTCGGCACCGGCCAGGTCTCCGACAGCCTGCGCCTGAGCCTCACCTATGACGGTCCCGTCGGGCTGCCCGCCACGATGATCGCGAAGGTCCCGGCGGCGGACGAGGCGGGCCGCGCCGCGGCCCGCGCGATCCGCACCTACGAGGTGGAGGCGAGCTTCTACGCGGGCGTCGCGGGCGGGCTCGACGCCAGCGTGCCCGCCTGCTACTTCTCCGCCTACGAGGCCGAGAAGGACGAGTACGTCGTCCTTCTCCAGGACCTCGCGCCCGCGCGGGCGGGAGACCAGCTCGCGGGCGTCTCACCGGACGAGGCGGCCGCCGCGGTCGACGAGATGGCCGCCCTGCACGCCGCCGGATGGAACGATCCGGACCTCGCCGAGCTGCCCTGGCTGAACCGGCACGGCGCGGAGGCCGCCGAGTTCACCACCGCGATGGTGACCGGGCTGTACCAGGGCTTCAAGGAACGGTACGCGGAACGGCTGGAACTCGAGGTCATCGACCTGATCGAGGACTTCCTGCCGTCGCTGGGCGGCTACCTCGCCGCGCGGGACGGCGCGTCCACCCTCACGCACGGCGACTTCCGCGCCGACAACCTGCTGTTCGGCGGGCCGCGCCCGGTCGTCCTGGACTGGCAGACCTGCGCCTACGGGCCGGGCGCCGCCGACCTCGCGTACTTCCTCGGCTCCAGCCTGCCCGTGGAGGACCGCCGCGAGCACGAGCGGGCGCTCGTCCGCCGCTACCACGCCGCCCTCACCGGTCGCGGCGTGGACCTGGCCTGGGACGACTGCTGGGACGGCTACCGCCGGCACGCCTTCCAGGGCATCGTCATGGCGATCGGCGCGTCGATGCTGGTCGAGCGCACCGCCCGGGGCGACGAGATGTTCTGCACGATGACCGAGAGGCACGCCCACCACGCCCTCGACCTCGACGCCGCGTCCCTCCTGCCGTGACCACCGGCCGTGGCGCCCCGCGTCCGGGGGCGCCACGGCGGTTCCGGCTCAGGTCCGTTCGGCGTGGGGGAAGTGGGAGGCGAGCAGGTCGGGGGACTCGGGGCGGCCGTCGAGCACCCGGTTCGTCCGGTTGGCGACGCTCCAGCCGTCCGGGCCGCGGCGCAGCGTCCAGTGGTTGGCGGTGGCGCGGCGCAGCGCGAAGCCGTCCTCCCCGTTCACGATCATCAGCGTGTAGCCGACGGCGGTGGCCCCGTCGCCGGCGACGGTGACGTGCGGCGGCCCGACGAAGTGCGCGCAGCCGCCCGCGATCCAGCGCCGGTGGTTCGCGGACCGGACCATCGCGTCGATCGCGGGGCGGCCGTCCATCATCAGCTCGTCCACGTCGTACACGCCGTCCTCGTCCCACAGGGCGGCGACGGCCTCGGCGCAGCCGCTGTCGACCAGCGGCCCGTAGGACAGGATCAGCCGGGTGATCTCCCGCTCGTCCTCCAGCGCGCGCAGCCGGTCTTCGAGGGCGGCGAGCCGGGTCTCGACATCGGTCACGGCATGGTCGGTCACAGGGTGTCTCCAAAGGTGAGGGCGTAGGCGCCGGCGAGGTCGCGGAGGGCGGCGAGCTGCTCGCAGTAGTGCGCGGCCGACTCCGCGGCGATGCGGACGCCGGCGACCGTCGCGCCCGCCTCCCGCAGCCGGACGAGCGCCGTGCCCGCGCCCTCCGCGTCGCCGATCGGGTCCAGCGGGCGGGACGGGCCGAGCACCACGTCGAAGCCGTCCGGGACGTCGGCCTCGGCGAGCATCTCGGCGAGCCGGGACAGCGGCAGCCCGAACGGCACCCAGCCGTCGGCGGCGAGCGCCCGGCGCAGGGAGCGGGCCGTGCGGCCGCCGATCCAGAACGGGACGTGCTCCTGGACGGCGTGCGGCTCGACGACCATGCCCGAGAAGTCGTAGTGCTCGCCGTGGTACTCCGGCACCCGCTCCGCCAGGGACGCCCGCAGTGCGGCGATGGCGTCGTCCGCGCGCGCGCCGCGTCCGGCGAACGGCGCGCCGAGCAGGTCGAACTCCTCCTCCAGGCTGCCGACGCCGAGGCCCAGCGTGAGCCGGCCGCCGCTGACCCGGTCGAGGGTGCCGTACCGCTTGGCGACCGCGAGCGGGTGGTGGTAGCCGAGCACGAGCACCTGGGTGGCGAGCCGGATCCGGGCGGTGCGGGCGGCGAGGTAGCCGAAGGTGGCGAGCGGGTCCCAGTAGACGCCGCCGCGCTGCTCGGCCGCCTCGACCGGTACCGCGACGTGCTCGCTGCAGGTCAGATGGTGGTAGCCGAGCCCGTCGGCGGTCTCGGCGATCCGCCCGATCTCCTCGATGCCGGCGTCCCGCTCCCAGCCGCCGTGCCCGTGCGGCGGCTGCGCCACCACCGGCGTGACGATGCCGACATGCATCGCGTCCCCTCTCGACAGAAAAACGTTCTACTTCTGGCCCCGCCGTCGTCCGAGCTCCGGGCCGATGCCCGCTGCTCCTGCGTGACCTGGCCTGACGCTACCCCTTCCAGTCCGCGCCAGGACTTGCTAGATTCCACTCAACAAGAATTCATTTCAGTCGTGTTCCCGGGAGGTGCGATGACCGAGACCATGGCCGCGCCCACGCGGCGCGATGCGCCGCCCTCGATGATCGAGCGGATGACGCTGATCCTCGACGCCTTCAACGGGCCGTCGGCCCGGCTCACGCTGGAGGACGTGGCCCGCCGCACCGGGCTGCCGCGCTCCACCGCGCACCGGATCCTCGACCAGCTCGTCCGGCAGCGGTGGCTCGCCCACCACTCCTTCGGCTACGGCCTCGGCCAGCGCGCGCTCGGCCTCGGCGGCCAGGACGGCGGGCACGGCAAGATCCGCGAGGCCGCCGCGCCGTACCTGCACGAGCTGCAGGTCACCACCGGCCTCGTCGCGCACCTCGCGGTGCTGGACGGCGCCGAGGTCTTCTACCTCGACAAGCTCGGCGGGCGGCTCGCCGCCTCCGTGCCGTCCCGGGTCGGCGGCCGCGCCCCCGCGCACTCCACCGCGCTCGGCAAGGCGATGCTCGCCTGGCTGGAGCCCGAGCAGGTGGACGCGCTGCTCGGCACCGGGATCACCCGGCTGACCAGCCGCACCATCGGCGAGCTCGGCACCCTGCACCAGGAGCTGCACCGCGTCCGGCAGCGCCGCGGCCTGGCGTTCGAGCGCGGCGAGTCGTTCCCCGGCATCGCCTGCGTGGCCGTCGCGGTCCGCGGCGCGGACGGCCCCGTCGCGGGGATCTCCCTGGTCGGCGACATCCACACGCCGCTGGAGAACGTCGCGCCCCTCGTCGTCACCGCCGCCCGCGAGACCTCACAGGTGCTGTTCCCCGGCTCCGCCGCGGCGGGACGCCCCGGCGGCCGGACCCGCCGCGCGCACACCGACCGCCCCGTCCCGGAGCACACCTGGTCCGCCGCGACCATGAACCGGCTGCTCGCCGTGGACGGCCGCGGCGACTGGATGTGACCCGCTCATCCATGTGAACTCAGCCCCAGCCCCACCGGTCGCCGTCTCCCCAGGGGTCGGGGGCGAACGGCACCTCCGGCGGGTGCACGCCGAACCGGCTGCGGAAGAACAGCATCGGGCGGCGCCACACCCCGCCCGGGGCCTCGTGCACCCGGACCGACAGCACCCGGCCGATCACCACGTCGTGGTCGCCGGCCTCGTGCACGTCGTGGACGGCGGCGTGCACGTTCAGCAGGACGTCCTGGAGCTGGGGGGTGCCGTGCGGGGACAGGTCCCAGTCGAGCCCCTCGTACTTCAGGCCGCGGCTCGACCCGAACCGCGCGCACAGGTCGGCCTGCTCCTCGCCGAGGACGTTCACGCAGAACCGGCCGGCGGAGCGGATCCGGGGCCACGACCGGCCGCGCCGGTCCGCGCAGAACAGGATCAGCGGCGGTTCGAGCGACACCGACGTGAACGACTGGCAGGCGAACCCGACGGGCTCGTCCCCGTCGAGCGCGGTCACCACGGTGACGCCGGTCGCGAACTCCGCCATCGCCCGCCGGAACTCCAGGGGGTCGGGGGAGTCCGCGGGCTCCGCCGGCCCGGTGTTCCCTGCTGCTTCTGCGGTGAGCGCTGGCTCTGCTGGCATGAAGTCACCTCGCGGCTCTCGGACACTGTCGCCGGTCTCGATGCACCGGAACGTAGGCACGCGCGCCGCCGCGCGCGCCCCCTGATCCCAATGAGTGGAAGCCCGCGCCCGGCGAGCCGTCAAGTGGGCCCCCGAGCGACCCCTCCGGCGGACGTCCCGCTGATCGGGAATCCACTGGACGGTCCTGACCAAACGCCCGTTAGGTTTCCGGCAAGCCACCCAGAAGGACTGAGAACATGCCCACGGAGCTGACCTACGAGTCGACATTGCGCGAACTCGCCACGGACCAGGGCGTCCTGCGCTATCACGAGGCGGGTGACGGCCCGCCGCTGCTGATGCTGCACGGCTCGGGTCCCGGCGTGACGGGCTGGCGCAACTTCCGCGGCAACCTGGCGCGGTTCGCCGAGCACTTCCGCTGCCTGGTGCTGGAGTTCCCCGGCTTCGGCGTGAGCGACCCGACCGACGAGCACCCGATGGCCGCCGCGTCCGGCGCCGCGATCCGCTTCCTGGACGGCCTCGGCATCGAGCAGGTCGACGTGATCGGCAACTCCATGGGCGGCATCGTCGGCACCCAGACGGCCCTCGCCCGCCCCGAGCGGGTGCGGCGCCTGGTCACCATCGGCGGGATCGGCCGCAACATCTTCAGCCCCGGCCCCGGCGAGGGCATCAAGCTGCTGATGGAGTTCACCGACGACCCGACCCGCGAGGGCCTGGTCCGGTGGCTGAACTCCATGGTGTTCAACCCCAAGGTGGTCACCGAGGAGCTGATCGAGGAGCGCTGGCAGCAGGCCACCGACCCCGAGACCCTCGCCGCCGCGCGCCGCATGTACTCGACGGCCGCGATGACCGCGAACTTCAAGGCGCAGGCCCGCTCGCCCGAGCCGCCCTACTGGGCGATGCTCCACCGGCTGAAGGCCGAGACCCTCATCACCTGGGGACGCGACGACCGGGTCAGCCCCGTCGACATGATGCTCGTCCCGATGCGGACGATCCCGAACGTGCAGGTCAACATCTTCCCGAACTGCGGGCACTGGGTGATGATCGAGCAGAAGGCCGCCTGGGAGAGCGCGGTGCTGGCCTTCCTGACCCGTAAGGACGAGTCATGAGCGCCGGGGCGGGTGCCGGAGAGGGTGCCGCCTGGGACGGCGAGTACGACCTCGTCATCGTCGGCAGCGGCGGGGGCGGCATGGCCGCCGCGCTCACCGCGCACGACGCCGGGCTGAAGCCGCTGATCATCGAGAAGGGCAAGAAGTTCGGCGGGTCCACCGCGCTGTCCGGCGGCGGCATCTGGATCCCGAACAACCCGACGCTGAAGGCGCGCGGCCACGACGACAGCCGCGAGTCGATCCGCCGCTACCTCGACCTGCTCACGCAGGGGCGCGTCCCGGCGGCCCGGCTCGACGCCTACGTCGACAACGGCCCCGCCGCCATGGAGCTCATCTGCCGGAGCAAGTGGATGAAGTTCTTCTGGACGAAGGGCTACGCCGACTACCACCCCGAGCTGGAGGGAGGGCGGCCGCTCGGCAGGTCCATCGAGGCCAAGCCGTTCGACACCCGCAAGCTCGGCGAGGACGAGCAGTACCAGCGGCCCAACAACATGAAGGGCCCGCTCGGGCTCTGGGTCACCGCGAAGGACTACCACGACCTCGCGATGGCCAAGCGGACGTGGGCGGGCCGCCGCGCGTCGCTGGTCGCGGCGTGGCGCGTGTCGTCCAACATGGTCCGGCGCCGGCACATGGCGACCGGCGGGCGCGCGCTCGTCGCGCGGCTGCGGATGGCGCTGAAGGACGCGGGCATCCCGCTGTGGCTGAAGACCGCGATGACCGAGCTGGTCACCGACGGCGACGGCCGCGTGATCGGGATCGTGGCGCAGACCCGCGACGGGAAGACGCTGCGGATCCGCGGGACCAAGGGCGTCCTCCTGGCGACCGGCGGGTTCGACCACAACCAGGACATGCGGGACAGGTACCTGCCCAAGGGCGGCCAGGAGGACTTCGCCATGGGCGCCCGCGAGAACACCGGCGACGGCATCCGGCTCGGCGAGGGCCTCGGCGCCGCGATCGACCTGATGGACGACGCGTGGTGGATGCCGGCCGTCCGGCACCCGCTCGGCGCGGTGATCCCGCTGGTGTCCGAGCGCGCCATCCCCCGGCAGGTCATCGTGAACGCGGAGGGCAGGCGGTTCACCAACGAGGCCGCCCCGTACGTCAACTTCGTCCACGACCAGCTGGAGGGCGGGCACGTCCCCGCCTTCTTCGTGATGGACGCGAAGGCCCGCGCCCGCTACCCGTTCGCGCAGATCCTGCCGGGCGCGCCGATCCCGAAGGCGTTCTACGACAAGGGCATCGCGTTCAAGGCGGACTCGCTGAAGGAGCTGGCCGAGAAGATCGGCGTGCCCGCGGACGCGCTGGAGGAGACCGTCCGCACCTTCAACGGCTACGCCCGCGACGGCAAGGACCCCGACTTCGGCCGCGGCGACTCCGCCTACGACCACTACTACGGCGACCCGAACCTGAAGAACCCGAACCTCGACCCGCTGGAGACCGCGCCGTACCACGCGTTCCGGCTGGAGGTCGGCGACCTCGGCACCAAGGGCGGCCTCGTCTCCGACGAGCACGCCCGCGTCCTGCGCGAGGACGGGTCGGTGATCGAGGGCCTCTACGTCACGGGCAACTCGTCGGCGTCGGTGATGGGCAACGAGTACGCCGGCCCCGGCGCGACCATCGGCCCGTCCATCGTGTTCGGCTACATCGCGGCGCGGCACGCCGCCGGTCTCGGCGCGGCGGGCGGGGACAAGGCTTCGGGACGGGCATGACCGCATCGCTCAAGGCGCGCGTCGTCGAGGTCGTCCGGGAGACGCCCGACGCGAACTCGCTCGTCCTGGAACCGGCGGAGGGCGAGGAGGGCCGGTTCGCCTACCGGCCCGGCCAGTTCCTCACGGTCCGGGTGCCCGCCGGCGACGGCTGGGTCGCGCGCTCGTACTCGCTGTGCAGCTCGCCGGTCTGCGACGAGCGGCTCAAGGTGACGGTGAAGCGGGTCGCCGAGGGGGTCGGGTCCAACTGGATCTGCGACAACGTCGCCGCGGGCGACGTGCTGGAGGTGCTGCGGCCCGCCGGCGCGTTCACCCCGCGCTCCCTGGACGAGGACCTGCTGCTCGTCGCGGGCGGCAGCGGCATCACCCCGGTGATGTCGATCCTCAAGTCGGTCCTGGCGGGCGGCACCGGCACCGTCACGCTGCTGTACGCCAACCGCGACGAACGCTCGGTGATCTTCGCGGAGGAGCTGCGCGCCCTCACCGAGGAGCACGGCGAGCGGCTCACGGTCGTGCACTGGCTGGAGTCGGTGCAGGGCCTGCCGACGCCCGCCGCGTTCCACTCGCTCGCCCGGCACTTCACCGGCCGGGAGGCGTTCGTGTGCGGGCCGGGCGTGTTCATGGACATGGCGGAGGCGGCGCTGACCGGCCTCGGCATGCGGGTGAACGTCGAGCGCTTCTTCTCGCTCACCGGCGACCCCTTCGAGGAACCGGACGAGGACCCGCCGGCCGAGGCCGGCGCGGCGGACGCCGCCGAGGTCGAGGTGGAGATCGACGGCGAGACCCGGACGGTGCCGTGGCCGAGGTCGCAGCTGCTGCTCGACGCGCTGCTGCGCGCCGGGGTCGACGCCCCGTTCTCCTGCCGGGAGGGCAACTGCTCCGCCTGCGCCTGCGTGGCCCTGGAAGGGGAGGTCGCGCTCGACGCCAACTCGGTCCTCGACGAGCAGGATCTCGCCGACGGCCTCATCCTCGCCTGCCAGGCGAGGCCGGTCAGCGACCGGCTCAGGATCAGCTACGACGGCTGACGGACACATCGGAGGACTTGATGACGAACCCCGTGCTCGACGCGATGATGGAGCGGGCCGAGGACATCCGCGCGCTCGGGCCGTCGAACGAGAAGCTGGGCCGGCTCGACGACCAGGCCGCCAAGGCGCTGCGCGACTCGGGCGCGATCCGGCAGCTGCAGCCGCGCGCGCACGGCGGCCTCGAGATGCACCCCTGCGAGTTCGCCGAGACGGTCATGGGCATCGCGTCCCTCGACGGCTCGACCGGCTGGGTCGCCGGGATCGTCGGCGTCCACCCGTGGGAGATGGCCTACGCCGACCCGAAGGTCCGCGAGGAGATCTGGGGCCAGAACCCTGACACGTGGATCGCCTCCCCGTACGCGCCGATGGGCATCGCCCGTCCCGTCGACGGCGGCTACATCTTCAACGGCCGCTGGCAGTTCTCCTCCGGCACCGACCACTGCGACTGGATCTTCCTCGGCGGGATGCTCGGCGACGAGGAGGGCAAGATGGCGATGCCGCCGCAGTCGCTGCACCTGATCCTGCCGCGCTCGGACTACGAGATCGTCGAGGACTCCTGGGACGTCGCCGGCCTCAAGGGGACCGGCAGCAAGGACATCATCGTCAAGGACGCGTTCGTCCCGACCTACCGGACCCTGGAGTACTCCAAGGTCGTGGACGGGTCCGCGGCGCGCGAGGCGGGGCTGACCAACCCGTCCTACCTGATGCCGTTCTCCTGCGCGTTCCCGCTCGGCATCACCGCCGCCGTGATCGGCATCGCCGAGGGCGCGCTGCACCACCACCTGGCCTACCAGCGCAACCGCGTCCAGATCACCGGCACGAAGATCAAGGACGACCCGTACGTGCTGTACGCGATCAGCGAGGCCGCCGAGGAGATCAAGGCGTCCCGGACCGCGCTGCTGGACAACTGCTCGCGGATGTACGACCGGGTCGCGGCCGGCGAGGAGATCAGCTTCGCCGACCGGGCGGCGGGCCGCCGGACGCAGGTCCGCGCCGCGTGGCGCGCGGTGCACGCGATGAACGAGATCGTCGTGCGGTCCGGGGGCAACGCGATGCGCACCGACAACCCGATCCAGCGGTTCTGGCGGGACGCGCACGTCGGCCTCGCGCACGCCATCCACGTCCCGGGGTCGGTGTACCACGTCTCCGCGCTGACGGACCTCGACATCGAGCCCCCGCAGGGCCCGATGCGCTCGATGATCTGACGTGCGCCCGCGGCGGGTCGCCGTCATGACGGCGACCCGGCGCAGGTCAGCGCAGCAGGCCCCGGTCGGCGACGAGTTTCGGGGTCCAGATCACCCGGCCGAGGAACGCGTCCGCGTCCGGTGCGGTGACGAGCCAGACGACGGCGGCGCCGGGCGCCTCCTCCGGCGTCGGCTCGAACCCCTCGTCCTGCAGCGTGGTGAGGCCGCCGCGCGCCGCGCCCGCGTCGGTGACCACGAAGCCGGGGTCGAGGTTGAACGCGCGGATCCCGCGGCCGAGGTACTCGGCGTTGACCGCGCCCGCGAGCCGGCCGAACGCCGCCTTGGACGCCGCGTACGCCACGCCCCAGCCGCCCTCGCCGGGCGGCCCCGGCGGGTCGCTGGTCGCCGAGCCGGAGCACAGGTTCACGATCGTTCCGCCGCCCCGTTCCAGCATCGCCGGCAGCACCGCCTGGATCAGCGCCAGCTGGCTCAGGTAGTTGCCGGCCATCACGCGCTCCGCGACGTCGACGTCCAGGTCGAGGAAGCGCTCGTGGGTGCCCGCGAGGTGCGCCACCGCGTTGTTGACCAGCACGTCCACGCGGCCCCAGGCGTCCAGTACCGCCGCGGCGGCCGCCGTCACGCCGGCCCGATCCAACAGGTCCATCCGGACGGGCAGCGCCCGCGCCCCGAGCGCCTCGATCTCCGCCCGCGTCCGCGCCAGGCTGCCCGGCACCGGGATCGCGTCGGCGTTCCCGTAGCGCGGCGGGATCCGTCCCTGCCCCTCCTCGACGGTCCGCGCGGTGAACGCGACGTCGTACCCGGCGCCCGCGAGCGCCAGCGCCGTCCGCCGTCCGATCCCCCTGCTCGCCCCCGTGACGAGTGCGACCTTCGCCATCCGACCTCCTCGTTGCGTCACGGCGAAAGACTCTCACTGAGCGGGAAGGCCTCCGCGACGCGGCGGCGGATTTGGCAGGTTGACGGGAACGGCCGCCGCGCCGCCGCGCCGGCCGTGGCGCCGTACGGGCCGCGACACGAAGGGACCGAGGACAGTGACGCACATCCGAGGGCTGGGCTATCTGAAGGTCCAGACCCAGCACATCGACCGCTGGCGCGAGTTCGCCCTGGAGGGCCTCGGCTTCGCCGAGGGCAGCGGCCCCGACCCGGACGGCCTGTACCTGCGCATGGACGAGCGCCGGTCCCGGCTGCAGCTGGTGCCCGGCGACACCGACAAGGTGCTGGCCGTCGGCTGGGAGGTCCGCGACCAGTACGCGCTCGCCGCCGTCCGCGAGGACGTCGAGAAGTCCGGCACCGCCGTGACGGTGCTGACCGCGAAGGAGGCGGCCGAGCGCGACGCCGAGGAGGCCATCGCGTTCACCGACCCCGGCGGCACCCCCGTCGAGGTGTTCTTCGGCCCGGTCCTGGACCACAGCCCGCTGCGGACCCGGTTCGCGCAGAAGTTCGTCACCGGCGCGATGGGCATGGGCCACGTCGTGCTGCCCACCCCGAACTTCGCCGAGACCGTCACGTTCTACAACGAGGTGCTCGGCTTCCTGCCGCGCGGCGCGATGAAGGTCGGCGGCCCCGTGCGCATCCGCTTCATGGGCGTCAACCAGCGCCACCACAGCGCCGCGATCTGCCCCGCCCCGCACGACGGCGCCCCCGGCCTGGTGCACCTGATGGTGGAGGTCGACACCCTCGACGCGGTCGGCATGGCGCTCGACGCCGTGAAGGAGCGCGGCTTCTCGATCTCCTCCACGCTCGGCCGGCACACCAACGACAAGATGGTGTCGTTCTACGTGCGCGCCCCCGGCGGCTGGGACGTCGAGTACGGCTGCGAGGGCATGCTCGTCGACGAGACGTACTACACCGCCGAAGAGATCACCAAGGACAGCTACTGGGGCCACGACTGGTCGGGGTCCGAGCCGCTGGCCGCGTTCGTCCCGCCCGGGAAGTGATCGGGTGAGCCCTCGTTCCTCGGTCGAGCCCGTCCCGCTCGCGGAGATCGGCGCGTTCGACCACGAGTGCGACGTGCTCGTCGCCGGGTTCGGCTGCGCGGGCGCGGCGGCGGCCTTCGAGGCGGCCCGCGCCGGCGCGGACGTCCTGGTGCTGGAGCGGGCGAGCGGGCCCGGCGGGTCGTCGGCGCAGTCCGGCGGCGAGCTGTACCTCGGCGGCGGCACCGAGGTGCAGAAGGCCTGCGGCTTCGACGACGACCCCGACACCATGTACGCCTACCTGGTGAAGGCGCTCGGCCCGAACGCCGACACCGCGAAGATCCGGCTGTACTGCGACGGGAGCGTCGAGCACTTCGGGTGGTTCCGCGAGTGCGGCGTCACGTTCAACCCCAGCTTCTACGACCGGCCGACGTGGATGCCCATGTCGGAGGACGGGCTGATGTGGCTGGGCGAGAACGCCTGGCCGTACAACACGGTCGCGCGTCCCGTCCCGCGCGGGCACCGCCCGGCGGCCAGCGGGTTCGGCGGCGCCGTGCTCATGGAGAAGCTGTCGGCGGCGGCGACCGCGGCCGGTGCCGTCACGCACGTCGACACCGTGGCGTCGAACCTCGTGCTGGACGGGGACGGGCGCGTCGCAGGCGTCGTCGCCCGCAAGTACGGCGAGCGGGTCACCTACCGGGCGCGGCGGGCGGTGGTGCTCACCACCGGCGGGTTCGTCGACAACGAGGAGATGCTCGCCGACCACGCCCCGGTGCTGCTCGGGCACGGCAAGGTCAGCGACGGCCTCGACGACGGCTCCGGCATCCGGATGGCGGCGGCGATCGGCGCCGCGACCCGGCGGATGGGCGTGGTCGAGATCGCGCTGACCGCGCTGCCCGCGATGGTCTGCCGCGGCATGCTCGTGGACGGGCTCGGCCGCCGGTTCCTCAACGAGGACGTCTACCCGGGCCACTGGAGCGTCCACGCGGTCCGCGACCAGCCGGGCCCCTACTGGACGATCATCGACGAGGAGGGGTACGAGTCCGTCCCCGAGGCGGACCGGTGGGGCGTCCTGCCGAAGTACGCCGCCGAGACGCTCGCCGAGCTGGAGGAGTCGCTCGGCATGCCGCCCGGCGCGCTGGAGGCGACGGTCGGGACGTACAACCGGCACGCCGAGCAGGGCGAGGACCCCTACTTCCACAAGGACCCGAAGTGGCTGCGGCCGCTGAAGCCGCCGTTCGCGGCGATCGACCCGGGCGCGGGTTTCTTCGGCGGGACCGGTGGGCCGGCGAGCGGCGCGTCCGGGTTCACGCTCGGCGGGCTGCACACCACCGTCGACGGCGAGGTCCTGAACAACTCGGGCGTCCCGGTGCCGGGGCTGTACGCGGCGGGCCGCGCGGCGTCCGGCATGCACGGCGAGGGGTACGTCAGCGGGACGTCCCTGGGCGACGGCACGTTCTTCGGCCGCCGCGCCGGACGCGCCGCCGCCGCTTCGACGACCGAGGAGAACGCATGAAGTACGCCGTCCTGCTGCCGGTCGCGGCGGGCGTGACCGCCGATCCCGCGTGGATCGGCGAGTACGTCCGGCACGCCGAGGACTGCGGTTACGAGTCCGTCGGCGCGGTCGAGCACGCGGTGGTGGCGAGCGGCTACTCCTCCGTCTATCCCTACGACAGCTCCGGGAGGATGGAGCTGGCGGACGACCTGGACATCCCCGACCCGCTGGACCTGCTGGCGTTCCTCGCCGGCCGGACGAGCCGGATCGGGCTGGCCACCGGCGTCCTCGTGCTCCCGAACCACCATCCGGTGGTGCTCGCCAAGCGGCTCGCGACGGTCGACGCGCTGTCCGGCGGGCGGCTGAGGCTGGTCGTCGGGATGGGCTGGATGCGCGAGGAGATCGAGGCGTGCGGCGCCGACTTCGACTCGCGCGGCCGGCGCGGCGACGAGCAGCTCCAGGTGCTGCGGAAGCTGTGGGCGGAGACGGGGCCGGAGGGCGCGTCGCACGACGGCGAGTTCTTCCGGTTCAAGGGGGCGATGAGCTATCCGAAGCCGGTTCAGGAGGGCGGCGTGCCGATCCACGTCGGCGGCCACACGAAGGCGGCGGCGCGGCGCGCCGGCCGCTACGGCGACGGCCTCCAGCCGCTCGGCGTCGCGGGCGAGGAGCTGCACGGGCTGGTCGCGCTGATGCGCGAGGAGGCGGAGCGGAACGGCCGCGACCCCGATGCGCTGGAGCTCACGCTCGGCCATTCGCTGTCGGCGGTCACGCCGGAGAAGGCGGAGAGGCTTGCCGCCCTCGGCGCCGGCCGCCTGGTCCTGCGCGGGAACGTGACAACGGACCTGAACGAGGCGAAGGACGAGCTGTCGGCGTGCGCCCGGCGCCTTGGCCTGTCATGACGCTGGGAACCGGCGACCGGATCGCCCTCGGTGATCTGGTCGCCCGCTACGCCCTGTACGCCGACCGCCGCGACATCGACGCCATGGCGGGCCTGTTCACCGAGGACGCGGTGCTCGTCCTGCCGTCCGCCCCCGACGAGCTCGACCCGGTGCGCACCTTCACCGGCCGCGCGGAGATCGCTGCGACGCTCTCGGTGCTGAACGGCGTCCCGGTCACGTTCCACGCCCTCGTCGGCCAGGTGTTCGACGCGGGAGCCGAACCCGGTACCGCCACCGGGGAGATCGCCTGCGTCGCCCACCACCTGACCGAACGCGACGACGGCCGGACGTCCGACCTCGTGTGGAACTGCCGGTACACCGACGCCTACCGGCTCGACGGCGGGACGTGGCGGATCGCCCGGCGCGAGCAGCGCATCGACTCGATCGAGACCCGTCCCGTCCGGAGGCGCCGCGATGGCTGAGGAGAAGCGGGTCAGCGTCGTCACCGGCGGGGCGCTGGGCATCGGGGGAGCGATCTCCCGCCGCCTCGCCGCCGCAGGGGACCTCGTCGTCCTCAACGACATCGACGCGGACGCCGCCGAGCGCGCGCGGCACGACATCGAGGCGTCCGGCGGCCGGTGCGTCACCGTGATCGGTGACATCGTCGAGGACGCCACGGTCGCGGAGGTGGCGGCCGCGGCGCTTGCGCACGGGCGCGTGGACGTTCTGGTCAACAACGTCGGCGACTTCCGTCCGGCGGCCCCGTCGTTCCAGGACAGCACGCCCGGGCAGTGGCAGCGGCTCTACGAGCTGAACCTGCTGCACGTCTTCAAGCTCACCCACGCGCTGCTGCCCGCGATGATCGAGCGGAGGTCCGGGAGCATCGTCAACAACTCGACGGTCGAGGCGTTCCGCGGCATTCCGCAGCACCCGGTGTACTCGGCGTTCAACGCGGAGGTGTCGGCGTTCACCCGCAGCCTCGCCGTCGCGGTCGGCCGGCACGGTGTCCGCGTCAACGCGATCGCGCCCGACCTCGCCGACACCGAGCAGACCCCGGTCGCGTGGATGCGGCGCGGCTACGACGAGGGCCTGGAGCACACGTGGGTTCCGCTCGCCCGGTTCGGTGAGCCGGACGACTACGCGGCCGTCGTCGCGTTCCTCGCCTCCGACGACGCCCGCTTCGTCACCGGCCACACGATCCCGGTCGACGGCGGCACGCTCGCCGCGTCCGGCTGGTTCGTCCGCGCCGACGACCAGGGCTGGACGAACCGCCCCCACCGCGCCTGAGACGGTCTCGCTCAGTGGGACGCGGGGCGTGGCCGGGTGGCCGGTGGGTCGAGCTTGGGTAGCGGGAGGACAGATGGCAGAGGTGCTGGGGGACGACCGGCCGCCCGAGGCGATCACGTTCGCCGAGCTGGTCGCCGCGCGCGCGGACGACGACCGGACGGGCCTGTGGTTCGAGGACCGCTCGTGGACGTGGCGCGAGGTCGTCGCGGAGGCGCGGCTGCGCGCCGGGCTCGCCCTCGCGGCGCGAAGGCCCGGGCCCTGGCATGCCGGGCTGTTCCTGGAGAACGGGCCCGAGCACCTGTTCTGGCTGCTCGGCGCGGCCCTCGCGGGCGTCCCGGTGGTCGAGCTGAACCCGACGCGGCGCGGCGCCGAGCTGGCCCGCGACATCACGCACACCGACTGCGCGCTGCTGGTCACCGAGACGTCCCGGGCGCCGCTGGTCGAGGGCCTCGTCCCGGACGTGCCGGTGCTGACCGTGGACGGCGGCGCCTACCCCGAGGCGCTCGCCGCCGCCCGTCCCGGCCCGATCGAGCCGGTCGCCCCGGAGACGATCTTCTCGCTGGTGTTCACGTCGGGGACGACGTCCGCGCCGAAGGCGGTCATCTGCACGCAGGGCCGGCTCGGCCGGATCGCGGTGCAGCAGCGCGACCGGCGGAAGCTGACCCGTGACGACGTGTTCTACGTCGTGATGCCGATGTTCCACTCCAACGCGCTGATGGCCGGGATCGCCCCGGCGGTCGCGACCGGCGGGTGCGTGGCACTGCGGCGGAAGTTCTCCGCCTCGGGGTTCCTGCCGGACGTCCGCCGCTACGGCGTCACGTTCTTCAACTACGTCGGCAAGCCGCTGAACTACATCCTCGCCGTCCCCGAGAAACCGGACGACGCGGACAACCCGCTGCGGATCGCGTTCGGCAACGAGGCGGCGCAGCGCGACATCGAGGAGTTCGCGCGCCGCTTCGGCTGCACGGTCATCGACTCCTACGGGTCGAGCGAGGGCGAGATCCGGCTCACCCGCGTCCCGGGCACGCCGCCCGGCTCGCTCGGCGTCGCCGAGGCGGGCACCGTCGTGATGGACCCGGAGACGCTGCGCGAATGCCCGCCCGCGACGTTCGGCCCGCACGGCGAGCTGCTGAACGCCGACGAGGCGATCGGCGAGATCGTCGACATGAAGGGCGCCGGCAAGTTCGAGGGCTACTACAACAACCCCGAGGCGACGGCGAAGCGCGTCCGCAACGGCTGGACCTGGTCGGGCGACCTCGCCTACCGCGACGCCGACGGCTACTGGTACTTCGCCGGCCGCGACAGCGACTGGCTGCGGGTGGACGGCGAGAACTTCGCCGCCGCGCCCGTCGAGCGGCTGCTCGCGCGGTTCGACGCGTTCGCGGACGTCGCCGTCTACGCGGTGCCGGACGAGCACGTGGGCGACCAGGTCATGGCGGCGGTCGCGATGGCCCCGGGGCACGCGTTCGACCCCGGGGCCTTCGCGGCGTTCCTGGACGCCCAGCCCGACCTCGGCACCAAGTGGGCGCCGCGCTACGTCCGGATCGTCGCGGAGCTGCCGCGCACCCCGACCAACAAGGTGATCAAGCGTCCGCTGCGGGACGAGGCGTGGCACACCGCCGACCCCGTCTACGAGCGCCGCGACGGCGGCTACGTCAGGCGGTCTCCGGGTAGTCCGCGCCGAGGGTGACGTCGCGCCAGTCCGCGAACTCCGTGCGGAGCCGGTCGAGGCGCGCGTTGGCGACGTCGAAGGCGACCTGGCCGAGGAGCAGCCGCAGCGGCGGCTCGTCCGCCTCGACCGCGCTGATGATCGCCCGCGCGGCGCGCACCGGGTCGCCCGGCTGGTGGCCGTAGGTCGCGAGCGTGGACGTCCGGCGGGTCCCGGCGGTGGCGGCGTAGTCGTCGATCGAGACGGGCGACTGCCGCATCGACGGGCCCGACCAGTTCGTCCGGAACGCTCCCGGCTCGACGATCGTGACGCGGATGCCGAGCGGCGCGACCTCGGCGGCGAGGGACTCCGAGAGCCCTTCGACCGCGAACTTCGTCGCGTGGTAGTAGCCCGTCGCGCCGAACGCGGCGAGCCCGCCGAGCGAGGAGACGTTGACGATGCCGCCGGAGCGTCGCGCGCGCATGCCGGGCAGGACGGCCTTGGTGACGTCCGCGAGCCCGAAGACGTTCGTGTCGAACAGCGCGCGGACCTCGGCGTCCTCGCCCTCCTCGACGGCGGCGAGGTAGCCGTACCCGGCGTTGTTGACGAGCACGTCGATGCGGCCGAACGCGTCCTCGGCGCGCTTCACGGCGGCGGCGATCTGCTCCTTGTCGGTGACGTCGAGGGGGAGCGCGAGCGCGCGGTCCCCGTGGCCCTCGACGATGTCGGCCACGGCCCGCGGGTCGCGGGCGGTGACGGCGGCGCTGTCGCCGCGTTCCAGGACGGTCTCGGCGAGGGCCCGTCCGAGCCCGGTCGAGCAGCCGGTGATGAACCAGACGGTCATTTCTGTCTTTCCTTCGTTGGCGTGGCTTCCGGCGCGTCGCCCGCGGTGAGGCTGCCGAGCAGGGCCAGCGCCTCCTCGGACGCGCTGCCCGGTGCGGCCTGGTAGACGACGAGCTGCTGCCCCGGGGCGCTGTTCACGGTCAGCGACTCGTAGGTCAGCGTCAGCTCGCCGACGAGCGGATGCTGGAAGCGTTTCGTCTCGTGCGTCTTCTGGCGGATGTCGTGGCGGGCCCACAGCCGGCGGAACTCGGCGCTCTTCACCGACAGCTCGCCGACCGTCTCGACCAGCGCGGGATCGTCGGGGTCGAGCCCGGCGGACGCCCGCAGCCCGGCGACGGTGTTGACCGCGACCCGGTCCCACTCGGGGTAGAAGTCCCGTCCGTCGGGGTCGAGGAACACCAGCCGGACCAGGTCGCCGCTGTACGCGTGGCCGCCGAACAGGGCCTTGCCGAGCGGGTTGTGGGCGAGGACGGTGAGCGTGCGCCCGAGCACGACCGCCGGGGTGTTCGGCCAGGCCTGCAGCATCTGCATCAGGTTCGGGCTGACCCGCTCCCGGCGCGGCGCGCGGCGTCCCCTGGTCTGGGGGCGCGCGAGCTTGTGCAGGTGCGCGGCCGCGTCCTCCTCCAGGTTCAGCGCGCGCGCCAGCGCGTCGACGACCTGCGCCGACGGGTTCCGCTCGCGGCCCTGCTCGAGCCGCACGTAGTAGTCGGCGCTGACCCCGGCCAGCTGCGCGACCTCCTCGCGCCGCAGCCCGGCGACCCGCCGCCGCGGGCCGGGCTCGATGCCCGCGTCCTCCGGCGCGACGAGCCCGCGCCGTGCCCGCAGGAACTCGCCGAGCGCGTTCTCCCTGTCCATGCCTTCGAGGCTAGGCGCGGTCCGGCGGCCCGGGAACCGTCAAGGTGGCCCCGCCGCACCCACCCTGACGCGGCCGGCGGGCCCGCCCCCGGGCGGCCGACGGGCCCGGGTTCACGCGGTCGGCAGGCCCGCCCGCTCGGCGATCGCGCCGAGCGCCTCGTGCAGGGCGGCGCGCTGGCCGGCGCCGAGCGGCGCGGCGATCTCCTCGTCCACCTCCCGTGCCGCCTCCGCGCACCGGCGCAGCAGCTCACGGCCGTGGTCGGTCAGCGTGAGGACCTGCCGGCGCCGGTCAGCCGGGTCGCGGCGCCGCTCGATCGCGCCGAGCCTCACGAGGTGGTCGGCGAGCGCGACGACCAGGCTCGGCGCGACGCCCATCCGCGCCGCGAGGTCCTGCTGCGACGCCGCGACCCCCGCCTCCAGCGCCGTCATCAGCCCGGCGTGCTTGAGCTTCAGGTCGTGGGCGGCGATCTTCGCGGCGAGCCGGTCGCCGTAGATCGCGCCGAGCGTCCCGAGCCGGAACGCCACCGTGGCGGGCAGGCCGCTGGCATCGCTCATGGCGACGATGTTACTCGCCATGAATCATTCTGTGTGTGAACCGTCAGGGTGCTCGGCGCAGAGGCAGCCGACGCCCCTCTCGATCCACTCCCGCCCGGCCCACTCGGGACGCCGCTCGATCATCAGCGCCCGGACCTCCTCGACGATCGTCTCCTCGCTCGCCGCCGAGTCCCGGCGCGCCCAGGTCTCGTCGCGCAGCAGCTCCAGGTAGTCGCGGACGTCCGCGAGCAGCCCCGGGCCGCCGACGTCCCCGTGCCCCGGGACCACCACGCGCGGCGCCTCCGCCGCCAGCCGCCGCATCACGGCGATCCAGCGCGTCCCGGAGACGTCGGTGTCGTGCGGCGGGAACCACGGGAAGATCGCGAACTGGCCGGCCTCCGCGAGGTCGCCGGTGAACATCACCCCGGCGTCCGGGACCGTCACCACCTGGTCGCCCCGGCTGTGCGCGCGGCCCGTCGCCCGCAGCCGCACGACCCGTCCGCCGAGGTCGAGGTCGTGCGCCTCGCCGTAGACGACGTCGGGCGCGCCCAGCTCCACGCCTTCGAGCTGCCGCGCGACCGGCGCGCCGAGGCCCCGGAACATGTGGAGATAGCCGTCGCCCTTGGTGGCGAGATCCTCGGCCTGCGCACCGTTGACCAGGTACGTCGCCTCCCCGGCGAACGCCTGCGCGCCGAACGCGTGCTCGGGATGGAAATGCGTCGTGGTCAGGTACAGCCGGCGGCCCTTGGCGTACTCGTCGGCGAACTCCAGCACCGCCTCGGTGTTCCGCGGGCCCATGCCGGTCTCGACGACCAGCACGGAATGCGCGCCGCCGATGACGCCGATGTTCGGCACCAGCTGCACCCCGCGGTTCGGGATCACCACGAGGTCGTCGGCGACCTCGCGCGCTCCGCCGACGTCCACGATCGGGTCGGGCCCCGCGTACGCGGGCTCGGTGTGTTCAGGCATGGCGTCACCCCTCCGTCAGGAGGTCCCAGTGCATCGCCGGGGCGTCGCGGGCGTCCAACACCGGTTGGATCCGCCCGATACCGTCCGGGTATCGTCGCCGGTGATGGACCTACGCTCGCTGCGCTACTTCGTGGCCGTCGCCGAGGAACGCCATTTCGGGCGCGCCGCCGCGCGGCTGCACATGACGCAGCCGCCGCTCAGCCGGGCCATCAGGCGGCTGGAGACCGACCTCGGCGCCGTGCTGCTCGACCGCTCGCCCGCCGGGGTCGCGCTGACCGCCGCCGGGACGGTCCTCTACGGCGAGGCGCGCCTGCTGCTGGAGCAGGCCGACCACCTGCGCGCCCGCGTCGCCGCCGCGACCGGTGCCGCCACACTGACGGTCGGCACGCTCGCCGACAGCGCGCAGCAGGCGGGCACCCGGCTCGCCGCCGCGTTCCGCCGCCGCCACCCCGGCGTCGACGTCCGGGTCCGCGAGGCCGACCTCACCGACCCGACCACCGGCCTGCGGGCCGGGCTCGTCGACGTCGCGCTCACCCGGACGCCCTTCGACGACGCCGGCATCACCGTCCACGAGTTGCGCGCCGACCCCGTCGGGGCCGTGCTGCGCACCGACGACCCGCTCGCCGGGCGCGACACCCTGCGGCTGGACGACCTCGCCGGCCGCCGGTGGTTCCGGTTCCCGGACGGGACCGACCCGGTGTGGTCGGCCTACTGGACGGGTCCTGCGGCGGGCTCCGCGGCGGACGGTCCCGTGGTGCGGACCGTCAACGAGTGCCTGCAGGCCGTCCTGTGGAGCGGGACGATCGGGCTGGGCCCGCTCGCCGACGCGCTGCCCGAGGGCCTCACCTCGGTCCCCGTGACCGACATGCCGCCGAGCCGGCTGGTGGTCGCCTGGGCGGGCGACGACCCCGGCCCGCTCATCCGCTCGTTCGTCCAGATCGCCGCCGCCCTCTTCCGCGCCGAGGCCGCGAAGCCGTAGCCGGGCGGGCCCTTGACGACGTGCGGCGCCGACGATACTCGTCCCAAATCATTCATAGCCTGAATCATTTGGAGTGTGAAAGATGAGTGCCGTCGAGACGATCCTGGTGGCGGCCAACGCCGCCGCGGCCCTGGTGGCGGGCGCGTCCAGCGTGCTGGGCGCCGCCCGCCCCGGCCTGATGCTGGCCTCGGGGGAGACCGTCACCTCCGGAGTCGACTTCTACGCCCGCGTCTACGCCGTCCGCGCGATCCCGCTGAGCATCGCCGTCGTCGCGGTGCTGCTCGTCGCCGACGCGGCGGCCGTCGTGCCGCTCCTCGCCGTCGCGGGAGTGATTCAGGCGGGGGACGCGGTGCTCGGCGTCCTGCGCCGCGTCCCGGGCATGGCCGCCGGCGCGAGCGTCCTGGCCGTGGTCCACCTGCTGTCGGCGCACTGGTACGCCACCCACTAGCCCGGCGGCGGCTCCGCGCCGAACACCCAGGGCGCAAGGACGACCTGCCACCCGTCCGGATCCTGGAACACGACCGCTCCGTGGTCCGACCAGTACGGGTTCTCCGGCGCGACCGGCCGGTGCCCGTGCCCGGTCAGGCGGGCCGCCGCCGCGTCCCGCGCCCCGGCGCCCCTGAGGTAGAGGACGAGCTGGTTCTCCGGGTGCGGCTCCGGGATCCGGGGCGGCGCACCGCTCTGGGTGATCTCCATATGGACGGGCGTCCCCGGCAGCCCGAACACCACCCCGTCGTACCCCGCGTGGTCCCGCCACTCGGCCAGCACCGGCAGGCCCAGCACGTCCCGGTAGAAGGCGAGGATCTCCTCGAAGCGCGCCGTCGGCCGCGCGAACCGCACGGCTCCGACGTCCAGGTGCTCAGGCCACATCGTCCCGTCCTTCCTCCGGCAGCGTGAGGACGACCTTGCCCCGGCCGTGGCCGGTGGCGACCTCGCGGTGCGCGTCCGCCGCGCGGTCGAGGGGGAACGTCGCGCGCAGGTGCAGGCGCAGCCGTCCCTCCTCGTAGAACCGCGCGGCCTCCGCGATCCGCGCCGACGACCGCTTGTCCGGGGTGACGCGCACGCCGAGCTCGGCGGCCCGCGCGTGCTCGACCAGCGTGATGATCCGGTTCCGGTCCCGGACGAGCTTCAGCGACACCTCCAGGGCGCCGCCGCCCGCGCCGTCCAGCGCGGCGTCGACCCCGCCGGGCGCCGCGTCCCGGATGCGCTCCTCCAGGCCGTCCCCGTAGGCGACCGGGATCGCGCCGAGCGAGCGCAGGTAGTCGTGGTTGGCCTCGCTCGCCGTGCCGACGACGGTCGCGCCGGCGATCCGCGCGAGCTGGACGGCGACCGCCCCGACCCCGCCCGCCGCCGCGTGGACGAGCAGGGTGTCGCCGGCGCCGACGCCCATCTCCTCCAGCGCGATGTGCGGCGTCATCACGGCCGCGGGGAAGGCGCCCGCCACCTCCCACGGCATGCTCGCGGGCTTCGCCGTCACCGCCGCGGCCGGGACGACGACGTACTCCGCGTAGGCGTTGAGCCGGCAGTTGCCCATCACCTCGTCGCCCGGCCGGAAGTCCGCGACCCCGTCGCCGGCCTGGTCGACCGTGCCCGCGAACTCGTTCCCCGGCACGCGCGGGAACCCCTCCGGCGTGCCCGGCGGCGTCCATCCCTCCCGGACGGCCAGGTCGAACGGCTGCACTCCCGCGGCACGGACCCGGACCCGCACCTCGCCGGGCCCCGCCTCGGGCGTCGCGATCTCCATCGGCCTCAGCACGTCCGGTCCGCCCGGCTCGCCGAACCCCGCGACCCGCATGATTCCTCCCTCAGAGTCGATCATGCAGCACGCTAGGACCTCGACCAATGTTGAGGTCAATTCCGCCGGACGTGATGCCCGATTCGCTCAGTCACGTGCGGATTTGTCATATCTCACTAGGATGCTGCCGTGCACGACGATCAAGACGGCCTGCCGGCCGCCGGCACCGAGGCTCTCGACCTGGCGACCGCGCCGCTGCGGCCGCTGCCCGACGACCCGGCGGGCGGCGACGAGCCGGACCCGGAGGCGCCCGCCGGAGCGGCCGCCGAGGAGGCCGGGCCCGGGATCTGCCAGCACTGCGCGCGCCCGCTCCCGCCCGGCGCGTCCCGGTTCTGCAGCGACGCGCACCGCGAGGCGCACGCGCGGGAGGCCGAGCGGCGCGACGCCGCCGGGAGCGCCGCCCTGCGCACCTTCGGCGACGACGTCGACCGGCTCGGCGACATGGTCGTCGAGCTGGTCAAGGCCGCCGCCGCGCTCGGCGAACGGCTCGACGGGGAGGTCCGCGGCGCGATCGACGGCGCCGGGGAGGCCCTCGCCGAGGCCCGCGCCGAGCGCACCGCCGCCGCCGCGGCCGACGCCCGCACCCTCGAGGCCGAGGCCCGCGCGGAGGCCGCCCGCGCGGAGGCCGCCGCCGCGATCGAGGAGCTCCAGAAGGGCATGGCCGCCGCGAAGGCCAGCGTCGCCGCCGCGCAGGAGAGCGAGGCCGCCGCCTGGAAGGAGGCCGGCGCCGCCCAGCAGGCCCGCGCCACCGCCGCCAACGAGGCCGCGCAGGCCGACGGGCTCCGCAAGCACGCCGAGGCCGCCTGGCGGACCGAGCACCAGGCCCGCACCGACGCCGAGAACGAGCGCGACGCCCTCGCCGGCCGCCTCGCCGGCGAGCAGACCGCGCTCGCCACCGCGCACGCCGAGCTGAAGGAGGCCCGCGCCGAGCTCGACGAGGCGCGCTCCCGGCTCGACGCCGCAGCCGAGACCGAGCGGCGGCTGCGCGAGGAGCTGACCGCCGCGCAGGCCGAGGCGGCCCGGCGCACCGCCGAGCGCGAGTCCGCGACGGCCCGCGCCGACGAGCAGGCCGCGCGCGCCGACCGCGCCGAGAAGCTCGCCGACGAGACCGCCGCCCGCGCCGAGGGCGCCGACGCCCGCATCGAGCGGGCCGAGCAGCGCGCCGAGATCGCCGCCGAGCGCGCCGACCGGGACGCCGCCACCGTCCGCTCCCTGCAGGACACGCTGCGCGCGGCCCTCGACCTCCCGGCCGTCGAGGAGCTCGGCGAGGGCCAGGGCGTCAAGGTCGGCGATGCCGGCGCGATCATCGCCAGGCCCGGCGGGCTGATCGGCGTCGAGCAGGTCCCGGACGTCCTCGACAGCGAGCTCGCCGCCCGGTTCGCGCGCGCCGTGCTGGCCGTCCGCGTGCACCAGGCCACCCAGCGGGCCTTGCAGGACACGGCCGAGCCGGCTCAGGCGGACGGCGGCGAGTAGGACGCGCTTGACGCCCTCCGTCCCCTGAAGGTCCGTCGCGGGAAACCGACGTCACCCATGTCGGCGTCGGGAATCCGCCAGCCCGGCTCCGGCGCCGCCTGTTGGCTGTGACGCGTCCCCGCGCTCCCGACCCCAGGACGGCACCGATGCGCACGGCCACCCCTCCGGCCACCGGCCGGACCGCTCCTCCCTCGTCCGGCTGGCCTGCGGTGCTCGCGGTGACGACGGGCATCTTCGCCATCGTCACCACCGAGATCCTGCCGATCGGGCTGCTGACCCCGATCGGGGCGGACTTCACCGTCTCCGACGGCACGGCCGGGCTGATGATGGCGATGCCCGGCTATGTCGCGGCCGCCGCCGCCCCCACCGTCACCGTCGCGACCGCGGGCGTCGACCGCCGGCGGATGCTCTGCGCCTTCATGTTCCTGCTGGCGTCCGCGAACGCCATCGCCGCCGCGGCACCGGCGTACTGGGCGGTGCTGCTGTCCAGGGTCCTCGTGGGGATCGTCATCGGCGGCTTCTGGTCGATCGGCGCCGGACTGGCCGGCCGGCTCGTCCCCGCCCGGTCGGCGCGCAGGGCCACCGCGGTCGTGTTCTCGGCCGTCCCGCTGGGATCGGTCGTCGGCGTGCCGCTGGGCACGCTGATCGGCGACCTCGGGGGGTGGCGGGCAGGATTCCTCATGCCGGGCGTGCTGTCGGCGGGGGTGCTGGTCGCGCTCGTCCTGCTGCTGCCCCCGCTGCCCGCGGAACGGGCCGCGCGCCTCGGCGTTCTGCGCGGCATGCTCCGCGGCACCGGCACCCGGTCCGCCCTGCTGCTGACCTTCCTCGTCGTCCTCGCGCACTTCGGTGCCTACACCTATGTGGCGCCGTTCCTGGAAGGCGTCACGGAGGTGCCAGCGGCGCGGATCACGCTCTTCCTGCTCGCGTACGGCGCCGCCGGGGTCGCGGGCACCTTCCTCGCGGGCACGGCCGCCGCCCGCCGCCCCCGTGCCGCGTTCGGGGCCGCCGGAGCCCTGATCTCCGTCGCCGTTCTGGCGCTGCCGTTCCTGGGACGCGCGGAACCGGGCGCCCTCGGGCTGCTCGTCGTCTGGGGGATCGGCTACGGCGCCGTCCCGGTCTGCTCGCAGGCGTGCTTCGCCCGATCGGCGCCGGAGAGCCCGGAGGCCGCGTCGGTCCTGTTCACGGCGTCGTTCCAGGCGACCCTGTCGAGCGGCGCCCTGATCGGAGGGGTCGTGCTGGACCATACGTCCGCGCGCACGGTCATGCTGCTCGGTGGCGCGACCGCCGCCGCCATGGTCGCCGCCACCGCCCTGCTCGGCCGCGTGACCGGCGGCGAACGGAGAAGTGGGGAATAAACCCCCGCTTAGGGTTGCCCGGTGGCGGGAAGCGTGCCACGCTCAAGTGGGGAACGATTCCCCGGTTCGGTGCGGCGCGGCCGCCGCGTCCGGCCCCGGCATCGAAGGAGCGGCGATGGCCTCCGTTGAACTCCCGCCGAAGCTGGCACGGATGAGCCGAGGCCCGCTCCGGCTGCTCGGGTGGGGCGTCCCGATGGGGCCGCTGGTCCTGCTGCGCACGCGGGGCAGGCGCACCGGCCTGCCCCGCACTGCGCCGGTCGCCCTGCTGAAGTTCGAAGGGCGGCAGTGGCTCGTCTCGCCGTTCGGCGACACCCACTGGGTCCGCAACGTGCGCGCGGACGGCCGGGCGCGGCTCGGCCGCGGGCGGCGGCTCCGGCCGGTGCGCCTCACGGAGGTCGACGACGACCGCGCGCCCCGCGTCCTGCGCGCCTACCGGCGCAAGTTCCGGATCGTCCCGTTCGTGCGGGACGCCCTCGAGGCGCGGGAGCACCACCCGGTGTTCCTCGTCGACCCGGAACCCTGACCAGCCGCCCCACCCGACCGCGCCGAGGGAGCATCGGCCGCGGGCATCGGTGAAGCCAGAGCGCCGATATCCGGCTGAACCCCGCACGGACGGGGGCGGCTCCGCTACTCGCCGTCGTAGACGAGGAGGCCGTCGGAGCGGAGGCGGGCGCCGGACGTCGGCGGATGCTCGGTGAGGCGGCCGTCGTGCGCGAGGTGCAGTACCGGGCGGGCACGGGCCAGGACGGCGAAGTCGGCGATGAGCCGCCGGTGGCACCGCCACCAGAGCGACTCACTGCACATCACGGCCGTGGACGCCCGGTCCGCCTCCGGCAGCAGCTCGTCCATGGCGGCCACGAACTCCGGGTCGCGGGTGTGCCCGGCGTAGCCGCGGAACGACTCGTTCCGCCAGAAGGTGTCGGGCGAGTCGGGCGCGGCCTTGCGGAAACCGCCGAGCCGCTTCTCCCAGCGGTAGCCGATGCCCTCCGCGGGCAGCCACTCGCGCAGCGCGTCGCGCTGCACGTCCGGGTTGCGGCGGCTGCCGGGTGCGGTCCGCACGTCCACCACGGACCGCACCCCGGCGCCGTGCAGCAGGCGCGCCAGCTCCTCCCGTGCCGCCGTCCCGTGCCCGAACGTCACCAATGGCCGCTTCTCGTCCACACTCCAGGATGAGCACATGCCGCGAGGCCCCCGGCGGAGGGGCCCCTGATCGCGGGCGCGGAGCCGGAGGTCACGTGTGGCTCGCGACGGTGTTCAGGGCGTAGAGGAGTTCGGACGCCGTGACGTCGTCCAGCTCGGCGAACGTGGCCTCCGACTTGTCGCCGCCGTAGTCGTAGGCGTCGTGGTCGGTGATCCAGACCCCTTCCAGCGTCTGCTCCTCCAGGCCGGCCGGGGACGTGGCGAGGAATCCGGGGAAGACGTCCAGGACGACCGTGTGCCCGGTCGGCGCGTCGAGCCGCATCGTGCTCTGCATGCCCCCGTCCCCGGAGGGGCCGCGGCGCCAGCCCTCGCGTTCCAGCCTCAGCAGCGAGCCGACGCCGACCCGCGTCCCGGTGAAGCGCTCGATGCGGTCGCTCGCGCGCTCCCGCTCGGTGAGCGCACCGACGGGCCTGCCGAGCTGGGGGAACGGCTGGAGGATCTCGTAGTCGGCGAACAGCTCGCTCCACGCGGCGACGGTCTCGCCGAGCCGGAGCGGGTGCGCGACGAGGACGGCGCCCGAGTCGGGCAGGACGAGGGCCTCGTCGTCCACGCCGGCGAAGGAGCGGTCCTCGGCGACGCGGAACGCCGTGGCCGCGCCGCCGCCGTCCTCGGACAGCCAGACGAGGCGCCGGGCGAGGTGGCACGCGAGCGGATGCTCCGCGAAGAACCGGCGGAAGTCCCCGGCGCTCCAGCGGCGCTGCCGCGCCATCGCCCGCTCCATCCGCCGGACCAGGTCGGACGCGGCGCTCCGGACGTCCTTCTTCAGCCCGGCGAACGCCCGCACCGCGGCCTCCGCGAGGTCGGGATCGTCCTTCGCGCCCGGCTTGGGCAGCGACTTGCGCAGCGTGCCGTTGCCGTCGAACACGACGGGGCGGAGCTGCTCGTCGAAGCCGACCCGGAAGGAACGCGGCCCGAAGTCGAGCGTCATGCCGCCCGAGGCGTCCAGCCCGAAGTCCGGGACCATCCGGTCGGCGAGCTGGTCCAGGGTGAGGCCGCGCGCCTCCGCGACCTGGGCGAGCAGCTTGCCCGCCTTGTTCTTCAGCCGTTTGGGCCGTGCCTTCTCGGCGACGAGGTGGAGTTGCAGGAGGGCGACGTCCGAACCGGACGCGGCGAGCACGTCGAGGCCGTTCAGCGGCATCCTGATGTGGGACTGACCGGTGGCGGCGCGCGCCAGGGCGCCGAGGCGGCGCATCGTCTCGTCGTCGCCGGTCCAGCAGAGCTGCGCCCAGACCGCCCGCGACTCCTCCCCGACGGAGCGGCCGAGCTCGAACAGCGCCCAGCCGAACCGCGCGAGGGACACCGGGTCGAGCGCGTCCAGCGCCTCCCGCAGCGGCGCGGTCGGGGGACGCTTCGGGCTCGCCTTGCCGAGCGCCGCGAGCAGGTTCGCGGTCGCGGCCTCCGGCAGCGCGTCCTCGCGGCCCCGCATGAGGATCTGCGGGAGCAGGGCGGTCGGGGCCCATCGCAGGGCGCCGTCCTTGCCGGGTCTCCGGAGCGCCTTCGGGACGGCGCTCTCGGGAGCCTCCGGCGTCCGTGCCTTTTCAACGGCCTCGACCGCCGAACGCACCTGGGCGTCCAGCACCCGCGACGCAAGCTCGGGATGCGCCCGCAGATGCCCGCTGAGCAGCAGTCTCGCCTGGTCGGACTCCCCGGAGCGCTCCGCGAGGAGGCGGACGGCCCGGACCGGGAAGCGCTCG
This sequence comes from Actinomadura nitritigenes, assembly GCF_017573545.1. Taxonomy (GTDB): domain Bacteria; phylum Actinomycetota; class Actinomycetes; order Streptosporangiales; family Streptosporangiaceae; genus Spirillospora; species Spirillospora nitritigenes. Next base: position 204,398 of record NZ_JAGEOK010000002.1, on the reverse strand, counting down.
ATCATCGCCGTCAGGGCGGCCAGCCCGCCCGGCCGGGCGGTGTCGGCGGCCACGATCGCGAACGCCTCGTCGCTCGGCAGCGGCGACAGCACCTGGAAGATCGCCTTGCGCGCGCGGGCGTTGAACCCCGCCCCGTGAATGATGTCGCGGACCTCCCAGTCGGTGTCCTTGAGCGCCGCGGCCAGAAGCGGGGCGACGGCCGGTCCGATCCCCTCCGCCGCCGTGAGCAGGACGTCCAGGCCGACCTCGTCGTCCCCGAACCTCGCCCGCTTCGCGCCGCGCAGCCGGGCGAGGTGCCCTGCGGACCCGACCGAGCACCAGAGCAGCTTCGACCCGTGGGTCTCCGGCCCGGGCCGTTCCCGGACGCACTCGTCCACCCATTCCTCCTGGTCGGGGACCAGGAAGGCGACCACCTGGCGCTGCGCGCGCGCGGCGCGGTGCCCGGCGAGCCCCGCGACGGCCGCGGCGTGGTCCGCCTCGTCCGCGACCGCCAGCAGCGCGCGCGTCCGCCGCCCGGCCGGGCCCGTCGCCCACGGCAGCCGCTGCTCCGACCAGCCGCGGGCCTCCAGGACGTGGTCGCCGCTCAGCTCGTCCCGGCCGATGGCGAGGCCGTCCGCCTCCGCGCCGGCGCGGGCCGCGAAGGCGAGCCCGTGCTCGACCGCCCACGCGTCCACCCAGGGGACGGCGTTCTCGGTGGACCACGCGGCGGTCCACCGATCGTGCTCCTCGCCCCGGGACACGTGCGTCTCGACGAGGGCGACGGCGGCGGCGCCGCGCGGGTCCGGCTCGCCGTCCAGGTACGCCCGCGCCGCCCGGACCGCACCGGGGTCGCTGCCCAGATGGCCCAGCATCCGGTCTACGGCGGCGCGGTTCCCGGCCAGCCGGTCGGCGACCCGCGCGGCGGCGGACGGGTCGATCGCCGGCGGCGGGCTCGGCACCGTCCCACCGCGCCTGATCAGCAGTTCCGTGCGCAGCTCCGCGGGGATGTCGAGGACGTTCTCGTCACCGGTCACGGGGGGATGATCATTCATGCGGCCACGCTAGACGCCTCCGCCGACACCGAGGTCCGCCTTTCGCCACCTCGTTGATCCCTTATGGGACACCCCATGAAAGCGACCCCGATCCCGCCAGGGCGCATCACCTACGGCCGCCCGCCCCACGCTCGCCTAGAAGAGTGGTGTGTAGCTACTTCACAGTACTACGCATTGTAATCAACGAAATAGTTGTTAACCGGATTCACACGTGATCTAATCAGCGGTGATCGGCTTCCCCCCGACGAAAGGTGGAACCTCCCGTGAAATCGATGCGTCACCTCGTGGCCGCGCTGAGCGTGGCCGTCCTGGCGGTTGCCGGTAGCGGTAGCGCCGCTCTGGCTGACACGGCACCCGGCGAGATGCTCGGCGACTCGACCTTCACCAACGACACCGGCCAGTGGTGGGGCAACGACGTTGATATCCGCGCGACGAACGGAGAGCTCGAGGCCAACGTCCCGTCCGGCGGCTTCGGCGATCTCCCGGGTGGCATCGTCAACCCGTGGGACCACTCGATCGGGTACTCGCCCCTGTCCTTTACCGGCCAGCAGCTCTACACGCTGTCCTTCGACGCCCGGGCCACCCGGGACGTGACCCTCGACGTGAGCGTCTACACCTACAACACCGGCCAGTACATCCCCTACTGGGACCGCCCAGTCGCGCTCACCACGACCACGCAGCACTTCGAAGTGCCGGTCGCCATGTACTACACCGCGTCCGACCGCAGCCTCGGCTTCCAAGTCGGCACGTACGGCCCCGCCTACAACCTCTACCTCGACAACATTTCGCTCGTCCCCACCCAGAGCGGCTGAGCCGACGTTCGGACGCCGGGCATCCGGTTGCAGCTGAATCCGGAGCTCGGCGTCCCATCAAGCAGAAGGCGCGCGGACGTCCGCCGCTCCTGCTCGAGATGGCGGCCGACGGCGCCGCCGCGAGCGCGTGCGGCAGGCGGACGCCGGTCGCTGCGCTCCGTCAGTCGGAGGGGCGCTCGCGCCTCAGGTGGGCGAGCAGTGCGGCGAAGGAGTGCCGGGGGAGTTCGAGGCGCCCGGCCGCCGGAGACTTGCTGTCACGGATGGCAATGGCCCTGGGGAGAGCGGCTACTTCCACGCACTGGCCGCCGGTCTCGTCGCTATGGCTGGACTTCCGCCAGGTGGTCACACTGCGCTCCGTCAGTTGGAGGGACGCTCACGCCTCAGCTGGTCGAGCAGCGCGGCGAAGGTTCGGTGGGGGAGTTCGAGGTGGCCTGCTTGGGGGTTCTTGCTGTCCCGGACGGCGACGCCGTGGGAAAGGCGAGCCAATTCCACGCACTCGCCAGTACCGCCTTGGCCGCTGTGGCTGGACTTTCGCCAACTCGTCATGTGCGCATCCTCGCTATCCATTCGAGTGACTGGGCCTCGTTCCAGGCCCGCGCAGCGATCTGCTCGAAGCGTACAGCCACACCAGCCGCCTCGCCTTGCCCCTCTATGACTCGCCCTACGTCGAGATTCGTTCCAGCGAACGCGGCCTGGACGTTCTTGGGGAGCTCGAAGCAGCAGAAGGAGCCGTCCAATCCGATATGGGGTGCTGCACTCTCCGGAAGGACGCGGATTGAGATGTGGTGAAGCTCTGCAAGCTTGAGAAGCAGGTCACGCTGTTCCTCCATGACCGAGGTGCCTCCCATAGGGCGCAAAGCGACCTCGTCGAGGACGGCCCAGATTCTGGGGTCGTCGGTGAGTATCGCGGCTTGGTGTTCCATACGCCTTGCGACTGCGGCGTCGATGTCGTCCACGAGCCCGGCGGCGTGACCCGCGCTGAGCAGGGCTCTGGCGTACCCCTCCACTTGGAAGGGGAGCGGAATGATGTTCTCGCTGTAGATGCGTAGGACGGACGCGTCGCGCTGGTACTTGCGGAGCTTCTCGGACCAGTTGGGGTCCACGCCGAGCTTGGCGTAGCGCAGGAGGATCGTGAGGATGCCGCCCGTGTCCCAGAGTTGGTCCAGGATGTCAGCCTCGCGTTCGTCGAGTTGGCGGGTGCCGCCCTCGTACTTGGAAACTTGGCTCTTGGTGCAGCCGATGATCTTTCCGACCTCCTCCTGGGTCATCCGGTGCTTCTGGCGGAGGAATCGCAGGTAGTAGGCGATGAGGGCGTAGAGCGACACGTCCGGGTCGGGGGACTTCCTGACCATGATCGACCGCCTTCCGGGGGGAGGGAGTTGCCAACCTGTCCGGCAATGGTGACAACGTAACCAGGCCCTCTCATTCTTGTCCTTGAAATCGCGGGAGAGAAGGGGGAGGTCATGGGGATTAAAGCCGCTAATTCGGGCGAACTGGATGTGGTCTGTCTGGCGGCGGCCACGGTGCCGGGGATGGTGCGGGCGCTGATCGAGTTCCGGCTCACCGAATGGGGTCTCCTGGCTTTGTCGGGGGACGTTCAGCTCATCGCCGGAGAGCTGGTCGCGAATGCCATACAAAGTACGCCGGATCGGGAGATCCGGGTCAGGTTTGCCCGGGAGGCGCGGGCCGTCGTGCTCCAGGTCTGGGACGCCTCGGACGCCATGCCGGTCGCCAGGCCGGTGGTGGAGATGACGCTGGACGACATCGTCCCCGACGCGTGTGCGCTGGACGCGGGGCACGACGACGGCACGGGCGGGTGGGGCCTCCCGATCGTCCAGGCCCTCGCGAGCCGGTGCGGCGTGGAGCGGACGAGCCCCGGCAAATGGGTCTGGGCGGAGGTCGCCTTCTGATGCCCGGCCGGGTTCTCCTGCGGTGGCGGACGCACCGTCGCCGTGAATGCGCCGTCCGGTATCTGGATCATCTGTCCGTCGCCGTGCGAATGGACGGATGGCGTTGCGTGAAGTTCTACCGGGACGACCGTTTTCCGTTCCCGGAGCCGCTGCTGTGGATTTATGCGAGCGGCGTCGCTGAGGACGTGGGCGTCGTCGTGGGCGTGCGTCCTGTGCCCGGGAACGGGTGGGCCTATTGCGAGGTGCTGCGACGCCGGAGCCGTTTCCTTCTCCCGTGCGGAGACGTGAACGCGGCGGCCGAGCGGGTCGGCCGCCTGCTCAGGCACCGCATGTTCCCCGCGACATGGTGAAACGGCGTCAGTTGCCCGGGACGGGTTCGGGGTCGCCCTTCGCCGGGGTGACGAGCAGCCCGACCGAGTTCGAGCTGCGCATCCAGGCGCCGGTGATCCGCCGGTCGCCGGAAGGGCGCCAGCTCGCGGGCGCGTCCCAGCCGCCGCCCGAGAGGTCGGGCTTGAACTCGCCGAGGAAGAAAGCGCAGGTCAGCCCGCGGCGGTCGAGGTCGGTGAGGGCCTGAGCGACGGTGCGGCCGGTGAGATGCAGGCTCTTCGGGTGGTCGCCCGGCGTCGGCCCGGTGTCCTGGTAGAGCTCGCCTGGCCGGGCGGTTCGGCCGAGGACGATGTCGGCGCCCTCCAGGTGGAACATCGCGCCGCCGAGCCTGACCCGGAGCGGGCAGCTGCCGAGGTCCGGCGGGCACTTCAGGGCGGTGTCGGACGTGCCGGTCACGCCGCCCGGCGGCAGGCCGCCGCTCGCGGCGTGGAGCGGGCCGACGCGGATGAGGCGGCGTTCCTCGCCCGGAGAGACCGGCACGATCCGCAGCCGGACGTCGAGCCCGAACCTCGCGAACGCCTCGCGGAACTTGCGCTGGTCGGCGTAGGCGTCCTTCACCTCGACCTCGTACTCGTCGTCGCCCGTCACGTCGATCCGCACGGCCGCGTTGGCGTAGCTGCGCAGCGGGCCGGAGTCGCGGGCGGGGACGGCGATGAGCGCCGCGGTGGCGGCGGCGACGGCCACGGCGGCGGCGACCGCGAAGCGCAAGCGCAGGCGCGGGCGGAAGCGGCGGCGCGGGGCCGGGGCGGGCATCGCGGTGATGGCGGCCAGCAGGGCGCGGGCCGTCTCGCCCGGCGCGGGGACGTCGTCGTCGCGGACGGGGTTCAGGGACGCCACGAGGTCGTCCACCGGGTACGTCATGCCAGTTCGCTCCTCAGGACGGGCCTGCCCGGCCCCGGTTGGTCGACGCCGGCGGCGCGCAGGGCGCGCGCGAAGCGTTTGCGGGCGCGGTGGAGGCGGATGCTCACCGCGTTGCGGGAGCAGCCGAGCACCGCCGCGATCTCGGGGACGGACAGGCCCTCCCACGCGACGAGCGTGAGGAGTTCGCGGTCGCGGTCGGGGAGGGCGCGGAACACCTCGTTCACGGGGGAGTCGTCGTGGACGGGCGCGGTCAGGCCCGCGCGCAGCGCCGCCGTCTTGTCCGCGTGGCGCTGGACGCCGCGCCGGTGGTTGGCGATGACGCGGCGCGCCACCCCGTACAGCCACAGGCGGGCCGCGTCGCCGGAGGGGACGTCGGCGGCGCGCCGCCAGGCGATCGTGAAGGTCTCCGCGACGACGTCGGCGGCGTCCTCGGGGGTGTCGCAGCGGCGCAGCGCGTATCCGAGCAGCCCTCGGTAGGTCGTGGCGTAGACGGCCGCGAACTCCTCTTTATCCATGAAGCGGGATCCTCCGCATGTGGCCTCCTCGGGGGGTCACCTCCACATGTCACGAGATCCCCGGATCTTTCACCCCGCGAAGGAGGCGATGCGGGACCACACCCGGGACGGCTGCTCCTCCTGGGCGAAGTGCCCGGCGTCCTCGACGGTCGCCGTCGTGAGGTCGCGGACGCCGGCGGCGCGGAAGCCGCGCGCGTACGCGGCGGCGTCGCCCTCGCGGTCGCCGCGCAGGTAGAGCAGCGGGGTGGTGACGGGGCCGGTGCAGGCCGCGTTGTCCTCGGCGTCCTGGGCGAACGCGCGGTAGAGGTCGAAGCCGGCGGTGAGCGCGGCGCCGGTGCCGTAGGCGGCGGCGTGGGCGGCCCGCGATTCCGGCGTGATCCTGGACGGGTCGGCGGACAGCACGTCGTAGAAGTAGTCGAAGTACTCGCGCTCGCGGCCCCGGACGAGCGCCTCCGGCAGCGACGGGACGGCGTGCAGGCCGAAGTGCCAGACGCGGGGGTCGCGCAGGACGTCGTCCCACGGGTCCAGGCCGGGGATCACCGTGTTCATGATGACGACGCGGGCGGCGTCGTGGTGGCGGAGGTAGGCGTAGGCGATCATGCCTCCGGCGTCGTGGCCGACGAGGGTCAGGTCGGCCAGGCCGAGCCGCTCGACGAGGCCGCGGACGAGGGAGGCGAGGTCGCGCTTCGAGCCGCCGGCGACGGCCCCGGTGGACGCGCCGACGCCGGGGAGGTCGATGGCGATCAGCCGGGCGGCGGGGGGTGCGGCCGCCATGACGCCCGTCCACGTCCGCCATGACTCGGGCCAGCCGTGCAGGAACAGGAACGGTCGGCCGCGCGGGTCGCCGGACTCGGCGACGTGCAGGCAGTGGCCGTCGATGGGAACACGGGCATGGCGGATTGACATGTTCCATGTCTATCAAACGACATGAGGCATGTCCACTAACTAGGATGGGGGCGTGAACGCGTACGAGCGGGGAACCGGATTCCTCCTGGCCCGGCTGGGCTCGCTGACGGCGCGGTCGTGGACGGCGTTCCTCGCCGCGCACGACCTGACGCAGGGGCAGTACGCGGTGCTGGTGATGCTCGACGAGCACGGGCCGCAGGGGCAGCGGCGGCTCGCCGGGCTCGTCGCCGTGGACGCCCGCAACATCGTCGCGGTGCTCGACTCGCTGGTCCGGCGCGGGCTCGTGGAGCGGCGCCCGGACGAGGCGGACAGGCGCCGCCGCACCGTCGCGCTCACCGAGCGGGGCAAGGCGCTCGTCACCGCGATCGCCGGCGCGGCGGCCGAGGAGCAGGACGGGTTCCTGAGCGCTCTCGACCCGGCGGAGCGCGCCCAGCTCAACCAGCTGCTGAGACGCCTCTACGCGTCGCACGTCGACGGTCCCGCATGACGACACGGCGGCCCGCATGACGACGGCCGCCCCAGAGAGCGGGGCGGCCGGAAGGAAGGAGAGGGCTCAGGACGGCTTCGGGAGCATCCGCTTCATGGCCTCGTGGGCGCCCGCGACCAGCTCGTTGCGGGGGAAGCCGTTGCGCTTCTGGGCGGCCTTGTAGTTGCCGCCCGCGACCCAGACGGGCCCCTCGGACAGGTGCTCCAGGCCCTCGCGGGCGATGTCGTCGGGTTCGGCGACGTTCAGGCCCGGGATGTCCATGTTGAGGCCGGCGCGTTCCATCGCCGGGGTGCGGGTGACGCCGAGGACGAGCTCCAGCACGTCCACGCCGTGCTCGCGCAGCTCCAGCCACAGCCCCTCGGCGAACACGCGGCCGAACGCCTTCACCGCCGAGTAGATGCTGATCTGCGGCTGCCCCATGTAGCCGGCGAGCGAGCCGACCAGCAGGATCCCGCCGCGCCCGCGCTCCTTCATCAGCCCGCCGAAGTGGTGCGTCAGCGACAGCTGCGCGGTGATGTTCAGGTCGATGACGCCCTGGAAGCGGTCCAGGTCGCCGGACACGAACTCGTGGCCGTAGCTGTTGGCGCCCGCGTTGAAGACCAGGAGCCCGACGTCCAGGCCGTCGGTGACCTCGCGGATCCGCTTCAGCGGGTCCGGGGCGACGAGGTCCAGCTCGATGGTGCGGACCTCCACGCCCTTGGCGCGGACCTCCTCGGCGGTGCGCTCCAGCGGCCCGGGCTTGCGGGCGATCAGCACGAGGTTCAGCCCCGCGTCGGCCAGCCGGTGGGCGAAGGCGGAGCCGACGCCCTCGGAGCCGCCGGCGATGACGGCCCACGGGCCATAGCGGTCGATCATTGTTCTCCGTCCAGGTCCGGGGTCCAGGCGACGCCGTTGATGTGCGAGCCGCCGTCCACGAACAGGGTGTTTCCGGTCAGGTAGCGGGCGCCGTCGGAGGCCAGGAACACCACGACCGGCGCGATGTCGGTCTCGGGGTCCCCGAGGCGGCCCATGGGGTTGGCCCGGTCGGCGGCGGCCTCGATCTCGGGATGCTCGGCCGCCATCCGGCGGAACGCGGCGCTCTTCGCCCCCGGGCAGACGGCGTTGACGACGACACCGGCCGGCGCCCACTCGCGGGCCGCCGTGCGGGTCAGCGCGCGCAGCGCCTCCTTCGCCGAGTTGTACTCCAGGGTGCCCATGTGCGCGTTGACGCCGTTCAGCGAGCACATGTTGATCACGCGGCCCCAGCCCTGCCTCTTCATGTGCGGGAACGCGGCGCGCATCGCCCAGAACGGGCCGTAGTAGCCCATCGCGAAGCCGCGGGCGAGCTGCTCGTCGGTCTTGGTCTCGACGCGGCTGACGGTCCCGGCGCCCCACGCGTTGTTGACCAGGACGTCCACGCCGCCCCACAGGTCGGCGCAGAACGCGACCATCGCCTCGACCTGGTCGCGGTCGGTGACGTCGGTCGCGACGAACCGGGCGTCCGCCCCGAACTCCTCGGCCAGTTCCCAGGCGACCCGCTCACCCGTCTCGGCGTTCAGCTCGGCGACCAGGACGCGGGCGCCCTCCGCGGCGAACCGGCGGGCGATGCCGCGCCCGATGCCGTCGCCGGCGCCCGTCACGATCGCGGACCGGCCGGCCAGCGCGTCACTCATCGATCACCGTGATCGTCCCGGTCAGCGCGGCCTCCTGGATCGCCGAGCGCAGCGCCGGGCAGGTCTCGTGCGGGTCCGCGGCGAGCTCGGGGCACGCGGCGCGGGCCTGCGCGGTCCACTGGATGCTCGTCTGCTCCCAGCTCGACTTGCGCACCAGCACCTCGGCGGCGCACCGGCGGCAGCGGACGGGCAGCAGCGGCCCGTCCACCAGCCGCTCGTCCTGGCGGATCGTCACGCCGAGGCCCCTTCGGCGGCCCGGCGCGCGAGGTTCTCCTCGACCTCCTTCTCCCACGATTCGACCGGCCGCGTCGTGTCGATCTCGAACTCGAACCGGTCGGTCATCTCCGGCCGCACGTCGGCGACGTCCACGTAGAACTGCTGGTACCAGCGGCGCAGCTGGTAGACCGGGCCGTCCTCCTCGCACAGCAGCGGGTTGTCGATCCGGGCCTTGCGCTTCCAGATCGCGACGTCCTGCTCGAACCCGGTGAGGATGAACGTCGACAGCTTCTCCGCGGTGGCCTCGGCGACCTCCGGCGGCAGCTTGTCGCTGTGCTGGACGATGATCCCCGAGTGCAGCGAGAACGAGTTCTCGTCGATCGGGTAGTGGCAGTTGATCAGCACGGAGTGCAGGTCGTAGCCCTCGTAGTGGTACGTCAGCTCGTCGATCATGAAGGACGGGCCGTGGTAGGACGCGACGGAGGTGTTGCCGAGCATCCGCGGCCCGCCCTTGCCGCTCGCCTCGCGGCGCGCGTCCGGGCGGCTCTTGCCCTTCATGATCTGCGTCGCGACCTGTCCCTCGAAGATGTTCTTGAAGAACGTCGGGAACGAGTTGTGGATGTAGAAGAAGTGCGCCATGTCGACGACGTTGTCGATGATCTCGCGGCAGTTGGTGTGGACGACCTGCTCCGTCCAGCGCCAGTCCGTCCAGTCGTCGCGGGTGGCGCCCTCGATCAGCGGGATCGTCACGTCCTCCGGCGGCTGCTTGCCCTCCGGGTCGTTCCAGACGAACAGGAGCTTGTTCTTCTCCATCGTCGGCCACGCGGCCGTGCGCGCGCGCAGCGGCACCCGCCGCGCGTACGGGATCTTCTTGCAGCGCCCGTCGCCGCCCCAGCGCCAGTCGTGGAACGGGCAGGCGATCTCGTTGCCCTTGACGGTGCCGTCCGACAGGTCGCCGCCCATGTGCCGGCAGTAGCCGTCCAGGACGTTGGTCTTGCCGTCCTCACCGGTGAAGACCACGAGCTTCTGCCCGAACGCGTTGACCGTGTGGGGCTTGCCGTCCTTGAACTTCTCGGCCAGCCCGAGGCAGTGCCATCCCCGGGCGAAACGGGAGGAGATGGCCTCCGCCTCGATCTTGCGGACGGCGTCCGACTCGGTTGCTGTCACGTGGATCATCCCTTCGGCGATGGACGGGTGATTCGAACGGTAGGTCGCGGGCCGCGGTCCGGTCCCGGAAGTCTCGGTGGCCGGGACGCACGTCCCCGCGACGGCACGGTGACATGGTGTCCTGCGAGGGCCGGACCAGAAAAGACGGGAGCGAGGAGCGGGCATGAGCAACGAGGTCCTGGAAGCCGTGCGGGAGCTGCTGCCGGGCATCGCCGAGCGGGCCCGGTCCGTGGACGAGAAGGGGCGCATCCCGGCCGAGACGATGAAGGAGCTGACCGCCGCCGGGGTGTTCCGGATGCTGCAGCCGACCCGCTACGGCGGCGCGGAGGACGACCCGGTCGCCTTCTACGAGGTGGTCAGGGCCGTCTCCGGGGCCTGCGGCTCGACCGGCTGGGTGACCGCCGTCCTCGGCGTCCACTCCTGGCATCTCGGGCTGTTCCCGGACGAGGCGCAGCAGGAGGTGTGGGAGCCGGGACCGGACGTGCTGGTCGCCTCGTCCTACGCGCCGATCGGCCGGCTCACCCCCGTGGACGGCGGGTTCGAGGTGTCGGGGCGGTGGGCGTTCTCGTCCGGCTGCGAGTTCGCGGACTGGGCGCTGCTCGGCGGCCTCGTCGTCGGCGCCGAGGGCCGCCCGGTCGACTTCATGACCGTGCTGATCCCGAGGACGGACTATGAGATCCGCCGGGTGTGGGACTCGATGGGGCTGCGCGGCACCGCAAGCGACGACATCGTCGTGGAGCGGGCGTTCGTGCCCGCGCACCGCGCGATGCGCAACTTCGACCAGGCGCAGCTGCGCACCGCGGGCCGCAAGGTCAACACCGGGCCGCTGTACCGGCTGCCGTTCGGCACGATCTTCACCACGACGGTCGCGGCGAGCGTGATCGGCATGGCGGCGGGCTGCCACGACCTGTACGTGACGCGGATGCGCGACCGGATCCGGCTGAGCCTCGGCGGCGGCCGGTTCGTCGAGGACCAGTTCGCGCAGGTCGCGGTGGCGCGGGCGGCGTCCGAGATCGACGCGGCGATCCTGCAGACCGACCGGAACGTCCGGGAGATCTACGCGTACGCGGTGCGCAACGAGAAGATCCCGATGGAGCTGCGCCTGCGCGCGCGCCGCGACCAGGTGCGCGGCACCGAGCGGGCCATCGAGGCGATCGACATCCTGTTCAAGACGGCGGGCGGCAACTCGCTGCACCGCGGCAACGTCATCGAGCGGGCCTGGCGGGACGCGCACGCGGGCAGCGTGCACGTCGCGAACGACGTCGAGCACGCCCTGTCGATGTACGGGCGCGGCGAGTTCGGCCTGGCCGTGGAGGACAACCTGGTCTGACGCCCGGCCGTCCTGGCCGACCGGAACGGCGTGCCGCCCCGGAGGAGGGGAGGCACGCCGTTTCCGGTCTGGTCAGCAGGCGCCGGACGGCGTGCGGCCCGACTGCACGGTCTGGACGAACCTCAGGGCGTCATCGAAGGAAGCCTCGATGCTGGCGCGGTGGTCGGCGCCCTGGTACTCGCGGTAGGAGATGTCCGGGTACCGCTTGCACAGGTCGGCGACGAGCCCCTTCGTCGCGGCGGGCGAGACCGACGTGTCGGCGGTGCCCTGCGCGACGAGGGTCGGGACGCGCAGGTCGAGGCCGGCGGCCTCCTGCCCGTTGAAGTAGGTCTCGAACGCGGTCAGGTCGGCGTCCGGGCGGAAGACCCCGCTCAGCGGGAGCGACGAACCGGCCTCCCTCAGCTGGGCGAGGCACGCGTCGCGCTGCCCGGATTCCAGGACCTGCGCGGCCGCCGGGGTCAGCAGCTCCTCCGGGTGGAACGACGGGTTCGCCGCCTTCGCGCCGTTCAGCAGCACGAACAGGAACGGCAGGGCCAGCTCCGCACCCGGGTACTGCGCCTGGACGTACTGCGCCGTCTCGGCCATGTGCGACCCCGGCGCGATCGACACGGCGCCCCTCAGCCGCACGTCGCCGGCCTTCTTCGCGGCGGCGGTGAACAGCGTCGCCTGGCCGCCCTGGCTGTGGCCCGCGACGTAGAAGTCCCGCCCGATGTGCGGGTCGACGCGGCGCGCGGCCCGGACGATGTCGAGGACGGTGTTCGCCTCGCTCGCCCCGTTCATGTACGGGTGCCCGCCCGGCGTGCCCAGCCCCTCGTAGTCGGTCTGGACGACGGCGAACCCGTGCGCCACCCACCTGTCGAGGTAGCCCTCGGTGATCGACAGGTAGTCGTGCGCCGGGCCGGTGGCGGTGTCGCGGGACGGCGCGCAGGCGTCGGCGGTGCCGGTGGTGCCGTGCGCCCAGCTGATCACGGGCCAGCCGCCGCGCGGCGCCCTGCCCTCCGGGACGGCGACGGTGCCCGTCACCGTGATCCGCCTGCCGCCGACGCCCTCCGAGACGTAGGAGATCGCGCGGGTGAAGGATGCGGACGGCAGGGCCGCCGAGGTGTGCAGCGGCCGGCTCGCCAGCAGCGTCCCGCGGTGCCCGGGGTCGGCGTGGGCGGGCACGGCGGTGGCGGCGATGCCGACCGCGGTGACGGCGGCGGCCGCGATCGCGGCCGCGCGCCCCCTGGCGGAAGTCACGTGCGGTCTCTCCTCATGTCCTGGACGGCGCGGTAGGCGAAGGCCATCGCCGATCCGATCGGGATGCCCGGCCCCGGGTAGACGGGGCCGGTGAACGATGCGCTGGTGTTGCCCGCGGCGTAGAGGCCGGGGATGGGGCGGTCGGCGCCGTCGAGGACGCGGCCGTCGGGGTCGGTGCGCAGCCCGCCCTTCGTGCCGAGGTCGCTGAGCACGATCTCCGCGGCGTAGTACGGCGGCTCGTCGACCGGGACGAGGCCGGGCTTCCCGCCGGTGAAGAACAGGTCGTAGGGGTCCTCGCCGCGGTGGAAGTCCTCGTCCACGCCCTTCGCGGCGAGGCCGTTGAAGCGTTCCACGGTGGCGGTGAGGGCGCCGGCGGGCAGGCCGGTCCTGGCGGCGAGGCCGGCGAGCGAGCCCGCCTCGGTCCACCTGCCCGACGCGACCTGCTCCTCCAGCGCCACCGGCGGGACGGAGATCGCCGGCAGCCCCTTCGAGCGGGCGTCGAAGATCAGGTGGAAGGGGCCCTCGGCAGCCGCGAGCCGCCGCCCCATCTGGTCGTACGGCAGCGACTCGTTGGCGAACCGGCGGCCCGAGCCGTCCACGATGAGCCCGCCGCGGAAGCCGAGCGTGAAGGCGGGCAGGCCGTCCGGGGTCAGGACGCCGGGGCAGAACCACGCCTGGTCGAGCAGGCCGGTGGACGCACCGGCCGCGACGGCCGCGGTGATCGCGTCGCCGGTGTTGGCGCCGTCCGGGGCCATCGTCCAGCCGGCCTCGCCGGGGACGCCGCGCTCGCCGCGCAGCGCCGACGACGACTCGAAGCCCCCCGCCGCGAGCAGCACGCCGCGCCGGGCGCGGAGCCGGCGCGGGCCGTCCGCCGTCGCCGCGAGGACGCCGGTGACCCTGCCGTCCTCGACGACCAGGTCCGTCAGCGCCGTCCTGGTGCGGACGTCGCCGTTGCCCGTCGCGTTGATCGCCAGCAGCAGCCGGCCGATCAGCGCCCGGCCCTGCACCAGCGGCCTGGACGCGGAGTGCCCGCGCCCCGCCCGGTCCCGGTCGACCGGCGGCCGGACGAGCCCGGCCAGGTCGCCGAGCCGCTCGGCGGGCAGCGGCAGCGGGACGAACGACCGCCCCATGGCCATCCGGCCGGGCGCGTCGAAGTAGTCGGGGAAGGGCTGGAACTCGAACTCGATCGCCGGGTCGCGCTCCAGGAAGTCCACCAGCTCGGGCGCCGTCTCCAGGAACGCCTCACGGTGCGCGGCGGTGCCGTCGCCGATCAGCGCCCGCAGGTAGGTGCGCGCCGACTCGGCCGAGTCGCCGATCCCGGCCCGCTCCTGCACGGCGGTCCCGGGCAGCCAGATCGCCGACCCCGAGTACGCGGACGTCCCGCCGAGCACCCGCGTCTTCTCCAGGACCGCCGTCTTCAGCCCGCCGGAGGCCGCCGCGAGCGCCCCCGCCATCGCGCCGGCCCCCGAACCGGCCACCACGACGTCGTATTCGTCGTCCCACGATTCACCGGCGTTTCCCACGTGACGTCCCCTCCGAGCCTCGGGTGCTGGCGCGGCCACAACGTAGGCGGGCCGCGGCGCGCGGGGCCGCCCGGTCCCACTGACCGGTATCGACGATCGCGGGACGTGCCGGGACTCCGGATATTGTTCCTTGTCAGCACCGGAAAGGACGTGGAGGATCGTGGCGAGGATCGCGTCGGCGAGGCTGTCCGCCGAGCCGAGCTCACCCGAGCAGCACGACCGCCGCCAGCGCATACTCCGCGCGGCGGCGCGCATCGGCGCGGAGAAGTCCCTCGAGCGCGTCCAGATGCACGAGGTGGCGAAGGCCGCCGGGGTGGCGATCGGCACCCTGTACCGGTACTTCCCCTCGAAGGTGCACCTGTTCACCGGCGTGATGGCGGCGCAGGTCGACCGGCTCCGCGACCAGGTCACCGAGCCGGCCCCCGGCACCGCCCCCGAGGAGGCGGTCGCCGACATGCTGGTGCAGGCCAGCCGGTACCTGATGGCGCAGCCGGTGCTGTCGACCTCGATGCTGCACGCGTCCAACACCGCGCACGTCGCGACGGTCGCCGACACCGTCCACATCGACAACACCTTCCGCGAGATCCTGCTGCGCGCCGTGGGCATCGAGGTGCCGACCGCGCAGGACGTCACGCTCGTCCGGCTGCTGATGCAGTGCTGGTACGGCGTGCTCCAGTCGAGCCTGAACGGGCGCGCGTCGATGGCGGACGTGGAGACCGACATCCGGCTCGCCTGCAAGCTGCTCCTCGCGCCCCGCTCGAACGCCCCCCGGAACGCGTCTGGGGACACCCCGGGGAGCGCCTCCGGAGACGCTCCCGAGTAGACGCTCCCGTTCATCGGGATCGTCCCGGCGGGGCGGGCAGGGACGCGGTTAGCGTTCCGGCATGAATCGCTACGACGGTGTGAAAGTGCTGCTCACCGGGGCCGGGTCGGGCATCGGGCGGGCCACCGCGCACCGGCTCGCCGCCGAGGGCGCCGCGGTCTTCGCCGTGGACCTGTCGGAGGACGGGCTCGCCGAGACCGCCGCCGGAGCCCCCGGCCCCGGGACGGTCGCCACGCGGGTCGCCGACGTCGCCGACGAGCCCGCCGTGATCGCCGCGGTCGCGGCCGCGGCGGAGACGCTCGGCGGCATCGACGTGCTGGTCAACGTCGCGGGCGTGCACCGGACCACCCCGATCGAGACGCTGTCGGTCGCGGACCTGACGTGGATCTTCAACGTGAACCTCGTCGGCACCGCGCTGTTCTGCCGCGAGGCCCTCAAGCACCTCCCGGACGGCACCGGGGTCATCATCAACACCTCGTCGCTGTCGGCCACGCAGGGCAACCCGTACATGACGGCCTACTCGGCGTCCAAGGGCGCCGTGCTGGCGTTCTCGCTGAGCCTCGCGGCCGAGCTGACCGCGCGCCGCATCCGCGTCGTGCCGATCTCACCCGGCACCGTCGACACCCCGCTGACCAGGGCGGACATGTTCCCCAAGGGGATCGACCTCAGCTACTTCACGCGGATCGTGTCGCCGTTCGGGGTCGCCGGCCCCGAGCAGATCGCGTCCGTCATCGCGTTCGCCGGGTCGCCGGACGCGGCCTACCTGACCGGCGCCGAGCTGCGCGTCGACGGCGGCTCGCACCTCTAGCCCGCCGGCGCGTCCGGTCTCGTCCGGCCTCGCCGGGGACATCGAAAGGAAGTCGTACATGGGACGCACCATCGCCGTGAGCGGGTCGGCCTCCGGCATCGGGAAGACGCTGGCGGAGCTGCTGCGGAAGCAGGGCGATGAGGTCGTCGGGGTCGATCTGCGCGACGCCGAGGTGTGCGCCGACCTCAGCACGGCCGAGGGCCGGATCCAGGCCGTCGCGGAGGTGCTGGAACGCTCCGGCGGCGCGCTCGACGGCGCCGTCGCCTGCGCCGGGGTGACCGGGCCGACGCCGCTGACCGTCCAGGTCAACTACTTCGGCGCGGTCGCGCTGCTGGACGGCCTGCGCCCGGCGCTCGCCGCGGCGGAGGCGCCGCGCGCCGCCGTGGTCGGCTCGATCTCCGGGACGCAGCCGGTGGACGACGCGGTGCTGCGCGCGTGCCTGGAGGGCGACGAGCCCGCCGCGCTCGCGGCGGCGGACCGGGTGCTGGCGGCGAAGCGGGGCAACCGGCTCTACCCGTCGTCGAAGTCGGCGCTCGCGCAGTGGCTGCGGCGCGTGTCGGTCGCCCCGGAGTGGGCGGGCGCCGGCATCCCGCTGAACGCGGTCGCGCCCGGCGTCGTCCGGACGCCGATGAGCGCCCCGCTGTTCGAGGACGAGGCGATGTTCAAGATCATGAACGAGGCGGTGCCGATGCCGCTGAACGGGTACGCGGACCCCATCGTGATCGCCGAGGCGCTGGCCTGGCTGGTGTCGCCCGCGAACTCGCACATGGCGGGCCAGGTGATCTACGTGGACGGGGGCGCCGAGGCCACCCTCCGGGGCCCGTCCGTCTTCTGAGGGTTGTACGGTCGGGTGAGCCGTACGCTCGTGCGAGCGGAAGACGCCGAAGGCCGCCCCTCCGCGCCGGGGGCGGCCTTCGGACATTCCGGGGTCACCGGCTGTTGGTGCCGGTGGTGTCCAGCGCGGCCACGCTGTAGGCGGCGTAGGTCCGGTGGGCGTCGCGGTCCGCGAAGTACGGGGTGATCTGCTCGCCGAACTCCTCGGCGGAGAACACGCCGTCCGCGGCGGTGAACTTCTGCTCGACGGCGGGCGCGGCCATCAGCGCGACCATGTCGCCGTACACGATGAACACCTGGCCGCTGATCCTCTCCGCCGCGGGCGAGGCGAGGTAGCCGACGAACGTGCCGACGCGCTCGGGCGCCATCGCGTCCAGCCCGCCGGGGGAGGTGCCCTCGCCGAACGTCGCCTCCGTCATGGAGGTGCGGGCGCGCGGGCAGATCGCGTTGGCGCGGACCCCGTACCGGGCGAGCCCGGCGGACGTGGACAGCGTGAGCGCGACGATGCCGGCCTTGGCGGCGGAGTAGTTCGGCTGGCCCGGCGAGCCGAACAGGAACGCCTCGGACGCGGTGTTGACCACGCGGCCGTAGACCGGCCCGCCGGCGGCCTTGCTCGCCGCCCGCCAGTGCACCGCCGCGGCGCGCGACACCGCCGCGTGCCCCTTCAGGTGGACGCGGATCACGTCGTCCCAGTCCGACTCGGACAGGTTGAACAGCATCTTGTCGCGCAGCACGCCGGCGTTGTTGACCAGCACGTCCAGCGAGCCGTAGGTGTCGACGGCGGCGGAGACGAGGGTGTCGCCCATGGACCAGTCGCCGACGTCCCCGGTGACCGCGATCGCGCTGCCGCCCGCCCCGGTGATCTCGGCGACGACCTTCTCGGCGGCCGGCCCCATGTCGTTGACGACGACGTTGGCGCCCTGCGCGGCCAGCGCGAGGGCCTCGGCGCGGCCGAGCCCGGCGCCCGCGCCGGTGACGATGGCGGTGCGGCCCGCCAGGGACAGGTCAGCGTTCATCAGTGCTCCCGGTATGTCCGTGCGTGTCGGCCGGACCGGAGACTAGTACGTATTCTAGTTGGCCCGCGGCGACGGTCCCGCTGAGCGGGCCCGGGACGACTCCGTGGTCAGCGCGGACCGGTGAGTGGGACCGCGTTTGCCAGTGTCGAGAACGAATTCTAGTCTCGCCGCCATGACACTTCAGCTGGCGACCCTGTTCGAGGCGGTCGCCGCGGCCGTGCCGGACCGCCTCGCCGTGGTCTGCGGCGAGCGCAGGCTCACCTTCGCGGAGCTCGACGCGCGAGCGGACGCGGTGGCGGGCGCGCTGCGCGCGGCGGGCATCGGCGCGGGGGAGCACGTCGGCGTCCACATGCCGAACGGCACCGAGTACGTCGAGACCCTGCTCGGCTGCCTGAAGGCGAGGGCCGTCCCGGTCAACATCAACTACCGGTACACCGACCGCGAGCTGCACCACCTCTACACCGACGCCGGGCTCGCCGCCCTCGTCGTCGACGAGGAGTACGCGCCGGCCGCCGCGCGCGTCGCGCACGACTGCCCCGAGCTGCGGCACGTCGAGATCGTCCGGCCCGGCCCGGGCACGGGCGCAGCGGCCGGAGACGCATCGGGCACGGCCGCGGGCGCGAGCACGGCCGGCGGGGACGCGCCCGGCGGCGCGCCGGAGTGGCCGTCGCGGATCGGCGTCGCCGACTACGACGCCGAACCGCGCGAGGCCGACCCGTCCCTCCGGGAGGGCCGCAGCGCCGACGACCGCTACGTCCTCTACACCGGCGGGACGACCGGGCTGCCCAAGGGCGTCGTGTGGCGGCACGAGGACTTCTACATGGCCGCCGTCAGCGGCGGGAACCCGTACGGCGACCCGCACCTCACCGCCGAGGACCTGGCCGCCGCCGCGAAGGCCGGCACCGGGTTCGGCTACCTGCTGACGATGCCGCTGATGCACGGCGCCGCCGCGTACACGCTGCTCATCGCCCTGTACGGCGGCTCGTGCGTGACCCTGGCGCGGCGCTTCGACCCGGTTGCGACGCTGGCCCTGATCGAACGCGAGAAGCCGCTGATCGTCACCGTGGTCGGCGACGCGATCGCCCGCCCGCTCGCCGACGCGATCCGGGCGCACGGCGCCGGGTACGACCTGTCGTCGGTCAAGGTCCTCGGCTCGGGCGGCGCGATCCTGTCGCGCAGCGTCCAGGAGGAGTTCGCCGAGCTCATCCCCGGCATCCACATCAACAACGGGTTCGGCGCCTCCGAGTCCGGGGTCGACGGCAGCATCCAGGTCGGCGCGGACGGGCTGATGCGGATCGCCCCGAGCCCGCGCCTCACCGTCGTCGACCACGCCATGAACCCGGTCCCGCCCGGCTCGGACGAGATCGGCGTCGTGGCCCGGTCCGGGCACGTCCCGCTCGGCTACCACAACGACCCGGAGAGGACCGCCCGCACGTTCCCGGTGATCGGCGGGACGCGGTGGGCGGTCCTCGGCGACATGGCCCGCGTCGAGGCCGACGGCACCACGGTCGTGCTCGGCCGCGGCTCCGGCTGCGTCAACACCGGCGGCGAGAAGGTCTTCCCCGAGGAGGTCGAGCAGGCGCTCAAGGCGCACCCCGCGGTCATGGACACGCTGGTCGCGGGCGTCCCCGACGAGCGGTTCGGCGAGCGCGTCGCCGCCGTCGTCGAGCTGCGGCCCGGCGCGACCGCCACCGCCGAGGAGCTGCGCGCGCACTGCCGCGAGCACCTCGCCGGCTACAAGATCCCCGCGCTCGTCGCCTTCACGGACGCGGTCGTCCGCTCGCCGAGCGGCAAGGCCGACTACCGCTGGGCCAAGCGCGTCCTCACCGACCCCACCGGTTGACCTGCGGCGGGTCGTCGTCCCGGAGCGACTCTCGAGGACGCCTGGCCGCCGGTCAACGAAGAAAGAAGGAGATCCCCATGGCTGAGGCCGTGATCGTCGACGCCGTCCGGACGCCGGTCGGCAAGCGCTACGGCGCGCTGTCCGGGCTGCACCCGGCGCAGCTGCTCGGCCTGACCCAGAAGGGGCTGCTGGAGCACGCGGGCGTCGACCCGGCCGCGGTCGCGCAGGTCGTCGGCGGCTGCGTCACGCAGGCCGGCGAGCAGTCCAACAACGTCACCCGCAACGCCTGGCTGTACGCGGGCCTGCCGTACCGGACGGCCTGCACCACGATCGACTGCGCGTGCGGGTCGTCGCAGCAGGCCGTGCACCTGATCGCGGGGCTGATCGCGTCCGGCGCCATCGACGCCGGCATCGGCTGCGGCGTCGAGGCCATGAGCCGGGTGTTCCTCGGGCAGGCCCTCGCCCCCGGCACCGGCAGCCCCGCGCCCGACGGCTGGGAGATCGACTACCCCGACCAGTTCACCGCCGCCGAGCGGATCGCGAAGAAGCGCGGCATCACCCGCGCGGACGCCGACGCGCTCGGCGTCGCGTCGCAGGCCAAGGCGCGGCGCGCGTGGGACGAGGACCGGTTCGCCGGGCAGATCGTCGAGATCGAGGCGCCCGTCATGACCAAGGAGGGGCCGACCGGCGAGACCGCCGTCGTGTCCCGCGACCAGGGTCTGCGCGACACCACCGCCGAGGCGCTGGCGAAGCTGAACCCGGTCATCCCCGACGGCGTCCACACCGCCGGCAACTCCTCGCAGATCAGCGACGGCGCCGCCGCGGTGCTGCTGATGTCCGCCGAGAAGGCCGCCGCGCTCGGGCTGCGGCCGCGCGCCCGGATCGTCGCGTCCGGCATGGTCGGCTCCGATCCCTACTACCACCTGGACGGCCCGGTCGAGGCGACCTCGCACGTGCTGGACCGCGCCGGGATGACCCTCTCCGACATCGACCTCGTCGAGATCAACGAGGCGTTCGCGTCGGTCGTGCTGTCGTGGGCGTCGGTGCACGAGCCCGACATGGACCGGGTCAACGTCAACGGCGGCGCCATCGCCCTCGGCCACGCGGTCGGCTCCACCGGCGCCCGCCTGATCACCCAGGCCGTGAACGAGCTGGAGCGGTCGGACCGGTCCACCGCGCTCGTCACGATGTGCGCCGGCGGCGCGCACGCCACGGCCACCATCATCGAACGGATCTGAGGACTCACACCTATGACCATCGGGCTGACCGAGGAGCACCGCGACCTGCGCGACGCGGTGCGGGCCTTCACGTCCCGGCAGGTGACGCAGGCGGTCGTCCGCGCCGCCGTCGACGCCGCGGCCGAGCAGGCGCCGGCGTTCTGGGACGACCTCGCCGGGCAGGGGCTGCTCGGCCTGCACCTGCCGGAGGACGCGGGCGGGGCCGGGTACGGGCTGGTCGAGCTGGCCGTCGTGGCGGAGGAGCTCGGCCGCGCCATGACGCCCGGACCGTTCCTGCCGACCGTCCTCGCGAGCGCGGTGCTGCACCGGGCCGGGCACGCCGCGCACCTGCCCGGCCTGGCGTCGGGCGCGACGCTCGGCGCGGTCGGGCTGGACGCGGGCGGCGTCACGCTGTCGCGCTCCGGCGGCGGCATCGCGCTGACCGGCGTCTCGGCCCCGGTGCTCGGCGGGCAGCTCGCCGACGTGCTCGTCCTGGCCGCCGCCGACGGCGACGCGACGGCCTGGGTCGTCCTGCCGCGCGACGCGGTCACCGTCGAGGCGCTGCCCAGCCACGACCTCACCCGCCGCCTGGCCAGGATCAGGGTGGACAACGCGACCGTCCCCGCGGAGTCGGTCGTGGATCTGGACGCGCAGGACGTGCGGGACCTCGCCGCGACGCTGTTCGCCGCCGAGTCGTCCGGCCTCGCCGACTGGGCGACCACCATCGCCGCCGAGTACGCCAAGGTCCGCGAGCAGTTCGGCCGCCCCATCGGCCAGTTCCAGGGCGTCAAGCACCGCTGCGCCCGGATGCTCGCCCACGCCGAGCAGGCCCGCGCCTGCGCCTGGGACGCCGCCCGCGCCCAGGACGACCCCGCCGCGAAGCCCGGTGAGGCGTCCCTCGCCGCCGCCGTCGCCGGAGCCACCAGCGTCCAGGCCGCGTTCCAGACGGCCAAGGACTGCATCCAGACCCTCGGCGGCATCGGCTTCACCTGGGAGCACGACGCGAGCCTCTACCTGCGCCGCACCCAGACCCTGCGCGTCCTGCTCGGCTCCACCGCCGCGTGGCGGCGCCGCGTCGCGTCCCTCACCCTCGCCGGCGTCCGCCGCGAGCTCGGCGTCGACCTCCCCGAGGAGGCCGAGGCGATCCGCGCGGAGATCCGCGCCGAGCTCGAACCCGCCAAGGCCCTCACCGGCGGGGAGCGCACCCGCCACCTCGCCGACCGCGGCTACACCGCCCCGCACCTCCCCGCCCCCTGGGGCAAGGGCGCCGACGCCGTCACCCAGCTCGTCATCTCCGAGGAGATGCGCGCCGCGGGCCTGCGCGCCCACGACATGATCATCGGCAACTGGGTCGTCCCGACGCTGATCGCGCACGGCTCGCCCGCCCAGCACGAGCGGTTCCTGCCCGCCTCGCTGCGCGGCGACGTCCGCTGGTGCCAGCTGTTCTCCGAACCCGGCGCCGGCTCCGACCTCGCCGCCCTGTCCACCCGCGCCGAGAAGGTCGACGGCGGCTGGCGGATCACCGGGCAGAAGGTCTGGACGTCCATGGCCCGCGAGGCCGACTGGGGCATCCTGCTCGCCCGCACCGACCCGTCCGTCCCCAAGCACAAGGGCCTGTCGTACTTCCTGCTCGACATGAGGTCGCCCGGAATCGACATCCGCCCGCTGCGCGAGCTGACCGGCGACGAGCTGTTCAACGAGGTCTTCCTCGACGGCGTCTTCATCCCCGACGACCTCCTCGTCGCCGCACCCGGCGACGGCTGGAAGCTCGCCCGCACCACCCTCGCCAACGAGCGCGTCTCGCTGTCGAACGACTCCTCGCTCGGCAGCGGCGGCGAGGCCCTCCTCGAACTCGCCGCCGAGGGCGCCGACGACGAGCGCCTCACGACCCTCGGCGGCATCCTCTGCGACGCCCAGTCCAGCAGCCTGTTCGGTCTGCGCACCACGCTGCGCTCCCTCGCCGGCGGCCAGCCCGGCGCCGAGTCCAGCATCGGCAAGCTGATCGGCGTCGAGCACATCCAGCAGGTGTGGGAGACCGCCGTCGACTGGATCGGCGCGGACGCGCTCACCGGCGAGGGCGCCGGCGGCATGCAGGACCCGACGTGGATGTTCCTCAACTCCCGCAACATGTCGATCGCGGGCGGCACCACCGACGTCCAGCTCAACATCATCGGGGAGCGGCTCCTCGGCCTGCCCCGCGACCCGCAGCCCGCCGGGAGGGCCTGATGCCGATGGACCTGCAGGCCGAGCGCCGCGCCTGCGGCGTGGACGGCGCCGCCGCGGCGGCCCGCCGGGTGATCGGCGCGCTCGTCCGGGCCGGGGACATCTCCGGCGCCGACATGGCCGGCATCGCCGACCGGCTCAACGCCGTCGCCGACGAGCTCGAGGCGCAGGCCCCGCCGCTGCGCGACCGCCTGGTCGACATGTGGCGCGGCGACGGCAACACCCGGCACGACCCGGCGACCGGCCCGGAGAACCCGATCGCCCCGCCGCTCGCCTACGCGGGCCGCCCGGACGGCACCATCGAGAGCACCGTCACGCTGGACCTGCCCTACCAGGGCCCGCCGTCCAGCGTCCACGGCGGCGTCTCCGCCCTGATGCTCGACCACACCCTCGGCGTCGCGAACGGCTGGGCCGGCACGTCCGGCATGACGGCGGAGCTAACCCTCCGCTACCACCACCTGACGCCGCTGTTCGAGCCCCTGACGGTCACCGCCCGCCAGGTCTCCGTCGACGGCCGCAAGATCCGCACCACCGGCGCCATCAGCGCGAACGGCCGCACCTGCGTCAGCGCCGAGGGCCTCTTCATAGCCAAACACCCACCCCGCCCCCGCTGACCCGACGACCGTGCGGCGGTGGGGCGCCATCGCCGCACGATGGTTGGCTAATCTATGTAGATGCAATCTACGTAGAGTGGAGCTACATTGGCGGGGTTCATCGGGCGGGCGGCGGAGCTCGCGGTCCTGCGCAAGCGGCTGGACCGCGTGGCCAGGACCGGGACGGGAGCCGCGCTCGCGCTGCGCGGACGGCGGCAGGTGGGCAAGTCGCGCCTCGTCCAGGAGTTCTGCGACCGCGCCGGCGTGCCGTACGTGTTCTCCACGGCGACGAAGGGCGCCTCGCCGATCGAGGCGGTGGACGCGTTCCTGCGGGACGTCAGGGAGTCGGCGCTGCCGGCCGACCCCGAACTCGTGCCGGCGCTGCAGAACGGAAGCTGGCCGGACGCCTTCCGGGTGCTGGCCTCGGTGCTGCCGGACGCGCCGTCCATCCTCGTCCTGGACGAACTGCCCTGGCTGGCCGAGCAGGACGCGCTGTTCGACGGCGCGCTGCAGACGGGCTGGGACCGGCTCCTGTCGTCCCGGCCGGTGCTGCTCCTGCTGCTCGGCAGCGACGTGCACATGATGGAGCGGCTCACCGCCTACGACCGGCCGTTCTACGGGCGTGCCGACACCATGGTCCTCGGCCCGCTGACCCCGGCGGACCTGGGCGATGCGCTCGGGCTCGGGGCGGCGGACGCCATCGACGCGCACCTGGTGTCGGGCGGCCTGCCCGGGATCGTCCGCACCTGGCCGCACGGGACGCCCGCGCTGGAGTTCCTGGAGGAGGAGTGCGCCGACCCCGCCGCGGCGCTGTTCGGCGTCCCGGAGGCGTCGCTGCTCGCCGAGTTCCCCAACCCCGACGTCTCGCGCCGCGTCATCGAGGCGGTCGGATCCGGCGACCGGACGCACGCCAACATCGCCGCGTCCGCGGGCAGCCGTGACGGCGCCCTCCCCTCGGGGACGCTCTCACCCCTGCTGCGGCGCCTCACCGGGGAGAAGCGGATCGTCGCGGTGGACGAGCCGCTGTCGACGCGGCCGGGGAAGCCCGCCCTCTACCGCATCGCCGACAGCAACCTGCGCCTGTACCTGGCGGCGCTGCGGGCGGCGCACGAGCAGGCGCGGCGGGGACGCCCCGAAGCCGGCTTCCGGATCGTCCGGTGGCGCTGGACCTCGTGGCGCGGACGCGCCGTCGAGCCGCTGGTGAGGCAGGCCCTGGAGCGCGCGGACCTGCCCTGGCCGGACGTCGAGGCGGTCGGCGGCTGGTGGAACCGGCGGTTCGATCCCGAGGTCGACCTGGTCGGGGCCGACCGCGCGCCCGTCGCCGGCCGCATCGCGTTCGCCGGGTCGGTCAAGTGGCTCGGCAGCCCCTTCGACGCCCACGACCTGGCCGGCCTGCGCCGCGCGGCCGTCCAGGTCCCGGGGCTCGACCCCGCGGCGGCCGGGCTCGTCGTCGTGTCCCTGTCCGGCGTCCAGGCGCGCGACGGCGTCGACCTCGTCTGGACGCCGGAGGACGTGGTGGGCGCCTGGCGCTCCTGACCCCGGCCTCAGCCGAGGGAGGCCTCGACCTGGCGGCGGATGACCTTGCCGGTGGCGTTGCGGGGGAGGGGCGAGGTGGTGATCTTCCAGCGGGACGGGACCTTGAAGTAGGCGAGGCGGTCGCGGGCGAACGTGGTCAGGTCCGCCTCGGTGGCGGGACCGGCGCCGAAGACGACGACCGCGAGGACCTCCTGGCCGAGGTCGGGGTGCGGGACGCCGAGGACGATGCACTCGCGGACGCCGGGGTACTCGGCGAGGGCGTTCTCGACCTCGGCCGGGTAGACGTTCTCGCCGCCGCGGATGATCAGGTCGGAGCGGCGGGCGGTGAGGCGGAGGCGGCCCTGCTCGATCGTGCCGATGTCGCCGGTGCGCAGCCAGCAGTCGGGGCCGATGGCGCGGGCGGTGGCCTCCTCGTCGCGCCAGTAGCCGAGCATGTTGTAGGCGCTGCGGACGCAGACCTCCCCCTCCTCGCCCTCCGGCAGCGGCCTGCCGTCGGGGTCGCGGATCTCCAGCGCGACGCCCGCGACCGGGCGGCCGAGCGTGCCCGGCGCCTCGGCCAGGTCCATGGGGGACGCGACGGCGACGCCGGTGCAGGTCTCGGTGAGGCCGTAGCTGTCGACGAGGGCGTTCGCGGCGGGCGGGAACGCGGCGCGCAGCCTCTCCTTGAACGCCGGGGAGGACGGCGCTGACGCCAGCGCGAACCCGGTGAGCGAGGACGTGTCGTAGCGGGACAGGTCGCCGTGCTCGATCATCCGGTTCGCCATCGTGGGGACGGCGCCCCAGTTCGTGACGCGCTCCTTCTCGATCAGCCGCAGGACCTTGTCGACGTCGAACGCGCCCTCGTGCATGACCACGGCGGTGCCGGTGGCGAGCCGGGGGACGGCGAGGTTGTGCAGGCTGGCGATGTGGAACAGGGGGAGGGCGAGCAGGTAGCGGCGGGACGCGGGGTCGGCGGGGTCGCCGAACGCGGTCAGCAGCGCGTCGTTCAGCCGGTGGTACTCGATCACCGAGGTCAGGTTGCGGTGCGAGTGCACCGCCCCCTTCGGGCGGCCTGACGTGCCGCTGGTGTAGAGGATGACCGCCGGGTCGTCCTCGGCGGCGTCCGGGACGTCCAGGGCGGCGGACGGGTACCGGGCCGCGAGCGCCGGGACGTCCTCCTCGATCGTGAGGACACGGGTGCCGGCGGGCATCTGGGCGGCGCGCTTGGCGTCCGCGACGACGAGCACCGGCTCGGTGTGGCCGAGGGCGTACTCGATCTCACGGGGCGCCCACCAGGCGTTGTAGCCGACGGGGACGGCGCCCGCGGCGATCGCCCCCCAGAACGCGACGATCCATTCGGGGCTGTTGGCGGCGTCGATGGCGACGCGGTCGCCGGGCCGCACGCCGTGCTCGTCGCGCAGCGCCCTCGCCAGCGACGCGGCCTGCGCGGCGTGCTCGGCGAAGCTCAGCCGGCGGGTCGCGGTGACGATGTAGTCGCGGTCGCCGAGTCCGGCGGAGCGGGCGAGCACCTCGCCGAGGCTCCGGGCCCGCCCGGCGAACACCGGGAGGCGGGCGCCGAGGACGTCCTCCTCGCGCAGTTCGAACTCGCCGCCGGGCCCCGTCAGCCGCTGCATGATCTCCATCGCCGTCGTGGGCATGTGGCCTCCTCCTCGCGTGGCCGAAGGCTCTCACCCCGGCCGCGGGATCCAGCGGGTCTTTCCGCTGAGCGAGACCGAGCCGCAGGGTACCCGCTCGACTTGGAGCGTTCCCGGTCACTGGGACTGCGGCGAACGCGTGGGCCGCGTCACATCACCATGACCGCACCAGACGGATGCAGGGGGGATGACATGGGAAGCCTCGACGGGAAGGTCGCGATCGTCACCGGTGCGGGCCAGGGCGTCGGCCAGGGAATCGCGCTGGCGCTGGCGTCGGAGGGCGCGGCGATCGCCGTGCTCGGCCGGACGCCGGCGAAGCTGGAGACGACGTGCGGCCTCGTCCGGGAGCGGGGCGCGGAGGCGGAGCCGTTCGCCTGCGACGTGGCGGACACCGAGGCGATCCCCGGCGTGGTGGACGCGGTCGCCGCCCGTTTCGGCGGCGTCGACGTCCTCGTCAACAACGCCTACTCGGGCGCCTACGGGCCGCTGCTGACGATGAGCGACACCAAGTTCCAGAAGGGCTTCATGACCGGCCCGTTCGCGGCGTTCGCGTTCATGAGGGCGTGCCACCCGCACATGAAGGCCCGGGGCGGCGGCAGCATCGTCAACCTCGTCACCTCCGCGATGGTCCGCTGGGACCCGGCGACGTACGGCGCGTACGCGGCGGCCAAGCAGGCGCTGCGGTCGCTGACCCGGACGGCCGCCGCCGAGTGGGGCCCGGACGGGATCCGCGCCAACTCCATCGCCCCGCACGCCCTCTCACCCGGGCTGAAGCAGTGGGCGGAGGCGAACCCGGAGGCGGCGGAGGAGTTCCGCAAGACCATCCCGCTCGGCTACATCGGCGACTGCGAGGCCGACATCGGCAACGCCGTCGTCGCCCTCGTCCAGCCCGCCATGCGCTACCTGACCGGCGCCACCGTGCCGCTGGACGGCGGCCAGGCCTACTTCGGCTGACCGCTTCGGCTGACCCCGGCGCGCCCCGGTCGAGGGCGAAGACCACGCCCCCCGCCGCACCTCACCCACCCCACCGCCGCTTCGCCGCGGCCGGTGAAAGGAGAACGGCCTAATGAAGGTCGAGAAGATCGGACGCCTCGCAGCGGGCGCCCTCGCGGTGACGCTGCTGGCCTCCTGCGCCAGCTCGCGCTCCGGCACGGACGCGACGTCGGGCGGCGGCGGGACGCGGGACGGCGGCACGGCCGGCGCCGCCGCGACCGCCACCTCGTTCGGGACGCTGCCGTCCCCGTGCGGCAAGGGCGACGCCAAGGGCTCCACCGACCAGGGCGTCACCGACAAGGAGATCCGCATCGGGTTCGGCGACGACCGCGGGTTCACCTCCGCGCCGGGCCTGTCCAAGGAGATGGGCGACGCGGTCAGCGCCATGATCGACTGGTGCAACCAGCAGGGCGGCATCAACGGGCGCACGATCAAGGGCGACCAGTACGACGCCGCCTACACGCAGTCCGTGAAGGTGGTGCAGCAGGCCTGCAAGCAGGACTTCATGCTGGTCGGCCAGGGCTTCGCGATGGACGACGCCGCGGAGCAGTACCGGGTCGGCTGCAAGCTGCCGACGGTCGCCGGCTACACCGTCGGCCCGAACGCGGCGATGGGGCCGATGAAGTACGAGGCCGTCCCGTACCCGGTGGACCTGTACAACATCGGGGCGCTGCGGATCGCGGAGAAGGAGTTCCCGAACTTCAAGGACAAGACGGACCTGCTGCACACGACGTCCCCCGCGGTGGAGATCGGCAACGCGAAGGTCGCGGCGGCGATGAACCAGATCGGCGTCAAGCCGCTGGACTGCGGCGTCAAGACCAACAACGCCGGTGAGAGCAGCTACACGCCGTTCGCGCTGAAGATCAAGAAGTGCGGCGCGAAGAACCTGTGGACCTCGGGCTCGCCGACCCCGGCCGCGTTCGGGCTGCTGGAGGCGAACGACCGGGCCGGCCTCAAGCCGACCTACCTGTTCGAGGCGACCTGGTACAGCTCGCTCGTCTCGCAGTGGAACAAGTCCGGCATCGGCGACGCCATCAACATCGGCATGATCTTCCAGCCGTTCGAGAACGCCGCCAAGGTGCCCGCGGTCAAGCAGTACATGGACATCGTCGGCGCTCACAAGGGGAAGATCGCGCTGCTCGGGATGCAGGCGACGTCGGCGTTCCTGCTGTGGGCGCAGTCGGCCAAGGCGTGCGGGTCGGACCTGACCCGCCAGTGCATGGTGAACGAGCTGGCGAAGGTCCACGAGTGGACGGGCGGCGGGCTGCACGCGCCGACCGACCCGGGCGCCAACAAGCCCGCGTCCTGCGCGCTGATGGTGCGGCTGCACGGCGGCACGTACGAGCAGGTCTTTCCCAAGAACGCCGGCGAGTTCGAGTGCGGCGGCGACTTCGTGATCAAGACCGACCCGAAGACCTGGGGCACCACGCTCAACGGCGACCGCACGTCGACCAAGTTCCTGACCGGCGACGTCATCAGGCCGCAGTCCTCCTGATTCCGCCTGAGGCGCGACATATGGCGGTGAATCGATGACGACGTTCCTGACCTACACCATCCTCGGCATCGTCCTCGGCGCGGTGTACTCCATCGCGGCGTCCGGGCTGGTGCTGACGTACAACACCTCGGGGATCTTCAACTTCGCGCACGGCGCGCAGGCGATGTTCGGCACGTTCCTCTACTGGCAGTTCCAGCAGTGGGGCTGGCCGGTGTGGCTGGCGCTGGTCGCGGTGATCGGGGTGGCCGGACCGGCGATGGGCGCGGCCCTGCACGCGGTGATCATGAAGGGGCTGCGCGGCACCGCGGACGTCACGAAGATCATCGTGACGGTCTCGGTGCTGCTCGGCACGGTGTACCTCGCCCAGTGGGTGTGGGACCCCGACCAGGCCCGCACCGTGGACATGTTCTTCGGCACCGGCGCGAAGATCTCCGCCGGCGGGGTGGAGGTCCGGTACCACGAGATCGTCTGCCTGGTCGCCGCCGTGGCCATCGCCGCCGGGCTGCGGGTGCTGTTCACCCGCAGCCGGGCGGGCGTGGTGATGCGCGGCTCGGTCGACGACCCGGACCTGCTGCGCCTCACCGGGCACGACCCCGAGCGCGCCGCGATGCTGTCGTGGGCGCTCGGCTCCACCCTCGCGGTGACCGCGGGCGTCCTGATCGTGCCGATCAGCGGCGGCGCGCTGGACGCCAACCACCTCACCCTGCTGGTGATCGACGCGTTCGCGGCGGCGATGTTCGGCCGGCTGCGCTGCATCCCCCGCACCTTCGCGGGCGCGATGGTGCTGGGGCTCGCGGCGAACTACGTGCTGGCCTACCTGCCGTCCGCCGGCACCTTCACCGGCAACCTGCGCGTCTCGCTGCCCATGATCATCCTGTTCGTGGTGCTGGTGGTGCTGCCGCAGGACCGGCTGCGCGGCGCCGCCGTCCGCACCCGCGAGCGGTACCGGCCGCCGACCGTGCGGTCCGCGGCGGTGTGGGGCGCGGTCCTCGTCGCCGGCGTGTACCTGTACAGCCTGCTGCTGTCGGACTCGGGCGTCACCACGCTCGCGCTCGGCATGACGTTCGCGATCATCGCGCTGTCGCTGACCGTCCTCACCGGCTACGCGGGCGAGCTGAACCTCGCGCCGCTGGCGTTCGGGGCGGTCGCGACGGTCGTGGCGTTCCACGTCGGCGTGCACGGCACCGGCCTGGACGCGCGGCTGAACGTGCAGGGCGTGCTGCTGGCCGTGCTGGCGGCGGCGCTGACCGGCGGGCTCGTCGCGCTTCCCGCGTTGCGGCTGCGCGGCCTCTACCTGGCGCTCGCCACCCTGGCGTTCGGGGAGTTCCTGTCGAACATGGTCCTGCGCGACACCACCGAGCACGAGCTGCTCGGGATGAGGTTCACCCTGTTCCCCGACGGGTCGCTGGTCGTCCCGCCGCTGAAGGCCGGCCCGCTCGACCTGCGGAACGGGACGTCCTCGCTGCTGACCGCGACGGTGCTGTTCGCGCTCATCGGCGTCGGGCTCGCCGCGCTGCGGGGCAGCGGGTACGGGCGGCGGCTCGCGGCGATGAAGGACAGCCCGGCCGCGACGGCGATGCTCGGCCAGAACCTCGTCCGGCTGAAGCTGAGCGTCTTCATGATCTCGGCGGCGATCGCCGGGCTCGGCGGGGTGCTGATGGCGTCGGCCACCGGGACCGTCTCGCAGGAGAACTTCACCTTCGTCGGCAGCCTCGGCCTGCTGATGCTCGTCGTGGTCGCCGGCATCGGCTACATCAGCGGGGCGCTCGCCGGAGGGCTCATGGCCGGCGTCGGGTCCGCGGTGCTGGTCGCCACGTTCAACGACCTCGCCCTGGAGCACGAGGGGATGGCGAACGTCTACACCCTGCTCGGCCACCTCGTCCTGGTCCTGACCGCGCTGATCGGGATGGGCGTCGGGCGCAACCCGAGCGGGTTCGTGCACGACATCGCCGGCGGCTACCGGCGGATGCGCGACGGCGCCAGGCCCGTCCTGTACGCGGCGGGCGCGGCGGGCGCGGTTCTGTACGTCCTGGCGGTCACCGAGGTGATCGGCGCCTGGACGTTCGGGATCGCCGCGCTCTGCGTGGCGATGTTCCTGCCGCTCGTCGGCGACATGTACCTGGCGGAGGGACGCGCCAGGCGGACGCCGCCGGAGCTGGCCGGCGTGGACGAGCCGTACACCGACGAGCTGCGGGCCGAGCTCGACCGGGCGCTCGGGCTGCCGCCCGCGCACCGGCCGGTCCGCCCCGCGCCCGTCCTGTCCGGGAAGGGAGAGGCCAATGCCCCTGCTTGAGACCCGCGACATCACCGTCCGGTTCGGCGGCAACACCGCGGTCGACGGCGTCGGGCTCACCGTGGACGAAGGGCGGATCACCGGGCTGATCGGCCCGAACGGCGCCGGCAAGACCACGATGTTCAACACCATCACCGGGCTCCAGAAGCCCGCGTCCGGGCAGGTGCTGCTGGACGGCGCCGACATCACCGGGCTGTCCCCGGCCAAGCGCGCGCGGCGCGGCATGGCGCGGACCTTCCAGCGGCTGGAGCTGTTCCTGTCGCTGTCGGTGCGCGACAACGTCCGGGTGGCCGGCGACATCCTGCGCGCCACGTCCCGCAAGCGGTTCGACCTGGACGAGGAGACCGACCGGGTCCTTGAGCGCACGGGCCTCACCGACGTCGCCGACCGCGACGTGTCCGACATCCCGATCGGACGGGCCCGGGTCGTGGAGGTGGCGCGCGCGCTGATGACCTCGCCGCGCCTCCTGCTGCTGGACGAGCCCGCCTCCGGCCAGACCGAGGGTGAGACGGAGGCGTTCGCGGAGATGCTCACCGGACTCGCCGCCGAGGGCCTCGCGATCTGCCTGGTCGAGCATGACCTGCCGCTGGTCATGAGGCTGTGCTCGACCATCCACGTCCTCGACTACGGCGCACTGATCGCGTCCGGCACGCCCCGGGAGATCAAGGAGTCGCCGGAGGTCATCGCCGCCTACATCGGCACCGAGGAGGTGCACCATGCCTGAACCGGGCACCATCGCGGAGCCCGCCGCCACCGCGCCGCCGGAGCCGCTGCTCGAACTGAGGGGCGTCCGCGCGGGCTACGGCGCCATCGAGGTCCTGCACGGCGTCGACCTGGCGCTGCGACCCGGCTCCCTGCTGGCCCTGCTCGGGCCGAACGGCGGCGGGAAGTCGACCACGATGCGGCTCTGCGCGGGCCTGCACCCGCCGACCGGCGGGGACCTGCTGTTCGCCGGGCGCAGGGTGAACGGGATCTCGGCGCAGGACGCGGCGCGCCTCGGCGTCTGCGCCATCCCCGAGGGCCGCGGGATCTTCCCCAACCTGACGGTGCGGGAGAACCTGTGGGCCGCCACCGGCACCGGCGCCCGGCTGGCGGACCTGGAGGAGCGGGCGTACGCCCGCTTCCCGATCCTCGGCGGGCGCCGCTACCAGCTCGCCGGATCGATGTCCGGCGGCGAGCAGCAGATGCTCGCGCTGTCGCGCGCGCTCGGCAGCGACCCCGCGGTGCTGCTGCTCGACGAGTTGTCCATGGGCCTCGCGCCCATGATCGTCACCCGCATGTACGAGACGGTCGCCGAACTGGTCGAGGGCGGTCTGTCGGTGCTGGTGGCGGAGCAGTTCGCCCGCGCCGTCCTGCCGATCGCCGACACCGCCGCGCTGATGCTGAACGGGCGCGTGGTGGCGGCCGGCCCGCCCGCCGAGATCGAAGACCGGCTGTCCAGCGACTACCTGGGAGGTTGACCCACCATGCTCACTGAGGAACGGCGCCAGCAGTTCAAGGACGACGTCGCGCGGCAGCGCCTCAAGACCGACACGTCCCGCTTCGACGGGGCGGCGCGCGTCGCCGGGCTCCTGGCCATGGTCGCCGGCATCGCGGGGACGCTCGTCGCCTACAACGTCTCCCTCACCAAGGACGACATGCGGGACGTGGGCTCGCTGCAGACGCTCGCCATCGGGTTCCTGGCGGTGACCGTCCTCGGCGCGGCCCTCTACCTGGCCGCCGCCGTCACCCGCGTCCTGCGCCTGTGGCTGCTGCGCCAGCTCGTGGAGCAGCAGTCCCAGACCGACCAGATCGCCGCCGCGCTGCGCGAGAACGCCTAGCGCCCGATGCTCCCGTTCAGCGGGATGTCCGGAGTGCCCGGACATCCCGCTGATTAACGTCTACTCCGGATGGAGGACTCTCAATGAACGACCCGACCCGCCCGCAGGGGAGCGACTCCCCTCGCCCCCCGGCAACCGCTCTGAAGCCCGACGTGTTCGCCCCCGCCAAGCTGGGGCCGATCACGCTGCGCAACCGGACCGTCAAGGCGGCCACGTACGAGGGCCTGACCAAGGACGGCCAGGTCACCGACGCGCTGATCGACTTCCACGTCCGGCACGCGCGCGGCGGCGTCGGGATGACGACCGTCGCGTACTGCGCGGTCGCGCCGGAGGGGCGCACCGACCGGCGGCAGATCCACTGGCGGGACGAGGCGATGCCCGGCCTGCGGAAGCTGACCGACGCCGTGCACGCCGAGGGGGCGGCCGTCCAGGCGCAGATCGGGCACGCCGGCCCGGTCGCCAACCCCAAGAGCAACAGGCTGCCCGCGCTCGCGCCGAGCCGGCACTTCCACCTGACGACGCAGACCTTCACGCAGGCCGCCACGCTGGCGGACATCGAGCGGGTCGTCGAGGCGCACGCCAAGGCGGGGAGGATGGCGATCGAGGCCGGGTTCGACTCGATCGAGATCCACATGGGGCACAACTACCTGACCAGCTCCTTCCTCAGCCCCAAGGTCAACCACCGCAAGGACGGGTACGGCGGGTCGCTGGAGAACCGCGCCCGGCTGGCCCGCGAGATCGGCCGCGCCGTCCGCGACGCCGTCGGCGACCGCATCGCGATCACCGCGAAGCTGAACATGGACGACGGCGTGCCCGGCGGCTTCTGGATCGACGAGGCGATCCAGGTCGCGCGGTGGCTGGAGGCGGACGGCTCGGTCGACGCCCTCCAGATGACCGCGGGCAGCTCCCTGCTCAACCCCATGTACCTGTTCAAGGGCGACGCGCCGCTGCGCGAGTTCGCCGCGGTGATGAAGCAGCCGACCAAGCTCGGGATCAAGCTGATCGGCAAGCACTTCCTGAAGTCCTACCCGTACCAGGACCTCTACCTGCTCAAGGACGCCCGGCAGATCCGCGCCGCGGTGAAGCTGCCGATGATCCTGCTCGGCGGCGTCACCGACCGGGCCGGCATGGACACCGCCATGGCGGAGGGCTTCCAGTTCGTCGCGATGGCCCGCGCGCTGCTGCGCGAGCCCGACCTGATCAACCGGATCAAGGACGACCCCGCGACCGGGTCGCTGTGCATCCACTGCAACAAGTGCATGACGGCGATCTACGGCGGCACCCACTGCGTCCTGTCCACCGAGCCCGCCTGGGGAAGCGCGAGTGCGTGACGAGACGATCGCGGACCTGCTCCTGGCGAGGCTGGGCGACGAGCGGCCCGGCCTGCGCAGCCGTGAGCGGACGTGGACGTGGGACGAGGTCGTCCGGGAGAGCGCGGCCCGCGCGTCGCTCGCCCGCGAGCTGCGCCGCGACGGACCGTTCCACATCGGCGTGCTGCTCGACAACGTGCCCGAGTACGTCCTGTGGCTGGGCGCGGCGGCGCTGAGCGGCGCGACCATCGTCGGGATCAACCCGACCCGGACCGGCGCGTACCTGGAGCAGGAGGTCCGGCACACCGACCTCCAGCTGCTGATCACCGACGCGGCCGGCGCGAAGCTGCTGGACGGCCTGGACGTCGGCGTCCCGCGCGACCGCTTCCTGCTCGTCGACGACCCCGGCTACGCGCCGCTCGTCGAACGGCACGCCCGCGAGCCCGAGCGGGACCCGGCGATAACCCCGAAGGCGCAGATGCTGCTGCTGTTCACGTCCGGCACGACCGGCGCGTCCAAGGCGGCGCGCTGCTCGCAGGGGCGGCTCGCCGAGCTGGGCCGCGACAACAGCGCCAAGTACGACGTCACGCGCGACGACATCAGCTACTGCCCGATGCCGCTGTTCCACGGCAACGCGCTGATGGCGCTGTGGGCGCCGTCGCTGGCCGCCGGCGCCTGCGTCGTGCTGGCGCCGAAGTTCTCCGCGTCCGGGTTCCTGCCGGACGTCCGCTTCTACGGCGCGACGTTCTTCACCTACGTCGGCAAGGCGATCGGCTACATCCTCACGACGCCGGAGCGGCCCGACGACGCCGACAACACCCTCACGCACGGGTTCGGCACCGAGGCGTCCCCGGAGGACAAGGCCGCGTTCCTGCGCCGCTTCGGCGCGCGGCTCGTCGAGGGGTACGGGTCCAGCGAGGGCGCCGGGATGATCAAGCGGGTGCCGGACGCCCCGCCGACCGCGTTCGGCGTCCCGATGCACGACGGCGTCCGCATCGTGAACCCCGAGACCCGCGAGACGTGCGCCCGCGCCGTCCTGGACGAGCACGGCCGCGTCACCAACCCGGAGGAGGCGGTCGGCGAGATCGTCGACGCCGACGGCGCCGGGAAGTTCGAGGGCTACTACAAGAACCCCGAGGCCGACGCCGAGCGCGTCCGGCACGGCTGGTACTGGACGGGCGACCTCGGCTACATCGACGAGGCCGGGTTCCTGTACTTCGCGGGGCGGTCCGGCGACTGGATCCGCGTCGACTCCGAGAACATCTCCGCCCTGCTCACCCAGACCGTCGTCCGCCGCCACCCGAAGATCGTGGACGCGGTCGCGTTCGGCGTCCCGGACCCCCGCTCCGGCGACCAGGTGATGGCCGCGATCGAGATCCCCGCGGACGTGGAGTTCGCCGACCTCGGCCTCGCCGCGTTCCTCGCCGCCCAGGACGACCTCGGCACCAAGGGCGCGCCGCGCTTCGTGCGCGTCTCGCACGCGCTGCCGACGACCGGGTCCGGCAAGCTCAGCAAGAAGCAGCTGCAACTGGAGGGGTGGCGCACCACCGACCCCGTCTACCGGTGGGTCGGCCGGGGCGCGCCCGACTACCGTCCGATGACCGACGCGGACAAGGCGGCGCTCCGCGCGGAGTTCGCCGCCAGCGGCCGCGAGCGCTTCCTCCCCTGACCACCCCGACCTGACCTGCTCTGACCCCACCGGACACGGCCGAACCGACCCGACGACCACGAGAGGCGTACATGGATCTGCGTGAGTCCGCAGCGCACCGGGAACTGCGCGCGGAACTGAGGGCCTACTTCGCGGCCCTGCTGCCCCCGGACGTCCGCCGCCGGGCCGGCGAGGAGGGCGTCGGCGGCGGCACGTTCCGCGAGATCGTCAAGATGCTCGGCCAGGACGGCTGGCTCGGCTACGGCTGGCCCACCGAGTACGGCGGGCAGGGCAAGTCGGTCGCCGAGCAGTACGTCTTCTTCGACGAGGTGCAGCGCGCGGGCCTGCCCTTCCCGTTCGTCACCGTGAACACGGTCGGCCCGACGCTGATGCGGTACGGGACCGAGGAGCAGAAGAAGAGGTTCCTGCCCGGCATCCTCGCGGGCGACATCGTCTTCGCGATCGGCTACTCCGAGCCGGACGCCGGCACCGACCTGGCCTCGCTGCGCACCAGGGCCGTCCTCGACGGGGACCACTACGTCGTCGACGGGAACAAGGTGTTCACCAGCGGCGCCAACACCGCCGACTACGTCTGGCTCGCCGCGCGGACGAACCCGGACGTGCCGAAGCACAAGGGCATCTCGATCCTCATCGTCCCGACCGCCGCGGACGGGTTCTCCTGGAGCCCGATCCAGACGGTCGGCGGGATGGTCGTGACCGCGACCTACTACAACGGCATCCGCGTCCCGGCGACCGAGGTCGTCGGGGAGGTCGACGGCGGCTGGCGGCTCATCACCACCCAGCTCAACCACGAGCGGATCGGGCTCGCCGCGCTCGGCGGCCGGATGATCCGGCTGTGGGAGGACGTCCGGGACTGGGCCCGCGAGAACGGCGTCATCGACCTGCCGTGGGTCCGCGCCGACCTCGCCCGCGCGTACGCCCGGCTGGAGGCGATGCGGCTGATGAACTGGAAGATGACGATGGCCGTCGAGGCCGGGGAGCTGACCGGCGCGCAGGCCGGCGCGGCGAAGTCCTACGGCACCGAGACGCACATCTTCGTGCAGCGGACGCTGACCGGGATCCTCGGCGCGGCGGGTCGGATCCGTCCCGAGTCGCCGGGCGCGGTGCTGTACGGGCAGATCGAGCAGCTGTCCCGGCAGGGCATCGTCAACACCTTCGGCGGCGGCGTCAACGAAGTGCTGCGCGACATGGTCGCCGTCCAGGGGCTCGGGCTGCCGAGGGTGAAGCGGGCATGAGCGGCGCCGGCGTGAGCGAGGGCGGCGTGGGCGGGGACTACGAGGAGCGCCTCCAGGCGTGGGTGGGCCGCGAGCTGGTCGCGCGCCGCCCCGGCCAGGACCCGGTGAACGTCCCGATGATCCGGCACTGGGTCGAGGCGATGGAGGACGCCAACCCCGTCTACCTGGACGAGGACGCCGCGAAGGCCACCGGGCGCGACGGCGTCGTGGCGCCCGCGTCGATGATCCAGGCGTGGACGATGCGGGGCTACGCCGCGACCGTCCGCCCGTCCGCCGGGCCGAGCGGGTTCGACGAGCTGGTGGCGCTGCTCGCCGAGGGCGGCTACACCTCCGTCGTCGCGACGGACTCCGAGCTGGAGTTCGAGCGGGAGCTCGTCCCCGGCGACCACGTCTCCGTCGAGGAGCACGTCGAGTCGATCTCACCGGAGAAGAGGACCGGCCTCGGAGCCGGGCGGTTCGTCAGCACGGTGAAGACGTACCGGGACGCGTCCGGCGAGGTCGTCGCGACGCAGCGGTGGCGGACGCTCCGGTTCCGCCCCGCCGAGAAGCCCGCGGCCGAGAAGCCCGCCGAGAAGCCCGCCGGGCAGCCGGCGGAGGAGAAGCCGAAGGCGCTGCGGCCGCGTCCCGCGATCAACCCCGACAACGCGTTCTGGTTCGAGGCCGCCCGCGAGCACCGCCTCGTCGTCCAGCGGTGCGCCGACTGCAAGTCGCTGCGGCACCCGCCCGGCCCCTGCTGCCCCCAGTGCGGCTCGTTCGCGTGGGACACCGTCGAGTCGTCCGGCCGGGGCCACGTCTACACCTTCACGGTCAACCACCATCCGCGGCACCCCGCGTTCGACTACCCGCTCGTGGTCGCGGTGATCGAGCTGGCCGAGGGCACCCGCCTGATCGCGAACATGGCGGGCGTCGAGCCCGCGGACGTCGAGGTCGGCATGCCCGTCGTCCTCGACTGGATCGACCCCGACCCTGACCTTTCGCTGCCGGTGTTCCGCCCGGCCGCACACGAGGAGCGCTGATGGACTTCACCCTTGGCGAGGAGCTGGAAGCGGTCAGGGACCTGGCCCGGCAGATCTTCACCGACCACGCCACGCAGGAGCGGATCCGCGCCGCCGAGCGGTCCGGCACCGGCACCGACCAGGCGCTCTGGGCCGAGCTCGCGTCCGCCGGGCTGCTCGGCGTCGCGCTGCCCGAGGACGCGGGCGGCGCCGGCCTCGGCGTCGCGGCGCTGTGCGTCCTGCTGGAGGAGCAGGGCCGGGCCGTCGCGCCCGTCCCGCTCTGGCCGTCGCTCGCCGCCGGGCTCACCCTGGCCGCGCACAACACGTCCGGCCTGCTGGTGACCGGCGTCGTCGACGGGACGGCCCGGCTGACGCTCGCGCTGGAGGAGTTCGCGCCCGCCGACCCGGCGCAGCCGCGCTGCGAGGCCGCCCGCGACGGCGACGGATGGCGGCTCACCGGCACGAAGGCCGCCGTCCCCTACGCCGGCGGCGCCGACTTCATGCTCGTCGCCGCCCGCACCCCCGGCGGTCCTGGCCTGTTCCTCCTCGGCACCGGCGTCGACGGGGTGAGCTGGGAGCACGTCGACACCACCGCGCACGACGGCGCCGCCACCCTGACCCTCGACGGCGCGCCCGCGCAGCAGCTCCCCGCCGGATCCCTCGGCACCGCGCTGCGGCTGTCGCGCGTCGCGCTCGCCGCCGTCCAGACCGGCGTGGCCGACGGCGCGCTCCGGCTCGCCGCCGACTACCTGTCCACACGTGAGCAGTTCGGCCGCCCGCTCGGCACCTTCCAGGCCGCGCAGCACCAGCTCGCCGACTGCTACATCGAGATCGACGCGCTGCGCGTCGCCGTGTGGCACGCCGCCTCGCTGATCGCCGCCGGCGAGGACGCCGACACCGCCGTCCTGGTCGCCAAGTGGTGGTCGGACGAGGGCGGGCTCAACGTCGTCCACCGCGTCCAGCACCTGCACGGCGGCATCGGCGTCGACGTCGACTACCCCGTCCACCGGCACTTCCTGTGGGGCAAGCAGATCTCCGGGATGCTCGGCGGCGCGTCCGCCGATCTCGAGGCCCTGGGCGCCGCCCTGTGAGCCGGACCGTGAGCCGCGCTTACGCCGAGGTCGCCGTCGGGGAGGAGCTCCCCGAGCTGCCGATCCCGCTGACCCGCACGATGATCGTCGCGACCGCCCTGGCGAGCCGCGACTACCAGGACGTCCACCACGATCCGGCGCTCGCCGAGGAGCGCGGCTCCAAGGACGTCTTCATGAACATCCTCACCACCAACGGGCTCGTCGACCGGTACGTCACCTCGTGGGCGGGACCCGCCGCCCGGGTCAAGGCGATCAGGATCCGGCTCGGCGCCCCCAACTACCCGGGCGACACCATGGTCCTCACCGGCACCGTCTCCGCCAAGCACGACGACGGCCACCGCGTCGAGATCGCCGTGCGCGGCGTCAACGCGATCGGCCCCCACGTCACCGGGACCGTCGTCGTCCAGCTTCCCGCCGCTCGGGAGCGGGGAGGTGCCGCGTGAGCGTCCTGCCCGGCGCCGCCGCGATCGCCGGCATCGGCGCCACTGAGTTCTCCAAGGAGTCCGGGCGCAGCGAGCTCCGGCTCGCCTGCGAGGCCGTCCTCGCCGCCATCACCGACGCGGGGCTCGAACCGTCCGACGTCGACGGCCTGGTCACCTTCACCGCCGACACCAGCAGCGAGATCCACATCGCCCGCAACCTCGGCATCGGCGAGCTGACGTTCTTCTCCCGCGTCGGGTACGGCGGCGGCGCCGCCTGCGGCACCGTCCAGCAGGCCGCGATGGCCGTCGCGACCGGTGTCGCCGACGTCGTCGTCTGCTACCGCGCGTTCAACGAGCGGTCCGGCGAGCGCTACGGCCTCGGCCAGGCGAACCGGCCGATGGAAGTCAGCGCCGACCGCGCCGCCTACTCGTGGATGACCCCCTTCGGGCTGTCGACCCCGGCCCAGTGGGTCGCCATGTTCGCCACCCGCTACATGCACGAGTACGGCGCGACCAGCGAGGACTTCGGCCGCGTCGCCGTCGTCGACCGCGCGCACGCCGCCACCAACCCCAAGGCGTGGTTCCACGGGCGGCCCATCACCCTCGAGGAGCACCAGGCGTCCCGCTGGATCGCCGAACCCCTCCACCTGCTGGACTGCTGCCAGGAGAGCGACGGCGGCCAGGCCCTCGTCATCGTGTCCGCGCAGCGCGCCCGCGACCTCCCGCACCGTCCCGCGCTCATCTGGGGCGCCGCGCAGGGCTCGGGCAACGACCAGCACATGATGACGAGCTACTACCGCTCCGAGATCTCCGGCATCCCCGAGATGGGGCTCGTCGGACGCCAGCTCTACGCCCAGTCGCGCCTGACGCCCGCCGACATCCAGGCCGCGATCCTCTACGACCACTTCACGCCGCTCGTCCTGCCGCAGCTGGAGGAGCTCGGCTTCTGCGCCAGGGGCGAGGCCAAGGACTTCATCGCCGACGGCAACCTCTCGCTCACCGGCCGCCTGCCGTTCAACACCCACGGCGGCCAGCTCGGCGAGGCCTACATCCACGGCATGAACGGCATCGCCGAGGCCGTCCGCCTGGTGCGCGGCACGTCGGTGAACCAGCCGGGCGACGTCCACAACGTCCTGGTCACCGCCGGAACCGGCGTCCCGACCAGCGGCCTGGTCCTCGGAGCGGACCAGTGAACGCCGGCGACTGGAAGGGCCGCGCCCTCGGCACCCGCACCGTCTCCTACGACGAGACGCGCCCCATCCTCTACGCGCTCGCGGTCGGCGCGCACGCCACCGACCTCGACCTCGTCTTCGAGGAGAGGCTGCGGGTCCTGCCGACGTTCGCGCTGACCCTCGCGCAGTGGGCGCCCGACGCGCTCGGCTCCGCGGGCGCCTTCGACGTCCGGACGGCGGTGCACGGGACGCAGCGGCTCCGCGCCCTCGCGCCCCTCCCGCGCTCGGGCGCCGTCGAGATGTCCGCGCACGTCTCCGGCGTCTGGGACAAGGGCCGCGCCGCCGTCTTCGACGTCACCGTGGCCAGCGAGTACTTCGAGGCGACCTGGTCGCTGTTCGCCCCCGGCTCCGGCGGCTTCGGCGGCGAGCGGGGCCCGTCGGCGCGGGCCCGCCCGTCCACGGCGCCGGACCTCTCCCTGCCCGTCCGGACGGATCCGGACCAGGCGGCCCTCTACCGCCTGCTGGGCGACCGCCACCACATGCACATCGACCCGGAGGCGGCGAAGGCCGCGGGCATGCCGCGCCCCTTCATGCACGGCCTGTGCACCCTGGCCGCCGTGACCCTGCCGCTGGCCGCCGCCGTCGGCGCCCACCCCGCCGACCTGGAGGAACTCGAAGCCCGCTTCGCCTCCCCGGTCTTCCCCGGCGACGAGCTCGCCGTCGAGGCGTGGAAGGCCGGCGACGCGACGGCCTTCGAAGCGTCCGTGGACGGCACCACGGTCCTCTCCGCCGCCCGCGCGACCTTCACCGGGGCGCGTTAGGCGGTATCAGCCCCGGTCGCGGGGCCTGAGGCGGGCGCCGGTCACACCGGCCGCCCCTCCTCGGGCGAGAGCAGTGCGGCCAGCGCGGCGGCGGCTTCGAGGAGGGCCCCGGAGCGGGCGTCGATGGCCGCGGCGCGGGCGTCGAAGGCGGCCGCCAGGTCGGCGCGGCGCCGGGCGCGGCGCAGTTCCGGCATGAGGGCGCGGAGCGGGGCGATGCGGTGGCCGGCCAGGCGGAGCTGGTGGACGATCCGTGCGTCCCGGACGTCGGCGGGCGCGTACCTGCGCGCGCCGCGCGGGCCGGTGCGGGCGGGGACGACGAGGCCCTCGGCGTCCCAGTGGCGCAGGGTGGACGTGCGGACGCCGAGGGCGGCGGCCAGCTCGGACACGGTCATCGCGTCGGACGGGCGGACGTCGCGGATGGGCTCGGCCGTGATCGCCTCGGCGGCGTCCCGGGCGAGGGCGAGGTCCCGGCGCTCGGCGTCGAGGCGGGCGTGCGCGGCGTCCAGCAGGGCGAGCAGGCCGGAGCGGGGGCCGGCGTGCGCCGCACGCATGATCGTCTTGGCCTCGACGGGGCCCGTGGCGGCGGCGAGGGCCCGGTAGGCGAGCGCGGACCGGACGTGGGTCTCGGTGTAGCGCCGGTAGCCCGAGGCGGTGCGCGACGCGGGCGGGAGCACGCCGTCGCGTTCGAGGTTGCGCACCTGCTGGACGGAGCATCCCGCGCGGCGGGCGACGTCCACCGTGCGTAACGA
Source organism: Actinomadura nitritigenes (assembly GCF_017573545.1). Classification (GTDB taxonomy): domain Bacteria; phylum Actinomycetota; class Actinomycetes; order Streptosporangiales; family Streptosporangiaceae; genus Spirillospora; species Spirillospora nitritigenes. Next base: position 161,770 of record NZ_JAGEOK010000002.1, on the reverse strand, counting down.
GTTGCGACTTCTCACGCCCCGGCCTCGTGCTCTCCGCGCCGAAGTCTCCACAAGCACATGAATGGAACGCTAGAACACATGAGCATCGAGGAGATCATCGGGTTCGTGCGCGGCCTCGGAGGCGTGCTGGTCCTCGAACCCGGGCCGGACGACGGCTCGCCCGAGATCGCGTGGGGCGACGCGTTCTTCTACTACGCGCCGGACGGGGCCGTCCCGACGACGACGCAGCCGTTCGCGACGATCGTGACGAAGGACTACCCGGGGGACGAGGGGTCGCGGCTGGACCGGCCCGGCGCGTTCCGGCTGAACATCGCCGCAGGGAAGGACGCCTTCGCGCGGTGGACGGCGCAGGGCCCCGGCGATCCGGCCGCGGCGGACGTCCTGCGAGCGCACCCCGTCTACGCGGACGCGGGCTGGCTCGCCGTGGTGAATCCCGGGCCGGCGAGCGGGGCGGCGGTGCGGGAGCTGCTCCGCACGGCGCACGGCCGGGCCCGCCGGCGCTACGAGAGGCGTTCCGCCCTCCGCCGGCCGTGAGCGACCAGGTCAGTGGCGGCGGGTGAGGAAGAGGTGGAGGAGGCAGAGGGCGGCCAGCGCGGTGCAGGCGGCGAGGGCCGCCGTGGCGCCGTGGGGGAGGAGGACGCCTCCGAGGACGGTGCCTGCCCCGATGCCGGCGTAGAGCGCGGAGGCGTTCAGCCCGACGACGACGGCGGTCTCCTCCGGGGCGGCGTTGATGAGGCGGACCTGCTGGGCCGGGGTCTGGAACCAGGTGGTGGCGCCCCAGGCGATCATCAGGAGCGCGGTGACCGGGAGCCAGGACGTGCCCGCCGCGGACGCGCAGGTGAGCAGGGCGAGGGTCGCGGCGAGGGCGGTGTAGCCGGCGGCCTGGACGCGGACGGGGCCGTGGCGGTCGACGCGCGCCCCGGCCGCCAGGTTGCCGGCGACGGCCCCGGCGCCGTAGAGGAACAGCAGCCAGGGCTCCGCGTTCGCGCCGGCGCCGAGGGCCCGCATGATGGGGACGGCGTAGGCGTAGAGCCCGTACCCGGCGGCCATGCCGAGGACGGTGAGCGGCAGGACGGCGACGACGCCGGGGTGGCGCAGGGCGGCGAGCCGCCGGCGGAGCGGGATGCGGGGGCCGCCGGGGAGGGCGGGCATCGCGCGGAGCACGCCCGCGGCGGCGACCGCGCACAGGGCCGCGACGAGGGCGAGCGCGGCGTGCCAGTCGAGGGTCCGGGCGGCGAGGCTGCCGAGGGGGACGCCCAGGGCGGTGGCGACGGTGAGGCCGCCGACGACGACGGCGAGGGCGCGGGCGCGCTGCGCGGGGGCGACGAGCGAGGCGGCGGCCGCTCCGGCGTTGGGGGTGAAGGCCGCCGCGCCGGACGCGGCCACGACCCGCGACACCATGAGGGTCGCGAAGTCCGGCGCGAGCGCGGAGCCGAGGTTGGCGGCGGCCAGCACGGCGAGGGCGGCGACGAGCAGGGCGCGGCGGGGGACGCGGGCGAGGACGGTGGCGAGCACGGGGGACAGCACGGCGTAGGTGACCGCGAACGCGGTGGCGGACTGCCCGGCCGTGCCTTCGGAGACGTGCAGCGAGGACGCCATGTCGGGCAGGAAGCCCGCGACGACGTAGGCGTCGGTGCCGACGGCGAAGGTGCCGAGCCCGAGGATCAGCGTCGATCCGAGCCCGCGCGGGGCGGGGCCCGCGGCCGTTTCCCGCCGCGCGCGCTCCTGTCGATGTATCGGGCTATTCAACGTCCCTGTTTCCTCTCCAGAGAAGCCCGGGCCGGGCGGCGGTCGGTCGGTGCGGTGGTCGGTCGGCGCGGTCGGCGCGGTCGGTCAGTCGGTGAGGCGGCCGTAGTTGCGCCGGGTGCGGGCGGCGCCGTCGGGTGCGCGGTCCATCAGGTCGGCGATGGTGGTGCCGGCCAGCTCGCGGCGCCACGCCAGTTCGGCGCGGCGCATCAGGCCGGAGATGCCGCAGGGGGCGTCGAACTCGCCGCCGGCGTCACGGCCGCCGATCCCGCGCTGCCGGATCTCGGTGCAGCGGAACGCCTCGAGCGGTCCTTCGAGGGCGGTGACGACCTCCATCACCGAGATCCTCTCGGGCGGTCGGGCGAGCGACCAGCCGCCGCGCACGCCGGGGGCGGAGGTCAGGATCCCGGCGCGGGCGAGCGGCTGGAGGCGCTTCTTGAGGTACTCCTGCGGCAGGTCGAACCAGGCGGCCAGGCGCCGGATCGACACCGGCGCGCGGTCGTCCAGCCAGCCGAGCGTCACGCAGCAGTGCAGCCCCCACTCGACGCCCTCGCCCATCCGCATGAACCGGGACTATACGCGTCCCGTTTATGCGGTGAGGCCCAGGGAGGCGATCAGGTCGCGCATCTCGTCCCGGTAGACGGCGGCCGGGTCGTGGACGAGCGGGCGCAGGTGCCCGTACATCTCCAGGGCCATCAGCCCGTGCATCCTCCCCCAGACCCGCAGCGTCAGGGCGAGCGCCTCGGGCGGCAGGCCGGGGAAGTCCTCCCGGACGTGGCCGACGAGCCCGGGGTCGAAGTCGTCCCAGGCGTAGCCGCGGCCGTCCGCCTGGAGCGCGGCGGCGGCCGGCCAGGCGGCGGCGACGAGGCCGACGAGCCCGGTGCAGGCGCGCAGCTCGGCGGCCTTGCCGGGGCCGTCGTCCGGCGCCCGGTACCCGGGCACCGGGTCGCCGTAGATCAGCCGGAAGCCCTCCGGGTTGGCCACCGCCCACTCCCGCACGGCCTGCGCCCAGGCCAGGATCCGGCCGCCCGGGTCGGACTCGGGGACGGCGTCGCGCGCGGCCTCCGCGGCGTCCACCACCGCGCCGTACACGTCGCCGATCAGCGTCGTGACCAGGTCGTCGCGGGTGGCGAAGTAGCTGTAGATCGCGCCGGCCGTCATGCCCATCTCGCGGGCGATGGCGCGCAGCGAGATCGCGTCCGGGCCGCCCTCCGCGAGCAGCGTGAGCGCGATCGCCTTGATCTCGTCGCTGGTCTGCGCGCGCAGCCGGGCGCGGCGGCTCGGGGTCGGGTCGTTCACGCTTGACACTCTACAGCGTTGGACTACTGTACGGCGTGCTCGAATTGAACGGCGTGTAGTAAATCAACGGCATGCAGGAGATGGTATGGAAGGGCACCGGCCACGGCTCGTGCTGCTGGCATTGACGCAGCTCATCGTGGCTCTCGACTACAACATCGTGTACGTGGCGCTGCCCGGCATCGGGTCGGCGCTCGGCTTCGGCCCGTCGTCCGTCCAGTGGGTGGTCAGCGCCTACTCGGTCGGGCTCGGCGGGCTCCTGCTGTTCGGCGGGCGGGCCGTGGACCGGCTCGGCGCCCGCCGGATGTTCGTGACCGGCCTCGCGCTGTACGGCGCCGCCTCGCTCGCGGGCGGCCTGGCGTCCGGCGCGGGGACGCTCGTCGCCGCCCGCGCGGTGCAGGGCGCGGGCGGCGCCCTGCTGACCCCGGCGACGCTCGCCCTCATCTACCGCGGATTCGCCGAGGGCCCCGCGCGCAACAGGGCGCTCGGCGCCTGGGGGATGGCGGGCAGCGCGGGCCTCGCCGCCGGGTCGCTGCTGGGCGGCGTGCTGACCCACTATCTGGGCTGGGAGTGGGTGTTCTTCGTCAACGTGCCGCTGGCGCTCGGCTGCGCCCTCGCGGCGCCGCGGCTGCTGCCCGCCGACCCCACCCGCGCCCCCGGCTCCTTCGACGTGCCGGGCGCGGTCCTCGCGACCGCCGGATCGGCGCTGCTGGTGTTCGGGCTGGCGAGCGGCCCGGACGCCGGATGGGCGTCCCCGCGCGCCGCCGGGTCGCTGGCCGCCGGCGCCGTCCTGTTCGCGGTGCTGCTCGCGGTGGAGGCCCGCACCCGCGACCCGCTCATCCCGCTGCGGCTGGCGCGCGGCCGCGGCCCCGCGACCACCATGGTCGTGATCGCCGTCTTCCAGGGCACGCTCGGCGGCGGCTACTACATCCTGACCTCCTACCTGCAGCCCGTCCTCGGCTACAGCTCGCTGGAGGCGGGGCTGACGTTCCTGCCGCTGACGCTGGTCTGCATGCTCGCCGCGCTCAAGGCCACCCCGGTGCTGCTCGGACGCTGGGGGATCCGCACCACGCTCGCCGTCTCGACGGCCGGTACGGGCGCGGGCATCGCCGCCATGGTCGCCGGCACCACGGCCGGCGGCGGCTTCTGGACGCTGCTGCCCGGCAGCGTCGTCTGGGGCCTGTTCGGCGGCGTCGCGTTCGTGACGCTGTTCGCCTCCGCCGGCGCGGGCGTCCCGCCGGACCAGCAGGGCGTCGCGTCCGGGCTGGCCAGCAGCGCCAAGGAGATCGGCGGCGCCCTCGGGCTGGCGGTGTTCGTCGCGATCGCCAACGGCCCGGGCGACCTCCTGCACGGCCTGCACGCCGCCGGGTGGGCCGCCGCGGCCGCCACCGTGGCGGGCGGCCTGATCGCCCTCGTCCTGAAGCCCGCCCGTCCCGAGATCCGGGACGGGGAGTCCGCCTCTCTCGAAGGAGCCCTCCGATGACCGCGACCGACCTGATCAACGCCTACCTCGACATCTGGAACGAGCGCGACGCCGCTTCCCGGGAGGCGCTGATGAAGACCGTCCTCACCGATGACGCGCTTTACAGCGACCCCGACTACGCGTGCCTGCGCGGGCACGCCGAGCTGTCGGAGGCGATCGGGCGCGCCCAGGTGAACTTCGGCGACCTGCGCTTCGCGCTCGGCGAGGTCATCGGCGTCCACCACGACCGGGCGCTGTTCACCTGGCGGCTGGGCGAGGCCGCGACCGGCCACGACGTCGTCGAGTTCGACGGCGACCGCATCCGCAGCGTCGTCGGGTTCTTCGGATGACCGGCGAGCGCGCCTGGGCCGCCGCCTGGACCACCGCGCCGCAGCGGCCGGGCCCCGGCTTCGCCCCCAACTGGTCCGAGGAGGGCCTCGGCGGCCGGACGGTCCGCCAGACCGTCCGGCTCGGCATCGGCGGCGACGCGCTGCGGGTCCGGCTGTCCAACCGCTACGGCACCGCGCCGGTCCGGATCGCGGGCGCCACGGTCGCCGCGTCCGCGGGCGGCGCCGCGGTGAAACCCGGCACGCTGCGGGAGCTGACCGTGGACGGCGCGCCCTCCTTCGCCGTCCCGCCCGGCGCGGACCTCGCCACGGACGGCGTGCCGTTCCCGGCCGGACCGCTGGACGCGGTGACGGTCACGATGGTCCTGGACGAGCCGTCCGGGCCGGTGACGTTCCACGCCCAGGCGCTCGCGACGACGTACCGGGCGGCGGGCGACCACCGCGCCGACGGCGACGGCGCCGCCTTCACCGGGACCTCGCAGTCCTGGTACCTGCTCGCGGGCGTGGACGTGGCCGCGGCGGGGGCGGCCCCCGGCGACGGCATCGTCGTCCTCGGCGACTCGCTCACCGACGGGACGGGCGGCACCCCGGACACCGACCAGCGGTTCCCCGACCTGCTCGCCCGGCGGCTGGTCGCGGCGGGCCGGCCGCGCGCCGTCCTCAACCAGGGGATCGGCGGCAACCGGGTGACGGTCGACTCGCCCTGGCTGGGCGACCGCGCCACCGCCCGGTTCGACCGCGACGTCCTCGCCCAGCCGGGGATCGGCACCGTCGTGGTCTTCGCCGGGATCAACGACGTCGGGATCGGCGAGGTCGCCGGCGACCCGCCGTTCCCGGTCCTCGCCCCGTGCACCGTGGTGCCGGCGGCGGACGTCATCGCCGGCCACCGGGACATGATCCGCCGGGCGCGCGCCGCGGGCCTGCGGACGGTCGGGGCGACGCTCGGGCCCATGCGGGGCTCGGCCTTCTCCACGCCGCGCAGCGAGGCGGCGCGCGCGGAGGTCAACGCCTGGATCCGCGGGTCGGGGGAGTACGACGCCGTCCTCGACATCGCCGCGGTGCTCGGCGACGCCCTCGACCCCGCCCACGACTCGGGCGACCACCTGCATCCGGGCGACGCGGGGTACCGGGCGATGGCCGAGGCCGTCGACCTCGACGTGCTGTGACGTCCGGCCGGGGCCGTCCCCCGTGGGACCGGTCCCGGCCGGACGGCGGGTCAGGGGAGGGTGGACAGGTCGATCGCCGACACGGCCGCGGCGTCGTGGCGGATCGTGTACCGCCCGCCGGCCAGCGACGGCAGGTCGGCGAGCGGGACGAGGTGCGGGAAGTCGGCGGTCGCCACGCGGACGCGGAGGCGGTGGCCGGCGGGAACGGTGGCGAACGCCGGCCGGATCTGGATGTCGTACCGGGTCACCGCCCCGGGCGCGACCGGGCGCTGCGCCGCGCGGGTGAGCGGGTGGTACGGGTACACCCAGCCGCCGGGCGCCCCCTTCCAGCTGCGCTTCCCGTCGACCGCGCGCATCGAGCCCATGAGCGCGCCGCCGCTGAGGTCGGTGGACGTCCCGTCGGGCGCGACGTCCTCGAGGGTGAGCGTCCACAGCGTCTCCGGGCGGGTGGACGCGGCGCGCAGCGTGACGCCGATCGGCCCGGCGAGCTTCAGCGGCTCGGCCAGAGCGGGTGAGGTGTAGGTCGTCTCGCCCGGCCCCCGGACGGGTTTGCGCTGGGCTCCCGTGCAAGGCGAGGCGATGCCCGCACTGGCGAAGAGCTGCGACAGCATCCCGGCGGCGAACTGGTCGGTGGACCGGGTGCACGGGTTCGACAGGCCGGTGAACGCGATGGAGTCGCCGGGCTCGGCACCGGTCGGCTTCGCGGAGGTCAGGCGTCCCTGGGAGCGCAGGTACATCCGGGTCGGGCGCGCCTGAGCGAGGGGGTAGTCGGCGGTGTCGTAGCGCCGTCCGCCGGGCTCGATCACGTGGAGGGGAGTGGCGGTGGAGACGGTGCCGCGCCCCTTCAGCCAGTGGTCGAACCAGGCGAGCTGGATCGCGTCGAGGTCCTGCCCGGTGCCCATGTCGCCGTGCGTCCACGGGCCGTAGAGCAGCTGGTACTTGTCGGAGACGGGCTGGCCGGGAGCCATCGGGGCGGTCACCGGACGGCCCGCAGCCGCGTTCTGCAGCCCGCTGTAGAGCAGCGGTTCGCCGCGCTGGAAGACGTCGTAGAGCCCGCCGACGAGGTAGACCGCGACGCCGTTGGCGACGATCCTGCGCAGGACGCTCTCCGGCGCCCGCTCCTTCCACCAGGCGCCGTCGTACCTGCGCGGGCCGTTGGTGAGCATGTCCCGCGCGATCGTCAGCTCGAACGGCCCGGCCTGCATGAGGTGCTCGTAGGCGAGGACGAGCGCGGCCGCCGGGTCCTTGGGCAGTTCCACGAACGGCGTCGTGACCCGGGTGACCCCGTAGCCGAAGACCAGGCCGAGCGGCGACTCGACGTTCAGCGCGCCGCCGCTGACGAACAGGTCGCGGTAGGGGTCGGCGGACGCCGCCATCGGGAAGACCGCCTTGAGCGGGGAGTGCGGGCCGACCGCGGCGGCGGTGAACAGCTGGTCGATCGCCAGGTACGACAGGCCGAGCATGCCGACCTCGCCGCTGGAGTTCGGCAGCCGCGCCGCCCAGTTCACGATCTGCGCGCCCGCCTGCGCCTCGGACGGCTCGAACAGGTCGAACCTCCCCTGCGAGCCGCCGGTACCCGGCACGTCCACGACCAGCCCGAGGTAGCCGCGCTCGATGAGGTACGGGTTGAGCCCGCCGGTGCCGGGCGAGCCGGTCTCCGCCGACGGCGTCTTGCCGTACGGGGTGAACCCGACGATCACCGGGAACGGGCCGCGCGCCGGCTTCCCGGTGGCGCGGTCGGTGGGCACGTGCAGGTCGGCGCGCAGCACCGTCCCGTCCTTGAGCTTCAGTGTGAGGTCGCGCTGCACGGCGATGCCGTAGGGCGCCGCCGGCGCGGGGGCCGCCGAGGCGGGGACGGCCAGTGCGGCGAGGACCAGGATCAGCGAGCACGCGGCTGCGAGACGGCGCATGGCGCGACTCCCGGGGTCGGAGGTGCTTGGGCGGGACGCTAACAACCCGCGCGGCCCTCCGGAACCCCAAACGAACAAATTTGTTCATTTAATGCGCGTCCTGGCCGCCGGACGCGCGAGCGTCCCGGCGGGTACCGGTGAGCGGGACGGCCTGGCCGATCCGGGGTGACCGGGGCCACCATGGGCTGCCATGGGCGAACTGACGATTCCGGCGGTGTTGGCACGGGCGGCGGAGGCGTTTCCGGACGCCGAGGCCGTGGTGGACGGGGACGTCCGGGTGACGTTCGCGCAGCTGTGGGACCGGGTGCGGGAGGCGACGGCCGCGTTCGCCGGCGCCGGGATCGAGCCGGGCGACCGGATCGCGATCTGGGCGCCGAACGGGCTGCCGTGGATCGTGACCGTCCTCGGCGCCATGGGCGCGGGCGCGACGCTCGTCCCGCTCAACACCCGGTACAAGGGCGACGAGGCGCGCTGGCCGCTGACCCGCGCCCGCGTGAAGATGCTGTTCGTCGCCGACGGGTTCCTCGGCATCGACTACCCCGGCATGCTCGGCGTCGACGCGACCGGCGCCTACCCCGGCCTGCCCGACCTGAAGGCCGTCGTGACGTTCAACGGCGAGGAGCGGCCGGGCGTGACGTCCTGGGCCGGGTTCGCCGGCAAGGCCGTCCCGCTCGCGGAGGCGGACGCGCGGGCCGCCGCCGTCCGCCCCGGCGACGTCGCCGACATCCTGTTCACGTCCGGGACGACCGGGCGGCCCAAGGGCGTGATGTGCACGCACGAGCAGAACGTCCGGACGTTCGAGGCGTGGGCGGCGCGGACCGGCGTGCACGCCGGCGACCGCTACCTGATCGTGAACCCGATGTTCCACTCGTTCGGCTACAAGGCCGGCGTGATCGCGTGCGTGCTGAAGGGCGCCACGATGGTGCTCCAGCCGGTGTTCGAGGTGGCGGAGACGCTGCGGATCATCGAGGCGGAGCGGATCACGGTGCTGCCCGGCCCGCCGACGATCTACACCACGCTGCTGGACGCGCCGGGCCGCGCCGAGCGCGACCTGTCCTCGCTGCGGCTCGCGGTGACCGGCGCCGCCGACGTGCCGGTCGCGCTCGTCCGGCGGATCCGCGAGGAACTGTTCCCGCAGGTCATCACCGCGTACGGGCTGACGGAGTGCTCCGGCACGGTGTCCGCCTGCTCGCTGGACGACGATGACGAGACGATCGCGACGACGTGCGGCCGGGCCATCGACGACGTCGAGGTGAAGATCGTCGACGACCGGGGCGAGCCGGTGCCGGCCGGCACCGACGGGGAGATCCTCGTCCGCGGCTACAACGTGATGAGCGGCTACCTCGACGACCCGGAGGCGACCGCCGAGACCATCCGGGACGGCTGGCTCGACACCGGCGACCGGGGCCGCCTGGACGAGCGCGGCAACCTGTCCATCACCGGCCGCTCCAAGGAGATGTTCGTCGTCGGCGGGTTCAACGTGTACCCGGCGGAGGTCGAGGATGTCCTCGCCCGGCACGGCGCGGTCGCCGAGTCCGGCGTCGTCGGCGTGCCGGACGCCCGGATGGGCGAGGTCGGCCGCGCCTACGTCCGGCTGCGGCCCGGCCGCACCGCGACCGCGGACGAGCTGGTCGCGCACTGCCGGGAGCGGCTCGCGAACTTCAAGGTCCCGAGGGAGGTCGTCTTCGTGGACGACCTCCCCAAGACCGCCTCCGGCAAGGTCCGCCGCGTCGAGCTCAAAGAGCGGTGATGACGCGGGCCCGGTGCTCGGCGGGGGTGCCCCACGCCGAGCGCAGGGCGCGGGCCTTGCGGATCCACAGGGACGGGTCGTACTCGTCGGTGTAGCCGATGGCGGCGTGCACCTGCAGCGCCGTCTTCGCCGCGAGGTACGACGCGTCGGACGCGGCGACCTTCGCGGCCGACGCGTCCCGCGCGAAGTCCCCCGTCCCGTACGACAGGGCCGCGCCGTAGACGAGCGGGCGCGCGAACTCCAGCTCCACCATCGCGGTGGCGAGGTGGTGCTTGACGGCCTGGTACTCGCCGATCGGGTGCCCGAACTGCTGCCGGGTCTTCGCGTACTCCACCGACACGTCCAGCAGGGCGCGGCCGAGCCCGACCTGCTGCGCGGCGCACAGCAGCACGCCGAGACCGGTCAGGCCGGACGGTGCGCCGTCCACCCGGAACAGGCGGCGGGCCGGGTCGATGGACGCGACGCGCTCGCCGGCCCGCACGGCGGTCCCGTCGGCGGCGACGACCAGGTCGGCGACGTCGGCGTCCAGCGCGTGCGGGACGGCGACCGACACCAGCGCCTCGCCCTCGGCGATCCTCCCCAGCAGGTCCCCGTCGTCCAGGAGCTCGGCCGCGGCGAGCGTCTCGACGTACGGGCCTGGCGCGGCGGCGCGGCCCAGCTCCTCCATCGCGACGGCCAGCTCGACGGGGAGCAGCCCGGCGCCGCCGTGCTCCTCCGGGACGGCCAGCGCGAACACGCCCGCCTCGGCGGCCTGCGACCACAGCGCCCGGCCCGGCGCGGCGTCGCCCGCCGCCCACGCGCGGACGGCCTTCGCGGTCTCCGCGCCGGCCAGCAGCCGGCGCAGCGTCTCGCCGAACATCCGCTGCTCGGCGGAGAGGACGAACTTCACCGGGACCCCCTCGGCAGGCCGAGCAGCCGCTCGGCGATCACGTTGCGCTGGATCTCGTTGGTGCCCGCGTAGATCGGGCCGGCCAGGGAGAACACGTAGCCCTCCAGCCAGTCGGAGTCGAGCTCGCCGTCCGGGCCGAGCAGGTCGAGGGCCGTCTCGTGCAGCGCCACGTCCAGCTCCGACCAGAAGATCTTGTTGAGGCTGGACTCCGCGCCGACGTCGTCGTCCCGGGAGACCGTCTCGAAGCCCTTCAGCCGGTACGCGCGGGACCGGATCCACGCGTCCGCGACCCGGTCGCGCAGCGCCGTGTCGGACGGGTCGGCGCGCTCCTTCCACAGCCCGACGAGCCGCTCGGCCGCGGCGGTGAACCGGCCGGGGCTGCGCAGCGTGAGCCCGCGCTCGTTGCCGGCGGTGCTCATCGCGACGCGCCAGCCGTCGCCGGGCGCGCCGATGACGTCCTCGTCCGGGACGAACACCCCGTCCAGGAACAGCTCGGCGAACGCGGGCTTGCCGTCGAGGCGGCCGATCGGGCGGACCGTCACGCCCTCGGCGTCCAGCGGGAACATCAGGTACGTCAGGCCCCTGTGCCGCGACGACTCCGGGTCGGAGCGGAACAGGCCGAAGCCCCGGTCCGCGAACGCGGCGCGGGAGCTCCACGTCTTCTGGCCGTCCAGCAGCCAGCCGCCGTCGGTGCGGGTCGCGGTGGAGCGCAGCGCGGCGAGGTCGCTGCCCGCGCCGGGCTCCGACCACGCCTGCGCCCAGATCACCTCGCCCGCGGCCATCGGCGGCAGGATCCGCGCGAGCTGCTCGGGGGCGCCGTGCTCGAGCAGCGTCGGCGCCAGCAGGTTGATGCCGTTCTGGCTCACGCGGCCGGGCGCGTCCGCCGCGTAGTACTCCTCCTCGAAGATCAGCCACTGGAGGACGGAGACGCCGCGCCCGCCGTACTCCTCCGGCCAGGACACGACGCCGAGCCGCGCCTCGCCCAGCCGGCGCTCCCACTCCCGGTGGAGCGCGAAGCCCTCCTCGGTCTCGAGCGACGGCAGCGGCTCGGCCGGCACGTTCGCGCGCAGCCAGCCGCGTACCTCGGCGCGGAACGCCTCGTCCGCCGCCCCGAATTCAAGATCCATGCGGTGCCTCCCTCACTGCCGCCTTCACTGCCGCCCTCACTGCCGTGCCGCGCTTCTTTCTAACAACTGTTTGGTAGAGTAGCCGCCGCCGCCCACCGCCCCCGCCACCGCCTCCCGGCCAGCGGGATCCGCGCCCCGCCCGCGGCCGGGTGCCGCCGGATCTCCTTGCGGGGCGATCCGGTATGAAGGGGCCGTGCCCGCTTTGAGACTGGACGCGGCGGCGCTGCCGCCCGAGCTGGACGAGCTGCGCCGGGACGTCCGCGCGTTCCTCGCCGAGGAGATCGCCGCCGGACGGATCGTCCCGCACGCCGACAACTGGCTGGCGGGCTGGGACCCCGCGTTCAGCCGTCGGCTCGGCGAGCGCGGCTGGATCGGCATGACGTTCCCCCGCGAGTACGGCGGGAGCGGGGCCGGGTCCCTCGCCCGGTTCGTCGTCACCGAGGAGCTGCTCGCGGCCGGCGCGCCGGTCGCCGCGCACTGGATCGCCGACCGGCAGTCCGGGCCGTCGCTGCTGGCGTACGGCACCGAGGAGCAGCGCCGCGCCTACCTGCCCGGCATCGCGCGCGGCGAGGTCCACTTCGCGATCGGCATGTCCGAGCCCGACTCCGGCTCCGACCTCGCGTCCGTCCGGACGCGGGCCGAGCGCGCCGGCGGCGGCTGGACCGTCAACGGCGCCAAGGTGTGGACGAGCGGCGCCCACGTCGCGCACGCCATGATCGCGCTGGTCCGGACGGGACCGCCCGGGCCGAGCCGGCACGAGGGCCTCACCCAGCTGATCGTCGACCTCGGCGCGCCCGGCCTGGAGATCCGCCCGATCCGGCTGCTGACCGGCGAGCACCACTTCAACGAGGTCGTCCTCACCGACGTGTTCGTGCCCGGCGACCGCGTCCTCGGCACGGTCGGCGACGGCTGGCGGCAGGTGACCGGCGAGCTGGCCTTCGAGCGCAGCGGACCCGAGCGGATCCTCAGCACGTTCCCGCTGCTCGCGGCCGCCGCCGGGCGGCTCGCCGAGCGCGGCGCGGACGCCGCCGACCGGGCCCGGATCGGCATGGTCGTCGCGCGGCTGTGGGCGCTGCGGCGGATGTCCCTCGCGGTCGCGGCGCGGCTCGCCGCCGGGGACGCGCCCGCCACCGAGGCCGCCGCCGTCAAGGACCTCGGCACCCGGTTCGAGGGCGCGCTGATCGAGACGGTGCGGCTGCTCGCCCGGGTCGAGCCCGACCTCGCGTCGTCCGATCCGCTCGCGCACCTGCTGGCGCAGTCGGTCCTGCACAGCCCCGGGTTCACCCTCCGGGGCGGGACCAACGAGATCCTGCGCGGCGTCGTCGCCAAGTCGGTGCTGCCGAAGGGGGAGACCCGGTGAACGACATCGTCCGGGACCTGGTCGAGACCGTGGACGCGGTGTGCGCCCGCCACGCCGACCCCGGCCGGGGATGGGACCCGCGCCTCTGGGACGGGCTGGAGCGGGTCGGCGTGACGCTGCTGCCCGTCCCCGAGGAGCGCGGCGGCGCCGGAGCCGACCTCGCCACGGCGGCGGAGGTGCTGCGGGCGCTGGGCCGGCACGCGGCGGCCGTCCCGCTGGCGGAGACCGCGCTGCTGGCCGGATGGCTGCTCGCGGACGCCGGTGCCGACGTCCCGTCCGGGCCGCTGACCGCCGCCCTCGCGGGACCCGACGTCGCTCTCCGGCAGGACGGCGGCGCATGGACGCTCACCGGCACCCTGCCGCGCGTCTCGTGGGCCCGGCACGCGGAGGGCGTCGCGGTCCTGGTCGCGGGGCACGTCGCCTTCGTCGCGCGCGGCGGTTACGAGGTCGACGAAGGCGCGAACCTCGCGGGCGAGCCGCGCGACACCGTCCACCTGCGCGACGTCGCCCCCGCCCGGGTGCTCGCCTCGGCGGCGACCGCGCAGGCGTTCCGGGAGCGCGGCGCGCTCGGCCGCGCGGCGCTGATGGCCGGGGCGATGGAGACGGCCACCGGCCTCGCGGTCCGGTACGCGGGCGAGCGCGTCCAGTTCGGCCGGCCGCTCGCGCGGTTCCAGGCCGTCCAGCAGCATCTCGCCGAGATGGCGGGCGAGACGCTGATGGCCACCGTCGCGGCGCAGGCGGCGGCCGCCGAGGGCACCGGCTTCGCGATCGCGGCGGCGAAGGCGGCGGTGAGCGAGGCCGCCGGGACGGTCTGCCGCCTCGCCCACCAGATCCACGGCGCGATCGGGTTCACCGACGAGCACGGCCTGCGGCACGCCACCACCCGGCTGTGGGCGTGGCGCGACGAGTGCGGCAACGAGGCCGAATGGGGCGAGGCCCTCGGCGCCCGCGCCGTCGACGCGGGAACCGGCGGGCTCTGGCCCCTCATCACGGCGGGCGGGGACCTCTAGGGGACCCGTTCCGCCCGGTTCAGCCACGGGCGGCCGGTCCGCCACGGCCCCGCGTCAGTCCGTCCGGGACGCGGTGCCGGGGGCGGCCGCCTCGCGGAGCGCCGCCGCCGCGCGCTCGAGCGCGACCTCCTGAGGACCGGCGGCCTCCGCGCTCGGTTCCGGGTCCGGGCGCATCCCGCGCAGCAGCAGCTTGATGGTGAGGACGGTGAGCGGCAGGCCGGAGCGCTCCGTCGCGCCCGCCGCCCGTTCCAGCGCCGCCTCCCGCTGGCCCGCGGCGATCGTCGCGTGGACGAGGACGGCCGCGAGCGACTCGGGCGGCTCCCCGGCGGCGACGTCGCCGCGCCGCTGCCCGGCCTCCAGCACCTCCGCCAGCGCGAGCACCGGGTTCGGGACGTCCTCGCCGAGGTGGTCCGACAGCCGCTCGGGCTGGTTGGCGATGCCGCGCATGATCGCGTCGCGGAGCGGGCCCGGGGCGGGCGCGGCGCGGCGCAGCGCCGTGAAGGCGTTGCCGACGACGACGCCGGTGCCGGAGCCGGCGGCGAGGCCCGCACGGCAGGCGTCCGCGAACGCGGCGCAGGTGACGATCGCGGCCTCCAGCACCACGTCGTCCTTGCTGGGGAAGTAGGTGAAGAACGTCCCCCAGCTGACGCCGGCCGCGGCGACGATGTCCTCGATCCGGGCGGCCTCGACGCCGGACCGCTCGAACTCGGCGATCGCCGCCTCGTAGACGCGGCGGCGCGTCTCGATGGCGCGGGCCTGGCGGGGACGGCGGGCGGTCGGCATGAGAAGACCTCTGGTGCGGCGGGCCGGACGGTCCTATTCTGCCAAAGTTGATGCGTATCAACTTTGGAGGCCGACGTGGTCGTCGCAGGGCTACCGGAACGGCTCGCCGGGTCCGGCCGGGTGCGCGCGCTGCGGATGCTCTGGGGTGCGGGCAAGGGCTGGTCGGCGGCGGTCGCCGTGCTGGTCCTGGCGAACGCGGTGCTGCCGAACGCGAGCCTGGTCGCGCTCGGCTACGCGGTCGGGCGCATCCCGGCGGCGGCCGCCGCGCACCTGCACGGCGCGCCCGGACGCGCCCTCGCCGTCGCGCTGCTGGTCGCCGGCCTGCTCTACGCGGCGACCCTCCTCACCGGCCCGTACCAGGACTGGCTGAGCGCCTGTGTGAAGGCGCACCTGGTCGACGACCTGCAGAGCCGGCTCATGGCCGCCGTCAGCGGCCCGGCGGGCGTCGCGCACCTGGAGGACCCGGAGACCCAGGACCGGCTGGAACTGGCCAGGGGCAGGCTGACCGGCCACGTCCCGGCGGACGCGCCCGTCGCGCTCGCCTCCGCCGCCGGGTCGCGGCTCGCCGGGATCGCGGCGTGCGGCGTCCTCGCCACGTTCCGGTGGTGGCTCGGCCTCGCGCTGCTCGCGGTGTGGCTGCTGATCCGGCGTCCGCTGCGGAAGATCATCCTCGCCCAGATCGTCGGGTTCCGGACGAAGGCGGAGGTGCTCCGGCGCGCCTGGCACTTCCTCTACCTCGCGATCCGCCCGACCGCCGCGAAGGAACTGCGCGTCTTCGGCCTCGGCGACTGGACGATCGACCGGTACCGCGAGCACTGGGCGGCCGGCATGGCGACGACCCGGGAGAGCTGCGCCCGGCTCACCCGCCGCGCCTACCTGCTCGCCGGCGCCGTCCTCGCCGCCTACCTCGCCGCGTGCGGCACGCTCGCGTACGCGGCGCTGCACCACCAGATCGGCCTGCGGGAACTGTCGGTCATGCTGCCGCTGCTGCCCGCCACCATGTACGCGGGCACCGTCACCACCAGCGACATCTCCGCCGAATGGATGGTCTCGGCCCTGCCCGACCAGGCCGCGCTGGAGGCGCGCCTGCGCGCCGCCCGCGAGGACCTGAGGGGCGGGCGGGACCCGGCCGGGCTGCCCGAGCACGGCATCCGGCTGGACGGCGTCCGCTTCGCCTACCCCGGCGGCGAACCCGTGCTCGACGGCCTCGACCTGGACATCCCGGCGGGACGGTCCACCGCGATCGTCGGCGTGAACGGCGCCGGCAAGACCACGCTGGTCAAGCTGCTCGCCCGGATGCACGACCCGACCGGCGGGACGATCACCGTGGACGGCGTCCCGCTCCGCGACCTCGACGCGGCGCGCTGGCAGCGCCGGTTCGCCGCCGTGTTCCAGGACTTCAACCGCTACCCGCTGCCGCTCTGCGAGAACGTCGCGCTCGGCGCCGTCGAGCACGCCGGGGACGAGGACGGCCGCGCCCGCGCCGCCGCCCGCGCCGGCGCGCTCGCCCTCGCCCAGGAGATCGGCTGGGACACCGTCCTGTCCCGCCATTACGAGGGCGGGACCGACCTGTCCGGCGGCCAGTGGCAGCGCGTCGCCCTCGCCCGCGCGCTGTTCGCCGTCGAGCACGGCGCGGCGGTGCTCGTCCTCGACGAGCCGACCGCGTGGCTGGACGTCCGCGCCGAGGCGGCCTTCTACGACCGGTTCCTCGACCTCACGCGCGGCCTCACGTCCATCGTCATCTCGCACCGCTTCTCGACCGTACGCCGCGCCGACCGGATCTGCGTGCTGGACGGCGGCCGCCTCGCCGAGCAGGGCGGGCACGACGAGCTGATGGCGCTCGGCGGGACCTACGCGGAGATGTTCCGCCTCCAGGCCGCCCGCTTCCGCGACGAGGAGGACGACGCATGACGACCGTCCGCCGCACGTTCCGCGTCCTGGTCGCCGACGGGTTCCGGGCCGCGCCGCGCCCGATGATCGCCGCCGCGCTGACCACTCTCGCGACCGCGCTCACCCAGATCGCCTACCCGGTCGGCATCCGCACGATGGTCGACGCGCTGGCGCGGCACGACGTCGCCCGTGGCGTCCAGGATGCTTTCTGGCATGTGGACGGTTTGGGTGTTGCGTGAGCGCCGGTCTGGGTGTCTCGGCGAGGCGAGTGCGAACTGCTGGTGGGGATCGGCGGCACGATGCGATCATGGGTCATGACCTCACAGTGGTGAAAGGAATACGTAGCGTTGATATAAGGTCAGTGTCGTGACGGCATCGGATGGCCCTGCCCCATAGTGAGCACGGGAAGAAGGCCGCCGCGCGGCTGGCGCATTATCAGCGGCAGATGGCCCGCCGCCGCGCCCCCAAAGGCACATCCCAGTCAAAGGGATACCGCACAGCACAGCGGCACGCGGCCAGGGCGCATACCAAGGTCAGCCGGCAGCGCCAGGACGACGCTCGCAAATGGGCCAAGAAGGTCGTCCGTGACCACGACGCGATCGCGGTCGAGGACTTCCGCCCCACGTTCCTCGCCCGTTCCACGATGGCGGGTAAGGCCGCCGACGCCGCGATCGGTGCGACCAAGAAGGCCCTGGTCGAGATGGGCCGCAAGCACTGCCGGGACGTCCGTCTGGTGGACCCGGCGTACACCACGATGGACTGCGGCGGGTGCGGTGCGAGAGCCAAGCACCGCCTGCCGCTGTCGGAGCGTATTTACACCTGCACCGCGTGCGGAGCGGTGTCCCCGAGGGACAAGAATTCCGCGCGTGTGATGCTGGTCCGGGCGGGTCTGGACCCGGACGGTGCCGATGGCGCAAGACCTCCCGCCCCGCCGGGGCGGGAGGCGGCCTGAGCCGTGAATCCCCGCACTTCTCATGGCGGGAGGGGCCTGGAGAGTCCCCTCCCGCCAGGGAGGGGAGCAGTCAAGATCCTGGTGTCGCACTTCTCGACCGTCCGGATGGCCGACCTCATCGTCGTCATGGACGGCGGGCGGGTCGTCCAGGCCGGTGAGCACGCCGCGCTCCTCGCCGAAGGCGGGCTCTGCGCCGAGCTGTTCGAACTCCAGGCCCGCGCGTACCTGTAGGGCGCGGCTAGGGGAGGCGGACGCCGACGAGCTTGGTGAGGAGCCGGTCGACCTGCTCCTCGAGCGGCTCCCACGGCAGGTCGGGCTGGTTCGCGCGCATCGAGGCCGCGCCGTGCACGGCCGCGCGCAGGTCGAGCGACACGGCCGCCGCGTCGCCGGCGGGGGCGAGGCCCGCGTCCATGCAGCGCTGGACGGCCTCCACGGTGCGCTTGCCCAGCTCCATCCTGAACGACGTGTCGCACCGCTGGTTGACGGCGCTCTCGTGCAGCACCTTGTAGAGGCCGCGATGTTCGCGCGACCAGGCGCCCATGACCTGCACGCGCGCGCGCAACCCGCCCACCGGGTCGCCGGCCGCCGCCTCGGCCTCGTCGCACGCCCGGACGAGGTCGGCGTGGCTGCGCTGCATCGCCGCGAGGACCAGCGCGTCCCGGTCGGCGAAGTGCAGGTAGACCGACGTCGCCGCGATGCCGATCTCGCGGGCCACCGCGCGCAGCGACAGCGCCTCGTCGTCGCCCAGCTCCTCCAGGAGCCGCAGCGCGGTCGCCACGATCTCCTCGCGCAGCCGTTCGCCCTGGCCGCGCCGGTTCCGCCCGCGGGAGGGCGATGCCGTTCCCATGCGGGCATTCTAATGCGACGACCTTTGCGCTACAGTCGTAGCGCTACAGCTGTTCAGTCAACGAAGGGCTCCGCCGTGACCACCACCGCCCCCCACGAGGCGACCATCGCCGAGCAGGAAGCGAACAAGGCGACCGTCCTGGCCTTCTACGAGGCCGGGCTCAACCGCAAGGACTTCGACGCCGCCGCACGGCTGATCGGGGACCGCTACGTCCAGCACAACCCGCGCATCGCCGACGGCATCGAGGGCTTCCGCGCCTTCGTCGACACGATCCGGGCCGAGTTCCCCGACCTGCGCGCCGAGGTCAAGGGCCTGTACGCCGACGGCGACCGCGTCATCGCGCACGTGCACGGGATCCGCGTGCCCGGGCAGGCCGGCACCGCGATCGTCGACATCTTCCGGTTCGAGGACGGCAGGATCGTCGAGCACTGGGACGTGATGCAGCCGATCCCGGACACCGCCGCCAACCCCAACGGCATGTTCTGAGCCGGCCGTGACCACGGAAACGGTTCCCGGAGAGCGGGAGGGCGCGGCGCGGACCGCGCCCGCCTCGCGGCGCTGGTGGGCGCTGGCCGCCGTCGCCGCCGCCCAGCTCATGATCGGCATCGACATGACGATCATGAACATCGCGCTGCCGTCGCTGCAGCGCTCCCTGCACCTGTCCGACCCGGACCGGCAGTGGGTGATCACCGTCTACGCGCTCGCCTACGGCGGCCTGCTGCTCCTCGGCGGGCGGCTGTCGGACCTGATCGGCCGCCGCCGCGCGCTGCTGACCGGGCTGGCCGGGTTCGCGCTGGCGTCCGCGCTCGGCGGCGCGGCCCCCGGCCCGGCCCTGCTGCTCACCGCGCGGGCCGCCCAGGGGGCCTTCGGCGCCCTGCTCACCCCGTCGGTCCTGGCGACGCTGGCCGCGTCCTTCCCCGCCCCGGCCGAGCGCGGCCGGGCGTTCGGGATCTACGGGACCGTGATGGGCAGCTCGTCCGGGCTCGGCGTCGTGCTCGGCGGCGTCCTCACCGACTACCTGGACTGGCGCTGGTGCATGCTCGTGAACGTGCCGATCGCGGTCGCCGCCGGGGCCGGGGTGCTCTACGCGGTCCGCCCGGTGCCGCGCACGCCGGGCGTGAAGGTCGACGCCGTCGGGGCGCTGCTCGCCACCGCTGGACTCATGAGCCTGGTCCTCGGCTTCGCGCGGGCGGAACCGGACGGCTGGGGCGCCGCGACGACCGCCGGGCCGCTGGCGGCCGGGGTCGCGCTGCTCGCGGCGTTCGCCTGGGCGCAGACCCGGGTGTCCGCGCCGCTGCTGCCGCCGCGGGTCGTCCTCGACCGGCGGCGCGGCGGCTCGTACCTGGCGGTCCTCGGCCTGTCGGTCGGGATGTTCGCCGCGCTGTTCTTCCTCACCTTCTACCTGCAGAACGTGCTCGGATACCCGCCCGTGCGGGCGGGCGTCGCGTTCCTGCCGCTCACGGCCGGTCTGATGATCGGCGTGCGGGGGGTGAGCCGGCTGCTCGTCCGGGCGCCGGTGCGGGCGCTGCTGGCCCCGGGCCTGCTGGTGATCGCCGCCGGGCTCGCGCTGCTCGCGACCCTCCGGGTCGACAGCGGCTACTGGACGCACGTGCTGCCGGTGTTCCTGCTCGTCGGGCTCGGCACCGGCTGGGTGCTCGTCACCGCCAACAGCACGGCCACGCTCGGCGCGGGGCCCGACACCGCCGTGGCCGGTGCGGGCGTCATGACGTCGCAGCAGATCGGCGCGTCCCTCGGCACCGCGCTGCTCAGCACCGTCGCGGGGACGGCCGCCGCAGACTACCTGCGGGCCCACCCGGTCGCCCCGGCGCGCGCGGCCGTGCACGGCTTCGACGTCGCGAGCCTCGGCGCGTCCGGCGCGCTGTGCCTCGTCGCGGCGGCGGTGTTCCTCGTCACCGGCCGGGCGGCCGCCGCCCGGCCGTCATGAGGTCTCCTCCTCCTCTTCCTCGTCGTACTCCTCGCCGTGAACGGGGCCGGACAGCCCGTAGCGCTCCTGGTCGGAGGGGCGCGGGGCCTCCGGCCCGTCCCGGCCGAGCCGCAGCATCCGCGAGATGCGGACGGTGCGGAACTCGCGCCCCGCCGCGGTGAACGCGTGCCCGGTCGCCGCCTCGATCTGCTCGGCGGCCCGCTCCCACTCCGCCAGCTCCGCCGGCCCGGGCGGGTCGCCCTGGAACTCGCGCAGCCGCGGCAGCAGGTCGCCGAAGTAGCGCGCCAGCCGGTGCCGCGTCTCCTCCGGGTCGTCGCCGCCGGTCAGCGGCGCCCACCCGTTCTCCTTGACCTCGACCGCGACGAACGTGGGCGGCAGCAGCACCACGCCCGGATGCGTCCGCACCGCGTGCTGCGCCTCGGCCAGCACCATCGGCGGGACGGAGCCCGGCACCGGCATGAAGCCGACCAGGTTCAGCCGCAGCTGCGCCTCCCACTGCCCGGCCGGCGCCGCCGGCTCCAGCAGGTGGCCGCGGAGCATCCCGTCGCCGCAGGAGCCGGGCGTGTCGGTCGGCCGGGGCGGCTCCATCACCCGGTCGCCGAGCAGCGTGTACTTCTCCACCCGGATGACCCGGTAGCGCCGGTCGCCGATCTCCCACTCGTCCTTCGGGAGCTGGTCGCCCTCCTCGGGGTCGAGCCGGCCCGCCGCCGCGAGCATCGCGCGCGCGACGCCGGGCGGGTGGCCGCCGTTCGCCGCGTCCCGCCGCAGGTCGGCGGCCAGGCCGTAGCGGGCGGCGGACGGGTCGGTCGCGCCGAGGCAGCCGATGCGCCACTCGGCGCCGGTCTGCACCGCGTACCCGAAGTCGGGCGACCCGGCCGGCAGGAGCCGGGGGAAGGCGAGGATCGCGTCGCCGATCTCGCGGTCCCGCACGGCCGCGACGGGATCGAGGGAGGCGACCAGGTTGATGTGGTCGTACCCCTGCATCAACGGGAACGTCATGCCCCTCATAGTCGGTATCCGCACGGCGGCCCGCAGCGGAATCCGCGGAACCGGACCCCCGCTGACGTGCGACTTCTCCCGATCAACGGCTTATGTCCGACAGATGATGCGGCAGGGGCGGGGCCGCGCCGCCGCGGCCGGACCCGGCTCACGCGTCCGCCGCCGTCCGGCGGAGGCCGCGTCTAGACTGGTGGCCGGATCGATACCGGGGGATGAGGCGATGGTCCCGGATGCCCGCGACACCGCTCGGACCGACACCGCTCGGGCCGGCACGGCCCTGGCCGACTCGGCGCTGTTCGGCGCGCTGGTCACCGAGGTGCCGTTCGGCGTCGCGTTCCTCGACGCCCGGCTGCGCCTGCGCCGCGCCAACGAGGCGCTGCGCGCGCTGCTGCGCGGTGACGGCGCCGGCGGCCGCGAGGGCGTGAACCCCGTCGGGCGGCGGCTCGCCGAGGTGCTGGACGGCGAGTTCGCGGCCGTCCTCGAACCGGCGCTGCGCGGCGTCCTGGACGACGGCCGCCCCGTCACGGGCCTGGAGGTCCGCGCACCCGCCCCCGCCGGTTCCGCCCCCGCCGGCCCCGCGCCCGGCACGCCCGGCGCCGCCGCGCCGGACGCGTCCGGCGAGCGGGTCTGGGTCTGCGCGTGCCTGCCGGTGCGCGGCCACGGCGGCGCGATGCTGGGCGCGGCGCTGATCGTCCAGGACGAGACGGTCCGCCGCGCGGTCGAGGACGCCATCACCCGCCGCACCGAGCGGTACCGGTCGCTGGTCGAGGCGACGACCCCGGTGGTGTGGACGACCGCGGCGGACGGCGCCGCCGGCGAGGACGCGCCGCACTGGCGCGCCGTCACCGGCCAGACCCCCGAGGCGTACGCGCGGGGCGGCTGGATCGCCGCCGTGCACCCCGAGGACCACGACCGCGTCGCCGCCGAGTGGCGCGAGTCCATGCGCGACGGGCGCGTCCTGGAGGTGGACTGCCGCGTCCTCACCGCGTCCGGCGGGCGCCGGCACTTCGAGGTGCGGGCCGTCCCGATCCGCCGGGACGGCGCGGTGATCGAGTGGGTGTGCGCCGGGACCGACGTCACCGGCCGCCGCGACGCCGAGGAGATGCGCGGCCGGCTCACCGGCCAGCTGTCGGCCGCCGCGCTGCGCACCGCCCGGCTCCAGCAGGCCACCTCGATGCTCGCCGAGGCGCTGACCGTCGGCGAGGTCGTGCGGGTCATCGTGGAGGTCGGGCAGTCGGCGGTCGGCGTCGACCACTGCACGGTCGCGCTCCTGGACGAGGGCCGGACGCGGCTCACCCCGGTCGCCCCCGCCGACGACCCGGCCGGCGCGGACGCGGACCCGGGACGGGACGGCTCGGACGCGTGGCGGGACAGCGTCGCCGTCGCGGAGCCGGGCGTGATGGCGGCCGCCGCGCGCGACGGCCGCCCGTTCGTCGCCGAGAACCCCGAGGAGCTGCGCCGGCAGCTGGGCGAGGCCGCCGCCGCGGCGGAGCTGCGGCGCGGGCCCGGCGAGCAGGCGTGGGTGGCGCTGCCGCTGCTGGCGGCGGGCGCGCCGATCGGGGTGCTGCGGTTCGCCTTCACCCGGACCCGGTTCCTCACCGAGGACGAGCAGGTGTTCCTGGAGGCGCTGGCCGGGCAGTGCGCGCTCGCGGTGGAGCGGGCGCTGCTGTTCGAGCGCGAGCACCGCACCGCCGAGCAGCTGCAGCGCAGCCTGCTGCCGGGCGACCTGCCGAGCTCCCCGGAGCTGCGGATGGCCGCGCGCTACGACCCGGTGACCCGGCACGTGCAGGTCGGCGGCGACTGGTACGACGTGTTCAGGCTGCCCGGCGGCCGGCTCGCCGTGGTCGTCGGCGACGTGATGGGCAAGGGCGTGCTGGCCGCCGCGATCATGGGCCGGGTGCGCAACGCGCTGCGCGCGCTCGCGCTCACCGACCCGCGGCCCGCCGCCGTCCTGTCCGGCCTGGACCGGCTGTTCAGCGCCACCGAGGACGCCGAGCAGTTCACCACCGTCGCCTACCTGGTGATCGACCCGGCCACCGGGCGGGGCCTGTACACCAGCGCCGGGCACCCGCCGCCGCTGCTGCTGCCCCATGGCGCGCCGCCGGGGCTCAGCGACGTCGAGGCGGGCACCCCGCTGGGCTGGCCGAGCCACCGGCAGCAGGCCAGCTTCTCGCTGGCGCCGGGCGACACCGTCGTGCTGTACTCCGACGGGCTGGTGGAGAACCGCAGGCGCGGCGTCGACACCGGGCTCGGCGACCTGGTCGCGGCCGCGGCGGAACTGCCGCCGGGCGCCGCCGCCGACCCGGGACGGCTCGTCGACCACCTGGTCGCCCGGCTGCTCGCCGGGTACGAGCAGTCCGACGACGTCACGCTGCTCGCGCTGCACGTTCCGGCATCGGGGGGGTAGGGCGGCCCGGCATGCCGGGTACGACCCTGCTGGGGAGGCACCATGGAAATCGAGATGATCGTCGAGATCCCGCGCGGATCACGCAACAAGTACGAGATGGACCACCGGCTCGGGCGCATCCGCCTGGACCGGATGCTGTTCACCTCCACGCAGTACCCGGTGGACTACGGCTACGTGCCCGACACGCTCGCCGAGGACGGCGACCCGCTGGACGCGATGGTCCTGCTGGAGGAGCCCACGTTCCCCGGCTGCCAGGTGGCGGTCCGCAGCGTCGGGGTGTTCTGGATGCACGACGGCGGCGAGCCCGACGCCAAGATCCTCACGGTGCCGGCGCGGGACGTCCGCTACGAGTCGGTCCGCGACCTCGGCGACGTGCCGAACCACTTCCTGGACGAGATCGCGCACTTCTTCGACATCTACAAGAACCTGGAGCCCGGCAAGGACACCGATGTGCGCGGCTGGCAGGACCGCCTCGTCGCCGACCGGGAGATCGGCGACTCCATCGAGCGCGCCGCCGACGCCCACCTCGCCGGGTCGCGCTAGCCGGCGCGCACGGCACCCGGTGGCCGGTGGCCGGTTCCCGGGCGCCCGGTGATCGGCGGCTTCGGGGTCCGCGGCGATGTCACGATCCGGGCGGGCGTCCCGTCCTCGGTGGTGAGGGCGGGCGCGCGTGCCCGGCCGTGAGAGGCTGAACGATCATGTCTGATGTCTTCGAGGAGCACCGCAACCTGCTGTTCGCGGTCGCCTACCGGATGCTCGGCACCGCCGCGGACGCGGAGGACGCCGTCCAGGATGCGTGGATCCGCTGGTCCGCCGCCGACCGCTCGGACGTCCAGGACCCCAAGGCCTACCTCGTCCGGATCACCACGAACGTGGCGCTGGACCGGCTGCGCTCGGCGCGTGCGCAGCGCGAGACCTACGTCGGCCCGTGGCTGCCGGAGCCGATGCTGACCTCGCCGGACGTCGCGGCGGAGGGCGCCGAGCTGTCGGAGTCGGTGTCGATGGCGATGCTCGTCGTGCTGGAGACCCTCAGCCCGCTGGAACGCGCCGTGTTCGTGCTGAAGGAGGTGTTCGGCTACCCGTACGCGGAGATCGCGCGGGCGCTGGACCGCACGGAGACGTCGGTCCGGCAGCTCGGCACCCGGGCGCGCAAGCACGTCGAGGCGCGCCGCCCCCGGTTCGAGGCGGGCGGCGCCGAGCGGCGCGCCGCGACCGAGCGGTTCCTCGACGCGGTCGTCGGCGGGGACATCAACCGGCTCATGGAGACCCTCGCCCCGGACGTGACGCTGTGGACCGACGGCGGCGGCAAGGTCCGGGCGCCGCGGAAGATCGTGCACGGCGCGGACCTCATCGCCCGGTTCTTCGCGACCATCACGACCCGTCCCTACGAGGGCGTCGACCCGCGGGACTGGCGGCTGCGGCGCGTCGAGATCAACGGCGGGCCCGCCGTGGTCGTGGACGGCCCGGACGGGCCGATCAGCGCGATCAGCGCCACCGTCGGCGACGACGGGCGCGTCCGGGACATCCAGCTGGTGGCGAACCCGGACAAGCTCCGCGCGATCGCGGAGGGCCGCACGCTGCCGATGTGACGGGCCCCGCCGGTGGCCGCCTGCGCATACCCGCCGGCCGGCGCCTACTCGTCGACCCTGCGGCGCCTGCCGCCGAACATCCTCGGCGGCGGGCCCGCGGTGGTCGCCGGGGTCGGCACCGGACGCACCGTCGCGTACGCCTCCGGGGCCGGGTCGTCGGCCGCGTCCGCCGGGGTCAACCGGATGATCCACGACTCGGCCGCCCAGGTCTCCGCCTGGCCCTCGTGGGTCCGGGCGTTCAGCCGCTCCTTGGCCAGCAGCGGCGCGACCTCGTCCCACAGTTCGCCGCCGGGTTCGACCCGCTCACAGTCGGCGGTGAAGGCGACCAGCCGGCCGCCCTTGTCCTTGCTGCGCAGGATCACCCCGACCCGCTCGGCGTCCGGCAGGCCCGGCAGCGGCTGCTCGCCCTCGCCGCCGGTCAGCACGTACGCCGACCCGTCGTGCCACACGTGCCAGGCGGCGCGCGGCTGCGGCAGGCCGGGCAGGTCGAGCCAGAGCAGGCCCGACCTCTTCGCCGCCTCCTCGATCAGCGCGCGGTTCAGCTCACCCACGCGGAAAGCGTCTCATACAAGCTGGATAGCATCCGGCCCATGCGGTCTCGACGTACCACCCTCGCGGTCCCCGGCAGCAATCCCCGCTTCATCGAGAAGGCGCAGGGGCTCCCCGCCGACGAGATCTTCCTGGACCTGGAGGACGCGGTCGCGCCGTCCGCCAAGGAGGGCGCGCGCGGGACCGTCGTGGCCGCGCTCAACGACGGCGACTGGACGGGCAAGACCCGGGTGGTGCGGATCAACGACCTGGAGACGCACTGGGCGTACCGGGACGTGATCGAGGTCGTCGAGGGAGCGGGCGCGAACCTCGACGCGATCATGCTGCCGAAGGCGTCGGACGCCTCGCACGTGAGGTGGCTCGACCGGCTGCTCAGCCAGATCGAGCGGGCGATGGGGCTGGAGGAGGGCCGCATCGGCATCGAGGCGCAGATCGAGGACGCCAAGGGCATGGTGAACATCGACGAGATCGCCGCGTCGTCGCCGCGGCTGGAGTCGCTGGTGTTCGGCCCCGGCGACCTGATGGCGTCGATCAACATGAGGACCCTGGTGGTGGGGGAGCAGCCGCCCGGCTACACCGAGGGCGACGCCTACCACTACATCCTGATGCGCATCCTGATGGCCGCGCGCGCCAACGACCTGCAGGCCATCGACGGGCCGTACTTCAACGTCCGGGACGTGGACGCGTTCACCCGGGTCGCGAAGCGCTCGGCCGCGCTCGGGTTCGACGGCAAGTGGGTGCTGCACCCGGCGCAGATCGACGCGGGGAACGCGGTGTTCTCCCCGTCGCAGGAGGACTACGACCACGCCGAGTTGATCCTGGACGCCTACGAGCACTACGTCACCGTCGAGGGGCGCGGCGCCGCCACGCTCGGGGACGAGATGATCGACGAGGCGTCCCGGAAGATGGCGCTCGTCGTCGCGGCGAAGGGGCGCGCCGCCGGGATGGCCCGGACCAAGCGCTTCGACGCCCCGGCGACCTGACGGGACGTACCATTCGTCCCACATGGGAGATCCGTCGCGGGGAGGGGACCAGGTGCCGATGGCAGGGGACGAGAACGGCTGGGCCCCGCTCGATCCCGGCATGTCGGACAAGTCCGAGGGGGTGCCGGCGCCGCAGGTCCCCGTGCCCGAGCCCTCCGCGACCGGCCCATCCGCGCCGCCCGACCCGCCCGCGCCGCCCGCGCCGCCCGTGCCGCCCGACCCGCGGGGTCCGGTCGCGGACGGGCCGCCGGCGCCGGCCGGATGGACATGGCCCGCCGACCAGGGCGCCCCGCCCCAGCCGATGGCCCAGCCGCAACCGCCGGCCCAGCCTTATCCGGGCCAGTACGGCGTCCCGTACCCGCCGGCGTACAGCGCGCCCTACGGCCCCTACGCCCCGCCGGGGTTCACCGGGTACGGGCCGCCGCGCCCGAAGGGGCCGTGGACGGCCGCGCCGCCGCCCGGCACCCCGTTCCACCGGATGGCGCGGACGCCGCTGCACCGCTGGTGGCGGCCGCTCGCCGGCAGCGCGGCGATCGTCGCCGCGGGCATGGCGCTCGCGATCGCCATGATGATCATCGGGATCGTGGTGCGGGTCATCGCGACCGGCGACGCGCCCGACGCCACCGGGGCCGGCGCCGACACGATCCTCGGGAACCCGACGGCGGACCTGGCGTTCAACCTGGCCGTCATCGCGGTCTTCCTGCCGATGGCGCTGCTGGCCGCGTGGCTCGTGCAGCGGCGCAGGCCGGGCACCCTCGCGTCCGTCGCGGGCCGGGTGCGCTGGCGCTGGCTGCTCACCTGCTGCGGCCTCGCCGTCGGGTTCTGCGTGCTGTCGTACGCGTCGTCGATCGTCGCGAGCGCGTTCCTCCCGGACGACTCGTCCGGCGGCGAGCACTGGGTCGGCTGGGGCCGGTTCGCGCCCGCCGCCATCGTGATCGTCCTGCTGGTGCCGCTCCAGTCCTCGGCGGAGGAGGTCGTCTTCCGCGGCTGGCTGCTCCAGGCCGTCGGCGCCTGCACGCTGGAGACCCGCACCGGGCGGGTCGGGCGCGCGTTCAGCGCCGTGTTCCGCACCCCGTGGCCCGGGATCGTCATCGGCTCCGCCGCCTTCACGTCCCTGCACGGCTACACCGGCTGGGGCATCCTCGACATCTTCGTGTTCGGCGCGGTCGCGGCCTGGCTCGCGACGCGGACGGGCGGGCTGGAGTCCGGCATCGCCCTGCACGTGTTCAACAACCTGCTGGCGTTCCTCGGCCCCGCCGCCGTCGGGCAGCTCGACATCGAGCAGGGGTCCGTGCCGTGGCAGGCGGTCGCCGCCGACGTCGCGCCGATGCTGCTGTACGCGGCGGTCGTCGTCTGGCTGGCGCGCCGCAAGCGGATCCAGACCGTCACGGCGGGCCCGGCCGACGACCCTGGGCCCGACGCCGTCCCGCAGGACGCCGAGCCCGCGTTCGTCTCACGGCCCCAGTAGGCCCCACGACTCCAGGGCCTCGACCAGGCCGTCCGTCAGCGGCAGCTCCCGCAGCTCCGCCGCGGTGACCCAGCGGGCGTCGGCGGCGTCGTCCCCGGCCCGCAGGACGCCGCCCACCGCCCGGGCCTCGTAGTCGTGGATCTCGTAGACGACGCCTCCGGGGCCGGGGCGGTCCACCGACCCGGCGAGCGCGCCCGCCACCACGTCCAGGCCCGTCTCCTCCTTCAGCTCCCGGACCACCGCGGCCGCGTCGTCCTCGCCCGGCTCGACCCGCCCGCCCGGCACCGACCACAGCCCGGCGCCCGGCGGCCGGCCGCGCCTCACCAGCAACAGCCGCCCCCTGCCGTCCCTGACGATCCCGCCGACGCAGCGCACTCTCATGTCACCATTTTGTCGCGCCTTGCCCGGTCCGCTACCTCGGGGAACTTGACGGCGCCGGGAAACGGCGCGCATGGTGGGTAATCATGAGGGCCGAGCCCACATGCCCGCGATGCGCGGGTCCGCTGAGCGCCCCGGGCCTCTGGTCGAGCGACTGGAGCTGCGGCGTGCACGGCGCCGTGCTGCCCCGCCAGCCGTCCAAGCGCCCCGGCCCGGAGGGGCTGGCGGCCGTGCTCCGGGACACCCGGGTCCCGGTCTGGACGCCCTGGCCCCTTCCACCGGCCTGGCTCATCGCCGGCTTCTGCGCGGTGGGCGACGAGCGTTCGGGCGCCCGGGCGACGGCCGTCGCGCTGTCCGGGCCGGGCCTGACCAGCGGCCCGGCGGACATGGTGCTGATCGCCGAGGAGCCCGGCATCGGGCTCGGCGGCCACTACGCCGGGCTGGAAGGCGACGACCCCGGCCCGGGATTCGACGGCAGCCCGCCCGATGCCAAGGTCGACATCAGCGGCCCTGCCGCGACCTGCGGCCACTCGGTGCCGATGTGGGCGGTCGGCACCCGTCCCGACCGGGCCGTCTACGTCGGCGAGGCGATGGGCGACTGGCTGTGGGCGGTGCTGTGGCCCGCCGAGGCCGGCGTGCTGATGCTGGAGCGCCAGAACCTCCTCGACCTGCGCGAACCCGGCATGGACCTGGACCTTCCCTACGGCGCCCACAGCCCGCGGCTCGACGAGTAGGCGAACGGCCGCCCGCCCGCCGGGCCGGCGGCTGTTAGAAAGAGCGCATGCGCATCGACCTGCACAGCCACAGCGACGCCTCCGACGGGACGCGCCCGCCGTCCGAGGTCGTGCGGCGGGCCCGCGCGAACGGCGTGGACGTCATCGCGCTGACCGACCACGACACGGTCGCCGGCTGGGACGAGGCCGCCGCCGCGCTGCCGGACGGGCTGACGCTCGTCCCCGGCGTCGAGCTGTCGTGCAAGCAGGACGGGCGCAGCCTGCACCTGCTCGGGTACCTGTTCGACCCGTCCGAGCCCGCCCTGGCCGCCGAGCTGGCCCGGATCCGCGACGACCGCGTCATCAGGGCGCGGACGATGGTGGAGCGGCTGCGGGCGCTGGGCGCGGACGTGACCTGGGAGCGGGTCCGCGCGCTGGCGCGCGGGGAGGCGGTCGGCCGCCCGCACATCGCGCGCGCCATGGCCGAGGCGGGCGTCGTGGCGTCCCCCGACGAGGCGTTCACCCGCGACTGGATCGCCGAGGGCGGCCGCGCGCACGCCGACCGGTACGCGCTCGACCCGGCGCGGGCGATCCGGCTCGTCCGGGCGGCCGGCGGGGTGTGCGTGCTCGCCCATCCGCGGACCCGGCGCGGCGGCTACGTCTTCTCCGACGAGGTGATCGCGGGCCTCGCCGCCGCGGGCCTCGCCGGAATCGAGGTCGACCACCCCGACCAGGACGCGGGGGAGCGCGCCGCGCTGCGCGGCCTCGCCCGCGACCTCGGCCTGGCCGCCACCGGCTCCAGCGACGACCACGGCGTCCTGACCGGCGACCGCCTCGGCGCGGAGACCACCGCGCCGGACGCCTACGCCGCCCTCGTCGCCGCGTCCACCGGCTCCGCGCCCGTGTCTCCGGGCGCTGAAGCGGTGCGGCCCGGAACCGCCCCGGAAGCACGGTAGGGTGCCAGCGTGGACGCGCGCATCGAACAGGTGACGACGTCGGGGAAGCTCACCCTCGACGACACCGAGTACGACGTCGAGAACAACACCTACATCGTCGGCGACGACGACGAGGTCATCGTGATCGACCCGGCCTTCGACGCCGAGGCCATCCTCAAGGAGGTCGGCGAACGCGAGGTCATGGCCGTCCTGCTCACCGACGGCGGTGAGCACCGCCTCGAGGTGGTGCTCGAGGTGGCCGCCGCCGGCGAGGAGGACGAGGAGAACTGGGCCCCGATCGCGCTGCACCGCGGCGACCGGGTGCTGTGGCGGGACTACTTCGGCCGCCTCGCCCGCGAGGAGAAGGACGAGGACGACGCCAAGGCGCTGCGCTCCCTCGAACCGGACATCTGGCTGGAGGACGGCGGCGTCTTCGAGATCGCCGACTCCCAGCTGGAGGTGCTGCACACCCCCGGCCACACGCCCGGCAGCGTCAGCGTGATCAGCGAGCAGCTCGGCGTGCTGTTCTCCGGCGACACCCTGCACCGGGGCCGTCCCGGCTCGATCGGCGGGGTGTACGACGAGCTCGGCAAGCAGCTGAACTCGATCGGCGCGCTGCTCACCCCGCTGCCGAAGGACCTGCGGATCCTGCCCGGCCAGGGCGAGGAGACGACGGTCGGCGAGGAGGACGCCCGCTGGGAGACCTGGGGTTCGCTCGCCCGCGAGCAGGACGACGACTGATCCGGTGGCCGGGGCCGAGCAGCTGGGCTTCGACGGCATGCCCCGGCGGCTGTACGCCTGCACGCCGTCCCGGCTGAACACCTGGCTGGACTGCCCCCGCCGGTACCGGATGACCTACCTGGACCGTCCGATGCCGCCGAAGGGCCCGCCGTGGGCGCACAACAGCGTCGGCGCGGCCGTGCACAACGCGCTCGCCGGCTGGTGGCGGCTGCCGCCCGCCGAGCGGACGCCGGAGGCCGCCGGCACCCTGCTGGCGCGCGGCTGGCTGACCGACGGGTTCCGGGACGAGGCGCAGTCCGCGCGGTGGCGCGAGCGCGCCCGCGAGATGACCGAGCGGTACGCGGCGGGCCTCGACCCGGCGGACGAGCCGGTCGGCGTCGAGCGCACCGTCGCGGCCCGCACCGACCGCATCGCCGTCTCCGGCCGCATCGACCGGCTCGACGCCCGCGGCTCCGAGCTCGTCGTCGTCGACTACAAGACGGGCCGGCACGTCCAGACCGCCGACGACGCGCGCGGCTCGCTCGCGCTGGCGATCTACGCGGTCGCCGCGTCCCGGGTGCTGCGCCGCCCGTGCCACCGCGTCGAGCTGCACCACCTGCCGTCCGGCGAGGTGGCGGTCTGGGAGCACACCGACGAGTCGCTGCAGCGGCACATCAGGCGGGCCGAGCAGATCGCCGAGGAGGCGTCCGCCGCCGACGACGCGTACCGGGCCCGCGTCCCCGCCCCGCGTCGCGGCGAGGCCGCGCGGACCCGCGCCGGCGCGCAGGGCCGCGGCACCGGACCGGGCCGCGAGGCCGCGCCGCCGGTCGACCACGCCCCGTTCGACGAGCGGTTCCCGGCGCGTCCCGGCCGGCTGTGCTCGTGGTGCGACTTCGCCCGCCACTGCCCCGAAGGCCGCGAGGCCGCCCCCCGCAAGGACCCCTGGGCCGCGCTCCCCGACGAGTCCTGACCCCCGGCGGAGGGGTCAGGCGGGGGTGAGGGCGCGGGGGCGCCAGCGGCGGGGGTCGCGCAGGCCGTAGAGGCCGCGGCTGACGTCGTAGCCCTCGGCGGCGAGGTTCCGCCGGGCGCGTTCGAGCATCTCGCGGGTGGGCTTGGCGAACGCGTAGTCGTGCAGCTTCTCCGGCACCGAGTTCATCGCGAGCCGGAACGAGCGGAGCGCGGCGGTGACGGCGGGCTGCGGGACCTCGGGAAGCGCCCCGTACATCGTGCGGGCCCAGTCGGGCAGGGAGTAGTAGCAGAGCGCGCCGAAGGGGAAGTAGCCCGGCTTTCCGGGCGCCAGGAACTTCAGGTTCTCCGGCATCGTGGGCCACATCAGGAACCTGACGGTGGCCGCCGCCTCCTCGGTGACGCGCAGGTGCGGGCGCATGCTCGCGAAGTACTGCTCCATCTCCGCGACGCTGCCGGGGACGTCCTCGGGGTGCAGCCCGACGTAGGCGGCGGTGCGGCGCTGCTCGTCCAGGTACCGGTCGGCCATCGCGTCGGTGAGCAGGAGACCGGCGCGGCGGGCGACCTGGAGGTAGGAGTAGACCTCGGCGCAGTGCACCCAGAGCAGCAGCTCGGGCTGGTCGAGGCGCTCCTTCTTCCCGGTGTCGTGGTTGAGGATCCGCAGGCTGCGGTGGATGTCGCGGACCTTCCGGGCCAGCGCGTCGATCTCCTCGTGCGTGCCGAACGTGGCGACGCCGACGAAGTCGGCGGTGCGCTGCAGCCGGCCGAAGGGGTCCTCCTGGAAGTTGGAGTTCTGCCAGACGCCCCACATGGCCATCGGGTGCAGGGCCTGCAGCATGAGGCTGCGCACCCCGCCGACCCACATGGACCGGTCGATGTGGACCCGCCAGGTCACGCTCTCGGGGGGCTGGACGGTCGCGGACATTCCCACCTCACCAGACGTCGTGCGACAAACTGATGTAAGTGTCTCATTACCCGGCCGCGGGCGCGACACCGGCCCCGCCGCGGGGCCGGTCCCGGTCCGTTCCGGCGCAGGTCCTGCCTGGTCAGCCCTTGATCTGCGTCCAGGCCTGCGTCCAGCGCGCGTAGTCGACACAGTCGTCGCCGCGGTCGTCGCCGCAGTCCTTCACCGGGGTGCGCCAGAACGCCAGCCGCTTGTAGAAGGCGGGATCGCCGACGTGGTAGGTGGAGCAGAAGCCCTTCGCGGTGTACGCGCACGCCTTCGGGTTGGCCGGCGCCTCACCGAAGTACTGCGCGACCTGCGCCTGCACCTTCGGCTTGGTGATCCAGTTCATCCACTGGTACATGCACGCGGGATGCTGCGCCCTCGACGAGATCATCCACGTGTCGGACCAGCCGGTGGCGCCCTCGGCCGGGATCGTGGTCGCGACCGGCGACCGCTGGTCCATCGCCAGGTTCGCGGTCACCTGCCACGCGGTGCCCGCGTAGTTGTCGGCGCTCTTGAACGACTGCAGCTCGTCGAGGTAGTTCGCCCAGTACTGGTTCACGTTCGGCCGCTGCTGCTTCAGCAGGTCGATCGCCGCGTCGAACTGCTCCTCGTCCAGCTCGTACACGTTCTTGATCTTCAGGTCCGGCCGGTGCGCCTTCAGGTACAGCGCGGCGTCGGCGATGTAGATGGGGGAGTCGTAGGCGACGACGTGCCCCGACGCCGGGGAGTCCTTCTTCCACACGACGTCCCAGGACGTCGGGCGCTGCGCCAGCTTGTCCGTCCGGTACATCAGCATGTTGGCGCCGTAGCCGTGCGGGACGCCGTACATCTTCCCGTCCACCGAGTTGTACGGCTGGTTCTTCAGGAACCCGGCGATGTCGCCGTACCCGCTGAGCAGCCGCGTGTTGACCGGAGCGACCGTCCCGCCGTAGACGAGCCGCAGCGACGCGTCGCCGGACGCCGACACGCCGTCGTACTTGCCGGTCTGCATCAGCGCGACCATCGAGTCGGACGTGTCCGCCACCTTCGCCTCGACGCGGCATCCGGTCGCCTTCGTGAACGGGGTGACCCAGTCGACCTTCCGGTCGTTCGAGCCGTTCTCGGCGTAGCCCGCCCAGACGACCAGGTCGAGCCGGCCCTCCGAGGCGCCGATCTCCTGCTGCATCGGGATGTCCGGCGGCGGGGCCGTGCCGGACGATCCGCCGCCGCACCCGGCCGTCAGGGCGGCCACCGCGAGCGCGGCCGCCGCGAGCGGGCGCCGCACCCGGTGCACGTGGTTCGGGGTAGTCGCCATCACGCTGAGAGATCGTAGGGCTATTTTTGGTCACGTGCGCACACAAAATGTGATGATCTGGAAACTGTCGACACACGGCGCGGGATCGCCCTAGGCTTCCGTCCGTTCCGCGCAACCTCGCCGGTTCCGCTCGAACCTTGTCGGTTCCGCTTGGAGCTTGTCGGCCCCTCACCTGCCCCCACGAGCGAAAGTCGTCACCGAAGTGCCAAAACGAGGCCGCTCCCCGGACCCCGCCGCCGGCCACCGTCGGGTCCCCAAGGCGTCGCGGTTCCGGTCCATCCGGTTCAAGGTCGTCCTGATGGTGACCGTCTCGGTCGTCTCGCTCGGCGTGCTCTGGGCCTTCGCCGCGAGCATCGCGCTCGGCCAGGGCCTCAACCTCCGGCACGTCGAGACCGTCCAGGACCACTTCGCCTACCCGTCCGGCGCGCTCGGCAGCGCCCTGCAGAACGAGCGCCGGCTGTCGATGGTGTATCTCGGCAGCCATACCGACGGGGACCGCGCCGCGATGGAGTCCGGGCGCCTCGTCACCGACCGGCAGGCCGACCTGTTCCGCCGCCTCGTCCAGGACTCCGGCGCCCGCGGCGCCGCGCCCGCCCAGGCCCGCCGGCTCGCCGACCGGATCAGCGGCGAGCTCGCCGCGCTCGGCACCGGGCGGCGCGCCATCGACGCCGGCGCCACCGGCCGGTCCAAGGCGTTCGCCGACTACACCTCCTTGCTGTCGGACATCGGGTCGCTGCAGGGCTCCCTCGCCACCCTCGACAACTCCGAGGTCGCCAAGGACGCCCGCAACGAGGCGTCGCTGTCGCGGGCCCGCGAGACCCTCGCCGAGGAGGACGCCGTCCTCGCCGGCGCGCTCGCCGCCGGGCGGATGACGCCCGCCGAGCACGCCCAGTTCGTCAAGCTCGTCGGCACCCAGCGCTCCCTGTACGGGTTCGCCTCGTCCGAGCTGCGCGCCGACGACCAGTCCTACTACCGGCGCGTCACCGCCATGCCCGAGTACGCCCGGCTCCGCGCGCTGGAGGACCGGTTCGTCGCGTCCCGCGCGCTCGTCCGGCCGTCCTCCACCTCCGGGACGCTGTGGAAGACCACCGCCGACTCCAACCTCACCCGGCTGCGCGGGCTGGAGCTGTCGGTGGCCGCGGGCGCCGAGAAGCGCGCCAAGCCGATCTCCGACGGCATCATCACCCGGGTCGTGCTGGCCGGCGCCCTCGGCCTTCTCGCCGTCGTCGCGTCCCTGGTCATCGCGGTGTGGGTGGCCCGGTCCGTGATCCGCGAGCTGGCCCGGCTGCGCCGCGAGGCCATCGACCTCGCCGACGTCCGGCTTCCCGGCGTGATCCGCCGGCTGCGCCGCGGCGAGGAGGTCGACGTGGCCGCCGAGGCGCCGCCGCTGGCCTTCGGCACCCGCGAGATCGACCAGGTCGGCGAGGCGTTCAACGCCGCCCGCCGCACCGCCATCCAGGGCGC
Organism: Actinomadura nitritigenes; assembly: GCF_017573545.1. Lineage (GTDB taxonomy): Bacteria > Actinomycetota > Actinomycetes > Streptosporangiales > Streptosporangiaceae > Spirillospora > Spirillospora nitritigenes. The sequence goes on along the minus strand of NZ_JAGEOK010000002.1, from coordinate 125,876 downwards.
CGTCGAGGAGGCGACGCTGCGCCGCAACGTCAGCGACGTCTTCGTCAACCTCGCCCGCCGCAGCCAGACGCTGCTGCACCGCCAGCTCAAGCTGCTCGACTCGATGGAGCGGCGCATCGAGGTCCCCGACGACCTGGAGGACCTGTTCCGGGTCGACCACCTCGCCACCCGCATGCGCCGGCACGCGGAGGGCCTCATCATCCTGTCCGGGCAGGCGCCCGGCCGCGGCTGGCGCAGCCCCGTCGCGATCGTCGACGTCGCCCGCGCCGCCGCGTCCGAGGTCGAGGACTACACCCGCGTCAACGTCGCGCCGATGACCCGCGCCGCGATCGTCGGGCCCGCCGTCGCCGACGTCATCCACCTGCTCGCCGAGCTGATCGAGAACGCCACCGCGTTCTCGCCGCCGCACACCACCGTGCAGGTGCACGGCCAGGCCGTCTCGCACGGCTTCACCCTGGAGGTCGAGGACCGCGGGCTCAGCATGGACGAGCCGAGCCTCGCCGCGGCCAACGAGCGGCTCGCCAGCGGCGGCGAGTTCGACCTGTCCGACGCCTCGCAGCTCGGCCTGTTCGTCGTCGGCCGGCTCGCCCGCCGGCACGGCGTCAAGGTCACCCTGCGCACCTCCCCGTACGGCGGCATGACCGCGATCGTGCTGCTGCCCGAGGACCTCGTCGTCCGCGCCGAGGCCGACGCGCTGGAGGCGCCGCCCGCGCTCACCACCCGCCGCGCCGAGGACGCCCTCGTCCCGGTCGGCGCCGTCGTCGGCCGCCGCCCGGACGGCCCCGCCGGCGAGGAGCCGGGCGGCGCGGTGCTGCGCCTTCCGGCCGGCCGGCACGCCGCGGCCCCGCGCCCGGAACCCGCCGACGCCCGTCCCGCCGAGCCGCTGCCCCGCCCGCCGCAGTTCGGCGACGACCCGCTCGGCGCGATCGCCGCCGACCCCCTCGGCAACGACCCCCTCGGCGACGATCCGCTCGGCGGCGGCCCCGGCGGCGGCGCTGGGGCGGGCCGCTCCGCCGGGTTCGCTGACCGCGCCGACGGCCCGCCCACCGGCCCGATCGGCCCGATCGGCCTGCCGCCCGACGGCCCGGCCACCGGCCCGATCGGGGTCCCGGCGGGCCCGGCCCCCGGCGGCGCCGGAACCGGCCCGATCGGATGGGGCCCGAGCGACGCGTCCGGCGAGACCGCCGGCGTGCCCGGACCGGGGGAGGCGTCCGAGACGACCGGCCCGCGCCCGGTGTTCGCCGAGCCCGTGCAGGGTCCGCTGCCCGGGCAGCGCAGGTCGCCGTCCGCGTGGGGCGAGCCCCCCGCGCGCCGCGACGGCGAGCGGCCCGCCGCGCAGCGGACGCCGCGCTCCCCGCGCGAGGTCCGCCGCCGTCCCCCCGGCGCCGGCCGCGGCGACCGGCCGGCGCTGCCGAAGCGCGTCCGGCAGGAGAACATGGCCGCGCAACTGCGCGAGGAGCCGGCCGCCCGGCCCGCCCCCGAGCCCGCACCGCGCGCCGGCCGCACCCCCGAGGAGCTGCGCTCGATGATGTCGTCCATCCAGCAGGGCACCCGGCGCGGCCGCGCCGAGTCCCTCGATACCGAGGACTCGTGAGCCCGCATGAGCGGTCCTGGGAGCGAATGGCTCGATGACGAGGCCGGGCCGATCGTCCGGTCGTACGCGCTCACCCGCGGGCGCGCCAGGCCCGCCACGGCCGAGGCCTTCGACATGATCACGATCGTCGCGACCGCGGCCCGGCCGCGCTCCGGATCGCCCGGCATCGGCCCCGAGCACCTCGACATCCTGGAGATGTGCCTCCAGCCGCAGCCGGTCGCCGAGATCGCCGCCCGGATCCGGCTGCCGCTCGTCGTCGTCCGGGTGCTGCTCGGCGACCTGCTGCACCACCGCCTCATCACCGTCACCCGCCCGCAACAACAGGAGAGCACGCTCTCCAAGGAACGCCTGCTCAGGGAAGTGCTGCATGGTCTCCAAGCCCTCTGAAGCCGCGGGCCCGGCCCCCGCCGCGCCCATCGCGGTGAAGATCCTCGTCGCCGGCGGATTCGGGGTCGGCAAGACGACGCTCGTCGGCGCCGTCAGCGAGATCCGGCCGCTGCAGACCGAGGAACTGCTCACCGACCGGGGCATCGGCGTCGACGACACCGAGGGCGTCGAGCAGAAGACCACCACGACCGTCGCGATGGACTTCGGCCGCATCACCATCCGCGACGGCCTCGTCCTCTACCTGTTCGGCACCCCCGGCCAGGACCGCTTCTGGTTCATGTGGGACGAGCTGTCGTACGGGGCGCTCGGCGCGGTCGTCCTCGCCGACACCCGCCGCCTCGCCGACTGCTTCCCCGCCGTCGACTACTTCGAGAACCGCGGGCTCCCGTTCGTCATCGCCGTCAACATGTTCGACGACGGCTACGACTACACCGAGGACGAGATCCGCGAGGCCCTCGACCTGAGCGACACCACCCCGATCGTGCTGTGCGACGTCCGCGAGCGCGCGTCCGGCAAGGAGGTGCTGACCACCCTGGTGAAGCACCTGCTGGCGGTGCACCAGGCGGAGGCGGCGGCGAACGCCGGGGCGCTGTAGGCTGCGGGCGATGCACCGGACACGCGCGCGGCTCTCCGACGGCCGCGAACTCGTCTACTACGACGAGTCCCCCGGACGGGTGCCCGTTCCCGACCCCCGCGGGCTGCCGCCGGTCGAGCCGGTGTGCGAGGTCCGCCGCGACCCGCTGACCGGCGACCACGTCACGGTCACCGCGCACCGCAACACGCGCACGTTCTTGCCGCCGCCCGACCAGTGCCCGCTGTGCCCCGGCGGCCCCGCCTCGGAGATCCCCGACGACTCCTACGACGTCGCCGTCTTCGAGAACCGGTTCCCGTCGTTCGACACCCGGACCCCGGCGGTGCCGCCCGCGGTCGACGGCGCGGAGGTGTTCGCCCGGTTCGCCGGCGCGGGGCGCTGCGAGGTCGTCTGCTTCACCGACGACCACGACGCCGCGATGACGGACCTGCCGGTCTCCCGCGTCCGGACGGTCATCGACGCGTGGGCCGACCGCACCGCCGAGCTGTCGGAGATCCCGACCGTCCGGCAGGTGTTCGCCTTCGAGAACCGCGGCGTCGAGATCGGCGTGACGCTGCACCACCCGCACGGGCAGATCTACGCGTACCCGTTCGTCACCCCGCGGACCGAGCGCGTGCTCGCCATGGCGTCCCGGAACCCCGGCCTGTTCGACGACGTGCTGAAGGCCGAGCGGGCGGGCACCCGGGTGGTGCTGTCCGGCGAGCACTGGACGGCGTACGTCCCGGCCGCGGCGCGCTGGCCCGTCGAGGTCCACCTGATGCCGCACCGGCACGTCCCCGACCTCGCCGCGCTGGACACCGCCGAACGCGACGAGCTGGCCGTCCTCTACCGCGAGCTGCTCCGCCGCTGCGACGCCCTGTACGGCGCGCCGCTCCCGTACGTCGCGGGCTGGCACCAGGCGCCGACCGGCGAGGGCCGCGACCTCGTCCGGCTGCACCTGGAGCTGTTCTCCATCCGGCGCGCCCCCGACAAGATCAAGTACTTGGCGGGGTCCGAGTCGGGCATGGCGGCGTGGATCAACGACGTGCCGCCGGAGGCCGCCGCCGCGCGGCTCCGCGAGGTCACTGCCGGCTGAGCGTCCGGGTGATCCCGGCGGCGATCGTCGTCGCCAGCACCCAGCCCGCGATGACCAGCCCGTAGGCGAGCCACTGGTGCCAGCCGGCGGGCTTGAACGCGTTCTCCTGCCCGAAGGAGATGATGGGCAGCAGCAGGTCCAGCGTGTAGAACAGCGCGTTGAACGGCGGATGCTCGTCGGCCTTCAGCGGCGCGGGCGGATGCGGCCCGAACACCGCCGTGCCCGCCGCCAGCAGCCCCGCGAGCCACGCCGCCGCCCACAGCGGCCGGAACCCGTACCCGACCGTCACGTCCTGCAGGTACCCCCACAGCCGCGCGTACCGGGGCCGCGTCGAGCGGTGCCTGCGCTGCTTGGCCAGCAGGACGTTCCGCGCCGCCCGGTCGTCGCCCGCCTGCCGGTACGCGGCGGCGAGCTGCTCGTACGCGTGCGGGACGTAGCCCTCCTCGTCCCGCTCCAGCATCGCGATGCGGGCCTTGGCGGGGAGCCGCGGCGTGAGCGAACCGTACGTCAGGCCGTCCAGCCAGACCGTGCCGCCGAACGCGCCGGGCGCCGCGTGCAGCAGCCCGAAGCGGCCGCGCAGCAGGTTCACCGGGCCGTCGACCCGCGCCTCCCGCAGCCACACCTCCCCGATCACCGCGCTCGTCGCCCGCAGCGCGCAGGACGCGTCGGACAGCCGCGCGCTCGTCAGCACCAGCAGCCCGGGGATCGCCGCGCCGCGCAGACTCACCTCGCCCTCCATGCGCGCGCCGGTGGCGATCAGATCCGATCCCACGGTGAGGTTCTCGCCGTCGAACGCCCGCCCGCCCGGGGTCAGCAGCACGGCGCCTCTGAGGTTCAGCGTCCCCGCGACGGACGCGCCGTTCAGCCGGATCTCCCCGCGCGCCTCCAGGCCGGGCGCCCACACGTCGTCCTCGATGACGGAATGGTTGACGTGCAGGACCTCCTTCCGCGCGCCGTCCTCCCCGAGCCGCGCGCGCTCCAGGAAGAAGGCTCCGGCCAGCCGTGCCCCGCCCATCCGGATCTGCCCGGGGATGCGGCAGCCGGTGAGGCGCAGCACCCCGTCCACCTTGAGGGTCTCCGCCGCCAGGCCCGGCAGGAAGGAGCCGCTGAGGTTCAGCTGCCGCAGGTGCGCGCCGTACAGGTCCGGCGCCTCGTCGAAGCGGCAGCCCGCCAGCCGCACCGGATGCCCGACCGCCGCGTACCGCAGGTCGAGCCGCCCCGAGATCCGCGCACCCCTCAGCCGCAGCGCCGCGATCTCCCCGTCGGCCGCCGGTCCCAGCAGCAGCTTGCGCAGCACGTCCGCCCGGACCGTCCGCCCGGCCCCCCAGCCGCCGCCGCGCTCCGGATCGTCGTCCCCGTCCCGCAGGTCGACGGGCCGGCCCGTGGCGAACGCCCGCCACACGCGCCGCTCGACGGGGGTCAGATCGATCGGCTCCACGAGCCAGGAACCTACCGGCATCATCCGGTCCTTCGCCGAACAACCGGGCGAGGGCCGTCACGCGCGGCGCAGGGACGCGTCCGCTGCGTTTTCGTGCACTTCGCGGAACGATCTCACTCCGGTGTCCTAGCCTCCCAGGCATGCCCGAAAGCGTGCTGGCGCAGGGAGCGTTCGACGGTGTCGCCGCCACGGCCGCCGGGCCGCCGCTGGCGTTCACCTCGCGGGCCGGGCAGGGCGCCAACATCGGCCAGGCATGGGATCTGCGCACGCGCTCCGCGCTGGGCCCGCCGATCCCCGACTTCCCCGACCACCGCGCGGAATGGGCGTTCGGGCTGCTGCCGGACGGCGCGCCCGTGGTGGCCTGGACGCACCGCGACCGCGTGCACGTCCTCGACCTGTCCACCGGCGGCGAGCTCACCGTCGACGGGCAGCCCGACCTGCTCGGGCTCGCCGTCCACGGCGGGCGCGGCGCCGTCGTCGCCGTCTTCGGCCCGGCCAGCGACGCCCGGGTCGCCGTACTGGACGCCCGCACCGGCGACCTGCGCACCGAGTTCGGCGTCTGGCTCGGCCACTGGACGGCCATCGACCGCTGGATCCTGCACGCCGCCCCGGCGAGCGGGCCCCTCGTCGGCCTCGCCTGCGACACCGAGCGGACCATCGGCCTCCTCGACGTGGAGCGCGAGGAGGAGGCCGCGTCGCTGCCGTCCTCCGGCTCGCAGGCGGTGCTCGCCCCCGGCCCGGACGGCCCGCCGCTCCTCGTCCAGCCGTCCGGCGCGGAGGTGCTCACCCGGACCGTGGACGGCGACGCCGCGGTCGCGCTGCCCGCGCCGGGCGACATCGGCGCGGTCGCCGCCGCCGTCGCCGGCGGCCGTCTCCTGGTGGCCGCCGACGTCGGCGGCGAGTTGCTGGTGTGGGACGCCGCGTCCGTCACGCCGTCCCGTCGCGTCCCCCTGCCGGCCCGGGTGAACGACCTGGCGCTGAGCACGGACGGGACGCTGGTCGCGGCCACGGACGCCGGGCTCCGCCTCGCGTCCGCCTAGCCGTTCGCGCCGTCAGCCGCGCTCGGCGAACGCGGCGGCGACCCCATCCCTGCCGGCGCCCGCGGCGAGCATGACCCGCAGCAGGACGCGGGCCTTGTAGGGGTCGAGCATCCCCGCGTTGATCAGCCCGCGCCGCTGGAGATCGGTCTCGGAGCCGACCGCGCCGTAGGTGCCGCGCAGTACCGGCCCGGCCCCCGTCCGCGACGCGAGCACCACCGGCATGCGCTGCGTGAGATCGCCCAGGATGGGCGCGAACGCGGGCGGCACGTGCCCCACCCCGAAGCCCGCGACGACGAACCCGTCGCACCCCTCCGCGTTCATCATCGACGGATCGTCGTCCAGGACGACGGTGTGGAACCCCACCCGCACCCCGGCCAGTGCCGCCGCGTCGACCTCGACGGGCGCGCGGCGCGGCACGCCGCCGTGCACGCCGACCCGCCCCTCGTACACGGACCCGATCGGACCGGCGTTCGGCGACACGAACGCCCCGGTGCTCGCGCTGTGCGCCTTCCGCACCCACCGCGCCGCGTGGATCTCGTCGTTCATCACCACCAGCGCGCCGAGCCCCCGCGCCTGCGGCGCCGCGGCCACGTGCGCGGCCGCGAGCAGGTTGGCCGGCCCGTCGGGGCCCGCCAGCGTCGGGTTCCGCATGGCGCCCGTCATCACGAACGGTTCGTCATGGGGCCAGAGCAGGTCGGCGAGGAAGGCCGTCTCCTCCAGCGTGTCGGTGCCCTGGGTGACCACGATCCCGTGCGCCCCGTCCCGCACCGCGTCCGACGCCCGCCGCACCAGGTCGAGGATCCGCGCGAACGTCAACCGGGCGCTCGGGACGGCCTCGATGTCCTGCACTTCCAGCGGCACGCCCACGTCGGCCAGCCGGGGGACGGCGGCCGTCAGGTCGGCGCCGCTCAGCCGCGCCACGACCGTCCCGCCGTCCCGGCCGGGACCGTGCCCCGCCATCGCGATCGTCCCGCCCAGCGTGAAAAGCGCGACGCTCATCCAGGCCCCCTCACGAAGATCAACCCCGCCCAACCTATGCCTCGCGGAGTCCCCGCGCGCGCCGCCGTCCGAAGAAGGGGCGCCGTCCGAAGAAGAGGCGCCGTGCGGAGGAGAGGCCGCTGCCTCTAGCCTCGCGCTCGCGCCGGGAAGAGGGCGGAGAGCCGGGGAAGGCGCCGGGCGATCTCCGCCGGGTCGTCGAAGTCCCAGGACGGGTCGGCGGGCGCGGTGTCGCACGGCGTCTCGTGGCCGCGGGCGAGCAGGGCGTCGCTCAGGCCGTCCTCGTCTCCGGTGAGGCGCTCGTAGGCGGTGGCGGCCAGGTAGTTGAGCGACTCCCATTCCGGCCATTCCGCGTCCGACCATCCGCCCATCGGACGGCCCGCCAGGCGCCGGATGCCGGGCAGTTCCGCCAGCAGGTCGGGCACCGCGGTGACGAGGCGGAACGTCCGGCGGCCCTGGCCGATCAGCCAGGGCTGGAAGTACCAGAAGGCGTCCATCGAGCACAGGCCGCCCATGATCAGGTACGCGGCGCCCCAGAGCGCGTGGGTGTCGGACCGCAGGCGCGTCTCGTCCTGGCGGACCTGGAAGTCGGCGATCTCGCTCGGCGGCAGGCGGACGAGCCGCTCTTCGAGCCAGGCCAGCCGGCGGCCCGGGTCGGGGGAGTGGCCGCGGGACCGCTCGACCAGGCCCCAGAACTCGTCCTCGGTCATGCGGGGCAGTCTGGCAGCCGGGTATGACAGGGCCGCCGGTGCGCTCGGGGCGCACCGGCGGCCGGGGGGAGGGGTTCAGCGCTTGGCGATGCGGTACTGGAGGCGCGCCTCGTCGGGGGTGATGGCCCGGTCGAGGAACATCAGGCCGTCCATGCGGCAGTTGCAGGGGTTCGCCTCGCGGGTGTTCTGCGGGAAACTGCCCCCGATCTTGATACCGCGCGGGTCGGTGGCGGAGGTGAGGTGCGGGCTCGGCGTGCCCTGGAGCTTCCAGGGGTCGCCCGAGACGGTGTAGAAGCCGTCGAGGGGCTCGCCGTCCTTGTAGAGGGCCATCTTGCCGGTGTCGTAGTCGAACGTGGCGGCGAGGTGCACCCAGGTGTTCTGCGGAAGGAGGGTGCGCCAGTCCGCGTTCGCGGCGAACGTCTGCGAGCTGCCGCCGTCGATGCGGCGGCCGAGCGCGACGAGCCGGAGGGTGCCGGAGACGTCGATGATCTCCAGCAGGGCGCGGACGGCGTGCCCGTCGGAGTCGCCGGTGAGGACGCCGATGAGGCCGACCGCGTTGTACACGTCGTCGGGGTTCGCGGTGCCCGAGTTGGGCGACGGGTTCGTGCCGGTCATCTTGAACCAGCCCGCGACGGTCGCGCTGCGCGCGGCGTTGAACGCGTGCAGGGACGGGACGCCGGTAGCGGAGTAGACGCCGGCCTTCCAGTCGTCGTTGCCCGCGGTGGACGGGTTCACCTGGCCGAGCTGGATCGCGTGCCGGCGGGCGCCGTCCCGGACGCGCATCGCCGCGCCGCCGTTGACGAGGCCGATGGTGGTGCCGGAGCGGCCGAGGTCGCGCTCCTGGGCCGCGTCGCCGCGGACCGGGTGCTCGAAGTCGTAGTACGAGACAAGGTTGTTCTTCAGGGACGGGGCGACGCCCGGCGCCGGGGACGCCTGGGCCGGCGCGGCGAGCGAGGCGGCGACGACGGACGCGCCGAGCAGGGCGGTCGCGGCCGTGACGCGGCTGCGGAGCAGCATGGAGGGTCTCCTTCTGGTGCCCCCGGGCGGGCGGGGAGGGCCCGCCCGCCCGGGGAGGCCGTTACCGTGCCGGGTTCGCGTGGACGGTCAGGTCGCGGAGCCGTCCGATGTTGTCGAACGACCCGAAGCCGACGCGTCCGGTCGTGAACGTCTTGTCGAGGGCGGTCATGGCGGGACGGGTGGAGCCGTCCACGTAGACCGCGATCTCGCCGGTGTCGGCGCAGTGCGCGACGCGGACGCGGTGCCAGTCGGCGTCGGTGATGGTCGGCGGGGCGCCGTGCGAGCGGTTGGCGTTCCACTGCTGGTCGATGCGCAGCCGGTCCGCGCCGTTGACGACGAAGATGCCGTTGTGCGGGTAGATGCTGTTGTCGGTGGACAGGTGCGCGTAGTAGAAGTGCGTGTCGTCCTGGTAGCCGAAGACGATGATCACGTCACGGTTGATGATGTCGACCGGGGTGTCGAGCCGCACCTCGGCGTCGATCCTGGACGAGCCGAGCACCGGGCCCGACTTCAGCACCGCGTACTCGAAGGGGCGGCGCGGGCCGGGCCGCTGGGTCCCCTCCTCCGCGAGGACGACCTCGTTGCCCGGGAACCGCCACTTCGACGGCGTGACGGGCGCCCAGTTGTCCGCCGCCATGAGGCGGCTCTCCCGGACGTCGTTCGGACGGCAGCCGGCGTAGCTCTTGGTGCCGACGACCTTCCAGATCTTGCCGTTGGCCTTGGCGAGCAGGTAGGGCTCGCCCTTGGCGTCCGAGCCGTAGCGCAGGTCGACCCGGTTGTCCCCGGCGAGCTGCCTCATCGTGACGGGGTTGCCCTTGGTGTCGTACGCCGCGAGCGAGTAGATCTGCGCGCGGTGCTTGCCGGCCGGGTCCCGCTTCATCTCCGACTCTTCGGTGTACATGAGCCGGCCGTCGACGATGTCGGTGAACAGGTACTTGCCGCGCAGGGCGGGGAGGGCGGCGCCGCGGTAGACGTAGCCGCCGGAGATCGCGTGCCCGGTGTCGCTGGAGCAGTCCCAGTTCGCGGGCGGGTCGTGGTCGTAGGCCGCGACCGGGTAGTCGTAGTTGTTCTTGGCGTCGTCGGCGGGCAGCGGGTACAGGTGGCAGCGGTCGTCCTTGCGGAAGGTGAACGCGCCCTCGCGCTCGCTCCAGCCGATGTTGTCGCCGGCCTTCACCTCGTGGATCGACTCGATCTCGTGCTCGCCGATGTGCGCGAGGAACATGCGGTGGGTGCCGCCGGTGTCCCAGCTGAAGCGGTGCGGGTCGCGCATGCCGTAGGCGTAGATCTCGCCGACCTTGCCGGACTGGCCGGCGAACGGGTTGTCGGCGGGGATGCCGTACTTGCCGTTCGCGGAGTCGGTCCCGGCCGGGTCGATCCGCAGGATCTTGCCCTGCGGGACGCCGAGGTTCTGCGGGTCGCCGCCGTTGTCGCCGACGTTGCCGTTGCCGCCGTCGCCCACGGACAGGTAGAGCTTGCCGTAGTCGGCGGAGCCGCGCTTGGCGTTGGGGTTGAAGTCGATCTGCTGCAGGTTGTGGATGCGTCCGGCGAAGCCGATGCGCAGCAGCTCGCGGTGGGTGCCGTGGAAGGTCTGCGCCTTCGGGTCGTCGGCGGTCCACTCGTCCACGACGCCGTGGTAGCCGGTCTTCGGCTGCGGCGTGAGGTCGGGCGTCTTCGTCTTGAGCGCGTTGCCCGACTCGACGTGCGTGGTGTAGAACTTCCCGTTCTTCTTGAAGTCGGGGTCGAACGCGACGAAGCCGAAGCCCTGGCCGAGGCCGGCGGCGGAGTAGAAGTCGGGGAAGGCGGCCTTGACGTCGAGGTAGACGTGCGACTTCCCGGTCTTCTTGTCGAGCAGGTACAGGTTGCCGTTCAGGTCGGGGACGTAGAGCCGGCCCGAGTGGTCGGGCACCTCACCGACGTAGTTGATGCGGTTCCAGCGCTGGAGCCGCGGGTCGGTGGGCGGTGCGGAGGGCTCCGACTTGGGCAGCTGGGCGACCTCCTTGAGCACGAGGCCGAGTCCGGACGGGGCGGGGTCGTCGGGGATGGGGTCGAGGATCGGGGCGTCGTCGCGCGCCTGCGCACCGGCCGGGAGCACGGTGATGAGGGCGGCGAGCATCGCCAGGGTCGTCAGCAGGCACCATCTCAGTTTTTTCATTCCGACCGTCCAAGGTGGGGGGGATGGGTGGGGGACGGAGTGGGACGGAGTGACGTGACTGGAAAGCGCTTTCTGGAAGCGCTTTCCCGAAAACGTACGACCGGCTCTCGCCTGCCGTCAAGGACGAATTCGGAGCCGGATCGGGTGGCCGGAGGCCGGCCGGGCGCGCGCCGACCGGGCATGCGCGAGCGTCGCGGCGGCCGACACCGCGAGCCCGACCGGAGCCGCCGCCGCGTGCCCGGCCAGCGTCAGCGCGACGGCGAGCACCGCGCCCGGCGCCCAGATCCACGTCCGGACGGGACGGGCGGGACGCCCGCGCCGCCGCCGCGCCGCCTCGGCGGCCATCGGCGGGACGAGCGCCGGCAGCGCGGCGGCCAGCACCGTCAGCCAGTCGAGCAGCATCCGGTCGACGCGCAGCGCAGCGAGCACCGCGCCGGGCACCGCGATCGCCAGCACGCCCCACACCTGGGCGCCCGGCCGCGCCCGCGCGCCGGGCGGACCGTCCGGCCCGCGCCCCGCGGGGAGGAAGCGGCGGACGGCGAGGGCGCCGGAGTGCACGGCGGCGAACGTCGGCGCGATCACCGACGCGGCGACGAACAGGTTCGCGGCGGGCAGCCCGTCCGGGCCGGCCAGCACCGCCACCACGTCGGTGGATCCGCTCGCCGCCGCCACGCCCGCGCCGACCACCGACGCCGCCAGCGCCGGGCCGACCAGCAGCGCGACGCACGCCGCGAGATCGCGGCGGCCGCGCAGCCCGGCGGTGAAGTCCGGCGCCCGCACCGCGAACACCGACACGTAGCCGATGTAGCCGGCCAGGTCGGCGGCGAGCCCGGCGAACGGGCCGTCCCGCGCGAACGACACCGGCGACGCGGGCGGCGGCAGCCGCACCGCGACGATCCCGATCAGCGCGATGGCGGTCAGCGTGGTGGCGACCGCGATCGCGTTCCAGCGCCCGCCGCCGGCCAGCAGGACCGCGGCGATCGGGACCGTCAGCAGGACGGCCCCGGCCGCGTCCGGCAGGCCGGTGAGCGCGGCGAGGGCGGCGCCGCCGAGCCCGACGTTGAAGCCGAACCAGCCGGCCATCGCGACCGCGAGCAGCGCGGTGAACGCCCGCTCGGCGACCGGCGGCAGGTAGCGCGGGGCGAGGACGGTCATGCCGGCGCCCTCGCCCGCGGGCGGGCGCAGGCCGAGCCGTCCCTGCGCGGCGAGCAGCGCCGTCATCACGGCGCCGCCCGCCGCGAGCACGGCGACGGGCAGCGCGCCGCCGTGCCGCCCGCCGACCTGCGCGCCGAGGACGAGCGCGCCCGGCGCCGTCCCGATCCCGAGCCACGCCCCGGACGCCGCCCGCCACGTCCGCCCCTCGCCCTCCCCGCCCGCCGGCGCGCCGCGAGCCGCCGTTCCGCGCGCCCTCACGGCGACGGCTCGCCGCGGGTGGACGTCGCCCGGGGGGTCATACGACGTGCTGGGCGAAGCGGGACAGGGCGAGGTCGAGGGCGGCGGGGCCGGGCATCGCCCAGAGCTCGTCGTTGAAGATCTCGACCTCGATCGGGCCGGTGTAGCCGGTGGCGTCCACCGCCTCGCGGAACCGGCGCAGCTCGATGCGGCCGTCGCCGAGCATGCCGCGGCCGGTGAGGACGCCCTCGGGCAGCGGCGTCACCCAGTCGGCGACCTGGAACAGCGCGATCCGGCCCTCCGCGCCCGCGCGCGCGATGCCGTCCCACACGTCCGGGTCCCACCACAGGTGGTAGGTGTCGACCATGACGCCGACCTGCGCGGACGGGAACGGCGCGGCCAGGTCGAGGGCCTGGGCGAGGGTGGAGACGACGCACCGGTCCGAGCAGTACATCGGGTGCAGCGGTTCCAGCGCCAGCCGGACGCCGTGCTCGCCCGCGTAGGGCGCCAGCTCGGCGAGCAGGTCCGCGACCCGCGACCGGGCGCCGTCCAGGTCCCGGGAGCCGTCCGGCAGGCCGCCGCTGACCAGGCACAGGACGGGGGTGCCGAGCGCCGCGGCCTCCTCGATCGCGCGGCGGTTGTCGGCCAGGGCGTCCGGGTTCTGGAAGAAGCCGCTCCGGCACAGCGACGTGACCGCGAGGCCGTGGTCCCGGACGAGCTTCGCGGTGCGGGCCAGGCCGTACTCGGCGACGGGCTCGCGCCACAGGCCCACGCCCGCCACGCCGGCGGACGCGCACCCCGCGAGCAGGTCGGGGACGGGCCAGTGCCGGGTCGTCCACTGGTTGAGGCTGAACCTGGTCATGCGGCCCCCTGGACGGTCAGCCAGGCGCGCATCCGGGTCGCGGCGAGGTCCGGGTCGGGGAGGAGCCCGGCCGCGTCGGCGAGCCGGAACAGCCGGGTCAGGTGCGGGACGGACCGCGCCGACTCCAGCCCGCCGACCATCCGGAAGTGCCGCTGGTGGCCGGCCAGCCAGGCGAGGAACACGACGCCGGTCTTGTAGTAGAAGGTGGGGGTCTCGAAGAGGTGCCGGGCGAGCGGCAGCGTCGGTGCGAAGATCTCGTCGTAGGCGTCCGAGCCCCGGTCGAGGGCGTGCAGCGCGGCGGCGGCCGCCGGGGCGATCGGGTCGAAGATCCCGAGCAGCGCGTCGCTGTGCCCCTCGGCGTCGCCCTTGATCAGCTCCGGGTAGTTGAAGTCGTCGCCGGTGTAGAGCCGGACGCCGGCCGGCAGGCGCCGCCGGAACGCGATCTCCCGGCCGGCGTCCAGCAGCGAGATCTTGACGCCGTCGACCGACGCGGCGTGCTCGCCGATGAGCGCCAGCACCGCGTCGGCGGCGGCGTCCAGGTCGGACGAGCCCCAGTAGCCCTCGAGCGCCGGGTCGAACATCGGGCCGAGCCAGTGCAGGACGGCCGGGTTCCGCAGCTGCGGCAGCAGCCGCCCGTACACCGCCGCGTAGTCCTCCGGCCCGCGCGCGGCGGCGGCGAGGTGGCGGCTCGCCATCAGCACCGGGACGGCACCGGCGCCCTCGATGACGCCGAGCTGCTCCTCGTAGGCGGCGGTGATCTGCTCCAGGGTCGCCGGGCCGGGCGGGAGCTGGTCGGTGCCCGCTCCGCAGACGATCCGGCCGCCTGCTGAAAGCGCTTCCTCACTGCTGCGCACGATGAGCTCCCGGGTCGTCGCCCAGTCCAGCCCCATCCCGCGCTGCGCCGTGTCCATCGCCTCCGCGACGCCCAGCCCGTACGACCACAGGTGGCGGCGGAACGCCAGCGTCGCGTCCCAGTCCAGCGAGTCGCCGAACGGATCGGCGACCACGTGCGCCGCCGCGTACGCGACCCGCGACGACGCCGGCCCGGACGGCGGGGGATAGGCGCGCGGCTCGCCCATCGTGTACGGGACGAGCGTCCCGTCCGGTTCCGGCAGCTCGATCTTCATCGCCGCAGCTCCGGCACCTCGAGGCGGCGCCCCTCGCGCCACGCCTGGAGCCCGAGCTCCGCGAGCTGCACCCCGCGCGCGCCCGCGTAGAAGTCCCAGGAGAACGGCGCGTCCTCGGTGACGTGCCGCAGGAACATCTCCCACTGCGTCTTGAAGCCGTTGTCGAACTCGGTGTTGTCGGGGATCTCCTGCCACTGCGCGCGGAAGTCCTCCGTCGCCGGCAGGTCCGGGTTCCACACCGGCTTCGGCGTCATCGACCGGTGCTGGACGCGGCAGCGCCGCAGCCCCGCGACGGCCGACCCCTCCGTCCCGTCGATCTGGAACTCCACCAGCTCGTCGCGGAACACCCGGGTCGTCCACGACGAGTTGATCTGCGCGACGATCCCGCCGTCCAGCTCGAAGATCCCGTACGCGGCGTCGTCGGCGGTCGCCTGGTACGGCTTCCCGTCCTCGTCCACCCGCTCGGGGATGTGCGTCGCACCGAGCGCCTGCACGGACCTGACCTGGGCGATCGCGTCGAGCACGTACCGCCAGTGGCAGAACATGTCGAGGATGATCCCGCCGCCGTCCTCGGCCCGGTAGTTCCAGGACGGCCGCTGCGCCTCCTGCCAGTCGCCCTCGAACACCCAGTAGCCGAACTCGCCGCGCACCGACAGGATCCGGCCGAAGAAGCCGCCGTCGATCAGCCGCTTAAGCTTCAGCAGGCCCGGCAGGAACAGCTTGTCCTGCACCACGCCGTGCTTGATGCCCGCCTCGTCGGCGAGCCTGGCGAGCGCGAGCGCGCCCGCCAGGTCGTCGGCGAGCGGCTTCTCGGTGTAGACGTGCTTCCCGGCCGCGACCGCCGCGCGGATCGCCTCGACGCGGGCGCTGGTGACCTGCGCGTCGAAGTAGACCTCGGTGTCCGGACGGGCCAGCGCCTCGTCCAGGTCGGTCGTCCAGGCGTCCAGCCCGTGCCGCGCGGCGAGGTCCCGCAGCTTCGTCTCCGACCGGCCGACCAGCACCGGCTCCGGCCACAGGTCGGTGCCGTCCGCCAGCCGCAGCCCGCCCTGCTCGCGGATCGCGAGGATCGAGCGCAGGAGGTGCTGCCGGTATCCCATCCGGCCGGTCACGCCGTTCATGACGATCCCGATGGACTTGCGTGCCATCCCGTTCCTTCCCAGCCTTCGTAATGTGGGCAGTGGTGATGGAGCCGGCGTCGCGAGGAGCCGGCTCGACGGTGGAGGAGCCGCTAGTCGAGCGCCGCGCCGGCGCCGAGGAGCCTGCGGATCCGGCCCGTGACGCGGGCGAACTCGGGCTGCGCCATGGTCTCGGCGTAGTCCCGCTCCGCGGGCAGGTCCACGTCGATGACCTCGGCGATCGTGCCGGGCCTGTCGGTCATCACCACGACCCGGTTCGCCAGGTACGCGGCCTCGGCGACCGAGTGCGTGACGAGCAGGACGGTGGTCCCGGTCTCCCGCCAGATCCGGTTCATCTCGATGTTGAGCTGCTCGCGGGTGAGCGCGTCGAGCGCGCCGAACGGCTCGTCCATCAGCAGGACGGGCGGCTCGTGCAGCAGCGCCCGGCACAGCGCGACCCGCTGCTGCATGCCGCCGGACAGCTCGTGCGGCAGCGCGTCCTCGAAGCCGGTGAGCCCGGTCATCTCCATCAGCTCGGCGGTGCGCCGCCGCGCCTGCTCGGCGGGCATCTTGCGCATCTCCGCCTGGAGCAGGATGTTCTTGCGGGCGCTGCGCCACTCCAGCAGCGCGGCCCGCTGGAACACGTAGCCGATGTCGGCGCGCGGTCCCGCGACCTGCTCGCCGCGCAGCCGGACGGTCCCGCTGGACGGCTTGAGCAGCCCCGCGACCAGCTTCAGCAGGGTCGACTTCCCGCATCCGGACGGCCCGACGATCGCGACGAACTGCCCCATCGGGACGTCCAGCGACACCTCGCGCAGCGCGGTGACGTCGCGCTTCTTGCTGCGGAACCGGACGGCCACCTCGTCGATCCCGACGGCGGAGGCCTGCTCCGCCGCGGCCTTCCCCGGTTGGCTCATGGTCTTCATCGCCCGTCCGCTCATCCCTGCGCCGCCAGCTGCGGCGACCAGTACTTCGACGGCTCCTCGGCCTTGCCGATGACCCCGGTCTGCTGGAACAGCGTGATCGTCTGCTTCCAGTCGTCCTCGGTGTCGACGCCGGGCGCCTTGCCCTGCGTCGCCTGCGTGTGCAGCAGCGTCAGCGTGGTCTTGAACTGCTCGGCCACGACCGGCGTGGGCGGCAGCTGCTCGGACGCGCCGGCCATGCTGGCGACCGCGCCCTGCGGGTCGGACTCGGCGGCGCTCCACGCCTCGCTGGTGGCGGCGACCATGTCCTTGACCAGGTCGCCGTCGCTCTTCAGCTTCCGCTCGCCGACCAGCAGGCCGTTGGAGAAGAAGTTGACCCCGAAGTCGGAGTAGCGCAGGTACGACACCGGCTTGCCGGACTTGCTCGCGACCGTCGGGCCCTGGTCGTTGGCGAACCCGACGAGGCCGTCCGCCTTGCCGGAGATGACCGCGGCGATCTTCCCGGCCGGGTCGGTGTTCTGCAGCTGGACGTCGCTCTCCGACAGCCCGTTCTTCTTCAGGAACACCGGGAACGTGCGCGACAGCGCGTCGCCCGCGGTGATGGCGATCTTCTTGCCCTTGAGGTCGGCGGGCGCCTTCAGGTTCTTGCTGCTGAACGCCTGCACCGACGCGGGCGTGGTCTGGAGGAACACCCCGATGCTCTTGATCGGCATGCCCTTGTCGACGGCGGCGAGCAGGGCCGGGGTGTCGGCCCAGCCGAAGTCGGTCTGCCCGGCGCCGGTCGCCTGGACGGTCTTCTGCGAGCCCTGGCCCGCCTTGATCTCCAGGTCGATGCCGTGCTTCTCGTAGATGCCCTTCTTCTTGCCGTAGTAGAACGGCGCGTGCTCGCCGTAGGGGTACCAGTTCAGCGTGAGGGTGACCTTCTTCAGCTTCTTGCCCGAGGCGCCGGTGGTCTCGCCCGAGTCGCCGCCGCAGGCGGCGGCCGCCAGGGCCATGGCCGGGACCAGGACGGAGACGGCGAGGATGCGGAGTTTCATGGGACGGTCCTCCATGGGTGGGGTGAGCTACCGGCCGGACGGCCGGTTCGTGGAGGCGGGTTCGGACGGGGCCCGTTCGGAACGGGCGCCGGGTCAGTAGGTGGTGGTGACCGCCTCGCCGCGGCGGCTGGCGTGCCAGGGGAGCAGCAGCTTCTCGGCGATCTCGACGGCGACGAACAGCACGACGCCGATGGCGGACATCACCAGCAGCCCGGCGAACAGCATCGGGGTGTCGATGTTGCCGTTGGCCTGCAGGATCACGTAGCCGAGGCCCTCGTTCGCGCCGACGAACTCGCCGACCACGGCGCCGGTGACGGCCAGCGTCACGGCGACCTTCAGGCCGGAGAACAGGTGCGGCAGCGAGGCCGGGAGCCGGATCTTGCTGAAGGTGGCGAACGCGCTCGCGCCCATCGTGGACGACAGCTGCAGCATCTCCGGGTCGACCGCCTTCAGCCCGGCGACCATCGAGATCACCACCGGGAAGAACGCGATCAGCACCGCCACGACGATCTTGGGGCCGATGCCGAAGCCGAGCCAGACCACGAACAGCGGAGCGATCGCGATCTTGGGGATGACCTGCGCGAACAGCAGGATCGGGTAGAGCGTGCGCTCGACCGTGCTGGAGTACACCATGATCACCGCGGCGAAGACCCCGATGGCCACCGCGAGCGCGAAGCCGATGAGGGTCTCGTAGGTCGTCACCCAGGTGTGGTGCCAGATGTAGCCCCACTTGTCGCCCATGAGCTTCAGCGTCGTCCACGGCGAGGGCACCAGGTACGCCTCGACCAGTTTGAACGCGGTGATCGCCCACCAGGCGGCGAAGCAGGCCACGAGCAGCGCGACCGGCCGCCAGGCCGACTCCAGCGCGCCCGCGATCCGTTCGCCCGCGCCCGGCCGGGCGCGGGCGACGACCCCCGCGGCGTCCGCCGCCGGCTTCTCGTCCGACGTGCCGTGCCCGCGCCGGGGCCGGTTCGCCGAGCGCGGGGGGTCGTCCCCCCGCGAGAGGTGCTGACTCACCATGGTTCCTCCGGGACCGTGCCGAGAAAGCGCGTTCAGAAAGCGCTTTCTGAGGTACCGTAAGAACCTGCGCCGGGCGCGGTCAAGAGGGTCTTTCCGAACCGGCCCGCCGCGCGGCGGCCGGCGAGGGGCCGCGGGACGGCCGCGTCTCCCGCCCGGAGGCGCGGGAGACGGCTCCCACGAGGAGGACGCATGACCGAGGCGGCGGACGAGCCGCGCACCGGGGACCGGGCGTACGTGACGCTGCAGGACGTCGCCCGGCAGGCCGAGGTGTCGCTGGCCACGGCCTCCCGCGTGCTCAACGGGACGTCGCAGGTCAGGGCGGACCTGCGGGAGCGGGTGCTGGCCGCCGCCGCCGAGCTCAGCTACACCCCGAACGCGCACGCCCAGGCGCTCGCCAGCTCCTCCAGCAAGGCGGTCGGGGTGATCTGCCACGACGTCAGCGACCCCTACTTCGCCGCCGTCGCCCGCGGCGTGATGCGCACCGCCGCCGCGCACGGGATGCTCGTCATGCTGGCCAGCACGTTCCGCGACCCGTCCCGCGAGATCGAGTACGTGGCGATGCTGCGCGCGCAGCGGGCCCGCGCGATCCTGCTGATCGGCTCCGGCTTCGAGGACCGCGACTGGGAGCGCTCGATGGCCGGCGAGCTGGAGCCCTACCAGCGCACCGGCGGGCGCGTCGCGGTGCTCAGCCGGCACCGCAGCCTCAAGGTCGACGCCGTCCTGCCGCAGAACCGGGAGGGCGCCGGGGCGCTCGCCCGCGCACTGCTCGACCTCGGCCACCGCGACTTCGCCGTCCTCACCGGGCCCCGCGCGCTCACCACCGTCTCCGACCGGCTCGGCGGCTTCACCGAGGCGCTCGCCGAGGCGGGCGTGCGGCTGCGCGAGGAGCACATCGTCGAGGAGTCCTTCACGCGCGACGGCGGGTACCGCGCGGCGACCGAGCTGCTGCGCCGCGAACCCCGTCCGACCTGCGTGTTCGCGGTGACCGACGTGATGGCGATCGGCGCGCTCGCCGCGCTGCGCGACCACGGTGTCGCGGTGCCGGGCGAGATCTCCCTCGCGGGCTTCGACGACATCCCGATCGTGCGCGACCTGGCGCCGCCGCTCACCACCGTCGCGCTGCCGCTGGAGGCGATGGGCGAGCACGTCATGGGCCTCGCCCTCCGCGAGCCGGCGGCCCGCCGCAGCCGCATCGAGCGCGTCGCCGGCCACGTCATCCTGCGCGACAGCACCGCCGCCCCCCGCTGACCGTCAGGGAACCCGCGCGCCCGCGCGGACATGAGACGGGCATGAACCCGGATACCCCCACGGACGCCGACTTGTGGCGCCGGGCGAGGGACGGCGACGAGCGCGCGTTCGGCGTGCTCTTCGACCGTCACGCGCGCACCGTCTACAACCACTGCTTCCGGCGGACGGCGAGCTGGTCGGAGGCCGAGGACCTCACCTCGGTGGTCTTCCTGGAGACCTGGCGGCGGCGGGCCCGCGTCGACCCGCCGTCCGGCTCGCTGCTGCCCTGGCTGTACGGCGTCGCCACCCACGTCCTGCACAACCACCGGCGCAGCCTGCGCCGCCATCGGGACGCCCTGGCGCGGATGCCCGCGCCGGTGCCCGAGCCGGAGGACGCCGATGAGGTCGCGGCGCGGCTGGACGCCGAGCGGCGGATGCGGCGGGTCCTCGACGCGATGGGGAGGCTGCCGCGGCGCGACCGCGAGGTGCTGATCCTGTGCGTCTGGGAGGAGCTGGACTACGCCGAGGTCGCCGAGGCGCTCGGGATCCCGGTGGGGACGGTGCGGTCGCGGTTGAACCGGGCCCGCGGCAGACTGCGGGGCCTCGTGGCGGAACCCGAGCCGCCAACCGGACACAAGAGGAGCAACAAGAGCAATTCGCACCTCGCGGAGGAGAGCCGATGAACGACCTGATGCCACCGCCCCGGCGGGACATGCCGCACGTCGAGGCCCGCCGCGCCCACCTTCTGCGCGAGACGCGCGAGCGCCGCGCGGCGCCTGCGCACCGGACGGTGCCGCGCTGGACGTACGGCGGGCTCGGCGCCGTCCTCGCCGCGGGCGGTGTCGCCGCGGCCGTCGCCCTCGTCCCCGCCGGCGGGGACGGCGGCGCCGTGCGGAACGGACCGGGGCGGTACGAGAACGTCGCCGCGACCGAGGTCTTCGGCCGCGCGTCCCAGGCCGCCGCCGCGCAGCCCGACCTGCACCCCCGGCCGGACCAGTTCGTCTACACCCGGTCCAAGGCGTTCCAATCGGCGCCCGCGGGCGCGCGCGGCGGTGGGGCGCGGCAGTGGACCGACCGCGAGGACTGGCTGTCCGCGGACGGCAGGCGCCCCGGCGTCGTGGTCGAGACCGGCGCCGGCGACACCCTGGGCAGGATGTGGGTGTGCCGGGGTTCGGCCGACTACGACCGCCGCGAGGCCGACGCGAAGGCGCACGGGCATCAGCCGAAGGTCGACCTCGCCGACCCGCCGAAGGGCTGCCGCAACCAGCCCGCCGTGCGCGGCGGCCTGCCCGCCGACGCCAAGGCCATGCGGGCCTGGCTGTACCGGCACGCCAAGCCGGGCGCCCCGTCCGACGTCGGGGCGTTCCTCGCGCTCGGCGACGCGCTCAGGTCCGGGTACATCGGGTCGACGACCCTCGCCGCCCTGTTCGAGGCCGGGAAGACGATCCGGGGCGTCACCGTCACCCGCAACGCGGTCGACACCGCCGGGCGCCGCGGCATCGCGGTCGGGCAGACCTGGCGGGGCGACCGCCACGAGCTGATCTTCGATCCGAGGACGTACCGGTACCTGGGCGAGCGCCTGCTCGTGGACCACCGCGACACCGTCACGCCGACCCCGGGCGCGCCGTCGAACGGCGTGACGCCGCCGACGGGGACCGGGCTGAAGGACGGGACCGTCCTGTCGGGATACGCGCAGATCCGGGTCGCGATCACCGACCGCGTCATGCAGCCCCCGCGCTGACCGCCCCGCGTTGACCTGCGGCGAGTCCTCGTTGCGGCGGCGGCCCTAACGACGACTCGCCGCACCTCAACGGAGGGGGGCGGGGCGTGCAGGTCGGTGAACCCGGGTGAAAAGAAACAGGACCCGCTCGGTGTGCGAGCGGGTCCTGAGCGCGGCCGAATATACGGCCGGTCAACGTGCGGCGAGGTCGTCCTCCGAGGAGGCCGCCTCGGCGTCCAGAGGACGCTCGGAGTCGCTGTCCGCGGGGCGGCGCTCCGGCCACGAGTTGATCCGCGTGCGACGAGGGTTCGCCAGAGCGTTGTCCATTTCTACTGCTGTCCTCCCGTTGACGACGGCCCGTGATTCTCGGCATCCGGGCCGACCGAAATAAGAAGATCTTCCCCGATACCCCACCCGGTTTAGCAAAATGGTCTAGACCGCGCGGCCTGCACCCGTGACAACGCTCCACCCGGGTGCCGCATTCCGCCGCCCGAAACCGGCTCGCGCCCCGGGTCCGGCCCTGCCACCATCGTCGGCATGGACGTCCAGCAGCTCATCCGCCTGCACGACGCGGGCACCCCGCCGAAGTACCTGTTCTTCTGGGGCCACCGGACGCCGGGCCCCGGCTATCTCAGCCAATGGTGGCCGTCGCCTTTCACCGTCGGCGGAGTGACCTATGCCACGGCGGAGCATTACATGATGGCCGAGAAGGCCCGGCTGTTCTCCGACGAGGAAACGGCCGCCGCCGTCGTCGCCGCGCCCCACCCGGGCGCCGCCAAGGACCTCGGCCGCCGCGTCCGCGGCTTCGACGAGGACGCCTGGGCCGCCCACCGCACGTCCATCGTCGTCGCCGGGAACCGGGCGAAGTTCACCCAGAACGCGGAGCTGCGCGACTACCTCGCCGCCACCCGTTCCCGCGTCCTCGTGGAGGCCAGCCCCCTCGACCGCGTCTGGGGCATCGGCCTCGCCGCCGACGATCCGCGCGCCGCGAACCCCGCCGAATGGCAGGGGCGGAACCTCCTGGGCTTCGCGCTGATGACCGTCCGCGACTCGCTCACCGCCTGACCCGCGTCCCGCTGGCCGCGAGCGGCCCCGGCGTCAGCCGCCCGCGTCCCGGACGCCGGCCCCCGCGTCCCGCGCGGTGCGCCGCGCGGCGAGCGCCGCTTCGGTGAGGTCGGCCATGCGCAGGCACGCCCGCCGCTGGTATTCGAGCTGGGTCGGGCGGCCGAACAGGGCGAACCCGAGCCGGACGACCGGATCGCGGATGCCGGCGACCTGCGAGAAGGCGCGCAGGCGGAACTCCACCTCCCCGGTGTCGAGCCACTTGAGGACCTCCTGGTCCATCTGGCCGCGTTCCAGGTGCCCGTCCAGCGTCCGGTAGTTCCAGCCCCACACGCGCGCCCGCCGCCCGTCCTCCTCGACGACCGTGTCGACGACGTCGCCGACCCGGACGCCGAGGTGGAAGCGCAGCCCGAAGAACCTCGCCTCCAGCAGCATGTCGGCGCCGGGCTCGGGCTCGCCCGACCGGTAGGCGCTCCGGATGATCCGCGGATCGGCGAACTCGTAGTCCCGGACGAGGCGGCGCGCGATCTCCCAGCTGCCCTCCGGCTCCGGCGGGCCGGGGCGCTCCAGCGGGAGCGGCTGGCGGCGGTCGTCGATGTGCCAGCCGGCCGGCCCGGCGTTCTCCGGCCGGTCCCGGGCCTCGAAGTTCACGGGCCGCTCCGGCAGCCCCTCGAAGAGCCGCTGGAGCCGGCGGTGCTCTCGTGGGCCCCTGCGCTGGGTGGTGCCCTTCCGGCGGCGGGTCAGGCCCGTGCCCGTGCGGAGGTCGACCTGCTGGACGGCGTCGTAGGAGCGGCGCCGCACCTGCTGGAGCGGACCGGCGGGCCGCAGCCCCGTGATCGGGTGCCGTGCCGGGTTGAAACGCACCGGCACGGGGTCGTCGGTGCGCGCGGGCCGCGTGAGGACCAGTTCCCCGAACCGCTCCCACGGTCCGAGTTCGGTGGCCACGACCAGGTCCATCCGGATCGGCCCCTCGCCGGCGGCACGGGCCAGGGCGGCGGTGTCCCCCCGGAGGGGGCGCCGCGCGACCGCGCCCAGCAGGACGTGGCGGTCGCCCGCGGTGTACGGCAGCAGGCAACCGTAGAAGCCGGGCCCCCATCGCGCCGCCGGGCGGAGCAGGTGGCGGCCGAGCCGTCCGTGGCCCGTCGTGGCCAGCAGCAGCTCGGCGGTCGCCGGTTCACCGCCGTCCGCGGCGTCCGCGGGCTGCCGCCATCGCAGCGCCAGCCCGAGGACGTCCGGGAACGGGGACGGCAGGCCGACCGCCCGGGACAGCCGCGCCAGGCCCCGCAGCTCCGCCGTGTCGTCCAGCAGCGGGACGCCCCAGAAGCGGGACGTGCCGGACAGCCGCAGCGTCGCGTCGAGGACGAGCCCGCGGGCGTGCAGCGCCCGGCCGCCGCGCGCCTTCGCCAGCGCGGTGAACGCCCGGGCGAGCGCGCCGGCCACCGGCCCGACGAGATGGCGCCCGTCGAACCGCGAGGAGTCCCCGGCGATCTCGGTCCGTTCGGTGAGGACCTCGACGTCCCCCGCCGGCCGCCCCCCGGCCAGCTCGGCCACCCGGCAGCAGAAGTGCGTCCACATGTGGAGCTGCATCTCCTTGGCCATGCGCACCCGGTCGTAGAGCAGGTCCGCCAGCCGGTCGCCGCTCCGCGTCCACGACTCGATGGTGAACCGCAGCGCGCCGTCCTCGGTGTCCTTCGCGCGGAACTCGATCTCGCCCGCCTCGATGTGCCCCTGGAGGGTCGCGAGCCGGAAGGACCGCGGCGTCCGCTCCACCACGCGCACCGGGAGGTTCCACGGGCCCGGCATGTGGACGTCGTACTCGTCGCCGAGCTCCAGCCGCGGGGAGGACCCGGAGATCTTGTCGAAGACCGCGAACTCGACCGGGGACGCGGTGTTGACGTCGGCGCGCAGCCGGTCCATCAGCGCGGGCGCGTCCAGGTCGCTGCCGACGATCCGGACCGAGTAGCGCCGCTGGTAGACGGGGCCGACCCCCTGGCGCAGCCCCTGGACCCGGTCCCCGCCGCGCTGCGGGAGCCGCGCCGGGTCGAAGCCCGGCCCCGTCCGGAGCCGCTCCCGCTGCGTCGTGCGGGCCGTCCGGCGCCATCGCCAGAGCGCGATGCCCGCCCCCGCCGGCCAGCGTGCGGCCCGCACACGCTGCCGCCACCGTCTCCGCACGGCGCCCCCCGGATGACTCGCGCCTTCGCCGCCACGTCCTCACCACGCGTGTCTTCGTGCTGGTCAGGCCCTACCCGCGCCGGCGGTGCCCAACCAGCGCCGCCCGCCGGCGCGGGTCCGCGTCCTCAGAGGGCGAGCATCTCGGCGAGGGTGCCGCCGAGGACCCGGTCGCGGACCTCGCCGGGGGACGTGGCGCGCTCGACGGTCAGGCGCGCGAGCACGGGATCGCCGTAGGGCGCGTCGGAGCCGAACAGGGTGCGGTCGGGGATCTCCGCGATCGCCACCCGCACCGCGAAGACGATGGGCGCGGTGGACAGCTCCAGGTACATGTTCGGCGTGTCGCGGACGAGCTCGATCGCGCGCATCCAGTGGGCCCCGCCGAGCTGGCTCACCACCAGCGGGACGCGCGGGTACCGGCGGGCGAGCCCCGCGAGCGTCTCCAGGTCGTCCCCGGTGGCGGGCGCCGACCCGTGCACCACGACGGGCAGGCCGCCGTGGTCGCGGGCGGCCCGCAGCACCGGTTCCACGAGGTCGGCGCGGCCCGGCGGCGGCGTCAGCTCGCCGATGCCGTGCAGGCCGGCCCCCACCACGTCGCGTTCCACGGTCGCGGCGATCTCCTCGCCGGCCAGGTCGAGCGGGACGGACAGGAACCCGATGAAGCGGTCCGGGCGCGCCGCGAGGGCGGCGGCGTGCTCCGCCCAGGCGGCCCTGTAGGAGTCGAGCGAGTTCGCCCGGCCGCCGAGGCTCCTGCCCAGGACGTCCATCTCCCGGCGCAGCGACGCCAGGTCGGCGGCCCGCTCGGGATGCGGGCGGGTCGCGAACAGCACCGCCCGGTCGACCCCGGCGTCGTCCAGCAGGGCGATGTGGTCCTCGACGGGATCGTGGACGTGCCCGTGCGCATCGATGATCATCTTTTCCTCCGGTGCGGAATAGGGCACCACCGTCACTCCTTGACACCGTTGGAAGGTCAAGCCGAGAAGGCCGCCCGTGCTGATCGGGAAGCCGTGCTGATGGCAGGAGCGCGCTGATGGGAGAGCCGTGCTGATCGGGGAGCTGTCCCGGCGCACCGGGGTGAGCGAGCGGCTGATCCGCTACTACGAGGACCAGGGCCTGCTGGAGTCGCGCCGCCGCGCCAACGGCTACCGCGAGTACGGCGACGACGCCGAGCTGACGGTGGCCCGGATCCGGGCGCTCCTCGCCGCCGGCCTGCCGACGCGGTCGATCGCGCGCCTCCTGCCCTGCGCCGCGGGCGTCGACGCGCTGCGCCCGTGCCCCGGCACGCTGGAGGTGCTGCACGATCGGCTTGAGGAGCTCGACCGCCGCGCCGCCGAGATCGCCGAGGCCCGCGCCCTGCTCACCCGCACCATCACCCGCACCGAGGCCGTCGCCGCACTGGACGGAGACGGCGCCGGCTGACGGCGCACCGCCCACCGGGTCCGGCCGGCGGCGGTGGGAGAGCGGCCGTCCGCGCGGCGACGGTCAGCCGATGGTGGTCGGGCCGAGGCGGAGGGCGGCGGCCTTCGGCGGGCGGACGGGTTCGCGCTGGTCGTAGCGGGCGGTCTCGCGGTGCCACGTGAGGATGCCGGCCATCCAGTCGCGGAGCTCCGAGACGTAGGCGTCGAGGGCGGCGCGGGTGTCGCCGTCGAGACCCATGTCGGCGGCCAGGGCCGGGAGTTCGGCGGTGGCGAGCCGCTCGAACTGGCGGCGGCGGGACGCCATGAGGTCGTTGACGATGGGGATCGCCTCGTCGCGCCCGCAGTCGAGGAAATGCTGCACGGCGAGGACGCCGTTGCTCAGCTCGCCGTCGTACTCGATCTCCTTCTGGTAGGAGAAGACGTCGTTGAGGAGGCACGCGCAGTCCATCGCGGACGCGTCGATCTCCTGGAGGGTGCGGGTGGCGAGGACCTCGGCGGGGATCTCGCGGAAGAGGCCGATGCGCGTCAGGGCCATCGTGAGTTCGGACCCGAAGGTGCGGCGGCGCATCTCGATGTAGTCGACGGGGTCGGGAATGCGGGACTGGAGCTGGTTGTGCAGTTCCCACAGCCAGCTGTCCACCATGTGCTCGACGGCGGCGCGGAACTCCCGGCGGCCCCGGCCGTTCATGGGGGACGCGGTGCGGTGCCAGAGATCGATGAGGCCGGTCTCGAAGGGGTTCTCGGGGACGGGCGTGGGGCCGCAGTCCAGCGGCATGAACGCGGGGATGCGCGAGCAGAACCGTTTCGCGCCGGCGAAGTCGCGGTCGCGGTTGAAGACGGCGGGGAAGTAGTCGTCGCCGAAGGTGCCCCACGCCAGCCACTGGGTGGCGAGGTCGAGGGACTCGGGCGCGGAGTCGGGGTCGATGGACGCCGAGCAGACCGCGAAGTCGAACCCGGCGAGCTTCTCGGCCGTCCAGAGCGGGACGGGATGCCGGGGGAGCGGCGCGAGCATCCCCATGGCGGCGCACCAGGCGATGACGTTCTTCCGCGCCCTTCCCCGGTGCGGGTTCACGCGCGCCCGGTACGGCATGTCGAATTCCGGGAGGGGCGTCGGGCCCACCTTCTGGTACGGGACGTGGGGACGGCTGAGGCGGGCCGACCCGACCAGGGCGGGGATGCGGGTGGCCGACATCCCGATGGACTTCTCGTTCATTTAGCGGCTGGAGCGCAGGTGCCATTCGTGGCCGCCGGACTGCCAATCCTGGAGGCCCTTGACGTAGGCGGTGACGGCGGCCCTCTCCGCGGGGGTGAGCGTGTGCTCCTCGTAGAGCGGGGGGAGCTCGGTGAGGGCGGTGTTCTCGAACTGGCGCAGCCGCGAGGTGAGCAGGTCGTTGACGGTGTCGGCGGCCTGCTGGGGCGCGACGCCGAGGAAGTGCTCGACGACCAGAACGCAGTTGTTGATCTCGCCCTCGGTCTCCGTCTCGCGCTGGTAGGAGAAGATGTCGTTGCGCAGGTGGACGCCGTCGGCGAAGGCGTCCTTCAGCACGCGCAGCGGGCGGGTGCCGACGACGCGGGCGGGGACCTCGACCCCGGCGGCGTGCTCGACGAGGTCCGCCGACCAGGGGGCGCCGCCGACCTTGCGGCGCATCTGGACGTACTCGACGGGGTTGGGGACGCGTCCGGTGCTGATGTTGGACAGCTCCCACAGCGACTCGCGGAGCAGCGCGTCGGTGCTCTCGGCGAAGCGGCGGCGCCAGGCCGGGGAGCGGGCGGGGACGGTGCGGGCCCACAGGTCGGCGAGGCCGCGCTCGACGGCGTTCCGCGGTTCGGGCGGTTCGAGCGACATGAACGCGGGGAGCCGGTCGAGGTAGGCGCGGGCGCCCGCCTGGTCCTGCGGCCGCTTGAACACCTCGAGGAAGTGGTCGTCGAAGTAGAAGACCCAGACGTACCAGTCGGTGACGAGGTCGAGTTCGGGGCGGTCGCAGTCGGGATGGGTGTAGGCGCACAGCAGGGCGTAGTCCATCGCGTCGAGCGCGGCCTCGTCCCAGACATCGGGGGTGCCGGGGTCGCGGGTGTCGTCGAGCATGCCCATCGCGCGCGCCCAAGCCGTGCTGTGGGCGCGGGCCCGCTCCAGGTGCGGGTTCAGCCGGACCGGATACGGGACGTAGAAGTCGGGCAGCTCGAACGGTTGCATCGACCGGACACGCCTTCCTACTCGGGGACGGTTCGCAACTTACAGCAGGCGCAAAGTCGCGGACAGTGACATCTCCCTCTCCTGAATCCTTCGCAATGCAACGGGTAAGTCGAGGTCATGGCGAAGTCGCGAGCCGCGGCGAAGATCAAGGACGATCCGGTGGAGGAGAACCTGGCACTCGTCCGGCAGGTCATCGATGCCGCGCAGCAGGAAATGGTCACGAAGGCGCGCAAGCGGGTGCCCGCGCTGCGGTTCGGCGCGCTGGCGGGGGCGCTCGGGGTCATGGCGACCGCGGCGTCGTACCGCATGAACGTGCAGCTGCTGGAGCGCAAGCTGCCGCCGGAGCTGGCGTCGTTCGTCGCGGCGCTGGCGTACGGGGGCGGCGCGGGGGCGGCCGCGATGGCGGCGTCCCGCAAGTGGAAGGGGCTGCCCGCGCCGCTGCCGACGGAGACGGCCCGGCAGGTCGCGGAGATCATCACCGACTCCGGCTGAAGCGCCGCGGGCCCCCCGATTGACAGCGCCGCATGATCGTCACAGACTCGGCGGAGTGCGCATCGGCGAGCTGACGGACGTCCGGGCCGTCCGGCCGGAGGCGGTCGCCGAGGCGGTGGCCCGCCGGGTCCGGCCCCCGTCCCTCCCCGACCGGCCGTTGATCATCGCGGCGGACCATCCGGCGCGGGGAGCGCTCGCGGCGGGCGGCGATCCGGTCGCCATGGCCGACCGCGGCGACCTGCTCGAACGGCTCTGCACGGCGCTGGAGCGCCCCGGCGTGGACGGCGTGCTCGGCGCGCCCGACGTCATCGAGGACCTGGCGCTGCTGGGCGTGCTCGACGGCAGGCTCGCGATCGGCTCGATGAACCGGGGCGGGCTCGCGGGGTCGGTGTTCGAGATCGACGACCGGTTCACCGCCTACGACGCGGACGCGATCGCGGCGTCCCGGCTCGACGGCGGCAAGATGCTGCTGCGCATCGACGACGGCGACCCGGCGACGGCCCGGACGCTGGAGGCGTGCGGGCGCGCCGTCACGGGCCTGGCGGGGCACCGGCTGCTCGCGATCGTGGAGCCGTTCGTCGCGCACCGCGCCGAGGGGCGCCTCCGCAACCTGCTGACGCCGGAGGCGATGATCCGCGCGGTGTCGGTCGCGTCCGGGCTCGGCGCCACGTCGGCGTACACGTGGCTGAAGGTGCCGGCCGTGCCGGACATGGAGCGGGTCGCGGCGGCGACGACGCTGCCGCTGCTGCTGCTCGGCGGCGACATCGGCGACGACCCGCGCCCCGTGCTGGACGGGTGGCGCCGCGCCCTGCGGCTGCCCGGCGTGAGGGGCCTGGTCGCCGGCCGCTCCCTGCTCTACCCGCCGGACGGCGACGTGCGCGGCGCCGTGGACGCCGCCGCCGAACTCCTCTGACCCCGCCGCGACCCCCGCCGCGACCCCCGCCGCGACCCCCGCCGCGACCCCCGCCGTGATCCGGCGCGGGCGCGGGTCAGGAGTCGCTGAACTTCACGTTGCGGCCGGTCACGTGGAGGCCGACGCCGGCGGCCGAGACGGTGACGCTCTGGAACGTCAGCCCCATCGGCAGGCCCTTCACCGGGACGGTGAAGTCGAGGTCGTTGCCGATGTCGGAGCGCGAGAACCCCTCGATCGACTGGGTCCGCACCACGATGCTGTTCCCCTGCTTGGTGACCGTCGCGGTGGCGGTGGCCTCCGTGATCCCGAGGTCCATCTTGGCCTTGACCAGGTTGTTCCCGGCGGCCGTCAGCACGAGGTCGGGATTGTCGCTGGCGCTCGCGAGGTCCTTGAAGCTGACGAACGCGGTGCCGTCCACGCTGCCGAGCGTGCCGCTGCTGAAACCGGAGTCGACCCGGACGTCCCGAGCGCGCACTTTGAGGTTCGTGATGCGCAAGGGGCCCTCGGTGATTCTGCCCGCCTCGAGCCGCACATCGCCGAAGTGGCGGGACACGACCTGGGTGAGGAACGGGAATCCCTTGATCGTCACTTTCGGCGTCGTCGGGAATCCCTCCTTTTTGATCTGCACAGCCATCTCGTGCTGCGCGAAGACCACGCCGCCGCGGTCGGCCGCCGCGATGAGCAGCGCGAGCAGCACGACGGCGCAGATCAGGACGGTCAGCCACCGTGGCCGCCCGCGCCGCGGAAGGCGTTCGACACGGGTGACGGCGGCCGCGCCCGGCGGATTCGCCATGGCGTTCACTCAATTCCGTCGCCGGGGCCGTGTCAATGGGACCGGTGTCCCGTGAATACCGGGCCGGAAAAAGGGGCCGCGACATTTCCGGGGCGAGGACTTACACTCCCCGCATGACGGCCGGACCTTCCGCCGAATCGCTCGCCGCGCCCGTTCTCGTCGTCCGCACGCGGGACCGGGTGCACCGGCTGCGTCCCGGGGGCTCCTACCGCATCGGCCGCGACCCCGCGTCCGACATCGCGCTGTCGGATCCGCGCGTCTCGTGGTGGCACGCCGTGCTGCGGACGGGCCCGGACGGATGGCTGATCGAGGACGTCGGCAGCAGGAACGGCACGTTCTGCCAGGGCGGACGCATCGAGCGGATGGAGATCGGCGGGCAGCGGACGTTCCTGCTCGGGCACTCCACCGAGGGCGAGAGCCTCTCCTGCTTCCCGGAGAGCCCGCCGCCGAGCCGCCGCCAGGTGTACCCGCCGGCGGCCGGGCACGGGGCGCCGCCCGCCCAGTCGCCGACGCCGCCGGGCCGCGGGGCGGGGAACCCGCGCCCGCCGTCGGGCACGGCGCCGCCCGTCCCGCAGCGGCCCCCGTTGCCCCGCACGGTGCCGCCGCCGCGGCCGGAACCGGCCGCGGGGTTCCGGCCGAGCGTCGACCGGAACCCCAGCCAGATCATCCGGGTGGCGCCGAAGACGCTGCGGATCGGCCGCGCCGCCGACAACGACATCGTCGTGCCGGACCTGGTGGTGTCGCGGCACCACGCGGAACTGCGCAGCCTCGGCCCGGGACGGCACCGGATCGTCGACCTCGGCAGCCACAACGGCACCTACGTCAACGGCAACCGGGTCGAGTCGGCGGAGTTCACCGAGAACGACCTGCTCGGCATCGGGCACGCCACGTTCCAGCTGGTCGGCGAGGAGCTGCGGGAGTACGTCGACACCGGCGACGTGTCGCTGTCGGTGGAGGACCTGATCGTCCGGACGCCCGAGGGCAAGGTGATCCTGGACGGGGTCGGCTTCCCGATCCCGGAGCGATCGCTGGTCGGGGTGATCGGGCCGTCCGGCGCGGGCAAGTCGACGCTGCTCGGCGCGGTCACGGGGACGCGGCCCGCGACGGAGGGGACGGTCCGCTACGACGGCCGCGACCTGTACTCCGACTACGACGAGCTGCGGCACCGCATCGGCCTCGTCCCGCAGGAGGACATCCTGCACACCCAGCTCGACACGCGGAAGGCGCTGCTGTTCGCCGCCGAGCTGCGGTTCCCCGGCGACACCCGCAAGCAGGAGCGCGAGCAGCGGGTGGACGAGGTCATCGGCGAGCTCGGCCTCACCGCGCACGCCAAGACCCGCATCGACCGGCTGTCGGGCGGCCAGCGCAAGCGGGTCAGCGTCGCCCTGGAGCTGCTGACCAAGCCGTCGCTGCTGTTCCTCGACGAGCCGACGTCCGGCCTCGACCCGGGCCTGGACAAGACCGTCATGGAGATGCTGGCGGAACTGGCGCACGACGGCCGGACGGTCATCGTCGTCACGCACAGCGTCGCGAACCTGGACGCCTGCGACCGGCTGCTCGTGCTCGTCCCGGGCGGGCGCCTCGCCTACTACGGGCCGCCCGCGGAGGGGCTGGAGCACTTCGGGAAGAAGTCGTGGGCGGAGGTGTTCCAGGCGTTCGACCGGGAGCCGGACCGGGACTGGGCCACCGAGTTCCGCGGCTCGCCGCGTCATGCCCGGTACGTGGAGAGCGGCCGGCAGGGCGGCGCCGTGCAGGCCGACACGGCGGTGCCCGCGCCGCCGCCCCGGCAGCAGTCCCGGTTCGCGCAGCTCAGCACGTTGTGCCGGCGCTACCTCGCGGTGATCGCGTCCGACCGCAGCTACCTGGTGCTGCTCGGGGTGATGCCGCTGATCCTCGGCGGGCTGAGCGCGGCGATC
Organism: Actinomadura nitritigenes; assembly: GCF_017573545.1. Lineage (GTDB taxonomy): Bacteria > Actinomycetota > Actinomycetes > Streptosporangiales > Streptosporangiaceae > Spirillospora > Spirillospora nitritigenes. Next base: position 93,495 of record NZ_JAGEOK010000002.1, on the reverse strand, counting down.
CCGGCGCCGAAGGGGCTGACGGGGCCCTCGCCCAACGCCGACGCCGCGTCCAAGCTGATGGTGCTGGCGTTCGCGGCGTGCTTCGCGGGCACCGGCAACGCCGTCCGCGAGCTGGTCAAGGAGCGGACGATCTACAGCCGGGAGCGCGCGGCGGGCCTGTCGGCGGGCGTGTACCTGATGTCGAAGCTGCTGGTCCTCGGGGTGATCACGGCGCTGCAGGCGGTGGTGCTGGCGCTGATCGGGACGATCGGGGTGAAGCTGCCGCCCTCCGGGACGTTCACGGCGGTGCTGCCGGAGCTGATGCTGGCGATGGCGCTGCTCGGCGTGGTGTCGATGACGCTGGGGCTGCTGGTGTCGGCGTCGGTGAACAGCTCGGAGAAGACGCTGCCGCTGCTGATCGTGCTGTCGATGGGGCAGCTCGTGCTGTCCGGCGGGCTGGTGCGGCTCGCGGGCAAGCCGGGGCTGGAGCAGCTGGCGTGGCTGTCGCCGTCCCGCTGGGGGTTCGGCGCCGCCGCCGCGACCATCGACCTCGACTCGATCATGCCGCACCCGGGCGGCGCCGACCCGGCGTGGAAGCACGCGGTGAGCGCCTGGGGCATGGACCTCGGCATCGCGGCGGGCCTCGGCGTCCTGTTCTCCCTGCTGGCCTGGTACCGGCTGTACCGGCTGCGGCCCCGGCGCCGCCGCTGATCACGTGACGGCCGCCACGGGTTCGGCCCGGTGCGGCCGGGCATGCGAGCGGTATGAGCGCGAGGGGGATCGATCACGTCGGGGTGACCGTCCCGGACCTGGAGGCGGCCACCGCGTTCTTCGGCGCCGTGCTGGGGGCGCGGCCGCTGTACGACACGCTGCGCAGGGAGGACGGGCCGGTCACCGGACCGGAGACCGAGCGGCGCCTCGGCGTGCCCGCGGGCACCGAGGAGGTCGCGGTGCGGATGCTGCGGCTGCCGAACGGCCCGGGCCTGGAGCTGTTCGAGTTCCGCGGCACCGAGCGCCGCCCGCCCGCGCTGCCGAGCGACTTCGGCTGGCAGCACGTCGGCTTCTACGTGGACGACCTGGACGGGGCGGCGCGGAGCGTGGAGGACGCCGGCGGGGTGCTGCTCGGCGATCCGCAGCGGCTGCCGGGCCCCGAGTCCGGTGAGCACAACCGGTACCAGTACGCGCGGACGCCGTGGGGCAGCACCTTCGAACTGCTCACCTACCCCGATCCGCAGCCGTACGAGAAGGGCACCGCCGAGCGCCGCTGGACGCCCTGACTGCGCGTGCCGATCCCGGGTAGGGCCCCGGGCATGGACAGCGAAGTCACCCCGGTACACGCCGAGATCGCGCTGGTCGTGAACGGGACCGAGCACCGGCTCCGCGTCGACACGCGCGCGTCGCTGCTGGACACCCTGCGCGAGGACCTCGGGCTGACCGGCTCGAAGAAGGGCTGCGACCACGGGCAGTGCGGCGCGTGCACCGTCCTGCTGGACGGCCGCCGGGCGAACGCGTGCCTGGCCCTCGCCGTTGCGCACGACGGCGCCGAGGTCGTCACCGTGGAGGGGCTCGCGCGGGACGGCCGTCTCAGCCCGCTTCAGGAGGCGTTCATCGAGCACGACGGGTTCCAGTGCGGCTACTGCACGCCCGGGCAGCTCTGCTCCGCGACGGCCGTCCTGGACGAGGCGGGGAAGGGCTGGCCCAGCGCGGTGACCGAGGACCTCAGCGCCGACCCCGTCCTCGACGACGACGAGATACGCGAGCGCATGAGCGGCAACCTGTGCCGGTGCGGCGCGTACACGGGCATCGTCAAGGCGGTCCGGGAGGCGGCGCGCAAGACGGAGACGGAAGAGGCCAGGGCATGAGGCCCTTCGTGTACGAGCGCGCCGCGAGCGCCGACGACGCCCTGCGGATGCACGACGACGGGGCCCTCTATCTCGGCGGCGGCACCAACCTCGTCGACCTGATGAGGCTCGGCGTGGAGGAGCCGGCGCGGCTGGTGGACGTGTCCCGCCTGCCCTACGACGGGATCGAGCTGCGGCCCGACGGGAGCCTGCTCATCGGCGCCGCCGTCAGCAACAGCGCTCTCGCGGCGGACCGGACGGTGCGCGAGAGCCACCCCATGCTGGTGCAGGCCGTCCTGGCGGGGGCGTCCGGGCAGATCCGCAACCTCGCGACGGTCGGCGGCAACCTGCTGCAGCGCACGCGCTGCTCCTACTTCCAGGACACCGACAAGCCGTGCAACAAGCGCGACCCGGGCAGCGGCTGCCCGGCCCGGGAGGGCGAGCACCACAACCTCGCGATCCTCGGCCATTCCGAGGCGTGCGTCGCGACCCACCCGTCCGACATGGCGGTGGCCCTCGCGGCGCTCGACGCGACCGTCCACGTCCTCGGCCGCGACGGCGGGCGGACGATCCCGCTCCGGGAGCTGCACCGGCTGCCCGGCGACGAGCCGCAGCGCGACACGGTCCTGGAGAACGGCGACCTCATCACGGCCGTGGAGGTGCCGCCCCTGGACATCCCGTCCCGGTACCGCAAGGTCCGCGAGCGCGCGTCGTTCGCGTTCGCGCTGGTGTCGATCGCGGCCGCGCTCGACGTGGAGGGCGGCACCGTCCGGGACGTGCGGATCGCGCTGGGCGGCGTCGCGCACAGGCCGTGGCGGGCACGCCGCGCCGAGGAGGCGCTGCGGGGCGCACCGGCGATCGGCGAGGAGTTCCAGCGCGCCGCCGAGGCGGAGCTCGCCCGCGCCGAGCCGCTGCGCGACAACGCCTACAAGGTGCCCCTCGCCCGCAACCTGATCGTCCGGACGCTGACCGAGCTGGGGGAGCAGCCATGACCGACCGGCTGGAGAGCCGCGAGAAGGTCACCGGGGCGGCCCGCTACGCCTACGAGTACCCGCTGGAGAACGCCGCCCACGCCGCGGCCGTGCAGTCGACCGTCGCCAAGGGCGAGATCACCGCGGTGGACGCGGACGCCGCGCTGCGCATCCCGGGCGTGCTGGCCGTCCTGTCGTGCGAGAACGCGCCGCACCTGCACGAGGTGCCGGACGGGGAGCTGGCGCTGTTCCAGTCCCGGACGGTCGCGTACCGCGGCCAGTTCGTCGCCGCCGTCGTCGCCGAGACGCTCGACATCGCGCGGGAGGCGGCGCGGCACGTCCGCGTCCACTACGTGTCCGAGCCGTTCGACGTGCGGCTCGCCGTGGACGACCCGCGCCTGTACAAGCCCGACAAGGTGAACCCGGCGTTCCCCACCGACACCGAGCAGGGCGACCCGGAAGGGGCCTTCGCCGGCTCGGCCGTGCGGGTGGACGCGACGTACACGACTCCGGCCGAGCACAACAACCCGATGGAGCCGCATGCGACCGCGGCCCGGTGGAACGCCGACGGCACGCTGACGCTCTACGACTCCACCCAGGGTGCCTCGCCGACGCAGGAGACGATCGCCCGGGTGTTCGGCCTCGACCGCACCCACGTGCGCGTCGTCGCCCCGCACGTCGGCGGCGGGTTCGGGTCCAAGGGCACGCCGCGGCCCAGCGTGGTGCTCGCGGCGATGGCGGCGGGCGCGGTGGGCCGTCCGGTGAAGTTCGCGGTGCCGCGCCAGCAGATGTTCGCCACCACCGGCTACCGGACCCCGACGATCCAGCGGTTCCGGCTCGGCGCCGACGCCGACGGCACGCTGAACTCGATCGTCCACGAGGTGTTCGAGCAGTCCTCGACCGTCACCGAGTTCGCCGAGCAGACCGCGGTCGCGACCCGCGTGATGTACCGGGCGGCCGACCGCCGCACCTCGCACCGGCTGGCCCGCCTCGACGTCCCGACGCCGTCGTGGATGCGGGCGCCCGGCGAGACGCCCGGCATGTTCGCGCTGGAGTCGGCGATGGACGAGCTGGCGTACGCGGCCGGCGTCGACCCGGTCGAGCTGCGGATCCGCAACGACACCGACCGGGAGCCGGAGAGCGGGCTCCCGTTCAGCTCCCGCAACCTCGTCGCGTGCCTGCGCGAGGGCGCCGACCGGTTCGGCTGGGAGCACCGCGACCCCGCGCCCGGCGCCCGGCGGGAGGGCGACAAGCTCGTCGGGACGGGCGTCGCCGCCTCCACCTACCCCGCCTACATGCGGCCCAACAAGGCCAGCGCGCGCGCCGACGCGGACGGCACGTTCACGGTCCGGATCGCCGCCGCCGACATCGGCACCGGCGCCCGCACCGCCCTCGCGCTGATCGCCGCCGAGGCGCTCAAGGCCGACGCCGACCGGGTGACCGTCGAGATCGGCGACAGCGCGCTGCCGCAGGCGACCGTCGCGGGCGGCTCCGCCGGCACCGCGAGCTGGGGCACCGCCGTCGTCCGCGCGTGCGAGGCGCTGCGCGGCAAGATGAACGGCTCCGTCCCGCCCGAGGGCCTGGAGGCGTCCGCCGACACCGCCGACGAGATCCGGGCGCGCGACGAGTACGCCCGGCACGCGTTCGGCGCGCAGTTCGCCGAGGTCGAGGTGGACGCCGACACCGGCGAGGTCCGGGTCCGCCGGATGCTCGGCGTGTTCGCCGCCGGGCGGATCATCAACCCGAAGGCCGCGCGGTCGCAGTTCGTCGGCGGCATGACGATGGGGATCGGCATGGCGCTGATGGAGGAGAGCGTCATGGACCCGCGGTACGGGGACTACGTCAACCGCGACCTCGCCCAGTACCACGTCCCGGCCTGCGCGGACGTCCGCGACATCGACGCGGTGTGGGTGGAGGAGTCCGACCCGCACCTGAACCCGATGGGGTCCAAGGGCATCGGTGAGATCGGCATCGTGGGCGCCGCCGCGGCCGTCGCGAACGCCGTGCACCACGCGACCGGCGTCCGCGTCCGCGACCTGCCGATCACGCCGGCGCGGCTGCTCCCGCTGCTCTGACCGCCCTTCCGGCGGCCCGGGAGTCCGGGGCCGCATCCGAACGGGCCCTGACTGATTGAAAAGTTCACTATCAGATGTGAGGCGGGACACACCACGGGGTATTGATCGTCCAACTCGGGGGCCGCTCCTAACCGCGAGGTGATCCCGTGTACCGACAGGTCCTCGATCCCGTGGCCGGCTCGCTCGGCTGGAGTTCGCTGGTCGCCGCGCTGCCGCTGGCGGTGCTGTTCGTCCTGCTCGGCGCCCTGCGAATGCGCGCCTGGCTGGCGTCCCTGATCGCGCTGGCGGTCTCCCTGGCCGTCGCGATCTGGACGTACGGGATGCCGGCGGGCCAGGCGTTCCTCGCCGGCAGCGAAGGCGCCGCGTTCGGCTTCTTCCCCATCCTGTGGATCGTCATCAACGCGCTGTGGGTCTACAACATCACGGTCGCGACCGGCCACTTCGACGTGCTGCGCCGGACGTTCGCGCGGGTCAGCGACGACCAGCGGCTGCAGGCGATCCTGATCGCGTTCTCCTTCGGCGCGCTGCTGGAGGCGCTCGCCGGGTTCGGCACCCCGGTCGCGGTCACCTCCGTGATGCTGATCGCGCTCGGCTTCCAGCCGCTGAAGGCCGCCGTCCTGGCGCTCACCGCCAACACCGCGCCCGTCGCGTTCGGCGCGATGGCCACGCCGATCCTCACGCTCGGGAAGGTCACCGGGCAGTCCAGCGACACGCTCGGCGCCATGGTCGGCCGGCAGACCCCGATCCTCGCCGTGTTCGTCCCGCTGATCCTCGTGCTGATCGCCGACGGCCGCCGCGGCGTCCGCGAGACGTGGCCGACCGCGCTGTTCTGCGGCGCCGCGTTCGGCGTCGCGCAGTACGCCACCGCCAACTTCGTCTCGGTGCCGCTCGCCGACGTCGTCGCGTCGCTGGTGTCGGCCGCCGCGGTCGTCCTCGTCGTCCGGCTGCGCCGCCCGCACGCCCCGGCCCGCCCGGTGATCGCCGGCGGCGCCGCCGACGAACCCACTCCCGAGTTCGCCGCCCGCGCCGGGCGCGGCGGAGCCCCCGGCGAGGCCCCCGCCGACGCGCGGGCCGACGTCGTCCGCGCCTACGCCCCCTACGCGATCATCATCGCGGTGTTCGTCGTCTGCCAGATCGACCAGGTCAAGAACTGGCTGAACGGTGCGACGCAGACGGTCGGCTGGCCCGGCCTGCACATCACGGGCGCGTCCGGCAAGCCGTCGACGCTGCCGACCTTCACCTTCAACTACTTCACCACGCCCGGCACCCAGATGCTCGTCGCGGGCCTCATCACCATGATCGCGCTGCGCGTCGGCGCGGTCCGCGCGCTGCGCGCCTACGGCACCACGCTCGTCCAGCTCCGCTGGGCGATCCTCACCGTGATGGCGGTGCTGGCCCTCGCGTTCGTGATGAACGCCTCCGGGCAGACGGTCACCCTCGGCACCTGGATGGCGGGCGCCGGCGGCGCCTTCGCCGTGCTGTCCCCGGTCCTCGGCTGGCTCGGCACCGCCGTGACCGGCTCGGACACCTCGTCCAACTCCCTGTTCGGCGCCCTGCAGATCACCGCCGCGAACAAGGCCGACCTGTCGCCCGTCCTGATGGCCGCCACCAACAGCTCCGGCGGCGTCCTCGGCAAGATGGTGTCCCCGCAGAACCTCGCGATCGCCGCGGCCGCCGTCGGCCTGGACGGCCGCGAGGGCGACATCTTCCGCCGCGTCGTGCTGTGGAGCCTGCTGTTCCTGGCCGGGATGTGCGTGCTGTCGGGCCTCCAGTCCACCGGGGTCCTGTCGTGGATGGTGCCGTGACGGCCCTACTGGCGGTAGCCCTCGACCTCGCTCGCCGGGCGCACGTGCGCCTCCTCGGGGTTCTGCCCCGCCTCGAGCCTGGCCCGCCGCTGGCGCAGCAGGTCCCAGCACTGGTCGAGGGCCACCTCCAGCTCCCGCAGCCTCCGTCTCGCGTCCTCACCGGTGGTCTCGGAGCGCTCATGCGCCTGCCGGAGCGCGTGCTCCTCGTCGATGAAGTCGTTGATCCGGGCCAGGATCGCCTTCTCGTCCATGAAAAGCCTCCCGATGATGGTTTTCCCGCGTGGTGGGGTCCAGAAGGTGTCAACAGGTGAGATCGTGGCATATACGGGCGTCCCCACGGTAGGCGGCGCCCCGGTCCCGAAGGGCGAGGAGCGGATGACGGTCTGGCGGATCACCGGCGGCGAGGGCGGTCCCGGCGGGGCGCGCCCGGAGCGCACCGCTCCCCGCTACGACGTCGTGGAACTCGACACCCCGCTGCTGCGCATCGAGGGCGCCGCGGACGCCCCGTGGCTGCGGATGGCCGGCGAGGTCGACGTCTCCAACGCGAGCGACCTCAAGCGCGCCCTGCGCGCCGCCCGCTCCCGGGTCGACGGCGACCTGCACGTCGACCTCGCCCGCATCGACTTCATCGACGTCGCGGGCCTGCGCGCCCTCACCCTCGCGGCCCGCGACCTCGCCGAACGCGAGGGTCTGCTGATCCTGCACTCGGTCACCGCGCACATCGACAAGCTCGTCCGCCTGATCGGCTGGGACGCCGTGCCCGGCCTGGAGCTGCACTGCCGCCTCCGCCGCTGACCCGGCCCGCCGCCGGGTTCAGGCGTCCGCGAGGCGTGCCATGGCGGCGCGGCGCTCCGGCGGGACGAGGGGCGGCTTGCCGGCCGTCCACGCGACGTCCAGGGCGACGGCGCGGAACCGCCAGCCCCCGGGCGTGCGGACGGCCTCCGCGTCGTAGTGCCCGCCGGACACGAACGTCTCGCCGAGGCGGTCGGCGCGGGCCTCCTGCGTGGACGCCGGGTGCACGTGGGTGTGGACGGCGCTCCAGCGCACCGCGGCCCGGTCGCCGTCCAGCGCGATCTCCGGGATGCCGGCGAGGTGCTGGGTCCGCCCGAAGCTGTCCATGGTCAGGTCCATCACCTCGGAGGCATGGCCCGTGTAGGCGCCGACGGGGTAGCGGACCCGGACGTCCTCGGTGAAGAGCGCCCGCGCCCACGCCGCGTCGAAGGGGTGCGCCCCCGGGTCCCGCTGCCGGTCGTCGATCGATCCGAAGAACCGGGCGACCAGCTCGGTGATCTCCGCGCGGTCCGCCAGCGCCCGCACCCTGTCCGCCAGTTCCTTGTCGTTCATCGCCTTCTCCTCTGTCCGGGAACACGATCGACGGTAGGAGCGGGCCGACCGGGCGGGCATCCGTCACCCGACCGGTCGGGCGCGGGTCACGCGGGTCCCGCCGGGCCCGTCGCCGCGCCGCGCTTGGGAGGCGGCGCCGGGCGGGCACCGGGGCGCCGTGCGCGGGAGGGGGAGCGGCGCGGCGCCGCGGCGGGCGCGAGCGGGACGGCGGAGACCGCGGGCGCCTCCGCGGCGCCGGGCCCGGTCGGCAGCGACCGGACCCACGCGGGCGTCCGCGTCTCCTTGACCGAGACGCGGACGCGCCGGTAGGCGGCGGCCTCGCAGGTGCGGTTCTGCGCGATGACCTCCCGGTAGAACCACTCCGAGGCGATCAGCGCCAGGACCCCGGCGGAGCCGCGCAGGGCCTCTTTGAGGGCCCCGGCCTCCAGCAGCCGGAACGGCAGGCTGACCGCGCTGCCCGCCACGCCGTGGCGGTCGTAGTGCACCTCCCCGGCGTGCACCGCGGCCCGCAGCCGGAACCGCGCCCCGGGCGCGGCGGTGCCGTTGTGCCGTTCGAGGCACGCCGCGAGCCGCGCCGGAAACGGTCCGGCGAGGTGCTCCTTCGGCACGGCGGGGTCGACGAGGATCAGGGCCCCGTCGCCCCGGTCCTCGCAGGTGACGTGCTCCGCGGGCACCCGCGACTCGGCCAGGGCCGTCTCCAGGGCGCGGAACAGGGCGTCGCGGACGGCGAGCTGGTCCCAGTTCGCCCGGACGCCGAACTTCTCGACGTCCACGCAGACGATCGACCGGTGCAGCGCGAACGGCACCTCGCGAGTACCGTGCATGTGCTCATGCTGATGCACAGTCTTATGCACGTGCATGACGAGCATGGTAGGGCACGCGGTGCCGTCCGGCCCAGGGTTTCCGGCGGGTCAGGACGCCAGCAGGGCGGCGACGAGGCGGGCGCGGACCTCGTCGTCGCCCGGCCCCGGCGGGTGCCAGGGGCAGGCGATGTCGAGGGCGGCGACGCGCCCGGTGGCCTTGACCCGCCGGACGGCCGCCACGACGGCGTCGAAGGACGGGCCGCCGCCGACGGGGAACCTCAGCCCCGGCAGCTCCGCCTTGTCGACCACGTCCACGTCGATGTGCAGGACGAGCGGGCCCTCCGGCAGGTCGACGGCGCCCACCGGGCAGCGGCGGACCCGCGACGAGGCGAGGAACTCGGCCTCCGCCGGGTCGAGGTCGCGGGCGTCCACGAGGACGGCCCGGTCCTCCGGCAGCGGCCGCAGGCCCAGCGGCGACGCCAGCAGTTCGGGATGGTCGCCGAGGATCTGCCGCAGCGGCATCCCGCCGATGTACCCGGAGGTGCTGGTCTCCGGCGTGTGGACGTCGCCGTGCGCGTCGAACCACACGATCGAGGCGTCCACGCCGGCGCGCTGCACGCCCGCGAGGACGGCCTCGGAGACCAGGCAGTCGCCGGAGACCACCGACGGGACCGCGCCGCCCGCGACCTGCGCGGCGACCTCGGCGGCGACGGGCTCGTACAGCGCGCCGATCCGCGCCCAGACGTCGCCGTCGGGAAGCTCCCTCGCGATGGTGACCACCTCGGCGTCGGGGAGCGGGAACGTCGTGCCGGGGAGGCGTTCGTCCTGGTGATAGGGGACCAAGGTAATCGTCATGCGCACACAGTAAAGCGGCCCCGCCCGGTTCTCCGGGCGGGGCCGTGGCCTGAGCCGGCGGTCAGTGTTCTATCTGGGGGCCCAGACCCCCGGCAAGGGCCGCTGACGCGCTCCTTCGCCGGCGCTCAGTCGACGCCTCAGCGCTTCTTGCCGCCGGCGGTCGCCTTCAGGTAGTCGCGGTTCAGGTTCCCGATCACGTCGAGCTTGATCCCCTTCGGGCAGGCCGCGACGCACTCGCCGGTGTTGGTGCAGCCGCCGAAGCCCTCCTCGTCATGGGTGTCCAGCATCGACACGACGCGGTCCCAGCGCTCCGGCTGGCCCTGCGGCATGAGGCCGAGGTGGGTCACCTTCGCGCCGAGGAACAGCGACGCCGAGCCGTTCGGGCAGGCCGCGACGCACGCGCCGCAGCCGATGCACTCGGCGGCCTCGAACGCGCGGTCCGCGTCCGGCTTCGGGACGGGCGTGGAGTGCGCCTCCGGGGCGGTGCCGGTCGGCGCGGTGATGTAGCCGCCCGCCTGGATGATCCGGTCGAACGCGGACCGGTCCACCACCAGGTCCTTGACGACGGGGAACGCCTTGGCGCGCCACGGCTCGACGTCGATGACCTCGCCGTCCTTGAACTTGCGCATGTGCAGCTGGCAGGTGGTGGTGCGCTCCTCGGGGCCGTGCGGGGTCCCGTTGATGACCAGCGAGCACATGCCGCAGATGCCCTCGCGGCAGTCGTGGTCGAACGCCACCGGCTCCCCGCCGTCGGCGATGAGCTTCTCGTTGAGGACGTCCAGCATCTCCAGGAACGAGGCGTCCGGGGAGATGTCGTCGAGCTTGTACTCGACCATCTTCCCCTTGTCCTGGGGGCCGCTCTGGCGCCAGACGCGCAGTGTGAGCTTCATGATTACTTGTACGACCTCTGCGTCGGGTGGACGTATTCGAAGTTCAGGTCCTCCTTGTGGAGGACGGGCTGCTCGCCCTCGCCGGCCCATTCCCAGGCGGCGACGTAGCCGAAGTTGTCGTCGTCGCGCTTGGCCTCGCCGTCCTCGTCCTGGCTCTCGGCGCGGAAGTGGCCGCCGCAGGACTCGGTGCGGTGCAGGGCGTCGATCACCATCAGCTCGGCGAGCTCGAAGAAGTCGGCGACGCGGCCGGCCTTCTCCAGCTGCTGGTTGAGCTCCTCGCCCTTGCCGGTGACCTTGACGCGCTTCCAGAACTCGTCCCGCAGCGCCGGGATGAGCTCCAGGGCCTTGCGCAGGCCCTCCTCGGTGCGCTCCATGCCGCAGTACTCCCACATGATGTGGCCGAGCTCGCGGTGGAAGGAGTCGACGGAGCGGTCCCCGTCGATCGACAGGAGCTTCTCGACGCGCGACGTCACCCGCTCCTCGGCCGCGGCGATGCTCGTCTCGTCGACCGGCGGGAGGGCGTTGCGGGCGATGTAGTCGTTGATGGTGTTCGGCAGCACGAAGTAGCCGTCGGCGAGGCCCTGCATCAGCGCGGACGCGCCGAGCCGGTTCGCGCCGTGGTCGGAGAAGTTCGCCTCGCCGATCACGAACAGGCCGGGGATCGTGGACTCCAGGTCGTAGTCGACCCACAGCCCGCCCATCGTGTAGTGCACGGCCGGGTAGATGCGCATCGGCGTGTCGTACGGGTTCTCGCCGGTGATGCGCTCGTACATCTCGAAGAGGTTGCCGTACTTGGCCTCGACCTTGTCGCGGCCGAGCCGCCCGATCGCGTCGGCGAAGTCGAGGTAGACGCCGAGGCCGCCGGGGCCGACGCCGCGTCCCTCGTCGCAGACGTTCTTGGCGGCGCGGGAGGCGATGTCGCGGGGGACCAGGTTGCCGAAGGACGGGTAGATGCGCTCCAGGTAGTAGTCGCGCTCGTCCTCGGGGATGTCGGACGGCCTGCGGGTGTCGCCGGCCTTCTTCGGCACCCAGACGCGGCCGTCGTTGCGCAGCGACTCCGACATCAGGGTCAGCTTCGACTGGTGGTCGCCGCTGACCGGGATGCAGGTCGGGTGGATCTGGGTGTAGCACGGGTTGGCGAACAGCGCGCCGTGCCGGTGCGCGCGCCAGGAGGCGGTGACGTTCGAGCCCATCGCGTTGGTGGACAGGAAGTACACGTTCCCGTAGCCGCCGGACGCCAGCACGACCGCGTCCGCGGTGTAGTGCTTGATCTCGCCGTTGATCAGGTTGCGGACGACGACGCCGCGCGCCCGGCCGTCCTCCATGATCAGGTCGAGCATCTCGTGCCGCGGGTACAGCTCCACGTTCCCGGCGTCGACCTGCCGCATCAGCGCCTGGTAGGCGCCGAGCAGCAGCTGCTGGCCCGTCTGGCCGCGGGCGTAGAACGTGCGGGACACCTGCGTGCCGCCGAACGAGCGGTTGTCGAGCAGGCCGCCGTACTCGCGGGCGAACGGGACGCCCTGCGCGACGCACTGGTCGATGATCTGCCGGGAGATGTCCGCGAGCCGGTACACGTTCGACTCGCGGGACCGGAAGTCGCCGCCCTTGACCGTCTCGTAGAACAGCCGGTAGACGCTGTCGCCGTCGTTGCGGTAGTTCTTCGCGGCGTTGATGCCGCCCTGCGCGGCGATCGAGTGGGCGCGGCGCGGGCTGTCCTGGAAGCAGAACTGCTGGACGTGGTAGCCGGCCTCGCCGAGGGTGGCGCCGGCCGAGCCGCCCGCCAGCCCGGTGCCGATGATGATGATCTTCTTCTTGCGCTTGTTGGCCGGGTTGACCTGCTTGGCCTCGAACTTGCGCGTCGTCCAGCGGTCCTCGATCGGGCCCTTGGGCGCCTTGGCGTCGGCGATCGGCTCGCCGGACTTGTAGAAGCGGTCGCTCATGTCAGCTCACCCATCCGAAGGTGACGGAGATCGGGACGGCGATGAAGCCGAGGGTCACGAGCCCGGCGACGCCGCCGGCGAGCAGGCGCAGCGTGCCGTTGCTGCGGGGGCTGCGCAGGCCCAGGGTCTGGAACGCGCTCCAGATGCCGTGGTTGAGGTGCAGGCCGACCAGCAGGACCGCCAGGACGTACCAGATGGTGATGTACCAGCGGGAGCCGTCGAAGTCGGCGATGACCCGGTCGTAGGGGGTGGCGTCGGATCCCAGCGGGTTCACCGCGAAGAAGGTGAGGTCCAGCAGGTGCCAGATGACGAACAGCGCGATGATGATGCCGCCGTACCGCATCGTGTAGGTGGCGTAGCCCTGCGCGTGCGACTTCTTCTTCGACTGGTACTTGACGGGCCGGGCGCTCCCCGCGCGGCGGGCCAGCGACACCGCCGACCAGATGTGCAGCACGACCGACACCGTGAGCACGATCTCCAGGAGCGTCAGCAGCGTCCGGCGCGGGACGGCGGGCTCGCCCATCGTGCGCAGCCAGTGCGCGTAGTGGTCGAAGTCGCTCGCGCCGAGGAAGATCTTCAGGTTCCCGATCATGTGCGCGATCAGGAACAGCACCAGGACTGCGCCGGTCACGGCCATGACGGCCTTCTTGCCGACGGTGGATCGGTAGATCGCAGGTATCGCTATAGCCACGCCGCGAACCGTATGTCCAATTTGGACAAGAGCGCCAAGTCATCAGCGCACTCAATCCGATAGCCACAGGCTATGAACCGAGCCGGGACGGGCCTCCGCGCGCCGCGGACCCTCCATGATCGTGAGTGACTTCACAGAGAGTTCGGGAACCAGCCCGCGCAGTGACGCAGACGACATTGACCGCGGCGCCGCCGGTGTGCGGTCAGGACACCGCCGCGGCGCGGGTCACGACGCGGTGGCCTGCCGGGACAGCAGCAGCACCGCCAGGTCGTCGGTCAGGGCGTCCCCGTTGAGGCCTTCCACCTCGGTCACCAGCTCGTCGATCAGCGACCGCCCGGTGGCGCCCCGGCCGCGCGCCCCGCGCGCCAGCCGGACGAGGCCCTCGGTGCCGAGCCGGGTGGAGCCCGCGCCGACCCGCCCCTCGATCAGGCCGTCGGTGTAGAGCATCAGGCCCCACGACTCGCCGAGGTCGATCTCCGTCGTCGGCCATTCCGCGCCCGGCACCAGGCCGAGCGCCGGGCCGTGCGCGTACTCCGGCAGCGCCGCGACCTCGAAGCCGCCGTCCGGCTCGTCGCGGAACAGCAGCGGCGCCGGATGCCCGGCCAGGTGCATGCGCGCGGTCCGCCGCGACGGCGCGATCGTGACCATGCAGAGGGTGGTGAAGATCTCCTCGCTGCGCCGCTCGTGCCCGAGGACGGTGTCGAGGGTGCCGAGCAGCTGCTCGCCGGTGTGGCCGGCCAGCACCAGCGTCCGCCACGCCATCCGCAGCTGGACGCCGAGCGCCGCCTCGTCGGGGCCGTGCCCGCACACGTCGCCGATCATCAGGTGGACGGCGCCGCCCTCGGTCTGCACCGTGTCGTAGAAGTCGCCGCCGAGCAGCGCCCGCCGCCGGCCCGGCCGGTAGCGGGTGTGGTGCCGCAGGGCCGGGTCGTCGATCAGCGGGACGGGCAGCAGGCCGCGCTCCAGCCGCGCGTTCTCGCGGCCCAGGATGCGCGCCTCCACCAGCCGCCGCTCGGTCTCCTCCGACCGCTTGCGCTCTATGGCGTAGCGCACCGCGCGGGCCAGCAGCGGGCCGTCGACCTCCTGCTTGACCAGGTAGTCCTCGGCGCCGGCCGCGACCGCGCGGACGCCGAGGCCCGCGTCGTCCAGCCCGGTCAGCACCACCACCGCGGCCGTCCCGGACATGTCCAGCACCTGCCGCAGCCCGTCCAGCCGGTCGATCCCCGGCGCCGACAGGTCCACGATGATGCACTGCGTGCGGCGGGTCAGCCGGCGCCGCGCGGTCGGCAGGTCCGCCGCGACGGTGATCAGCGCGTCCAGGCCGCTGTCGCCGAGCATCTTCTCGACCATCAGCACGTCGGCGGGGTCGTCGTCGATGAGGAGCAGGTCGACCCTGTCCTCGGCCCCTGGCGTGAAGGGATGCGTCTGGTGACTGATAGTGCTCACTAAGCTTCCGGAAAAGTCGGGGCTGGCGACGGCACTGGCAACGGCCGGACCGTTCCGGTTATTCCTGCGGTGGCAGGACCCGAGGACCGGACCGCACCGGGGGAGCGGCATCTGCCCAGCCGCCGCGGTCCCGGCTCGGGGAGCGGAGGAACCTCGCTCCCATGCCCTCCGACCTTAGCGTGTCCCCGCGTTCCCGCGCACCCCTGTGATCGTCCGCGAGGCGGGTCCCGGACGGCCCGGAAACCCCGCCCGGCGCGCTGACCCCCGGTTCCCGCCGGGCCCGGCGCGGGGCAGAAAATCGTTCGAACTTCCGGGGGGCCGCCGCATATCTTCGTCCGGTGAAACCGTTGCCGGAGAAAGATCCAGGCAGCCCCGACCACCGATCTCCCGCCCGCTACCTGCTCTGGCTGCTGCGCGCCGAATGGCGCGGCGTGCTGGCCGGGGGCCTGCTCGGGGTCGGCTGGATGCTCAGCCAGGCGCTGATGCCCGCCGCGATCGGCCGCGCCATCGGCGAGGGCGTCGCCGGCCGCGACGACCGCGCGCTGCTCGTCTGGACGGCGGTGCTGCTCGCCCTCGGCGGCGCGCAGGCCGCGACCGGGGTCCTCAGGCACCGGCGCGCCGTCTTCCTCTGGCTGTCGTCGGCGTACCGGACCGTCCAGATCGTCACCCGGCACGCGACCCGGCTGGGCGCGACGTTGCCGAAGCGGCTCGGCGCCGGCGAGGTCGTGAGCATCGGCCTGTCCGACGTCTCGCACCTCGGTGACGTCGTCGACATCGTGTGCCGCGGCTCCGGCGCCGTGGTCGCGATCGTCGTGGTGGCGGCCGTGCTGCTCGCGACCGCGCCGCGACTCGGCCTGGTCGTGCTGGTCGGCGTCCCGCTGGTGCTGCTGCTCGCGGCTCCGCTGCTGCGCCCGTTCCGCGAGCGCGAGGAGGCGAACCGCGAGCTGGTCGGCGAGCTGAACGGCCGCGCCACCGACCTCGTGGAGGGCCTGCGGATCCTGCGCGGCATCGGCGGGGAGCGGCTGTTCTCCGGCCGGTACCGCGCCCTGTCCGGCCGGGTCCGCGACGCCGGCGTCGCCGCGGCCCGCGCCGAGTCCCGGATCTCCGGGGCCGAGGTGCTCCTGCCCGGCCTGCTGATCGCCGCCGTGACCTGGGCCGGCGCGCACTACGTGGCGCGCGGCGAGATCGGCGTCGGCGACCTGGTGGCCTGCTACGGCTACGCGGTCTTCCTGATCGTCCCGCTGCGGACGATCGGCGAGGCGGCCGGCAAGATCACCAAGGGGCTGGTGGCGGCGCGGCGGGTCGTCCGGCTGCTCGACCTGGAGCCGGGGCCGGACGGCGGCACCGCCCGCCCGGCCGGCCCCGCCGAGCTCGTCGACATCTCCTCCGGCCTCGTGGTGCGGCCCGGACGGGTCACCGCGATCGCCGCCGCGCAGCCCCGCGACGCGCAGGCGATCGCCGACCGGCTCGGCGGGTACGCGCCCGGCGACGTCGACTTCGCCGGCGTCCCGCTGCGCGAGGTCGCCGGCCTGCGCCGCCGCGTGCTGGTCGCGGTCAACGAGGACCGGCTGTTCGCCGGGACCCTCGCCGAGGCCCTCGCGCCGCCCGGCACGCCCGCCGCCGTGCTCGACGGGGCGCTGCGCGCGGCGTCCGCCGAGGACATCGCCGCCGCGTCCGGCCTGGACCGGCACGTCGCCGAGGCGGGACGGGAGTTCTCCGGCGGGCAGCGGCAGCGGCTCCGGCTGGCCCGGGCGCTCGCAGCCGACCCCGAGGTGCTGGTCCTCGTGGAGCCGACCAGCGCCGTCGACGCGCACACCGAGGCGCGCATCGCCGGACGGCTCGGCGAAGCGCGCGCCGGCCGCACCACCGTCGTGTGCACGACCAGCCCGCTGATGCTGGACCGCGCTGCGCACGTCGCGTTCGTCGAGGACGGGCGGGTCGTCGCCGAGGGCACCCACCGCGACCTGCTGCGGTCCGAGCCGCGCTACGCCGCGGCCGTCACCCGCGGCGAGGCCGCCCCGCACCGCTGAGCACCGCCGAACCCGAACCACCGACCACCGGACCGCTGAACCACCGACCACCGGACCGCAGCACGGAAGGGCCCGAGAACCGTGAGCACCGAGATCCTGCCGGTCGCGGAGCCCGCGCAGGTGCGCGCGTACGCGCGGCGCGTCGCGCTGCGGCACCCGCGCGCCCTCGCCGGGACGCTGGCGCTGCACGGCCTCGCGGCCGTCGCGGGCCTCGTCGCCCCCCGGCTCCTCGGCGAGCTGGTCGAGGGCGTCCGCGACGGGACCGCCCACATCGACACCACCGCGCTCGCCATCGCCGGCTTCGTGATCGTCCAGGGCGTGCTGACCCGGTACGCCTACTTCACCTCCGCCCGCCTCGGCCAGCGCGTCCTCGCCGAGCTGCGCGAGGAGTTCGTCGACCGGCTGCTCGGGCTGCCGCTGTCGGCCGTCGAGCGGGCGGGCACCGGCGACCTCGTCACCCGCGCGTCCCGCGACGTCGACACGCTCGGCACGTCGCTGCGCGAGGCGGTCCCGGAGACCCTCGTCGCGATCGTCGTCGGCGCGTTCACCTTCGGCGCGCTGCTGGTCAACGGGCCGCTGGTCGCGCTGCCGTGCCTGGTCTCCGTCCCCATCCTGTGGGGCGTCATGCGCTGGTACCTGCCGCGCTGCCGGGACGGCTACCTGCGCGAGCACGCCTCGTGGGCGCTGATCGCCGACGGCCTCGCCGAGACCGTGCACGGCGCCCGGACCGTCGAGGCGTTCGGCCTCGCCGAGCGCCGGCGCGCCCGCGGCGACGCCGACATCGCCCGCTCCTACGCCGCCGAGCGGTACACCCTGCGGCTGCGGACCGTGCTGTTCCCCGTCGCCGAGTTCGGGTTCGTGCTGCCGGTCGCGACGACCCTGCTGTTCGGCGGCCTGTTCTACGCGCACGGGATGGCCTCGCTCGCGCAGGTGACGGCCGCGACCCTGTACGTCCAGCAGCTGATCGAACCGGTCGACATGCTGCTGTCCCGGCTGGACGAGCTCCAGCTCGGCGGAGCGTCCCTGGCCCGGCTGCTCGGCGTCGGGAACGTCCCGCCGGACCGGAAGGCGGGCACCCGGCGGCCGGACGGCGAGCGGCTCACCGCGCGGGACGTCCGCTACTCCTACCGGACGGGCCGCGACGTTCTGCACGGCGTGGACCTCGACCTGCGGCCGGGGGAGCGGCTCGCGATGGTCGGGCCGAGCGGCGCGGGCAAGTCCACGCTGGGCCGCCTGCTCGCCGGGATCGACGGCCCCCGCTCCGGCTCGGTCACGGTCGGCTCGGACGGGCCCGTCCCCCTCGTCGAGCTGCCCCTGGACGACCTGCGCGGCCACGTCGCGCTCGTCACGCAGGAGCACCACGTGTTCCGGGGGACGCTCCGCGAGAACCTGGCGATGGCCCGCCCGGACGCCTCCGACGCGCGGATGCGCGAGGTCCTGGTGACCGTCGACTGGGACGGCCCCGGGCTGGACGCCGAGGTCGGCGAGGGCGGCGCGACGCTGTCGCCCGCGCAGGCGCAGCAGCTCGCGCTGGCCCGGCTCGTCCTCGCCGACCCGCACACGCTGGTGCTCGACGAGGCGACGTCGCTGCTCGACCCGCGGGCCGCGCGCCGGCTGGAGAGCACCCTCGCCGCCGTCCTGGACGGCAGGACCGTCGTGGCGATCGCGCACCGGCTGCACACCGCGCACGACGCCGACCGCGTCGCCGTCGTCGAGGACGGCCGGATCACCGAGCTCGGCACCCACGACGAGCTGCTCGCCGAGGACGGCTCCTACGCCGCCCTCTGGACCTCCTGGCACGGCCCCGAATCCCGCACCCGGACGCCGTGAACGGGCGCCCGCCCGCGGCGAGCCGTCGTCATGGGCCGTGCCATGACGACGGCTCGCCGCCCCTCAACGAGCGAGGGCGGACTTGAGGTACTCGACCTGGATCAGGAGGAGGTTCTCCGCCACGACCTCCTGCGGGGTCATGTGGGTGACGCCCGACAGCGGCAGGACGGTGTGCGGGCGGCCCGCGGCCAGCAGCGCCGACGACAGCCGCAGCGTGTGCGCGGCGACCACGTTGTCGTCGGCGAGCCCGTGGATGATCATCAGCGGGCGCTTCAGGTCGGCGGCCATCTCGATCAGCGAGTGCTCGGCGTACGCCTCCGGCTCCTCGTCCGGGTGGCCGAGGTACCGCTCGGTGTAGTGGGTGTCGTACAGCCGCCAGTCGGTGACCGGCGCGCCCGCGATGCCCGCGTGGAACACGTCCGGGCGGCGCAGCACCGCCAGCGCCGCCAGCCAGCCGCCGAACGACCAGCCGCGGATGCCGACCCGGTCCAGGTCGAACGCCGCCGGATGCAGCCGCGCCGCCTCGATCAGCGCCGTGATCTGGTCGTCCAGCACCGGCCCGACGAAGTCGCCGCGGACGGCGCGGTCCCAGACCGGGCCGCGGCCCGGCGTGCCGCGGCCGTCCGCGATCACCACGGCGAAGCCCTGGTCGGCGAGCCACTGCGCCTCGCAGTACGCCCGCTGCACGGCCAGCACCCGCTGCGCGTGCGGGCCGCCGTAGGGGTCCATCAGGACGGGCAGCCGCCCGTCGCCGGGCTTCCAGCCGGTCGGCAGCACCACGGCGGTCCGGATCTCGCGGTCCCCGGCGCGCAGCAGCTCGACCCGCGGCGTGATCACCGGGGTCTCGGCGAGCGACGCGACCGGGTGGATGCCGGACGGCTCGCGCACCTCCACCTCGGTGCCCGGGCGGTCCAGCCGCGACCCGGTGACCACCGTCACACCGCCCGCGCGCGCCCCGCTGAACACGCCCTGCCCCTCCGACAGCCGGACGATCTCCCCTTGTCCCGCACTTCGGGCGCCAGCCCCGGGGGTCCGGGGGGCCGCCCCCGGAGAATGCGCTGCTTCGTAGGAGTACAGGTGGACCTCGGTGGGCTCCTCCGACGCGGTGAACAGGATCGACCCGCCCTCGACGCCGAGGATCGAGCGGACCTGCAGCCCGCCCGGCGTGACCGGCTTCCCGCCGACCGTGATGCGGCGCGTGTCGGTCTCGCGGTCCTCGGTGACCCAGACCAGCTCGCCCGTCCCCGTGTGCGCGGGCAGGCCCGGCACGATGTCGGTCCACACCGGGTCGTGCTCGTTGTGCACCAGCGACGTCTCCCCGTTGGACGGGTCGACCCGTAGCACCCGCTGGGACCGCTGGTCGCGCGGCTGCACGACGATCAGCAGGCCGTGCCGGTCCCAGGACGCGGTGACGACGTAGGGGAACATGCCGCGGTCCCAGGCGACGGCGAGCCGGCCGCCGTCCACCTTCACCAGCGCCAGCGACACCAGCGCGTTCGGCGTGCCCGCCGCCGGGTAGGCGATCTCGGCGGGCGTCCGGTCCGGGTTCGCGGGGTCGGCGATGTGCCAGCGCTGCACCGGGGTCTCGTCCACCCGCGCGACGAGCAGCGTCCCGCCGTCCGGCGACCACCAGTGGCCGCGCATCCGGCTCATCTCCTCGGCCGCGACGAACTCGGCGAGGCCGTAGGAGATCTGGTCCGACTCCGGCTGCACGACCGCGCGGTCGTCCGAGCCGTCCATCTCGATCACCCGCAGCGTCCGCCCGGACACGTAGGCGACGCGGCGGCCCGCGGGGTCGGGGCGCGGGTCGAACACCGGCGCCTGCGCGGGCAGCTCGCGGACCTCCCCGCTCTCGATGCCGGCGGCGTAGAGCCGTCCGCCGAGCGTGAACACGGCCTGCCGCATGTCCCGGTCGGTGGCGTACCCGACGATGCCGCCGGCCTGCTCCCGCGCGCGCTCGCGGCGGGCCCGCTCCTCGGCGGGCAGGTTCTCCTCGCCCGGGACGTCCAGCGCGGCCGGGTCGGCGACGAGGCGCTCCTCGCCGGTGCCGGTGTCCAGCGTCCACAGGCAGGTCACCGGATCGTCGCCCGCCCTGGTGCGCAGGAAGATCACGCGCGTCCCGTCCGGCGCGATCTGGAAGGCGCGCGGGACGCCGAGGCTGAAACGGCGGGTGCGGGCGCTCTGCCGCGGATAGCTGATGCTCATGGCATCCGAGTCTGCCAGCCCGCGAGCCTCGCCGAACGGCGGCGCGGCGCCGTTGCCTGCCCCTATGATGCCGGGCGGTCATAGCGGCCGGGGAACGGCCCTTGGGCATGGCCCCGCTCGCGTAAGCTCAAGACCTCCCCAAGCTTTTGTCTCGCGGGCGTTGAAGGAGTGGTCCATGCCGGAGCTGCAGCCGGGCGATCCCCGGCGGCTGGGCTCGTACGAGATCGTCGATCGTCTCGGCGAGGGCGGCCAGGGGGTCGTCTACGCGGGCGTCGACGCCTCGGGTAACAGGGCCGCCATCAAGCTGCTGCGCACCGATCTCGCCGCCGACGCCGGCGCGCGCAACCGGTTCGTCCGCGAGGCGCAGGCCGCCAAGCAGGTCGCCCGCTTCTGCACCGCGCAGGTGCTGGAGGCGGACGTCGCGGGCGACCAGCCCTACATCGCCAGCGAGTACGTGCCGGGCCCGTCGCTGTACAAGCAGGTCACCGAGACCGGGCCGATCACCGGCGCGGCGCTGGACCGGCTCGCGATCGGCACCGCCACCGCGCTGGTGGCGATCCACCAGGCCGGGATCGTGCACCGCGACTTCAAGCCGCACAACGTGATCATGGCGCCGGACGGCCCGCGGGTGATCGACTTCGGCATCGCGCGGGCGCTGGACACCGGCCAGACCAACGCGACCAAGGCGATCGGCACCCCGTCCTACATGGCCCCCGAGCAGGTGGCGGGCGCCACCCTCACCGAGGCCGTGGACGTGTGGGCGTGGGCGACCACGATGGTGTTCGCCGCGACCGCGCGCCCGCCGTTCGGCGACGACACCGTGGTCGCGGTGATCAACCGGGTGATGAACGAGCCGCCGTACCTGGAGGGCGTGCCCGCGGACCTGCACCGGCTGGTCGCGGCGTGCCTGGTGAAGGAGCCGGAGCGGCGGCCCACCGCGCAGCAGCTGATGATGGCGCTGATCGGCAGCGGGCCGGGCGGCGCCGGCCAGACCCGGATGGACGACCCCGGGCAGGCGAACACGATGCTCGCGGAGGGCTCCACGCTCGCCGCCGGCGCGGGCGTCGCCGCGGCCTTCGGCGCGCACCAGGGCGGGCCCCACGGCGGGCAGACGCAGCGGGTCTCGCCGGCGAACTACACCGGCACGCTGCCGCCCGTCCAGCAGCCCCCGTACCGCGGCGGCGGCCGGCACACCGGCTACGACGACTTCGAGCCCGAGCGCAGGTCCAAGTGGCCGATCTTCGCGGGGATCGCGGCGATCGCGGTGCTGGCGCTCGTCGTCGGCCTGTTCATGGCGGACCGCGGCGGCGGCGACACCCCGGGCACGGGGTCGTCCCCGACGGTCTCGGACTCCGCGTCGGCCTCCGACACCCCGACCGAGGACCAGCCCACGCAGGAGCAGCCGACGTACACCCGCCCGACCCGGCCCACGCACACGGTGCCCACGCGCATCCCGACGAGCGAGGCCCCGACCAGCGAGGCCCCGACCAGCGAGGCCCCCACCAGCGAGGCCCCGACGTCGCACACGCCGACCACCAACCCGACGCACACCTCGGGCGGCGGTGACGGCGGCGGCACCGGCGGCGGTGGCGGCGGCACCGGCGGCGGGGCGGGGACCGGCGGCTGACGGGCGGCCGCCCCGCCGCCGGGGCCGCGCGGGCAGGGCGGTCATCGCCGTGCCCGCGACCCCTGAGTAGGCTCGTGACCATGAAGGAGCCGCGGATCCTGTTCGTCCATGCCCATCCGGACGACGAGTCCATCGGGACCGGGGCGACCATGGCCAAGTACGCCGCCGAGGGCGCCCACGTCTGTCTCGTCACCTGCACGCTGGGCGAGGAGGGCGAGGTCATCCCCGATGAGCTGCGCCACCTGGCCTCCGACAAGGAGGACCGCCTCGGCGAGTACCGGATCGGGGAGATGGCGGCGGCCGCCGCGGCGCTCGGCGTCCGCGACCACCGCTACCTCGGCGGTCCCGGCCGGTGGCGCGACTCGGGCATGATGGGCACCGCCACCAACGACGACCCGCGCAGCTTCTGGCAGGCCGACGTCGAGGAGGCCGGCGCGGAGCTCGCGAAGATCATCCGGGAGGTCCGGCCGCACGTCATCGTCACCTACGACGAGCGCGGCAACTACGGCCATCCCGACCACATCCAGGCGCACCGCGTCGCCTGGCGGGCGTTCGAGATGGCCGCCGACCCGTCCTTCACCGGCGGCGGGGAGCCGTGGCGCGCCGCGAAGTTCTACGCCTACGCCACCCCGCGCACCGTGCTGGCGCGGGCGATCGCGGTGATGCGCGAGGCGAAGCTGCCGTTCGCGCGGGTCGCCGGGCTGGACGAGCTGGGCTCCGGCGTCCCGGACGGGCAGGTCACCACGGTCGTGGACGCCCGCGCGCACCTGCCCGCCAAGCTGGCGGCGCTGCGCGCGCACCGCACCCAGATCACGGTGGCGCCGGAGGAGGCCGGGCCGTTCTTCGCGCTGTCGAACAACCTCGGGCAGCAGGCGTTCGGCACCGAGTACTTCATCCTCCAGGCGGGCGAACTCGGCCCCGTCGGCCCGGGCCGCCGCGAGACCGACCTCTTCGCCGGTCTGGACGACGCGGACGGCTGACCGGCTGGATACGCTGAGGCCGTGGACGAGGACGAGGCACGGGTGAGCCTGGCCAAGGACGATCTTCCCGCCGGCGCGGCGGGCGGCGCGTCCGCGGCCGTCGAGGCGGGCGGCCGCGGCGAGGGCCCGCTGGGCGCGGTGGTGACGGGCGCGGCGTACGCGGCGCTCGGGCTGCTCGGCGGGGTCTTCGGCCTGGTCGGCTCGTACGCCCAGGAGTGGACGGCCGGGGACGTGCCGGTCACCTCGATCGTGCTGGTGCCGCTGGTGTACGCCATGGTCCGGCTGGCCGGGCTGGGCATGGGCGGCAAGATCGGCGCGGCGGTGCCGGCGGTGGTGTGGGGCGCCGCGGTGATCGTGATGTCGATGCAGCGGCCGGAGGGCGACCTGGTCGTTCCGGGCACGCTCGCGGGGTATGTGTACATCGTCGGCGGCATGGTGGCCGCGGGGATCGCGGTGGCGCGGGTCCCGTCGCCAGGTCCGGCGGGGCAGTGGCTCACCGGGAGGGCGGCGCGCACCCGCGGGTAGGGGGATCGCTAGGGTGTGCGCGTTGTGAGCGGCGACCGTGTGGACCCGGGCGCGGATCCCCGCCTGTTCCGGCGGGTGGCGGGCAGGTTCGCGACGGGCGTCGCGATCGTGACGAGCGTGGTGGACGGCGCCGACCACGCCATGACGGTGAACGCGTTCGCCTCGGTGTCGCTGGACCCGCTGCTGGTGATGTTCTGCCCCGAGAAGATCGCGCGCTTCCACGACCTGGCGCTGGACGCCGGCGAGTGGGCGGTGTCGGTGCTGTCCGAGGGGATGCGGGACGCCTCGCAGTGGTTCGCGACCCGCGGCCGGATGCTGGACGGCCAGCTCCAGGGCTGGGACCACGTCCGCGGCCCGGTCACCGGCGCCGCGATCTTCCAGGACGCCGTCGCCGCCCTGGAATGCCGGACCCACGCCGTCCACGACGCCGGTGACCACAGCATCGTCGTCGGCGAGGTCCTGAGCCTGCACGTCCCGTCCCCCGACGCCCGCCCCCTCATCTTCTACGGCGGCGAGTACGGCCGCCTCGCTCGTTGACGTGCGGCGAGCCTCCGTCATCAGCCCTGCCATGACGGCGGCCCGCCGCACGTGAACGCGGTCCGGGTCAGCTCTTGACCGTGGCGGGGGCGGGTTCGGGGGCGCCCGGTGCCGGGGTGGAGCGGTAGCCCTTCACGCCGAAGCAGGCGGCGGCGCCGGCCAGCACGACGGCGATCGGCAGGATCATCGTCGGCTTCAGCGCGTGCACGAAGCCGTGCGAGAACACCTGGCCGGCGACCTGCTGGACCTGGTGCACGACGCTCTGCGGGACGCCCGGCGGCAGCTTCTGCCGGGTGCCGGTCTGGCCCGCGCCGACCTCCAGGCCGCCCTTGGCGGCGCCGGCGAAGCCCTTGACGAACCCGGGCCGCACGTCCGGCGGGAGCGCCGCCGCGCGGGTCGCGGCCTCGTCCTTGAGCGACGAGGCGAGCTGGTTCTGCAGGACGGCGCCGACGGCGGCGCTGCCGAGGACCGAGCCGATCTGGCGGACGGTGTTGTTCACGCCGGACGCGGCGCCGGCCAGCCGGGGCGGCACATTGCGGGTCGCCTCGGTGGCCATCGGCGCGAACACGCCGCCGATGCCGAACCCGGCGACGACGAGAGCGGGGATGAACGCGGTCCAGCCCGTCCCGACCTCGGCGACGAGCACCAGCCACAGCATGCCGATCGCGTAGAGGGTGAGGCCGCCCATCAGGATGAACTTGCCGCCGATGCGGTCGGACAGCTTGCCGGCGACGGGCGCGAGGAACATCGACACGACCGAGGACGGCGCCATCACGAGGCCGGCCTTCAGGGCGCTGAAGCCGAGGACGGACTGCATGTAGATCGTCATCGGCAGGAACATGCCGATCATGCCGATGGAGACGGCGGCGCCGACGAAGTTGAGGATCGTGAAGTTGCGGTCGCGGAACAGCGAGAACGGGACCAGCGGCTCGCGGTCCTGCTGCGTCCGCTGGTAGACGTAGAAGATCACGAAGAGGCCGAGCCCGGCGGCGATCAGGCCCCAGATGCCCTCGTTCCAGTCGTACTTCTGGCCCTCGGTCAGCGCGAACGTCAGGCAGAACAGCCCGGCGGAGGCGAGAGCGACGCCGGCGATGTCGAAGCGGTGCTTCACGGTGGGGGTGTGGCCGGGCAGGATCGGCACGGCGAGCGCCAGCACGATGATGCCGATCGGCAGGTTCACGAAGAAGATCCACCGCCAGTCGAGGCTGGTGACCAGCAGCCCGCCGATGGTCGGCCCGGCGATCGTGGACACGCCCGCGACGGCGCCCCAGACGCCGAGCGCGGTGCCGCGCCGTTCCGGCGGGAACACCCCGATGATGATCGACATCGTCTGCGGCATCAGCAGCGCGGCGCCGAGGCCCTGCACGGCGCGGGCCGCGATCAGCTGGGTCGGGTCCTGGGAGATCCCGCACGCCAGGCTGGACAGGGTGAACAGCGCCACGCCGGCGATGAACAGGTTCTTCTTGCCCCACAGGTCGCCGAGGCGGCCGGCGGTGATGAGCAGCACGGCCAGCACCAGGATGTAGGCGTTGACCACCCAGAGGACCTCGTCCAGCGAGGCGTTCAGCTTGTCGATCATGCTCGGGATCGCGATGTTCACGATCGTCAGGTCGAGCAGCGTCATGAAGAAACCGAGTGAGAGCGTCAGCAGGATCGCCCATGGGTTCCCGCGCCACTTGCTCATGGTGCCCCCTCGTCGTTACGGCGTGCGTGGTAGTCGGTGCGATGGTCGTGCTGGTCGGGCGGGTGGCAGGAGGTCACCCCGGTCTTGCCGGTCCAGGTGAGGCGCCCGGATTCCAGGTCGTCGGCCAGGTTCTGGACGAACTCCAGCTCGCCGCGGAACCGGGCGATGGCCCATTCCTGGTCGAGCAGCTTGTGGCGCTCCAGCCCGCGCTTGCGGAGCGAGTCGTTGGCCGCCTGGTTCCCGACGAGCAGCGCCTCCAGCGCGATGGCGCGGGCCCGCAGCTGCCGGGCGACCTCCGCCTCGGGCAGCAGGTTGATGAACGCCAGGCCCGTCCCGAACAGCGGGAACTCCTCGACGGGCTTGGCGAGCAGCTCGGCGAGGCGGATGTGCGCGGCGTCGCGTCCGGCGCTGGTGACCGCGTAGACGGTCCGTTCCGGGCGGCGGCCCTCGCGCGCCGTCTCGAGCGGCTCGATCAGGCCGGCGGAGGCGAGCCGCTCCACCGAGTGGTAGAGCGAGCCGTGCGTGACCTTGACGGCCTGGTCGTAGGCGTGGTCGCGGATCCGCTGCTGCATCTCGTACGGGTGCATGGGCCCGCCGCACAGCATGCGCAGGACGGCCAGCGCGAGCGGTGTGAGGGGTCGGGACATGGAGCGACCTTCGTGGTCGACGTCGATTAGTCCACTTAGACTAATCCATGTAGACCTCTGTCGTCACATTGTCTTGATGCCCGACTTATCCGTACAGGTCACGCCCTGTTTCAGCGGACGGTCCCGACCGAGTTCGCCGCGCCGTTGCGGGCCACGAAGTCGCCCACCCGGTCGCCGCGGACGTCGGCGAACAGCTCGTCGCCGGCGGCCTTGTCCAGCAGCACCACGCTCTGCCCGCCCCGCGACGCGAACCGGTCGACCGGCGCCGTCAGGTACTCCATCAGCGGCGTCTTCAGCAGCCGCGCCGCCAGCCCGCGCAGCGTGCCCGCGGTCACCGAGTCGTCCACGGTCACCGAGTGCGTCGCCGCCCGGATGAACCGGTCGATCTTCAGCGGGTTGCGGGTGTCGAGGGCCTTGCCGGCCAGCGCGTGCAGGAACGCCTGCTGCCGCTTGATCCGGTCGAGGTCGCCGCCGGGCAGGTTCCACCGCTGCCGGACGAAGTCGAGCGCCTCGACGCCGTTCAGGTGCTGGTGCCCGGCGGGCCAGGTCCGGTTGTGCATCGGGTCGTACGTGCGCTTCTCGACCGTCACGTCCACGCCGCCGAGCGCGTCGGTCATCTTCACGAACCCGCCGAAGTCCAGCGCGGCGTAGTGGTCGACGCGCACGCTCGTGAGCTGCTCGACCGTCCGGATCAGCAGCTTCGGCCCGCCGTAGGAGAACGCCGCGTTGATCTTCCCGGAGCCGTGCCCGGGGATCGGCACCCAGCTGTCCCGCGGGATCGCGACGACCGACACCCGGCCGTCCCGCCCGGACAGGTGCACCAGCATGATCGTGTCGGACCGGGCGCCCATCGACGGCATGTCCGAGCGCCGGTCCGACCCGATCAGCAGCCAGTTCTCGCCGCGTCCCGTCGACACCGGGCGGCCGCTCCGCTCCGGCATCGCGCCCGCGATCCGCTTCACGCCGTCGTTGTAGGCGTTCTCCAGCAGGTAGGCGCCGCCGCCGAGCAGCGCCAGCGCGCCGGTGGCCAGCACGCCGCAGCCGATGAGGACCCGGCGTCGTCGGCGGCCGGTCGGCTTCTCCTGCTCCGGGCTGTCCTGCGGGGACGGGTTGTGCTGCATGCGCACACCCTCCCCCGGGCGGAGGCGCGCTCCGCGCGGACAGGCGGGTCGCGGGTAACTCTTTACCGGGCGGGGCTCAGCCCTTGAGAGCCGCCTCCAGCTGGTCCAGCGCCCAGTCGAGGTCCTCCCGCTCGACGACGAGGGGCGGGGCCAGGCGGAGCGTCGTCTCGTGCGTCTCCTTGGCCAGCACGCCGAGCTCCATCAGCCGCTCGCTGACCGGACGGGCCCGGCCGTACAGCTCGACGCCCGCCCACAGGCCGCGGCCGCGCACCTCGCGGACGAGGTCGCCGGGCAGCCGGCCGAGCCGGTCGTGCAGGTGCGCGCCGAGCGCGCGGGACCGCTCCTGGTACTCGCCGGTCCGCAGCATCGCGATCACCTCGCGGCCGATCGCGCAGGCCAGCGGGTTGCCGCCGAACGTGGAGCCGTGCTGGCCCGGCTTGAACACGCCGAGCACGTCCCGGTCGGCGACCACGGCGGACACCGGCATGATGCCGCCGCCGAGCGCCTTGCCGAGGATGTAGACGTCGGGGACGACGTTCTCGTGCTCGACGGCGAACGTGGTGCCGGTGCGGCCGAGGCCCGACTGGATCTCGTCGGCCATCATCAGCGTGCCGTTCGCGGTGCACAGCTCCCGCACCGCGCGCAGGAACCCGCTCGGCGGGACGTTCACGCCGGCCTCGCCCTGGATCGGCTCGATCAGCACGCCGACGGTCGAGGCGTCCATGGCCGCCTTCAGCGCGTCGACGTCCCCGTACGGGACGGTCCGGAACCCCGGCGTGTAGGGGCCGTAGGAGTCCCGGGCGTCGGGGTCGGTGGAGAAGCTGACGATCGTGGTGGTGCGGCCGTGGAAGTTGCCCTCGAACGTGATGATGTTCGCCTCCCCGGAGGGGACGCCCTTCACCTCGTAGCCCCACTTGCGGGCGGTCTTCAGCGCCGTCTCGACGGCCTCGGCGCCGCTGTTCATCGGCAGCACCATGTCCTTGCCGCACAGCTCGGCCAGCTCGGTGACGAACGGCCCGAACTGGTCGTGGTCGAACGCGCGGCTGACCAGGGTGACCCGCTCGAGCTGCCGCCGGGCGGCCGCGACGAGGCGCGGGTTGCGGTGCCCGAAGTTGACGGCGGAGTAGGCCGCCAGCATGTCCAGGTAGCGGCGGCCCTCGACGTCGGTGAGCCAGGCGCCCTCGGCGTCGGCGACGACGATCGGGAGGGGGTGGTAGTTGTGCGCGCTGTGCTCCTCGGACATCGCCCGCAGCTGTTCGGTCGCCGTCACGACGCTCCTTTACGCGTTCGGGTCCGGCCGGTCGGGCCGGGCATCGCCGGGACACCGGACGGGGGTGCCCGGTGCCGAGGGGGGGAGTGACCGCCGCGGCGGGTGGCCGCCCGGTCCATATCCAGCGTATGTTCGGGTCTTACGGGCGACCAATGACGAAAACCGACTTTGGGGGTGCTGTTTGTTGCGTCTTGACGATCTGGACCGTCGAATCGTTGCGCGGCTCCTGGAGGACGGCCGCGCCTCCTACGCGCAGATCGGCGACAAGGTAGGGCTGTCGGCGCCCGCGGTGAAGCGGCGGGTCGACCGGCTGCGCGCGGACGGCGTGATCAACGGGTTCGCGGCGGTGGTCGACCCGGCCGCGCTCGGCTGGACGACCGAGGCGTTCATCGAGATCTTCTGCACCGGCGCGACGTCCCCGGAGGAGATCTACTCCAGCGTCCGCGGCCACCCGGAGGTGGTCGCGGCCTACACGATCAGCGGCGACGCCAGCGCGCTGGTGCACGTCCGGGCCCGCGACATCCAGCACCTGGAGCAGGCCCTCGAACGGCTGCGCCGGGAGGAGAACATCACGGCGACGAAGACCGCGATCGTCCTGTCCCGCCTGATCGGCCGCCCCACCGACGCCCCGTCCGGCTGACCGCCCCCGGTTACCGAGCAGTAGGCTGCCGGGCATGGACTTCGCGACCGCTGACCTCATCGACGACTTCGGGGACGAGCTGCGCAGCTGCGAGACGCAGTTCCGGCGGTACGGCGGCCGGGCGTCGTTCGCGGGGCCGGTGTCGACGGTGCGCTGCCACCGCGACAACGGCCTGGTGAAGCGGGTGCTGAACACCCCCGGCGAGGGCCGGGTGCTGGTCGTCGACGGTGGCGGGTCGCTGGCGTCCGCGCTGATGGGCGACATGATCGCGGCGTCCGCGGTGGCGAACGGGTGGGCCGGCGTGGTGATCAACGGGGCCGTCCGGGACGTGGTGGCGCTGCGCGGCCTCGACCTCGGCGTCAAGGCGCTCGGCTCCAACCCGCGCAAGAGCGCCAAGGACGGCGCCGGCGAGGTGGACGCGCCGGTGGCCTTCGGCGGCGTGGAGTTCGGCGCGGGCGACTGGCTCTACAGCGACGAGGACGGCATCGTCGTCGCCACGCGCGCGCTGCTGTAAGGACCGTCGCAGGCAGACGAGCCTGGAGCGAGCGGCGCGGAACAGGCCACGGCGGGACATGCCAGGGCGAACGCCGCAAGATCGTATAAGTAGGCCGTAGCGCGGCGGAACGGCGCTCCTTACGTTCTCAGTGACCACCTGAGACAGGGGAGACATGCGCGCCAAGAAGACGCTGCTGGTGCCCGTGACGGCGACGGTGCTGCTCGCGGGACTCGCGGCCGTGCCGGCCGCCGCGCAGACCGAGCCTCCGATCCCGAAGCCCACCGCGAACCCCTGGCAGATGCGGCACTGGCCGCAGACGCAGCCGTGGCAGCGGAGCCGGCCGTCCGCCCGCACCTACGCGGCCGGCGGCCCGCGCCCGATCGACCCGCAGAACTACGAGCTTCCCGACACGATGACCTGGGACGACTACACCTCGGTCCCCGGTACCTCGTGGGCCGACCCGTCCCACCAGGGCTCGATCAAGAACTTCAAGGGCGCGGTCGTCCTGGTCGACTACCCGAACCAGCCGTTCGTGATCACGCAGCCGAGGAACTCCACCATCTTCGGGAACCCGAACGCGGTCGGGGACGTCCCCCGCGACCGGGTCGCCGGGTTCTACCAGGACTTCCTCAACAAGCCCGAGGACCTGAACCACGGCCACACCCTGCACGAGTACTGGATGGAGGACTCCGGCGGCCGCTACGGCGTGGACCTCACCGCGTTCGGCGCGTACCGGATGCCCGCCAAGGACCACGAGTACGGCGTGGACGGCATGCAGGGCGGGACCGGCTGCCCGACGGGCGACACCTGCGGCCGCGACCTGCGCAAGGACGCGCGCGCCGCGTGGATCGCGGACGTCGGCGAGGAGACGGCGAAGAAGTTCGACTTCGTCTTCTTCCTCAGCGCCGGGCAGGACGAGTCGTCCACCTGGCAGGAGTTCGGGCAGATGAAGTTCCAGACCAAGGAGGACGTCCCGGCCGAGTGGGGTCCGGGCGACCCGAGCCTGCCCAACTGGGTGAAGACCCGCTACGTCGACTGGACGTCGTGGCAGGCGGGCGCGACGATCTGGCCGAACGCGATCACCGGCAGCTCCACGCAGGCGGAGAGCTCCGGGATGGGCGTGTTCGCGCACGAGTTCAGCCACATCCTCGGCATCGGCGACAACTACAACAACCCGTACGGGGTGCCGCCGCGCCGCTCGTACACCGGCCCGTGGGACATGCTCAGCCGCGGCAGCTTCAACGGCCCCGGCGGCCCGCACAGCCGGTGGACGATCCCGGCGGTCAGCGGCGCGTCCATGGGCTCGGAGCACATGCTCCGCAACAAGCTGAAGCTCGGCATCGTCGACGCCGGCAAGGTGCTCCAGCTCGACCGCGGCACGCTCCCTCAGGACGGCACCGTCGTCGCGACCATCACGGCGCGGTCCGCCGAGCCGAGCGAGGGCGGCCTCGCGGGCGTCAACCTCAAGCTGGGCGCGGGCGGTGACAAGGAGCCTGCCTGCGACACCGGCGCCGACCCGCTGTGCGACGGCGGCAAGTTCGACAACTACACCCTCGAGGTCGTCGACCGGATGGGCATGGACTCGTTCACGCCCGACTCCGGGGTGCTGCTGGCGAAGACCAAGGACCAGGACCGGGCGCCGTTCATCTGGATCCAGGACGCCAACCCGCAGGACATCGACAAGACCGACTTCGTCCTTCCGGACGGCACGCCGCAGAAGATGACGATCGGCGACTACCGCCAGTTGTCGGACGCGCTGTTCCATGCCGGGACGGATTCCGGAAGCGAGTTCGAATACGTCGACAAGGCGAACCGGCTGCACTTCTACGTGCTGAACCTCAAGCGCGACAAGAAGGGCGTCCTGGCGTACACGGTCGCCATTCGGTCGCTGGACGGGGCCGGTCCGCAGCGGCGCGGAGTGAAGGTCGACTCCGGCAGCGCCGAGCCGGCCGCCTCCGGCTGGGTGAAGTGCAGGATGCGCGTCGAGAACCGCGGTAAGGGCGGCACCGGCGTCCACGGCTCCGACGTCTTCCGGCTGAAGGCGGCGGTGGACGGCGCGGGCTGGACGACCTGGCTGCCGAACGAGCTGGCCACCGCGAAGGCGGGCGGCGGCACCGACGTGGTGGTGTGGGCGAAGGCCGGGCCGGGCGCCGAGCGCAAGGCGAAGCTGAGCCTGACCGGCACGTCCGAGAGCGACCCGTCGAAGTCCGACCACGGGACCTGCCGCCTTCCGTGATCCCGACATTCCCGCAGACGGGACGGTTTCCGATGAGGAAGCCGTCCCGTCCGCCATCGGGCGGCCGGACGCCCGCGGCGCGGGTCCGGTTCACCCGTCCGGTGTAATGGTCATTTGCCTTTCCGTCGACGGCGCGGGGGGTTTTCCGCGATACGGCGCCGGAAAGGAGGGGCGTCGTGATGATCATGAATCGGAGAGCGAGCGGGCGGCGGCCTTCCGCCGCCGCCTTGGCGGCCGGTGTCCCGCTGGCCGCGCTGGTGGCATCCGCCCCCGCCGTCGTCGGACCCGGGCCCGCGGCGGCGTCGACCTCGGCGCGGGACGCCGCGCCGCGCAAGGCGGACTTCGGCCTGCGGCGCGGCGCGAACCTCGACCGTCCGCTGCGCGCGCTCGGGCAGAGACTGACCAGGAGCGGCGTCCAAGCGCTGATCAACGGCTCGGGGCAGCGCCACCTCACCGGCGGCTGCGCCGCGGCGGCCAAGGTGCCCGCGGGGGCGCGCACCTACTGCTTCGACAGGAAGGACTCGGCGACCCGCAAGTGGTACCCGCAGGGCGTCACGACCGTCTCGGACGCGGCGGTCGACGGCCGGTGGGGCGCCGGCCGCCCGATCCTCGTGTCCTGGCACAACGACGGCGCCGTCCGGCTCACGTTCGTGAACCCGGACCGGCGCACCTACCGGCACGTCCTGCTCGTCTACCCGGCGATGCGGGACGGGAGGGTCTCCTACGGCGACATCGACCTGCACGCCGGCGGCATCGCCTGGTTCGGCGACAAGCTGTACGTCGCCGACACCCGCGCGGGCCTGCGCGAGTTCGACATGCGGCAGATCTACGACCTCGGCCGCAGCAGGAACGGGGCGACGGACCACGCGGAGCGGGTCGGCCTCCACGGCGGCAAGTACTACGGGCACGGGTACCGGTACGTCATGCCGCAGACGGGCAACTGGCAGTACGCCCACGGCTGGGCCGGCACCCGGTGCGCGGGCCACGGCGCGCCGCGCGTGTCGTGGATGTCGGTCGACCGCACCACCCGCGGCCCGTCGCTCATCGCGGGCGAGTACTGCAAGGAGAGGGAGCCGCGCGGGCGCGTCGCGACATGGCCGCTGCGCAACGGCACCGGCCTGGTCGCCGGATCCGGCGGCACCGCCTACCCGAACTGGGTCGCGAGCCTGCCCGGCGACCGCGTGCAGGGCGGCGTCCGCGCCCACGGCCACTGGTGGTTCTCGCAGAGCGACAGCTCCGAGCGCGGCACGATGCTCCAGGCCGACCAGCGCGGCCACGGCTGGAGGAACCTGTCAAGGCGGACCATCTCCTACGGGCCCGAGGACCTGAGCTGCGACCGCGCCCAGCACCGCGTCTGGACGCTCGCCGAGTACCCGAACAAGCGCGCTCTGTGGGGCCTGTACGCCCCGCAGTGCCGCTGGTAGACGACCCACGCGGGACGGGCCGGCGCGGACGCCCGCGCCGGGCCGTCCCGCGTCCGGCTCACGCGTCGACGGCGACCTTCCGCTCCTCCTGCCGGACCGCCCGCCGGCCCGCCCGGCCCAGCGCCACCGTCGCGAGCGCCGCGACGCCGAGCCCGGCGCCGATCCACGCGGTCGCCGGGTACCCGGCCCCCGCGTCCAGCGCGAGCCCGCCCAGCCACGGCCCCGCGGTGATGCCCACGTTGAACGCCGAGGTGTTCGTCGCCGCGACGAGCGTCGGCGACCCGTCCGTCAGGGCGAACACCCGCGAGTTCAGCGCCGGGTTGGTCGCGAACCCGAACGCGCCCAGCAGGAACACGAGGACGACCGCCGGCACCGCCGAGCCGAGCGTCAGCGCCAGCGCGGCCGACACCGCGACGAGCCCCGCGATCCCCGCGTACAGCAGCGGGACGGTCCGCCCGTCCGCCAGCCGCCCGCCCAGCGTGATCCCGATCAGCGAGCCCGCCCCGTACAGCGCCAGCACGCCCGGCACCCACCGCTCCGGGATCCCCGTCGCGTCCTCCAGCATCGCCCCGAGATAGCTGAAGGTGACCAGCAGCGCGCCCGTGGCCAGGGCCGTCGTCGCGTAGGCGAGCCACAGCCGCGGCCGCGCCATCGCCCGCAGCTCGTCGCGGACGCGCGGCGCCGTCCCGGTCCGGGCGCCGCCCTTCACCGTCGCCGCGACCGCGGCCATCGCCGCCGCCGACATCGCCGCGACCGCCCAGAACGCCGACCGCCAGCCGAGGTGCTGCCCGAGCAGCGTCCCGGCGGGCAGCCCGACGATCGTGGCGAGCGTGAGCCCGCCCGCGACGATCCCCATCGCGCGTCCGCGCGCCCCCGCGGGCACCAGCCCGATCGCCGTCGCCGCCGCGACCGCCCAGAACCCCGCGTACACGAACGCGCCCGCGACGCGCGTCGCGAACAGCACCCCGTACCCGGGCGTCAGCGCGCCCGCCGCGTGCATGACCGCGAAGACCCCGAGGAACGCCAGCAGCGCCCGCCGGTGCGGCCAGCGCAGCGTGAGCACGGCCAGCACCGGCGCCCCCACCAGCATCCCGGCCGCGAACGCCGAGATCAGCAGCCCCGCGTCCGGCACGGACACGCCGAGGTCCGCCGCCATCTGCGGCAGCAGCCCCGCCAGCATCATCTCCGAGGTGCCCTGGGCGAAGATCGCCAAGCCCAGGACGTAGACCGCCGGTGGCATCGCACGCCCCTCTTTTGGAATGATCAGTTCAAAACTCGGCCGTGAAAAAAGGCGGCACTTGCGCCGCCTCCGTCAGATCGCCGCCATGGCCGTGTCGGCGATCGCCCGCAGCGTCCGCCCGTCCGCGCCGCCGCGCGCCGCGACCCGCATCCCGGCGATCGTCGCCACCACGAAGTGCGCCAGGGCGCCCGCGTCTCTGCCCGCGTCGATCTCCCCGGACCGCTGCCCGGCCTCGATCGCGGCCCGGAGGGCCGCGAGGCGCCTCTCCTGGTCCCTGCGCAGGCGTCCGGCGACGTCCTCGTCGCGCGGCGCCATCTCGATCATGGTGTTCACCACGAGGCAGCCGACCGGATCGTCCGCCGGCGCCTCCACGGCCCACCCCAGCACCGTCCGCAGCCGCTCCCGGACGGGCCGCCCCGCGTCCTCCAGCACCTCCACGGCGTTCGCCGTCCGGGCGTCCATGTACAGCGTCAGCGCCCGCGTGAACAGGTCGTGCTTGCTGGTGAAGGTGTTGTAGATGCTGCTGCGCCCGAGGCCCGTCGCCTCGCACAGCTCCTGCGTCGACGTCGCCTCGTACCCGCGCTCCCAGAACGCCCGCATGGCGGCCTCCACCGCCCGCTCCTCCTCGAACTGCCTCGGCCGCGCCATGCGCCGACCCTAACACGTTATGGACAGCTCGATCCAATACCCCGTCAGTCCGGCTCCGCGAGCTGCATCAGCCGGTGCCGTCCCCGCCGGCTGAACGTGGCCCGGCCGCGGGGGCCCCGTCCGCCGCCGGGTCGCGGAACCCCCCACAGCCGCGCCTCCTGCCCGGAGGATCCCGTCAGGACGGCCGGCGCGCCGAGTTCGTGCAGCCGCTGCGCGACCGGGTCGGGAGGGGCGTGAAGCGGGGACTCCTGCTGGTTCAGGATGAGATGCAGGCCGTTGTACCCGGTCTTCTCCAGCGAGGGCAGCAGACCGGGCAGCGGATCGGTGGCGACCAGCGGAACGCGTCCCGTCATCACCAGGTAGACGTCGATGCCCTGCCCGAGGCGCCGACGGAGCGCGATATCGCCCCTGACCGCCCCCATGATCTCGGCGATCTCCGCCGGCGTGCGCCCGTAGCGTCCCAGGACGTCCTGCTCCAGTCCCGCGGCGAACTCGCTCAGCCGGCCGTTGGGATCGAGCAGGTAGACGACGCGCTCCGGAGCCGGATGGCGAGTGGCGATCTCGCCGATCAGCAGGCGGACGAGGGCGGCTCTGCCCGTGTCCGGCGGGCCGGAGATCAGCAGGTGCCGGTCCGCCTCCAGATCCAGGAGGACCGGCTCGTGCGTCCGGTCGGCGATTCCGATGGGGATGCGGCGGCCGGGAATCTCCGGCAGCTCGCTCGCGTGCAGGACGTCCGGGAGGCCGGACGCGGGCGCGCCGGCCGTCTCGTCGCCGTCACCGGCGCGGTCGCGGAAACGGGCGGACGAGAAGTCCATGGACCTCTCGAAATGCCCGATCAGCTCGGGCGCCTCGCGCAAGAGCGCCGTCCGTTGGTCCTCGACGCACAGGACGACCACCGGATCGGTGCCTCGCCGCACTGCCTCGGTCAACGCCTCGGCGGCAGCGCCCATCAGCTCGCCGGTCGCCGGCGAGAAGAGATCCTCTCCGCGGACGAAAAGCACTCCGCCGCCGGCGTCTTCGCCGATGAACGCCGTGCGGGAGGGCTCTGTCACATGCCCGTGCTCCAGCAGCCCGGTCTCGGCGAGCATCTGGCCGTACAGCCGTGCCGCGTCCCGCATCTCCGGGCAATGGCGACCTTCGAACATGACGTGCCGGGGAGCGTCGGGTTCCGCCGCCTCTATGGTTCCGATCTCGAGTCGTGCCAGTTCGCGGAATGCTTCGATCGTGGTCCGGTCCGTGCTCTCGGGCACCCTGTCGAGGAATTCGTGGATTCGCTGAATCTTCGCCTCTGCGGAAAGCGGGATCGCAGGCCGGGTCCGGTCGGTCGCCTGCTCGGCGAATGCGGCGATGCCGCGCTCGGACGGAAGACGGGCCGGGGTGAACCGGCGCGGTGCGTCGCCGGTCACCACGGAGTAGGCGTCGCCGTCGGGGAAGGAGAGGCTCGCCTGGCCGAGGACGGTCCGGAGTTCGGCGGGCGGCAGGCGGTTCGCGGCTATCCGCCAGTCGAGGAACGGCAGGAACCGGCTCCAGATCGTGGTGTTCTCGACGGTGGACGACGCCAGGATCAGCTTCACGCCGAGGGCCTTGCCGCGCTGTGCGGCCTGGAGGAGCGTCTCCCCTACCTCGCCCCTGCTGGACGGGAATGTCAGCGATACGTCCGCCATCAGCACCAGGTGCGGCAGATCCTCGGGTGACGCATGGCCCCTGCGCGTGGCCAACTCGGCCGACAGGAAATCGATGAACTCCTGCAGCTTGTGCGGCCTGCCCAGCAGTTCCTCGTCGGAGTAGAGGACGTGCGGGAGGGAAAACGTTTCGCCCAGCGGGTGCCCGCCCAACCCGGCGAAGGCGAACGTCATCTGGGAGGGCGGGTGTTTGGCGGCGAGTGCGAGCGCGATCACCCTCAGGATGTGCTGTCGGGCAAGGTTGTCACCGACGACCAGACCCGATTCGCCGCTCGCGAGGTCGAGGAAGGGCGCAGCGAATCCGTTCCCATCGGGGTCGTGCCCGATGTTCGGCAGTCTGGGGATCGAGACGGGCAGTCTCCAGGCGTTGGTGAACGCCGCCTCCAGGCCGGCCCCGTTCAAGGCGAGGACGTCGTCCGCCGTGGAGGACCGACGCGGTGGGGGGCGCCCGGCATCGGACGACGGCGCCGCGGGTTCTGCGGGTTCGTCGGGCCAGGGGAGGCGCGGAGCCCGGGGCCCCCGTTCGCGCATGCGCGCGACGATCGGGTCGCTCTCGGTGAGCGCGATGTGCGCGGGGCGGAAGGTCACCGGCGCGGCGTCGGCGCCGGTCGTCGTCAGGGACGCCGAGTCGCCGCCGTCCGGGCCGGGGACGGTGATCCGCCATCGCGGGAGGAAGGGGAGGTCGGTCTCGTCCGGCGAGCAGAGGACGAACCGGATTCCTTGGGCCGGCCCTTCTTCGCACAGGCGGAACAGGGGCTCCTGCAACTCGGGGCGTGCGCCGAGGAGGGGGGCGACGTTGTCGATGACCACGA
Organism: Actinomadura nitritigenes; assembly: GCF_017573545.1. Lineage (GTDB taxonomy): Bacteria > Actinomycetota > Actinomycetes > Streptosporangiales > Streptosporangiaceae > Spirillospora > Spirillospora nitritigenes. The sequence goes on along the minus strand of NZ_JAGEOK010000002.1, from coordinate 55,221 downwards.
CGAGGGCGGGGGACGTGGCGGGCGAGCGGTCACGGGTGCTCTGCGCCCGCGACCGCAGGGTCTCGCGGCGGGCCCGTTCGGCTTCCAGGGCGGTGAGCAGGCGGGGGAACAGCGGGGAGTCGATCGACATGCTGTGGACGGCGGTGACGACGTGCGGGAGGCTTCCCAGCCCGACGAAGGACGCGCCGCCGGAGAAGTCGGCGAACGCGAGGGCGGCAGTGGCCGGGGAGTGGCCGAGAGCGAGGCTGAACAGCAGCGTGCGGAGGACGCGGTCGCGTTCGGCGCGGCGGCCGACGATCGTCCCGTGCGGCATGTCCCGGCCGTCGCGCAGGAGGTCGACCCGGACCGTCTCGCCGGTGCCGTCGACGCCGACGGCGGTGGGGTGCCCGGGGCGGTCCCAGCCGTCGCCGATCAGGTCGTCCAGCGGCGTACCGAGAACGTCCAGGAGGTTCGGAGCGGGTGGGACCGGCGCCGGCGGGGCGGACGTGGCGGGGGCGGTGAGGAGGGCGAAGTGGGGGGTGTCGGCGGTGAGGGTGAGGGGGCCGTCGGCGGTGGCGAGGAGGGCGCGGAAGGTCTCGGCCGCGCCGGCGCGCCGCTCGATCTCGGCGGAGACGGCTTCGAGGACGCGGCGGGTGTGCTGCGCCTCGGGGCGCGGGAGGGTGTCGAGGAGGGCCTCGCGGGCGCCGGGGACGAACTCGTAGCGCACGTCGTCCAGCGGCCGGAGCAGCCCGCTGAGCAGGACTTCGGCGAGGCGGCCGGGGTCGGAGCCGCCGAGGACGCCGTGCTGGATGAGCCGCATCACCGGCAGGGACGGCACGGAGACGGCGACGTGGGCGGCGAGTTCGGCGGCGTCGGATGAGGCGGTGCGCAGGAAGCGGCGGACGCGTTCGGCGACGGGGACGTCGCGGTCCGAGGGGGCGGGGCCGGACGGCCCGGACGGCAGGGCCGCGATCGCGGCGGGCTGCGGGCCCGCGCCGGAGACGAGCCGGGCCCAGGCGCCGAACCAGCGGGGCGCGACCTCCAGGACGGGGACGGGGACGCCGGGCGGCGGTGCGCCGTCGTGGGGGGTGAAGCGCAGGCCGGTGTTGGGGCCGCCGGGGCGGGGCAGGACGGCGACGCCGGGGGTGGTCGGTGCGGCGGTGCGGCGCCAGAGGCTCTCGGCGAGGGGCTGGAGGATCGCGGTGGGGCCGGCCTGGGCCCAGCGGCGGACGGCCGGGGCGGCGCGCCCGTTCCACCAGTGCGGTCCGGAGCAGTCGCTGAGGAGGAGGACGGCGTGCCTGCCGGACGCGTCCTGGAGTGTGCCGGGGGCGCGCGGGGGCGAGCCAGGGGCGGAGGAGACGCGGCCGGTGGGGGTGAGGTAGGCGACGCCGACGTTCTGGAACGCGCCCTGCCGCAGCAGCGTCTCGGCGAGTTCGCGGGCGAGGGGGCGCCACAGCCGCATGGTGGGGCCGGTGTCGACGACGAGGGTGAGCGCCAGCCAGCGTTCGGACTCGGGGACGAGGACGGGCGTCCACAGGCGGGTGTCGGCGATGCGCTCGGCGGTGGCGTCCTCGTCGAGCTCGCGGCGGTGCCGGGACGGGACGCGCCGCTTGACGGGACGGAGCGCGCGCTGCACGCCGAGGGGGTCGGACAGCATCGGCGCGGTCGGGACGAGCACCTCGGCGGCGGCGCCGGCGGGCGGCGCGGTGCCGGTGGCGGGACGGTGGTGCAGCGCGGCGCGGGGTTCCGGTGCGGGTCCGGGCGGCTCCGCGAGGCCGTCGGGCCCGGGCGGCGGCGGAGCGGCCGCCACCGGCGGGGCCGGCTCCGGTGCGGGCGCGGCGGGCTCGTCCCCCGCGGGCGCGATGTGGGCGGCGAGCCACAGCAGCTCGCTCAGCTCGCGCGCGTCGGGGGCGCCGTGCGGGGAGACCGCGCCGAGGACCTCGCGGAGCCGGTCAATCATCGTCGAGGGGGCCGCCGAGCCGCCGCATGATCCGGTCGGCGAGGGCGGCGCGGTCGCCGGCGCCGGCGTGCCGGCACAGGTAGACGGCGTTGAGGAGCTGGTCGGTGGCGAGGGTGCCGGACGCGGAGCGCTCGAAGAACCGGCGGACGAGGTCGTCGCTGCGGTCGGCGAGGTCGCCGAGGTGCTCGCGGACGATGGCGGACAGCTCGGCCTCGTCGGCGGGCTGGCGGAGCTCGACGGTGACGCAGCGGCGCAGGAACGCGGGCGGGAACTCGCGCTCGCCGTTGCTGGTCATCACCACGAGCGGGAACGCGCTGCAGCGGACCGTCCCGGCGGTGACGGCGACCCGGGAGCCGGGGCCGTCGGCGGTCATGACCTCGGCGGACGGGTCGGCGCGCCGGGTCAGCTCCGGGATCTCGTACTCGCCCTTCTCGAAGATGGTGAGCAGGTCGTTGGGCAGGTCGATGTCGCTCTTGTCGATCTCGTCGACGAGCAGGACGCGGGGCCGGGCGTAGGGGAGCAGCGCGGTGCCGAGCGGGCCGAGCCGGATGTAGCGGCCGATGTCCTCGTCGGTCGCTGGGACGTCGCCGTCGCGGGCGGCGTAGAGGCGGGTGAGGGGGTCGTACTGGTAGAGGCCGTCGCGGAGGGTCGTCCGGCTGGTGATGGGCCAGTGCAGGACGGGCCCGAGGCCGAGTTCGTGCGCGACCGCGTAGGCGAGCGTTGACTTGCCGGTACCGGGCGGGCCCGTCACCAGCAGCGGGCGCCGCAGGTACAGGGCGGCGTTGACCTGCTGGACGGCGTCGTCCGACGGCCGGTAGGTCGTGGCCTGGTGGGTGTTGCCGGAGCCGCCGGACGGGGCGGGCAGCAGCGGGCCGCCGTCGAAGGCCCGCCAGGGCGGGGGCGGCGGCAGCCTGTCGATGCCGTCGTGCCGGCTTCGGCTACCGGTGTAGAGCAGCCAGTCGGGCATCTATTCCTCCATGGCGAGCCGGGGGTCGGCGGGCAGCCGGGACGGGTCGTCCCACAGCAGGGTGAGGTCGCGCCCGCAGTGCGGGACGTCCTTCGGGGCGCCGAGGGCCTTGCGGCGCAGGTCGAGCGCGATGTCGGGGAGGTCTTCGGGGCGGGCGTCGCGGACGGCGGCGGCGAGCGCCTCGCCGAGCCGGCGGCCGTGGCAGTCGTCGTGCGCGGGGCCGCCGCAGGTGGTCCGCGTCCACAGCATGACGGGGACGCCGTTGCCGAGCGCGGCGGCGAGCCGGGTCTTGGACGGGGACGTCTTGTAGACGAGGGCGCAGTGGTCGGGGTTGGCCTCGAGCCAGTCCTGGAAGGCGGCGGCGCCGCGGTGGTCGTCGCAGTCGATGAGCCGCGGGTCGGTGCGGCCGCGCTCCTTCAGGACCCGCCAGCGCCGGTGGGCCTGGTCGCGCCGGATCGAGCCGGGCCGCAGCCGCTTCACGTCCCGGACGACCAGCGGGTACCGCCGCATGGGCGTCCTGTCCTCGACGTCGATGTACCAGCGTTCGAACGGCTTGCCGAGCCATCCTTCCGGCACCGCGAACTCGATCATCCAGCGTCCGCCGACGAGGGCGCGGCTCGCGCGGGCCACCGCGTCCTGGACGGTGTCGCGGACCTCGCTCTCGGGGACGCGGACGGTGGCCTGCGCGGTCTGGTCGGCGTCGTTGAACCAGGTGTGGACGGTGAGGTCGTACTCCTTGGGGAAGGTGGCGTGCTCGAGCCGGACGATGACCGACGCGGGCGCGGGTGCGGGCGCCTCCCGCGCGGGCTCGACACCGGGGAGGTGGCACCGGGCCCAGGCGGCGAGCCGGTGCCGGTGCGGTTCGGGGAGGCGTCCGCCGAGGGCGCCGAGGTAGCCGGCGAGCCGCCGCTCCGGGAAGCCTTCGGCGACGTAGCGGACGGACGCCCACGCGGAGCCGAACCGCTCGCGGGGGCGGCGGCCGACGGCGTGCTCGAGGTCGGCGGCGAGCGCCTCGGTGAACGGCACGTCCTCCAGCAGTGCCCGCAGGTCGCTCCGGGCCGTCCCGGTGAGCCAGCGCAGCGGCAGCAGGTCGTCGAGCGCCTCCCAGTGGGCGCGGAGGCGGGACAGCGGCAGCATCCAGCCGATCCCGGCGCGGCCGCCGCGCAGCTCGGCGTCGGTGACCATGCCGATGACCTCGCCGGTCGCGATGTCGTAGACGGCGGACCCGCTGTACCCCTTCTCCAGCGGGACGCCGTGGGCGGTCCGGATCTCCCACCATTCGTTGCGGGTCACCAGGTGGGGGCCGGTCGTGACGGTGGCGTGCCGCTCGTTGTCGTCCTTGCGCGCCGGGAACCCGTAGACGCCGAACTCGCGGCCGCCCGCGGCGAGCCCGTCGACGTCGCCGGGGTCGGCCAGCGCCGCCGGCTCGAACGGGACGGGCTCGGCGAGCTCCAGCACCGCCACGTCGCCGAGGTCGCGGGGGCCGCGCCAGCCGCCGGACGCGACGACCCGGACGGGCAGGTCCTCGGCGAGGCCGGGGAACCCGACGCGCGGGTCGTCCCGCCCGGCGACGGTGTGCGCGCAGGTCAGCAGGCGGGTGGGCGTGATCAGGAACGCGGCGCCGAGCTTGCCCGCGGCGGGCGTCCCGACCCAGGCGCGCCACTGCCAGTCGCCCACCTACTCCTCCCCGGCGGCGGCCCTCGGCTCGCCCCAGGTCATCTTGACCTTCAGGTGGCCCTCCACGGACGTCTTCGCGATGACGGCGCCGGCGGCGGCGTTCAGCTTGACCCCGAACTCCAGCTCGACCGCGTCGGGCTTGAGGTCGCCGCCGCGCAGCGCGGCGAGCGCCGCCTCCGCCGCGTCCCGGACCTGCTGGAACGAGTCCTCGAGCTTGGCGGTGGCGGTGCCGATCAGGTCCCCGCCGCGGGAGACCGCCTCCATGCCGGGGTCGTCGTCGTCGCTCTCGACGACGATGCTGCCGTGCTCGGTCTGCCAGCGCACCAGTTCGCTCACGTTCCCCGCCCCCTCGGTGTCCGGCGTCGCGCCGCCCCGCCAATGTAACAAGATCATCAACTGCGGGGCGGGGGTCGGTGATACTTTTCCGGCGATGGCCACGGGAGGTCAACGTGATCACGGTGGAGCAGGTGCGGGCGCTGGCGGTGACGCTGCCCCGCACGTCGGAGCACCTCATCAGGGACCGGGTGAAGTTCCGCGTCGGCTCGATCGTCTACGTGGCGTTCTCGCGGGACGAGACGGTGATGGGGTTCGCGTTCCCGAAGGAGGAGCGGGCGGCGCTGGTCGCGTCCGAGCCGGGGAGGTTCCGGCTGCCCGGCGAGTCGGACCTGCGGTTCAACTGGGTCGAGGCGTGGACGGCGGCGCTGGACGAGCCCGAGATGCGCGAGCTGGTCATGGACGCGTGGCGGATGGTCGTCCCGAAGAAGGTCGCCGCCGCCCGCCTCGGCTCATGACGTGACCGCCGGGCCGGGCGGGGTGTCGAGCGCGGTGCGGAGCGCCGCGAGCCAGTGCCGGGTGGTGCGCCGCGTCAGGGCGGTGCCCGGCGCGGACGCCTCGAACAGGTGCCACGCGCCCGGCACGTCCTTCACCTCGACCGGGACGCCCGCCTCCATCAGCCGCCGCGCGTAGTCCAGGCCCTCGTCGCGCAGGGGGTCGAGCCCGCAGGTCAGGACGTAGGCGGGCGGCAGGCCGGACAGGTCGTCGGCCCGCGCCGGCGCCGCGTAGGGGGAGACGGTACCGGGCGGGAGGTAGGCGTCCCACGTCGCGCGCATCTTGGCGCGGTTGGTGAGGCGCGGGTCGGTGATCCGGCGGGCGGACGCGGTGTCGAGCCGGTCGTCCAGGCAGGGGATCAGCAGGGTCTGGAACGCGAGGGCGGGTCCGCCCCGGTCGCGGGCCGCGAGGCACAGCGCGGCGGACAGGCAGCCGCCCGCCGACGCGCCCGCCACCGCGATCCGCGCCGGGTCGGCGCCCAGCCCGGCGGCGTTCGCGGCCAGCCAGCGCAGAACGGCGTAGCAGTCCTCGAACCCGGCGGGGAACGGGTGCTCCGGCACCAGCCGGTAGTGGACGTTCACGACGAGCGAGCCCGTCCCGGTGCAGACGTCGCGGGCCATCGGGCTGGGGCCGTCCAGCTCGCCGTAGCTGAACCCGCCGCCGTGGATGTAGAGGACCGCGGGCAGCGGACCGGGCGCGGCGCCGGCGGGACGCAGGATCTGGACGGGGATCGCGTTGCCGTCCGGCCCCGGGACGGTCGCCTCCTCGATGAGGACGGTGCCGTCGGCGCGACGCATCAGCGGCGCCATGAGCGCCTTGAACCCGGCGCGCGTCGCCTCGATGTCGGCGAGCGGGTCGTCCGGCCTCGGCGCCATCCCGGCGAGGATCCCGGCGAGCTCGGGGTGGACGTTCATGCGGCCTCCCATGGTCTCATTGATACCGTCTCAACGGTATGGAAGATATGGTCTCACTGAGACGGTGTCAAGGCGCCCGGAGCACGGCCGGGCGCGGCGGGAGGGCCCATGGAGGAACCCGGCGTGCAGGCGTGCGCGGTGCTCGGGCTGATCGCCCGGCACGGCCCGATGACGCCCTACGAGCTGAAGGCGCGCGTCGAGGAGAGCGTCGAGCTGTTCTGGCCCGTCCCGCACGCGCAGCTCTACCGCATCCCCGCCCGCCTCGCCGAGGACGGGCTGCTCCGCGAGGAGACCGAGGAGGGCGGGCGCCGCCGCCGCGTCTTCCACCTCACCGACGCCGGCCGCGCCGCGCTGCGCCGCTGGCTCGCCGACCCCGGCGGCCCGCGGATCGAGACCCGCGACCCCGCGCAGCTGAAGCTGTTCTTCGCCGACCTCGGCGACCCCGCGGACGTCGTCGCGCTGGCCCGCGAGCAGGCCGCGCTGCACCGCCGCTGGCTCGCGGACTACCGCGAGCGCCGCGCCTCCCTCGACCCGTCCGACGAGGCCAGGCTGACCTCACGGGCCCGCATCCTCAAGCTCGGCATCATGCACGAGCAGGCCTACGTCGAGTTCTGGGAGCACCTCGCCGAGCATCCCGACGACCTCGACCTCTAGTGCGGCGGCGGCTGCGGGTGGATCGCGTTCCCCACGTCGCAGCCGCCCTCGCCCGGCATCCGCTGCGTCCGGGACGGCGTCCACGTGCTGGTGCGGCCCGGCGCGACGCGGGCGAGCGTGCAGTCCAGCGCGTCGTCCAGGTAGGGATGGGGGCGGACGGTCAGCGCCACGCCGACCACGTCCCCCTCCTTGCGGATGCCGACGCCGATCTCCGGGTCCAGGCGCAGGGACGCGACGGCCGCGCGGACCTCGGCCTCGTCCACCGTGCCGCCGGACGGGACGCGCGGCAGCGCCTTCGCCAGCCGCTCGTCCGGGATGCGCGGGGTCTTCGGCCAGGGCGCGAACGTCATCGGCGCGCCCGGCGGGCAGGCCACCTCGCGCGTCCCGTAGCGGTGCCATTCGGTCGTCGTGGAGAACGACAGCTCGAAGCAGCGCGTCACCGTCACCGGCTCGCTCTCTCCCCAGGCCGAGCCGGTGCCCGCAGTGCGCAGCACCAGCCGCATGCCCCGGCCCGCGGTCGAGGTGCCGGTCACCTTCATGACCTCGACGCCGTCGAGGCCGGCGGCCCGGTGCGCCACGTCCTGCGCCGGCCGGACCCGCGAACCGTAGAGCCTGTCGCCGGCCTTGTCGGCGGCGTTGCGCGCGTCCTCCACCGCCCTGTCCTCGGCACTGGCGCCGGACGCGGGGAACGGCGCCCCGCCGCAGCCCACCAGGGCGAGGGCGGCGGCGGACAGGACGATCACGAGTCGGCGCATGCGCCCATGCTCCCGGCGCGGCGGACGCGGCGGCATCCGCTCAGATACTCATTTCGCGTCCAGGGTGACCGCGATGGGCCGGTGGTCGGAGTAGGCCACCGGTTCGTTGGCCTGGTCGCGCCCGGTCAGCCCCGGCGTGACGAGCACCTGGTCGATCTGCTGGTCGGGGCGCGGCGCGGCCGGGAACGTCGCGAACGGCCGCGCCGCGGCGAGCGCGTCGGTCAGCCCCGCGTCCAGCAGGACCCGCCACGGCGCGCTGCCGGGCTCCAGGTTCATGTCGCCCGCCATCACGACCCGGCGCCCGTCCCGCGCCTCCTCCTGGGCCAGCCGGGCGAGCTGCTCGGCCTGCCCGAGGTCCTTCCAGCCGTCCGGCGGCTGCGTGTGCGTCGCGATCACCGTGAGGTCACGGCCCTTCCACCGCACCCCCACCCGCAGCGCCTCGGCGCCGGTCGGGCCGCCCTTCACCAGCGGCGTGTTCCGGACGGACGTGACCGGCAGGTCCGTGAGCACCGCGTCGCCCCACACCTCGTCGCCGGCGGGCGCCCAGATCGCGCGGAGCCCGAGCCGCTCGGCGATCAGCCGGAGCGAGTCGCGGCCGCCGTTCAGCATCCACGCCCGGTCCACCTCGCTGAGCACCACGATGTGCGGGCGCAGCCTGCGGAGCGCGTCCGCCTGGCCGGTGACGGTCATGGTGCCGTCCAGGCCGTAGCCCATCCGCAGGTTGTACGCGGCGAGCCGCAGCCCGCCGTCGTCCACGGGCCGCCACTTCGGCCCCGTGTCCCGCCACAGCGGGACGGCCGCGACCGCGACGGCGGCGACCACCGCCGTGCCCGCCGCCCACACCCCGACGCCGCGCGGTTCCGCCGCGCGGGGCGCCCGGACGGCCAGCGCCGCCACTCCGAGCGCGGTCACGACCGGGACCCAGCGGTTCGGCGTGCCCAGGTCGTAGGCGGAGTAGTAGGCGAACATCAGCACGACGAACAGCAGCCAGCCGCCCGCCATCGCCGTCCCGCGCCGGCCGGGGCGGTCCGGGCCGGGGACGCGCGCCGCCCAGCCGAGGCAGCCCGCCAGCGCGAGCTGCCCGAGGACCTGCGCGCCGACCGTCCAGCCCGGCGAGACGCCGTGGACGCCGCCGACCGTCGCCCGCCCCGCCGCGAACCCGAGCGCCGACAGCAGGAGCCCGGCCGCCGGGACGAGCGGGTGCCGCGTCCAGAACCGCGGGCGCGCCGCCACCGCCACCGACAGCACCGCCACCGCGGCGATCAGCGCCGCCGCGACCCCGCCGGACCAGCCCGCGCTCGCCTCCGCGTGCGCCGGGTTTCCGGTGTAGACGCCCCAGAGCAGCACGGACGGCCCGGCGCCCAGCCACCCCCGGGGCGCCGCCGGTGCCCCGTCCGCCTCCCGGTGCCGCGCCAGCGCGACGGCGAACAGCGCGAGGTACACCAGCAGCGGGACCCACGGCACGACGCCCGCCCGCCACACGAGGTCGATGCCCTCGATCGCCGCGTGCAGCGCCGTCGCCACCGCCAGGCCCGCCGCGAAACCGGTCATGGCGGGCGCCGTGTCCCGCGCGGTCATCGCGGTGGCGACCAGCCAGACCAGCCCCGCGAGCAGCCCGACGCTCGCGGTGTAGAGCTGCGGGTCACCGCCGTCGGTGGCCTGCAGCACGATCCGCGCGACGATCAGCGCCGCACCGCCGCAGAGCGCCAGCCGCCGCGCCGGGACCAGCCGCGCCAGCGGCACCGCGAGGAACGCGGCGACGAACCACGACAGCGCGTACGCGCCCATCACCTCGGCCGGGGTCTCGCCCGCGCTGCCGACCAGCGTGATCAGCGACGGCAGGAAGACGCGCAGCACGTCGGTCAGGACCAGGACGCCGAACAGCACGTCGAACCGGATGCGCGCCACGGGGGCCTCCCTCAGCCAGAATGTGAAGGAGTCTCACGTACAGCCCGGTCCGGGCGCAATACCCGCGACGATCTTCGCGCGGCCGTCACGCCCCGGCCGGCTGGGCCTCCGCCTCCGCAGGCTCGGCGGACTCCGCCTCCGGCCCGTCCGGCGTCCTGCGGCGCCCCCACGCCAGCGCCGCCGCGAAGCACGCGAACGGCACCGCGGGCAGCATGTACCGGTAGTCGAAGTCCACCGTGACCGGCGGGATCGCCAGCAGCGTCACCGACGTCGTCCACAGCAGCGCGATCTCCCGCCGCCGCCCGCGCCGCCGCAGCAGCAGCCCCGCGAGGCCCGCCAGCAGCACCGCACCGAGCATCGTCCCGCGCACGAAAACCTGCTTCTGGTACGCGCGCAGCCAGCCCGCGAACGGATCGACGATGTGCGTCCTCCCCGACCCGTGCTCGTACTCCCGGACCACCGAGACCCGGTCACCGCCGCCGATCAACGGCAGCGGCTCTCCCCCCTGCGCCCACGGCCGCGTCGGGAAGTGATACCGCGCCTCCGTCCCGACGGTCGGATAACGGTGCCGCTTCCACGAGAACGTCCGCACGAAGAAGTCGTAGGAAACGGTCTTCACATAATCGAGCGGCTGCGTCCGGATCGCCCACAGCGCGAATTCCTGCGCCTGCCCGTTGGTCCTCTCGTCGAACGGCTTCCCGTTCGTCCAGCCCGTCGGCGAGTTCTCCACCCAGATCTGGTGCGACGCCGCGGGACGCCCCTCCGGCGACCCGTACGGGCACAGATGCGCCAGGTCCGGCGGCGGCCTGTGCCTGTCGCAGTCCGCGAACGTCGACGTCCGCCCCCACAGGAAGATCCCGTCCACCCCGGTCATCCCGAACCGGCCGTAGTCGGAGTGGAACCACACCGCGTACCCGCCCAGCGGCAGCACGAACGCCGCCGCCAGCGCCGCGAACGACGTCCACCGCGCCCGCCGCAGCAGCAGGTACAGCAGCGCGATCAGGAACAGCGGCACCCCCACCGTCCGCGTGACCGCCGCCACCCCCAGCAGCGCCCCCACCAGCCCGGCCCGCCGCCACCCGGCCGAACCCGGCCGCGCCAGCAGCAGCATCGCCCCCAGGATCAGCACGGTGAACACCGTGTCCGACAGGACCAGATGCTCCAGTTCCGCCTGGTAGGCGTCCAGCAGCAGCGGCGCCACCGCCAGCGCCGCGACCCACCGCCGGACGCCGAAGTTCCGGACCAGCGCCGCATAGCCGACGACCGCGATCCCCACGATCGCCGCATGCTGGACCGCCGTCACCAGCGCCAGGCTGTGGAACGGCTTCAGCCCCCACAGGAACAACCCGTATCCGGACGGCCGCAGCGGATGCGGGAACGGGCCGTCCGCGATCCGCAGGAAGTCGAAACTGTCGTTGAACCACAGCGCGGGCGGGAACCCCAGCACCACGAACACCCGCAGCACGATCCCCGCCAGCAGCAGCGCCGAGAAGAACCGGTTGCCCGCCACCGCGGCGCGCACCGGCCCGAACCTCAGGCGGCCGAGAACAGGGAAGAGCAACACCGGGACCCTAACTGTGGACGTCCGCGCCACGATAGCGCCTGCGCCGCGATCACCCGTCCAGGACCTGGATGACGGGCAACCTCCCCTGCGTGAACGCCCCGGCCGCCTCCGGCGAGACCGGCCTGCCCTCCTGGGTCAGGTTCGTGAGCTTCACGGGTGCGTACGGCGTGACCAGGTACTTCCCGGGCTCCAGGAGCTCCTTGCCGGGCAGCACGACCGTCCGCGTCTCCGTCCACCGGCTCATGTAAGCGCACTCCGACCGGCTGAACGGCTGTGATTCTCCCGTCCGCTTGTAGTCGGCGGGCAGGTAAACTCCGTCCGCCTTCTGCGGGAGCCGCGCGGATCTCGCCGGCGGCGACTTGTAGAAGCCGAGATAAGCCTTCGCTTTGAGGCCCAGCTGATCGGTGTCTTCGCCGATGGCGAAGTTGTAGACCTTCGTCTTCGGCGGCTTGGCCTTGTCTCCCATGCATTGGCGGCTGCCGTCGGGAAGGTAGTACGCGGCACCGACCGTGCGGGCCCGGAACTGCGCGACCACCCGCAGTCGCGTGCCGGGCCTGGCCCGGGCGGGACTGACCGAGATCTTGAAGTCCATGTAGGGGGTCTGGGCGGCGGGCATGTTCGGCTGGCCGAGCAGGGCTCCGGGCCGGGTGAAGGCCGCGTGGAAGGCGCCGTGGCTCTCCCCGCCGACCCCCGGACCCGGCCAGAGGAACCAGGCGGCCGCGACCGCACCGGCTCCCACGGCCGCGATGCCCGTCGCGCCTTTCGCCCCACCCACCTTGGAGAGCACGCCCTTGGCGGTGGAGGCGCCGGTCTTGGCCGCGGTGTCCGCGGAGACCGCGGCTTGCATGTATCCCGCCGCGGCATGGCTCGTCGCCCCCTGGGCGAGCGCGCCCACGCCGGTGGACGACGCCCCATGAGTGAGCAGCGCGCCGCCGAGAACGGTCAGCGGAATCGCCGCCCCCACGGTCGCCGCGACGCCGCCGAGCGCGATGAGCCCTCGCCGCTCCCAGTCGGGCCCGTACTCGCGCACGGCGAGCGCCTCGAGTTCGCCGACGAACTCATGCGCGTTCCATGTGCGCTCAGCGGGGTTCTTGGCCAGACCGTGCTGGACGAGGGAGTGGAGAGGCCCGGGTACTCGATCCAGGGAAACGGGCGTGGCCGTGTGCTGGGCTCGGAGCTCCTCCAAGGTCGTGCCCTGGAAGGGCTTCTCACCGCTGACGCACTCCACGAGGACGCAGGTGACCGCGTAGAGGTCCGTCGCGGGAGTGGCGGGCTGCCCCTCCCACTGCTCGGGCGCCATGTAAGCGGGCGTTCCGGAGCGGTCCCCCTGCCCGGTCAGGACCGCGATGCCGAAGTCGATCAGCTTGCTCTGACCGTCGTCCTGGACGAGGACGTTCGCGGGCTTGTAGTCGCGGTGGACGACGCCCACCCCGTGCGCCGCCGCCAGTCCGAGCAGCGACCCCTTCATCAGGGCCAGTGCGGCTTCGGGTTCCAGCGGCCCGGCCTGATCGTCGAGCACGCGGCGCAGTGACCGTCCGGAAACCGCTTCGAGGACGATCGCGGCGCCCTGCGGCGACTCGACGTAGTAGAACAGCCGCGCCACATGAGGATCGACGATCCGCCGGAGAAGTTCCGCTTCGCCTCTGAAGGTGTCGAGGGCGGCGGCGTTCCCGAGCAGGTCCGGGGCGAGATACTTGATCGCGACCGCGGGACCGCCCGTCCGGTGACGTGCGAGGACGACCGTCCCCTGGGCTCCCGACCCCAGCTCTTCGATCCCGACGTAGCCGGGCACCGCCCAGCCGCGTGATGCGTCCGTCACTGGCCCGTGGTGGTCTGGATCTCACCGACCACGAGCGGTGTGGCCTCCGACTGCATGGGCTGCTGCCCGAGGTCGCCACCGGCCTCGTCGCAGTCCGCGCCTTCGCAGGACCACGTGACGTTCCACCGGATGGTGGCGGTGATCTGATACGCGCCGCCCGGCTGTCCCGCGGACGACCGCTGGTAGGTGTAGCTGCATGCCTTGCCGTCCTCGCTGCCCGCGTTGTCGCAGGTCCGCGTGGCTTCCCCGAGGTCCCAGGTCACCGTGGCGGGTTCACCCGTCAACTGCACCGTCTGAGCGCCCACGGTGATCGGCTGGGTCTTCACGACGTGGAAGCCGTCCACCCACAGGGACGTCCGAAGGCGCACGAAGGTCTTGCCCTTCGGCGCGGTGTGCACGATGGGGACGGGGAACGCCGCGGCGGCCTGCGCCTGGGCCACGAGGTCGGCGGTGGCCGGCTTCGCCGGCGGTGGCGGCGCCTGGTTCCCGGGGACCTGGACGAAGCCCTGCCCCTGGTTCGGGTTCAGGCCGACCGGAGCCGGAGGCGCCACCGGGCCGCTGCCTCCGCCGGAGTTCCCGCCCGATCCGCCGCCCTCTCCCGGCGAGCCGGGCTGGTGGACGGTCCCGTTGCAACTGCCGGTGCTCCCGCTGAGGTGGCAGGGGGCGGCTTGGGCAGGGGCGGCCGCGAGGAAGGGGATGACGAGCGCCGTTCCGGCGAGGGCACCGATCGCCGTGCGGCGGCGGGCGGGGGAGTGGGGAGACATCACGTGTCCTTCCCTGCGGACCGTCAGCATGTGCGGTCCCGGACAGTGGCGGCGACCTTCCAGGCGCCGGAGTCGTACTGGACGGTCGTCCGGTAGACGAAGGATCCGCTGGGCACCTCGCCCGTTCGCTTGCCCGTCCTGGCCGAGTAGCGGTAGCCGGCGAGGGTGCGGACGCAGTCCATGACGTAGACCTTCGATCCGTCCTTCGACTGGGCGTAGACGCGGGGATTGAACGTGTTGGCGAACCGCCAGATCTCGCCCTTGGCCTTGGTGGACTCGATGTCCTTGGTGAGCTGGGCGAGGAGGGGGTCCATGGCGACGGCGGGGAGGCCGCTGGGGTCGTTGGTGGCGTAGGCCTGCTTGTAGGCGGCCTGGTAGGCGCGGTAGCGCTCGATGACCGTCTTGTAGAGCTGCGCGGTCGGCACGGCGGACGGGGCGGGCGCGGTGGCGGCGGGGGCGGCGCCGCCGGTGTCGAAGGTGCCTTCGGGGCTGAGGGCGCCGGACGACGGGTGGGACGCGCCGCAGCCGGTGAGGAGCGCGAGCGGGGCGGCGGCGAGCGGGATCGCGGCGCGCCGGAGCCGTGGCGGGGTGGAACGGACCAACCGGGCGCGCATCGTCATCCCTGAGCGGCAGCCGACAACGGGGCGGAATACGCGCGAAAGCTTACAGAGACGGGTGTGACGAGAAAAGGGATTCGTTGCGGGCCGTTGACCTCGATCTTGGTCGAGGTTGCATGCTGGAGGGACGAACCGTGAACGGAGGGGCGCTGTGCGTGCGGTGTGGCTGAGGGAGTTCGGTGGTCCGGAGGTGCTGGTGCCGGGGGAGGCGCCCGATCCGGTGCCGGGCGACGGGCAGGTGCTCGTCGCGGTGGAGTACGCGAATGTCACCTTCGTGGAGACGCAGATGCGGGCGGGGAACGGGCCGCAGCCGGTCGCGCCGCGGCTCCCGATGATCCCGGGCAACGGCGTCGGCGGGACGGTGGCGGCGGTGGGGCCGGGGGCCGATCCGGGGCTGGTCGGGCGGCGGGTCGTGAGCAGCCTGAACGGCAGCGGCGGGTACGCGGAGCTGGCGGTGGCGGAGGCGAAGGGCCTGTTCGAGGTGCCGGACGGGCTGCCGCTGGACGAGGCGGTCGCGCTGCTGGCCGACGGGCGGACGGCGACGCTGATGATGCGGGCGGCGCGTCCGGCGCAGGGGGAGCGGGTGCTGGTGGAGGCGGCGGCGGGCGGGGTCGGGACGCTGCTCGTCCAGCTCGCGAAGGCGGAGGGCGCGGTGGTGGTCGCGGCGGCCGGCGGACCGCACAAGACGGCGACGGCGCTGCGGCTCGGTGCGGACGAGGCGGTCGACTACCGGAAGCCGGGCTGGAGCGCGGGGACGGCCCCGGTGGACGTGGTGTTCGACGGCGTCGGCGGGGACGTGGGACGGGAGGCGTTCACGCTGCTCCGCGCGGGCGGGCGGATGGTCAGCTTCGGGCTGGCGAGCGGCGAGTGGGCCGCCGTCCCGGAGGAGGAGGCGCGGGCGCGGCAGGTCGCCCTCGTCCAGCGGAAGCCGTCGCCGGGGGAGGTCCGGGACGCGGCGCGGAGCGCGTTGCGGGAGGCGGCGGCCGGACGGCTCCGCCCGGTGATCGGGCAGCGGTTCCCGCTGGTCAACGCGGCGGACGCGCACGCCGCGATCCAGTCCCGCGCGACCACGGGGAAGACGCTGCTGGTGGTCAGCGGACTTTCGTGAGGAAGAGGCGCAGGGCGGTCTCGTAGGCGGACGGGTCGACGTTCCACGCCTCGGTGTGGTCGCCCTGCGTCGCGATGTGGGTGACCATGCCGGGCGGCGCCGTCCGGGCGAAGGTGAACGCGGGGCCGTTGGCGACGGTGGCGTCGTCGGCGGTGGTGTACAGCAGTGTCGGCGTGCGCAGCTTGGGGGCGTAGCGGCGCTGGTCGTAGTCCTTCAGGTCGATGCCGATGCGCCGTTCGAGGACGGTCTTGGCGACGCTGGTGACGAACGCCGGCAGGTGGCGGGCGTCGCCCTGCTTGTCGAGGGTGGCGTTCCAGTCCATGACGGGGGAGTCGAGGACGACGCCGCGGACGAACGACGGGTCGTGCCGCAGCGCCGTCATCACCATCGCGCCGCCCATCGACCATCCGTACAGGACGACGCCGGTGGCGCCGTTCGCGCGCGCGTACGAGACGGCGGACGCGACGTCCTTCCATTCGGTGTCGCCCAGGTGGTTCTTGTGGTCGCGGGACTTCGGCGCGCCGACGTCGTTGCGGTACGCGATCGACAGCATGGGCAGGCCGAGGTCCTGGACGGTCCGCATGGCGCGGAACGTCTCGGCCTTGTCGGCGTTGCGCCCGTGCACGGCGATGACCCAGGTGTTCTTGGGGGACGACCCGGGCAGCAGCCACGCGGGCATGGCGCCGAGTTCGGCCGGATAGGTGACGTCCTTGAAGTCGAGCCCGAGCGCCGATCGCGGGTCGCCGGAGTACACCCAGTGGTCGATGCCGGCGGCGGCGCCCTTGACGGGCGTCCCGTGGGAGATCGACACCAGCTTCCGGACGACGTGGTCCTCGCCGCCGCCGCCGACGACGGGGCCGAGCAGGGCGCGGCCGCCGTGCTCCCAGACGAGCGCCCACGTGCCGGGCCGCTCCGTCTCGGGCTCGCGGGGGAGCGTGACGGTGCCGGCGGAGACGTCCTCGATGGTGAACGGGTACTCGGCGGTGTGGTCGACCTCGGTGGCGACGCCCGCGAAGTACCAGCCGACGCCGCCGACCGCCGCGCACAGCAGCACGGCGACCGCGGTGATCGTCGCCATCAGGACGCGGGCGCGGCGGCGGCGCCGCGCGGCGGCCGGCCGGCCGGGCGGCGCGGGGACCGCGGATTCGGGGGCATCGGTGGACACGACATAGGACGTTAGTCCACGTCCCAGGGCGCTCCGGGCGCCTCGACGGCCATGCCCCCGAGCGTCCGTGACGCCGGGTCCCGCCGCAATGGACCGATCCGTGCGGTTAACCTGCCGCTCAGGTTCCATAGGGATCACATGAGGGGACGCGCGGGTGACGGGGCAGAGCGAGCGGATCGCGGAGATCGAGGAGCGGATCGTCCGGTTCGCGCGGCAGACCGCGCCGCCGCGCTGGCGCCGCATCGACCTGCGGTGCGCGGCGACCGTGGTGGCGAGCGACGTGACGTTGACGATGCTGACCGGCGAGAACGCGGTGGTGCCCGCCGAGGTCGTCCCGGACGAGCTGTCGGCCCTGCTGATGGAGCTGCGGCGTGCCCACTACCTGTCGGAGCAGGGCACCTGGTTCTCGATGCTGGCGATCGTCGAGCCCGCCGCGGCGCTGTTCTTCTACAACGACGCGTTCGACCCGGGGTGGGACCCGCCCGCGCCCGTGGAGGCGTGGCGGCGCGACCAGATCGTGATGCCGCGCGACGGCGCGAACGTCCCGGGCTGGCTGCGCGACCGGCTGGAGGGCCGGGAGCCGGCCGAGCCCGCCGGGCGGCCCGTCCCGGCGCCGCTGGACCCGGTCGAGCAGACGGAACTGCTGGCGGGCCCGTTCACGGTGCTGGTCGCCGACCACGCGCCGCCGTTCTGGGAGCGGATCTCCGGCCATTACCAGGCGGTCGGCGGGCATGTGGAGTTCCCGCCGATGACGGTGCGGAAGGCGGACGGGACGACCGCGTCGTGGGCGCCGCCAGCCGCCGCGGCCGGGCTGCTCGACCGGCTGCGCGCCGGGACGCACGCCTTCCAGGGCTCCACATGGTCCCGGATCGACGTGGAGGTCGTGTACGCGGACGGCGACGTCCGGTGCCGCGCGAGCTTCACTTATGACGAGGAGCCCCGCTGGGCTTCCGAGCCGTCCGCGGACGACGTCCGGCGCGAGCTGGAGCGGCTCCCGCGCCGGGACGTGCCCGAGTGGATGACGCGGCGCCTGGGCCCCGCCCCGGTCGCGCCTCCGCGGCCGACGCGGTTCGAGAGCCCGGTGCGGAAGGCCCGCGTGTTCGACCGGGCCGGGAGGGACGGCGGCCCGCCCGAGGTGTCGCGCCCGCCCGTGCCGCCGGAGGACGTCGAGCGGGTCGTCCGGTATCTGGAGGACGCGCCGACCGTGATGGCGGCCCGGTCGAGCGCCCCCGACCTGCTCGACCCGTCGCGCGGCGAGCGCGTCCCGCTCACCTTCCACACCGACGGCGCGTGGGTGTGGTCGGGGGCGGTCGGCTACTACCTGCGCGAGCACGGCGTCCCGCCGGAGCCGGACCTGGTCGCGCACATCCGCGCGCGCCGGTTCGCGGTCCCGGCCGTCGGCGACGACGCGATGGACGCGGCGAGCGCCGCCGCGATGGGACGCACCGCGCCGCGCGGCATCCGGACGGAACCGGAGCCGGAGCAGTGGCTCGCCCTCCTGCAGAACCGCCTGGACGCCCTCCAGGTCGACCGCGCGCGCTACCGGCTCCGCGGCGAGGAGGAGGGGGCGTGGTGCCTCGTCCAGGAGAGGGCGGGCTGGACGGTCTTCCACCTCGACAACGGTGAACGGACCCGGCAGGCCGCCTTCGACGACGGGGAGCAGGCCGCCGCGTACCTTCTCGGCAGCCTGCTCATGGTGGTGCCGCAGCAGCAGACCATCGAGATCCCGAAGATCCAGCCGCTGAAGGGGGAGCCGCCGCTCTCTCTCCTGCGCGACCGTCAGATCACCGAGCTTCCCGCAGGAACCGAGGTGGACCGCTACGGAGGCCACGGCGGGAACACCGCCTACGCCGCGCGCACACCGTTCGCCCAGCGCTCGCTGCCCGCCGACTGGCAGGAACGGGAGTACCACGTGTACCGGCTACTGCGACCCTTGCAGGCTCTCACCGGGACCGCGGTGCCGTGGTTCGAGCAGCCCGGCGGCGGGACGGCGTACGTGTTCGAACGCTCGATCGCCTACCTCCTCGCCGACGGCACGCTCCTGGAGGTGCACGACTGAGGGCCGTACCGGTGGCGGTGCGGGCGCACGGCGGTGGCTAGACGGCGCCGATGGCGGAGACCAGGCCCAAGGCCAGCGTCAGGTCGAGGTGGATGAACGTCTCCAGCTTCGCGCCCGGCGGGACGGCCGGGTCCGCGGCGATCTCGTCGAGGACGGCCAGCGCGGCAGGGCTGTCCAGGTCGTTGCCGAGCGCGCGCTCCGCCTTGCGGGCGTAGTCGCGGTCCATCGGGCGTCCCGGGCTGCGCGCCCACCCGGCGACGAGGCTCCGCCACGCGTCCAGCCGCGCGACGGCGGTCATGAACCGGGACGTCGTCAGTGCGAGCGGGTCGCGGTACGGCGCCTCCAGCATCGCCAGCCGCGCCGCGAGGGGGTCCATGCTCGCGTTGGCCATGACCGAGTACCAGTCGCCGGTCTCGTGCGGGACGAGCACCCAGTGCCCGGCGACGTCGACGTTCGTCGAGGAGGCGATGTAGAGGTCGGCCTCCGGCGGCGGCGCGTCCCAGCTGAGGAGCTCGAACGGCGCGATGTTGTAGTCCGTCCAGTCGCGGTCGTGGACGGACAGGTCCGGCGAGCACGCCACCGGGACCCCGCGCCCGGCGCGTTCGGCGACCCGCCGCAGCAGGTCGGCGACCACGAGGGCGCGGTGGCCGGCCCCTTCGAGGACCTGGACGCGCAGGACCCGCCCCGGCGGGACCTCTTCGGCCTGCCCGGTGCGATGGTCGTAGAGGCGCATGCCCCCAACCCTAAGCAACCCGTGCGAACCGCCCGCCTTCCGGCCCCCGGTCGGCCGGGTCGCCCGTCAGCGGGCGGACCCGTCCGGGGCCCCCGCGGGGGCGGGCGCCGCCCCCGGCACCGGACCCGGACCCGGCGCAGGACCCGGCACAGGACCCGGCGCAGTACCCGGTGCGGGGCCGGGAGCGGGGCCGGGAGCGGGCGGTGCGGGCTCGGCAGCGGAGGCGGCCGACGGGTTCGGCGGGACGGGCGGGGGCTCGGGCATCGGCGGGGCGTCCGGCTTGCGGACGGCCGCGAACCGCAGCCGCACGTAGTCGGCGACCCAGCCCGACTCGCGGCGCAGCGCCGGCGCGGCGAGGTCGTTCACCCGGCTGAGGAGCGGCTCGACCAGCTCCGGCGGGACGTCGGCGAGGGCCACGGCGGCGTAGGCGCGGACCCAGTCGGCGGCGCCGTTCGGCCCCTCGGTCATCTGGCTCGGCCGCTCGGCGTGCTCCAGCAGCCGCAGCGAGAAGCCGGCCTCCTCCAGCTTCGTCGCGTACTCGGCCGGGCTCGGGAAGTACCAGGGCAGCTCGGGCTCGCCGAGGCCGAAGACACGCCAGGCGGTCTGCATGGCGGCGACCAGCTCGGCGCAGTTGCCCTCGCCGCCGAGCTCGCCGACGAACCGGCCGCCGGGCCGCAGCGCCGCGTGCACCTGCGCGATCACCGCGTCGGGGTCGCGGGTCATCCAGTGCAGCGCGGCGTTGGAGGCGACGGCGTCGCAGGCGTCGGTGATGGTGAAGGTGTGGGCGTCGCCCAGCATGAAGGAGATGCCCGGGTTCAGCGCGCCGGCCTGGGCGACCATGTCCGGGTTCCCGTCGATGCCCAGCACCTCGGCCCCCCGGGCGGCGATCTCCGCGCTGAACGCGCCGGTGCCGCAGCCGAGATCGATGATCCGTTCCCCGGGCTGCGGGTCGAGCAGGTCGACCAGGGGCGCGCCGTGCGCGGAGACGTACCCGAAGGCGGAGTCGTACGTCACGGCCCAATTCACTGTCGTAATTTATCGGACATGCGATCGGCGGGTGCACGGTTCCCCCCGCTCAGGCCCCCCGGGTGACCTGCGTCACGGCGGCCCGTCGCGTATCGTCCCGGGCCATGGAGAAGCCCGATGTCGTGCGGATCGTCGGCGCCGAGCGGCCGGACGGCCTCGCCCTGCGCACCGCCGGGCTCGGCGGGCGCGGGCTGCCGGAACTGCGCGCGGACGGCCTGCCGCCCTACCTCGGCCAGGGCTGGGCCCGCGTCCTCGGCGAGGCGGCGCGCGTGTTCGCCGCCGCCGGCGGCCGTCCGGCGGAGCTGGTGCTCGCGCCGGACGTGACGGTCCGGCTGCGGCGGGAGGAGGACGGCGCGCTCGTGCTGCTGCCGCCCGCCGGTCACGAGGGCGGCCTGGACGAGTGGCGCCGCGACGTGGTCCTGCGGATGTTCCCGGCGGCCCGGGTCTGACGCGCCCCCGCCGGACTTCCTAGAATCGCGTTCGGAAACCCGCCGGCGCGAGAAGGGGACGCACGTGGCCTACGCCGAGATCGAGTACGAGGTTCAGGACGGGATCGCCACGGTCACCCTGAACCGCCCCGACAAGATGAACGCCTACACCTTCACGATGCGCAACGAGATGCTCGACGTCTTCGACCGCATCGACGCCGACGACGACGTCCGCGCCGTGGTGGTGACGGGCGCGGGCCGGGCGTTCTGCGCGGGCGCCGACCTCAGCGGCGGCGGCGACACCTTCGACAAGGAGAAGTCGAAGGACATGTTCGCCGGCGAGGACGACGTGCTGGAGGACGGCACCCCGCGCGACGGCGGCGGCACGGTCGCGCTGCGCATCGCCCGCTGCCTCAAGCCGGTCATCGGCGCGTTCAACGGCGCCGCGGTCGGCGTCGGCGTCACGATGACGCTGCCGATGGACGTCCGGCTGGCCAGCGAGAAGGCCAAGTTCGGGTTCGTGTTCGCGCGGCGCGGCATCGTCACCGAGGCCGCGTCGAGCTGGTTCCTGCCGCGCCTGGTCGGCATCGCGCAGGCGATGGAGTGGGCCGCGACCGGCCGCGTCTTCGACGCGCGGGAGGCCCTGGACGGCCGCCTCGTGTCCCGCGTGTACGCGCCGGACGAGCTGCTCCCGGCCGCGTACGCGCTCGCCCGCGAGATCGCCGGCAACACCTCGGCGGTGTCCGTCGCGACGATCCGGCGCCTCATGTGGTCGGGCCTGTCGGCGCCGTCCCCGTGGGACGCGCACGCCGCCGACTCCCGCCTGATGGCCGAGCTGGGCGGGGGCGCCGACGCCATCGAGGGCGTCACGTCGTTCCTGGAGAAGCGCCCCGCCGCGTTCCCCATGCGCGTCAGCAAGGACCTGCCGGAGAACATCCCCGACTGGCCCACCCGCTAGCGCCGTCCGCCCGTCCGCGGCCGAGTGCGGGACGCCGAGCCGCGCCGCCCTCGTGAGTGAGCGAGAGCGGCGCGGTCAGGCGTCAGGGCCGCTGCCCGGGACGGTCGACGACCGCGGTCCGCTCGACCGCCTGCTCCCCGGTGACGGTCCCGGCGGGGATGACCGCGGGGCCGCCGCCCCCGGCGCGGGACCTCGGCAGCCGCTGCTCCTCGACCACGACGAACCTGCGGCCGAGGTAGTCATAGGTGCCCCTCGCCAGCACGAACTCCTCGCGCAGCCCGTCGGGGCCCGTGCGGGAGACCGTGATGCCGGGACGACCGAGCGCGTCCTTCGTGCCCTCCTTCACCTGGACCCTCGGGATCCGGGCCAGCGCCCGGAAGATGGTCGCGCGCCGCGACTGCGGCGTGGACGGCCCCTGGCCGAGGAAGTCCGCGAGCCGGCCGAACACCCACTGGTCGCGGCCGTCCTCGGTGCTGTAGAGCCGCCCGTGGTTCTCGGCGTTGTAGGACTTCCCGCGCCGATCGATCCCCGCCAGCAGCGCCGACGCGTCGTCCGGCAGGGCGCGCAGGTAGTCGTACCACTGCGCGGGCGACCGCTCCTCGCTGTCGCCGTCCCGCCCCACGTTCGTGACCTCGAGGCGGGGCCTCTTGCCCGGGGGCCCGTCGTACTGAGCGGACTTGCGGCCGTCGAACCGCACCCAGCTCTCCATGTGCCGCATGAAGGACGGGGCGTCCTTCTGCCCGGCCTGGTAGGTCCTCGTGTAGACCCACTGGCCGGGCGCCGGGCGGTGGTCGGGCCGCCCGGCGACGGTCCTCGCGGCGCGCTCCAGCACCTGCGTCGCGCTCACCGGGCGCGCGGTGATCGGCGGTGCCGGGTCATGGCGGTCCGCGACGACCGCCACGGCGGCGGCCGCCCCGGACACCGCGATCCCGGCGGCCAGCCCCGCCCGCCACATCGGCACCCGGGGCCGGGACCGGCCCCCGGCCGCCCGCACCAGCCGCTCCCGTCCCGGCGCCAGCCGGTCGCGGCCCGGCTCGGGCACCTGCGCGCGGAACGCGCCCAGTTCTTCGAGGTCGTTCATTCGCCCGTCCCTTCCTGGACGTCCGTCGGATCGGTCCCTCCGAGGGCCGCCCGCACCTTCCGCCGCGCCCGGTGCAGCCGGGACCGCACCGTCCCGACGGGGATCGACAGCGCCTCGGCGACCTGCTCGTAGGACAGGTCCGCCCACGCGACGAGCAGCAGCACGTCCCGGTCGCCCTGCGGCAGATCGGCCAGCGCGCCGGCGAGCGGCCGGGAGGCGGCCGCGGCGCTCACCCGCGCGTCCACCCGGTCCATGGCGTCGGTCACCGGGTCGGCGCCGGTGCGGGCCAGCGCCCGCAGCATCCGCGTCTCCGCCCGGCGGTGCTTGCCGACGAGGTTCGCCGCGATCCCGTACAGCCACGGCCGCGCGTCCGGGCGCGCCGGGTCGTAGCGGTCGCGGCGGCGGAACGCGGCCAGGAACGTCTCGGCCACGACGTCGTCGGCGGCCTGGTCGCCGAGCCTGCGCGCGACGTACCGGTGGATGGAGGGCGCGTGCCGGTCGTACAGGCGCGCGAAGGCCTCGGGGTGCCGCCCGGACCGTTCGATGAGGCGCGCGTCGTCCTCCGGCGATGGCGTGGTGCGGTCCGGCGGTGCCGGCGCGCGTGGGCTGACGGTCATACGGCTCCGTCCTCTGCGGTGGGTCCGTGCGGGGGCGCCGCACGGTCACCCGTCATCACCCGCAGGGACGCCGGGAGTTCACGGCCGCCGGGGAGTGCCGGTGAGGGAACCGAAGGGCGACACTTCCCTCACCCAGGGTGGCGCCGGGGGCCGGTACCGGCTGCATCATGGGGCTGCGTCCCCCCGTCGCGCCCCAAGGACGATCTTGATAATCCGGACCTTGGTGACGTGTGTTGCGAGTGAGGCGCAGGGTAAGAAGCGGCCCGAGGCAACACGTTACGGGGGTGCGTGGTGCGGATCAGGAAATTCGCCATCATCGCGGTCGGTCTCCTGCTCGTCTCGGGATGCGGGCACGCGGAGAAGAGGCAGGCGCGGACGGCCGGCCACCAGGTCGCGGCGGGCAAGAAGGCGCGGACGGCGCCGCGCCCGCAGCAGCCGCCGGCCCAGCGGAAGATCGACTGCGACCGGACCAAGTGCGTCGCGCTGACGTTCGACGACGGCCCGGGCCCGTACACGAACGGGCTGCTCGACGTGCTGAAGAAGGAGGGCGTGCGCGCCACGTTCTTCCTCATCGGGCAGAACGTCGCCGGCTTCCCGGCCGCCGTGCGGCGCGAGGTGATGGAGGGGCACGAGATCGGCGACCACAGCTGGAACCATCCGCAGCTCACCGCGATGTCGCCGGCCGCCGTCAAGACGCAGATCCAGCGCACCCAGGACGCGATCACCAAGGCGTCCGGCGGGATCAAGCCGACCATCATGCGCCCCCCGTACGGCGCGACCAACAAGCGGGTCGGGCAGACCATCGGGATGCCGCTGATCCTGTGGAGCGTCGACACCGAGGACTGGCGCTACCTGAACACCGCCCGCGACACCCGGGTCGGGATCAAGGAGCCGCAGGCCGGCGGCATCATCCTGTTCCACGACATCCACAAGCCCAGCGTGAAGGCGATCCCGGCGGTCATCGCGGGGCTGAAGAAGCGCAGCTTCACGTTCGTCACGGTGTCGGAGCTGTTCCAGAACCGGCAGCTGAGGCCCGGGCAGACCTACTCCGAGCTGCTGCCGCCCAAGACCGCGTCCCCGGCTCCCGTCACTGCGAGCCCGCCGCCGACCGGCTCGCCCGCCGGCCCCGCGCCGTCCAAGTCCGGCTCCCGGCCGCAGCAGGCCGAGCACGACTGACGCTCCTGAGGGACGCCCCCGGCCAGGTGGCGCGGCCTCCGCGCGGACGCCGTCAGACTCCGCGGCGCTTCGGCGGGGGCATGGGCGGGACGACCTTGCCCGCGACCACGATCTCCTCGGGCACCTCGACCAGCTCGCCGTTGCGGCGGCGCACCTGAAGCGTCTTGTTGGACCAGGATTCGAGTACGCCCACCACGTCGCTGTACTCTCCCGTTGGCAGACGACGGCGCAGCGAGACCCGCTGACCCACGTCCGCGCTACTGATGGACACCACCAGGCGCGCGGCAAAGCGGCCAGACATGTGAGGACCCCCATGTCGAATCGACTGCGCGGTGGTGGCCATACTATTCACAGCGAGCTTGCGGTGAGCCGTGACGTGCGGCGGGGCCGGAAACCCGAGAGGAGTCACTGACGTGACCTACGTCATTGCGCAGCCCTGCGTGGACCTGCTCGACAAGGCATGCATCGAGGAGTGCCCGGTCGACTGCATCTACGAAGGGAAGCGTCAGCTCTACATCCACCCGGACGAGTGCGTCGACTGCGGTGCGTGCGAGCCGGTTTGCCCGGTTGAGGCCATCTACTACGAGGACGACGTCCCCGACCAGTGGAAGGACTTCTACAAGGTGAACGTGGAGTTCTTCGACGACCTGGGCTCGCCCGGCGGCGCCTCCAAGGTGGGCAAGATCGACAAGGACCACCCGATCGTCGCGGCGCTGCCCCCGCAGAGCCAGGACGACTGACAAGGGGCGGAAACCGGCCGGTGCGGCGGGTCGCGACCTTTCGGGAGCGTCCCGGCCGGACGGCCATCGCGGTTCAACGCGTCCGGGCCGTGGTCTACCGCGCATTCCGCGGAAGGCCACGGCCCTGCTGATCCGGGGCGCCCGCGCGTCCCTTCGAGGAGGGCTGGGTCTTGTTCACGCTGCCGGACTTTCCGTGGGATCGGCTGGAGCCGTACAAGAAGCGCGCGGCCGAGCATCCGGACGGCATCGTCGACCTGTCCGTCGGCACGCCCGTGGACCCGACGCCCGACGCCGTCCGCAAGGCGCTCGCCGAGGCGTCCGACGCGCCCGGCTACCCCGCCACCTACGGCACGCCCGAGCTGCGCGAGTCGGTCGCGGGCTGGCTGCGGCGCCGCGCGGGCGTGACCGGCGCCGACCCGGCCGCGGTGCTGCCCGTCATCGGCACCAAGGAGCTGGTGGCGTGGCTGCCGACGCTGCTCGGCGCCGGCCCCGGCGACAAGGTCGTCTTCCCGGAGCTGGCGTACCCGACCTATGACGTGGGCGCCCGGCTGGCCGGCGCGGAGCCCGTCGCGACCGACGGCCTGCTGAAGCTCGGCCCCGTCCGGCCGAAGATCGTGTGGGTGAACTCGCCGTCCAACCCGACCGGGAAGGTGCTGCCCGCCGAGCACCTGCGCAAGGTCGTCGCGTGGGCGCGCGGCCGGGGCGCGATCGTCGTCAGCGACGAGTGCTACCTGGAGTTCGGCTGGGACGAGGAGCGCCCGCCCGTCTCGATCCTGCACCCGGACGTCTGCGGCGGCTCCCACGAGGGGCTGCTCGCCGTGAACTCGCTGTCCAAGCGGTCGAACATGGCGGGCTACCGCGCCGGGTTCGTCACCGGCGACGCCGCGATCGTCAAGCGGCTGCTGGAGGTCCGCAAGCACGCGGGGATGATCGTCCCGGCGCCGGTGCAGGCGGCGATGGTCGCGGCGTTCGACGACGACGTGCACGCCGACGAGCAGCGCGCCCGGTACGCGCGGCGCCGCGCCGGCCTGCGCGCCGCGTTCGAGGGGCACGGGTTCCGCATCGACCATTCCGAGGCGTCGCTGTACCTGTGGGCGACGCGGGACGAGCCGTGCTGGGAGACCGTCGCGCATCTGGCGTCGCTCGGCATCCTCGTCGGGCCCGGCGAGTTCTACGGGACGGCCGGCGCCCGGCACGTCCGCATCGCGTTCACCGCCACGGACGAGCGCGTCGCCGCGGCCGTCGCCCGCCTCTGACCCCGCCTCCGCGAGCCCGGAGACCACGTACGCCCGGAGCCCGGATCCGCCTTCGCGGATCCGGGTTTTCCACATGAAACCGGATCTTTCTCCTTTGCGTCTGATCGCGGTATGGGCGTGGACCGCGACAATCGGTAGGATCCGCAGGTCTCCGCCCGCTTTTCCGGGTGCGTCGATGGAGGGGATGTCCGTGGGTGGTACCGCGCTGGTGCTCGCGATAGCGCTGATCGTTGCCGCGGTGGCGGTGGTGGGCGCGGTGGTCGTGCTCGTCGTGGTGCTGACCCGGCGCCGGCCGTCTCCGCCGCCCGCGCCCGCGGTGCCCCACGACCCGTTCGCGCCCGAGCAGAGCGTCGCCGGCGACCCGCGCACGCTGAAGGCCGGCGACATGGTCGAGTACCTCGGCACCCGCTACTTCGTGCGCGGCTCGCTGCGGCTGCGCGAGGGCGGCTTCACCTGGTCGGAGCACCTCCTGGACGCCGACACCATCGAGGGCCAGAAGGTGTGGCTGTCGGTGGAGGAGGACCCGGACCTCGAGGTCGTCTTCTGGACCGAGTACGAGATCGGCGACCTGCGCCCCGGCGACCGGACCGTCACCGTCGAGGGCGTCGAGTACCGCCGCGACGAGCACGGCACCGCCGACTACACCAGCGAGGGGACGACCGGGGTCGGCGTCCGGGGCCGCGTCGAGTACGTCGACTACGAGGGACCGGGCGGCCGGTACCTGTCGTTCGAGCAGTACGGCGGCGGTCAGTGGGAGGCCGGGCTCGGCGAGCGGGTGCCCGCCGGCACCATGACCATCTACCCGGGCAGCGGCTGAATGCTGACCGTCCTCGACACCCCCTACCAGGACGCGCGCGCCGACGGGCTGTCGTTCGCGCTCGGCCTGCCGCCGCTGGACGCGCTCGCCGTCCTGCCGGTGGAGCGCGGCGGGCTGACCGTCCAGCTGCGCCTGCTCGGCGCGTCCCACCAGGTGATCGCCGGGCCGCTCAGCGAGACCGTGGCGTGCCTGCCGGGGGACGGCGCCGAGCCGCTGCCGGGCAGCGCCGCGACGACGCTGCCCGGCTGGTCCTACGCGTTCACCGCGACGACGGCCGTGCACGCCGACGACGCGGCGTTCGGCCGGGCCGTCGACGCGATCTGCGCGCGGCTCGCCGACCGCGGCGACGCCCTGACCGGCGCCTTCCCCGGTTCGCGGTACGCCGTCACCGCCCTCGCCGTAGACGGCGCGGACCCGGCCGACGGGGCGCGTCCGGACGGCGCGGCCGGCGGCGGCACGGGCGCGGAGAACCCCGAACAGCGGGCCGGGATCGGCTGGCGGACCTGGCATGCCTACCCCCAGACCCGGGAGATCGTGATGACGCGGAGCCGGTTGGTGAGACCTACATGAACAGCACGCACCGGGCCGCGGCCGGCGGGGCCGCCGCCGTCCTGCTGGCCGTGACGCTCGGCGGCTGCGGCGACTCGCAGTCGTCGTGGCTCGCGAAGAAGTACCACAAGATCGGATACAACACGTTCCAGTCGTCGCAGCCCCCGCGGACGGTCGCGTCGGCGATCAACCGCAAGTTCAAGGCGATCGACCGCGTCGACGACCTCGCGACGTACGGCAGCGGCGGCGGGGTGTTCCTGCGCTACCCGAAGCTGGTCGTCGGGGTGACGCCGTACGGGAGCGGCAGCCACATCACCGTCGACAAGCCGTCCGGCGGCTACAACCGCTACTACTCCCATGTCGGTCACCGCTGGAGCGCGCCCGGCAGCGGCGGCTGGAACAAGCACGGCATCGCGTCCTTCCGCGGCGGCGGTCCAGGGTCGGGCAAATGAGGAGCAACGGATGAACGACATGGCTCATGACATCGGCGCGACCTTCGCCTACGGCGCGGTCGGCATCGCGCTGATGGCGATCGGCTACCTGGTGGTGGAGGTGACGACGCCCGGCCGCCTCGGCCACCAGATCTGGACCGAGGGGAACAAGGGCGCCGCCCTGCTGCTCGGCGAGAAGCTCCTCGGCATCGGCGCGATCGTCACCACCGCGATCGTCACCAGCGACAACGACCTGAGCAACGGCCTGGTCGACACCGCCGTGTACGGCGCGATCGGCATCGTGCTGATGGTGGTGGCGTTCTACTTCCTCGACATGATCACGCCGGGCAAGCTGGGCGCGACGCTCGTCAACGGCGACGCGATCCACCCGGCGGGCTGGGTGGTCGCCGCCGCCGACATCGCCGTCGCCGCGATCGTGGCCGGGGCGGTCTCCTGACCTCCCGCGACCTCGACCGGACGGCCCCGCCGCCGGCCGCCGCCCCGGACGCCCCGGCCGCCGGTGCCCCCGAAGCGCCCGCCGCCGGGGCCCCGGACGCGCCCGCGGCACGGACGCCGGACGCGCCCGCCGCCGAGCCCGCCGCCGAGCCCGGCTCGGGCTCGGGCTCGGGCTCCGAGGGCGGCGCCGCGGTGGGCCGGCTCGGCGCACCGGCGCGGGTGGCGCGCGCCCTGATCCTCGCGGCCGTGTTCACCTGCGCGGCCTGCGGCCTGGTGTACGAGCTGGCGCTCGTCGCGCTCGGGAGCTACCTGGTCGGCGACTCCGTCACCCAGGCGTCGATCGTGCTGTCCGTCATGGTCTTCGCGATGGGCATCGGGTCGCTGCTGGCCAAGCCGCTGCAGAAGCACGCCGCCGCCGCGTTCGCCGTCGTCGAGGGCGCGCTCGCGCTGGTCGGCGGCCTGTCGGTGCTCGCGCTGTACGCCGCGTTCTCCTGGCTCGACATCTACGTCCCGGCGCTGGTGGCGGTGTCGTTCGCGGTGGGCGCGCTGATCGGCGCGGAGATCCCGCTGCTGATGACGCTGCTGCAGCGGATCCGCAAGCAGGACGCGGGCAGCGCCGTCGCCGACCTGTTCGCCGCCGACTACGTGGGCGCGCTGATCGGCGGGCTCGCGTTCCCGTTCGTCCTGCTCCCGACGTTCGGGCACATCAAGGGCGCGCTGCTGGTCGGCGCGGTGAACGCGGTCGCCGGCGTCGCGGTGGTGCTGTGGCTGTTCCGCCGCCGGCTCGGACGCGTCGCCCGGGTCGGGATCGGCCTCGGCATGGTGGCGGTGCTCGCCGTCCTCGGCACGACGTACGCGCTGTCCGACCGGATCGAGGTGACCGCGCGGCAGGCGCTGTTCGAGGACCCCATCGCGCTGGCGAAGGACACCCCGTACCAGGAGATCGTGATCACCCGGAAGATCACCCTCGCGGGCACCACCGACCTGCGCCTGTTCCTGAACGGGGACCTGCAGTTCTCCTCGGCGGACGAGTACCGGTACCACGAGTCGCTCGTCCACCCGCTGATGTCCGGGCCGCACGGGAACGTCCTGATCCTCGGCGGCGGTGACGGGCTGGCGCTGCGCGAGGTGCTGCGCTACCGCGACGTCCGCACCGCGACCCTGGTCGAGCTCGACCCGGAGATGCTGCACCTCGCCCGCACCTACGGGCCGCTGGTCGCGCTCAACCGGCGCTCCTTCGAGGACCCGCGCGCCCGCGCCGTCAACGCCGACGCGTTCACCTGGCTGCGCGGCCAGACCCGCCGGTACGACGCCGTGATCGTGGACATGCCCGACCCCGACGACGTCCCCACCGCGAAGCTGTACTCCGTCGAGTTCTACGGCCTGGTCAAGCGGGTCCTCGCGCCCGGCGGCCGGATGGTCGTGCAGTCCGGGTCGCCGTACTTCGCGCCGAAGTCGTTCTGGAGCATCGAGAAGTCGATCGCCGCCGCCGGGCTCGCCACCACCCCGTACCACGTGGACGTGCCGAGCTTCGGCGACTGGGGCTTCACGCTCGCCTCGCCGGCCGGGAGGCCGCCCGCGCTCGCACTGTCCCCGGACGCGCCGCCGCTGCGCTTCCTCGACGCGTCCGTCCTGCAGGCCGCGTCCGTCTTCCCCAAGGACCGCCGCTCCCGCGACGTCGGCGTCAACACCCTCGTCCACCCCCGCCTCGTCCAGTACGAGGGCCAGGAGTGGAAGGACTCCTGACCCGCCCGCACGGTCAACGGTCGGTGGAGGTGCGGATGGCCTTGTCGACGGCGAGCTGGAACGACGAGACGAGCGACTGGATCATCAGCGGTTTGAGCTTGCCGGCCAGCTCCATCAGCCGGTCGCGCTCCTCGGGGGAGCGGCCGCTCTCCCGGTAGGAGCGGACGACGGTGTCCTGGAAGACCTGCTGGAGCTCGGCCGCCAGGGCGGTGGTGTGCCGTTCGACGGCCTCGTGCGAGGCGATCAGGGTGTCCAGCGGCATCGGGAGCGCGGCGAGTTCGGCGCTGGTGCCGAGGAGCGCGGGCATGATGACGCGGACGCTGTCCGGCCCGACGTGCTCGATGACGCCGAGCGCTTCGAGGCGCTTGAGGGTGTCGTCGTCGAGATGGCGTCCGGCGCGCCGGTCCAGCTCGTGCCGGCCGACGTCCTCGGGACGTTCCGGCGCCCACGGCGACAGCAGCGCGCGCTGCAGCGCGAGGTCCTCGGCGGGCGCGTCCAGGGGGATCTTCCGCAGGTGCTTCTCGATCGCGGCGAGGGTCAGGCCGAGCGACTGGAGTTCCCGGACGAGTTCGAGCCGCGCGAGGTGGTCGGGGCCGTAGAGGCCCGTCCGGCCGCGCAGCCGGGGCGGTGGCAGCAGGCCGCGTCCGGCGTAGAAGCGCACGGTGCGGACGGTGACCCCCGCGCGCGCGGCCAGCTCGTCCACGGTGAGATCCATAGCCGCTCCTTTGACGTGACAGTGCCAGTGTTACATTAATCCTGTATCAGCACACACTTACCGAGGGAGACCGCCTGATGGCACGGGAGATCTTCACCGCGGAGCACGAGGCGTTCCGCGACATGGTCCGCGCCTTCATCGAGAAGGAGATCGCGCCGTACCACGAGCAGTGGGAGAAGGACGGCGTCGTCTCCCGCGACGTGTGGCTGGCCGCGGGCCGGCAGGGGCTGCTCGGCATCGACATGCCGGAGGAGTTCGGCGGCGGCGGCAATTCCGACTACCGCTACTACGTGATCCTCAACGAGGAGTTCGCGAAGGCGGGCGTGCACGGCCCCGGGTTCTCGGTGCACAACGACATCAACGGCGGCTACCTGCGCCAGCTGTGCAACGACGAGCAGAAGGCGCGCTGGTTCCCCGGCTACTGCTCCGGCGAGATCATCACCGGCATCGCGATGACCGAGCCCGCCGCCGGCTCCGACCTGCAGGGCATCAAGAGCACCGCGATCAAGGACGGCGACCACTACGTCCTGAACGGCTCCAAGACGTTCATCTCCAACGGCATCCTGTCCGACCTGGTGATCGTCGTGGCGAAGACCGACCCGTCCGCCGGGGCGAAGGGCGTCAGCCTCCTCGTCGTCGAGCGCGGCATGGAGGGCTTCGAGCGCGGCCGCAACCTCGAGAAGGTCGGCATGCACGCGCAGGACACCGCCGAGCTGTTCTTCGACAACGTCCGCGTCCCCAAGGAAAACCTCCTCGGCGAGGAGGGCATGGGCTTCATCTACCTGATGACGAACCTGGCCCGCGAGCGGCTGTCCATCGGCGCCACCGCGATGGCCGCCGCCGAGTCGGCGTTCGAGCAGACCCTGGAGTACTGCAAGACCCGCGAGGCGTTCGGCCGCCCGATCGGCAAGTTCCAGCACAACCGGTTCACGCTCGCCGAGATGAAGACGGAGCTGACCGTCAGCCGCTCCTTCACCGACGAGTGCATCGTCAAGGAGAGCAAGGGCGAGCTGAGCGTCGACGAGGCCGCGATGCTCAAGTACTGGAACACCGAGCTGCTGAAGCGGGTCGTGGACCGCTGCCTCCAGCTGCACGGCGGCTACGGCTACATGATGGAGTACCCGATCGCGAAGGCGTACCAGGACGTCCGCATCCAGACGATCTTCGGCGGCACGACGGAGATCATGAAAGAGATCATCGGCCGCGGCCTCGGCGTCTAGCGCGGGCCCGCGGCGCGTTCAGGCGCCGTGCAGGCGGTGGTCCGGGCGGGCGCCCGGACCACCGCCTGGCGGTCGCGGTTCGACGTCACGGCCGGCCCCGGGACGGGACCGGCCCGCCCGGATCAGGGCGTGACGACGCTGACGTAGCTGTCGGTGTTGCCGAACTGCGCGGGGCACTCCGCGGGGACGACCGGCTCGGTGATCGTGCCCGCGTCACCGGGCGCGTCGGTGCCCTCGGCCGGGTCGTCCGGGGCCACGGGGATCCCGGCGGCGTTGAGCGCCTTCTGGTAGGCGTCCACGGCCGGGCACCCGGCGCCGTTGCGGCCGTCGGTGTAGATGAAGTACGCCTTGTCCGCGGTGGAGACCACGGTGTTGTAGTCGCCCCAGAACTGCCGCTGCAGGTTGTTCTGGGCGCTGACCGCCGGGTCGGAGGAGGCCGTGCTCACCTTGCGGGGCGCCGACCAGGTTCCCGTCGCCGAACGGCCGACGTACCAGGAGTCGATCGCGGCGTTGCCCGTGCCGTAGGTGGACGGGTCCTTGGCCGTGAGGCCCTGGAAACCGACGTCGACGCGGCCGTCCGGGGCGACGTCGAGTCCCTGGAAGAAGGCGTACCCCTGGGCCGCGCCGCTGACCTGCACCGGCGCCGACCAGGTGCGGCCGCGGTCGGTGGAGGTGGCGACCACGACCCGGCCTCCGCCGGACGTCCGGTTCACCCACGCCAGGTGGACGGTGGTCTTCCCGGCGCGCGGGTCGGCCGCGAGCGAGGCGAAGCTGTCGGTGCGGAAGTTCGCGCCGGGGATCGGGTCGGCGATGTCGGCGACGGAGCCCGCCACGACCGGCTTCCCGTAGGTCGCGCCGCCGTCGGTGGAGACGGCCACGACCTGGGAGGAGGCCTCTTCCCAGGCGACGTACACGGTGCCGTCCGGGCCGGTTCGCACCGCCGACCCCTGCCGTCCGCCGATGCCGCCGTTGTTGTAGGCGGGCGAGAGCTGGGCGGGCGCACCGAAGCCGGCGCCGTAGTCGGTGGAGCGGGCGACCATGACCGGCGCGCTCGGCCCGGCCGGGTCAGCCGACCGGAACTGCGTCCACGCCACGTAGATCTGCCCGTAGTACGGGCTGGACGGCGACAGGTCCGCCCACGCGGACGGCTTGTCGTTGAAGTTGTTCGGGTTGGCCTTGGTGGCGGCGACGGTGGGCGCCGACCACGTCCGGCCATGGTCGTCGGAGTGGCTGAGGACGATCAGCTCGGGCGCCTTGTTCGGCGGGTAGGGGCTCTTCCCCGGCTTGTAGGAGGCCAGGCTCACGTAGTAGGCCCGGGTGCCCTTCTTGTCGGGGCGCGGGCCGTAGAACAGCACCGGGTCGCCGTCGGAGAGCAGCGCGCTCGACTTCCAGGACGCCTGGTCGTCGATCAGGCCGCGGTTGACCCACGTCGTCCCCCCGTCGTCGGAGGTGTAGACGCCGTTAGTGCCGACCCCGGGGAAGAACGAGCAGTCGCCCGGCGTGCTGTTGCGGACGGCCGCGCCGCACGCGGGCTGCTCCTGCTCGTCGTTGGCCCCCGCGATCAAGTGGGCGGGGGCGGCCGGGTCGGCGGCGATCGACGGCTCGTTGGACTTGTTGGTGGGGAACACCGCCGTCTTGTTCGAATCCGGCTGCCCCGCCACCTGGGGGTTGTTGGCCTGGACGTCGAACCCCGCGCTTCCGTAGGCCGGGGACACGACGAGACCGAGGCTGACCAGCGCACCGCCGATCAGCGGTACAAACCGCCTCTTGTGCATGAACACACCCCTTTCAAAGGGCATTTCAATCATTAGTGATTCGCACGGATCGATCAGCTGTTACACAGAGATTTCTGCTATTGCGCTGAGGACCATTTAAAGGTCGCATTTCGCCGCAAAATCGTGGACCATGTCAGCCGGAATGTGATGCGCCGTGCATCCGCCGCTTCCGCGATCTACCTCCGCGATGCCCCATGCGGGCCGATATCGTCCTGCCCATGCCGGAGAAGGATGCGCGCACGCTGAACGAGCGGTACCGGTTCGTGGAGCGGCTCGGCCGGGGCGGCATGGGGACCGTGTGGCGGGCCCGCGACGACCTGCTCGGACGCGACGTCGCGGTCAAGGAGATCCTGCTCCCGCACGGGCTCGACGAGGCGGAGCTGGCGGCGGCGCGCGGCCGGTCGCTGCGCGAGGCGCGGGCCGCCGCGCAGGTCCGGCACCCCGCCGTCGTCACGATCCACGACGTCGTGATCGAGGACGGGCATCCGTGGATCGTCATGGAGCTGGTCCATGCGCCGTCCCTGGACGCGCGGCTGCGCGCGTCCGGCCCGCTGGGGGTCGCCGAGGCCGCCCGGGTCGGCGCCGCGCTCGCGGGCGCGCTCGCCGCCGTCCACGCGCACGGCATCGTCCACCGGGACCTCAAGCCCGCCAACGTGCTGCTCGCCGACGACGGCGAGGTGGTCCTGACCGACTTCGGCATCGCGGTGATCGAGGGCGACGCCCGCTACACCCGGTCGGGCCTGCTGATCGGCACGCCCGGGTTCATGGCGCCGGAGCGGCTCGCCGGGGAGCCCGCCGGCCCCGCGTCCGACTTGTGGTCGCTCGGCGCGGTGCTGTACGCGGCCGTGGAGGGACGCCGCGCGTTCGAGGGGTCCGCTCCGGCGGTGGTCGACGCGGCGGTGCTGGCCGGAACGCCCGCCCCGCAGCAGCGCTCCGGCCCCCTCGGACCGCTGATCACGGAGCTGCTCTCCCGCTCGCCGGACGACCGCCCGGACGCCCTGTCGGCCGCCGCCCGCCTCACCGCCATCGCGTCCGCGCCCGTCTCCGCGCCCGCTTCGTCGGACGCGGCCACGAAGGTGGAGGGCCTTCCGCGGCCTCCCGGCGAGCGCACTGCTCCCGCCGGGATGACCGTTCCCGCCGAGAAGACCGCGACCGTCGCGGCGACCGCGACCGCTCCGGCCGGGGCCCAAGACACCGCGGACGCGGGCGTCCGCCAGGCCGGCGCGGTTCCCGGGTGGCTGCGCGACCCCGACCACGCGAGCCCGCGGGACCCGTCGGCCGCGCAGCCGACGCCGAAGTGGCTGCCGGGCATCGCCATCGCCACCGTCCTGGTCATCGGCGGCCTCGTCGCCTGGGGCGCCGGCACGGTCGCCGCCGGCGGCGACGGCAGGAAGGCGGTCGAACCCGTCGCCGCGCCGTGCTCGCTGCTGACGGCGTCGCAGCTGTCCTCGCTGGGCCTCGGGGCGCGCGGGACGGACGCCTCCCTCGATCCGGAGCCGACCCCGACCGAGAGCGGTGCCAGCCCGAACGAGGCCTGCGCGTGGACGTGGCCCAGCAGCGCGTCGCCCGACGCGGGCTCGTTCGACACCGCGCCCCTCGCACTCGACCTGACCACCTACACCGACGCGTCCGTCGCGTCCGATGCGTACAACCGGCGCCATTTCAGCCCCGCCATCACCTCGGACTACTTCGCCGGCGCGCGCATCGGCGACGAGTCGTCCGCCGCCGCGGACGACCGCGACACCCCGCCGACGATCACCGTGGTGTTCCGGGTCGGCCGGACGGTCGCCTCGGTCGTGACCCACGGGTTCGACCGCCGGGACGTGGCCCTGCGGGCGGCCGGCTGGGCCGGCGCCGCGATCGCCCGCGCCGGCCGCTGACCCGCCGCGCCACGGCGGCGGACGCCGGACCCGCCGCGCGTCAGGCGCCGCCGGGGATCCCGCCGGCGCGCGATGCCGCAGCGGACTGGGCGATGTCGGCGGCGCCGTCGTCGCCTTCCGTGAGGTCGCGGACGCGCCGTTCGGCCCGTCCGGCACCCCGGTCTCATTTGTGTCCTTTCTCATGGCGCGGACGTCGCCGGGGGAGGACGAGTGTTGGCACATCCCGGAACGGGTTAGGGTGGCGCGTTCGATGGTCTGGTATGCCCTGATCGGTGAGTGTGCGCTATGAGAATCGTCGTTGACGACCTGTCCGGCCCGGAGATCGCCGAGTTCCTGGACGAGCACGTCCGGCAGATGCGGTCCATCACGCCGCTGGAGAGCAAGCACGCGCTCGACCTCGACGCGCTTCGCGAGCCGGACGTCACGTTCTGGTCGGTGATGGACGGCGGGGCCGTCGTGGGCTGCGGAGCCATCAAGCGGCTGGACGCGTCGCACGCGGAGCTGAAGTCGATGCGCACGTCGACGGAGCGCAAGCGCAGCGGCATCGCGTCGCGGCTGCTCGGCCACATCATCGCCGAGGCCGAGCGCATCGGCTTCGCCCGGCTGAGCCTGGAGACCGGCTCGGACGACTTCTTCCTCCCGGCCAGGCGGCTGTACGAGAAGTTCGGCTTCGAGTACTGCGAGCCCTTCGCCGACTACCGCCCGGACCCGAACAGCGTCTTCATGACGAGGACGCTGGGACGGGCGCCGGGGTCCGTCAGGCGTTCCTGACCGCGTCGGCGACCTCGGACGGGGAGGTCGCCCACGGGGTGCCGTGGCCCGGCAGGACCCAGGACGCCTCCAGTCCCGCGAGCCGGTCGAGGGAGGCGAGCGCCTCGTCCGGGTCGTCGGTGAACGGCGCGGGCTGCGGGCCGGTGCGGCCGGTGAGGACGTGCCGGGTGGTCAGGGCGTCCCCGACGAAGACGGCGTCGGCGGCCGGGACGTGGACGCCCACGCTGCCGGGGGAGTGCCCGGGCATCCCGATGATCACCGGGGCGCCGGGCAGGTCCAGGACGTCGCCGTCGCCGATCTCGGTCACCTCGGCGACGTGGCGGGTGCGCAGGCCGTTCTTGCTGATCGAGTATCCGAGGAACCCGAGGGTCGGGCCGATGCGCATCGGGCCGAACGGGGTCTTGGGCTTCTCGCCGGTCCGGGCGCGGGCGGCGTCGGCGGCGTGCACGTACACCGGGACGCCGTGCTCGCTGCGCAGCCGCTCGGCGAAGCCGATGTGGTCGGAGTCGCCGTGCGTCAGGACGAGCCCGCGGATGTCGTCGGCGGACTTGCCGAGGGTGCGGAGTTCGCGCTGCAGGTCGCGCCAGTGGCCGGGCAGGCCCGCGTCGATGAGCGTGATGCCGTCGGGGGTGTCGACCAGGTAGGAGGCGACGAGGTCGTTGCCGAGGCGGTACAGGTTCGGTGCGAGGCGCATGGGATCTCCCGGGCTCGGGACGCGGAGCCCGGCTAAGCTAATTGACCGGTTGGCTACTGTCAATAGCTTTTGCCGGGCGAGCCCGCGACCTACCAGGTGAATTGGTGCCCCCGGCCGACGACGCGCGCCCCGCGGCACGCGATCGTCGGATACACATCCGGTGGATCGCCGCCCGCCGTGGAGCGGGGCCGGCGATGCCCGGAGGGCGGGTCAGATGTAGGCGTGCCGGGTGCGGACGTGCTCGCGGAGGGCGTGCAACTCCAGCAAGGCCTCATGGCAGTGGTCGCAGACCCACACCCCGCTGGGGATGGTGATCTTCCGCTTTGCCGCGTCGTCGCGCGCGCACGCCAGGTGGTAGGCATGGGCGACCCGTCGCCACGTCCTCCGAAACGCCGATCGCATCCCGCTCCCTCCAAGCGCCGATGGATTGACGCCCAGGATAGGCGAGCGGAAACGTAAAACTTCCGTGAGCTGGGTAAAGTCTCCATCCATGCCCGTGCCCCGACCCCTTGGGCCGGGGACGGGGCGCGGCACGGAGTGCCGGGATCACTGACCGATCTTGACGCCCGGCTCGCCGTAGCGGTACTCCAGCGGACGGCTGGCGCGACGTCCCGGAATGTTCTGGCCTGCCCGGAACGCGAAGAGCGGCAGGATTGTCCGTCCGAAGCTGTTCTCGAGCATCAGCGCGGCCGCCGTGTATACGGCTATCGCCGCGGAGATGACGAACAGCCAGCCTCCGACGCGGAGGGGCCAGGTGGTGCCGGCCCAGAATCCGGCGGCGGTGAAGCCCGCCCCTGCGGCGAGGGGCCACAGGACCGCGGACATGGCGAGGTTCTTGCCCATCGCCGCCAGTGCGCCGCATCCGGTGATCACGCAGAGCGCGATGAACCAGAAGGCGAAGCCCTGGTTGATCGCCCCGATCCGGGGCGCCAGTGCCAGCGGGTAGGCGCCCACGGCGACGAGCAGGAACAGCAGGCCCCAGCCGATCCAGAACGCGCCCCACATGCCGTGCATGGCGGTGGCGAGGCCGTCCCGGGCCCGGTAGGACCACATGCCCGCGAGGAACTGCCCGAGCCCCCCGAAGGTGAGCACGAACGGGAAGAGCACGAGCGGCGTGAGCGCCGTGCCGTACCAGTTCGCCTGCCAGGCGCCGACCATCATGGTCGCGCCGGCGAGCCCGAACAGGCCCAGGATCGACGGCGCCGCGATCGGCGTCAGGGAGACCCGCGTACGGTCCTCCCAGAGAGCGAACTGCTCGCGTTCCATCGCACCCTCCCTCGGTGCGGCGGAAGCGGCCGGCACGCCCCGGCCCGCGGGCATGTCGTGCGCGGGCATGTCGTGCTCGCGGCCGGGCATGTCGTGCCCGGGGCCCGTCATCGGCGTGCCCTCGCCGGGAGCCGGCGAGTCCCTTCCAGTGGACCTTCTGCGATCCCTCATGACATCTCCTCCCCCATAGGAGAATCTCCCCCAACGACTTGTAACCGTGAATCAGGGAGCGAAACGCACAAAGCGGGCAAACGTGACGGCGGGCGGTTCCGTTCACATACCTGCGGCGCCCAGGGGCAGAAGATTCCGTGTGACAGGGGTGCCAGGGGACACGGCCGTCAGGCCGGAATCCCGTGATCGCGCAGAGGGCCCACGGTGAGCCCGGCGGACCGGCACACCGCCACCACGTTCGGCAGAGCCCCCAGCGACGACTTCCACGCCCCCGGCGCGGACGTGACGTCGCTGTCGTGCAGCAGCAGCGTCGCCCCGCCCGCGATGCCGGGCGAGAGCGTCGCCAGCACCGACTCGGGCGTCGCGGACGCCGTCCAGTCCCGCCCCCACGCCGACCACAGGATCGGCCGCAGCCCGTTGCGGCGCGCCGCCAGCAGCGCCTCGGCGCTCAGCGCCCCGTACGGCGGCCGGTACCAGCGAGGCCGCTCGCCGCACACCGCCTCGACGGTCCGGACCGTCCGGGCGATCTCCGCCGACACCCGCCCCGGCCGCGTGAGCAGGGCGTTGTCGTGGTCCCAGCCGTGCACGCCGAGCTCGTGGCCCTCGGCCGCGATGCGCCGCCCGACGTCCGGGTGGCGGCGCAGCATCGAGCCGAGCACGAAGAACGTCGCGCGGCAGCCGAGCCGGGCCAGCTCGTCGAGGAACAGCGGTGTGGACGCGCCGTCCGGGCCGTCGTCCAGCGTCAGCGCGACATGGTCCGGGAAGCCGCGGCCGGCGATCCGGGGCGTCCAGCGGCGGACCGGCGCCAGCCAGGTCGCCGCGGGCAGGGCGTGCGCCGTCAGCACCGCGGCGACCCCGGCGACGGGGCCGGCGACCGCGGCGGCCGGGACGTGGCGCGCCCGGAAATGTGTGTGCACATGACCATCTTGCACAGGGGGGTCCCATCTAATGGGCAAGCGGCTCTTAATTCTCACAGCGGGCATGGGGGCGGGTCATGACGCGGTCGCCGGCGAGCTCGGGCGGCGGCTCGCCCCGCACGGGGTCGAGGTCTCCGTGGTGGACGTGCTGGACCTCGTGCCGCTGCGGCTCGGGCACGCCCTGCGCCGCGCCTACGCGGGGGCGATCCGGTCCGCGCCGTGGCTCTACGCGGCGGTCTACCGGGCGTTCTTCGTCTCCCGGCGGCCCGGGCCGCTGCGCCCGCCGCCGCCTTCACCGCTGACCGCGCTGATCGCCGCGCGGCTCCACCGGCGCGTCCGGGAAGTCCCGCCGGACGCCGTCGTGTCGACCTTCCACGTCGCCGCGCAGGCCGCCGGCCGGCTGCGCGGTGCCGGAGGACTGGACGCGCCGTCCCTGGTGCTGGTCACCGACTTCGCCGTCCACCGGATGTGGCTGCATCCCGGCAACGACCGGTACCTGTGCCCGGACAAGGCGGCGGCGCGGGCGGTGACGGCCGCGACGGGACGTCCCGCGAGCATGTGCGCGCCGCTCGTGCCGCCCGAGTTCCACCGTCCCGACGTCCGGGAGGGCCGCGAGCGGCTGCGCAGGGCGTCCGGAGCGGGGCCGGACGAGCCGGTCGTGCTGATCTCGGCGGGCGCGTGGGGCGTCGGGCGGGTGGTGGAGGCGGCCGGCGTGCTGTCGGCGTCCGGACGGTACCGGCCCGTCGTGCTGTGCGGGCGGAACGGGCACCTGCGCCGCCGCATCCTCGGCACCGGGCTGGCCCCCGCCCTCGGCTGGCGCGACGACGTCGCGGAGCTGATGGCGGGCGCGTACGCGCTGGTCGACAACGCCGCGGGGATGACGTGCCGGGAGGCGTTCGCGTGCGGGCTGCCGGTGATCTCTTACCGGCCGATCCCGGGCCACGGCCGCGACGGGGCGCGGGCCATGGCGCGCGGCGGTCTCAGCGTCTACGCGCACTCGCCCGCCGAGCTGGTCGAGGCGCTGGACCGGCTGAAGGACGGCGCGCTGCGCCGCACCCGCGCCGCGCGGGTCGATGCGCTGTTCAGCGCCGAACCCGCCGAGCGCGCGGTCTGCGCGGCGCTCGGCTGACGGTGTGCTGCTCGTGCAGCACCGGGCAGCGGGCGATCCCGATGCTGCCGACGAGGATCAGCGCGATCCCGGCGAGCTCCAGCGCGATCCAGCCGCCGGTGCGGATGTGCTCGTCGAACAGGAACACGCCCAGGCAGATGCTCGCGACCGGGTCGGTCACCGTGAGCGCGGGCTGCACCACGACCAGGGTGCCGCTGGCCAGCGCCATCTGCAGCAGGATCAGGCTGGCGACGCCCGTCGCGACCATCGCGTACAGCTCCCAGGACGTGAAGGCGGCGCCGAGCCCCGAGTCGGTGATCGTCTGGGTGGCCGTCTTCATGTAGGCGGCGGTGAGCGCGAACCCCAGGGACGTCGTCATGCCCAGCAGGACGGCGCGCAGCGGCCCGCTGACGATCCAGGCGGCCATGATCAGTCCGGCTGCGAGGCCCGCCGTCGCGCCGGTGGCGATCGCCCAGCCGAGCGCGTCGGGACGGCCCGGACCCTCCGACGGCGAGGCGGCGGTGAGCAGCGCCGCGAGCCCGGCGGTGAGCGCGCCGACCGACGCCCACGGCACGCTGCGGAAGGCTCCGGGCACCAGCCAGCCGAGCAGCAGCATCGTGAACGGCAGCTCCGCCGCCAGCAGCGGCTGGACCAGCGCCAGCCCGGCCCGGTCCAGCGCGGCGGCCTGGAGCAGGAACGCGGCGATGAGCGCGCCGATCCCGCCGAGCCACTCCGGCCGGCGCAGCAGGTCGAGGATCAGCGAGGGCCGGAACGTGTGCTCGTCCGGCGCGCCCTTGGCGACCTGCCGCTGGAGCACCGATGCCAGTGCGTTGGCGGCGGCGGCGAGCACCGCGAACAGCACCGAGAGCATCAGCACTCCACCTCGTTCTTCCGCGCGCCCACCCGGTCGCCCGGCTTCCCGAGATAGGGCGACCGGCCGAGGACGATGATCCCGGCGACCATGGCGGCGAGACCGATCGCCTCCAGCGCCAGGCTGCCCACCGACACCCGGAGCCGCTCCCCGAAGACCACGATGCTCAGCGCGATGCCGGTCAGCGGTTCCGCGGCGGTCGTCGCGGGCAGCGAGATCCGCAGCGGCGCCGCGTCGAACGCGCTCTGTGAGAACAGCAGCGCGGTCGCCCCGATCAGCACCAGGCTGTAGGGCTGCCAGTCGCGGGCCGCCTGCCAGATCCCGTGGTCGAACAGCAGCAGGACGCTGCGGGTCAGCGCGTCCTGCAGGCCGTACAGAAGCCCGGCGGCGCAGGCCAGGGTGATCGCGCGGACCCGCAGGTCGCGGTGCTGGCCGGCGATCGTCAGCAGCCCGACCAGGCCGATCACCACCGCGCCGGCGAGCCAGCGCGGGGACACGGTGCTCGGCTCGGTGCCGCCGTGCGGCTCCCCGATCGTCAGGAACAGCACGACGCCGGCGGTGAACAGGAGCGCGCCCTGCCACTCGGCGCGGCCGAGCCGCTCCCGGTAGATCAGGTGCGCGGCGACCAGCGCGAAGATGAGGTTGCTCGCCAGCAGCGGCTCCACCTCGGCGATGTCGGCCAGGTTCAGCGCCACCGCGAACAGCACCTGCCCGACGATCATGGTGCCGATGCCGGCCAGCCAGAGCCGGCTGCGCAGCAGGTGCAGCAGCAGCCGCGGGTGCAGCATCTCCTCCAGCGGCTCCCGGTAGGCGGCATGCTGCTGGGCGACGAAGCCGAGTCCGGTGAACGCGGCCGCCGCCACGGCGAAGATCATCCCGAGAATGCTCATAACGGTCGGGCGATCCGCGCCCGGCGCCTCCGGGCCGCGAAAGATCGCGCTGACCCCCTACCCAGGCTGGCCTGCCCGAATCGGCACCCGGAGCCGGGCCCGAGCCGCTCGGGGGCCGCCCGGGGGGAGGGGACGGGCCGGGAAGGGGGACGGTCCGCCGCCGCGGCCCTCGGCGGCGGACCGCGTCTCTCAGCGGACCGCGTCTCTCAGCGGTGCTCGTCGATGTGGGTGAGCTTGTCCGGATTGGTGACCGCGTAGATGCCGCGGATCCGGTCGCCGTCCGGGGCGAGGTCGAGCACCATCACGCCGAACGGCGCGTCGTCGTTGTCGAACAGCACCGCGGACGGGTCGCCGTTGACGGTGCGGTACCGGATCTCCAGCGGCCACCGCTCCCTCCCGGTCCCGCCCGTGATCGTCCGGGCGACCCGGTCGGCGCCCTGGATCGGGCGCAGCGCCGCCGGCCGGGCCTTGCCGCCGCCGTCGGTCCAGAGCGTCACGTCCGGCGCGAGCAGCCGCATCAGGTCCTCGATGTCGCCGCCCAGCGCCGCCCGCAGGAACCGCTCGGTCACCTGCCGCTGCACCTTCGGGTCGGCCTGGAAGCGGGGACGGCGCGCGTGCACGTGCTCGCGGGCCCGGTGCGCCAGCTGCCGGACGGCCGACGGGCTGCGGTCCAGGATCGTCGCGATCTCCGTGTGCGGGTACCCGAACACCTCGTTCAGCACGAAGACGGCCCGCTCC
Source organism: Actinomadura nitritigenes (assembly GCF_017573545.1). Lineage (GTDB taxonomy): Bacteria > Actinomycetota > Actinomycetes > Streptosporangiales > Streptosporangiaceae > Spirillospora > Spirillospora nitritigenes. The sequence goes on along the minus strand of NZ_JAGEOK010000002.1, from coordinate 11,453 downwards.
AGCGGCGTCAGCGTCTCCAGCACGACCAGCAGCGCCATCGACACCGCCTCGGTCCGCTCCGCCGAGTCGTCCGCGCCCGCGTCGCTGACCAGCGGCTCGGGCAGCCACGGCCCCACGTACGTCTCGCGGCGGCGGCTGATCAGCGCCTGCCGGGCCAGGGCGGTGTTCACCGCGATCCGCACCAGGTACGCCCGCGGGTTCCCGATCTCCTCCGCGGTGCCGTCGCCGTGCCTGGCCGCCCATGCCAGCCACGCGTCCTGCAGCACGTCCTCGGTGTCGGCGACGCTTCCGAGCATGTTGTAGACGACCGAGAACAGCAGCTCCCGATGATCGGCGAACACCCGCGTCGCGGTGTCCTCGGCGGTGCCTTCTGGCATGGGTCGACCTCCTGTGCGCTCGCCCCCTAGAGGGGTCGCACCCCCGAAAGTGTGACATCCGCCCCTGAACTGTGATGTGAGCCTCATCCCGGCCGCCCGGTGTCACACTCGCCGGCCCGCCGTCCCTCTTTGGTGGCGAGAACGGGTCAATCCCGGCAAGACACTAGGGGGCCAAACCCATGAGCCGCACCACGCGACCAGGCACGGGGACGCGATCCGTCCCGCGCGACCAGATCGACGTCTCGTTCATGTACGCCGTCCACGACGCCTTCCAGCGCGACCTCGACCGGCTCGTCGCCATGGCCGAGGCCGGGGACGTCCCCGGCGCCGCGCTCCGCGCCGGCTGGGACCGCTTCAGCACGTTCCTGCACGTCCACCACACCGCCGAGGACACGCACCTGTGGCCCGTCCTGAAAGACCGGGTCGCCGACACCGCCGTCCTCGAGCAGATGGAGGCCGAGCACAACTCCCTCGATGGGCTGCTGGACGGTGTCGACGCCGCGATCAAGGCGTCCTCGCCCGCCGAGGTGCTCGCCGCGCGCGCGGCGGAACTCGCGCAGGGCCTCACCGCGCACTGCGACCACGAGGAGGAGCTGGCGCTCCCGCTCGTCCAGAAGCTGATGACCGGGAAGGAGTGGGACGCCTTCGGCGCCGAGCAGCGCAGCAAGCTCGGCATGAGCGGCGCCGCGAGCTTCTTCCCCTGGCTGCTCGACGGCGCCGAGGACGAGACGCGCCGCAAGGTCCTCGGCATCGTCCCGCCGCCCGTCCGGCTGCTGTACCGGGCCGTCTGGCGGCCCCGCTACGAACGCGCGCCCCGCTGGCAGACGCCGGCGAGCGCCTGAGACCTGGAGATGACCATGGCGACAACGGACGCCCGCCCGTCCTTTCTCGCGACCGGGCGCGGCAAGATCACCCTGACGCTGCTGTGCGCGATCGCGTTCCTGGACTTCATCGACGCCTCGATCGTCAACGTGGCGCTGCCCGCGATGCGCAAGGACCTGGACTTCTCCGTCCAGGACCTGCAGTGGGTGCCGTCCGGATACCTGCTCACCTACGGCGGGTTCATGCTGCTCGGCGGGCGCCTCGCCGACCTGCTCGGCCGCCGCCGCATCGTCGTCGCGGGAACCGTCCTGTTCTCGCTGTCGTCGGTGACCGGCGGCCTCGCGCAGACGTCCGGGATGCTGGTCGGCGCCCGGTTCGCGCAGGGCATCGGCGCGGCGCTGATGCTGCCCGGCACCCTGTCGATCCTCACCACCACCTTCAAGGAGGGCGGCGACCGCGGCAAGGCGCTCGGCGTGTGGGGCGGCGTCGCCGGCGGCGCGTCCGCCGCGGGCGTGCTGCTCGGCGGGCTGCTCACCGACGGCCCCGGCTGGCGCTGGGTGATGCTCGTGAACGTGCCGGTCTGCGTGATCGTGATCGCGGGACTGTTCCTGCTGGTCGAGGGCGACCGGCGCAGCGCGCGGCTCGCCGACTTCGACTTCCTCGGCGCCGTCCTCGTCACCGCCGGGATGCTGCTGCTCGTCTACACGATCGTCAAGGCGCCGGACGTCGGCTGGGGCGCGGCCCGCACCGTCGGCGGCCTCGCCGGCGCCGTGGTGATCCTGCTGGCGTTCCTGCTCAACGAGCAGCGCGGCCGCAACCCGCTGCTGCCCCTGTCGATCTTCCGGATCCGCGGGCTCGGCGCCGCCGACGTCGCGATGCTGGTGGCCGTCGCCGGGATCAGCTCGATGTTCTTCTTCCTCAGCCTCTACATGGAGAACGTCCTCGGCTACTCGCCCATGAAGACGGGCTCGGCCTACCTGCCGCTCTGCTTCGGCGTCGGCATCGCCGCCGGGATCTCCTCGCAGCTGCTGGCCCGGATCGGCACCCGCCCCGTGATGGTCGCCGGGCTGCTGCTCGCGGGCGGCGGCGTCTTCTGGCTGTCGCGCATCCCGGTGGACGGCGCCTACCTCACCGACCTGCTGCCCGGCCTCATGGTCGCCTCCCTCGGGCTCGGCCTGGCGTTCGTGTCGATCACCACGGCCGCCAACGCCAACGTCGCCCCGGACCGGGCGGGCATCGCCGCCGCGCTGCTCAACGCCTCGCAGCAGCTCGGCGGCGCGCTCGGCCTCGCGATCTTCTCCGCGCTGGCCACCGCCCGCACCCACGACCTGGTCGCCGACCGCAGGCCGATGCCGGACGCGCTGACCGGCGGGTTCTCCCGCGCCCTGCTCGCCTGCAGCATCTTCCTCGCCGCCGCCGCGGTCGTCGCGCTGCGGGCCGCCAACACCCGCGGCGAGGCGGAGCAGCCGCTGGAGGACGCGCCGTCCGAGGCCGTCCCGGTCAGGTAGCGGCCGGCTCCCGCGCCTTCGGGGCGCGGATCAGGAAGGTGCCGGCCAGCACCACCAGGCCGGACATCATCAGCACGAACTGGGCGGGGACCATGCCCAGCGGCCGCGCGCCGGCCTCCTTCAGGAGGTCGGCGGCGCCGCCCGCCAGCAGCGCCGCCAGCGCCAGCCCGAACCGCAGCACCGCGTGGAAGGCGGTCAGCGCCAGGTTCCGGTCCACCCCGCCCAGGCTCTCCTGCAGGTACGTGATCCCGCCCACCAGCGCGCTCGTCGCCGCCGCGCCGAACAGCACCGCCCCGGCGAACGACCACGGCTTGGACGCCAGCCCGCCCATCGACGCGATCACCACCCCCTGCACCGCCGTCGCCACCCGGACCTGCGTCAGCAGGCTTCCCGTCTTGCGGTGCAGGAGCAGCAGCCCCACCACCGCCCCGACCCCGAAGCACACCACCAGCGCCCCGAACCCGATCTGCCCCGCGTTGATCACGCCCTTCACGAACACCACGCCCAGCGAGAACAGCGCGCCCAGGCCCAGCGCCACCACCGCGATCCCCGGCAGCACGCTCCGCACCACCCGCAGCTTCAGCCCGTTGACGAAGCCGTGCTTCTCGCCCGCCTCCCGCTCGTCCCGCTCCATCGCCAGCTTCTCGCCCGGCCCCGGCCCGAGGTCCGGGATCCCCCGCACCGCCAGCCACGACGCCAGGTACGTCAGCGCGTCCAGCCAGAACACCAGCACGTACCGCCAGTGGCCGCCCCAGCCCGCCTGCTCCGAGATCCACAGGATCAGCCCGAACATCCCCGCGCCGAACGGGATCATCCCGTACGAGGTGGCCATCGTGATCCCGTTCGCCAGCTCCAGCGTGCCGGTGTCGTGGTCGTCCTTCCCCTCCTCCCGGCCCTCCCCGATCAGGAACGGGATCGCCGCGTCCCGGGCCGGCAGGAACACCAGCCCCACGACCTCGATCATGAAGGCCCAGAAGTACACCCACCACAGCCCCGGCACCACCGGCAGCGCCACCGCCATCCCGACCCTGATCAGGTCGGACGTCAGCATCACGCTGCGCCGCCGCCAGCGCGTCACCACCCGCGCGGCGACCGGGGCGCCCAGCGCGGACGGCAGCAGCCGCAGCACCAGCACCCCGCCGACCGCCGTCGTCGACCCGCTCAGCTCCAGCACGAAGTACATGAGCGCGAGCGTGCCCATCCAGTCGCCGAGCGCTGACACGGTCTGGCCGATGATCAGCCGCCGGAAGTCCGGCCGGGTCAGCTGCTCCTTGAATGCCATGCGGTTTCCGTCCACGGGGTCCGGCTACGGGGGAGGTCGCCGACGGGACGATCGCGGATCGGGCGGTCGTCCAGCAGCGCCGCGAGCCGGGCCGCGGCGGCGTCCCAGCTCCACCTTCCGCGTACCCATTCCCGCCCGGCCGCGCCCATCGCCGCCGCCCGTCCGGGCGACGCCAGCAGCCGGTGCAGCGCGAGCGCCAGCTCGTCCGGACGCGACGCGTCGACCAGCACGCCCGTCCGCCCGTCCACCAGGGCCTCCGGGCTGCCGCCCGACCGGCCCACCACGACCGGCACGCCCGCCGCGGACGCCTCCAGCACCGACAGCCCAAGCCCCTCGGTCTGCAGCCCCCGCCTGGCGTCCCGGCACGGCAGCGTGAACACGTCGGCGGCCGCGTAGTAGTACGGCAGGTCCGCCGCCGGCACCGTCCCGGCCAGCGTGACCGACCCGCCCGCCTCCCTCGCCGACTCCGCGAGCCGCCGCCGCATCGGCCCGTCTCCCACGATCACCAGCCGCGCGTCCGGCCTTCTGCGAACCACGTCCCGCCACGCGCGCAGCAGCACGTCATGGCCCTTCCTTCGCACCAGCCGCGCCACGCTCAGCACCACCGGCCCTTTTCCCAGCCCGTGCCGCCACCGGACCCGCGCCCCGTCCAGCCCCGGCCGGAACCGGCCCGTGTCCACCGCACCGGACATCTGCACCAGCCCCGCCCGGTCACCGGCAACCTCCCTCAGCCCCGGAAGCGTCCCGGGGCTGAGATAGGTGAGCGCATCGAATGACCGGGCCGCCGCCCGCAGCGCCGCCCGCGTCGGCGGCGCCCGGAACCACCCCAGCTCCTGCCCGTGCGTCGACCCGATGATCCGCCCCACCCCTGCGGCCCGCACCAGCGGCGCGTAGAGCCCGAACGGCGCCACGGCCGTGATCCACACCGCGTCGACCCCATACTCGGCGACGAGCCGCCGCAGCCCCCTGAACAGCAGGTAGCCGCGCCGCCGCACCACCGGAAAGTCCAACCCCGCATCGAAAACCGCCGCCCCCACCCGCGCCGGCGCGACCACCACCACCCGGTCGGCGGGCAACCGCCGCACCAGCTCCCAGGTGAACGTCTGGACCCCGCCCGACTCCGGGGGGAAGTGCCCGCTGAGGACCAGAGTCCGCGGTATCTCCATGCGATCCCAAATGCCCGCCCAGCGTCCCCCCAACCGAAGCCCACCCCCACAAACCCGTCCCCGCCCACCCCCGCGGCGCGGCTTCGAGCTCTCAACCACCAGCGTCCCCGCACCAGCCTGCGCAACCCAGCCGCTATTGAGCCCCGCACTGCGACTGCCAACGGCCGACCATCACCGAGCCCCCAATTCCCGAGCCCTCTCCACCACACCTGTACCGAGATGACCACCTTGGCCAACTCCGCTCGCAGCAACACAAACGCCGCTCTACATTCGTCATCACCAGCCCGTCACGCTCCCCCGGAACTTGCGATGCCTCCATCTCGGCGCTGCCAACCCACCCTGCCCCGCATAGCGCCACTACCCTGACCGTATCCGAGGGATATGTAGTTCAAATTCTCTCAAGGATTGGCCTTGAGCTTTGGCACTTATTGCCGAGGGAAGAGTCCTCTGAGACCCTGGCATCGACTATGCGCAAGCGTTACTCCATGGCTCTGACCACGGACGCAACTATGTTGCGCGCATCCCTTGTGGTTTGAGCGTAACTAAAAATATCGGAAGTGGGCGCCGAATGTTCAGAGGAAGCACTCGATGTCTGAGCTCCCTCCCAGAACACCTCGATAGTTACATTCTTGGTGCGACAGTAAAGATAGGTGCCGTGAACGTCATACTTGCGATTGTCGTCGTAGGTGTTCCCGGTCATCTTCTGCGAAATTGGGAGTGAGAATGCCGCATCGCCCATATTTGAGATAGATGTGGCAGCTCCGGTGTTCGCTCCACCGTCCCCCTTGGCTTTTGAATGATCACGTTGTGAATGCTGTAGCTTGTACGTATAGGCTTGCTCGGCCTCTTTTCGGCTTGCCAGTCGATGTATGCGAACGGACAGGAATCGACTTCTGTCTGCAGCGAACGACTGCCAGGTGTAATATAATTCCTGGCGCAGGTTGTTGAAGGGGTCGGGGTTTTCCTTCAAGTCTGCTGCGCTTGCGGGCAGGCTCTTGCGGAGAATGTCACCAGCCTCTGGGAGCTGCAGTACAAGCCCGTCCGAGCTCAGAACCGCGGCAGCCGGGGAACTCACCTTTCGAGGGGTGCTGGTAGCTTGCTTGTGGGACTGCCAAGGTTGCAGCCACAGTGCAATCAGGGCGATTGGGATCAAAAGGCCGCCGCATGCAATGCAAAGGAAGACTTTTTTTCGTGACCCATCTTTGAGGTTTCTCGTCATCAACAGTCCTTACAATTCTTGGATCATCTCAACTCGCTACTTGGCGACGAGTGCCGCGAACCCGCCGATTTGTGAGATGATGGAGCCCACTTCGCTGATGGTGGTCCCATATTTTTCTATGGGCTTGATTTGGCTCACTACATCACCTACCTGCTGGACTCCGTCCCCGATCTTCTGCATGTCGCCGATGGCCGAACCGAGATCGGTCCCAGAACTCTTCAGTTTTTTTATTTGATCAATATACTTATTGTGGGCATCGGTTGCCTTGGGGGCGTACCAATGTTTTTCTCCTTGATTGAGGAGTCCACCCGGGTCTAGTGCCCCAGAGAGAGGTGACTTTCCCTGGTAGTATCTGAGCCCCTCGTCCAGCGCGCCAGCCAAGGTGGCGAGTTCGGTCGCGGCGAGTTTCCGTGCTTCGTCGGCCTCCTTATAAGCATTCGCGAGATAGTCATTGAAGGCTTTCGCCATCTCTGTGTACTGGCTTGGGCCGGCAGGAGGCGAAGGATAATTAGTTCTGCGGAAGGCTTCATCTTGCACAAAGTAGCCAGCCGCAAAGCCTACCTCTAATTGCTGGTCGATGCCGTGCTCGATTTCCGCCAGCCTGCACGCGAGTTTATCGATCACCCCTCCGACTGCGCTCGCAATGCGATTGACTGCCGTCATGATCGCCGCATCCTGCCCATAACTCGCCCTGAAAGCGGACGCCGATCTGCCTGACCACTGATCATGGTCCTGGCCAATCAGGTCGTTAACCTGCTTTGTCAGTTGGATGACGGCCGGGTTCCCCTCCTTTGCGATGCTGTAGAGTCGACCTGCCAGTTCATACATACCAGTAAAGTCGCCTCGTATGTAATGCATCCACGTAGTTGGCAATGGTTGCCGTGTCTCGGGGACCGTTGCCTCGGGAAATTTGGCCAGAGGACGGGCCGGTGGATCTGGATTCGGCGGCAAAGGTATCAGTCCTTTCCCAGGTCGGGTACGGATCCGGGAATGGTGATAACCTTCACGGCAGCCTGAAGCAACTCTGTCATGGTGGCCTCCTTGGCCTGATAGTTTTCGGCCGCCAACTGCAGCTTTTCTCCGTGCTGCCAGGTGGCATCGGCGACCATGCCGTGGAGTAAGGTAAGCATCTGCACCGTATTATGCATGATTTCATCGACCTGGCCGTCGCCGGCAGTTGGCTTCCCGAGCCCGCTCTGCGGCATGTTCTTTTTGTACTCGATGGCGACACGCTTAAAATTCGCTCCAGCATAGATGAGCGAGTCGGTGTATACATTATAACCTGTCATTTCTCGCCTTTCTGTGAGATGGTGTTGTTTGCTGCCCCGGATTGCCGGTCAAAACGGGGTTCACTACCAACGGAACACGGCCTCCGATCTGCTTGAGAAGTCGAATGATTTCGATGCGGGCATAACTTTGCTCGTCGCCGAGGGAGTTCGCCAGCAAAGATTCGCTAGTGTAAATCGGCAGGACAGGATTTCCATTTGGAAGTTGCCGCACTTCGTAGCGAACTTCTTGTTCGCCGGGCGTCGTGTCTTCCGCAGCCGCGACCGGCACAAAAATCTCTAACGCTTCTTCGTGTCCGGCATTCCGAACGTCGGTCTGGCTAGTATCAGCAGTCTGCTGACCAGACATTTGCTGGGCCTTGGCGGGATCGGTTAAATGTAGGCGCTCTGCCACCTCCTTGTAGGTGCTCGGGGCAGTCGGTGTACTCTCATTCAGAAGTTCTCGTAACGGGTGCTTGCTGCTTGGCATATGAAATCTTTCGATTCTACTTAAGGTCTGAAATTTATTTGCGACGCGAGATATGTCATGCCGTATGACGGCAATCGTATTTCGCGTTGATTGCATTGATTGCCTACTAAGTGGACCTCCGATGTCTGAAGGCGGCGTAGGTCAGTCCTGTGATGGTAAGCAGGGCGATGGTTGTCGCGATTAAGACTATCGCCCACGTTGTAGATTCGTCATGAGGTGATGATCTCACGGCATGCGAGGGCGACTCCCTCCTGTGGAGGATTTCAGTCTTTCCTGCGTTTTTTTGTGATGTAGTGGATCTTGACTTGCTGTACACCGGGTTTGGGAAGTCGGCAGGCACGTGAGCGGTCAAGGCCTTGTAGGGGATCAGGGCGCCGTAGCCGGTCTTCTCATCCCGGCCCTTGGGGCCTACGTCTCGCGCGGTGGCCAGCATGCGTTGAACGATCTCTCGTCCGGACATGCGAGGGAAGTGAGACCTCAGCAGGGCGACGACACCCGAGGTGAGGGCCGTCGCCGAGCTCGTTCCGTTGCCTCCCGGACTGAACACCCCCGCCTTGCCAATTGATCCTACGGAGACACTCGGAGCGGCGATCATGACATTGGGGCCCGGTGTTGAGTCCTGCCAGGGGGAAAGGTGAGCATCGATCCCTCCTACGGCGAGAACTCCAGAGCAGTTGGCGGGGGTGTCTGTCGAGTCGAGGTGTGCATCGTTTCCTGCAGCCGCGACGATGACCACGTCGTGCTGGATGGCATAGTCCACCGCAGCCTGCACGCTGCTCGGACAACTGCCGGTAGGGACGCCCTCCGACATGTTGATCACCTTGGCGCCGTGATCCACGGCGTAGCGGATCGGCTTCTCATAGTCGCCGCTCACCTTACTGATAGGCAGAATGCGACTTTTCGGGGCGATACCGACCATCCCGCTGCCGGAGCCCTGGCCCGAGATCAGGGCCGCCATCCCGGTTCCATGCCCACCTAGCTCCGAATCAGTGTCCACCCGCCCTTCGTGGTCGGACGGGCCGGCGAAGTCCTTGCCAGGGAGCACTACGCCACGGAGTTCTGGAAGCCGTGCCTCCACTCCGGTGTCGATCAGACCTATGGTGATGCCCTCGCCTTCGGTCAGCGGCCATACTTTTTGAGTTATCTGCCATGCCTCGAACCACCACTCCTCTGCACGTGGCCGGGGCGCTGCCTGGGCCAAAGGACAGTCGAGGAGGAGAAACGGCAGGGATATGGCGGTGGCCAAGGTGATCCTCGACCAGAGGGCTCGCCGAACAGAAAGATCAGCTACCATGAGTCGCATTTCTCGTGGTCTGGTCATATTTGCCGATGACTCTAGGTGAGAACTCGGTTTCGTCTTCCCAGAGTGAATTGTCTTCGGCAACGTAGACGTCTCTCGCTCTTTCCCCATTCCGGCCGCTGAGTCCAACGCCTCCGGCCATGGGCAGTCCGTTGCCGGCAGCGCCCTCGTTGGCCGGTTGTAGGACGCCGTTGCGAAGTACGCCTCGAGAGGGCACCTGCCCTGGCCCTTCGATGGCGCTGGAGGGCAAAGTATGCCTCTGACCGACGCTTCCCAGTCCCCTGTATTCGTTGCCGCCTATGACTCCCCGGGACGACATGCGATTCGGAGCCTCCAGGGCTGGCTGTCCGCCCTGCGGGTCCGGCTCCGAGAACAGGGGGAGGCGAGGATTTTCGCGTCCTGCCGACGGCGGTGAAGCCACAGGTGGACTGCCCGTCCCGGCTGGCGGCCATGGTGCGCCTCCAACTGCGGGAGGGACCCGTCCGAGGCCAGGGACGGTGTGGCTGTCTTGATGTGGAGTCTTCACGCCTGGCGAATCGGGCGCCGTCCCTGGGTGCTGGCTGAAACCAGGGCCTGAGCCCGCCAGGTCCGTGGGGGTCCCGCTGTGTGATGGTGCTGGGAGCGATGTCCCGGGGCCCTGGGAAGGCGCCCCGATCGTTCGCGGCCCCGAGGAGTGTTCCGGAGCGGACGTCGGCGTTGATCCAGTCGCGTTTGTTTCACCGTCAGGGGTTGGAGCGCTGACGCCCGGGAGGCCGGTACTGGCCCCCGGAGCACCGGCAGCGGGAACCCCACCGGGCGCCCGTCCCCCTCCGGCTCCAAGGTAGGGAGTACCTCCCTTGGAATCCGGTGGGAGGCCGAGAGCCAGTCTGGCGGGGATCTGGTCGAAGGCGGAGGCGAGGGACGTGTTGGTCTTGGCCAGAGCTTCCTGGGCGGCTTTGGTGTCGGCTGGCGATGCGGCGGCCTCGCCGAGAAGCCCCGGCACAACGCCTCCCGGGCCCGTCGGCGCCGGGATCGGGGGCGGGGTCCGGAGGGCGGCGGCTCCGCTCGACATCGCCGTCCCGAACTGGCCGCCTGCTTTGGCGATCGCGGCGGCGTTCTCGGCGAGCTGTTTGATCTCGGCCGTGCCGGACTGCTGTGCGTCCCCGCTCCAAATCTCGTTCAGACGCCTGGTGTGCTGTCCCAGCCGCCGCTCCAGGTCCTGAAGGGCGTTCTGCAACGTGGTGTAGGCCTGCTGTAGGCCCTCGAGATCGCCCGGCTTGACACCCGCGAAGAAGGACTTGATGGTCAGGTAGTCGTACTGAGCAGGATCACCGGGGCCGAGGGTGCCAGGCCGGATGCCGCGCTCAAACTGATGCAGGGTCAAGGCAGGTACCTCAGTCCGATCAACTCTCCTCTGACTTCGACTACCACGGGGTGACGTTCTTAGGTGTTGCCGTGCGGGCGGCCGCCCCCGCCTCCCCCTCAGCCTTGCCATAGGTCTTGGCGGCGGCCTCTATTCGACTGGCTTCGGTGTAGCACCCCCGCACGAAGAGGCCGAGGGCGTCCAGCATGTTGGTGTGGGCGGTGTTGACTTTGGAGGCGAGTTGTTGCGCTACGTCCCAGCCGCCTACCTCGTGGACCTGGATCTTGAGGGCTTGGACGGCCTGTTCTACGGCCTTGATGTCGTTGCGCATCTCGTCGGCGACCTTGAGGAGTTCGCGGCGGCGGACCTCGTACTTGCCGGCGCCTCGGGACGGGGGGCTGGTGGCGGGTGGCTGAGACGTGGGTGCGGGACTCGGGGGCGTCGCGGGAGAGCCAGGCGGGGGAGATCCGTGGGGGAACAGGAGCTGGGTCAGGTCGTCGGGCGGAGGATCGTGGGGAGGCATGGGCGGTCGTCCTTGGGGGTGGGTCAGGCGCTCCACATGGCGGTGTTCTGGCGTTCGGCGCCGAGGTGGATGTCGTGGGATTCGCCGATGACCTTGCTCATGCCGGAGACGGCGGTGGCCATGCGCTGGGCGGCGAGCTTCCATTCGCGGGACTTGTTC